>CANLBM010000004.1 GCA_947488845.1 uncultured Sphingomonadaceae bacterium | reverse complement strand
CAAAACCGCAGGCGGGTGAAATATGTTAAAAATCATCCTTGACGGGGATGCGATTAGACGACCGTTACAAGTCCACTCCGTATTCTCGATTTTGGCGGATCAGAGGTTGATACGAGGTCTCCGACCGGACGCCTTACGGTCACAATATTTGGCGCTCTGGGCCAATGGGAGCGAGAGTTGATGATCGCCCGGCAGCGCGAAGGCATCGAGCGTGCAAAGCGTGAAGGCAAATATAAGGGGCGTGCGCCGACAGCCCGGCGCAGGCTGCCTGAGATGCGTAAACTTGCAGGGGAGGGTTTTGTTCCCTCGGAGATCGCCGGAAGGCTTGGGATATCGAGAGCGAGCGTATACCGCTTGTTGGCGGAGGATCAGGTATGATCGACACAGCGGAGCTCTTCGCGCAGGCGACTTGTCAGATTGAAGACCTGCACGGGATCGCCGTCGAAGGACAAGAGGTAGACCTTCCAAAGGAAGCCAGCCGAGCATTAGTGGTTGTCCTTGCAACTGGGTTGCGACGCGTAAGCGCGCTCGTTGAACATATTGAGCGCAGTTTAGGTAACGAGCGATGAGTACCCTTCCGGCAGACATCGATCTGGATCGCAAGATCGACGCGTTGATCGAGAATGGCCATCCCTTGCCGAGATGGGGCTGGCCCGAACCGGCCCCGTACAACGGTGCAACGGGTGCCGAGCGCATCTGGGTATGGAAAAAAAATAATATCGCTTGGCGCGTTGGATTGATGCCGGAGCGATCAGTTTGCTCTGTCTGTGAGAACCGCAACGCGGAACAATGGCACGGCGAACTGTACTTTCGACCGTTCGCGCTAATGCCAATATGCCGATCTTGTCATGCTCGCGTGCACAGACGGTTCCGCAATCCAGTCAGATGGGATGAGTTCTTAGAGACGATCAAAGCTGACAACTGGGCGCAAACCCTCCTACCCGAGCAACTATCAAGGGAGGTTGCCATTAATTTGTCGAATGAGCCAGATTGGCTCGGCGCGCTCGCTGCTTTTCCGGCGGCTCGCCAAACAAGTCAATGAAGGAAAAATCCAGCCGTCCGGCAACCGTTTCGATGACATCAGTTGTCGGACTGTGCTTTGCGCCCTCCAAATGGTTGATATATGTTCGGCGAACATCAAGCAATGCTGCAAAATCATCCTGTGACAGTTCGCGTTCCCGTCGGAGACGGCGCAGGTTGGCAGCAAGATTTTTTGGTACAATGACATCATACACTATAGTCTATAAAGCGGCCTTTCCTGCATCATTAAAATTCTTAGAATACGGAAGAAATATCAACAGAAAGGGAAAAAATGAAACGCGCCTTTATCACGTTAAAATTTGCCTCGGCAGGCGCCTTAGCATGCTCGCAAATAGCAATTGCCAAAGATATTACTTATCTAGAATGTTCAATGGCAGCTGGCAGCAACGAAACAATGATATGGAAGATTGCACTGGATGAAGCCGCAAAAACCCTATCTTTTGAACATGATCTGGCAAGTGGAACAAAGCCCGCGATATTTGCCGCAGATAAAGTGTCTTGGAACAACGGACGAATGATCATCAGCCGGGTTGATCTAACTTTTACACGCACATCCTTGGGAGTGACCGACATTGGACGCTGCAAAGTGGTTAGTCCGCCAAAACGAGCATTTTAGTCGGGCCAATTATGACATAGGACGGACATGAGAAAATGATATAGGCCATTAAATCAGCCAGAATGGCGGAAAAGGTGGTGGACGCTGTTGGGATTGAACCAACGACCCGCTGATTAAGAGTCAGCTGCTCTACCAACTGAGCTAAGCGTCCATTAGAAGGCGTATATAGGGCCGGAATCTGTGAACGCAACAGCTTGGTTGCAGAAATTATCCAAATGCGCCGCCCTGGCGACCGGGATGGCGGTCGATCGACATCAATATCCCGACGCAGATCATGATCGTCATCATCGACGAGCCGCCATGGCTGAGGAAAGGCAGGGGGATACCGACGACCGGCGCCAGTCCCATCACCATCATCAGGTTGATCGCGACATAGAAGAAAATCGTTACCGTCAGTCCCGCTGCGGTCAGCTGGGAGAAGCGGGTTTTCGCTTTCATCGCGACGCCGAGGCCCCAGCGGAACAGCAGGAAGAAGCAAAACAGGATCACTATGCCGCCAAACAGGCCCCATTCCTCCGCCATGGTGGCGAAAACGAAATCGGTGTGGCCCTCCGGCAGATAGTCGAGATGGCTCTGGGTGCCGTTCATGAAGCCTTTGCCGAACAGGCCGCCCGAACCGATTGCGATTTTCGACTGGCTGATATGATAGCCGGAGCCCAGCGGATCATTTTCCGGATTCAGGAATGTGGTGACCCGCCTTTGCTGATATTCTTCCAGTGCGAAGAAATAGGCGATCGGGGCCAATACAGCGATTGCCGCTCCGCCACCGATGAACAGCCGCAGCGGTAGTCCGGCCAGGAACGCAACCGTCAGCGCACCGGCGATGACGGTTATCGTCGTACCGAGATCGGGCTGGAAGAGAATGAGCGCAGCGGGAAAGGCCAGCAGGGCGAAAAGCGGCCAGATCGCCCCCCATGTCCTTATCTGGCTCGGTGGCAACAGGTCATAGAATCGGGCCACCGCCAATATGATCGCGACCTTCATCAATTCCGATGGCTGGAGCCGGATGACTCCCAGATCGAGCCATCTCTGGCTACCGCCGCCGACAGCGCCGATCAGTTCCACGCCGATCAGCATCACAACGATGATGATATAGGTTGGAAAAGCCATGGTTTTCCAGAAGCTTTCCTTGAACCGCGACATCACGACCGCCATCGCCAGAAACATCACAAACCGGCCCATGTGCATGCCGGCCCAGGGGGTCAGACTGCCACCTGCGGCCGAATAGAGGACGATGAAGCCGAAACTGGCCATGACGAACAGCAGCAGGATTGTCTTCCACGGGAGCTGCGCAATCGGCGCTGGAATGAAATCACTCAATGCCTATTCCCCGGTGCCGGTTTCGGAGGACTCTGGTTGAGCCGGAGCCGGTTTTTCGGCCATCGCCTTTTCGAGATTTTTCCTGGCGCGATAGGCGTTCATTTTGATATCCATCCGCTCCTGAATCGTCCCGCCCCAGGATTTCTCGAGACCGGTGAGAACATCCATCGCCTTCTGGCGATCATAGAGGAAGGTCAGGACGTCGCGGGCGACCGGATAGGCCGCACCGGACCCGCCGCCATGTTCTATCACGACAGCAGCAGCGTAGCGGGGATTGTCAAAGGGTGCGAAGCAGATGAACAGACCATGGTCGCGATATTTCCAGGCGACATCCTTGCCGCCGCGACCGAAATCCAGATTGACCACCTGTGCTGTACCGGTTTTCCCGGCCAGCATGACATCTTCGACGGGCAGGCGCGCGCGTCCGGCGGTGCCGGGACCGTTGACCACATCGCTCATCGCCTGATGGACATAGACCAAGTGCTCCGGATCCAGATTCAGGGTTTCGATCAAAGGCTTTTTCTCTTCTATGATCAGCCGGGGAACGATATTTTTTCCGGTCGCGATTCTGGCGGCCATGACTGCCAACTGGGTCGGGTTGACCAGCATATAACCCTGGCCGATCGTGGTGTTGACCGTGTCATAAGCCTGCCATTCGCGCTTATATTTCTTGCGCAGCCATGCCGGGTCGGGAACCGTGCCGTAAAACTGGCTGAGCACCGGCAGGGGATATTTCTGGCCCAGGCCGAGACGGTTGGCCATTAGCGCTATTGGATTAATGCCGATTTTCTGGGCAAAATGGTAAAAATAGACATCGCAGCTCTGGTAGATGCCCTTGGCCATATCGACCCGTCCGTGGCCGCCACGCTTCCAGCAGCGGAAACGCCGGTTGCCCACCTGCAGGCCGCCATTGCAATTGACGCTTTCGTCCGGGCTCAGTCCGGCCTCCAGAAACGCGAGAGCGACCATCGGCTTGACGGTCGATCCTGGCGGGAACAGGCTCTTGAGAGACTTGTCGAGCAGCGGCACGTGGTCGTCCTCGCGCAACATGCCATATTCGGTGACGCCGATGCCGTCGGAGAAGCTGTTCGGGTCAAAGGACGGCATCGAGGTCATCGTCAGGATGTCGCCGGTCAGGCAATCGATGACGACCACCGATCCCGATTCGGGACCGAGCCGGCGGGCGGCATATTCCTGCAGATCGATATCGAGCGTCAGTTGGAGGGCCTTGCCCGGAACATCCGGACGCGTGTTGAGTTCCCGGACAATCTTGCCGCTCGCGGTCACTTCGACCCGTTTGGCACCGGGTTTGCCCTGTAGCCGGTCCTCGAAAATCTTCTCGAGACCGTCTTTGCCGATCTTGTACCCCGGCGTGATCAGTATCGGGTCCGGGTTTTCCTTGTAATCCTCGGCCGAAGCTATGCCGACATAGCCGACCAGATGACCGATAGCCGGGCCGCTGGGATAGTTGCGCGAGAAACCCTGACGCGGCGAAACCCCGGGAAGGTCGGGCAGTCTGACGCTGACGGCGGCATATTGTTCCCAATCCAGTCCGGTGGCGACCTGAACCGGTTGAAAGCTGCTTGCCTGCTCGAGTTCGCGATTGATCCGTTCCAGCTCCTCGGAATCGAGCGCAAGCAGATCAGCCAGGGTCGCGACGGTCTTTTTCCGGTCGCGCAACCGGTCGGGGATGATATCGACGCGGAAGTCGGTCTTGTTATTGGCAATCGGTTTGCCGTTGCGGTCGACCAGCCAGCCGCGCCGGGGCGGGACGAGTGTCAGATTGACCCGGTTGCTTTCCGAGAGAAGCTTGTACCGTTCGTTTTCGGCGACCGAGATATAGGCCATACGGGCAGCGAGGAGCACGCCGACGCCGACCTGCAATCCGCCGATCACCGTCGCCCTTCGGGAGAAACTGAGGGTCTGCATCGCACTGCTGATGGTTTTGGCTGGCTTCACGAAGCGACCCGCCAATTGTCGATCGCACCGATGAACCGGGTGAGAAAAGGATAGAGGAGAGTCGACAAAAGAATCTGTGGCGCGAGCAAATCGAGCCGGAGCATATTGGATTGCAGATCGACGATTAACATACCGCCTACTAGCACAAAAACAGTTGCGATGGAGGCAATAAGCCAATCTTGCCAATAGTCGCGGCTCACCGCTTTCCTGTCGATTGTTTCCAGCAGGACGAACACGACTGACCAGAGAAACGCGGCGCTGCCAAAGGGCTGGCCGCTGAACATATCATCGACCAGCCCGAGCGGGAAGCCGGCCCAGACCGTCCAATATCCCGGACGGATCAGGCGCCAGGCCAATAATATAAGCAGCCCCATCGGCGGCAGAATCGGATAATCGGTGATGATCGGCAGAGCCGTGATCATCGAGCCCAGGACAACGGTCACCGGTGGCACCAGCTTGATCCGCAACTGGGATGGTTGCCTGCCGATGCTAGAGTGACGGGACTTGGCCACTATTCGCCGGTTTCCTCTTCCGCATCAGCCGCAGAATCTGCTTCAATCTGGCGCATCGTTTCTGCCTGGAAAATAGGCTGGACAATTGCGTGGCTGACCTTGGCTGGATTGGCCAAAACCCGACCGATAGCCCCGGTTTCGGTTTTGCGAATGACAACCGCCACGGGGATACCCGGGCTGTAGAGACCACCGCTGCCGGAGGTGATCATCAGATCACCGCCCTTGAACGGATTGGTGCCGATGTTGATCGGTTGAATATCTACTGTGCCATCGCCGCGACCGGTGGCAAAGGCGGGAAGGCTGTCGCTGGCCCGCTGGACCGGCGTGACATTTTTTCCGTCCGATACCAGCAATACCCGGGCGGTTGTCGGTCCGGTCTCCAATATCCGGCCGACCAGTCCTTCCGGCGACCGGACAGGCTGGCCTGGCTCCAGGCCATTGCTGCTGCCAACGCCCAGGGTCGCAATACGGCGCGAACTCGACGCGGTAGAGCTTATCAGACGCGCCATCGCGATCGAATCGGGGACATCCTCGTTGAGCTTCAGCAGCCGCTTGAGCCGTTCATTCTCTTGTTTTAGGGCACGGGCCTCCAGGATTTCTATGCGATTCTGCTCGAGCTCCCGGTTCATGGCGGCATTTTTGGATGCTGCGTTGAAATAGGCGGAAATTTCGCCACCGGCACTGCCGGTCGCGCCGCCGACGCTGGAAAGAAAACGGCTGACAGGAGCCATTGTTTCCGCGCCGATCGTGCGAAGGGCTGAAAACCCGAGTGGATCGATGAAAGAGACGAGCAAGAGAAGCAGACCCATGATCGCTCCCAATATGCCCAGCAAATAGCTAGCGAAAATACTATATTGCGCCCGCTTGGAAAATCCTGGACGCCGATTATTTGGCGGCGCCATATTGGTCTATCCTTTCATTTCCAATCGTTGCTTCATCATTGGCCGGGTCTCAGGCAGTGGTCAGGACGCCCCGGAACATCGGGTCTTCCATTGCGCGACCGGTGCCGATAGCGACGCAAGCGAGCGGATCTTCGGCAACCGTCACCGGCAAGCCTGTTTCGTCGCTAAGGGCCGCGTCAAGACCAGAGATCAAAGCGCCGCCGCCGGTCAGGACAATGCCCTGATCGACGATATCGGCGGCCAGTTCCGGTGCGGTATTTTCCAGCGCGATGCGAACGCCTTCGATGATCGTTCCGATGGGTTCGCTAAGCGCTTCTGCAATCTGGCCCTGGTTGATCGAAATTTCTTTCGGCACGCCATTTACCAGATCCCGACCCTTGATGTGGATTGTGTGACCGACGCCGTCGGCAGGAGCCTGAGCGACGCCAAAGTCTTTCTTGATCCGTTCGGCGGTTGTTTCGCCGATCAGCAGGTTGTGATGACGACGGACATAGGAAACGATCGCTTCGTCCATCTTGTCGCCGCCGGTGCGGACGGATGTCGTATAAGCCAGACCGCGCAGCGAGAGTACGGCAACTTCGGTCGTGCCGCCGCCTACGTCCACAACCATCGATCCGATTGGCTCGGTGACCGGCATGTCGGCGCCGATCGCTGCTGCCATTGGCTCTTCGATCAGAAACACCTGCCGCGCGCCAGCGTTGGAAGCGGCATCACGAATGGCGCGGCGTTCGACCGAGGTCGAGCCGCTGGGAACGCAAATCACGATTTCGGGATAGCTGAACAGCTTGCTCTTGCCGTTCACCTTCTGGATGAAATGTTTGATCATCTGCTCGGCGACGTCGATGTCGGCGATAACACCGTCGCGCAGAGGCCGGATGGCTTCGATGCTGTCCGGGGTTTTGCCCATCATCATCTTCGCGTCATTGCCGACCGCCTTGACTTTCTTGACACCGTTGATGGTTTCGATTGCGACAACCGACGGTTCGTTAAGAACGATACCCTGACCGCGCGCATAAACCACCGTATTAGCGGTGCCGAGATCGATCGCCAAATCTTGCGAGCGGAACTTGAACAGATTTTCAAACATATTTTTGTCCGTAATTTCTTATCTTCGCAGGCGAAGCTGCACCAAATGGTCAACGCTCTGGTTAAGCTGGACGGGTCATGAAATTAACCATGATATTCGTCCAGAAAATCAGGGGTCGCTTGGTAAGGTCGCTTGGGCTAGGAACGCGATTATGTCAATAAGAAGACTTCCAAATAGCCTGATAAATCGGATCGCTGCCGGAGAGGTTGTCGAACGCCCTGCCAGCGCCCTGAAAGAGCTCGTCGAAAATGCGATCGACGCCGGCGCAAGCCAGATCAATATCCGTCTGGACGAGGGTGGACTGGATCTGGTCCAGGTGTCGGACAATGGTTGCGGGATGAGCCGCGACGACATCGCTCTGGCGCTCGAACGCCATGCAACATCGAAATTGCCGGACGAAGCGATTGAACTGGTGACCACCATGGGGTTTCGCGGCGAGGCGCTGCCGTCGATCGCCAGCGTGGCGCGGATGACGATTGAAAGCCGGATGGCGGGCGAAGATGGCTGGTCGCGGGTCATCGACCATGGCGAGCTGGCCCACGAAGGGCCAACTGCAATCCCGCCGGGTACGAAGGTGCGGGTGGAACAGCTTTTCGGCAATGTTCCGGCCCGGCGCAAATTTCTCCGCAGCGCGCGCAGCGAATATGCCGCCTGCACAGACATTGTCCGGCGACTGGCGATGGCGCGGCCCGATATCGGGTTCACACTGGAGCATCAGGGACGCAAGGCGATTGCCGTGCAGGGCGGGGAAACGGGACCCGAGCGGGTCGCTGCGCTGACCAGCCGCGATCTGCGCGCCAACAGCGTTGGCGTGGATCTGCAACGCGAGGAAATTCACCTGACCGGCGTGGCCGGCCTGCCGACCTATAATCGCGGTGTCGCCGATCACCAGTTCCTGTTCGTCAACGGACGCCCGGTCAAGGACCGGCTGCTGGTCGGGGCGGTGCGCGGCGCCTATGCCGAGATGCTGGCGCGGGATCGCCATCCGGTGGTCGCCTTATTTATCGAAATGCCGCCGGAACTGGTCGATGTGAACGTCCATCCGGCAAAGACCGAAGTGCGTTTTCGTGAGCCGGCGATGATTCGCGGCATGATCGTCAGCGGCTTGCGCAAGGCGCTCGACGAGGGCGGTTTCCGCGCGGTCCAGAGACCGGCCGAATCGGCGCTGTCAAACTGGCAGAGGGAACCGGCTGCTCCGGACCCGCAGTCGAGCATATTTACCGCGCAGGCCAGATCCAGTATCGCGCAGCAGCCTTATCCATCCGCGCAGATGCATGAAGGCGCCAGCGCTTTTTCAGGCTTTGATCCGCGTGAGGAAATCGCGCCGCTCATGGGCAAGGCAGAGGAAGCTTCCGGTCCGGTGCCCGACGCCGCGCGTCATCCTTTGGGAATCGCCCGCGGACAGGTGGCAAAAACCTATATTGTCGCCGAAGCCGAAGACGGTCTGGTGATCGTCGACCAGCATGCGGCGCACGAGCGGCTTGTGCTGGAGCGGATGCGCAAGGCGGTCGAGGGCGGCACCGTGGCTTCTCAGGCGCTTCTGATGGCAGAAGTTGTCGAACTGGATGAAAATGCCTGCGACCGGCTCGAGGCGCGTGCTGCGGAATTGTCGGATTTCGGTCTGGAGCTGGAACGGTTCGGACCGAGCGCGATGCTGGTGCGGGCGACGCCGGCGATGCTCGGCTCGGGCGACGTGAAATCCCTGGTCACGGATCTGGCCGATGAGCTGGGCGCTTTTGACCAGGCGTTGAGCCTGAAGGAACGGATCGACCATGTCGCTTCAACCATGGCATGCCACGGTTCGGTACGGGCAGGGCGGGTGCTCAATGTCGCCGAGATGAACGCGCTGCTCCGCGAAATGGAAGTGACGCCGCATAGCGGCCAGTGTAACCACGGCCGCCCGACATGGGTCAAGCTGGCGCTCGAGGATGTGGAGAAATTATTCGGCCGCAAGTGATCCATTGGTGCCAGAACAACGGATAGTGATAGCGGTCACTATCCGCTATGTCTGATGTTGTAAGCCGCTGGCTGGAATGAAACTGGAGTCCGCCATGATATATCGCCGCCCGGTCTGTGTGTTGCTTGCCCTTATGACAGCCAATGGCGTCGCGGCCCAGCCGCTTGCCGCTCCGGACCAGGATGCCAGTAGCCCGCAGGCCGTATTCGACCTCACCGGCCATTGGCGACAGGAAGATGGTCAGACCTTCCATTTCATCCAGGACGGATCGAGCCTGATCTCCCGATATTCGGTCTCCCCGGCGAGCAATGCCGGAAATGACATAGATTTCACCGCCACCATATATGGCAACCTCGTCTACGGGGCGCACCGGGCCGCTTTTTCTCCGGCGATGCTGGAAAAATGTTCCAGTCAGATATGGGTGGGCATGGGGCTCACGCTCAATGCCGAGGGCACCGAACTGGCGGGTTTTCGCGGGGACAGAATAGTCGATGCCGACGATTGCACGGTCGAAGACAGCGATCCGGTTCGGCTTGTCTACGTCAGGATCGATCGACCCGGATCGTAGAAGCAATCAGGGTTTGAGGGCGGGTTCGAATGGCGCCAGGCTGCCGTCGCCAGCAACCGGACTGACGCCCGCCAGCTGTGCGACAAGCGAATAGATATTCACATTGTCAAAGGCCGGGAGCTGGCCGTCCGCGCGGATCGCGGGGCCGCTTGAAAGAAAAAATGCCATCATGTCGGGATCGCGATGGTCATAGCCATGGCCGCCGCCGATTCCGGTCATCCATTCCGGCACATCCTGCAACACGACCCAGCCGGTTTCGACCAGACAGAAGATGGATGGCACGCGCGGGTTGCTACCGTAAGCCAGCTCAGCCGGAATATTCTCCCGGTCCCAGCATTGCATATGGTCGTGCGGCCGCAGAAACGCCGCGCGCACCGCACCCCGATTGCCTTCCAGCGGTTCGACAGCCAGATAATTGCCGTCCTCGACCAGCCGGTACTGGTCGCGCGCCATGATCTGGTCGAGATAGATGATCCGGTCCGGCGCGGTTTCGGTCATGCCGTGATCGGATGCGATCACGAAATTGACCGGTTGGTCGAGATCGTCCAGCTGCTGCTTCAGGCGACCGATTTCGCTGTCGACGGCGGAGATCGCGGCGTGCAGCTTCTCTCCCGGAGCGGGTCCGTAATAATGGCCTGCGGTATCGACGGTATCGAAATAGAGCGTGACCAGCCGGGGCCGGATGTCGGCGGGCCGCCGCATCCAGTCGACAATCGCGTTGATCCGGCGGTCATTGGACAGTTTCTGGTTGAACGGCCACCAGTCCGCCGGCCGGATGCCATTAAACTCCACTTCCGAGCCGGGCCAGAACATGGTTGCCGAACGAATGCCCTGTTTCTCGGCGGTGATCCAGATCGGTTCCGCCTGGTTCCACCAGAACGGGTCCTGGGTTGCCATTTTGAAGACCTCGCCCGGCCGTGCGGCATCTTCCATCGTATTGCCGACGATGCCGTGATGATCGGGAGTCTTGCCAGTCACCAGCGTCCAGTGGTTGGGGAAGGTCTTGCTCGGGAAAGACGGCCGCATGGGGCCATATATGCCCGAAGCTGCCAGCGCGCTCAGATTGGGGGTGATCCCGCGATCGAGATAATCGGGCCGGAACCCGTCGATCGAGATCAATATCGTCACCGGATCCCGTATCTCGACTTTTTCGGATCCGATATCGTCCTGCACGGGAGTGACCGCAGCGAATGCAGACCCGCCGGCCAGCAGAAAACTGGCCAATATCAGCGAAAAAATCGATCGAATCATGCGCTCTGCTCCCATAGGTTCAGGTCGTAGCGGGCGATTGTGACAATTCAGACATTGAACTTGAAATTCATGATGTCGCCATCTTGCGCGACATATTCCTTGCCCTCCTGACGAAGTTTTCCGGCTTCGCGCGCCGCGCTTTCACCGCCAAGTTCGACATAGTCGGCAAAGGCAATGGTTTCTGCGCGAATGAACCCGCGTTCAAAATCACTGTGGATTTCGCCAGCCGCCTCGGGTGCTTTTGCTCCCTTGTGGACGGTCCAGGCGCGGGCTTCCTTCGGGCCGACGGTGAAGAAGGTCTGCAGTTTGAGCAACTGATAGCCCGCGCGAATGACCCGTGCGAGGCCGGATTCTTCCAGTCCGAGATCGGCGAGATATTCGACGCGTTCTTCCGGCTCCATGCTGACCAGTTCGGATTCGATGGCAGCAGAAACGATCACCGCTTCTGCGCCTTCGGCCTTGGCCTTTTCATAGACAGCGGCGCTCAGCGCGTTGCCATTCTGGGCATCTTCCTCGGCGACATTGCAAACATAAAGCACCGGCTTGGCGGTCAGCAATTGCGACTGGTCAAAAATCCGTTGTTCTTCCTCGCCGTCGGGCTCGGTCAGGCGCGCCGGCTTGCCTTCGCGCAACAATTCCAGCGTCCGGCCCAGCACATTTGCCGCGATCTTCGCTTCCTTGTCGCCGCTATTGGCTTTTTTCTGGAAGGCAGGCACGCGCTTTTCCAGACTTTCCAGATCGGAGAGCAATAGTTCGGTCTCGACCACTTCGGCGTCGGAAATCGGATCGATCTTGTTCGAAACATGCTGGATATCGTCATCTTCGAAACAGCGCAAAACGTGCACGATTGCGTCTACTTCGCGGATATTGCCAAGGAACTGGTTGCCGAGGCCTTCGCCTTGCGACGCGCCTTTCACCAGACCGGCAATGTCGACAAAGGCGAGCTGGGTTTCGATGATCTTGGCGCTGTTCGCGATCTTCGCAATCTGCTGCAGTCGCGGATCGGGTACCGCGACCTGGCCGACATTCGGCTCGATCGTGCAAAACGGATAATTTGCCGCCTGCGCTGACTGTGTCTCGGTCAGTGCATTGAAAAGCGTTGATTTTCCGACGTTGGGAAGGCCAACGATACCGCATTTGAAACCCATTTAATTCACTCCGTCGTGCTGGAATCGATTCAGCACCTTGTGCCAAATCGTTCGAAACTTGCGCATATACGCTCTGGACCCTGAATCAAGTTCAGGGTGATGATTCATTCAAAAACGCCTGCTATTCCTGCATCCGCATCGCGACTTCGCTCATGAACCGCGGGTCGTCGCCCTTGGCCAGCCAGTCCGCTTCCGACGCAATCACGCCGAGCATGTCGGCCAGATCGTCGATTTCCGACTTGGCGTAATTGCCGAGTACATGGCCGGTCACCCGTGACTTGGTGCCAGGGTGACCGATGCCGATACGGACGCGGCGGAATTCGGGCCCGATATGGGCGATCATCGATCTTATGCCATTATGCCCCGCCGCGCCGCCGCCGCGTTTGACCTTGATCTTGAACGGTTCGAGATCGAGCTCGTCATAGAAGACAGTGACATCCTCTGGCTGCAACTTATAAAAATCCATGGCTGCGCGCACGCTGTTGCCGCTTTCATTCATGAAGGTCGCGGGCTTGAGCAGGACGAGCTTTTCGCCGCCCAGCCGCGCTTCCATGGTCCAGCCCTTGAACTTCTGTTTCGGGGCGGGGAAACCATGCACTTCTTCGAGCGCGTCAATCACCATGAAGCCGACATTATGCCGGTGCATCGCATATTGCGCGCCCGGATTGCCAAGACCGACCCATAGTTGCATTTTCTGGCGCACTCTCCGCTCGTTCCGAGCTGTTCCAAAGGCAAAAAACCGCCCATGCGCTGTTTGAACGGCATGGACGGTTTCCCGTTACATTGTTTTGTAAGCGAAGGTCTAGTCTTCGGAACCGCCTTCTTCGCCTTCGGCTGCTTTGCCTTCGGCTTCTTCGGTGCTGTCTTCGGCCTCTTCCGCTTCGTCTTCAGAGGATTTCAGAGCAGATGGTGCGGTCACACCGGCGATGGTGAAGTCACGATCTGTGATCGAGCTTTCCGCGCCGTTTGGCAGCGTGATGCTGGAAATGTGGATCGAGTCACCGATTTCGAGGCCGGTTACATCGATTTCGATCTGGTCAGGGATATGATCCGCATCGCACATCAGGTCCAGCTCGTGACGGACAACGTTCATGACGCCGCCACGTTTCAGGCCAGGTGAATCTTCTTCGTTGATGAAGACAACAGGAATATTGACCTGTACCTTCGCGCCCTTTGCAAGGCGGAAGAAGTCAACATGGAGCGGACGGTCGGTGACCGGGTCAAAAGCAACATCCTTTGGCAGGGTGCGGGTTTTCTTCCCGTCGACTTCTACCTGAACCAGCGAGTTCATGAAATGGCCGGTGCCGAGAAGTTTGTTCAACGCACGCTCTTCGACGTGAATTGCAATGGCTTCTTTCTTGTCACCGTAAATAACGGCAGGGACACGGCCTTCGCGACGCAGTGCACGGGAGGCTCCCTTGCCAGCCCGTTCGCGTGGTTCGGCTGCAATAGTCAGCTGATCACTCATAATGTTGCTCCAAAAATTAGCTTTTGTTAGATTTCCGCCACGCCTCCAGGGTGCTCATGGCCGGAAAGAGGGCGCTATAAGGTCGGGTCGCCCCAAAAGCAAGGGGTTTGCGCGGCAGGGCAGGCTTAGCGGAAAAAGCCGATCTGCGAGCTTGTTGCGAGCAGAGTTCCGCTCCGTGACCAAAGCTCGACGCGACCGTCGGTCGCGCTGTTCCTGACGGTTGCGCCGGTGACGCGGAGCATCATGTAATCGCTTCCGGCTGCCGCCAGATCTTCCTCGCTCGCATATATATATGAAGCCATGGATACGGTCGAGCCGGGCCGGAATTGTTCGGTGACGAAAAATGTCCTTGGTATCGGCGTGTCAAGGATCGAAAAAAGGCCGACCCGGTCGACCGGTCGGCCGTCGGCTTCCTTGATCCAGATGATCGCTTCGGGAGAATCATTTACCGCAAAGGGCATGCCTTTGGCGATGCGCTGGTCATAATGGACGACCCATGCTGGAGCCATCGGATTGAGCGAGGGCAAGGATACGGATTCCGCCGGTGATTTGGTTTTGGGCATCTCCACCTGATAATCAATATCGGTCGGGCGGCGGGTGCTGGTCACAATATCGGCGACATTGGTCAGCGCGCCGTTTTGCGACAGCTCCACCCGCCAGAACTGGGTCGATGCGCCGGCGCGGAGCAATGTGACCGATAGCCTGACCTCGCCCGGCCCGACGCCGGTCATGAACATGATCTGCTGCGAAACCAGCGGACCGCGGCGCTCGGGGTGAATTTCCACCGCCTGAGCGGCGACAGCTGCGACCCATCCGCCAAAGGCCATGCCGGTCGGATTGCGGTATACGTCGCTCGCTTCGATTGTGTATTGTCCGTCTTCCAGCGCGATCAGCGCGGTTTCGCGATCAAATATAAATGTCATGTGTTGCCCCGATTATTGTATTTTTTCGATCTTGTACCCGCGCTTTGCCAGGGTAGCCTGAACCGCGTCCGGTCCGACCAGATGGGCGGCGCCAACCGCAATCATCGATGTCCCGGGTTTCTGCAGGCGCTTGTCCAGCTGTTCGGCCCAGTTCAGATTGCGCGCGACCAGAAGATATTGGCGCGTCTTCGGGTCGGTCAATATGCCCGCATCCGAGAGAGCAACGATTTCTTCGACATTGCCGGTCATCCAGGCGTTGAACAAGTTTTCAAAGGCTTGCCGGGCATCACTTGAGTCCTCGACCACGCTAGTCAGCATCTGGCGCTGCTGCTCTTCGGGAAGCTTGTCGAAATAGCCCAGTTGCAATTCTATGGTTTCGAGTGCCTTGATCGGTTTGCCCGCTTTTTCAAACTGGGCGCTGAGTTTCTTCTCGACCCCGCCGCTGGAATTCAGGCCCAGACCCTTGGTCTGCGCGGAAGCGAGTGACAGGGCAGCGGCCCAGGTTTCCATCCGGTTCAGCGCGCGTTCGGGAATATTGGCGGAATCAATGATCCGGTCGAGATCGTCACGCAGCGACGGCTTGATCCGCGCGTCCAGCTTCTCCTGACCGGGCGAAACCGCCAGTCTGGAGAATATTTTGGCTGCATTGCGTGTGTCTTCCAGTCCCAGCACTTCTATCACCAGAGTGTCGGAATCGGCAATTGCATTTTCCAGTGCAGGCGTCCGCCATTGCACATCGTCCGGGAGGATGTGGATGGTCCCGAACATATAGGCCACACCATTTTGTCCGGCTTTGGTGCCGCTGACCTTCCACAGCGCCGGGGTGCCGGTTTTCACGGTGTTCAGGGCTACCGGATCGGGGGCGTTGTTGCATGCTGCGAGCATCAACGACGCAATCAGGGTCAGGATGGATGTAATGATACGCATATTACCTATTTGGTGTGCTAGCCGCCAAAAGAAAAGCCGGGGCTTGAAAAATCAATATTCGATCCGTTCCGCAACGAGCCCCTTTTTGGCGAGCATTTCCTGCAGGCTGTTGTCTCCGGCAAGATGACCGGCACCGACGGCGAGAAATACTGTGCCCGGCTGCGCCATCCGTTGATCGACCCATTTGGCCCAGGTGGCGTTGCGGTTAACCAGCAGAGTTTCGTATAGAATCTTGTCCTCCAGCCCGGCGTTCATCAATCCCGCCAGCGCATCGATATTGGCATTGGCCCATTCGGCGACCATCTGTTCCATGCCATCGGCGGCCTCGTCGATCGTGTCGACGGTGAAGTTGAGAAAGCGAATCTGGATGTCTTCCGGCAAATTGTCGAAAAATCCCAATTGTTGTTCCGGTGTTTCGAGTCCGGTGATCGTGATGCTCCGGGCCTTCGCATGGGAAAGCAATTCATCCTCGACCCCCTGGTTGGCATCATATCCGTTGCGCACAAGAGGTATCAGCGACAGATTGACACTGGCGAACCAGGGATCGAGCGGATCGAATGCGGCAACCGGCAGGCCCAGATTTGTCATTGCGGCTTCAAAGTCGGCCCGGTCGTCGGTGGCCAATTTGTCGCGCAGCGACACGCCGGTCTTGTTAAATGCCAGATCACCGACGATTTTCGCCATTACTCCGGCTTCGGGTTTGATCATTTCGACGACCAGTTCGTCCGACGCGTCAAAACTGTCTTTTACCGCCTCGTCGAACCAGGTCATGCCGGGTTTCAATATATGGACGGTGCCGAACAGATAGATGGTCGTGTCTTCATCCCTGATCACCCACAATGCGGGGTCGGCATCATCAGGCAGGACCGCAGGCGCAGCCGCGGTTTCCGGAACCGCATCGCTGCCGGCACTGGCCATTTCTTCCGGTGACGCGGGGCAAGCGGTCAACGACAAATACAGGGGAAGGAGTAAGCCGTTTGAAAGCCAGCGACGCGTCATGAAAATATACTCCAACAGAAGACGGGACGGGCTTCATTGAACAATTGACCGCAAATGCCCAGCAAAATTTGCCCGGTGATCAGCAGTGACTGGCTACGGTGATGCAAATCTGTTAATCACATGGTTAAATCAAAGGAGGTTCCCGATGAGCATGATCCACGCCCGCACCTGTCATATCTGCGAAGCCAATTGCGGCGTCCTGGTCGAGGTCGAGGGTCGCGAGATTCTCTCGATCAAGGGCAATCCCGATCATGTGCTGAGTCGCGGACATATCTGCCCGAAGGCAACCGCGATCGCTGATCTGCAGGATGATCCGGACCGGTTGCACAAGCCGGTGAAAAAAGTTGACGGCCAATGGCAGGAAATTGGCTGGGAACAGGCTTTTTCCGAAATTGCCGCGAAACTGGCTGCGCTCAAGGGGCAGGGCGGCAAGCCCGCGATGTATATGGGAAATCCAAGCGCCCATGATTATGGCATTTCCACCCAGATCGGCACCTTGCGCCGTGCGATCGGGCTGAAAAATATCTATTCCGCCTCGACGCTCGACCAGATCCCGCACCATGTCGTGCAATATCATATGTATGGCCATGTCAGCCTCGCCGCGGTGCCGGATATCGACCGCAGCCAGTATCTGCTGATCATCGGCGGCAATCCGGCAGCGTCCAACGGCAGCATCTGGACGGTGCCCGACTTCAGGAAGCGGGTGAAGGAAATGCAGGCGCGTGACGGCAGGCTGGTCGTCGTCGATCCCCGCCGGACCGAAACCGCCAGGATCGCCGACGCGCATCATTTCGTGAAGCCGGGGACCGACACGGCGTTGCTGATCGGCATTTTGAAAAGCATTTTTGATAGCGGTCTGGTCGACACGTCCCGCGTTGATGCGCTGCTCGATGGCAGCTGGAGCGCCATCGAGCCGGCGGTTGCGGGCTTTGATATGGACCAGCTTGCTGCCCATTGCGGTATATCGGTTGCGACCATGCAGGAAATGGCCACGCAACTGGCCGCGGACCAGCCCGCCGCGCTCTATGGCCGGATGGGTGTGTCGGTCTGCGAATTCGGGACGCTCAACCAGTGGCTGATCCAGATCATCAATATCGCGTCCGGCAATCTCGACCGGGAAGGGGGCACGATGGTGCCGGAACCGGCGCTCGACACGATCAATCTGGTGGGCAGGGGATCGGTGCGCACGGCGGACACGGTGCGCGGCGTCATGCCCTCGGTGATGAGCGAATTGCCGATGGTGACCTTTGCCGACGAAATGCTCCGCGATGATGACGAGCGCATTCGCTCGCTGTTCGTGGTGACCGGCAATCCGGTGCTGTCCGCACCCGACGGCGCGAAGCTCGACCGAGCGCTGGAGCGACTCGACCTGATGGTCTCGTTCGACATGTATGTCACCGCGACGAGCCGCCACGCCGACTATATATTGCCGCCCTGCGGTCCGCTGGAGAAGGATCATTATCCGTTTTTCTTCGGGCCGCTGGCGATCCGCAACTATGCCAGCTACTCGCCGGCGATCTTCGAACTGCAGGAAGGCGAAAAGACCGACTGGGAGATTATCGCGGAACTGGCTCGGGAAATATTGGCGCAGGACGGGCAGGATGTACCCAATATCCGCGAGCCGCGCGATGTGCTCGACGGTATGTTGCAAAGCTCCCCGGCCGGACTGACGCTGGCGGAAGTGGAGGCGGCACCCAATGGCATCGATCTAGGGCCGCTGCGCCCGTGCATGGCCGAACGGCTGCGCACCGAGGACAAGATGATCCATTGCGCCCATCCCGACTTTCTCGCCGAACTGCAGCGCTTTGCCGTTTCGCTCGATGGGGAGCAACCCGACGTGCTGCGCCTGATCGGCCGCCGCCATGTCCGCCAGAACAACAGCTGGCTGCACAACAGCAAACGCCTGCTCAAGGGGCCGGACCGCTGCACCCTGATGATCCATCCCGATGACGCCATGGCTCGCGGCCTGACCGATGGCGGCATGGCGACCGTGACCAGCCGGGTGAACAACGTCGATATTACCGTCGAGGTGAGCGATGACGTCATGCCCGGCGTGGTGTCGATCCCGCATGGCTTCGGTCACGGACGCAAAGGCGTCGGTCTGTCGGTGGCGCGGGAGAAGCCGGGGGTCTCGATCAACGACCTGACCGATACAGAGCGCTTTGATCCACTGTCCGGCAACGCCGTGTTGAACGCGGTGGCGGTTACGGTTGCCAGAGCAGAGGAACTGGTGGCGGCGGAATGACCTCGTCATCCTGAACCTGTTTCGGGAGCTCGCGCCGCCGGAAAATATCTCGCGGGGTGCTGAACAAGGTTCAGCATGACGAATAAGGTTGCAGTCCGGCCATTCCTCCCTTGACCCTCGTGCCCTCCTTCGCCAAAGCAGCGCGTAAATATTGCACTCGCGAAGAAAGTCTTCATCTTGGCCGATACGAAGCCTCTAAGCTTCCAGCAGATCATCCTGAAACTCCACAATTACTGGAGCGATCGGGGCTGCGTGATCCTGCAACCCTATGACATGGAAATGGGGGCAGGGACCTTCCATCCCGCTACAACCCTGCGCGCATTGGGCCCCGACCCGTGGAACGCTGCCTTTGTCCAGGCCTGCCGCCGTCCGACCGATGGCCGCTATGGCGAAAATCCGAACCGGCTCCAGCATTATTACCAATATCAGGTGGTGCTCAAACCATCGCCGCCGGACATCCAGCAGCTCTATCTCGACAGTCTGGTCGCGATCGGCATCGATCCGATGCTCCACGATATCCGTTTCGTCGAGGATGACTGGGAAAGTCCGACGCTCGGCGCCTGGGGACTCGGCTGGGAAGTCTGGTGCGACGGCATGGAAGTCACGCAATTTACCTATTTCCAGCAAATGGGCGGCTTCGACTGCAAGCCGGTCGCTGGTGAACTGACCTACGGCCTTGAACGGCTGGCCATGTACATCCAGAATGTCGACAGCGTCTACGATCTGGATTTCAACGGCAATGGAGTATCTTACGGGGATATCTTCCTGGACAATGAGAAGCAGATGTCGGCCTGGAATTTCGAGGTCGCCAACACGGAAACCCTGTTCGACCTGTTCAACAAGGCGGTTGGCGAATGCGAGAACTGCCTCGAGGCGAAACTCCCGATTCCCGCCTATGAACAGGCGATCAAGGCCAGCCACGTCTTCAACCTGTTACAGGCGCGCGGCGTCATCAGCGTCCAGGAACGCGCCAGCTACATGGGCCGCGTCCGCGATCTCGCCAAGGGCAGCTGTGAAGCGCATATGGAAAAGAACGGGTGGGCGGCGTGATGGTTGTGGACCCATTATTATCCTCCCCGTTGCGCAGCAATGGGGAGGGGGGCCATCCGAAGGATGGTGGAGGGGCCCCTCCGTCAGCCGTTCCGTCTGCCACCTCCCCATCGCTTCGCGACAGGGAGGAAATAAATGACTGACTTCCTCCTCGAACTGCTCTCCGAAGAAATCCCCGCCCGGATGCAGGCGAAAGCCCGCGCCGACCTGCAGCGGCTGTTCACCGAACAGATGACCGCAGCGGGCCTGAAAGCCGGCGCGATCACCGTCTGGTCGACGCCACGGCGTCTTGCTCTCATCGCCAGGGACCTGCCCGCACAGACCGAAGCGGTCAGCGAGGAGGCCAAGGGACCACCCGAAGCCGCGCCGGATCAGGCGGTCGAGGGTTTCTGCCGCAAGAATGACGTCACCCGCGACCAGCTCGAAATACGTGACGTCAAGGGGCGCCCGACCTATTTTGCCGTGATCAACAAGCCTGGCCGCGATACGCAGGATGTGCTGGCGGAAGCCATTCCGGCGATCATCAGGGCCTTCCCGTGGCCGAAATCGATGCGCTGGGGTGACGCCAGTGCGTCGACCGAAAGCCTGCGCTGGGTGCGGCCGCTGAGCGGCATTGTCGCGATCTTCGGCGACGATCTGGTGCCATGCGAAATTGACGGCATGACGTCAGCCTATGATACGGTCGGGCATCGCTTTCACCATCAGGTAACAAATGCCGTTCGTGCTGAGCCTGTCGAGGCACTTGTCTCGGACGCGCAGCACCCTTCGACAGGCTCAGGGCGAACGGAACCAGGGCGCATCACCATCGGCAATGCCGATGACTATGCCGAAAAACTCCGCGCCTGCCATGTGATCGTCGATCATGAAGAGCGCCAGAATATCATCCGCGATGGCGCCGCGAAAGCCGCATCCGCCGCCGGACTGGAACTGGTCGAAGACGAAGGGCTGGTGATCGAGAATGCCGGCCTGACCGAGTGGCCGGTGCCGTTGCTGGGCGCGTTCGATCCCGCGTTTCTGGACGTACCGGAAGAGGTGATCCAGCTGACCGCCCGGGTGAACCAGAAATATTTTGTGTGCAAATATCCTCCCAATGCGCAGGATGGTGGAGGGGCCCCTCCGTCAGCCGTTCCGGCTACCACCTCCCCATCGCTTCGCGACAGGGAGGAAAAATTGGCCCCCTATTTCGTCTGCACGGCGAATATCGACGCCAGCGATGGCGGCAAGGCAATTACAGCGGGGAATGAAAAAGTCCTCGCCGCGCGGCTCTCCGACGCCAAATTCTTCTGGGAACTTGACCAGAAGACCAAGTTGGAGGATCATGCAAAGAAATTGAGCAACATCGTGTTCCATGAGAAACTGGGAACGGTTGCCGACAAGGTAGAGCGTGTAGTCAAGTTGGCTGAGTGGTTGGCGTCTTTAGAAGGGACTGGGTTACTCCGTGCCAACCCGGAACAGACTCAACTGGCTGCACGTCTCTGCAAAGCCGATCTCGTCACCGAAATGGTCGGCGAGTTCCCCGAGCTGCAAGGCTTGATGGGGGGTTATTATGCAGAGAAACAGGGACTTCCGGTAGAAGTCTCACAGGCGATCAGAGATCATTACAAGCCGGTCGGGCAGGGCGATGACGTGCCGACGGATCCGGTTACGGTTTGGGTGAGTCTGGCGGAAAAGCTAGATACTTTAATCGGGTTCTTTCTCATCGGAGAAATGCCTACAGGATCCAAGGATCCCTTTGCTCTGAGACGGAGCGCATTAGGTATTCTGTCTCTTTTGATCAAAAATAACATTCGTTTGCCTTTAAATAATTTGGCGAACAAGTGGCTGGGTTGGGCGTTCTCAAGCCTCAAAACCGAAGCAGATGATCCCGATTTGTATTTGCCTCACCCTTTATTGGGTTTCGTAGCTAATTTACCGAATGAGGATGCGTTGAAGGTTTTGCGGTCAGGGGATGTGGCGGAAACAGCTCTCACAATTGCGCCGGAATTGGCTGGAGCGATCATTGCTGCAGAAATTGCTGTATTGGATTTTCAAGCAGACCGCCTCAAGGTCCAGCAGCGCGAAGCGGGCGTCCGCCATGACCTGATCGACGCGGTGTTCGCGCTTGGCGGCGAGGATGATCTGGTGCGGCTGCTTGCCCGGGTCAAGGCGCTGCAGGCCTTTGTCGAGACGCCGGACGGGGTGAACCTGCTCGCTGGTTACAAGCGGGCTTCGAATATATTGAAGAAGGAGGGCGGCACCAGTGCCCCTGCGGAGGCAGGGGCCCATCTCCCGACCTCTGATCGTGACGCAACGGTCCGTGATGGACCCCTGCCTGCGCAGGGGAACAATGTCCTTTCCTACACGCCCGAAAAAGCCGAAAAGGCCCTCATAGACGCGCTCGATGCGGCGCAACCACAGGTTACCGCGGCGATCGAAGCAGAACGGTTCGAAACCGCGATGACCGCGCTGGCAGCGTTGCGCGGGCCGATTGACCAGTTTTTCGAGGATGTGACGGTGAACGACGATGACGAAACGAAGCGCGAAGCCCGGCTTGCCCTGCTCGCGCGTTTTCGCAACGCCGTCCACCAAGTGGCTGATTTTTCGAAGATCGAGGGCTAGAAGATTTTTGATTCATAACAGTGTAAAGTTTGTAAAGTTCGGCAGCGGGATTTTGCGGTAGGAATTAAACGGAAAGCCCCTCCTCTTCAGAGGAGGGGTTGGGGTGGTGTCTATCCTCACCCACAAAATTCGGAGACTGGCATCGAGCCAGCCTCCTCATAAACCACCCCTTTCCCCTCCTTTAGAAAGGAGGGGTTTAGACAGTGATGAGGCAGATAAATGACCCAATATGTATATCGTTTCGGTGGCGGCATGGACGCGGATGGAGCGCCATCCGACAAGACCGAGGCCCGCAACCTGCTTGGCGGCAAGGGTGCCAATCTAGCTGAAATGGCTAATATTGGCCTGCCGGTGCCTCCCGGTTTCACGATCTCCACCGAAATGTGTACCCGCTTCATGCAGGAAGAGGGGCAATATCCGGACAGCGTCCGCGCCGAAGTCGCGCAGGGTGTGGCCCATATCGAATCCGTCACCGGCAAGAAATTCGGCAACGCCGCCGATCCGTTGCTGGTATCCGTGCGGTCCGGTGCCCGCGCCTCGATGCCGGGCATGATGGACACCGTGCTCAACCTCGGCCTCAATGACGAAACCGTGGTAGGTCTCGCCAGGACCTCAGGCGACGAGCGTTTCGCCTGGGACAGCTACCGCCGGTTCATCCAGATGTATAGCGATGTGGTTCTGGAACTCGACCATGGATCATTCGAAGAGGCTCTCGAAATTGCCAAGGAAGACAATGGCTTTTTTACCGATACCGAGATGGAGTCTGAACATTGGAAGGCTCTGGTCAGCGAATATAAGGCGCTGGTCGAGAAACAGTGGGGCAAGCCTTTCCCGCAGGACGTCAACGACCAGCTCTGGGGCGCGGTCAGCGCCGTATTCGGCAGCTGGCAGGCAGACCGGGCCAAGGTTTACCGTCGTCTCAACGACATTCCATCGGAATGGGGCACCGCGGTCAACGTCCAGGCGATGGTGTTCGGCAATATGGGCGAAACCAGCGCCACCGGCGTCGCCTTTACCCGCAATCCGTCGACCGGCGACAGCGCCTATTATGGCGAATGGCTGATCAACGCGCAGGGCGAGGATGTCGTGGCCGGCATCCGCACCCCGCAATATCTTTCGAAAGCCGCCCGCGAGCAGGCCAATGCCAAGCCGCTGTCGATGGAAGAGGCGATGCCGGAGACCTACAAGGAACTGACCGACGTCTTCGATCTGCTCGAGCGCCATTATCGCGACATGCAGGATATCGAATTTACCGTCGAGCGCGGCAAATTGTGGATGCTGCAGACCCGCTCGGGCAAGCGTACCGCCAAGGCGGCACTGAAAATCGCGGTCGACATGGCCCATGACGGCCTGATCACCGAGGAAGAAGCGGTATTGCGCGTAGATCCGATGGCGCTTGACCAGCTGCTCCACCCGACGCTCGATCCCGAAGCCAAGCGCGACGTGCTGACCACCGGCCTGCCGGCTTCTCCCGGTGCGGCCAGCGGCTTGATCGTATTCGACAGCGATACTGCCGAGCGGCGCACCGAAATGGGCGATGACGTCATTCTCGTCCGCATCGAAACCTCGCCCGAAGATATTCACGGCATGCATGCCGCCAAGGGCATATTGACGGCGCGTGGCGGCATGACGTCACACGCCGCCGTGGTCGCCAGAGGCATGGGAAGACCTTGTGTTTCCGGTGCCGGCACGGTTTCGATCAACAATGAAACCAAGGTCATGAAGGTCGGCGATCGCGAACTGAAAGAAGGCGACATGCTGACCATCGACGGCAGCAATGGCCAGGTGATGGCCGGTCGTGTCGCCACCATCCAGCCCGAACTGGTCGGCGATTTCGGCGTCCTGATGGTCTGGGCCGACAAGGTCCGCCGTCTTGGCGTCCGCACCAACGCGGAAACCCCGCTCGATTGCCAGGTGGCCCGCGATTTCGGCGCCGAAGGCATCGGCCTCTGCCGCACCGAGCATATGTTCTTTGATGCCGCCCGGATCACCGCGGTTCGCCAGATGATCCTGGCGCCCGACGAGCAGGGCCGCAGGCTGGCTCTGGCGAAATTGTTGCCGGAACAGCGCGACGATTTTCGCCAGATATTCGAGGTGATGGTTGGCCTGCCGGTGACCATCCGCCTGCTCGATCCGCCGCTCCACGAATTTCTGCCGCATCACCAGTCGGAATTTGAAGAAGTGGCAAAGGCCGCCGATGTCGGTGTTGAAACGCTGAAGCAGCGGGCGAGCGAATTGCACGAATTCAACCCGATGCTCGGCCATCGCGGTTGCCGGCTCGGCGTCACTTATCCCGAAATCTACGAAATGCAGGCGCGGGCGATTTTCGAGGCGGCCTGCGAAGTGGCGGAAGCCAGCGGCGAAGCGCCGATTCCCGAAGTCATGATCCCGCTGGTCGCCACCGCGCGCGAACTGGAACTGATGAAGGATGTGGTCAACCGCATGGCCAAAGAAGTCTTCGCCGAAAAGGGTCGCGAGATCGAATATCTCGTCGGCACGATGATCGAACTGCCGCGCGCTGCCCTGATGGCTGACAAGATCGCCGAACATGGCGAGTTTTTCAGCTTCGGCACCAATGACCTCACCCAGACCACACTCGGCGTCTCGCGCGATGACGCCGGGCGGTTCCTGACCCAATATGTCGACAAGGGCATTTTCCCGCGCGATCCGTTTGTCAGCCTCGATATCGAAGGCGTCGGCCAGTTGATCGAAATCGCGGCCGAACGGGGCAGGGCAACCCGACCCGGGATCAAGCTCGGCATTTGCGGTGAACATGGCGGCGATCCGGCCTCTATCGCCTTCTGCGAGAAAACCGGTCTCGATTATGTCAGCGCGTCACCTTATCGCGTGCCGATCGCGCGTCTGGCGGCGGCACAGGCTGCGCTGAACCGATGCTAGTCTTCCGTTCGGCCCAGTATCCGGTCGATTTCGGCCTGAGCGATGTTGAATTTCCAGTTCTGGACCATGTGCTTGCTGTGCAATTTTCCGTTCAGGCAGGCGAGGTGGCAATAGAGGCCCCGTGAGACAAACAGCCCGTCGGCGTTCGACAGGTCACGAAATTCGAGCTGGAAAATTTCGCCTTCGGCAATGGGCTGGTCGCAAAAGGCGCAGGGCGTGAGATAGCCTTGGCTGCTTTCGATTTGTGCCAGCGGCGGCGGGTCATAGGGCACATCGGCGTTGAGCCGGTCGATCAGGCCGGAAATGGCGATATTCCACTCATTGGTTTCGCTATCCTCTTCTGACCATGAATCAAGCAGCTCCGATCCTGCCAATATTCGGGAAACCGAATCCTTCGCCTTGTTGATCAGAGACGTGTCGGGCTTTGCCATGGTGCCGAGGCGGTTGCGGAGATCGTCGGGAACATCGGCGGCCTGCCGCCCCATGAGAAAGGCGACGCATTCTGCTGCCGCCAGGGTTTCGCTGGCCAGATCTACTTCGATATAGGCTTCCGGCCCACAATCGTCTGCCTGGCCAAATGAATCGAGCTCGTTGAACTTGCTTTCGATGTCGTCGGTCGAGGAGACTTCGGCGGCCCAGTCTAGCGCGGAATCATTCTCGAAACACCCCGTACCCCATGTTCCCATCGACCGTCTCTCCGTCCGTTGAGGGCCATTCTACAAATGAATGACAAAATAGCCACTAAAATGGGTTGCCAGCGGGGAGTTCACCCCCTATCTGCACCGTCTGGTTAGCGCCCATAGCTCAGCTGGATAGAGTACTTGACTACGAATCAAGGGGTCGGGAGTTCGAATCTCTCTGGGCGCACCACCTTTCCTTCTTTTATCGGATCATGCCCCAAGGTGCACTTGCGCGGCGCCCGATGCTGGCCTAGTTTATCGGTAACAATATTGATGAACCGAAGGACCTGTCTTGGCCGATTATTCCCAATCTATTGTCGATGCCCTCGAGGAGCGCGAAGCCCAGAAAATTCCTGTGCCCGACGAGGTTCAGGAAGCCGTGCGGACCTTGCTGCGCTGGTCGGGGGAGGACCCGGAACGCGAAGGGCTGATCGACACGCCAAAGCGCGTGGCGCGGGCCTGGAAGGAATATTGCGAAGGCTATGCCGAAAACCCCGCCATGCACCTGGCGCGGACCTTCGAGGAGGTTGGCGGCTATGACGAGCTGGTGCTGCTCAAGGACATACCATTCCACTCCCATTGCGAACATCATATGGCGCCGATCATCGGCAAGGCCAGCATCGCCTATATGCCGACCGACAAGGTCGTCGGCATCTCCAAGCTTGCCCGCGTGCTCCACGGATTCGCGCGGCGGCTTCAGGTGCAGGAACGGCTGACGGCGGAAGTTGCCGAATGTATCTGGGAGAATCTCAAACCCGATGGCGTCGCAGTGGTGATCGAAGCCAGCCACAGCTGCATGACCGCGCGCGGGGTGCGCACACCGGGTGTGTCGATGACCACCAGCCGGTTGCTGGGTTGCTTCCTGGAAGATGCGCGCAGCCGCGAGGAAGTGATGAGCCTGATGGGCTATTGAGCGGAACCGCTGCTCGGCATCCTTCGTCGCATCACATCATATCACAGTATATAGCATTTCCTGCGAGCCGCGGGGCTGCTTTGCGGTCCAGCGAGGCCTGCAGGGCGGGCATCGCCTTTCGGCTGATCTGTCAGCCCGTGGCCAAGGCGGGTTGCAAAGAAAAAGCCCGGGTCTGGTGAAGCGTCTTGCGACGTTCCGGACCCGGGCTTCCAATGATTGGTTCGGAAAGGACTATTCCTTGGTTGCGGTCTCGTCCTGTTCTTCAGCTTCTGTGGCTTCCGGAGCCGATTCGGCTTCGGTAGCTGCTTCGACGGCTTCTACACCCTCGACTTCTTCGCCAGCGTCTTCGCTGTCAGGCGCAAGCGCGTTGGCAGCCAGTTCGGCCTGATCATCTTCGAACATCTGGGCAATCACGTCGACGCCGTCCTTCTGAAGATCGGCTTCGTCGTCCGAACGGGCGACATTGGCCTGGATCGTGACATTGACTTCCGGGTGGAGACGAACGCGGACATCGAAAACGCCGAGTGTCTTGATCGGCTTTTCCAGAATGACCATGCTCTTTTCAACGACGGAGCTCTTGCCGTCGGCGTTCAGGGCTTCGACAATATCGCGAACCGATACGGAACCATAAAGCTGGCCGCTGGCAGACGACGCACGGATCAGAACGATCTGCTTGCCTTCAATGCTGCCGGATGCCGCTTCGGCTTCCTTGCGCTTCGTTTCATTGTCAGCTTCGATCTGCTGGCGGTTGGCTTCGAAGACCTTCTTGTTCGCCGCGTTGGCGCGCAAGGCCTTCTTGTTGGGCAGCAGAAAATTGCGGGCATAGCCGTTCTTGACGGTGACGATGTCGCCAATGCTGCCGAGTTTCTCTACGCGTTCAAGCAAAATAATATCCATTGTTTCGCTCCTATTTCACGAGGTAAGGCAGGAGGCCAATGTGGCGAGCGCGTTTGATAGCTTTGGAAAGCTCGCGCTGCTTCTTGGCTGAAACTGCGGTGATACGACTTGGTACGATCTTGCCGCGTTCGGAAATGAATCCCTGCAGCGTCTTCACGTCTTTATAGTCGATTGGCTGTGCGTTCTTGCCGGAAAAGGGGCAGCTTTTGCGGCGACGGAAAAATGGACGTCCCATGTTTTAACTCCTTCTCTGGCTTAATTGTTGTCGAAATCGCGACGCGGTTTGCGATCGCGGTCGGGTTTACGCATCATCACGGACGGGCCTTCTTCATGCTCGTCGACGCGGATGGTCAGAAAACGGATAACATCTTCGTTGATCCGGGTCTGGCGTTCCAGTTCCAGGACAACGCTGCCGGGTGCGTCGAGACGCAGCATGACATAATGTGCCTTGCGGTTCTTCTGGATCTTGTAGGCGAGCGTACGCAGGCCCCAGGTTTCGGTCAGTACGACCTTGCCTTCGTTGGATTCAACAATTTTGGTGGCTTCCTGCGCAAGAGCATCAACCTGAGACTGGCTCAGATCCTGTCGCGCAAGGAAGACATGCTCATACATTGGCATGCAATCATTCCTTCATTTACCGCCGATCGCTGACGCCGCACCATGCGAACGCCCCTCCGGCTTTCTTCTTTTTCCAGGTGAATCGGACGGGCCGGTTCACGCGGAAGCGGCGCCTATGGCGGAAATGGCGCGGGAATGCAAGGGGTGTTACGGACAGGGAGGCAGCTTGCCGCAAAGGCTGGAGACGGCTGATTTTGTCAAAAGGAGCATCGGGTGGAATTTTGTCGAAAAAAAGGGCGCTCTCCGTTCGGAAAGCGCCCTTCCGGACGATGCCAGCCTTGCAATCGGGTCGCTATTATCGCAAGTCTTCCACCGAAACCCATCCTTTCGTGCCGTAATTGTCGCTGACCTCGACAAACAGGCCGGCTTTGCTGCCGGTTGGTTTCAATTCGGTATCGGCGCGCAACGTGCGGACCTTGTCGGCGCTTTTGTTTGCGCTTGCGTACAGGTTCGTATCGATCGCGACAGTATATGTCGTGCTCGCTTCGGCCGCAGGCGTTGCCACTGGAACGGCTGATAAAGCGCCTGCCTGTGACACTACACTATTATAGGCTATGATGAATGCCTCGGTCAGCATTTTGCCGTCATTCGATCCCGCATAGCCCGCGGTATTGGCGCCAGCTATCCAGGGCGTGCCGCTGGCGAAAGACAGGGTCGATTTTTTCACCTCTCCGGTTCCGGCAACCAGGGTCTGGCCATTGGCGGGGCTGACAACACGAATACCCGCTGCAACGACTTTTTTCTTGCCGCCCAGCCCGCCGAACATGCCCATAAGCGCGCCGGCTCCCGGCACTCTGCCAAGCATCTGCCCGGCGGCGCCGGAGCGGACGAAGGCATCGGTCGCGAGCCCTTTGGCCGCCTGTACGCCCTGGTCTACCTCTTCCTTGTCACCGGCGATGACATTGACGAGGAAGTCTGCCGGCGTCGCGCTTGCGGCGCTATGAACCTCGAAACATCCGGATTGCTGCGCAATGGCTGTCACCAGCTCGCGCGGGCTGCCCAGACCGAATTTGCTCCAGCCCTGTGTATCGCCCTCGACCACGGCAATCGTGCCATAGCTTGAATCGCAATGTGTCAACTCGACCGCGGCTTGCTTCGCCGCCTGTGCCGGCGCGCCGAAAGCCGTCATCGCGGCAAAGGCGATGGCTGATGTCGAGATAAATTGAGACTTGGTCATGATATTCTAGCTCCCTGTGCAGATAGGTCCGCTTTCCAAGCGGATAAACCCGGCTCCCCCGTCGAGGAGCCGTGAGACTGTTTATGCGCGGGGAGAAAAGCCGGTTCATCATTCAAATGAATGAAAGCCGGGAATATTCATGATCTTTCGAAAGCAGCAACCCTGTTGCTCGGGTCGGTTCTCGCCGGGTGCGCTTGCCTAGCTGTCGGGTGTCTCGTCGCTTTGGCCGAGTGCGATATTGGCAAGCAGTCCGACCAGTTCGGCCTGTCGGCCACAGCCGGTTTTTTCGAGAATGCTGCTAAATTGTGATCGCACGGTCGTGATCGATACGCCGCCGTCCTCTGCAATTTCTGTTAGCGTCCGGCCTTTCACCAGACCCTTGGCGATGCGGGTTTCGGCAGCGGTCATGTCGAACAGGCTTCGCATCAGGTCGGTCGACGGCGCCCGCGTCTGGTCGAGCGGTGTGAAGAACAGAAGCGCATAGCTGTTGGCAAAAATATCATGGGCCGCCAGTGTAATGGGCATGACATGGCCGACGAAAACCGCATTGCCGTCCTTGTTGCGGATAGGGAAGGACAGGCTGTCGGTCGACGAAACACGATCCAGTGTTTTTAAAGCGTTGGTTAAAAAATCCCCCGAACGCCGATCCGAAAAGGTCAGCCGTCGGCCCGGCTCGTTGAATTTCACATGGTCCGCAACGGACTGGGCCCGGTCATTGGCTTCGACAAATTTGCCCTCGGCGTCGAGAACCAGAGCGGGCAGGCCGAATTTTGCAAGAGTTTCGCTGGCACCTTGCGCACGTTGCAGGCCGAGTCTGGTCGAAACAAAGGCGCTGCGCAGCAGATGCGGACGCAGTTCGTTCAGCCGGTCGACGTGATTGCGCTCGATCGGCCCCTGATCGAGCTGGCGTTCGATGCTGAAGACAATATTGTCGCCGGTCGGCATTTGCAGAAGCGTTCCTGCCGACCAGCCCAGGCCGCGCGGGTGAAAGAAATCCCGGTAAAAGGGATTCTCGGCCAGTTCCTTTTCGTTCCAGAAATCCTGCTCGACAAAAAATGTCGGTTGGGATTTGCCCATCATGCAAGTCCGCCGGGGACATTTTTCGAACCAGCCGTCTTTGACATAAGTGTCAAACGCATCGAACACACTTTCCGACGCCGTCCAGTTTACCGCTTTGCGGGCGGAAAACAGCATGCCGCCGATCGAATCGGTTATCTGCGCCAGCTCGTCGAGGACGTCAGGCCATAGTTCCGGCACAACGGAACATTCGTAAATACGGTCAATCAACTGTTCCTGCATCGTCCGAACTACCTGATTTGTTACAATTCTTCACCTGGATATTGAACGATCAGCCTCCCGATGCAACCCTGAATTGCTACTTCTTCCTGTTCAGGAAGCCGAACATGTCGCCACCGATCTTGCGCATCTGGATTTCTTCCGCGCCTTCGGTGATCCGGTAGCGGCGGTGGTGCCGGTAGATATGTTCGAACGGCTTGTGGCGCGAATAGCCCATGCCGCCGTGGACCTGCATCGCGCGGTCGGCGGCGTCACAGCACAGGCGGTTTGCGCGATAGTTGCACATGCTGACCTGAGCGGAGAGATATTTGGCGACATCGGGTTTCGGCATCGTGTCCATCTTCGCCGCTGTCGCGTAAATCAGCTGGCGGAGCATCGCCGCTTCGGTGTGCAATTCGACCAGCGGAAACTGGATGCCCTGATTGACCGATAGCGGTTTGCCGAACGGTTTGCGTTCTCCGGCATATTTTACCGACTCATCGATGCAATATTGGGCGGCACCGAGTGAAGAGGCTGCCTGCCGGATTCTGTTCTCGTGGACAAAATGTTGTGCGCAGGCGAGACCCATGTCGAGATCGCCGAGCACCGCATCAGCGGGAATCCAGACATTGGTGTAGGAACATTTCGGATGATCCGTGGGCATGTTGAATGTCCACATATATTCGCCGATCTTGAAGCCTTCGGCATCAACCGGCACGATGAAACAGCCGATGCCTCTGGCATCACCATCCTTGCCGCTGTGTCGGGCAAAGGTCATGACGTGCGACGCCTTGTGCAGGCCGGTGGTCCACATCTTGTTGCCGTTGATCAGCCAGCCATCGATTCCGTCCCGGGTTTCGCGGACGGCGGTTGTGTCCATCCATGTCGCGTCCGAACCATGATCTTCTTCGGTCAGGCCGAAGCACCAGCCCATCCGTCCGGCCAGCATCTCCGGAATATAGTCGCGCTTTTGCTGTTCGGTGCCAAAGTCGCGGAGCATCAGCGGCTGTACCAGATTGCCGACGATACTATTCTCGTTCTGCAGGTCGTTGTGCAGGCCGAGCCCCTTATGCGCCAGATGCTCCCGGATCCGTGCCATCCCCAGATTGGTGCCGTTCTGGCCGCCAAATTCCTCCGGCAAGGCATAGCGATAATGGCCGGCGGCATCGGCAATCTGCCGCATTTCGACCAGCAGCGCCTCCCATTCCTCGGTCGGCAGGCCCTGATCTTCCCAATTGGTCCGCGCGTCTTCGCGCCGGTGATCGAAGAAACGGATATTGTCGTCACGCTGCTCCACCGGCTTTATTTCCGCCTCGATGAAAGCATCCAGCACGCCCAGATAATCTTCAATTTCCTGCGGGATTTCGAAAGCGGTCATGATGGGCTCCATTTGTTGAGCGCGACCTTCAGGCCGGCATATTTGGGTTGATCGATAGACAGTCGTTCAAGGGCGGATAGTCGCAGATGGTCCCATATCCCCGAACTGGTAATTTCAATTTCACCTTTTGAAAGTCCGCTGCAAAGCTGTCGATGATCATAACCGATAGCGGCCAGTCGGGCGTGGGCGGCGTCCCGGAAACCGGGACCCCATTCTGCCTGTCGCTGCGCGATGCCGAGTGCGTTGCCGGCGACGCGGGACTGGAATTTGTCATGCCCCTGCAGTCCGGGCTGGACTTGTGTCTTGTTCCATTCACTCAAAGCCGTCAGAAGTTCGTCATAGCTGGTTTCGCCAGTTGCCGGTCCGGGATCCGGCGCTGTCCAGCGGAGCGGGGTGCAAATTTCTTCCGGGAGAATGTCTTCAAACAACAAAGCAAGGTCGACTTCTACCTCGGACACTCGGCGGCCGATTACAGTGCGCTCGAGCGAGCGGTCGCCGTGGCTGCGCCAGATCTGTCCCATCACCATGCAGGCGATGCCCCACCAGAGGGTGGAATAGATCAACCAGAAACGGAAACGGTCCGGATCCACTTCTGCGCCGCTCGCGGCCGCATAAGCCTGCAGGAAGGATTCCGCGCTATCGAATCCGCCCGCTTCCTTTTCATAATGGCCGAATCGCCAGCTTGGTGTGCAAAGATAGGCGAGGTCCTGCACCGGATCGCCGATCCGGGCCAATTCCCAGTCGAGAACCGCGGACAGGCCTTGATGGTCGATCATCAAATTGCCCATCCGGAAATCGCCATGCACCAGATATTTGTCGGATGCGTCGGGCGCATTTTCTTCGAGCCAGTGGAACACATATTCGTAGATCGGAATCTGGCCGCCAATCTCGTCATATTTTTCCTTCTGGAGACGGATCAGTTCGGTAGGCGAGAAATATTCCAGCGATGTAGGCACGGAAGCCGGCGGAATCTGGTGAATGGCCGCCAGTTCTCTGGCGCATTGCTCTGTCATGCGGGCTTCGGCTTCGGCAAACTCGGGATTGCCCAATATCTTGTGCGGCAGGGTCTCGCCTTCCGCTTTGGCCATGATGAAGCCTTCTCCCAGTCCGTGTTCCGGTTTTAACCTGCCACGAACCCGGGGGGCCGTAACGCCGGCGGAATAGGCCAGTTCGATGATATCGGCCTGGGCGGAAAGGGGGACGCCGCGCAACCCGTCATCATCAGCGGAAAGACCGCTGGGCAGGCGGCGCAGGACGAATTCTTCTCCACCATAGGAAAACGCCCAGCTTTCCATGCTCGCGCCGCCGGAAAGCCGCCGCAATTCGCCGAAGTTACCCGCTGGGCCAAATGTGGCTATGCAATAGGCGTTCAGCTTCTCTTCAATTGGCTCATCGGTCATAGAGACGGCTTAATCGCGCGATTAAAATTGCGCAAATGGTTTCCTGCGGTCTGCTTCGGACACGCGCGGTGCTTGCATGACCGGGCAATCGTGCCTAATTCCCCCAAATATATCCGAGAATTGAGGGGTCATCATGCGCGCATTTATTTTTCCGGGACAAGGCAGCCAGGCGGTTGGCATGGGCAAGGCGCTTGCCGAAGCGAGTAGCACCGCTCGCGAAGTGTTTGAGGAAGTCGATCATGCGCTTGAACAAAGCCTGTTCAAGCTGATGTGCGACGGTCCTTTGGACGAGCTGACATTGACGGAAAACGCGCAGCCAGCGATCATGGCCAACGCCATTGCCACCTTGCGGGTCATGGAGAAAGACGGCGGACAGTCGCTCGGTGACCTGTGTTCGTTTGTCGCCGGTCATAGTCTTGGAGAATATACCGCGCTTTGCGCTGCCGGATCTCTCAACCTGACCACGACAGCGGAATTGCTGAAATTGCGCGGCCTGTCGATGCAGAAGGCGGTGCCGGTAGGCGAGGGCGGAATGGCGGCCTTGCTGGGGGCCGATATCAAAAAGGCGTCAGCACTGGCGAACGCGTCTTCGCAGGGTGAAATTTGTACGGTTGCCAACGACAATGATCCGACCCAGGTTGTGATATCGGGGCAGATTGGCGCAATCGAGCGTGCGATAGCAGCGGCAAAGGAACATGGCATCAAGCGCGGCATATTGCTGCCGGTATCAGCACCTTTCCACTGTTCGCTGATGCAGCCTGCGGCAGAAAAAATGGAAGAAGCGTTGGCCGAAGCGAGCATATTCTCGCCGGTGGTTCCGGTTTTTGCCAATGTCACCGCAGCACCCGTTTCCGATGTCGACGAAATCCGCGATCTGCTGGTCCAGCAAGTGACCGGCACCGTGCACTGGCGCGAATCGGTCGGCAATATGGCAGAAGCCGGCGTCGAGCAATTTGTCGAATTTGGCGGCAAGGTCCTGACCGGGATGGTCGGACGGATTGCACCCGACGCGGAAACCGCCAGCCTTGTGTCGTTGCACGATATCGAGGACTTTCTGAAAAGTCTGTAACAGCAATATCCTCCGGTCTTGATTGGCCGAAATTTTGAAGGAATTTCGAATGTTTGATTTAAGCGGAATGACCGCGCTGGTAACCGGAGCATCGGGCGGGATCGGATCGGCGATCGCCAAATCGCTCGCTGAACAAGGTGCGACCGTCGCGCTTTCCGGGACGCGCATGCATGTGCTGATGGAGATGATCCCGCAAATGGCCGGTGAAGGCCATATCGTCCTGCCTTGCGATCTTTCCAAGGTGGACGAAGTCGATGCGCTGGTCCCGGACGCGGTTGCGAAGCTCGGCAAGCTCGACATATTGGTCAATAATGCCGGCATTACCCGCGACGGGCTGGTGATGCGCATGTCTGACGAAGATTTTTCCGATGTGATCCGCGTCAATCTGGAGTCGGCCTTTCGCCTGATCCGTGCCGCTGCTCGCCCGATGATGAAGGCGCGCCATGGCCGGATTATCTCGATCAGCTCCGTGGTCGGTGCGACCGGCAACCCCGGACAGGCCAATTATGTCGCTTCCAAGGCTGGTCTTGTCGGCATGTCCAAGACCTTGGCCCAGGAACTGGCCTCCCGTAATATCACGGTCAACTGCGTCGCGCCGGGATTCATTGAATCACCTATGACCGATGCGCTGACCGATGCCCAGAAAGACGAGATCAACCGCAAGATTCCGGCGGGGAAAATGGGCAAAGGCGACGATATCAGTGCTGCGGTGGTCTATCTGGCCAGCCAGGAAGCCTCTTATGTCACCGGCCAGACCATCCATGTAAATGGCGGGATGGCAATGATTTCCTAGGGCTTCTCCGAAAAACATCATCTCTAGTGCGATTTCGAACTCACGGACACTTGCAAGGCGCGCGTCACCGCACTAGGACGAAATTGAAATTACATCCTAACAAAAAGGGACCTCTCATGAGTGAGACTGCAGACCGGGTTAAAAAGATTGTTGTTGAGCATCTCGGCGTTGAAGCCGACAAAGTGACCGAAGAAGCTGCCTTCATCGATGATCTGGGCGCTGACAGCCTCGACATTGTTGAACTGGTCATGGCTTTTGAAGAAGAATTCAGCGTCGAAATTCCAGACGATGCCGCAGAAAAAATCGGTACCGTTAAAGATGCCATCGATTTTATCGACAAAAACAAAAGCTAATTGATTTTGAGGTGCTGCCTGAAAACTGGCGCGCCTCGGGGCCAATGATCGCTGAAAAACAGCAAAGCGGCTCACCGGCCCGGGAGGAATATCCTGAACCGGTGGCCGTTTTTGATTTAGGGTACGGAAGCCCGCAAGGAGAGGCATGATATGCGCCGTGTAGTTGTAACGGGAATGGGCCTGGTGACGCCGCTGGGCGGAGATGTGGAAACGACCTGGAGCAATATATTGGCTTCCAAGTCGGGCGCGGGAAAAATCACCCGCTTTGATGCATCGGACCAGAAATGCCATATCGCCTGCGAAGTAAAGCCCGCGGACCATGAATATGGCTTCGATCCCAACTTGCGCGTCGACCACAAGGTTCAGCGCCAGGTCGACCCGTTCATCATCTACGGTATCGATGCCGCCGGCCAGGCTCTCGAGGATGCCGGTCTTACCGATATGTCCGAGGAAGAACGGCTGCGTGCCGGCTGTTCGATCGGTTCCGGAATCGGCGGACTGCCGGGAATCGAAAAAGAATCCATCGTTTTATACGAACGCGGACCAAGCCGGGTCAGCCCGCATTTCGTCCACGGACGTCTTATCAATCTCATCTCGGGTCAGGTTTCAATCAAATATGGTCTGATGGGCCCCAATCACGCGGTCGTGACCGCTTGCTCGACCGGTGCGCACAGCATCGGCGACGCAGCGCGCATGATTGCGCTCGATGATGCCGATGTGATGTTGGCCGGCGGCGCGGAAGCGACCATCTGTCCTATTGGTATCGCCGGTTTTGCCCAGGCAAAGGCGCTGTCCACGAAACGCAATGACGACCCCACGGCCGCATCCCGTCCCTATGACAAGGACCGCGACGGTTTCGTGATGGGCGAGGGCGCAGGCGTTGTCGTTCTGGAAGAATATGAACATGCCAAGGCCCGCGGCGCCACAATCTATTGCGAAGTGGTTGGATATGGCATGTCCGGCGATGCCTATCATGTCACGGCACCGCATCCTGGTGGCACCGGAGCCTTCCGCTCGATGGAAATGGCACTGAAACGCTCGGGCCTGACCACGGCCGATATCGACTATGTCAACGCCCATGGAACGTCGACAATGGCGGATACAATCGAGCTGGCAGCGATCAGGCGCCTGTTTGGAGACGATCTCAAGACCATGTCGATGAGTTCGACCAAATCGGCGATTGGCCATCTTCTCGGCGGTGCCGGTGCGGTTGAAGGTATCTTCAGCATTCTCGCACTGCGCGACCAGATTGTGCCACCCACGCTCAATCTCGACGATCCGGACGAAGGTTGCGAAGGCGTGGATCTGGTTCCGCATTTTGCCAAGAAACGCAAAGTGAAAGCTGTGCTCAGCAACAGCTTCGGTTTTGGCGGAACCAACGCCAGCATCATCATGAAAGCCATCTAGCAAGATGCGCCGTCTCGGTTGCCTGATATTGGCGGCAGCGGCGATCATTGCGGTCCTGCTGGCGGGCAATTTCCTCTATGGCTGGAATGGCAGCGGTCCGCTGGAAGAGCAGCGCACGATTGTCATCAAGTCCGGTTCCAGTCTGGCCATGGCCGCAAAAGTCATGGAATCGGAAGGCGTCATCAATTCCGCTGATACGTTCTTGAACCGGTCAAGGATTCTTGGTGGATCGGAACCGATCAAGGCCGGAGAATTCGAAATCCCGGCGGGGGCGAGCAACGCGATGGTGCTGGATATTCTGCAAGGCGGAAAATCGGTGCAACGGCTGATCACGGTCCCCGAAGGAACACCGTCGATCATAGTCTATGAAAAACTGATGGCAGAAAAATTGCTCAAGGGCGATATCCCCGTCCCCGCAGAAGGCTCAATCCTGCCGGATAGCTATAGTTTCGAACGCGGCGAACAACGGTCGGCAGTGCTGCAGAGAATGCAAAAGGCGATGACCGATACGCTGGCCGAGCTTTGGCCGACGCGGACGAAGTCCAGCGTCGTCAAGACACCGCAGGAAGCGATCATATTGGCCGCGATCGTCGAGAAAGAGACCGCCCTGGCCCGTGAGCGAAGGACCGTGGCAGGCGTGTACAGCAATCGGGTTCGCAAGAATATGATGCTGCAGGCCGATCCCACCATCATTTATCCGATCACCAAGGGTAAGCCGCTCGGACGCCGCATTCGTCAGTCGGAAATCGCACAGGTCAACGATTACAACACTTATGCGATGGTGGGCCTGCCAAAAGGTCCCATTGCCAACCCGGGCCGCGCATCGATCGAGGCGGTTCTGAATCCGGCGAAGACCAGCGCGCTCTATTTTGTGGCAGACGGCAAGGGCGGGCATATTTTTGCCGACACGCTGAAAGATCATAATGCCAATGTCGAAAAATGGTTTGCGATACGGCGCGAACGTGGGGAAATGTAAGCTTTCGGCACTGGAATGATCGTGAATTGCGGATTGCCGGACTGAGCTGACCTGTCGTGAATATCGTCTCGCAAGCGGAAGGGGCCGGATATGTCTGCAAGGCTGGTTGAAATTATCGTACCCGACGCAGAAGTGCCGCGTACCAAAGAGATCATTCGTCGGCATTGCAGCCGCTTCTGGCAGGAACCGGTGCCCGCCGGCCTCGAAAAATTTTCCTGCGTGGTGGCCGCCCGGTTGATCGAGGCGCTCATCGCCGTGCTCGACAGGAACTTCAGAAATATTGCAGGATTCTCGGTTCTCGTCCTTCAGGTCGAGGCGGTTTTGCCCGAAATCCCGGAGCTGGAGGAAATCGCGCCTTTGCCGTCCGGCGCGCGGAAACCGCCGAGCAAGCTGGAGCTTTTCTTCACCCGCGACCGGATCAGCACCAACGAGCTTTATGATGATATCGAGGCCAGTCTGGAACTGCGTCCCAATTATCTGCTGACAGTGGTTCTTTCGGCCCTGATCGCCGCGCTGGGGATGCGCAGTGGCCAGACGGCCGTGGTCATTGGCGCGATGATAATTGCCCCGCTGCTGGCCCGACCATGGCGATGGCGATGGCTGCTACTCTGGGAGACAGGGCGCTTGGCCGCCGTGCGGTCAGCACGCTCGTCGTCGGAATTGTTGCGGCGCTGGCGTTCACATTTCTGCTCGGCACGTTTATCGAGGTCAATCCGCTGGTACCAGAACTCAGGAACCGTACGATCGTCCACCCTGCGGACATCGCGCTGGCTCTGGCCTGCGGCGCTGCGGGTGTGCTGGCGTTCAGCCAGGGGGCGTCGCTCTCGCTGGGCGGCGTCATGATCGCGGTGGCGCTGGTGCCGCCGATTGCCGCAGCCGGGCTGTTTCTGGGTAGCGGAGAAGAGATGCTCGGCTTCAGAGCGCTCTTTTTGCTCGCCACCAACCTGGTCTGCATCAACGTGGCGGGGATAATTACCTTTCTGGTGCAGGGACTACCGCCCCGAAACTGGCGAATTACAAGCGGCGCATTCCTGAGCTGGCTGGCGATATTGCTTCTCTTCGTGGGGCTGGTCGGCGGGCGTTTCGCGGTTGACGGAAATATTACGCTATTCAGCGAAAGCGGGCCATTGCCGGCGGGGTAAGACGCGCCTCGATAATGATGATTCTGCTGACGCGACGCCAATGTTCCCGTGACTATTCGCCGAAGATGCCACCACTCAACAAGCGCGCAGCATCGCGATTGATATGGTCGATCACCTCGTCTGCCGACGAAATATCGTTGATCAATCCAATATCCTGACCCACCGTTATATGGGCCCTGTCATAATCTTCCAGCCGGACGCCGCCCAGATAATCTTCAATCGCCGCCGCCGGGTCCGATCGCAGCTCGTCAATCCGGCCTTCCCATTTTCGGTGCAAGCGGTTCCTGATGGCGCGAAAGTCATATTGTCGCGGCCAGTTCTTGCCACGCAATATGTCGAAGATACTGCTTCTGCCGGTGTCGTCACCGTTCGCATCCAGCGCCTTTGCCTTTGCGCTGTGCGGGGCCAGCGACTGGGTGGTGGCCCATAATCTCGAACCGATCAGCACCCCGTCGGCGCCGAGCATCATCGCTGCGGCGAGGCCACGGCCATCCGCGATGCCGCCGGCGGCGAGCAATTGGGTCTCTGGAGAATGTCCTGCGAGCCAGTCGGCGACTTCGGGTACGAAGGTGAAGGTGCTGCGGCCTTCCAGGTCGTTCATGCCATGCCCGCCGGCCTCGCTGCCCTGCGCAACAATGACAGCGGCTCCCGCATCCACCGCTTGCGGTAGCTGCGCCATCGTCTGGATCTGGCAGATGACCGGGATATCGCGGTCGGACAATATTCTGGCAAGGGCTGTCGGATCGCCGAATGACAGCATGACCGCCGCCGGTTCATGCGGTTGGTCCAGCAGCCAGTCCAGCGCGCTCTGGTCTTCCGCCAGCTTCCACGAGATGAAGCCGCAGCCCAGTCGCGACAGATTTTCTTGATCGCCGTCCAGCCGGTTGATCGCGTCGCCATATTCACGCCGGGTCCAGTCAAGATCGCCATAGCCACCGCCGACCAGGCCGAGCGCGCCCGCCCGCGCACAGGCCGCGGCCAGGTCTCCACCGGTAGCCAATGCCATCGGCGCCAGGGCAATCGGGGCTGACAGGTTGAAGCGTTCGGAGAACCGGCTGTGGATCAAGGGTTGCGGCATCACGATCGAAGGCTTTTCAGACTAGGGACATTGCAACAGTGCTCGCCGGGCTTCAATAATTGAACCGCTCTTTCAGGCTTTCCCGTGCAGCCCGATATTCGGCGGTGAACTGGTCGACCATGTCCTGCACGCTCATCACGTCGTTGATTAAGCCAATGCCCTGGCCGCAGCCCCAGATATCCTTCCACGCCTTTTTCTCGGTGTTGCCGCCGGAACCGAAGTTCATGGTCTTGTAATCGCCCTGCGGCAGATTGTCGGGATCGAGACCGGCCTGCTCGATCGACTGGCGCAGATAATTGCCTTTCACGCCGGTAAACAGGTCGGAATAGACGATGTCGGAGGCTTTGCCCTCGACAATGCCTTCCTTATAGCCCTGGTCCGCATTGGCTTCCTTGGTCGCGATGAAAGCCGAACCGGCATAGCCGAGATCAGCGCCCATCGCCTGGGCTGCCAATATCGACGCGCCATTGCCGATCGAACCGGAGAGCGCGACAGGACCGTCAAACCATTCGCGGATTTCCTGCATCAACGCAAAGGGGGACAGGGTGCCGGCATGGCCGCCAGCACCTGCGGCAACCGGAATAAGGCCGGTCGCGCCCTTTTCGATCGCCTTGTGAGCGAAGCGGTTGTTGATAATGTCATGCAGGGTGATGCCGCCCCAGCCTTTGACTGCTGTATTGAGATCCTCGATTGCACCCAGCGAGGTAATGACGATCGGCACTTTCCATTTCGCACAGGTCGCCATGTCCTGGTCGAGCCGGTCATTGGACTTGTGGACGATCTGGTTGACCGCAAAAGGCGCCGCCGGCTTGTCCGGATTGTCCCGGTTCCATGCCGCCAGTTCTTCGGTGATCTGGTGCAGCCATTCGTCGAGCATCGACTGCGGACGGGCGTTGAGGGCAGGGAAGCTTCCGACGATACCCGCCTTGCACTGGGCGATGACCAGTTCGGGACCCGACACGATGAACAGCGGTGAACCGATAAGCGGCAGGCGAAGATTGTCAAAAATGGCTGGTAAAGTCATGGGCACCCCGATTTGATGAAATATGCCACTGCAATAACCGATGCAGCGGCATATTCTACTGTTTTCTTAATTGAACACTTAAATTCGGTTCACGGCGCTGAGCAACGCCTCGACCGAAGCCGTGGCAACATCGCTGTTGATGCCGACGCCGTAGAATTCTTTGCCGTCGCCGGTTTTACACTCGATATAGGCGGCCGCCTGAGCGTCCTTGCCGGAACCCAGCGCATGTTCGCTATAATCGATTATTTCCAGCGTTATGCCCAGCGCCGAGGAAACGGCGTCAACCACACTGGAAATCAGGCCATTTCCACGGCCGCTGACCGAAATTTCGCCGTCGGGTCCCTTGACCTTGCCGACGAAAATACGCTCGCCACCGGTTGCCCGCTCGTCATAGTCGACCAGACTATATTTCCCGCTGCCATCGATATGGTAGCGCTTCTGGAACGCCGCCCAGATGTCTTCAGATGACAGTTCGCGGCTCGTTTCATCGGCCAGCTCCTGTACCGTCCGGCTGAAATTGGCTTGCAGGCGCTTGGGCAGCTTCAGCCCGTGATCCTGTTCCAGGATCCAGGCGATGCCGCCCTTGCCGGACTGGCTATTGACCCGGATGACCGCTTCATAGTCGCGGCCGAGATCACGCGGATCGATCGGCAGATAGGGCACGTTCCAGATTTCGTCATTGCGCTGTTCCTGAGCGGTAAAGCCTTTCTTGATCGCGTCCTGATGCGAACCTGAGAAAGCGGTAAACACCAGTTCGCCGGCATAAGGATGGCGGGCAGGAACCGGCAATTGATTGCAATATTCTACCGTTTTGACGATCTCGTCCATATTGGAAAAATCCAGTTCCGGATCAACGCCTTGCGTGTAGAGATTCAGGCCCAATGTTACCAGATCGACGTTGCCGGTGCGCTCGCCATTGCCGAACAGACAGCCTTCGACCCGATCGGCACCGGCCATCATGCCCAGTTCCGATGCGGCAATGCCCGATCCCCGGTCATTATGGGTGTGCAGGCTGATAACAACATGGTCGCGCTTGCTGATATTGTTGCACATCCACTCCACCTGATCGGCATAGATATTGGGGGTCGCGGCTTCGATCGTGGCGGGCAGGTTGAGGATCAGAGGCTTTTCCGCAGTCGGCTCGATGATTTCCATCACCGCTTCGACCACTTCCAGACTGAAATCCAGTTCGGCGGTGGAGAAGGTTTCCGGTGAATATTCGAAATGCCAGTCGGTATCGGGGTATTTCTCGGCCTGTTCACGCAATATGGTCGCGCCTTCGCGGGCAATATCCTTGACGCCCTGCTTGTCGAGCCGGAACACGACGTCGCGCCAGGCGGGCGATACCGCATTGTACAGATGAACGATCGCCGCCCGCGCGCCCTCCAGGCTGGCAAAGCTGGTTTCAATCAGGTCGCGGCGGGACTGGGTCAGCACCTGGACCATGACGTCATCGGGTATCCTGCCTGATTTGACGAGACCGCTGATGAAATCGAAATCGGTGGCACCGGCGGAAGGAAAGCCGACCTCGATTTCCTTGATGCCGATCTTGACCAGAAGATCGAAGAACCGCTGTTTCTTCTGGGCATCCATCGGATCGATCAGGGCCTGGTTGCCGTCGCGCAGATCGGTGGACAGCCAGCGCGGCGCCTTGTCGATGGTGCGGGAGGGCCATTGCCGGTTGGGCAGGTCAATTTGCGGAAAAGGGCGGTATTTTTGCGACGGGTTCTTATGCATGACTTCACTCTTATGCTGCTGGAAAATGCGCGCAAGGCACAAATTCTCGGGTTTGCTTATATTTTCTGGAAAATCGTCCCTTAGACGGGGATCTGCGCCAGTCGGGCAGCAGCATCGGTACGCCTAAGGGCGTATAAGTCGTAGCAGCAAGAGAGCTTTGGACCGTGTCATGCTGCTGTATCTATCCAGACTTGCGGATAAATCAACCATCCAAAACGAATTTTTTTGAGCCGGCGTAAATTTTTGAACGGTACACGGACGCCTGCATGACCTCCTCCAGCACGCGCGGCGATCGCGCAGTTCGACGGTTAACAGGGGTAAATCGGATCAATATCGTGTGGACAGATCGCCGTAAAAGATCAAATTTTACTATATGCTGCAATTCTTTACGGTCGATATAATATCACCGGCTGTTCGAGGCCACGGGAGGGGCTGTGGAATGTATCGACTCGTTTATATGAGTACGCCAAAGCGTCCGCTATCGGGTGAAGAGCTGAATAGAATTCTGGTCGCTGCGACGAAAAACAATAACCGCAATGGCATCACCGGTATATTGATCCAGGATCACAAGCGTTTTTTGCAATATCTTGAAGGGGATGAAGCCAGGGTTGAGGAAACCTTTGCACGAATATCCCTGGATGCCCGACATCATGCCATTTTCCGGTTGAAGAGCGGAGCGATCGTCCGGAGACAGTTTCCCGGATGGAGCATGGCTTCGAAAACCGTTGATCAAACCGCCAGCCTGACCATTGCGGTCAGCGAACTGGTAAAAGACTGCGATGATGAGGTTGCCGAAGAATTGCTGGCTTTTGCGGCGGCTCGCGACCGGGCAACCTGAAATTGGGTCACCCGGTCTCGCTGCCTTTTAGTTCTTTTCTTTATCAACCAGCTTGTTGGCGCCGATCCACGGCATCATGGCGCGCAGCTGGGCACCGGTTTCCTCGATCGGATGCGCGGCAGCCTGCTTGCGTGCCGCTTTCAGTTCCGGTTGTCCGGCGCGGTTGTCGAGAACGAAATTCTTCACGAACCGACCGGATTGAATATCTTCCAGTACCCGCTTCATCTCGGCCTTGGTGTCGGCAGTGATGATCCGGGGGCCGGTGGTGATGTCGCCATATTCTGCGGTGTTGGAGATGGAATAGCGCATGTTGGCGATGCCACCTTCATAGAGAAGGTCGACGATCAGCTTGGTTTCGTGCAGACATTCGAAATAGGCCATTTCCGGAGCATAGCCCGCTTCGGTTAGCGTTTCGAAACCCGCCTGGATCAGGTGGGTGATGCCGCCGCACAGAACCGCCTGCTCACCGAACAGGTCGGTTTCGCATTCCTCGCGAAAATTGGTTTCGATAATGCCAGAGCGTCCGCCGCCAACGCCGGAAGCATAAGCCAGCGCCACATCATGGGCATTGCCGGAAACGTCGCGATCAATCGCGATCAGGCAGGGAACGCCGCCGCCGCGCTGATATTCGCTGCGCACCGTGTGGCCGGGGCCCTTTGGCGCGATCATGATCACGTCAAGATCTTCGCGCGGCTCGATCAGTCCGAAATGGACGTTGAGGCCGTGAGCGAAGGCGAGGGCGGCGCCCTCTTTCATATTGGCGTGCAGGTCATCGGCATAGATCGCAGCCTGATGCTCGTCAGGTGCGAGGACCATGACAATGTCGGCCCATTTCGCTGCTTCTGCGTTGGTCATGACTGTGAATCCGGCGCCTTCGGCCTTTTTCGCGGTGGCTGATCCGGCGCGCAGCGCGATGGCGACGTCCTTGACGCCGCTGTCGCGGAGGTTCTGGGCATGGGCGTGGCCCTGGCTGCCGTAACCGACAATCGCGATTTTCTTGCCGGTGATCAGGCCGAGGTCAGCGTCGGCGTCATAGTAAACTTTCATTTTTCTTCCTTATATTCAGATGATAGCGAAAAGGGTTGGGGCGCTCACAGCCGCCAGATTTGGCGAGCCTATACGCGCATTATCTTGTTCATGCAGGATCTGGTCCCCGGCCAATGGCGACGACGCCGGTGCGACCAACTTCGACCAGACCAACTTCGCGCATCAGGCCGACAAATGTCTCGATCTTTTCCGGCGCGCCGGTAATCTCGAATATAAAGCTTTCGGTCGTCGCATCGACTACCCGGGCGCGGTATATATCCGCCAGCCGCATCGCTTCGATGCGATGCTCGCCCTTGCCACTGACTTTTACCAGCGCCAGTTCGCGTTGCACATGCGGGCCGGATTCGGTCAGGTCGCGAACGCTGTGCACGGGAACGAGCCTGTCCAGCTGGGCGATGATTTGTTCGATGACGTGCGGCGGGCCATTGGTGGCAATGGTTATCCGGCTAACGGCATGATCTTCGCTGATATCGGCCACGGTCAGGCTGTCGATATTATAGCCGCGCGCGGTGAACATGCCTGCGATACGCGCCAATATACCGGCTTCATTGTCAACCAAAACGGCAAGAACGTGACGTTCGACGGCTTCTTCGTAAATATGCATCAGACAAGAGCCTTTGCTTGGTCATCCATGGTGCCCTTAACATCCTCTGCGCTAAGCAGCATCTCGGTATGGGCTGCGCCAGACGGGATCATCGGGAAGCAGTTTGCCAGTTTTGCGACCCGGCAATCGACCAATACGGGACCGTCGGTCTCGATCATCTTCTGGATACCGGCTTCGAGATCGGCGGGATCCTCGATTCTTATGCCGGTCCAGTCATAGCTTTCGGCCAGCTTCACAAAATCTGGAAGACTGTCGCTGTAACTGTTTGAATACCGACTTTCATAGGTCAGTTCCTGCCATTGGCGAACCATCCCCATATATTCGTTGTTGAGGATGAATATCTTCACCGGCAGACGATATTGGCTGGCGGTGCCGAGTTCCTGGATATTCATCTGGATCGATGCTTCGCCGGCAATATCGATGACCAGCGCATCAGGGTGGCCCAGCTGCGCGCCAATCGCGGCGGGCAGGCCGTAGCCCATGGTACCGAGACCGCCGCTGGTCAGCCACTTGTTGGGGCTTTCGAAGTCAAAATGCTGGGCTGCCCACATCTGGTGCTGCCCGACCTCGGTGGTGATGATCGGTTCGCGTTCATGAGTCGCCTGCCACAATTTGCGAATCGCTTCCTGCGGCATGATTTCCGTCTTGCTCTCCGGATATTCCAGGCAGTTGGTTGCCCGCCAGCCAGTAATCCGAGACCACCATTCGGCAAGCTCCGGTGTTGCAAAGCGGCGGCCCTTGAGGACGGCGATCAATTGTTCCATCACCCGGCCAACGTCGCCGACGACGGGCAGATCGACCCGGATGGTCTTGTTGATCGACGAACGGTCGATATCGACATGGATTTTCTTGCTGTTGGGCGAGAAAGCGTCAAGCCGTCCCGTGATCCGGTCGTCGAAACGGGCGCCGAGGCAGACCACGAGGTCAGCCTTGTTCATCGCCATATTGGCTTCAAACGTGCCATGCATGCCGAGCATGCCGAGCCATTTGTCGGACGAAGCCGGGAATGCGCCGAGGCCCATCAGGGTGGACGTCACCGGGCACCCCAGCAATTCGGCCAGTTCCCTCAGCGTCTCGCTGGCTTTCGGGCCACTGTTGATGATCCCGCCACCGGTGTAGAGAATCGGCGCTTTCGCGTTCATGATCATTTCGGCGGCGGCGTTGATCGCCTTGAAATCACCTTCGGTCTGGGGCTGATAGCGGGTATTGGTCCTCGTCGCATTGCTGCTATATTCTGTCGCTGCAACCTGGACATTCTTGGGAATATCGATGACCACCGGACCCGGACGGCCCTGGGTGGCGATGTGAAAGGCTTCCTGAACGACTTGCGCCAGATCGGACGGCTTTTTCACCAGATAATTATGCTTGGTACAATGGCGCGTGATACCGACCGTGTCGGCCTCCTGAAAGGCATCCGTTCCGATCAGATTGGTTGCAACCTGTCCGGTGATGACGACCATCGGGATGCTGTCCATCAGGGCATCGGTAATACCGGTAACGGCGTTGGTCGCACCCGGGCCGGAAGTTACGAGCACGACACCCGGCTTACCGGTCGAGCGGGCATAGCCTTCTGCTGCATGGGTAGCGGCTTGCTCGTGACGGACCAGAATATGCTTGATTTTCGGATGCTCGTAGAGCGCATCATAAATGGGAAGCACCGCGCCACCCGGATAGCCGAAAACGGTATCCACGCCCAGGTCCAACAGGGTTTCGACCAATATATCGGCGCCGCTTTTTTCGGCCACATCATGCTCCATTAGCTGTCTGTTTGCGCTGTTGCCCCGCCATGATGCACTGCAACACAATAGGCAAGGCTTAGTTAATTCGGGGGTCGCTATATATCTGAATATGTTATGTCAAGACCTAGTTTGGTAATATAGTTTCAATTATATTGTCAAAATCGTTATTTAATGGTTCCACGAGCCTCGGCCATCCTTGTGGGCCTTGATTGCGGAACCATGTATATTGGCGCTTGGCATATTGGCGGGTCGCGGTCTGTGCCTGCTCTATCGCGGCTTCCCGGCTGATGTCACCAGCTAGCCAAGCCGCGATGTCGGATACGCCGATAGCCCGCCTAACCGGCAGATTCGGGGGCAGATCCCGTTGCAGAAGATTTTCGACTTCTTGCGCCGCGCCTTCTGCCATCATCTGGTGCAATCGCAAGTCACAGCGCTGATAGAGCCATTCGCGCGGCGGCAGCAGTATCAGCGGATGTAATTTGATATTCTCGCCAATGCCGCCAGTCTTGTGCTTTTGCCAGTGGTCCAGTGGCTTGCCGGTCGACTGGATCACTTCCAGCGCACGCTGGATGCGGGTGCTGTCGCCAGGGTTCAATCTGTCCGCCGCAACCGGATCAAGGCTTTCGAGCGCCTGATATGCTTCCATCAGGTCCATTTGCCGGATGTTTTGCCGAATTTCCGGAGCGATTTCAGGGATTGGCGCAATGCCGTCGAGCAGTATCCGGACATATAGGCCGGTGCCACCAACCAGTATCGGCAGGATATCGCGCTCGTGGGCTGCCGCAATTGCCGTCTTGGCGTCATGAGCCCAGCGCGCTGCGGAACAGGCTTCGCTGCCGTCGATATAGCCGAACAGCTGATGCTCGATTCCGCCCATTTCTTCCTCGCTCGGGCGCGCGCTCAGGATCCTGAGATCACTATAGACCTGGGCGCTGTCCGCATTGATGATCACCGAGGGTTGCTTTTTGGCAATCTCCAGTGCCAAGGCGGATTTACCGCTGGCCGTCGGTCCGACGATCAGCGCGACATTCTTGTCCAGTTTCGGAGAAATCATGTTCATCGCCACGCTCATAGCAAAAGAATCTCTGAATGAGAGAGATATTCAATCTGCAAACATCAGCCTGGGCAGAGCCGATGCCAAAATCATCCGTCGGTCGGAGTTGATTGACGGGCGCGTACTCGATATTTTCTTCGATGGCGATCCGGTCACGGCGCGCGCGCGTCTCGAATTGATTGGAAATGACGTGGATGTCGCGGTGCAACCCGAAGCCAATCGCCTCAAGAGGCTGCTGATTTCCGATATGGACAGCACGATGATCACCGTCGAATGTATCGATGAACTGGCCGACTATGCCGGCATCAAGGCGCAAATCGCCGAAATCACCGAACGGGCCATGCAGGGCGAGCTGGATTTTGAAGAAGCGCTGCGGGGCAGGGTGGCCCTGCTCAAGGGTTTGGGGACCTCGGCCATCCAGCAATGTCTCGATGAGCGGGTAAGGACCATGCCGGGTGCAGAGATGCTGGTCAGAACGATGGCGCAGCGCGGCGCTGAAACAATTCTCGTGTCGGGTGGCTTCACCAAATTTGCCCAACCTGTTGCACAGGCCATCGGCTTCAATTCCTTTCACGCCAATGTTCTGGGAGAAGATGCAGGTGTGCTGACCGGAGGACTTGATGGCCCGATTGTCGATTCGACCCGAAAAGTCGACGTGCTTCAGGCGGCATCCGATGCATCAGGTCTGCCCCTGGAACAGACCATTGCGGTGGGTGACGGCGCCAATGATATTCCGATGCTGGAGCGAGCCGGCCTCGGGGTCGCCTATCACGCGAAACCAAAGGCCGCTCAAGCTGCGGATGTCGCGATCAAATATAATGATCTGACCGCGCTGTTATATATTCAGGGCATAGCGGCGGACCAGTGGGTCAGCCTATAGCCGCAGCCTAGTTCCGTTTGGTGATACAATCATTACCGGACGCTTTCACGCTGCTGCACATTGAATCGGCCTGCGCCTGCGTCGCAAATGGCCCTGCTTGCAAACGGGTGATCCCGCCCGCTCTGACCAGATAGGGCTGCAGTCCTGCCAGAGCGGAAACGCTGCCTTCCAGCTTGGTCCATAGGGTCTTGGCTTTATTCTCGTCGCTAAACGCACCCAGTTGCACCCGCCAGTCGCCGCCAGCAACCGCCCGGACCGGAGCCGGCGTCGCGACAGGAGCTGCCGGTACGGGGGTCGGGGTCGGAGCATAAGTTACGCCAGGAGTGATCGGGCCGGGCGCTGGAACCGGATCGGGCAGAGCGGGCTGCGAAGGCGGCAATTGTGCTGTCTGCACCGCTCCGGTCGACTGGACCGGTCGAAAGCCGCCAATCTGGGCTGTCCGTACCCGTTTCTCGTCTTGCTCCATCTGACCCGCCAGTTCGATCGCGCGCCGCCGGTCCTCGATCGGGATGAAGCGATCCATCTGGGCAAGGTTGGATGTTGCCTGCGGCAATTGCTGCGCCGACGCCCGCGTCATAAGGGCATAAGCCTTGATCCAGTCCTTTTCGACAAAATCGCCGTTAAAATGGCCGGTGCCCAATACATATTGCGCTCGCGGTTCACCACGGCCGGAAGAAGCTTGCAAATAAGGCAGGGCTTCTTTCCGGCGGTTGTTCTGGAATAATATCAGACCATAATTGTCATTGGCCTGCAGATGGCCCTGGTCTGCGGCCTTCTTGTACCACTTCTCCGCTTGCCCCAGGTCCTGCGGAACTCCGCGTCCCAGTTTATAGGCCTGTCCGAGGTTGAACTGCGCATCGGCATCCCCCTTGTCGGCCGGTCCGCGCCACTCGTTGATCGCTTTGGTAAAATCACCGCGTTCCCATGCATCGACGCCGGCTTTTACATCCGCCAAGGCTGGTGCCGAAGCTGCAACGAGCATGATGCCAAGCAAATGAGCGATGTTTCGTTTGGCCGTTTTCATGGTTTATTCCTTGGTGATCAAATAATAATTACGATGTGATGCTAGCCGTTTCCGCTGTGCTAAACCGCAGGAACTCTTGAAGTCTAGCAAAAACTCACGGCGCGGTTCACCCATTTCCCGACGGGAAGTTGTAAACTTTTTTCTACAAACTCAAAATCGTCGTAATCTTGTTAACCCTATTTTAGCCCTGCTCTGTCACAAAAGCACCCGAATAGAAATCTTCGGGCAAATTCTGCCTATGATGAATAAGGGGAAGAGCGTGCGAGTTCTAGCAATGGCTTCGCAAAAAGGCGGCTCCGGCAAAACTACTTTGTCGGGTCATCTGGCTGTACAGGCACAACTGGCAGGGGCTGGCCCCGTTGTATTGATCGACATCGATCCGCAGGGTTCGCTCGCTGACTGGTGGAACGAACGGGAAGCAGATTTGCCGGCATTCGCGCAAACCACCGTATCCCGGCTTGCTTCCGATCTCGCGATCTTGCGTCAGCAGGGTTTCAAACTGGCCGTCATCGATACGCCGCCGGCGATCACCATGGCGATCCAGAGCGTGATATCCGTCGCGGAACTCATTGTCATTCCAACCCGTCCCAGTCCGCATGATCTCCGCGCCGTCGGCGCGACCGTTGATCTGTGTGAACGGGCCGGCAAGCCGCTGCTCTTTGTGGTCAACGGCGCGACACCGAAAGCCAAGATCACCTCGGAAGCGGCAGTTGCTCTCTCGCAACACGGTACCGTCGCTCCGATCACCATCCATCACCGCACCGATTTTGCCGGTTCGATGATCGATGGCCGCACAGTCATGGAGGTCGATCCCAAGGGACGGTCGGCACAGGAAGTCGTCCAGCTCTGGGCATATATTTCTGACCGGCTCGAGAAAAATTTCCGCCGGACAATCTTTAGCGCGCCGGCAATGGCGCAAAATGTCAATCCAGGTGTTCAACGTCCAGGCGGCAATTTTGGCCGGCGGGTAGTTGGTTCGTGATGGCAGGGGCTGAAAAAATGAGCGAACCAAAACCACAGGCCTCCCTTTCGTCGAGCCTATTGGCCCGAAAAGGTGGGGCGAAGCCGGCGATGCGTCGTCAGGGCTTTACGCATTTTCCCGACAATTCGCAAAATCACGACAGTGATGTGCATGAGGATCTCGGCTGGAATGACATGGGCTATGATGTTGACCCGGATCATGAGGCGCATCCGATAGAGCATATTCACCATAATCCTCTGGCCGGCGCGATTCCGAATCCCGGTTCGGTTGTCAGACATCAGCAGGAAGAAATTGCGGCCAAACTGTCGAAGAAACCCGCCATCGAAGCTGAGCCACCGCAGGTCGAAGAACAACCCGTTGCTGCCCTCGCGCCTTCGCCGGTGTCCCGCGAAGTTCAGCCACTGGTTGACAATTCAACGGTATCGGAAACGGTCAGTAAACCGAAGCGCGCGATCAAAAAATCTCGTCCCGCCACAAAATCCCGCACGCGGAAGGCAACCACTGCATTCACGCTTAGGATGGACCCGGACAGGCATCTGAAATTGCGGCTCGCTACGGCGGTAAAAAACGTCTCGGCGCAGCAATTGGTAACCAAAGCTGTGGACGAATATTTGAGGTCTATCCCCGAATTGGATGGCTTGGCCGAGCGCATACCGTCGCGCGGAGCCGCTTGAACAGGGCTTGAAGCGAATTTTGAATTAATAAGACTGACTATTATTGCGAGGGCATAGATATGAAACGCGATGTGATTTTGAAAATGGCTGCTTCCTCCATGGTGTTCGCCACCGTGTTGACCGGTTGCGGTCCCTTTGGCGGCGGCTCCGTCGCATCTGTATCGGGTACGGCAACGGTCAAGGATGGTGCCAAATATGCCAGAAAGGCAGAAAAGGCGCTGGCTAAGGGCGATATCGAAGCGGCGATTGTCTATGCCGAACGTTCGGTTGCCGGAGTTGGCAGCGATCCGGAAACACGGGCGCTGCTGGGTCAGGCCTATCTGTCCGCCGGCCGCATGGCCTCGGCGGAACGCAGCTTCCAGGATGCCATGGAACTTGGCAAGACCGATGCGCGCACGATCCTCAGCCTGAGCCTTGCGCAATTGGGTCAAGGCAAAGTCGACAAGGCAAAAGCGCTTGTCGTCAACAATCGGCAATTTATTCCTGCCGCTGACTACGGACTTGCCTTGGCGCTTGCCGGCGACAGCAAGACCGCAATCGAGGTTCTGGAACAATCCATCCGTGAATCCAATGTCACCGGCCGAACACGCCAGAATCTGGGTCTGGCTTATGCTCTCGACGGTCGCTGGAAAGAAGCCAAGCTGATGGCCGTTCAGGATGTGTCACCGGCTTCGGTCAATGAGCGCGTCATGCAATGGGCCCAGATGGCCCGTCCCGGCGCCTATGAAACGCGTGTTGCGACCGTGCTGAACGTGAATCCGGTCGCAAATGATCCGGGTCAACCGGTTCGGCTGGCTCTTTCGCCAACACAGGTTCCGGTCAGCGTGGCCGCGTCTTCCGACGAGGATTACGGCAGCGAAGTGGCGAGCTTTGACCGCAACAGCCCGCTAGCGGCTGTAGGGCCGGCTCCGAAGGCCGGCAATGATGTGGATTTCCTGGCCAAGGAAAATAACGTCAAGGTTGCGACCGTATCGGTCCCAGCCAGCGAGGCAATGGCAAAATCAACGGCTGTCGCTCCCGTGACCAAGGCAGAGGCCAGACCGGCTAAGCCAGTGGCCAAGCCTGTGGTTCAAAAAGCGGCCTATCAGCCAGCTGCGGAGCCTGCCGCATCGGTAACGGGAACGCATCTGGTCCAGCTGGGCGCCTTTTCTTCGGCTGAGGGTGCAAAACGCGCCTGGGGGATCATGTCTGCCCGGAACAGCGACCTGAAATCTTTCGAATATGCAAGTTCGCGGATCAATGTGAAGGGCAAGACCCTGTACCGCCTGGCAGCAGTCGGCTTTGGCAATGCGCAATCAGCCGAAGCCATGTGTGCCGGTATCAAGGCCAAGGGTAGCAATTGCATCGTGCGTCAGGCACCGGCTGGCAGCATCTCCGCGCCGACCCGGATGGCCAGCAAGGCACCGAAAAAGCTCGCTTCACGCTAGTTTACACAGATTATAGAAATCGCATGAAGGCGGTGGAGCTAATAGGCTCTGCCGCCTTTATATATGGCGGTTACGCGGCCCTGAACGGGCAGGCCGTCAAATGGGGTATTGCCTGCAGCGGCCGCCATCTTCCGGGTATCAACCTGCCAGGGAGTGTCTTCGTCGATCAGGATGAAATCGGCCTGATATCCCTGCTTTAACATGCCCGCATCTACCGCAAGAATTTTTGCCGGATTGGTGGCCAGAAGTTCGAACAGCCGGCCCATGGAAATCGTCCCGTCGCGCACCAGCGTCAGAGAAAGTGCTAGCAGGGTTTCTGCGCCCGCCATCCCCGGTGCTGCTTCCGCATAGGGCAACCGTTTGTCCTCGGCACCGCGCGGATCGTGACCCGATGCGATGACATCGATCGTGCCATCCTTCACCGCAGCGATACAGGCCAGGCGATTCTCGTCGCTCCTCAATGGCGGCGATAGCCTGGTAAATGTACGGAAATCATTGATCGCGATATCGGACAAAAGCAGATGTGCCGGCGTGATCCCACAGGTCACCGGAAGATTATCGGCTTTGGCGGCGCGGATCAGGTTCAAGCCGTCCCCGGTGGTGACTTGCCGGAAATGGACATGGGCTCCGGTTTCGCGCACCAGCGCGATATCCCGGGCAATGGAGACCGCCTCCGCCGCCGCCGTCGCACTCGACAGACCCAGCCGGGTTGCGGTTTCACTATTGGTGGCGACGGCCCCGCCGGTCAGTCCGGCATCCTCGCTGTGCACGATCAGCGGCAGGTCCAGTGACCGGCAATATTGCAGCAGCTTGAGCATCAGACCGCTGTCCGCGATCCATTGCCGGCCGGTGGCGACAGCCTTTGCGCCCGACCGCTTCATCAGTCCTATCTCTGCAAGCTGCTTGCCTGCCAGGCCCTTGGTTGCTGCTGCAATCGGATGGGACCAGAAGTCGGGTTTTCCGTCGACGGCATTATGCTTGATCATCGCTGGCAGATCGAGAACCGGAGACTGGTCGGGCATCAATGCAGCGCGTGTGATCCCGCCAAAATGGCAGGCCGGCTTGTCGATCGCGAAAACGCCAAGATCGACGATTCCCGGTGCCAATATCCTGCCTTTGCAATCGATCTGCTCGTCGGCTTCGCCGGCTGCGGCCTGTCCGACCGAAGCGATGCGGTCACCGTCGACGATCAGGGAGCCTTCAACGGGCTGATCCCCGTTCGGCAAGATCAGGCGCGCATTGGTATAATGTTTTTTCATGACCAGCCCTCCACGCCGCGGGACTTGCGGGTCAATATGTCGAGACAGGCCATCCGCACGGCAACACCCATCTCGACTTGTTCGGTCACGGCAGAATGGTCGAGATCATCGGCCACATCGCTGTCAATCTCGACACCCCGGTTCATCGGCCCCGGGTGCATGACCAGCGCGTCCTTGTTGGCAAGCATCAGCCGCTCGCGGGTCAGGCCGTAGAGATAATGATATTCGCGCGGGCTGGGGATGAAATCGCCGTTCATCCGCTCGTTCTGCAGCCGCAGCATCATTACGACATCGCTGCCTTTGAGGGCTTCGTCCAAATTGGTGAACACCTCGACATTGAACCGGTCGAGCGCGGCGGGGAGCAGGGAAGGCGGTCCGCAAACCCTGACTTTCGCGCCGAGCGTGGTCAGGCAGTAAATATTCGACCGCGCCACCCGGCTGTGCATCACATCGCCGCAGATGGTGACGGTCAGCCCGCTGATCTCGCCCTTGCGCCGCTGGATGGTCAGGGCGTCAAGCAGTGCCTGTGTCGGATGCTCGTGGCTGCCGTCACCCGCGTTGAGGACCGGACAGTCGACCTTGTCGGCGATCAGCTGCACCGCACCGGAACTGCCGTGGCGGATCACAATCGCATCCGCTTTCATCGCGTTGAGCGTGACCGCGGTGTCGATCAGCGTCTCGCCCTTCTTGATGCTCGATTGCGCCGCGTGCATGTTGACGACATCCGCGCCCATCCGTTTTCCGGCGATTTCAAAGGATAAAAGGGTTCTGGTGCTGTTTTCGAAAAAAGCGTTGATAACCGTCAGGCCGTCCAGCCTGTCCACATGCTTGCTCGATTTCCGGTTGAGATCGACCCATTGCTTGGCCTCCTCGAGCAGAAATAATATCTCCCAGGGTTGGAGCCCGGCGATACCCAATAAATGACGATGGGGGAAAGCATCCGATCCGGCTGGAAAGGTCTGCGACGATGCGGTTTTTTGCGATGTCATTAAAGCGGGTTCTATAGAGTCATCATGGCAGCGCGGCAAGCCTGTCGATGGCCCCTTGCAAAATATAGGCGGCGGCCATCTTGTCGACGACCTTGGCCCGTTTTTTCCGGCTGACGTCAGATGCAATCAGGTCGCGGGTGACCGCCTGTGTGCTCCAGCGTTCGTCCCACAATAATATCGGCAGGCCGAGCGGTTTCAGATTTTGCGCGAAAGACCGTGCTGCCTGGGTCTGCTGGCTCTGGCTCCCGTCGAGATTGAGCGGCAGGCCGGCGACAAGCCCGACGACATTCTGTTCGGCAATCACCGTTTTAATCCGTTCCAGATCCTTGGAGAATTTGCGCCGTTCGATCGTTTCCGCAGCCGTCGCAAATGTCCATTGCGAATCGCACAAGGCCATGCCGACGGTCTTTGTACCGATATCAAGACCCAGCAACCTGCCGCAGTCGGGCAGGGCGGCATTGAATGCCGCGACATCGTCGGAGATCAAGGTGCCTGAAATGCTGTCATCCTCCGGCGCGCGTCAGCCCGTATATTGGCCCAGAACAGACTATAGTCATAAACATGATAATTGTTGCCGGGCAGGGCATAAGGTCCGATTTCCGGCGGATCACCGATAAGCAGAAATCCCCGGTCATCGCATCTGCCCGGTACCGATCCGGCAACCAGGCTGGCGTCGCTCAGATCATCATTGGGAACCAGTGTTCCCAGATTGACATTTGCCGGAGCAGCCGAATCGATGTCGCCATTGATCGGATTGCTGCACAGCAGCTTGCTGTCCTTGCGCGGCTGGCCATTGAAACCGATCGTCCTGTCATAGACTCTGACGATCCGCTCATAATCGGCGGGTTCGGCAAAGCTCTGCCACGCCATGATACAGCCCGTCTGGTCGGGCGTTCCGCAAGCGTCCAGCCCCATTTCCGGGATATCCGTCTCGACCGAAACCGGCCAGCCGACGACATAGGCGGCGACAATGCGGTTGGCGAGCGGGGTTCCGGCAACCCGGTCCTTGAGCAAATTTGTCAGATGCAGGCTGCCCTGGCTGTGCCCCGCAAGGATGATTGGCTGATCACCCGGGATTTCCGCAACAAAATAGTCAAACGCCGCCAGCACATCCTGATAGGCCGCATCCAGCGCCTGCTGGCCTTCGCGCTTGTCGGTCAGAAATGCGCCGAGGGTCGCCTGCCGATAGCGCGGCGCCCAGACATTGCCGATGGCGTTGAACGCACTGGCCTGGCCACGCAGGAATATCCGTGCGCGCGCCTGGGACTCTGTGTCATCCAGCGGAGCATTCCAGCGGTCTTTCTTCAGGAACGAAGTCGGGTGAATGAAAAAGACCGCGGCTTTCTTCGCTTCCGGGAATGCTTCGTCCGTATCCTCGAAGCCAGCGGGTAACCACAGGGCAGGGTTGTTCTTCACCAGTTCCGGTCGCGCCATCCACATGCCGGTATCGGCATAGACATTGTTTTCCAGCACTTCCTGCGCGGTGAACTCGGCGTCGGGCACGAAGGCTACTTCCATCAAGTCGTCGCCATAGACCTGAAAAACAAAGGCGCCGGCGAGCATGAGGACGACCATGCCTGCGACGAAATAGAGAAATTTACGGGCCAAAAGATACTCCAACCAATATGCGGGCGCTTCAATCCGCTTGAAGCCGCTTCGCGCCAGTGCTAGCGGCGCTCGGTACACAATATATATCCGCATTACCCGAAAAAAGATGAACTGAAAAAGAATGAGTCATGTCAATCGATAAGGAAACCGTCAAAAAGATCGCCAGTCTCTCGAGGATCGCGATCACCGAAGCCGAAGCGGATGCCTTCGTGCCCGAACTGAACCAGATATTGGGTTGGGTCGAGCAACTGGGGGAAGTGGATACTTCGAAGGTCGAACCGATGACGGCGGTGATCCCGAACCAGTTGCGGCTGCGCGAGGATGTCGTCACCGACGGCGAGATTCGCGACAAGATTCTGGCCAACGCGCCAATTGCCGAACATGGCTTTTTTGCCGTTCCGAAGGTGATCGAATAATGATGGTCCGGAAAGAAACCCCGTTCGCCCTGAGCCTGTCGAAGGGCCCTGCGGCAAACATCCATGCTTCGACAAGCTCAGAACGAACGGAGCCTGCGCTATGACCGCTATATTTGAAATGGGTATCGTAGGCATCCGCAGCGGTATCGCCGATGGCGATTTCACCGCGAAGGAAGTTGCAGAGACCTTTATCGCGCGGGTCAGCGCGGCAAAACCGCTGAACGCCTTTCTCGTCGAGACGCCAGAACACGCTCTGGCCGCTGCGGAAGCGACTGACAAGGCCAAGGCGGCTGGTGAAGATCTGGGCAAGATGGCCGGCGTTCCGATCGGCATGAAAGACCTGTTCTGCACGAAAGGTGTCGAGACCACGGCAGCCAGCGGCATCCTCAAGGGCTTTGTCCCGCAATATGAATCGACGGTTTCCGCCAATCTGTTCAAGGCCGGCGCCGGCATGCTCGGCAAGCTCAACCTCGACCAGTTCGCCATGGGCTCGTCCAACGAGACGAGCGCCTTCGGCAATGTCATCTCGCCATGGCGGCGCAATGACGGCGGCAATGCCGACCTCACTCCCGGCGGTTCGTCGGGCGGCAGCGCGACCGTGGTTTCCGGACGCATCGCGCCCGCAGCCACCGGCACCGATACCGGCGGATCGATTCGCCAGCCGGCTGCCTTCACCGGCATCACCGGTTTCAAGCCGACTTATGGTCGCTGCTCGCGCTGGGGCACGATTGCCTTTGCCAGTTCGCTCGATCAGGCCGGACCAATGGCCCATGATGTCCGCGATTGCGCGATCATGCTCGGGTCGATGGCCGGTTTCGATGCCAAGGACTCGACCTCGCTCGATCTGCCCGTCCCTGACTGGGAAGCGGCACTGAATAGCAATCTCGCAGGTAAGAAGATCGGTATTCCCAAGGAATATCGTGTCGAGAATATGCCTGCCGATATCGATGCGCTCTGGCAGAAAGGCATCGAGATGCTGAAGGATGCCGGAGCGACCATCGTCGATGTCTCGCTGCCGCATACCAAATATGCACTGCCCGCCTATTATATCATCGCTCCGGCGGAAGCTTCGTCCAACCTCTCGCGCTATGACGGCGTGCGCTATGGTCTGCGCGATCTGCCGGACGGGGCTGGGTTGCAGGACATGTATGCCGCCACCCGCGAAGCCGGTTTCGGCGACGAGGTGAAGCGCCGGATCATGATCGGCACCTATGTGCTCAGCGCCGGCTATTATGACGCTTATTATACCCAGGCGCAAAAGGTCCGGACGCTGATTGCGCAGGATTTCGACAAGGCCTGGAACAGCTGCGATCTGCTGCTGACCCCGACCGCACCGAGCGCCGCCTTTGGCCTCGGCGAGAAAATGGACGATCCGCTGGCCATGTATCTCAACGACGTGTTCACCGTGCCCAGCTCGCTGGCCGGACTGCCTGCAATGTCGGTACCCGCCGGACTGGACGGCAAGGGGTTGCCGCTCGGCCTGCAGATCATCGGCAAGGCACTGGACGAACAGAGCGTGTTTAACGCAGGTCTGGCAATCGAGGAACGGGCTGGCTTCGTCGCCAAGCCTGAGCAGTGGTGGTAGAAATGACTGAATCAACATATCGCATCCAGGGCGGAACCGGCGAATGGGAGGTCGTGATCGGCCTCGAGGTCCACGCCCAGATCACCTCCGAATCGAAGCTCTTTTCCGGGGCTTCCACCGAATTTGGCGCGGAGCCGAACACGCAGGTCAGTCTGGTTGACGCTGCGATGCCCGGCATGCTGCCGACGCTGAACGGCGAATGCGTCCGTCAGGCGGTGCGCACCGGTCTCGCGATCAACGCCCAGATCAACAAATATTCGCGCTTCGACCGCAAGAATTATTTCTACGCCGATCTGCCGCAGGGTTACCAAATTTCCCAGCTCTACCATCCGATCGTGGGTGAGGGCGTGATCCAGATTTCGCTCGACGAGAAGGACCCCGATGCCCACGGCAAGGCGATCGGCGTCGAGCGCATCCATATCGAGCAGGATGCCGGCAAGCTGATGCACGACCAGCACCCGACCATGTCCTATGTCGATCTCAACCGCTGCGGCGTCGCGCTGATGGAAATCGTCTCCAAGCCCGACATGACCTCGCCCAAGGAAGCTGCCGCCTATGTCCGCAAGCTGCGCTCGATCCTGCGCTATGTCGGGTCGTGCGACGGCAATATGGAGCAGGGTTCGATGCGTGCCGACGTCAATGTCAGCGTGCGCAAGCCCGGCGGCGAACTCGGCACTCGCACCGAGACCAAGAATGTCAACTCGATGCGCTTCATCCAGGCGGTGATCGAATATGAGGCGCAGCGCCAGGTCGACCTGATCGAGGATGGCGGCACTGTGGTCCAGGAAACCCGCCTGTTCGACCCCGACCGCAACGAAACCCGTTCGATGCGCTCCAAGGAAGACGCGCACGACTATCGCTATTTCCCCGATCCCGACCTGTTGCCGCTGGAACTGGAGGATGATTTCATCTTCGACTGCAAGGCGAGCCTGCCGGAACTTCCGGATGAAAAACGTGCGCGTTACAAGAACGTGTTGGGCCTGAGCGCTTATAATGCAGCGGTCCTGACCGCCGAGCATGAAACCGCCCTGTGGTTCGAACAGTTGCTCGACATCAGCGACGAGCCGGAGAAGATCGCCAGTACGGCCGCCAACTGGGTGACTTCGGAACTGTTCGGCGCGCTCAACCGGCTTGGCGTGGGCATCGAGAACAGCCCGGTCTCACCGGCGCAGGCCGCGGAACTGCTCGGTCTGGTCGCCGACGGCACGATTTCCGGCAAGATCGCCAAGCAGGTGTTCGAGATCATGCTCGAAAGTGGCGACGGCGCGAAGAAGATCGTCGAGGAGAAGGGGCTCGTTCAGGAATCGGACACCGGGGCGATCGAGAAGGTCATCGCCGAAGTGATGGCGGCCAACGAAGACAAGGTCGCCCAATATCGCGACGGCAAGGACAAATTGTTCGGTTTCTTCGTCGGCCAGACGATGAAGGCGATGCAAGGCAAGGCCAATCCACAGGTCGTGAATGAACTTCTCAGGAAGACACTGGGTTGATTCGTTCGCAAACCCCACTTGCCCTCTACGCGCCTTTACGCTAGGCGCGCGGGTCAATCGTACTTCGATAGAGTTTTGACGACGTAACTGGGCGGGCGTGGCGGAATTGGTAGACGCGCCAGATTTAGGTTCTGGTATCTTAGGGTGTGGGGGTTCGAGTCCCTTCGCCCGCACCAAGTTAGTTGCAAAGTCTTTCGAATAACACCGAATATGAAGGCACCAAAGGATAGTCATGCAGATTGTTGAAACGCTGAACGAAGGTCTGAAACGGGCCTATGAAATCAAGATAACCGCGAATGATATCGAATCGCGGGTTGTAGCCGAGGTGCAGAAAATGGCACCACAGGTGAATATGCCCGGCTTCCGCAAAGGCAAGGTTCCGGCCAATCTTGTCCGCAAGATGCATAATGATGCCCTGATGCAGGACGCGCTGACCAGCTCGATCCAGGAAAGCATCGAGAAAACCATGACGGACAACAAGCTCCGTCCGGCGATGCAGCCCAATGTCGACCTTGAAGAAGGCTATGAGCCCGGCAAGGACGCGAACGTCAAAATCGATCTCGAAATCCTGCCGGACGTCCCGACACCGGATGTCGAAGGCCTGAAGCTGGAGCGTCTACAGGTCGAAGCGGACAAGAAAACCGTTGATGAAGCCCTGCAGAAATTTGCAGAGAGCCAGAAGCAGTTCGAAACCGCAGCCAAATCCTACAAGGCCCAGATCGGCGATCAATGTCTGATCGATTTCGAAGGCAAGGTCGACGGCATTCCGTTCGACGGTGGCAAGGGCGAAGGCATGGCGATCGAACTGGGCTCCGGCCGTTTGATCCCTGGCTTCGAAGACCAGTTGATCGGCAAGAAAGCCAATGACGAAGTGCTCGTCAAGGTAACCTTCCCGGACGATTATAATGTCGAAGACCTGAAGGGCAAAGACGCGACGTTCGATGTTGTCATCGGCGAAGTGCAGAAGCCGAAGGTCGCCAAGGCCGACGACGAAATGGCCAAATCCATGGGCCTTGAAGGCATTGATCAGCTGACCGAACTGCTCAAGGGGCAGATCGAGCAGGAACTCAACGGCCTGACCCGCACCCATATGAAGCGCAAGCTGCTCGACCAGCTCGCCGCCAGCCATGATTTCGAAGTGCCACCGAGCATGGTGGAAGCCGAGTTCAGCCAGATCTGGCAGCAGCTCGAGCAGGAAGCTGCGCAGGAAGAAGATCCTGAAGCTGCCCGCAAGGAAATGGAAGACGAAAAGGACGAATATCGCGACATCGCGGTCCGTCGCGTCCGTCTGGGATTGCTGCTCTCGGAAATCGGCCAGAAAAATGGTGTCGAAGTCAGCCAGCAGGAAATGGGCATGCTGATCCAGCAGGCGGCTCAGCAATATCGTCCGGAAGACCGTGACCGTTTCGTCCAGTATATCCAGCAGGACCAGATGGCGGCAGCCCAGCTTCGCGCGCCAATGTACGAAGACAAGGTCGTCGACTTCCTGTTTGACAAGGCGGAAGTAACCGACCGCAAGGTTACCCGCGAGGAACTGGAAGCCGCGATCGAAGCAGAAGACGAGGCCGAAACCAAGCCGGCTGCCAAGAAAAAGGCACCGGCGAAGAAAGCCGCTGCAAAAAAACCTGCTACAGAGAAGAAACCTGCCGCAGAAAAAGCGCCGGCCAAGAAAGCACCAGCGAAAAAGGCTCCGGCCAAAGCCGCTGCGGAAAAGGCGCCAGCCAAAAAGCCAGCGGCCAAGAAGCCTGCTGCGAAAAAGGCACCTGCCAAGAAATAACGGATTTGGTCTGAATGTAAAAAAGCCGGGCAGGGCGAACCTGTCCGGCTTTTTTATGCGCTGGTCAATGCCAGTTTCCGACCGCGACTTGCGGCTTTAACCGGGATCAGATCGTGACTTCACTCGCCTTGTTGATAACGGTGCCGAGAATGCCATATTCCTTGGCCTCTTCGGTGCTCATCCAGTAATCGCGATCAATATCCTTGCGGATGCGTTCGACATCCTGCCCGGTTTCTTCCGCAATAATCTGCGCAAGCCGTTCGCGCATTTTCACGATTTCCTGCGCCTGGATGGCAATGTCCGACGCCTTGCCACCGGCTCCACCGGATGGTTGATGGATCAGGAAACGCGTATTGGGCAGACAGAAACGCCGCTCCTTGGGTACGCCGAGGAAAATATGGGTGCCGGCGCTCGCCACCCAGCCGGTTCCGATCATCGCGACCGGCGAGCTGATATAGCGGACCAGATCGTGGATCGTGTCGCCCGATTCGACATGGCCACCGGGAGAATTCAGGAAAATGCGAATGGGATCATGATTGACATGGTCGAGATAGAGCAGCTGCGTGGACACGCGCTCGGCCAGCTTCTGGTCAATTCCACCAAATATCATGATGGTGCGGGCTTCAAGAAACTTCGTCATCATGGCGCCGGGCAGGCCACCGGACTTGTTCTCGTCTTCGTCCTCGTTATTGAAAGCGATTGGGCTGTTGGTGTTTATCATTCTTGACTCCGCTAATGGAATTTTGACTTGCACCGATCAAGGAACGATCAGCATTGCCTTGAAGAACATGTAGGGATAGCGGGGAAGGTGCGCAATGATCGTCATGCTGGTGATGTATTTTTTCTGAACGGCAATCATTCTGCCCCAACATCGTTAAAGCCCTTGAACAATTCCGCGATAATCCCGATGTAGTGGCGACGCTGAAGACAAGCGCAAAAGAGATAAAAATAGGACGACTTACAACATGCATGATCCGATCACAGACGCTCTAGTCCCGGTTGTTATCGAACAATCCAACCGCGGCGAACGTAGTTTCGACATTTTTTCCCGACTGCTGCGCGAGCGGATCGTGTTTGTTACCGGACCGGTCGAAGACGGGATGGCATCGATCATTACGGCGCAATTGCTGTTTCTGGAGTCGGAAAATCCCAAGAAAGATATCTATCTTTACATCAACTCGCCGGGCGGGGTCGTGACTGCCGGCATGGCGATCCATGACACCATGCAATATATCCGTCCGCGGGTCGGCACGGTTTGCGTTGGGCAGGCGGCTTCCATGGGCAGTTTCCTGCTCGCTGCCGGCGAGCCGGGCATGCGGATGGCGACGACCAACGCCCGTATCATGGTGCACCAGCCATCTGGTGGCGCGCAAGGCATGGCGTCGGATATCGAAATTCAGGCCAAGGAAATCTTGCGCATTCGGTCGAGCATGAACAATCTTTATGCAAAATATACCGGAAAATCGGTGGAAGAAATTGAAAAGGCAATGGACCGCGATACATTTCTTGAAGCCGACGAAGCCAAGGCATTCGGGATTGTCGACGAAGTTTACGACAAGCGCCCGGTACCAGCGGAAGATGCTAAATAAGCGGTTACCGCCAGCCTAAATGAAATTTAAGCCCAATTTGATAGACTTGGCTATTCGGTGGAAAAACCGTGAAAAAAGCGGTGGCAATTTGGGATTTGACGGTTAGATTACAAAACTGGCCGGTTTTTAAGGACTTTTTATGACGAAATTGACGGGATCTGATTCGAAGAGCACCCTATATTGCTCCTTCTGCGGCAAATCCCAGCATGAAGTCCGCAAGCTGATTGCGGGCCCCACGGTCTTCATCTGCGATGAATGCGTCGAGCTATGCAACGACATCATCCGCGAGGAAACCAAGGGCACCGTGACCGGACGCAAGGATGGCGAAGTTCCCACACCGCAGGAAATCTGCGATGTGCTGAACGACTATGTCATCGGTCAGAAACGCGCGAAACGCGTGCTTTCGGTCGCCGTTCACAACCATTACAAGCGCCTCAACCATGCCGCGAAATCCGGTGATATCGAACTAGCGAAGTCCAATATCCTGCTGGTTGGTCCTACCGGTTGCGGCAAGACCCTGTTGGCGCAGACTTTGGCAAAGACATTCGACGTGCCCTTCACCATGGCCGATGCGACGACATTGACCGAAGCCGGCTATGTCGGTGAAGACGTCGAGAACATCATTCTCAAGCTGCTTCAGGCGTCCGACTATAATGTCGAGAAGGCCCAGCGCGGCATCGTCTATATCGACGAAATCGACAAGATCAGCCGCAAGGCGGAAAACCCTTCAATCACCCGCGATGTTTCCGGGGAAGGCGTCCAGCAGGCTTTGCTGAAGCTCATGGAAGGCACCACCGCCAGCGTTCCCCCACAAGGCGGGCGCAAGCATCCGCAGCAGGAATTCCTGCAGGTCGACACCACCAACATCCTGTTCATTTGCGGCGGTGCATTTGCTGGTCTGGAAAAAATCATCGGTGACCGTCTCGAGGGCAAGTCGATCGGTTTTGGCGCCCATGTTGCGGCTCCGGAAGAACGGCGCGTAGGCGAGCTTCTGGCTCAGGGCGAACCCGAGGATTTGTTGAAATTCGGCCTGATCCCTGAATTTGTAGGCCGTTTGCCGGTAATCGCGACGCTCGAGGATCTCGATGTCGATGCACTGGTCACGATCCTTCAGGAACCGAAAAACGCGCTGGTAAAACAATATCGCAAATTGTTCGAACTGGAAGATGTCGGTTTGACCTTCACCGATGACGCACTGGTAGCGGTCGCCAATAAGGCGATCGAACGCAAAACCGGTGCCCGCGGTCTGCGCTCCATCGTCGAGAATATCCTGCTCGATACCATGTTCGACCTGCCAGACTTTGAAGGCGTGGACGAGATCGTGATCGACAAGGACGTCGTCGTCGGCACGAAAGAGCCGGTGAAGGTGATCGCCAAAAGCGCCAAGGCGAAGAAGGAAGACGCGGCCTAATCAATTTCCCGGACAAGTACGGGAACGATTTCAAGGGTAGAGCTATGGCCGTGTCGCAGGCTATTGCTTTTTGCGCAGAGGCCCGTAGCCGATTCTGCTTATTGAATTTTCAATTCTCAGCCTCGTGGCTGCACGATCATTTATACAGGCACCCGTCCAGCTTCTCGTTCCGGACGACATTGATCCGGGCGGCAATCGTATTGCCATAGCGGCGGGTGAAGCCGCTGGCGCCGTTCACAGCGCGTTTCTTGGGCAAGGGCAGGGCAGCTGCGATGCGCGCAGCCTCTATGCCCGTCAGGTCCTTGGCGTCCTTCTTGAAATAGCGCAGGGCACCGGCCTGTACGCCATAGGTGCCGATGCCGGTCTCGGCGATATTGAGATAGACTTCCATGATCCGTTTCTTGCTCCAGATCGTCTCGATCAGGAAGGTGAAATAGGCTTCCAGCCCCTTGCGGAAAAAGCCGCCACCCTGCCAGAGGAACGCATTTTTTGCGACTTGCTGGGAAATCGTTGAGCCACCGCGAATTCGGCCTCCCTGGGCGTTGCGTTTGATTGCCTGTTGAATCGCATCGGTATCAAATCCGTCATGGCTGCAGAATTTTCCATCTTCGGCAGCAATCACCGCGCGTACCATATTCGGCGAAATATCGCTGAAACTCGTCCAGTCCTTGGTGATACTATTTTCGTCCATGATCATCGTGGCGGTGATCGGCGGAGGCACAATCGCGTAAAGCCCGACCCACGCGACCGTGATCAGGACAAAATAGACGATAAATTTGAAGAGAAATTTAATTGCCCGCATGCGAATGATCTAAATGCAAAACGCCCCGAAAACAAATCCTGTTTCGGGGCGTTTGACAATTTCGTTCTAAAACGAGCCTTTGGATTTAGCTAGCTGCAAGAAGTTGCTTTTCTCCAGCAATGCGAAGCATCGCTTTTTGCAACTTCTCGAACGCACGAACTTCGATCTGACGAATACGTTCGCGGCTGACATCATAAACCTTGCTCAAATCCTCGAGTGTCTTCGGGTCTTCCGACAAGCGGCGTTCGGCCAGGATATGCTGTTCGCGTTCGTTTAACGAATCCATGGCTTCCGTCAGCATGTCATGCCGGAAGTCGGCTTCCTGCGACGCGGCAATGGCTTCATCGTGCAACGGGCCGTCATCTTCCAAAATGTCCTGCCACTGGCCACCATCGCCATCTTCGGACGAAAGCGAGACGTTCAGCGACGCATCGCCGCCCATCGACATGCGGCGGTTCATATTGACCACTTCATGCTCGGCAACACCCAAATCGGTGGAAATTTTCTGGACGTCTTCCGGCGAGAGATCACCGTCCTCGAACGCATCGAGATTATTCTTCATCCGGCGCAGGTTGAAGAAAAGCTTCTTCTGCGCAGCGGTCGTCCCCATTTTGACGAGGCTCCAGCTGCGCAGCACATATTCCTGGATCGACGCGCGAATCCACCACATCGCGTAGGTCGCGAGGCGGAAACCGCGTTCAGGTTCGAATTTCTTGACGCCTTGCATCAGGCCGACATTACCTTCGGAAATCAGGTCCGAAACAGGCAGGCCATAGCCGCGGAAACCCATCGCGATCTTGGCGACGAGCCGCAGATGCGACGTAACCAGCTGGGCCGCTGCTTCCTGATCCTTGTGTTCAGAATAGCGTTTCGCCAGCATATATTCTTGTTCTGGGGTCAATAACGGAAATTTACGAACTTCCGAGAGATACCGGTTCAGGCTCGCGTCCCCCCCTAAGGCAGGGATTTTTGCCGGAACATTGCTACCATTAGCCATTTTAGTTCCTTCTTATGTTATGCCGCCGGGCCTCATTAAGCACCCTTTGGTCAAATGCTGATATAAGGTGTATTCCTTATACGCGCAACTTCATGAATAGTTCCTGCATATCGTCCGGAAAATCGATAGAAAACATCAATTTCTCATCCGTTATGGGGTGAACAAATCCAAGACTAGCAGCATGAAGGGCCTGGCGTCCAAATTGAATATCTTTCCGACGGGAAAGCATTGATTTTCGACGAGTGCCATAGAGCGGGTCACCGATCAGGCTATGCCCGATATGGGTCATGTGGACCCGGACCTGATGGGTGCGGCCCGTTTCCAGCGTACATTCCACCAGAGCGGCCCCGTCAAGCATCTCCTTGACCGTATAATGGGTCATCGCGGCCTTGCCGCGATCATCGCCGACAACCGCCATCTTCTTGCGATTGACATTGCTGCGGCCAATACTGCCCTCGATTGTCGCCGACGCCGGATTCGGCCTGCCGTTGACGATCGCCAGATAGCGACGCTCGATATCATGCTCGGCAAACAGGGCGCTCAGTCCCTTGTGCGCGGCGTCGGTCTTGGCCGCGACCATCAGTCCCGAAGTATCCTTGTCGATCCGGTGGACAATTCCCGGCCTGGTGACGCCGCCAATGCCGGCCAGCTGCCCCCGGCAATGGTGCAGCAGCGCGTTGACCAAAGTCCCGTCAGGATGGCCCGCCGCCGGATGGACGACCAGTCCTGCCGGTTTGTTGATGACGATCAGATGCGTGTCTTCGAAGATCACGTCCAGCGGAATATCCTGCGCCAGGGCAGGGCCGGCAATCGGTTCGGGAATGGTAAGCTCAAATGGCTTCCCACCGATTTTTTTGGCCGACGGATCGGTGAATGTCGCACCCGCGAGCACAAGATGTCCGCTCGCGATCAGTGATTTCACCCGCTCGCGGGAAAGCCCCTCCACGACTTCTGTCAAAGCCGCATCGAGACGCTGTTTTTTTGGAGAATCCGGTAATGTTCCGGATATTGTGGATTGCCCCTCGTTCATCGCGTAGATGTGGGCCATGCAGGTCTTTATATCAAGCGCCATATTGGCAGAAATCCAGCAGTTGGTCCTTGACAATGCGCCGCGGGAAATCTGCGGAATTCTTCTGGGGCGGGATGGCAGGGTGAATAGCTATCGTATCGCGACCAATGTCGCGGCCGATCCGGTCCGCCATTTCGAAATTGATCCTGCAACCTTGATCGCTGCGGAACGGAATAGCAGGGACGGTGGTGACCCGATCCTCGGCTATTATCATTCGCATCCAGCGGGAACGGTAGAGCCTTCGAAAACCGATGCGGCAAGCGCAGCGCCGGATGGTCGAGTGTGGCTGATTTTGAACGGGCAGGTTGCAGCAGCATGGCGCGCGTCGGACAATGGCGAAATATATGGCCGTTTTGACGCGATCATGCTTGATTGCACGGATGCAAACCGCCAAACAGCCGCGGAATGAAATCATAGTTTGAAGGCGCGTTTATATGTCGAATAGTGAAGTTGACCTGGCAGCCCTGCTTTGTTCGAAAATATGCCATGACCTGCTGAGCCCGGTCGGAGCCATTAACAACGGGCTCGAGTTGCTGGAAGACGAAAGCGATCCGGTCATGCGTGACCGCTGCATGGATCTGCTCGCCGACAGCGCCAGAGTATCGGCGGACAAATTGAAATATTTCCGGCTCGCTTTTGGTGCCGCCGGTGGCTTTGGCGACAATGTCGATCCGGCGGAGGCGCGGAACCTGATCGAATCGCTGATCGGCGATTCGGGCAAGATTACGCTCGGATGGGCGCTGCAGGGCGAGGCATTGCCGAAAAAAGCGATCAAGATTCTTCTCAACCTCGCACTTATCGCCAAGGAAGCGCTGGTCAGAGGCGGCACTCTGGATGTCGGCGCGGAAAAGGGCGAATTGGGAATCGAAGTAGTCGTGCGGGCAGAAGGCGTCAAAATCGCGCTGGATGACGGTATCCGGACAGCGCTCGACGGCACGATCAATCCGGCTGATCTCAGCGCCCGGACAGCCGCCGCGTGGATGACCCGTGAACTGGCACTGCAAAATGGCGGGGATCTCAGGATTTCTCCACCATCGCCGACAGAATTGCTGCTGGGTGCTATCGTCACCGCTTGAGGTCGAAAGGGAGGTCTTTCATGGAACTGATATGGACGCCATCTCCCAATTTTGACGATCGGCAACTGCCGGTCACCATTCTCGTGATGCATTATACCGGCATGAAGGACGCCGCTTCGGCGATAAACTGGCTCGCCAACCCAGAGGCGAAAGTCTCGGCCCATTATGTCGTCACCGAGGACGGCCAGATCGTCCAGATGGTCGACGAGGAAAAGCGCGCCTGGCACGCAGGGCGCGGCTACTGGCGCGGGATCACAGACGTGAACAGCGCCAGCATCGGCATCGAGATCGTCAATCCCGGCCACGAATGGGGCTATGTTCCGTTCCCCGAAGAGCAGATGGACGCGGTAACCCGGCTTGCCCACGCAATCGTGAAACGCCACGATATCACGCCATCCAATGTCATCGGCCACAGCGACCTCGCGCCCGCCCGCAAGCAGGATCCGGGCGAATTGTTCGACTGGGAAAGGCTGGCCCGCCACGGCATCGCCCTGAAAAAACCGCATCTCAAGCTGGGCGATCCGCCGTGGACCGATGGCGGCTTCATGCTGGCGCTGGAGCGGTTCGGCTATGATATCTCCGACCAGTCCGCCGCCGTCGTCGCTTTCCAGCGCCGTTTCCGGCCAAAGAACATCGATGGCGTGATCGACGGCGAATGCCGCTCGCTGCTTTTGTCTTTAATGTTGGACAGAGAGCGCGGAATCACTAAATAGGACGGACCAGAGGGTCGGCCAGCCGCGGCATTTATGTCGAGGAAAGTCCGGGCTCCACGATTAAAAGGTGCCGGATAACGTCCGGCGGGGGCAACCCTAGGGAAAGTGCAACAGAAAGCAGGTCGCGACGACTTCGGTCACGTGACAATGAAAGGGTGCGGTAAGAGCGCACCGCGGGGCTGGCAACAGGCCTGGCATGGTAAACCCCACCTGGAGCAAAACCAAATAGGGGCGGCATATGGCTTTTTCGGCTTGCTGCCCGGGTTGGTTGCTTGAGCCACGCAGCAATGCATGGCCTAGATGAATGGCTGGCTATTTCGCTTCGGCGGATGGACAGAACCCGGCTTACAGACCCTCTGGTATTTTCGATTTGATCGTTGAACGACGGGCGATCAGTGATAGACGGATGATATGAAAAAATTTCTGCTCAGCTGCCTTGTTCTCGCCGGTCTGTTCGGCCTGGTTCGTCCGGCCGAGGCGAAATGCGTGGCGCCCCAGGGAGAGCGCGGGGTTGCCCTGCTCATTGGTATCGGCGCCTATGATGGCCTCAACTGGCCCGCATTGGCCAATGCGGTCAATGATATCGATCATGTCTGCACAGCCTTTGCCAGTGCGGGGTTTGAAATCATTGATGTTCGCGACGCGAATATTGCGGAATTGAACAGCGCAACCGAGCTGTTTGCAGCAAAGGCATCGAGGGCGGATAGTGCAGTGGTCTATTACGCAGGCCACGGCTTTGAATATAACGGCCGCAATTTCATGGTTCCGGTAGATGCTCCGGTCTTTGCTTCCAAGGACGAACTGGATACCGAGTTTCTTCCGCTGGAGAAAATGCTGGAAGCGGCGTCAAAGGCGAAGAAGTTCAACCTGTTCTTCATGGATGCCTGCCGGACGCCCGATCCGATCGTACGCCTCAAGAACGAAAGCAGCGACGACCCTGACGGCGGTATCTCTCCGATGGGGCTGCTAGAAATGACGCAGGGCGCCGTCTTCTATTCGACCGCCAAGGGCAAGCCCGCTCTGGACGCCGCTCCGGTCGATTCCAAAACCAGTCCCTTTGCCAAGGCGATCGCCAGCAAGCTGGCTATCCCCGGTCTGGAGCTATCCGATTATTTCAAGGTCGTATCGCGGGACGTTTATACAAATACCCGGGCACTGGAACTGGGTCCGCAGCAACCGTTTCATTATGGCAGCTGGTTTGAAGATTTCTATCTCAACCTGCCAAAGGAAGAGCTGGAGATCTCAGTAGCGGCATCGCCGCCGGCGATCGATATCCCCATGGACCGCCTGGCCATCGAGGACGAGACGATATTGGTCGGAGAGGTCCTCGGGGAACTCGGCATATCTGATTTGACCCGGCTCGCGACCGCTGGTGATCCGCTTGCCCAATCGTTTTTGGGATATATGTACCATCTCGGCGTCGGGGTTCGCAATGACCTGGAACAGGCAGAGCTCTGGTTGGAAAGATCAGCGGCCCAGGGCCATCCCGCGGGACAGACCGAGCTGGCCTGGTATCTCCAGGAGAATGAGCCGGACGAGGCAAGCCGCACGCTGGAGCTATATCTGCTCGCCGCTGCTCAAGGATATGCCAAGGCGCAATCCCACCTCGGCTTCGCCTTGTGGGAGGGAAAATTCGGCATCACCGACAAAAAGCGAGCGATCGAGCTGTTCAGCGCAGCATCGGATCGCGGGCATCCCTATGCAACCTACGCGCTGGGCATTTACGGAAAGCAGATCGATGAATCGATGCGAAAGCTCCGGATGCTGGCCAATGACGGAAATGTCGAGGGCAATAACTGGATATGCGAGCTGCAATATCAGCGCGGGCAGGCCGACAAGGTGGCCAAGGATTGTTCGCTTGCGGCGAGGGGCGGATATGCCGGGGCAAGGGCAATATGGGCGCAGCTTCATGATCAGGGCCAGGGCATTCCAAAAGCGCCCAGCGAGGCGCGATATTGGGCAAGGCTCGCGACCAGTCAGCCCGAACTCGGTCAGCGTCCGGATCTGGAACGCGCAACCGCAAATATATTGTCCCGCGACTAGCGCGTTGAAGAGGCTGGTAGTTTGTGCCCGCCTTTGATAGAGTCCGCCTCATGCCAAAAGCAAAACGATCCGACAATTGGGGTTTTCCGCGCTGGGGAAGCTATGAAAGCTCCCGCGAAACGCAACAGGTCAAGATTTGTGACCGGCACGGTTGCGATGAAGCGGGCAATTGCCCGGCGCCGAAATCTCCCAACAGTCCCGAACGCTGGTATTTCTGCCAGACCCACGCGGCCGAATATAACCGCGGGTGGGACTATTTCGAGGGGCTCGACAAGGAAGAGCGCAAGAAGCGCGAAGCCGACGAGCAGCGCGATGCCAACGCCTATCAGGAATCCGCCCATTACAGCTGGATGGGCTCCGGTGACGGCAGCCGTTCGCGTGATGAAATGACCGCGCTGGAAATTTTCGACCTGACTCCCGATGTCGAGTTTGAAGCGGTGAAAAAGGCCTGGCGATCTATGGCCAAGGAATATCACCCGGATGTCAATCCCGGCGATGCGGAAGCTGCGAAGAAATTCCAGACGGCGCAGGCGGCCTTCGATGTCTTGCGGATTGCCGAGGAGCGGCGGGTCTGGAAGCCGATTTAGGCCCTGTTTTCCCGCGAAGGCGGGAATCCATCTCCTGCCATTTCGACGATCACGGGCTCCGGTATTCCACTAGACTATAAACTCGTGTGAACCATTCAAAGCCTCCAGGTTCGCGGACCGGGAGATGGTCCCCTGCCTTCGCAGGGGAACTAGTTGCTCTGCAACCGCGACGCTGTCTCCTGAATGAGGCCGATCATGTTGGGAATGCCCTGGGTGCGGTTTGAACTCAGCTGGTTCTTCAGGTCAAAGGGTTCCAGCACGGCCGCGATATCGGTCTTGGTGATCTGTTCGGCTGACTGATCCTGAACGGTTTCCAGGACAAGCGCGATAATCCCCTTGGTTATCGCCGCATTGCTGTCGGCCAGAAAATGCAGCCGGCCATCATCCAGCTGGGTGGGATAGACCCAGACCGATGCAGAACAGCCGCGGACCAGGGTCGCATCGGTTTTCAGGGCATCCGGCATGTCATCAAGCTCTTTGCCAAGATCGATCAGCAGCCGGTAGCGATCATCGGGTTCGAGAAATTCATATTCTTCGATCAGGTCGTCAATTTTGCTCATGGGGAGGGCGATTAGCAGGGGTGAACCGTAACGTCACCCATTTTTGCCGTTCGTGTCGAGCGAAGCTGATAGGCTCTCGCCTGGCTCGACACGAACGGAATTGTGGCGGCGTTCGCTAAAGCTCCACGCCCGCAGCAATGGCTTCCAGCTTGCGGATACGTTCCTTGAGATCCGCAACCTCGATCCGTGAAGTCGCGGTCGGCGGATTATCTTCGCGCCGCTGCTCCAGCTCGCGGGATTTAAGCGCGATCCAGTCGCGCCATCCGCGCAGCGTCACGAGAGCTACTACCGTCAGGCCAATCAGTGAAAAGGCTGCGGTGATCATGTAAAAAGCAGGTTCTTGCATCATGCTTGTCCTTCTTCTTCTTCTTCCTTCCGGACCGGATCAGCGGTCGCGCAATTTTTCGATCTCTTGTTCCAGCTCCCGGGCTCCGCGGTCATCGGTGGCGATTTTCTCGAGCACGGCGACGCGCTCTTTCAAATATTTCACCTCTTCCTTCAGCCGCCCGGCATCGGGATCACTGGCTATCATCGCATTGCCATCCTTGTCTTCGGCAATTCCGTGTTGTGCCCGGTAGCGGGTGCTCAGCACTTTCCCGATTGTGATGACAACAATGATGGCAACAACCATTTCAAATGGATTCATGTCAATCTTCCCTCCGCCCTGCGCCGAACCGGATTAACGGTCGCGCAATTTTTCAATCTCGTTTTCCAGCTGCTTGCTGCTGTGACCATCGGTCGTAATCTGTTCGAGCACCGCAACGCGTTCCTTGAGATATTTCAGTTCCTCGCGCATCCTTTCGGCGTCATCGTCATGGGTTGTCGGAAATGCGCCCCGCATTTTGATCATTTTGCGCTGGTGGCCGGTCCAGATGGCAAAGCCTGCCACGGCAAAGGCTCCAAATGGTATCAGCAGCGCGATAATTCCTTCCATAAATCCCGTCCCTTCAGTTCGCGCGCTTGTCGCGCAATTGTTCGATTTCCTGGGTCAGCCGGTGGCTGTCATCGGTGACAATCCGTTCGACATTGGCGAGCCGGTCCTTGACGGACCCCAGCTCCGCGCGCAGTTCCGCATTTTCATTGGTCAGCAATTTGACCCGCTCGACTGCTTCGCGATCTGTCTTGGGATAGACCGACTTGCCCCACTGGTTTTCGAGAGGGTAGCCGTTTTTGATCCGCATCCAGGTGGTGATGACCCATCCGCCGACCGCGATTCCTGCGATAATTGCGATTATCGGGGCAAGCTCGGTGAGCATGGCGATCTTTTCCGGGTTCATCAGTTCTTTTCCCTTAGCGCTTCAATTTCGTCGGCGGTGCGTTTGGCTGGATCGGTGGCGATCCGTTCAAGCACCTGAAGCCGTTCCTGAAGCCGGTCGATCTTGCCGACCAGTTCCGCATTTTCGTTGGACAGAAGTTCGATTTTGCGCTGTTCGTTCGGATCAGCCTTGCTGCTTTTTCCGCCCCATTCGTCTTCCAGTTCATAGCCATGTTTGGCTCGGATCCAGTTGTTGACGATCCATCCACCGTAGCTGACGGCGATGATGGCGATAACAAATTCGGGGCTTCCCCAATCCATTTCAATTCTCCCTGTTCGATCGCTTAACGCAGATTTTCAATCTCGTTCGACAGCGTCGTGTTCTTGCTCGTGTAGTAAAGTTCCATGTCAGCCAGCTTGCGGTCTATCTCCCGGAACCGCGATTTGATGTCGCGGGTTGTGCGGCGGGGTGACTGGCGCACGCCTTGCCAGAATTTGGTATCTTCCGGGTCGCTGAGATACATGCCACTCGGCTTTGGCTCCGAAATTTTTGCCGCGATCCAATAGGCGACCAGCGTCCACGGAAAGGCAAAAGTCACCGTCGCTATGATCGCTGCCAGCCGTACCCAGGCGACATTGATCCCGGTATAATCGGCGATCCCGGCACAGACACCGCTCCATTTTGCGCGCTTCTTGTCGAGATAGAATTTGGTGCGGGAGGAGCTCATGATGGGTGCCTTTCTTTTTTCAGCATCTCGTCGAAATTGTCGAGCGTGGGAGCCGGGGTGGAGGAAGCACTCGGAAGTGCGGATTGCCGCCAGTCGGGGTTGTCCGCTGCCATGATCCGTTCGATGGTTTCCATCCGGTCATCGAGGCGGCGCGCCATATGGTGCAATTCCTCGAGCAGATTCTCGTCTTCATTGGTGATCGTCGCAGCGGTTTTCCATTTGGTTACATAGTGAAATATAATCCAGGGAAACGCGACAAATACGCCCAGAACGGCAAATAACGGTACAAAAATATCTTCCATTATGCGTCACCTTTTTTCATGGCCGCCTTCATGGCTTCCAGTTCTTCATCAACCTGGTCGCTGGATTCCAGCGCCGCGATCTGGTTTTCCAGGCTCTGCGGTTCTCCGCCCATGCCCAGCGAGTCGGCCCGGCCTTCGGCAAAGTCGACCTGGCGTTCTAGATATTCGAAGCGGGAGAATGCATCATGGACCTTCTCGCCATTATACATTTCGCGCAGCTTGACCCGGTTTTCAGCGCTTTCGAGGCGATTGACCAGACTGCTCTGGCGCGAGCGGGCTTCCTGCAATTTCTTCTGCAATTTCGCGATATCGCCCTCTGATGCGCGGAGCGAATCATCGAGCACCTGGATTTCGGCTTTCAGTTGATCGGCCATGTCGGCGGCCTTGCGCTTTTCAACCAGTGCCGCCTTCGCGAGATCTTCACGATCCTTGGAAAGCGCGAGCTGGGCCTTTTCGCCCCAGTCTTCGGTCAGATGATCAAGCTTGTCGATATGCCGCCGCATTTCTTTCTGATCGGCGATTGTGCGGGCAGCAGAGGCGCGGACTTCGACGAGGGTTTCTTCCATCTCCAGGATGATCATGCGAATCATCTTCGAAGGGTCCTGCGCCTTGTCCAGCATGTCCGTCACGTTGGCGGCAATGATGTCACGCGTTCTTGAAAAAATACCAGCCATGTACATACTCCGGTTGCGTCTGTGATCATGTTCGAACTTGTTTGAGCCTTCGCTCCGGTTCCGTTCTACATCATCCTGTTGAATTTCAAAAGGTGGCCGGGACTTGACTTCGGCAAGGGGGAAAGAAGCGGTCCCGGCCATTTTGTCTGTCATGCCCGATAACCAAGGTTAATCAAGCCGACAGGTGGGGAAGAGATTTGGTTGCTGGTGACCGTGCCTTCGGCCTGTGCAGGTCCGACGGCGCTGATCAAAATCGTCACGCCAAAAAGCAGGATCGAGATGATCGCGGAAACATCGATGCGGCTCATTTTGTTCAGTGCTGGCATGATTTGCTCCAGAAGTTGGTTTGTTTCGTATCTGAAGCCTACTTTGCAGATGCCGTGCCAATTCCGTTAAGTAAATGAATAACAAGGAAATAATGAATAATTTGATCGGATGAACATGGTATTAATTGCTATTTAGTGGGATTTTACACTATATGTTGGGCATGAAACGCGAGAATCAATTTGTCGGGGAATCGGGCGCTTTTCTCGATGCGGTGGAAAAAGCCAGCCGGGCGGCACCATTGGACCGTCCGGTCCTTGTAGTCGGCGAACGCGGTACCGGCAAGGAGTTGATCGCAGAACGGCTGCACCGGCTGAGTTTGCGTTGGGACGGTCCGTTCATCACCCTGAACTGCGCTGCGATGCCGGAAACGCTGATCGAGGCGGAATTATTCGGTCACGAAGCCGGTGCCTTTACCGGCGCGACCAAGGCGCGGGCAGGGCGGTTCGAGGAAGCCGACGGCGGCACATTATTCCTGGACGAACTCGGAACCCTGTCGACCGGGGCGCAGGAACGTCTGTTGCGCGCGGTCGAATATGGCGAGATCACCCGAATCGGGGCCTCCCGCCCGCAACGCGTCGATGTGCGCATCGTCGCCGCGACCAACGCCGACCTGCCGAAAATGGCGCAGGAAAAAAGCTTTCGCGCCGACTTGCTCGACCGCCTCTCGTTCGAAGTCGTGACCTTGCCGCCGCTCCGCGTGCGGGAAGGCGATATACCGGTGCTCGTGGACTATTTTGGCCGCCGCATGGCAGCCGAACTGGAATGGCCGTCGTGGCCCGGCTTCGGACGTCTCGCGTCCGAGGCGCTGAACCGGCACGAGTGGCCGGGCAATGTGCGGGAATTGCGCAATGTTGTCGAGCGTGCCGTCTATCAATGGAATGACCATTCGATACCGGTCGATCACATCGTGTTCGATCCCTTCGCGTCGCCCTGGAAACCCCGAGAGTCGGCTGCGAGATTGGAATCAGGGCCGGAGGCACCTGCGCCTGCGGAAGCTGCGCCTATGCCCGGCCCCGCCGATGCACCTGAGCCGACTTTCGACCATGTCGACGATATGAAGGCGGCGGTCGAAGCCTTTGAAAAACGGATATTGGAGACCGCGCTGGCGAAATCCCGCTATAACCAGCGGCAAACCGCCAAGGCGCTCAACCTGACCTATGACCAGCTTCGCCATTCGCTGAAGCGGCACGATCTGCTGGGGACATAAAAAAGAGGGCCGCAAAGCCCTCTTTCATGTTTCCAGATCTTCCAATTTTAGCCGGCGTTGGCGTTGACCATCGCATAGAACATCGGCAGCGAAAGCAGAACATTAGTCCGCGACGCCATCAGCGCAATCTTGCCGGCTGCGGCTTTCTCGTCCGCTGAAGCCTCGACGATGCCGAGAACCTTTTTCTGCTTGGGCCAGATGATGAACCAGACATTGGCGGCCATCACGATGGCGATCCACATACCGACACCGATCATCTGAAATGGCGCTTGCAATGTCATCGCCTGATGGACCCATCCGCTCGCCCAGGCAACATAGAGACCGGTCACCACGGTGAGCAAGGCAGCCCAGCGGAAATAGAATAATACTTTTGGCGCGATATGTTTGCCGACGGCGGGCTTCAGTTCGTCCGGGATGGTCGGCATCAAAGGCACCTGAACAAAGTTTAGATAATAAAGCAGCCCGATCCAGAGCACACCGAAGAACAGGTGCAGCCAGCGGCCGATTGCATTGCCGGTTACCATGTCGCCGTGCATGCCGAACATCAGTGCGAGGGCCGCTATCAGCCCCACAATCATCACTGCATTCAGATTTCCAAAAAATTTCGCCATTGTTCATCCCCCCAAGGATTGTTTTGCAATTAGGCTCAACTTTATGCCCGCATTTTCAATATGTCACGAAAAATTCGATTTCTCAGCAGACAAGCTGGTCAAAAGGATATTTGGGCTTGCATCTTATTCGCTATTGATGCGTTGACACATCGTGTCTCAAAAAATGGAGAAAAGACAAAATGGCTTTCGAACTTCCCCCGCTTCCCTATGAAAAAACCGCATTTGGAGATTTGATCTCCGAAGAAACATTCAATTACCATCACGGCAAGCATCACAATGCCTATGTCAGCAAGACCAATGACGCGATCAAAGGCACCGATCACGAAGGCAAGAAGCTTTCGCAGATCATTGAAGCTGCAGATGGCGGACTGTTCAACAATGCTGCTCAGGTATGGAACCACAGCTTCTACTGGCTGTGCCTGTCGCCCGAGAAAAAGGAAATTTCCGGCGAACTGAAAGACCGTCTTGAAAGCGCTTTCGGTTCGATCGAGGATTTCAAGTCCAAATTCAAGGACGAAGCGGTTGGCCATTTCGCCAGTGGCTGGGCCTGGCTGGTACTCGACGGAGACGAGCTGAAAATCACCTCTTATCATGATGCCGATTCGCCAGTCGCTCATGGCGTAAAACCCGTGCTGACGCTCGATGTCTGGGAACATGCCTATTATCTGGATTACCAGAACGCGCGTCCTGATTATGTTTCGGCGTTGTTCGACAATGCGATTGACTGGGACTTTGTTGCCCTGAACCTCGACGGAGACGGCGTCAGCCGCGCCGACCAGGGCTAAAGGACAATATGCAGATCAAGCCGCGTCCTGACTGTCAGGGCGCGGCTTTTCTTCGACCGAAAAGCCGTGTTTCATCAGCATCGGGATATTCGCCATTGCGAATATGAACGAGACGGTGGTCACGCCCCAGACCTTGACCGTCAGCCACCAGTCAAAGCTCAGTGTCGCCACCATCAGTTCGTTGATCACGGCCATTGCCAGGAAAAACAATCCCCAGTTGCGCGACAATTTGAGCCAGCCTTCGTCGGACAGGCCTTCGAATGCTGCCTGCAGCAGGCTTTTCAGCATCGCTTTGCCGCGCAGCAAGCCGCCAAATAATATCAGGGAAAATCCGGCATAGATGATCGTCGGCTTGTGCTGGATGAAGCGCGGATCATTGAAATAGATGGTCAGGGCGCCGAAACCCAATATCAGAATGGCCGACATCCACATCATCGGCGAGACCTTGCCCAGTTTCCACCTGGAAATGATCATCGCGATCACAATCGCGATCATGAACGCGACCGTGCCATAAATGGCGGAAGTGATCGGATTGCCTTCCGGTGCGCCGAATTTATACACCAGAAAGAAAATCAGCAGCGGCCCGAAATCGAGCGCGAAGCTCAGGCCCCGATGTTCTTTTGGAATTTCTTCAATTGCTGTTGCTTCGGTCATTTCTCTATCCCGGCTATGGCTGCGGCCAAATCTTCGGCCTTGAAAGGCCTCAAGTCGTCTACGGTTTCCCCGATCCCTATGGCATGGATCGGCAACCCGAATTGCTTCGCTGCGGCGACCAGTACCCCGCCGCGCGCGGTACCGTCCAGTTTTGTCATGATCAGTCCGGTAACCTTGGCGACATCCCGGAACACCTCGATCTGCGACAAGGCATTCTGTCCGGTGGTCGCGTCCAGTACCAGCACCACGTTATGCGGCGCTGCCGGATTGAGACGCCCTAACACCCGCCGAATCTTGTCCAGTTCGTCCATCAACTCGGACCGGTTCTGCAGTCGACCGGCTGTATCGACGATTAATACGTCGATCCCGGTTGCGGTTGCCTGCTTGACCCCTTCGTAGACAATGCTGGCGCTGTCGCCGCCCTGCGGGCCGCTGATGATCGGAACGCCCAGCCGTTCGGCCCATATCTTGAGCTGCCCGATGGCCGCCGCGCGGAACGTGTCGCCCGCGGCCAGCATGACGCCATAATCCTGTTCGAGGAACAGATGGGCCAGCTTGGCGATCGTGGTGGTCTTGCCCGAGCCATTGACGCCGATAACCAGTATCACCTGCGGGCGGGGGAAGGCGTCGATCTCAAGCGGGATGGCGACCGGTTCCAGTATCGCGGCGATCTCGCGCTGGATAATCTCCTTCACCGCATGTTCGCTCAGGCCCTTCTCAAATCGTTCGACCGCAAGCTTCTCCCGGATCGACGCTGCGGTCGCGGGGCCAAGATCCGACAAGATCAGCGCATCTTCGATATCGTCGAGCGTGGCTTCATCCAGCTTGGCCTTGGTCACCAGACCGGCGAGATTTTCGGTCAGCCGTGACGATGTCTTGCCAAAGCCGCCAAACAGGCGGTCTTTCCAACTGCTTTTTTCGGTCACGCTGCTATCCTGCCAATCAATTGCTTGCCCTGCACGTCGACGATCTCGACCGGAACAATCTGGCCCTTGTTTGCGGAAGCATCAAATCGAACCCGGGCAAAATTTTCCGAATAGCCGGTCTCACCGGACATCTCTGTCAGTATATTCTGTCGGGATCCGACCAGGGACTTACGCCATGAGCGGGCACGTCGGCTGACTGTTTCTCGCAATATTTTCGCTCTTTCCTTGATCACATGACCGTCAACCTGCGGCATTTTTGCTGCCGGTGTGCCCTGTTTAGGCGAATAGGGAAAAATATGGCCGTGAACAACATCGCACTGCTCGATTATCAAGCGGCTGTTGACAAACATCGCTTCGTCTTCGGTCGGGAAACCGGCGATAATATCCGCGCCTATGGCAATCTCCGGCCGTCTGGCTTTCAGCCGTTCGACCAGATCGATCGCCTGTTCCCGGCTGTGCCGCCGCTTCATGCGCTTCAGGATCATATTGTCGCCGGACTGGAGCGACAGATGGACATGGGGCATCAGCCGCGCCTCTCCGGTCAGCAGGTCAAACAGGCGGTCATCAATCTCGATACCGTCCAGCGATGAGAGCCGCAGCCTTGGCAGGTCAGGGACGTGCCTCAATATCCGTTCAATCAACATGCCCAATGTCGGCTCGCCGGGCAGGTCGGGGCCATAGCTGGTGACATCGACGCCGGTCAGCACGACTTCCTGAAAGCCCTTGTCGACAAGAGCCTGAACCTGGTCGACGACCAGACCAGCAGGCACCGAGCGGCTGTTGCCCCGGCCAAAGGGAATGATGCAGAATGTGCAGCGATGGTCGCAGCCATTCTGGATCTCGACAAAGGCGCGCGACCGGTCGGCGAAGGCGCTGACCATATGCGGGGAAGTTTCGGTGATCCGCATGATATCGGATACCCGGATATCCGGACGATTGCTTTGCAGCCCCAGTTTGAAATTGGCGGCGTCATATTTGTCGCCATTGCCGACCACCGCGCTGGTTTCCGGCATGTCCGCGAACATTGCCGGATCGACTTGCGCGGCACAGCCGGTAACGATGATATTTTTCTCCGGATTGTCCTTCTTGGCGCGACGGATGGCTTGCCGCGTCTGTCTGACCGCTTCGTTGGTCACAGCGCAGCTATTGACGATGATCAGATTTTCCCCGTCAATATTTTGGGCCGCCAGATTCTGCCGCAACGTCTCGCTTTCCGCGATATTGAGCCGGCATCCCATGCTGATCATTTCCGGAGCGCTCATCCGAACCGGGACCAGTCAGCTTCACCCGCAAAGACATAGGTGGTCGGACCCTGCATCTGGATCGTATCGCCGTCTTCCCAGCTGATGATCAGGGACCCGCCCGGCAACGTCACTTGCACGGGACTGGTCACGAGGCCGCGTTTGATCGCGGCGACAGCCGTCGCACAGGCTCCGGTACCGCAGGCACGGGTCAATCCTACGCCGCGCTCCCAGACGCGCAAATGGATCTTGCCGTCCTTGATATGGGCAATATTGACGTTCACCTTCTCGGGAAACAGCGGATCGACTTCGATCATCGGGCCGAGCCGGTCGAGCGCTACCTTGTCGCTGTCATCAACGAAAAATATGACGTGCGGATTGCCGACATTGACCGCAGATGGATTCTGCAGGTCTTCCCAGCCAACCGGCATGTTGAGCGTGTCCATCGCATAGCCGAGCGGGATCGACTGCCATTCGAACCGGGGCATACCCATGTCGACGATGGCGCCGTCTTCGGTTGCGTTGCCGGTAATGATCCCGCCAGCGGTTTCGATCCGGGTTTCGTCGCCGATCAGCTTGGCGACGCATCTGCTGGCATTGCCGCAGGCCTCCACTTCGCTGCCGTCGGCGTTGAAAATCTGCATCTTGACGTCGGCTTCGCTGGAAGGGCGCAAGATGATCAGTTGATCACAGCCGATCCCGCTATGCCGGTCTGCAATGGCCGTGACGATTGCTGCGGACAGCTCGATTTCGCTTGCGCGCGCATCGATAATGACAAAATCATTGCCCAATCCGTGCATTTTATGAAAGCGTCCGGTTGTCATGTCAGGCGATTTAGGGACGCAGCTCCTGCGAGTCCAGCAATTCGGCTCGCTGTGACGTCAGACAAAGGGACTTAAGCGGATTTTTTCCGGCCAGTTTCATCGACAATCTGGTCCGGGGCAATGGTTTGCGGTTCCTCGGTTTCTTCGACCTGTTTGGCGGGCAGCAAATTGCGTTCGGCCAACAACGCCCGTGTCTGTACAACCGACAGCGGGCGGCCATAATAAAAGCCCTGGCCTTTGGCACATCCGATCCGTCGCAATTCGTTCTCTGCTTCCTTGTCTTCGATGCCTTCGGCCGTGATCTTCATGCCTAGACTTTCGCCGAGGCCGGTGATTGCTTTGACAATCGCCTTGCTTTCGGGATTTTGAATGATCGACGTGACGAAGCTGCGGTCGATCTTTATCTGGTCAAAGGGCAGGGCGCGCAAGTGAGCCAGTGAACTATAGCCGGTGCCGAAATCATCCAGTGCGATTTTTATGCCCTGGTTCTTCAGACTGCTGACGATGGACTGGGCCAGGCTGAGATTTTCAAACAGAGAACTCTCGGTAATTTCGATCTCCAGTCGATTGGCGGGAAATCCGGATTCAATGAGCAGTTTGACAATTTTTTGCGCGAGCCAAGGATCAAGCAACTGGACCGGCGAGATATTGACGGAAATGGAAAGGCTCGGATCCCAGTCTTTGGCGTCCTCGAACGACTGGCGCAAGACGCTCAGAGAGAGTTCGCCGATCATGCCGGTTTCTTCGGCTATCGGGATGAATATTTCCGGTGAAATAAGGCCCTGAGTCCGGGATTCCCAGCGACACAGCATCTCGAACCCGGTCAATTTTCCGGTAGCGAGATCGACCTGTTGTTCATAATAAGGAACAAATTGGCCCTTTGGAATGCCCGCGCGCATTTCTGTTTCGAGCCAATTGCGGGTTTGCAATTCCTTTTCCATGATATCGTCAAACCAGCAATGGCGGTTCCGGCCCTGTTTCTTCGCATTATACATGGCGATGTCGGCCTGGCGCATGAGTGCGTCGACACTATCTTCTTTCGGGTCATAGCGAGACATGCCGATCGATGTCGTGACAACGAGATGGGTGCCATTCTCGACAATCGGTGACGCGATTGCATCGATCACGTCATCGGCAATTCTTTCAACCATTTCGGGCTGATCGGGATCAAAAATAAAGGCGCAGGCAAATTCATCACCCCCCAGTCGCGCCAACAGGTTTTTCGGCGGCAGGACATTTGCAACACGGCTCGCAACCTGTTTCAAAACGAGGTCGCCAGCGCTGTGGCCGTGGACGTCGTTGATATTCTTGAAATTGTCGAGATCGAGCATCATGAATGCTATGCTTTTATGTTTCTGTCTGGCGGCATCGACCAGATCGGTTGTTTTCTCTCCGATTGTCCGGCGATTGAGCAATCCGGTCAACGGATCGGTAATCGCAAGCGAATGGGCGCGTTGTTCGGCGGCCGCTCTTTCCTCGACTTCAATGGCCAGGTCCCGGTAGCGGCGCCAGCCAAACAGGATCAGGGCGATGTTAAGCAGGAATGCGGAAACTAGCACATTGTCGCTGCCGTTGGATTTTCCGGACAGGGAAGCAATGGCGTCGGACAATACTGTACCACCGGTGCTGGCAAACAAGAGGATTGCCAAAATCACGACGATGCCGGTCACAGCATCACGTCGGGCAGACAGAAGATATCCGTTCTTCACTGATTTTATGCGCTGGTCGACTACTGGTCCAGTCATAATATTTCCCCGCTGTTGCTGCTCGCTTTGTACCCCGACAGTCCTCAATTTCTAGTTAACAGAAATCTATACTTGCGTAAAATCCGGGCCTGCGATTATCGGAAATCCGGACTTGCGATTATCGGGGTATTGGACTAATAGGCCGGCAGCAAAGGCAATGTCTGTGTTGCCGATCCAGTTTAGAGTTCGAAAAACTCACACGTCGATCAGCGAGGTTTCGCCCATCGGCGTTTTTTGCGTTGGCCAGAAAACTGGCGGTTTTGAAGAAGGAAGGCGGAACATGTTTGATAAGTTAAGCGACCGCCTTGGCGGAGTATTCGACAAGCTACGTGGGCGCGGTGCGCTAAGGGAAGAAGATGTTCGCGGCGCGATGCGTGAAGTGCGGATTGCACTGCTCGAAGCCGACGTTGCGCTCCCGGTCGTAAAGGACTTCGTCGAAAAGGTCACCGAGAAGGCCGTTGGCCAGTCGGTTCTCAAATCGGTCACGCCAGGTCAGCAAGTGGTCAAGATCGTCAATGACGGTCTCGCCGAAATGCTCGGTTCCGAGGTTAGCGCTCTCGAGCTGTCGGTCGCGCCGCCCGCGATCATGATGATGGTCGGTCTGCAGGGCTCCGGTAAGACGACCACGACGGCAAAAATAGCCAAGCGGCTGAAAGATAAAGATAACAAGAAGGTCATGATGGCCTCGCTCGACGTCAATCGTCCGGCGGCCCAGGAACAATTGGCGGTGTTGGGCGAGCAGATAAGCGCTGCCACCTTGCCGATTGTCGCCGGGCAGCAACCGGTCGAGATCGCGAAACGCGCTCTGCAAGCCGCCAAACTGCAAGGCTTTGATGTGCTTCTGCTGGACACAGCCGGACGCCTTCACGTCGATCAGCAATTGATGGACGAGATGAAGGCCGTCGCCGATATCTCTCAGCCACAGGAAATCCTGCTGGTCGTCGACGCGCTGACCGGACAGGACGCGGTCAATGTTGCCCAGAATTTCTCCGATCAGGTCGATCTGACCGGTGTTGTTCTCACCCGGATGGACGGCGATGCACGCGGCGGTGCGGCGCTGTCGATGCGGGCGGTTACCGGCAAGCCGATAAAATTCGTCGGCGTCGGCGAAAAAATCGATGCGCTCGAAGAATTTCATCCGGAACGCGTTGCGGGCCGGATTTTGGGCATGGGCGATGTCGTCAGCCTGGTCGAAAAGGCGGCTCAGGTCGTCGACAAGGAAGAATCCGAAGCGCTCGCCGAGAAAATGCTCAAGGGCCAGTTCGATCTCAATGATCTGCGCTCCCAGCTCAACCAGATGACCAAAATGGGTGGTCTGGGTGCTATGGCGTCGATGATGCCGGGCATGAAAAAAGCCAAGGCAGCAATGGCCGGCGGAGCGATGGACGACAAGGTCCTGGTCCGTATGGATGCGATCATCGGTTCGATGACCAGGGAAGAGCGTACGCGCCCCGGCCTGCTCAATGCCAAGCGCAAGCGGCGGGTCGCAATCGGCTCCGGCACCACGGTGCAGGACGTTAACAAGCTGCTCAAAATGCATCAGGAAATGGCCAAGGCGATGAAGCGCATCCGCAAGATGGGCGGAATCAAGGGGCTGATGTCGATGTTCGGTGGCGGCGGCGGAGCCGCTGGCGCTGGCATGGGCGGTCAGGGCGGCGGCATGGCTGGCATGCCCGGTCTTCCGGATATGTCTCCGGGCGGTCTTCCACCTGATCTGGCAAATTTATTGAATAAGAAGAAATAGTCGTAACAATTTTAATTTTATCATTTTTTGAAAGGTTTATTACAATGGCAGTAGCAATGAGAATGTCCCGGGGCGGATCCAAGAAACGTCCTTATTACAAGATCGTTATCGCAGACGTTCGCGCACCACGCGACGGCAAGTTCATCGAACGGATCGGCAGCTACAACCCGCTGCTCGCAAAAGACGACGAAAAGCGCGTTGTTCTGGATGCCGAGCGTGCGAAGCACTGGCTCGAAAATGGCGCGCAGCCTTCGGACCGCGTGGCCCGTTTCCTCGATGCCGCCGGCCTGTTGAAGCGCGAAGCGCGTAGCAACCCGAACAAGGGCAAGCCAGGCGAAAAAGCCACCGAACGTCTGGAAGAAAAAGCTGAAAAAGCTGCTGCTGCCGAAGAAGCCGCCAAGGAAGCCGCTGCGGCTCCTGCACCGGTAGAAGAAGCTCCGGCTGAAGAAGCTGCTGCCGAAACACCAGCTGCCGAAGAAGCTGCGGCTCCTGAAGCTGCTGCAGAAGCAGCGCCAGCAGAAGAAGCCAAGGCTGAAGAAGCACCTGCCGAAAAGGCTGAGGGCTAATGTCAAAGCCCCTCCTCTTCAGAGGAGGGATTGGGGTGGTAGCGATGTGTAAACATCGCTCGCGCAGCGAAGCATTGGCTTCGCCAAATCCCGCCCCAACCCCTCCCTTGAAAGGGAGGGGCTTATGACGTCCGCCTCCAACAAAGCCGTCCCGCTTGCCGTGATCATCGGCGCTCACGGCATCACCGGCGAAGTCCGGCTCAAGCTATTTTGTGACAGCCTCGATAGTCTCAAGGCGCACAAGACGTTCAACGACGGCGCATTGACGCTGAAATCGGTCAAGCCCCACAAGATGGGCGCGATCGCCCGGATAGCCGAAATCACCGACCGCAACGGCGCCGAAGCCGCCCGCGGCACCGAACTGACCGTCCCGCGCTCCGCCCTGCCGGAACTGGACGAAGACGAATTTTACCATATCGACATCATCGGCCTGCGCTGCGTCTCGGATGCTGGCGAGGAACTCGGCAAGATCTTCGCCATCTACGAATTTGGTGCTGGTGACGTGATCGAGATAGAGCGGGCCAATGGCACCAAATTCATGGTCCCGGTAATCGCGATCGACATGGGCAGCGATCCGGCGATTGTGGAAGCCGATTTTATTGAACCAGTCTGATTGACGCCCGGCCTGGCACATTGTATATACATCATGTATATACGGAGATGGTCATGACCAAAGAATATAGAGGAAAGGTCTTTAAGTCGGGCAATAGCGTTGCGTTGCGGTTACCGAAGGCATTGGGGATAAAGGAAGGCACAGAGATGATCCTGCGTGAAGAGCATGGAAAATATATTGCCGAGCCTGTTCCTTCACCCCGGCGCAAGATTGATATCAGCAAATTCTGGGGCAAAGCACCGGGACTGAAGGTTCCGGTTCGGGAGGACTTTGATGAGCGCCCAAGTATATTGGCCGGTCGTCTCGGAACCAAAGAAGCGTGACCAGTTATCTTATGGACTCTGACTGCGCGGTTTATGCCATGCTCGGGCAGTTTCCCGCATTGGCGGATCACTTGACCGAATGTGAGCCGGGCGACGTTGCGATTTCAGCAATTTCCTACGCAGAAATCGCCCTCGGGACATTCAACGACAAACCACCGCCAACCGATGTGCTCGATGCATTTCTGGAAGCCATTCCGCTGCTAGCCTTTGATGCACAAGCGGCACAGACCTATGCTGGCCTGCCGTTCAAGCGTGCGCGCTTCGACCGGCTTATTGCGGCCCATGCACTATCTCTTGATGCCATTCTTGTGACCAATAATGAGCAAGATTTTGCCGATGTGCCGGGGCTGAAGATCGAAAACTGGACACTATCCGCGTGACCGGAATCGCAAGCTTCAATGGTAAGAAATTCCTGATACGGTCAATTGTTATCTATTTCCTATATGGTGAACCGCAATGATCCTGATTGTCATCATCTTCCTGATCGCAGGACTGACCATCGCGATTGTCGAGATTGCGAAACGGCTCAAACCGGACATAAACCTCGCCTGGCTGCCATTCTGGGCCAGTCTTCCGATACCCGGATTGCTGGTTCTTTACTGGTTGTTCAACCTGTGGTGGCTGCAATCCGATCACTGCCTCGATGGCCAGGTCTGCGGTCGGGAAGGCATCGTCTACATGTCCGTTGGCGCCGCCGTGGGTATGTTCGGCAGTTTCTTCGTCGGTATGACGACTTCGATATTGTGGATTAACTGGCGCAAGAAGAAATGACCTTCACCGCCCCAAGCTTTGTCCTTTACCACCGAGATGGTGAGGCGACTATGAAGGCGGAAGTTTCGATTGATGTTTTATTTCTACCTTGAAGATATTCTGATCGCTATATTCGCTCTCGTAAATTCGTTGCCAATTGCGTCTGGCGCCGCGGCTTGGATAAAACTAAAATTCCCGAGACGATCTGTTCGATTTATTACGTTAGCTGCTAGTCTTTTAGGGATAATCCCCAATTTTGGACTATTTTTTGTTGAACTAGTGAACCTTCAGCAGCGCACAAGTTCTGAGGGGATGTGTGCTTTTCCTGTTGGCACAGTACGGTGGAAGCTTTTGATTTTGTCCGTTCCTATTGGATTGCCATTGGCATGGATTGCAGCGCATTTAACATTGAAGGAGCGATGAGTTTGGCCTTCACCGCGCAAATACTTGCTCTTCATCAGGGAATAACCAACATCTTTGCCAACTACTGATTTGGTGCTAGCGAAATGATCGAAATAAAGCATGTTAGCAGGAAGAACTACATGGTGCCTGCTGTCGTAATAGGTATTCGTAATGATCCGGCGACCAGTATCTTGGATTTTGCAGAGGCGGAATGAGTGATATGCTGATCATCTTTGTTTCGATTGTAGCTGCGACGTCGATGGCTTTTGCATATTTGCTTCAAAAATGGCGATCAAATTGGAGTGCTCGGAAAATAATGTTGGTCGTATCGATCCCCATTCCATTAATGTCGATGATTGTGGGACTGTTGCTCTATATTTCAACGATGATGACGTCAGTTGAAGAATGTGGCGTAGATGCTTGTGCGATGGTGGTGCACGCAGTCATTACTGCCGTACCTATCGCTGCGATTTCTTCGTTTCTAACAAGCTGGGTATCTTGTTATATCGTCGCGCGCTATTGTTTCAAACAATGACCTTCACCGCCCAAATCCTCACCCTCTACCCCGATATGTTCCCCGGACCGCTTGGCACATCGCTGGCGGGCAGGGCGATGGCGGAGGGGAAGTGGTCCCTCGACACCATCAACCCGCGAGAATTCGCCACCGACAGGCATCGCAGCGTCGATGACACGCCGGCGGGCGGCGGTGCCGGCATGGTGCTCCGGGCGGATATCATGGCGGCCGCGGTGGATTTTGCGAGTGAGCGGATGGAGCATCTTCTCCCCTCCCGCTTGCGGGAGGGGCCGGGGGTGGGTCTCAGTTCCCCCCAACCAATCCCACCCCAAACCCCTCCCGCAGGCGGGAGGGGCTTAAAAGTCCCAATTCTCGCCATGACACCGCGCGGAAAACCGCTGACACAGGCGCGTGTCCGCGAAATCGCAGCCGGTCCCGGCGTCACCATCATCTGCGGCCGTTTCGAGGGATTTGACGAGCGTCTGTTCGATGCCCGCGACATCGAGGAAGTTTCGATCGGCGACTATATCCTGTCCGGCGGAGAAATGGGCGCTTTGGTGCTTTTAGACGCTTGCATTCGGCTGCTTCCCGGGGTAATGGGCGCGTCTTCTAGCGGAGATGACGAGAGTTTCGAGAACGTTATTCTGGAATATCCGCAATATACCCGACCTCAAATATGGGAAGGGCGCATAATCCCTGAAGTCTTGCGATCGGGGGATCATGCGAAAATAGCTGCTTGGCGGAAACAAAGGGCAGAGGAAGATACACGGCTAAGGCGGCCGGATTTATGGGAGCGTCACAGGGACACTCCGGATCAGTCGCCCTCTGGTGCGCAGGAAAAAGATAAAGATAAGGAATAGGTCATGAACCTGATTCAAACATTGGAAAAAGAAGCAGTTGACGCGTTTATCGCTTCGAAAGAAATCCCCGAATTCCGTGCTGGTGATACAGTGCGCGTCGGTGTCCGCGTCGTCGAAGGCGAGCGCGTTCGTACCCAGAATTACGAAGGTGTGTGCATTGCACGGACCAGTCGCGGCATGGGCTCCAACTTCACCGTACGCAAAATGTCGTTCGGCGAAGGCGTCGAGCGTGTATTCCCGCTTTACTCCCCGAATATTGACAGCATTACCGTGGTTCGCCGCGGTATCGTGCGTCGTGCGAAGCTTTACTATCTTCGCGGTCTCACCGGTAAGCGCGCACGTATTGCGGAACGCCGTTTGAACCAGCCTACGAAGGGCACCGAAGCAAAAAAATAAATTTCGCTTCATAATAGTTTCAAACAGCCGGTTCTCCCCACCAGGAAAACCGGCTGTTTTCATATCAGCCACAGGAAAAGTTTCATGGGTTACAAAATTGTAGTTGTTGGTGCCACGGGCAATGTCGGGCGTGAAATGCTCAACGTCCTGGTCGAGCGCGAATTTCCTTATGACGAGCTGGCCGCCGTCGCTTCGTCCCGCTCACAGGGCAGCGAGATTGAGATCGGCGACACCGGCAAGATGCTCAAGGTCCAGAATATCGAGCATTTCGACTTTGCTGGCTGGGACATGGCTTTGTTCGCTGCCGGTTCGGCCGCAACCAAGGAATATGCGCCCAAGGCTGCTGCTGCCGGCTGTGTCGTGATCGACAACAGCTCGCTCTACCGCATGGATCCCGACGTTCCGTTGATCGTGCCCGAAGTGAACCCCGAGGCGATCAGCGGCTATACCAAGCGCAATATCATCGCCAACCCCAATTGCTCGACCGCGCAGATGGTAGTGGCTCTGAAGCCTCTGCACGACGTCGCGATCATCAAGCGCGTCGTTGTCTCGACCTATCAGTCGGTCTCCGGCGCAGGCAAGGGCGGCATGGATGAGCTGTTTGAACAGTCCCGCGCCATCTTCGTCGGCGACCCCAAGGAAAACCACGTCTTTACCAAGCAGATCGCGTTCAACGTGATCCCGCATATCGACTCGTTCCTGGACGATGGTTCAACCAAGGAAGAGTGGAAGATGGTGGTGGAGACCAAGAAGATCCTCGACCCCAAGATCAAGCTCACCGCGACCTGCGTGCGCGTTCCGGTCTTTGTCGGCCATAGTGAATCGATCAACATCGAATTCGAAAAGGAACTGTCCGCTTCGGATGCGCAGAAAATTCTCCGCGACGCACCCGGCATCATGCTGGTCGATAAGCGCGAGGACGAAGGCTATGTCACACCGGTCGAATGTGTCGGCGACGGAGCGACCTTCATCAGCCGCGTCCGCGAAGACCCGACAGTCGAAAACGGCCTGAACATCTGGTGCGTCAGCGACAATCTCCGCAAGGGCGCGGCGCTCAATGCGGTGCAGATCGCTGAACTGCTGGGTCGCAAGCATCTTAAAAAGGGCTAGTGGGCCGCGCTGGCCGCCTCGGCCGAATCGACTTTCATCCGCTGGGGTTTCTTCATCAGGAACACCAGCGGAACACATAAGGCGGTGACCACCGACATCAGCCAGAAATCACCCAGATAGGCGATCATCAGCGCCTGACGGTTTACCTCCCCGTCGATCATCATCATCGCCTGTTCGCCATATTGTCCCAGCCGGCTGATGCTGGTCGGGCTGAGCGGCGATAGCCGCGCTTCGGTTACATTGCCGGCAAGATCGGCGTGGCTGGTCTGCCAGTTGCGGCCCAGCAGACCGACAAAAAAAGCGATCCCAACCGATGCGCCAATGGTCCGCGAGAGATTGAGCAGACTGGCGCCATCGGTCCGCAAGGCAGGCGTGAGCGTGGAAAAGGCCAATATATTCATGGTCACGAACAGTCCGCCCATCCCGATCCCCTGGACAAGACCGCTGGTTATTATTGGCCAGCGTTCCATTTCCAGACTCCATCCGGCCATCATCCACGCCGAATAGGAAGCCAGCGCCATCCCGGTCGCAACAACATAACGGGCATCGACGATCGTCGCCAGCCGGCTGCCGATCGCCATGCCGAGAAAAACGCCGAACCCGCGCGGCGCCAGGATCAGGCCGGCATCAATCGGCGTATAGTGATAGATATTCTGTAGCATCGGCGGCAGCAGCGCCATGGTCGAAAACATGGAAACACCGGCGACAACCATCAGCAGCATCGCCGTGACCAGATTGCGGTCCCGGAACAGATCGCGCGAGAGGAACGGATTTCTGGCGGTCGCCATATGAATGCCGAACATCCATAAGGCGGCCGCAGCTATTCCGAATTCGATGATGATCTCCCAGCTTTCAAACCAGTCCTCGGCGTTCGCGCGATCAAGCATGAGTTGGAAGGATGTGATGAAGGCGGCGAACAGGGCATATCCCAGCAGATCGAACTTGCGGCGGGAAATCGGTCGGGAGGGCAATAATGTCCAGAGCATCACAAAGGCGATGATACCGAGCGGAATATTGATCAGAAAAATCCATTCCCAGCTGAAATTCTCGGTCAGATAACCGCCGATAACCGGCCCGGAAATCGGCGCAATCATGACCCCCATTCCCCAGATCGCCATGGCCCGCGGATGATTTTTTGGCGGGTTGATGTCGAGCATCACCGTTTGCGAAAGCGGCATGACAAAGGCGCCGGACATTCCCTGCATGACCCGGTAGAAAACCAGCATCTCCAGACTTGATGCGGTAGCGCAAAGCAGGGATGACACGGTAAAGCCAGCGATCGACAAGAGGAACAGATTGCGGGAGCCGATGCGATCGGCGATCCAGCCGGTAATCGGAATAGCCACTGCCGAGGCGAGGATATAGCTCGTCAGAACCCATGTGACCGTATCCAGTGTCGCGCCCAGGCCAGACTGCATATGCGGCAAGGCGACATTGGCAATCGTCGAATCCAGTATCTGCATGATATTGCCGAGCATCACGGCAATCGTGAGCAGCAGCCGGTTGTCGACCGGCAGCGCTGCGACATCAGGATTTGGGACGTTCACTCTTTACCATTGCAAAGATCGACGGTCACTTCTGCGGAAATGCCCGCGATCAGCCGCCGTGGAGATTTGTCCAATATCTTGATCCGCACCGGAACCCGCTGCGTGACCTTGACCCAGTTGCCGTTGGCATTCTGGGCCGGCAATACCGAGAATTCCGATCCCGTGCCGGCGCCAATACTGTCGACCCTGCCGTTGAGCTCCAGTCCGGGATAGGCATCAAAAGTGATTTTGGCTTTCTGCCCGACCTTCATTCTGGCGAGATCGGTTTCCTTGAAATTCGCTTCAATCCAGCTGCTGGCGTCATTGACGATCGACACCATCGGCAGGCCGGAGACCATCATCTGGCCGATCTGCAATCGCGTCGACTGGGCAACGCGTCCGGCGACGGGAGCCAGGACCCGGGTGCGTTGAAGGTTGAGCTGCGCTTGTTCCCGCGCGACTTTCGCGTCGGCAACTGCCGGATTTTCTCCCGGTGCCGCCGATCCGGTCGAGAGCCGCGCCTTTGCAGCGATCACATCGGATTGCGCGGATTTCAACTTGGCCCGGGCGAGATCGACTTCATGCTGGGCTGCATCCAGTCGCGCCCGCGTGGTGAAGCCTTTGTCCATCAACGCCGCCTGTCGCTGGTAGTTGGACAGGGCGAAGGCAATATCCTGTCGCGCCGCTTCGATATCAACACCGCTGACCTGATAATCAGCCTGGAGATTTTGTACCTCGACCTGTGCGGCCGCGATCCGGGCATTGCTCTGGGCAACCGCCAGTTCAAAGGGAACGGGATCAATCACGAATAGCAGATCACCCGCATCGACCAGCTGGTTCTCGCTTACGCCCACCTCGATAATCTTGCCGCCGACTTCCGGAGACACAGAGACGATGTCCTGCTGGACATAGGCATTGTCGGTCGCTGCATAGCGGTCACTGATGACCCAGTAATAGACACCGAAACCTGCGAGCATCAGCGGAACCGAGAGCATCAACATCCACCGCGCAATACGCCGGCCGAGCGGACGTTCGATTGCAGCAGGCGCTTCCTGATTCACCCGCTGCTCTGCCATTTCCATATCCGGGTTGGGATTATCCGCCATCGGCTGTTCGCTTTTCTTGAGAATCTTCGTCATCGATCGCCAGCAGATTGCTGCGGAACTGTTCGAGCAGATGATGAAGCTGTTCCTGGTCTTTTTCCGTCACGTCGTGCAGCGCCTCTTGCAGCAACTGCTCTCCGAGCGGTTTCAATTGGCCCGTCAATGCGATGCCTTTTTCTGTCAGATGGAGCTTCCACGCACGGCGGTCGGCGGGGTCGGGGCGACGTTCGACCAGTTCTGCCGACTGCAACCGGTCAACCATGCGGCATAATGTCATGGCATCCAGTTCGAGTCGGTCCGCAAGGGCGCTCTGGTTTATGCCTTCATTATATTGCAGCCAGGTCAGGACCCGCCATTGCGGACGTGTCACGCCGATCGCCTTTGCCCGCTTGTCGAATGTCCGGCGAATCAGCCGCGAAACATCGCCGATCAGAAATCCTAGATTGTCGCTCATTCGCGCAATTTAATAACATAGTTTATTATATGCAATGATTAGGTTCGAAAATCGTGGATGGAGACTAATGATTGTGTCATATGACCGGCATGACATTGAAAGCAGACGTATATTGGTCCTTCCGTTCGCCCTATAGCTATCTGGCTACGCGGCGTTATGTGGCGCTCACCCAGGAATATGACCTGCAAATCAACCAGCGCTTCGTTTACCCGCTGGCGATCCGCGAACCGGATTTTTTCGAGAAGAACCACCCCAATTGGCTGGGCTATGTGTTCAGGGATATATTCAGGGTGGCGCAGCATATGGGCATCCCGATGGCACCGCCCAATCCCGATCCGATTGTCCAGGACATTGCAACCCGCAAGATTGCCGATGAGCAGCCCTATATATTTGAACTGACCCGCATGGGGCAGGCGGCCTCGCGGCGCGGCAAGGGGCTGGAGTTCGCCGACGAAGTCTCGCAGATGATCTGGGGCGGTACCGCTGGCTGGAACGAAGGCGACCATCTCGAAAAAGCGGCAGAGCGGGCCGGACTGGACCTGACCGAACTCCGGGTTGAAGCGGCCACCCAGTCAGACGCGCTCGACGCGGAAATCGCGGACAATCAAAAAGCACTGGAAGCTGCTGGCCACTGGGGCGTGCCAACCCTGGTGTTCGAAGGAGAGCCGTTTTTCGGGCAGGACCGGATCGATTTGGCTGTATGGCGGATGAAGCAAAAGGGCCTTGCCGAGAGATGAGTGGAACACGGACTGGTGGATGCCAATGCGGCGCAATCACATACCAGTTTGAAGTCCCTGTTCCCGCTGCCTATGCCTGCCATTGCGGTGCCTGCAAGAAACAAAGCGCAAGCGCGTTTTCTATGTCTGTCCCGATGCAATATGACTCGCTTCAGGTCGAAGGCAAGGCCGCTTCGTTCGTTAGCCAGGCCTTTAGCGGCAAAGCGAAACATAATTATTTCTGCGGCAATTGCGGTACGCGCTTATGGCATTCGTGCAGCAATCCGCCGGATATGATTACACTGAAAGTGGGGACGCTGGATGATCCATCTGGAATCGCACCCGTGGTGCATTTATGGGTATCTAAAAAGCAGCCGGGAATCGAACTTGATCCAGCGAGTGATCAGCATCTGACCCAGCCCGACGATTTAACCGCCTGGCGCGCCAGTTTAGGAAAGCAATAATGACCTCAAAAAACTGGGACTTTTCATCCTTTGACGGTGTGAACCTCAAGATCCATGAAATGGGCAAGGGACGCCCTGTGATCCTGCTCCACGGTCTGTTTTCGAACGCCGATACCAACTGGATCAAATTCGGTCATGCCGGGGCGCTGGCCGACGCCGGATTCCGTGTGATCATGCCCGACCTGCGCGCGCATGGTGAAAGCGCGGCGCCGCATGATCCGTCGGCCTATCCCGATGATGTGCTGGTACAGGACGTACAAGCGTTGATCGCGCATCTGCAACTGACCGACTATGATCTCGGTGGCTTCTCGCTCGGTGCGCGGACGACAGCCCGGCTGCTGGTCACCGGCGCAAAACCCGCCAAGGCGATGCTGATGGGCATGGGACTCGAAGGGCTTGCCGGTTGGGAACGGCGGCAGGAATTTTTCCAGGAAGCAATCCGGATCAGGGATAGCGCCAAACGCGGCGACCCGCACTGGATGGCTATCCAGTTCATGAAGAGCCAGAAGGTCGATCCGGTCGCCGCATCCTATCTGCTCAGGACTTTCTCCGATTTGGAGCCTGCGGCGTTGGCGGTTATAGAGACGCCGACACTGATATTGTGCGGATCCGAAGATCGCGACAATGGCGACCCGGTCAAGCTGACCGCACTATTGTCCCGGGGCCATCATGTCGCCATACCCGGGACGCATATGAGTAGCGTGACCAAAGCGGAAATGAGCCAGGAAATGGTGCGCTTTCTGGTCGGATAGGAGGTACGATGCCGAAACTGTATAGCTGGCGCAATTTCTGGATATTCTGGAGCGGCGGGATGGCGCTCTTCATCTATCTGATCATTTCGGGCGGAGCGCTGGAAACCATTGTCGCTCCCAACGGAATCCTCGACCATCAGAGCGCAGCGACTGCGGACAGGGTCAACGCTATCCAGCAAAGCTGGGCCGACGCCGGCGTAATGGACCTCGCGCGCTGGGGCATGATCGCCGACCTTGTCTTCATCACCCTCTATATGTCGGGCGGCATTATCGGCGGGCGGCTGATCTGGCAACGGGCCAATTCACCCACGCTCAAGAAAACTGGCCTGCTGTGCGTGCTCGCCTATTTCCTCTTCGGCCTGACCGACTATATCGAAACCATCTGCCAGCTGGTGCAACTGGTCAACGAACAGGGCAGCGACATCCTCGCCGGGACAGCGGCGCTGGCGAAACCCGTTAAAACCATAAGCTGGATCGTCGGCACATTCGCCATGATCGTGGCGCTCATCTGGCGCTGGCGCGAAACACGGGCTTGACCGGCAGACAATAAAGTTTCAATTCCAACCAAATTCAAAACAGTTGAGGATCATATCATGAAAACCGCCGCTTCGATCGTCGCAATTGCCACCATGGCACTGTCCACACCGGCCCTCGCCAAGCATCACGAAAATGATGCGATGGAAGAAAGCGGGCCGCCCACCGCCGCTGATGCAAAGCAATTTGTCGACGAAACCGAAAAACAGCTGTTCGACTTCTCGATCGACGCCGCGCGGATCTACTGGATCAATTCGAACTTCATCACCGATGACACGGACGCTCTCGCGGCAAAGGTCGGCGCAGAGGGAACGACGATGTCGGTGAACGCTGCTATCGAAGCGGCGAAGTTCAACGATGTCAACGGACTGGATGCGGTGACGCGTCGCAAACTGGACAAATTGCGCGGCGGGATCGTGCTGCCTGCACCGACGACGGAAGGCGCCGCAACCGAATTGAACGAGATTGCGACTAAGCTGAACTCCGCTTACGGCAAAGGGAAGGGCACGCTCAACGGCGAGGAAATCAACGGCTCCGACATCGAGGCCGCAATGGGCACCAACCGCAACCCCGAAGAACTGTCGGAGATGTGGGCAAGCTGGCACACGAACGTCGGCGCGCCGATGAAAGATGATTATGCCCGCATGGTCGAAATTGCCAACGAAGGCGCCAAGGAGCTTGGTTTCGCCGATGTCGGTGCGATGTGGCGTTCCGGTTACGACATGCCGGCCGACGATTTCGCCAAGCTCACCGACAAGCTGTGGGCGCAGGTCAAGCCACTTTACGACCAGCTGCACTGCTATACCCGTGACAAGCTCAACGAGAAATATGGCGATGCCGTGCAGCCGGAAACCGGTCCGATCCGCGCCGATCTGCTCGGCAATATGTGGGCTCAGGAATGGGGCAATATCTACGAGATCGTCGCACCGGAAGGAGCCGGCGACATCGGTTTCGACACCACCGAATTGCTGGTCGCCAATGACTATGACGCGATGAAGATGGTCAAGGCAGGCGAGGGCTTCTTCTCATCGCTCGGTTTCGAACCACTCCCTGACACATTCTATCAGAGGTCTTTGTTCACCAAGCCGGCGGACCGCGAAGTCGTCTGCCACGCGAGCGCCTGGGATATCGACAATGTCGACGATATCCGGATCAAGATGTGCATCAAGGTCAATGGCGACGATTTCACCACCATCCACCACGAGCTTGGCCACAATTACTACCAGCGCGCCTATAACAAGCAGAGCTATCTCCATCTCGACGGTGCCAATGACGGGTTCCACGAGGCCATCGGCGATGCGGTCGCCCTGTCGATCACGCCGGAATATCTGGTCCAGGTCGGCTTGCTCGACAAGAGCAAGGTCCCGAGCGCCGACAAGGATATCGGTCTGTTGCTGCGTCAGGCGATGGACAAGGTGGCCTTCCTGCCGTTCGGTCTGCTGGTCGACAAATGGCGCTGGCAGGTTTTCTCGGGCGATATCCAGCCGGAAAATTACACCGAAGCCTGGCATGGTCTGAAACTGGAATATCAGGGCATCACCCCGCCGGTTGACCGGCCCGCCGATGCCTTCGATCCGGGCGCCAAATATCATATCCCGGGCAACACGCCTTATTCGCGCTATTTCCTCGCCCGCATCCTGCAGTTCCAGTTCTACAAGGCCGCTTGCGATGCCGCCGGATGGAAAGGACCGCTCCACCGCTGTTCTTTCTATGGCAACAAGAAAGTCGGCGCGAAGCTGAACGCAATGCTGGAAATGGGCGCATCCAAGCCTTGGCCCGACGCTCTCGAAGCTTTCACCGGAACCCGCGAAATGGACGGCAAGGCGATGATCAGCTATTTCGTGCCACTGATGGACTGGCTGAAGGAAGAAAATAAAGGCAAGTCCTGCGGTTGGTAGGCATAAAAAAACCGGCGGGAACCCATGTTCCCGCCGGTTTTTCGTTCGATTACGTTCAACCTAGAGCTGGTCGAGCATATATTCTGCGGTGCTGACCTTGAAGTCGCCCGGTGCTTCGACGTTCAGTTCCTCGACCACGCCGTCATTGACGATCATCGAGAAACGCTGTCCACGCTGGCCCAAGCCAAAGCCGGAACCGTCCATCGTAAGGCCAACCGCCTGGGCAAATTCGCCATTGCCGTCAGCCAGCATGGTTACATCTTCCGAACCAGCTGCATCATTCCATGCGCCCATGACGAAGGCGTCATTGACAGCGGTGCAGGCGATTTCGTCGACGCCTTTGGCTTTGAGGTCAGCAGCTTTCTCGACATAGCCGGGGAGATGCTTGGCGGAGCAGGTCGGCGTGAATGCGCCGGGAACGGAAAATAGCGCCACTTTCTTGCCGGCGAAATATTCGCTGGAACTGATTTGCTGTGGGCCTTCTGCGGTCGCCTTGACCAGTTTCACGTCTGGAATTTTATCGCCTTTGTTGATCATCTTACGCTCCTTGTTTGGATTGGACTGAGAATGTCTGCCTCTATAGCAGATAGTGGTGACCGGCGCGGGAAATTGCAAGCAAACCGGACAAACAAATCAGCGGCAAAGTTTAATATGGGCAGCGGATATCTGCGTTGCTATGCTGCCCCTGATGCATGATACGATATTCTTCTCCGGACAATTTCTTCTCGCCACGCCGGGAATGGCAGATCCGCGATTTTCCCGATCGGTGGTGGCAATCTGTTCCCATGACGAAAATGGTGCCTTGGGCATCAACATCGGCGAGGCGGTTGAGGACATCAGTTTTCACGATATTCTCGGGCAGTTCGATATCGACACGACCGAAGCTCCCGACTGCGATGTCTTTCTCGGTGGCCCGATGGAAACACAACGCGGCTTCATCCTCCACAGCCTTGATATCAACATGTCGGACACGCTGCAGGTCGGGGAGTGCTGGGGACTCAGCAGCTCGATCGATATGCTGAGGGCGATAGCGCAAGGACGTGGTCCTGAAAGATGGATCATTGCGCTTGGTTATTCGGGATGGGGCGAAGGACAGCTGGAAAGTGAACTGACCCAGAATGGCTGGACAATCGCGGAAGGGTCTCCCGATTGGCTGTACGAGACAGAGTCGGGCGACAAGTGGCTGATGGCATGGGAAGCCCTGGGCATTGATCCGTCGAAGCTGTCGAGTGGATTTGGCAGCGCCTGACCTTTTGATTGTTGCGGCACACGGCGGACGGGCCTCACAAAATATCAAATATAAAGACATCTTTATATTTGCTTCAGAGGCTGGAAGCCGTTATTGAAAAGCCATGTTGCCGCACAGGATCGCCCGTGCGGCATTTCGTTTTCAAGGAGATACGACGTGGCCACCGCAACCCAGGATTATGTTATCAAGGATATTTCCCTTGCCGATTTCGGTCGCAAAGAGATTGAAATAGCCGAAACCGAAATGCCGGGTCTGATGGCTTTGCGCGAAGAATTTGGCGCAGACAAGCCTCTGAAAGGCGCCCGGATCACCGGTTCGCTGCACATGACAATCCAGACCGCCGTATTGATTGAAACTCTGCTCGATCTCGGCGCAGAAGTCCGTTGGGCTTCGTGCAATATTTTCTCGACCCAGGATCATGCCGCAGCTGCTATCGCAGCAGGCGGAACCCCGGTTTTTGCGATCAAGGGCGAAACTCTTGAAGAATATTGGTCTTATGTCGAGCGGATCTTCGACTGGGGCACGGACGAGACCTGCAACCTGATCCTCGACGATGGCGGCGATGCCACCATGTTCGCGCTCTGGGGCGCGCGGGTTGAAGCCGGTGAAGAATTGTTCAAGCCGGACAATGAAGAAGAAGAAGTGTTCGTTGCGACCCTGACCCGCTTTTTGGCAGAACGCCCCGGCTATCTGACCAAGACGGTTGCGGCCATCAAGGGCGTTTCGGAAGAAACCACCACCGGTGTTCACCGTCTCTATGAACTCGCCAAAATCGGCAAGCTTCCTTTCCCGGCGATCAACGTCAACGACAGCGTGACCAAGTCCAAGTTCGACAATCTTTACGGCTGCAAAGAGTCGCTGGTCGACGCGATCCGTCGCGCCACCGACGTCATGCTGGCCGGTAAGGTCGCAGCGGTCGCTGGTTTTGGCGACGTCGGCAAAGGCTCGGCCCAATCGCTCCGCAACGGCGGCGCACGCGTGCTGGTAACCGAAATCGATCCGATCTGCGCGCTGCAGGCGGCTATGGAAGGCTTTGAAGTCGTGACCATGGACGAAGCCACGAAGCGGGCTGACATTTTCGTGACCACGACCGGCAACAAGGACGTCATCACCGTCGATCACATGCGGGCCATGAAGGACCGTGCAATCGTTTGTAACATCGGCCACTTTGACAGCGAGATCCAGATCAGCGGTCTGAAGAACATGCAATGGACCGAAATCAAGCCACAGGTTGATGAAGTCAAATTCCCCGACGGCAAGAAACTGATCATCCTGGCGCAAGGCCGTCTGGTCAATCTTGGCTGCGCAACCGGTCACCCGAGTTTTGTCATGTCGGCAAGCTTCACCAACCAGGTGCTGGCCCAGATCGAATTGTGGTTGCGTCCGGAACAATATGAAAATGATGTCTATGTTCTGCCGAAGCATCTCGACGAGAAGGTCGCGGAACTGCATCTCGCGAAACTCGGCGTGAAGCTGGACAAGCTTAGCCAGGAACAGGCTGATTATATCGGCGTTCCGGTCGAAGGCCCGTTCAAGCCGGACCATTACCGCTACTAGGCGACAAGATATTCTGAAACCAAAAGCCGGGCAGTGTAAAAATCACTGTCCGGCTTTTTGCTGTCCGGAATTCTGATTCTGGAACTCAGCGGGAAGTGAACTGGGTCTTGCGCCCGTCCGGATGACCGGGAAATTCCGGCCAGTGATTTTGGGATAGCGCACGCGCGCTGACCGACTGGATGCCCGCCTGCTTCTCGTACATCCAATAGTTGCGCAGGATGATCGAGACATAGCCGCGGGTCTCGACATAGGGGATGCTTTCCATGAACAGCAGCGGATCATCATTGTCCCTTATTTCCGTGTTCCAGCGCTGTACCGCGCCGGGTCCGGCATTATAGGCCGCCGCAATCTTGGGCAGCTTGCCGCCGGTGATTGCTGACTTGCCGAGATATTCCAGATAGGACTGGCCATATTCCAGATTGGTAGAGGGCTTGTAGAGATCCGCTTCACTGAAGCGCATGCCATTGGCTTTGGCAATATCGCCGGCGGTTCCCGGACGTACCTGCATCAATCCGATTGCATTGGCCGGGCTGACCACCTGACTGCGAAATCCGGATTCCTGTAAAATGTGGGCATAGATGAGAGCCGGATCGACCCGCCAGCCGCCATCGGGCGTCCATTTCGGCGCGGGGAATCGGGCCTGGGCGTCGGGTGTCATGCCGCGTGGCGCATTATGGGCGAGCCACAGCTGGGTTCGTGGGAGATCCAGCTCACGGGCGAGTTTGATCAGGGCGGGATGATCGGCATCCGGACCGATAGTGGCCTGATGCCGCAGCACTTCATCGGCTAGCCGCTCTTCTCCGATCTCTACCAGTGCGATGGCCGCACGGACATTCTCATGACGCTCGAGCGCCCGCCAGTCAGATTTTTCAAATAGCTTGGTCTGTTGCGACTGGTCTGGTTCCATCCCCAGCGTCTGCGCGGCAAGCATGCCGTAGAAACTGTCGTCATAGCGCGCTGCAGCTTGCAATTTGCCCTGTACCTTTTCCGGCTGACCACATTTCAGATCGGCCCGTGCGCTCCAGTAGAGCCCGGTTGCCTTCAGGTCGACATTGGTGGCAGAGCGTCCGACTTTCTCGAAAGAGCTGCTCGCCGACCGGCAATCGTTCAGCCGCCATGCGGCCAGACCTGCAACCCAGTCAGCATGACCGACCCACTCGCCTGCGCCATTTTGAGCCAGTCGAGCCATACGCAAGGCGGAGGCATCGTCATTTTCGATATAATAAGACCATGCAACGCGCTGCTCGAGTTCGGTGCGGCCCTCGGACGACATGTTCATCGCGCTGGCGCTGAGCAAGGACTCGGCCCCTTGCGGATTGTCATTCTTTATAAAATCGATGATCTGGCCGCGCACGCCATTGGCCGCGCTGTCCGAATTCACGTTGTTCGGTTTTGAACGGATCGGGGAGCCGGGTACCCATGAAAGATTCCGCCGTTGCGGCAGGCTGGGCAGCAATTGCGCGCCGCGCTTTTCTGCCAGACGCCCCAATTGGGCGGCTTGCGGTATCTGAGGCGCCTCGTTGACCAGGGTCAGCAACGGCCCGAGCTCTGCCCGCGGACTGCTGGACGCGAGAAAAAATTCTGCCTGTGCGATCGACTTGAGCGGGCCGGTTGGCGCCGTGTCCAGGAGGTTCTGCGCAACGTCCCACTGATTGGCGGTCATCGCCTGGAAAAGCGCACGATAATGTTCGGATTGCTGCCGCTTCAACTGCGAAGGTATATCCTTTGCGATCGAGGCACTGTTGTAGAGTACCGCTCCGTCATCGGCGAGGGCGGGCGATGCGACAAGGGTGAGAAGCGATACGGTCAGTGCAAATTTCAGTTTCACGGGGCAGAAATCCTTGTCAGCATTTGCAAATCCTTCCACGCTTCGGCCTTGAACAATGGCCGCTCGATCAGGATCCGGGGATGAAACGTTACGATCGCCTCTGTTTTTGATGCACCATGGTTAATAATTTGCTTATTTTTCCGGGCGGACAGCAAGTCTTCGCCAAAAATAATCTTCGCAGCGAGGTCGCCGAAACAGATTATCCGCTTGGGACGGACCAGCCCGATATGGTGCAAAAGCCTGATTTTCAGGGCATTCCAATGTTGTTCATCGATTCTGCCATCGACCGGCAGGGACAGGGCGATGGTCGCCATATACGATCTTTGCGAATCACCCCCGATTGCGGCCAGCATGTTGTTCAGCAGCTTCTGATTCTCCTGATTGAACAACCGCACGTTGCCATCGCGACTTTTTTCGGGGAGCGCCGAGATGGTCATGATTTCCGGTTCCAGGATGCCCTCCGGCAGCACTCTGCTCCGCGACCATCGCGCTTCGATCAGTTCCTTGCCATTGGCCAGCCAGTCGAGAAAGGCCTCATGAGACTCCGGCAACGGCTCGTTGCGGACCGGGATCATGGTCTCTTCCGGCACAGGTTTCGTAACGGAAGTCGGGGCAGGGCTGACGGCTACCGGTGGCACGGTCTCCTCGGCCAAAAGCGCCGACGGATCCTCATTATAGTCCAGTTCTACACCGGCAAGCGACCACCAGGCCTGCAGGCTGTGGATCATCGACTCAGTGGACGGATTTGTGGTTGGCGGGCTAATTAAATTCATCCATGCATAGAGTCATGAGTTGACGAATAGGTCAATTGGCGGGAAAGCAGCTATCTGCCCAGAGGGTTTCGGTTTACGACAGACCGAATGTAGATGAGAATAAAAGCAAGAATTGTAGGAAAATCGACATGAGCGAACGAGAGTCAATGCCGTATGATCTGGTGATAGTCGGGGGTGGTCCCGCCGGCCTCAGTGCAGCCATAAGATTCAAGCAGCTGGCGGACGAGGCAGGCAAGGACCTCTCGGTTTGCATCCTCGAAAAAGGCTCCGAAATCGGTGCGCATATCCTGTCGGGCGCGGTTATCGATCCCAAGGCTCTGGATGAATTAATTCCGGCCTGGCGGGATGAAGACTGTCCGCTGGCGAAAACGCCAGTCACCGAGAATCATCACTGGATACTGACCAAAAAGAAGAAATTCTCGATACCCCATCTCATGACACCGTCGTTCATGCACAACAAGGGAACCTATACGGGATCGCTTGGCAATCTGTGCCGCTGGCTTGCCGAGCGGGCCGAGAATATGGGCATCGAGATATTCCCCGGCTTCGCGGCTGCGGAAATCTTGTACAATGAGGATGGATCGGTGAAAGGCGTCGCCACCGGCGATATGGGCGTTGCCCGCGATGGCAGCCACAAACCGGATTACGAGCCGGGCCTCGAACTGCACGCCAAATATACCTTCTTCGCCGAGGGCGCCCACGGGCATCTGACCAAGATGCTGAAAAAACAGTTCGCGCTGACCGCAGACAGCCAACCCCAGATCTATGGTCTGGGCGTCAAGGAATTGTGGGATATTGATCCGGCCAAGCACAAGGCCGGTCGCGTCATCCACTCGCAGGGCTGGCCGCTCAGCGAAGGCGCCAATGGTGGCGGGTTCCTCTACCATCAGGCAGACAACCAGGTCGCGCTCGGCTTCGTGACATGGCTCAACTATGAAAATCCCTATCTGTCGCCGTTCGAGGAAATGCAGCGCTGGAAGCAGCATCCCGAGATCCGCAAGATCCTGGAAGGCGGCAAGCGCGTTTCCTACGGCGCGCGGGCGATCAACGACGGCGGTTTCCAGGCCGTTCCCAAGCTCTATTTCCCAGGCGGCGCGCTGATCGGCTGTTCTGCCGGTTTCGTGAACGTCCCGCGGATCAAGGGCACGCATACGGCCATGAAGACCGGTATGATGGCGGCCGAGGCAGCCTATGAAGCGATTGTCGCCGATCGCACAAGCGACGAGCTTGCCGCTTATGGCACCGCATACGAGAACAGCTGGGTGCGCGAGGAATTGCGCGTCGTTCGCAATGTCCTGCCGGCGGTCGAGAAATATGGCGATTTCCTGGGCACCATCTTGTCCGGCATGAACATGTGGGCAGAGCATCTGAAGATCAAAATGCCATTCACGATGAAATTGCACCCCGACTGGTCACGACTGAAACGGGCGGAACATTGCGTGAAGATCGAATATCCCAAGCCCGATGGCGTGATCAGCTTCGACCGCCTGTCGTCGGTGTTCCTGTCGAACACCAACCATGAAGAAGACCAGCCGGTCCATCTGCAGTTGAAGGATCCCTCGATCCCGGTCGATGTGAACCTGCCCGTCTTTGCCGGACCATCGGCACGCTATTGCCCGGCGGGCGTCTATGAATTTATCGAAGACGAGGCGGGGCAACCCAAGTTCCAGATCAACGCCCAGAATTGCGTTCACTGCAAAACCTGTGATATCAAGGATCCGTCCCAGAATATTAACTGGGTTGTTCCCGAAGGGGGCGGAGGTCCAAATTATCCGAATATGTAAATCTGGTTTTTGTGCGTTGGTGGTTGCTGCGCTCGCCGGTTCTCCTTCGCTGGCCAGTCGCGGTGACAGTTCGTCGGCCCTGAACCGTTTTGTCGCGGCGCGGCTTGCTGAATCATCCAATGAATTGCAGACCGCCGCCGCGATTTATGCGGAGAGCCTGAAAGAACAGCCTGACAACGACCTGCTCGCTGGCAAAGCCTTCGTCAGCGCTATTGGCGTCGGTGATTTCGATCTGGCGGTGAAATCCGTCCGTTCCCTGCAGTTGCGCGGCGAAACGGATCCGGAGATGCCGTTGCTGCCTTTTGCTGCGGCCTTTGCACAACGCGACTGGAATGGCGCCGAGCGGGCGATCGTCGAACTGGAAGCGCTCAAAAATTTCGCGTTCATGCAGCCATTTCTGCAAGCCTGGCTCGAAACCGCCAGAGGTCAGGATGCAACAGCCACTCTGTCGCAGGCACAGGCGGATACGACCGCGCGATATTATCTTGAAGAGCAATTGATATTGAACAAGCTGGCGAGTCGGAAGGACAGCAGTTCCATCGGTTTGCTGGCCGGACTGGTCGAACGCAATGAACCCCGCATGGCACCGCTACGCATAGCCGCTGCACGGCATTTCTGGGCGAATAATGACCCCGCACTGGCTCGGGAAATCTTGAAGTTCGGGTCATCGGGCCCGGAACAGACGCTGTTACAGCAGATCGAATCGGGTCGGACAAAGGGTGTGGCGCTCAAGGTAACGCCAGCCGCTGGTCTGGGCTTTCTATTTCAGCGACTGTCGAACGATCTGATGGTTCAGCGGGCGGAGTTTCTCTCGCAGGTCATGGCGCAGGTCGGCTTGCATATTGCCGGCAAATCGGACTATGCGTCTCTGACGCTGGGTCATGCTTTTGCCAGTGCAGAAAGCCACGATCTGGCCGTGGAAGAATATGACCGGATTCCAGTCGAGAGCCCATATTATCTGGTCGCGCTAAGTTCCCAGATCGCGAGTCTGGTTGCAGACCGGCATTTTGACCGGGCAATAACCCGTCTGGATAGTGCCTTGAAATCTAACCCTGATGCTCCCGAGCTTTACATATTGCAGGGTCAGTCCTTGCAGGCGATGGGCGATAACAAGGCTGCTGCAAGTTCGTTTGAATCCGCAGTTGCACTGGGTAAAAAGCAGGATCAACCGGCTCTAGTCATGGCCAATTACTGGCTGGCATTGGGGGGAGCGCAGGAACAGGCCGGGATATGGCCGGCAGGTTTGCAGGCCTTGCAAAAAGCCAATGAACTGCTGCCCAACTCCCCGACAATCCTCAATTATCTGGGCTATGCGCAGCTCGAACGCCGGGAAAACCAGGTAGAGGCCATTGCCGCGATCAAGCAAGCGCATGACCTGCGCTCGGATTCCCCGGCAATCACCGATTCCCTGGGGTGGGCCTATTATATTACCGGCGAGCACGAGCGTGCCATCGGCTATCTGGAAAATGCCCTCGAAGGCGAGCCGAAGGACCCGACGATCAACGAACATCTCGGCGACGCCTATTGGACCGTGGGGCGCCTCTACGAAGCGCGCTATGCATGGAGATCGGCAAAATTATTCGCAGAGGGTGATGATGCTCGGCGTCTCGCCAGCAAGATAGACCTTGGCCTGCGGCCCGATCTCGTATCGCCCTGATGCCCGTCCGGTTCTGGTTATGGTGAACAGCGAAACGGCCTATGCAAAGATCAACTTGGCACTGCATGTCCGCAATCGACTGCCAAATGGTTATCATGAACTGGAGACGATATTCGCCTTTCTCGACGCTGGCGATCTGATTTCGGTTCAGCCGGGTGACGGTGTGACTCTGGAAATATCCGGTCCTTTCGCCGAGGGGCTGAGCACATCGGACAATCTGGTTGTCGAGGCGGCGAGGCGGCTTGTGGAAAAATCAAATGTAACGCGCGGCGCGCGGCTCCGTCTCGACAAGCGGTTGCCGGTGGCTTCCGGGATTGGCGGCGGTTCCGCCGATGCTGCGGCGACGCTCCGGTTGCTCAATCGCTTCTGGGGACTGGACCATGATGTCGCGGCACTGGCCGAAATTGCCAAACCGCTGGGCGCTGATGTTCCCGCCTGCGTGATCAGCCAGACCTGCAGCGGCACGGGCATCGGTCAGGATCTGGCGAGGATCGCCGACGACGATCTGAGGCAATGTACCGCGCTGCTTGTCAATCCGCTGGTTCCGGTTTCCACGGCGGCCATATTCGCCGCCTGGGATGGTATCGATCGCGGCGCTCTCGGAAGCGGGCCGGTCATCACTGTCGCACGGAATGGCAGGAATGATCTGCAGAAACCGGCAATCGCGCTGGTGCCAATATTGGCAGATGTGCTGCACATGCTCGAACAATGCGAGCCGGTGGTCGCGCGGATGTCCGGCTCTGGCGCAACATGTTTTGCCTTGTTCGACAGTCCGGCACAGGCCAAAAATGCCGAAACCCGCTGCCGAAAGGCAATGGACGGAATATGGACGTTGATTGGGAAAATTCGATGACCGAAGCTTTTGAAATATCCGGAGTTCCCTCCGAAGGAGGCGTGTTGATCGTTGTCGATCATGCCTCGAGACATATACCCGATGATATCGATCTGGGAATTTCGCCGGAATATACAGATGACCATATCGCCTATGACTCGGGCATCGCACAGGTTGCACGCCTGATGACAGAACATGGCGGATATCTGGCGATTCTCAGCGCCAACTCCCGTCTGATAGTCGACCTCAACCGCTATCCCGACGAAGCCGCCGTCATCGTGGAAAGCAGCGACGGCGTAGAAATTCCGGGCAATCATCTTTGCGCCGAGGAAAGACAAGCCAGACTGGATCGCTTTTTTACGCCTTATCACGAGCGGGTGGCGGCGCTGATCGCAGACTTGCAGCCGGCGCTCGTGGCTTCGCTGCACAGTTTTTCGCCGGTGCTTCGTTACAGACCGGACCTCGAACGGCCGTGGGACATGGGAATCATGTATAACGAGCATCAGACAGCCCCGCGTCTGGCGCTCCAGTTTCTGGGTGAAGAGGATGGATTGATCATCGGTGACCAGATGCCTTATTCCGGTAAAGACCTGAACGCGACGATGAACCGCCAGTGCGAAACCATTGGTCAGCCCTATATCGGGGTCGAAGTCCGGCAGGATCTGATCCGGGAAGAGGCGGGACAGCGCCGTTTCGCTGATATTTTATTGCGTAGTTGCGATAAAATAAGAACAGCCCTTGCTTAACCGGCGGACTTTTGAAAGGACGATCCAGAAATAGCCATATTGGAAGCCAGAATGACCAACAGATTCGACAAGTCCCGTTTGCCCAGCCGTCATGTCAGCGTCGGCCCGGAGCGCGCACCGCAGCGCAGCTATTATTATGCAATGGGGATGACCGAAGAAGATATTGCAAAGCCGTTCGTCGGCATCGCCTCGGCGGGTAACGACAGCGCCCCTTGCAACACCTTGCTCGACGGTCAGGCCGATATCGCGCGCGAAGGCGTGATCGAAGCCGGCGGTACGCCGCGGCGGTTCAACACCATCACCGTCACCGACGGGATTGCCATGGGCCATCAGGGCATGAAAGCCTCGCTGGTGTCGCGCGAAGTCATCGCCGACAGCGTCGAGCTGAGCGTCCGCGGCCACTGCTATGATGCGGTCATCGGCTATGCCGGCTGCGACAAGAGTCTACCGGGCATGATGATGGCGATGCTGCGACTCAACGTCCCGTCAATCTTCGTCTATGGCGGCTCGATCCTTCCAGGACGCTTCCACGACAAGGACGTAACCGTCGTCGACGTGTTCGAGGCGGTCGGTCAGCATAGCGCCGGCAATTGCCCGTTGCAGGAACTGATCGAACTCGAGAAAGTCGCTTGCCCGGGCCACGGTGCCTGCGGCGGCCAGTTTACAGCCAACACCATGGCCTGTGTCGCCGAAGCGATCGGCCTGTCCTTGCCGAACAGCAACATGGCGCCGGCTCCCTATGAAACCCGCGACGATATGGCGCGGGCAGCGGGTCGCCAGATCATGAACCTGATCGAGCTCAATCTGCGCCCCCGCGACATCTGCACCAGAGACGCGTTCATTAACGCAGCGCGTGTCGTCGCCGCCACCGGTGGCTCGACCAACGCCGCCTTGCACCTGCCGGCGATGGCCAGCGAAGCGGGCATCGATTTCGACCTGTTCGATGTCGCCGAAATCTTCAAGACCACACCCTATCTGGCCGATCTGAAACCGGGCGGCAAATATGTCGCCAAGGACATGCATGATGCCGGCGGTGTCTACATGCTGATGAAGACGATGATGGACAACGGTCTGATCAAAGGTGACTGCATCACTGTCACCGGCAAGACGCTCGGCGAGAATATCGAGGAAATCGTCTGGAACCCGGACCAGAAGGTCATTTACGACGTCCAGCACGCGATCACCGCGACCGGCGGCGTTGTCGGGCTGCGCGGTTCGCTGGCACCAGAGGGCGCGATCGTCAAGGTCGCGGGCATGGCCCGCCTGCAGTTCCGCGGACCGGCCCAGGTCTTCGAATGCGAGGAACATGCCTTTGAAGCCGTCGAAAAGCGCGAGATCAAGGAAGGTGCCGTTGTCGTCATCCGCAACGAAGGGCCAAAAGGCGGTCCCGGCATGCGGGAAATGCTGGCCACCACCGCTGCGCTATACGGGCAGGGCATGGGCGAGAAGGTCGCACTGATCACCGATGGTCGTTTCTCCGGTGCGACACGCGGTTTCTGCATCGGTCACGTCGGACCGGAAGCAGCCGATGGCGGGCCTATCGGCCTGATCGAAGAAGGCGACATGATCAATATCGACGCCGAAAAGGGGATCATCGATCTGGAAGTCGACGAGGCAATATTGGCGGAGCGTAGAGAAAAATTTACACGACGCGAAACCGATTATGGTTCAGGAGCATTGTGGCGTTATGCGCAAAATGTGGGACCGGCCTATCAGGGGGCGGTGACCCATCCTGGAGCCAAGGCAGAAAAACATGTCTATGCGGATATCTAATATTGTCGGCCTGACCCTGTTGCTGACCGCCTGCGAGAATCGGCCCGATAATGCCGTTCTTGCGGACGCGGAACAGCGGGCGGCGGATCAGGCCGGTAATGACGGTAAAATCGAATGCGCGATTGATGGTGCAAGTGATTTTTCCCGCGACTGTTTTACCGAAAGGTTGAGCGGCGAGGGCGGCGTCACCATGATCATTCGCCATCCCGATGGCGGTTTTCGCCGTTTCAACGTCCTGACCGATGGCCACGGCCTCGAAGCGGCCGATGGTTTCGACAAGGCGCAGATTTCGATTATCGAGGACGGCAAGATATTGGTCAGCGTTGGTCCCGACAAATATCTGCTGCCGGCCCAGATCAAGTCCGCCGCAAAATCCGAAGCCTTGCCCGCGAACGCGCCAGAGACTAGCAGAGACCCGGCACAAGCCGGAAACTAGAGGCAGTTTTGCTCAATCACGGGAACATATTGACCGCCGCTGAAATGAAGCTGGCGGAACAGCTGCTGATCGACAGCGGCATTTCGGTTCAGGAATTGATGCGCCGGGCCGGACAGGGTGCCGCGCAGATGATCTGGCGGATCGCCGCCGATATGCCGACGCTGGTTCTTTGTGGTCCGGGCAATAACGGGGGCGACGGTTATGTCATCGCCCAGTGGCTGCTCGAAAAGGGCGTCGATGTCAGTATCGCGAGACCGCTTGAACCGGCAACCCCGGCAGCGCAGCATGCAAAATCGCTGTGGCGCGGAAAGACTCTGCCATTGGCCGATGCACAGCCCGCGGCGCAATTGGTCGATTGCCTCTTTGGCACCGGACTGACCCGCGCGGTCGGCGAACCATGGTTCGGCCATTTCGCCCGCTTGTTTGACGGTGCCAAGGGGCGGACAGCGATAGATCTGCCGAGCGGCATTGAATCCGACCATGGCACGCTTCTCAACGATATTCCGCAGTTTGATATGACGATTGCCCTTGGCGCATACAAGCCAGCCCATTTTCTGGAACCGGCACGATCAAGAATGGGCAATCTGGTCGGGATCGATATCGGCATCGCAGCGGACAGCAATCTGCAAATTCTGTCCAGACCACGGATTCCCGGGCCGACATCACAGGACCATAAATATAGTCGGGGCCTGGTCGCCGTGGTTGCCGGAGCAATGCCCGGCGCGGCCCAGCTCACGGCGATGGCTGCCCAGAAATCGGGGGCAGGCTATGTTAAAATATTTGCCCCCTCCGGCTTTGTCGCGCCGCATCCCAGCATCGTGGTCGAGACAGTGCGGGAGATCGCAGAACTTGAACATAGGCTTTCCGACAAACGTATCTCGGCCATTGTCATCGGCCCCGGTCTGGGCAGGGATGGCCGGGCGAGAGAATTGTTGAGCACCGCGCTTGCGGCAGGGGCACCGCTTGTTCTGGACGCCGATGCGCTCACCGTTGCCGGATCGCAATTCATTGATCTGGTGAATGGCCGCTCTGCCGAGACTGTCGCAACACCCCATGCGGGAGAGTTTTTCGCTCTGATGCCAGACGCTTCGCACCAGAAAATCGACGATAGCCGGAAACTCGCCGGGCAAGCGGGATGTTCCATTTTGCTGAAAGGCTCCGATACCGCAATCGTCAGCCCCGACGGCAAAGCCACCATATCGGCGCAATCCTGTCCATGGCTGTCGACAGCAGGGACCGGAGATGTCCTGGCCGGGATTATCGCAAGTCGCTTGGCAACCGGCACCAGTGGTTATAAGGCGGCGTGCGAGGGCCAATGGCTGCACAGCAGGGCTGGACAATTGGCTGGCCCCGCTTTCACGCCGGAAATGCTCATCGACCAACTCCCCGCCACTCTGCAGGAATGCTTATGACCGCGACTCCCGATCCTGACCTGATACTTCGTGTCGCCGCAAAGGGTGATGGCGTTACCGCCGATGGCCGCCATGTTGCCTTTTCCGCTCCGCTGGATCGGTTGAATGAAGACGGCGGCCTGATCAAGGGGCCGCATCATGTCGAGCCTCCGTGCCAGCATTTTCAGTCCTGTGGCGGCTGCAACCTGCAGCACCTCGATGACGAGAGCTACACCCGCTTTCTCACCGAGCGGGTGGCCTACGCACTCGAAGGACAGGGACTGACGGCAGAATTGTTGCACCCGCCCCAGGTCTCCCAGCCAAAAACCAGAATCCGCGCCAGTCTGCGCGCTGCCAAGCTCGGCGACCAGTTCAAGCTCGGCTTCAGCGGCGCCGGCAGCCATCGGATCGTCGACCTGCAACAATGCGAGATCATGGCACCCGAGCTATTCGCGCTTCTCGCGCCCTTGCGGACCTTTCTCAAAAAGGCCTCGCGCCGCAAACATGACATGAACATCGAGATGACACTCGTCGATCAGGGGATCGATCTGCTGATCAGCAATTATGAGCCGGAAGGGCTGGAGCAGCGGGAGGCCCTGTCTGACTTTGCCAAAGCCAATGGCTTGGCGCGCCTGTCCGTCGATGGCGGCTATGGTCCGGAAACCCAGTGGGAACCGGAACCGGTGACGGTCACCTTTGGCGGAATGGCCGTCAGTTTTCCGCATAGCGCCTTTTTGCAGCCAACCCGCGATGGCCAGCAGATGCTGGTTTCGGCGATGCTCGAGGCCGTTGGTGACGCGCGGCTTGTCGCCGACCTGTTCGCCGGACTGGGCACATTCACTCTGGCTCTCGGTGGTGACAGAAAAGTCTATGCGGCTGAAGGCGCTCGCGACACAATGGGCGCGCTGAAAATGGTAGCCAACCACTCCAAACGTCAGATATTCTGCGAGCATCGCGACCTGTTCCGTCGGCCGTTAAGCGCGGAAGAACTCAATCGTTTTGATGCCGTCATTCTTGACCCGCCGCGGGCGGGAGCGCGCGAACAGATCTTGCAACTGGCGCAATCAGAGGTCGAGAAAATCTGCTATATCAGCTGCAATCCGGCGAGCTTCGCCAGAGATGCAAAGCAGCTCTGCGATGCCGGATACAAGCTCCGTGAAGTCTGGCCGGTCGGGCAGTTTCTATGGTCGACCCATGTCGAGATTGTATCCAGCTTCAGCCGCTGATCGTCGTCCAGCTAGTGGAACACCGCAATAGCCGCGTGAATGGCAAGGGCAATGATGCACAGGCTGGACAGCGCAAAAGCTGAGAAGCGGAAAACCACCCGGTTGACCGTGACCTGGATCAGGCTGTGCAGAACGCGCAAGCCGACATAAATCCAGGCGATGGTCAGGTTCAGTCCAAAATCCTGTCCGGAAAGGATCAGAACGACACAAATTGCGTAGAAAAGCGTCGGTTCTGCCAGCAAATGGTTATAATTATGCGCTTTCCACTGCACTTCCGGTGGCAGCAGTTCATCGAGGTCACCGCCCTTGGTGCCCACCAGATTTGCCGAATCTATCTTGGCCTTGTTCATCGCCGGAATCCGCGTGGCATACATCCACAGCCAAACCAGCATGGTCCATAAGATGAGCGCAACCATCGGCTGCAGCAACAGGCTCTTCTCCATAAAATCCCTCCCTTGTTGTTATTCCAGCTCTAGAAAAGCGTGGCCCACAGCGCGTTGATCGCCATGATAAGCAGGCAGATCGTCGACAGCACGAAGAGCGTGAAGCGGACTTTCACCAGATTGACGGTCGCCTGCCAGATGCTGTGGACGATCCGGATGACGACATAGGCCCAGGCGAGATAGAGATTCATCCCGTGGCCTGCGCCGGTAATTGCAAGGATCACCGCCGTGGCGTAAAACAGCGTCGGCTGTTCCATCAGATGGGTATAATTGTGGGATTTCCAGTTCACCTTGTCGGGGATCACCCCTTCCAGATCACTTCCCCGTCCGCCAGGCGCGGCCTTGGACAGATCCGCCCCCGATTTTGCCATCGCCGGGAATCGCGTCCCCGCCATCCACAACAACATGATCAGCGACCACAGGACCAGTACCGCAGCGGGTGTCAAAATAGCGATATCCATGATTCTCAATCTCCCAAAACCCGGAGAGAAACTGCTTCAATTGCAAAGGATTGTCAATTGCAACCTAGTTTGGAGATCAGGCGCTCGGGAAAGATACCACATTGTCGCGATCGGACCGGTCCAGATTATCGCCGACATAGAGGCTGGCCATCGGTTCGTCGGTGACATCATGCTCTTCGCTGCTGCCATAGCCGTTGAACTTGGTCCGCATCGCCGATCCATAGGCGCCGATCATGCCGATCTCGATATAATCTCCGGCCTTGATGTCGTCGGGCAGTACAAAGGGACCCGCCATGAAATCCATGTCGTCGCAGGTCGGGCCATAGAAGCTGAACCCGGTGGTTGAGCCGTTTTCTGCATCCGCGCCAACCTGGCGAACCGGAAAACGCCAGCCGATATGGGCTGCGTCAAACAAGGTGCCATAGGCTCCGTCGTTGATAAACAGCTCGTTGCCGCGGCGTCGTTCGACCTTGACCACCAGCGAGCTATATTCGGCCGACAGCGCCCGGCCCGGCTCGCACCAGAGTTCGGCGGAATAGCTGATCGGCAGATCCTCGAACGTGCGGTCGATGGCGGTGAAATAATGATTGAGCGAAACCGGCTCGAGATCAGGATAGATCGACGGAAAACCACCACCGACATTGACGATGTCGACCGTGACCGACGCGCCGACAATGGCGGTACGCACCCGTTCCAGGGCGTGGACATAGGCGAGCGGCGTCATCGCCTGGCTGCCGACGTGGAAGCAGATGCCCAGACAGTCTGCCCGCTGCCGCGCACGCTGGAGCAATTCTGCCGATTCGTCGACATCGATGCCAAATTTCGAAGCAAGGCTGATTTCCGCGAATTCCGATGCAACCCGGATCCGGACGCAAAGCGTCAGGTCGTCCGCAAATTCCGTTCCCAGTTCGATTTTTTCCAGTTCTTCGAGACTGTCGAGCGAGAAAATCCGCACGCCATGATCCCGATAGGCTTCGCGCACCGAAGCGAGCTGCTTGACCGGATTCATGTAGCAGAGCGTCGCATCGGGCAAAGCTGCCCGAACGATGCGGACTTCGTCGATCGAAGCCACGTCGAAATGGGTCACGCCTTCTTCCCACAGCAATTGCAGCAAGGCAGGCGATGGATTCGCTTTGACCGCGTAGAGTGCCTTGCCGGGAAACTGATCGACAAAATAACGCGCGGCACGACGCGCTGCGTGCGGACGATTCAACAAAACTGGAATGTCTGGGCTTAGAGCCTTCGTCAGCTCCTCAGCATCAAGATAATGGTGCAACTCAAGGGACCCCCTTATAGGCTAAGATCGATTGAGCTGCCTTGCGGATACGCAAGCGGCCATGGGGCAGCAAGGCGCGGCTATATGGCCACTTGATCGCCCTGTAAAGACCCAAGTCCTTACAGAAGCTGAACAAAGACATTTTTTAGCTGAGCCGATCCCTGAATTCGGTCCAGTCGAAGGATTTGACGCAGCGCAGCGTGTCGCTTTCACTGTTCCAGAGCCAGATCGAGGGCAGCGGAACGCCGTTGAACGTGTTGGTCTTGACCATAGAGTAATGCGCCTGATCAAGAAATGCGACCCGCTGCCCGATATAGGCGGAATCGGGCAGGATATAGTCGCCGATAATATCGCCGGCGAGGCAACTGGGGCCCCCGAGTCGGATCGCGGTGCCTTCGGAACGCTCTCCGAGCATCGCTGGGCGATAGGGAGCCTCGATAACGTCCGGCATATGGCAGGTTGCCGATATATCGGTGATCCCGACCGGCATGCCATTGTCGAACACATCCAGTATCTCGCCGACCAAGATGCCCGCATCCAGCGCCACGGCCTCACCGGGCTCGAGATAGATTTCACATCCCGACCGCGCTTTCAGGTCCTTCAGGAAGTCCACCAGCGCCTCGCGATCATAATCCTCGCGCGTTATGTGATGCCCGCCACCCAGATTGATCCATTTGAGCGAGTCGAAATGCGGCGCGATTACGGGCTCGACTTTCTCCCATGTCTTACGCAGCGCATCGAAACCCTGTTCGCACAGATTGTGAAAATGGATGCCGGACAGATGCTGGAAATGGTCGGGTGCCAGCTGGCTGATCGGAAATCCGAGGCGGCTGTGCGGCTGGCTCGGATCATATTTCTCCGTCTCGCCCAGCGCGATTTCCGGATTAATTCTTAAACCGATTTCCGAACTATCAAGTATATCATTATAATTAAATTCATTTTTCCAGCAATTTATCTGATCGGGATTGTTAAACGTAACATGCTCCGAGATCTTGCTCAATTCAGCCAGGTCCTCGGCTTTATAGGCCGGGGAATAAGTGCTGATCGGCCCGCGAAAACGCTGCTTGGCAAGCCGCGCCTCCCACAGTCCCGAAGCGCAATACCCATCAAGATATTCATCGATCAACGGTGCCAGGGACCACATCGAAAAGGCCTTTAACGCCAGCAGGATTTTGGCCCCGGAGCGTTGCTTGATATCAGCCAGAATCGCAAGATTCCGTCGCACCGCCGCTTCGTCGACGACAAAAGCAGGCGAGGGCACTCGCTGCAAATCAAAATGCGCAAAAGCGCCGGGATCACCAGCTTTGGTTTCCATATCAGAAGGCCAAAGGTGCTTCCAATTCTTCCAATGTCCATGGCAGGCCGTGCTCGTTCAGCATCGCCATGAACGGGTCCGGATCGAACTCTTCCATGTTGAAAACGCCTTTGCCTTGCCACTGGCCGGACAGCATCATCGCCGCGCCGATCATCGCCGGAACGCCGGTCGTATAGCTGACGCCCTGATTGCCGGTTTCCTCGAAAGCCGCTTCATGGCTGCAGATATTCTTGACGTAGAGGGTCTTCTCGACACCGTCCTTCACGCCGGTCGCGATCACGCCGATATTGGTATTGCCCTTGGTCGTTTCGCCAAGGCTCGCCGGTTCCGGCAATACGGCTTTCAGGAACTGAAGCGGAATGATTTCGCGGCCTTCGTACATCACCGGGTCAATCCGCGTCATGCCGACATTCTGCAGCACTTCGAGATGGGTCAGGTACGCGTCGCCAAAGGTCATCCAGAAGCGAATCCGCTGGATTTCCGGCAGATGCGTCTTCAGCGACTCGATTTCCTCATGATACATCAGATACATGTTCTTCGGGCCGACCGCCTCGAAGTCAAATTCCTGTTTCTGGGTCAGCGGCGGTCCTTCGACCCATTCGCCATTTTTCCAGTGACGCGAATTGGCGGTCACTTCCCGGATATTGATCTCGGGATTGAAATTGGTCGCGAAATGCTGTCCGTGATCGCCGCCGTTGCAGTCGAGAATGTCGAGCGTGTCGATCCGGTCGAAATGATGTTTCTTCAGCCAGCAGGTGAACACGCTGGTCACGCCCGGATCAAAGCCGGAGCCGAGCAACGCCATGATGCCCGCGTCCCTGAACCGGTCCTGATAATCCCATTGCCATTTATATTCGAACTTCGCTTCGTCGCGCGGTTCGTAATTGGCCGTGTCGAGATAATCGGTCTTGGTCGCCAGGCACGCATCCATGATCGGCAGATCCTGATAGGGCAGCGCCAGATTGACCACCAGATCGGGCTTTTCCTCCTCGATCAGTGCGGTCAGGGCCGGAACATCATCGGCGTCAATTTGAGACGTTCTAATGGTCACACCGGTGCGCTGCTTGACCGAGTCGGCAATCGCTTCGCATTTTGATAAAGTCCGACTCGCCAATAATACCTCGGTAAAAGTCCCGTTACCTGCCGCGATCAGTTGCGCCATTTTGTGCACCGCCACCGAACTGACGCCACCTGCGCCGATCACCAATATCTTACCCATGATTTCCACTCTAAATGCTGGAGAAATGTGAGTCCCGCATATAGGGAGAGACCATGACAGAGCAATACCTGATGGACCCGAAGCGCAAACCATCTCTTGCCGGGGTCGAACGAGCGGCCGGGAAAATAGCGGCTATTCTGCCCGACACACCGTTGTTGCCGATCGAAATCGAAGGCACAACCATCTGGTGCAAGGCAGAATGCCTGCAACCGGTCGGCGCGTTCAAAATCCGCGGCGGCTGGCACCGGTTGACCGACCTTACCGACGATCAGAAAAAGCGCGGTGTCGTCGCATTCTCCAGCGGCAATCATGCGCAGGGCGTGGCATGGGCTGCGCGGCGTCTGGGTGTGCCGGCAACGATCATCATGCCTGGGGATGCTCCCAGGGCAAAACTTGAGAACACCAGGGCGTTGGGGGCCAAGGTCATCACCTACGACCGGATGAACGGTGACCGCGTGCAATTGGCAGATGATCTGGCACAAGAAACCGGCGCCGTGGTTGTCCCCAGCTTTGATGATCCCTGGATAGTCGAAGGTCAGGGCAGTTGCGGTATCGAGATACGCGAGCAGATGCTGGCACGAACCGGATCTGTTCCCGATCAGATCATCGTCTGCTGCGGTGGCGGTGGACTGGCAAGCGGAACGGCTCTGGCGAATCCCGCGGCACGGATATTCGCGGTCGAACCGGAAGGCTGGGACGATATGAAGCGGTCTCTCGAACAGGGAGAAATCGTGCCGGTGGAACCGAACCCGCCGGCAACCGATTGCGACGCGCTGCAAACCCTGACCGTATCACCCATCACCTTCAACATATTGCACGAGCGCAAGGCCACGGGGATCGCCGTGTCCGCCACCGAGGTGCATCACGCGATGCGAGTGGCATTCGAGAAATTGCGTCTGGTCGTAGAACCGGGTGGTGCGGTTGCCCTCGCGGCAGTTTTGGCCGGAAAAATACCGATGACCGATCGCACCGCGATCACGCTGTCCGGCGGAAATGTCGACAATCAGCTGTTTGCGAAAATTATTGCGGCTGATTAGGCCGCGATCGCCAGTTCCAGATCCATCCGGCTCCAGATTTCCACCAGCGCCTTGGTCAAATCGACCATCATCGCCTCGCTATGCGCAGGACCCGGTGTAAATCGCAGGCGTTCGAGGCCGCGCGGTACGGTGGGATAGTTGATCGGCTGAACATAGACACCATATTCCGCGAGCAATATATCGCTGATCTTCTTGGCCTTGACCGGATCTCCGACCAGCAGCGGAACGATATGCGTCGTCGAGTCCATCACCGGCAGTCGGGCGTCCGCAAACAGATCCTTGAGAGTCTGCGCAGCGGCCTGTTGACCATCGCGCTCGGCTGTCGACTGTTTCAAGTGTCGGATGCTGGCCAATGCGCCTGCTACAAGCACAGGAGAGAGGCTGGTGGTGAAGATGAAGCCCGGAGCATAGGACCGGATCACGTCGACGATCTTCTGGTCGGCGGTAATATAGCCGCCCATGACACCGACAGCCTTGGCCAGCGTGCCTTCGATGATCGTGATACGGTCTGCGGCCTTGTCGCGTTCGGAAATACCGCCACCGCGTTCGCCGTACATGCCGACAGCATGCACTTCATCGCAATAGGTGAGCGCGTTATATTTGTCCGCGAGATCGCAGATCGCGTGCAATGGCGCGATATCGCCGTCCATCGAGTAAATGCTTTCGAAGGCGATCAGTTTTGGCACTTCCGGATCTTCGGCGGCGAGCAATTCTTCCAGATGTCCCAGATCATTATGCCGGAAAACCCGTTTCTCGCAGCCGCTGTTCTTGATTCCGGCGATCATCGACGCATGGTTCAATTCGTCAGAAAAAATAATGCATCCCGGCAGGATTTTGGTCAGCGTTGAAAGCGTCGCTTCGTTCGAGACATAGCCGGATGTAAACAGCAGGGCGCCGGATTTATTGTGCCAGTCGGCCAGTTCCCGCTCGAGCTGGATATGATAATGTGTGTTGCCGCCGATATTGCGGGTTCCGCCAGAGCCGGCGCCGACATTGTGCAGCGCTTCTTCCATCGCAACAATGACATCAGGATGCTGGCCCATCGCCAGATAATCGTTCGAACACCAGACAGTGACCGGTTGCGGTCCGTTGTGATGCGCGAAACAGCGGGCGTTCGGGAACGAACCCTTGTTCCGCAAAATGTCGATGAATACCCGATAGCGTCCTTCAGCGTGCAGCCGGTCGATCGCTTGCGAAAAAATCTTGTCGTAATCCACTGTGTGCCAAATCCTGCGTCAAATCTGTTTTGCGGTTTTCTTGAAATGGCCTTTAGCGGCCTTTCCTCGGAATTTCCAGCGCAAACCACTCGCAATAAGAGTTGCCCGCCATAGAGTTAGAGGGTTTCGAACCGTCCGATGCCATATTGGGCGATGGTCGGCCGATAGGGTTCTATATCGTTCAGTGATCCGGTTGTGACAAATATTCCCTCCCGACCAGCAGCCGGCCAGGAAATTTCTTTGGTCAGATGGGCGATACGCCGGGCAATTCCCGCTGCGCCATCGATGAACTGGATCGGCCTTTGTGCTGCCTCTGACAATTCTTCGCGCAACAGCGGGAAATGGGTGCAAGCGAGAATGACCGTATCGATCTGCGCGCCGCCCGGCTGATCCATCAATCCCTCCATGGCCGCCCTGATCACCCGCGGATCCGGCTTTTCCCCACGCAGCTTGGCTTCTGCGGCATAGACGAGATCGGGAGCAGCATGACGAAGCAATATCTTGTCGGATGCGAAATCGGCGGCAAGCCTGTCGACATAGGGTTGCCGGATAGTGGCGCGGGTTCCCAGCAGGCCGATAACGCCGGTTTTGGTCAACATGCTGGCGGGCTTGACCGCGGGCACGGTCCCGACGACGGGAATATTCAAGGCGGACCGGACATGATCCAGCGCGATAGTCGAGGCGGTATTGCAGGCTATCGTCGCCAATAACGGTTTGTAGCGTTCGACGAGTCGTCCGAGAAGTGCCGGAACCCGCGCGGCGAGTTCTGCTTCTGATTTCATGCCATAAGGCAGGCCGGCATAGTCTGCAGCATAGACAATCGGCGCATGCGGCAGCAGTTTGATCGTTTCGCGCAACACCGACAATCCCCCGACGCCAGTGTCGAAAAATAACAGGGGAGGGCATTCGGCATTCTGTGCTTCTGTCATTCTCGGTCCATAGCCAGAATTGCACGCAGACGGCAACTGCTTCGGTTCGTCTGACAGATGTTATGCCTTGACCGCTTTTTGTGACGAAATGCTTGCCCAATATCGGCTGTGAATATAGCGCGAACGCAACAAGGGGTAATTTCAGTGCAGTCTATGTGGGTAGAACCAATATTGGCGTTGTTGTTCGGCTATTTGCTGGGCTCGATCCCCTTCGGGCTTTTGTTGACCCGCCTGACCGGCGGAGGTGATTTGCGCAAAACGGGGTCGGGCAATATCGGCGCGACCAATGTATTGCGCTCCGGTAACAAGGCGCTCGCGGCCCTGACCCTGTTGCTCGATATCGGCAAGGGATATGCGGCGGTCTATCTGGCCATGCAGGTTTCCGGCGGACTTGGCGTGCTTGCAGGTCTCGGCGCGTTCCTCGGCCACCTTTACCCCGTCTGGCTCAGATTTGGTGGTGGCAAGGGCGTTGCGACCCTGCTCGGTGTCGTGACGGCCCTGATTCCTGTGGCCGGGTTGATATTTGCGGTCACATGGCTTGGCTCGGTTGCGCTGTGGCGCTATTCGTCGGCGGGAGGAATGCTCGCCGCGATTTCGGTGCCGATAGCGGCTTTCGTCTTGGGAGAATCAGGCATGATTCCCATGTTTATCGGCCTGGCCCTGCTGGTTTTGTGGAAGCATCGCTCCAACATCGAACGCCTGATCGCCGGCGAGGAACCGAAAATCGGAGCATCTAAAAAGGCTTGAACAAAAGGCTTGAAGGAAATGGGAGAAAGCCAGGAAGCATTTGACCAGCTCCGGCTTATCCGGTCCGAGAATGTCGGACCCGTTACATATCGGCAATTGATCAGAAGATTCGGCTCCGCAGCGCGCGCGCTCGAGGCCCTCCCCGATCTGGCTGCACGGGGCGGGGGACGGTCGCCACGAATTGCTGACGAGAAGCAAATTGCCGCTGAAATGCAAGCGGTTCACAAACTGGGCGCCCGGTTTCTCTTCCTTGGCGATGACACCTATCCCGCTCTTCTCGCAGAATTGGGAAATCCTCCACCGGCATTGATCTGGCGCGGGCGGCGCGATCTGCTGGAACATCCGATCGTCGCCATGGTCGGCGCACGGAACGCTTCTGCGGCCGCGTGCCGCTTTGCCCGGGACCTTGCCAATAGTCTTGTTGAGGCGGGTGTCGCCATTGTATCCGGACTGGCAAAGGGCATCGATACGGCGGCCCATCAGGGCTCGCTCGGGAAGGCGACAATCGGCGTTATTGCTGGCGGCCCGGACATATTCTATCCGCCGGAAAATATGGATCTCCAGCGATCGATTGCCGAACGCGGTCTGTTGTTGGCCGAACAACCGCCGGGCACTGAACCGCGCGCCAGGCATTTTCCCTATCGCAACCGGATCATTGCCGGACTGGCCAGAGGCACAGTGGTCGTCGAAGCCGCGCCACGTTCCGGTTCGCTGATTACGGCAAGGCTGGCGGCCGAGGCAGGACGACAGGTCATGGCGATCCCGGGTTCTCCGCTCGATCCTCGGTCGAGGGGTTGCAACATGCTGATCCGCGATGGCGCAAATCTGGTCCAGTCGGCCGACGATGTGCTGGAATTGGTCCGCCATTTCGATGATCGGGCAGAAGCCGCCGTCCGCAGCGATGAAATCCGGGGCAATTGTAAATTTTCAAATATCGGCGAAGCAGATCTTTCTGCTGCTCAGAGCCCGGGCGACATGTCTCTGTTGCCATTGCTCAGCGTGACCCCGGTTGCGGTCGACGAACTCGTCCGGCAATCCGGAATGTCCCCTTCTTCGGTACAATTGGCGTTGCTCGAACTGGACCTTGCCGGCCGTCTGGCACGCCATGCCGGTGCCCGTGTCAGCCTGTCCAGCTAGATGCTTTCCACCGCGCTAAATTTTCACCGCCATTGACAAAAAACTTCAATCAGGGCCTTGACCTAGCGGCAATCCCTGTCACAGCCTCGCGCGTATACGTGAGAACAAAGAAAATCGGAACATATGCAGCTAGTTATTGTCGAGTCACCCGCCAAAGCCAAAACCATCGAAAAATATCTGGGATCGGATTTCAAGGTATTGGCGTCCTATGGCCATATTCGCGACCTGCCGCCCAAGGATGGTTCGGTCGATCCGGATGATGGTTTTGCGATGTCGTGGCAGAACTATCCCGACAAGGCCAAACAGCTCAAAGAGATCACCGCCGAATCGAAAAAAGCCACGCGACTGATCCTCGCGACCGACCCTGACCGCGAAGGGGAAGCCATCAGTTGGCATGTCCAGGAAGTTTTGCGAAACAAGAAAGCGCTTCCGGAAAAGGTCGACCGCGTAACCTTCAATGCGATTACCAAGGCTGCCGTTACCGAAGCCATGGCCCATCCGCGCGCTTTGGACGAGGATCTGATTGACGCCTATCGCGCACGCCGGGCGCTCGATTATCTGGTTGGCTTCACCTTGTCGCCTGTCTTGTGGCGCAAGCTGCCGGGCGCAAAATCCGCAGGCCGCGTCCAGTCCGTGTCGCTCCGGCTGATCGTCGAGCGGGAACGCGAAATCGAGATTTTCAAGCCGCAGGAATATTGGTCTGTCACCGCGCAAATGGAGCAGGGCGGTCAGGCCTTTGAAGCCCGCTTGACCATCCATGACGGCAAGAAGCTCGGCAAGATGGATCTGGCCAACGAAGCTCAGGCGATGCTCGCCAAGACCGCGGTTGAAAACGGCTTGTTCACGATTGAAACGATCGAAACAAAACCGCTCACCCGCAATCCGCCGCCTCCGTTTACGACGTCCACCCTGCAGCAGGAAGCCGCCCGCAAGCTCGGCTATTCCGCCAGTCACACCATGCGGATTGCCCAGCAGCTTTATGAAGATGGCGCGATTACCTATATGCGTACCGATGGTGTGCAGATGGATGGCAGCGCGATTTCGGAGGCTCGCAAGGCGATCTCGGATCGCTATGACGCCAGCTATGTTCCGGACAGCCCGCGAATCTACAAGTCAAAGGCCAAAAATGCCCAGGAAGCGCATGAAGCGATCCGTCCGACCAGTTTCACCAAGAAAACCGTCGGCAGCGGCGACCACGCAAAACTCTATGACCTGATCCTGAAGCGGGCGATGGCCAGCCAGATGGCGTCCGCCCGGCTCGAGCGGACAACCGTAGAGATGCTCGACGGCACCGGTAAAACCGGCTTGAGAGCAAATGGTCAGGTCGTGAAATTCCCTGGATTTCTGGCACTTTACGAAGAAGGTCGGGACGACGACAAGGATGAAGATGGCGGTTTGCTGCCGGCCATGTCGAAGGGCGACAGTCCGGCGAAGAAATCCGTCGACGCGTCCCAGCATTTTACCCAGCCGCCGCCGCGCTACAGCGAAGCCAGCCTGGTCAAGAAAATGGAAGAACTGGGCATCGGCCGGCCATCAACCTACGCGTCGATCATCAAGACGCTGAAAGACCGCGCCTATGTCCGGATCGAGAAGAACCGGTTCTTCGCGGAGGAGAGCGGGCGGCTGTTGACCGGATTTCTCGAGCGGTTTTTCGACCGTTATGTCGCTTATGATTATACGTCGGCGCTTGAAGACGAACTGGATGAAGTCAGTGGCGGTCGCGCGCAGTGGCAGGCCATTCTCGAAGCTTTCTGGCACGACTTCAAGCCCAAGACCATCGAAGTGATGGAAAAATTGCCGTCGGAAGTGACGGCCGAGCTGGACACGTTCCTCGGCGATTATCTTTTCCCCGAAAAGGAAGACGGCAGCGATCCCCGTCTGTGCCCCCGCTGTAACGAAGGCAAGCTAGCCCTGCGTGGCGGCCGCTTTGGTGCCTTTGTCGCCTGTTCCAATTATCCCGAATGCAAGTTCACCCGGCGCTTCGCGCAGGGCGGCGGTGCGAATGCCGACGAGGACGAAGGACCGCAGGAACTGGGTGTCGATCCCGACAGCGACGAAAAGATCACCAAAAAGGTGGGCCGTTTCGGACCCTATGTCGAAAAAGGCGAGGGCAAGGAAGCCAAGCGCTCGTCTATTCCCAAGGATATCCCGGCGGAAGATTTCGGGCTTGAATGGGCGGTCAAGCTTCTGTCACTGCCGCGCGAAGTCGGAATCCATCCGGAAACCAGCGAGCCGGTGACCGCACAAATCGGCCGTTACGGTCCCTATCTGAGCCACAATGGCAAATCGGCGCGGCTCGAGAATACGGTTGAAGTCTTTGAAATCGGCATGAACGCAGCCGTCGCCAAACTGGCGGACGCCGCGAAAAACGGTGGCGGTCGAGGTCGTGGCAAGATGGAACCGCTCAAGATCATGGGCAAGCATCCGCGCACAGAGGAAGAGATCAAGCTGATGGACGGCCGCTTTGGTCCCTATGTGACCGACGGCACGACCAACGCGTCCTTGCCCAAGACAGTCGACAAGGATCAGTTGACGCTGGAAGAAGCCGCACAGCTGATTGATGATCGTGCAGCCAAGGGCCCTGCCAAGAAGCGGGCAAAGAAGGCTGCACCGAAGAAAAAACCCGCGGCCAGGAAAAAGCCCGCTGCGAAAAAGACACCGGCAGCAAAAAAGAAACCTGCCGCCAGGAAAACTCCCGCCAAGGCCAAGGCTAACGAAGAATAGAATATAGGCTGGACGGACCCGGAATGGGTTCGTCCAAACTATCGATCTTTGCAATCATGGCGCAGGTAGCTCATATTATAGCTACTCGCGCCATTATTGCGATCAGGCCGCTTTGGCTTTTGAAATCATGGCGGCAACTTCGTCCAGAATCAGCAGACGCTGTTTTTTCAGCTCTTCGCTACGTTCGTCAGAAGCGGCTTCTACTTCGGACTCTATGCGATGAATCTCTTTGTTGAGGTCGTGATAGCGGTCGGAAACAGTCCTGTAATGTGCGTCTGACAATTTCAGTTCGTGAAGTATCTTCTCGTCATGCGGAAATTCGGAGTGGAGGTCATGCAATACGTGGCTCATATCTATTCCTTTGCTGCGACTGGTATAGTCTCTCGAATGAAATCGGACTGTCCGGGGCACCAAAGCAGCACCCCTCTTTCCGGTCTTCGAATATTGGGAACGCCGCTTATTGGATATCAGGAGATTTACCTATGGCTGGCGTTGCGCGCGTGAGCCGCTGATCATCTTTGGATATTTTGGAAATAGGGCCAAAAATGGATGCAGATCATGCTGCGATTTCCAGACGATTTCGCCCGGCATGTTTCGCAGCGTAAAGCGCAATATCTGCCAGCAGCAACATTTTCTTCAGATCATCTGCCCCCGAGCTTTCTGCCAGTCCCGCGCTGACTGTCACTCCGATGCCGCGGTCGGACAATCTCGCGTCCATGATCGAAAGGCGCAACGCCTCTACCTGGACTTCTGCTTCCGCGATGGAAGTGTCCGGCATCAAAATCAGAAACTCCTCACCACCGATTCGGCCGATCAATTGATTACTTTTCTGGCAGCGCTTGGCAACCTTGCCGATCATGCGGAGAATCTCGTCCCCGACGGCGTGCCCGAACTGGTCATTGATCGATTTAAACTCATCCACGTCAAAAATAGCGATGGAAAGAATCCTGTTTTCCGATTGCGCGCGCAGGAAGGCTTGCTCGCTTTGTTCCATGATATGACGTCTCGATGACAGGCCGGTCAATTCATCACGAGCGAGCAGGCGGATTTTTTGCAACTTTGCTGCATCGGCCTTTTGGTGCGCCTTTTCAGCCATAAGCCGAAGCAGTTTTTCATGTTCGATGATTTTTTCGACCTTGCTCTGTCGATCGGCCAATAGCGATGCGATGGGTAGCGCTAGCATCAACTGGCTGGCGATATAGGCCTGCAAGACATAGATTTTGGTGATCTGGCTCGCATCCAGTGCGGCAATCGGGCCAAAGCCCGAAATAGTGAAAAATTCTGCTACAATGGCTACTATGATCGTGGACGCCATAGCTCCCAGTGGCCCGAAACGGAACACGGCGATAAAGACCGGCATAGTGGTGAGGAACAGCAGCGGGATAATCGACTGGACAAGCCCTGCGGCCGAAACAGCGAACACGAGTAACAGGACCGCTGCAAATTCGAGCCGTCTGTTATTGGGCCAGATATATTTTTCGGTGCCCGTCAACGTCGCGTGAACAATATTGAAGCATGGCAGGAAGATGAGAAGGCCGAGCAGGTCCGATCCAAACCAGGATAGCCAGGACATCCCGAAACCCTCATTGCTGCCCAAAGACGCTGTGGTGGCCGAAATTGCCGTAACGATCACCGCAACAATACCGAATTTAGCCAATTGTGCCGGATTATAGAGGCCGGTCTTGGGGAAACCCAGCCGGACGAAGATGAGATAGGCCAGCATGGCCTCGAGCACATTGGACAGCGAATAGGATATCGCCGTTTGCAGGGGAAAGTCCGAGAATAGATTGACCGCCAGACTCGCCAGAAAAATACTGGAGCAGTATAATATATGCTCTTTGCGCGGAAATAGCATCAACATGAAAACGAGACTGGCATTGGCAGACCAGAGAGCCGCAAAGCCTCCGGTGTAATCAGATGCGGCGATCACGATCAACGAGTTGACGCAGAACACCGCCACGACAAGCAGGGTACGAGCGATGACATGTCGGACGCCGGTTAATTCTGAAGCCAGATATTGCAATATCGATCCCAATGCAGAACGTCGTTTGTTCCAGCATGAGGCCATCGTCGTAATTGGCTAATTTATTGCTAAGATTACCTTGGTTTTACACTTGGATATAATTGGAAATAAGCGGTCGGAACGGTCCGGGAATTTCCGGCGTGCCTTGGCCGACATTCGGGTCAGGATAGCGCGAAATCTACTTGACCCAATCCAGCCCCATATCCTGATAGAGGCTTTTATCTTCGTCCCAGTTCGCGCTCACCTTGACGTGGAGATAAAGATGGACGGGCTTCCCCAATATGCCGGATAGTTCCGCGCGCGCTTTGGCACCGATTTCCTTGATCTGGTGACCGCCCTTGCCAAGGATGATTGCTTTCTGACTGGCCTTCTCCACCAGTATCTGCTGGTGAATTTCTAGCGAGCCATCCGGCCGCTCCTTATATTGCTCCATGGCAATCGCGGTCGCGTAAGGCAGTTCGGCGTGTAATTGCCGGAAGACCTGCTCGCGGGTAATTTCCGCCGCAAGGATACGTTCGCTAGCGTCCGAAACCTGATCCGCCGGGAAATGCCAAGGACCTTCGGGCATGGCTGCGACCAGATAGGCGCGCAGTTCTTCCAGACCATCACCGGTTTTGGCGCTGACAAAGAATGTCTCGTCGAAATCGGCCAGTTCGTGAAGCTTGACGACATGGCCGAGCATCTTGTCTTTAGCGGCAATATCGACCTTGTTCATGACCAATATGGTCTTTTCCGACCGGTGCTTGATCCGCTCGACAATCGAGGTGACTTTTGTCCCGAGCCCGGCGCGAGAATCGACGAGCATGACGATGATATCGGCGTCTTCGGCGCCTTCCCAGGCAGCGGACACCATTGCGCGGTCAAGCCTGCGGTGCGGTTCGAAGATGCCCGGGGTATCGACCAATAATAGCTGAGTGTCTTCCTCGAGCGCTATGCCCAACAGCCGGGTCCGCGTGGTCTGCGGCTTGGAACTGGTGATCGCCACTTTCTGTCCGACCAAAGCGTTGATCAATGTGGATTTGCCGGCATTGGGCGCGCCGATCAATGCCACTACGCCGCATTTTTGTGTCATGTGAATTTTTCCAGAAATTTCTTTGCGGCTGCTGTCTCGGCAGCCTGAATAGCAGAGGCGGTCGCCTCGACCTCGCCAATGTTGCGAACGCTCAACCTTATGGTGAATTTTAAATCGTGATGGGGGCCACTCTTGTCGACCAGTTCATATTCGGGAATCTTGCGATTATTGGCAGCTGCCCATTCCTGCAACGCAGATTTGGGATGCCTGACATCTGCAACTGTTGCCGTGACCCGGCTGTCCCAGTGGCGCAAAATGAAGCTGCGGGCGGCCTCCATGCCATGATCGAGGTAAACCGCACCAATTAGCGATTCCATCACGTCACCCAGAACCTTCACGCTTTGCCGCGCACCGTCGTCCCGGGCCTGTTTGCCGAGCAGGATATGATCGCCAACGCCGATATGCTTTGCAACAGCGCCGCAAACCGGGCCGGAAACCAGCCCGTTGAGACGTTGTGACAATTGTCCTTCCGGCTCGTCCGGAAACTTCTGGTAGAGATGATCCGCTATGACCAGCCCGAGCACCCGGTCACCCAGGAATTCCAGTCGCTGATAGTCCTTCTCGCCATGGCTGCCGTGGGTTGCGGCCCTTACATAGAGCTCCGGTGACGATGGCTGTTCGCCAGTGATTTCGACAATCCAGTCGCGGAAGTCGGGGCGGTTCAAAATGTTTCTCCGATCCGTTCCCAGCGTGCCGCGGTAAACCAGGTCCATGGCTTGATCCATTCAGCCGATCCATCGGTCGAAAAAACCGAAACCAAAGCGCGACCGACAAGATTTTCTTGCGGGACCATACCGATAGCCTGACCTTCCACCGCGGGAAACCGGCTGTCGGCACTACGGTCCCTATTGTCGCCCATCAAGAACATATGACCTTCCGGCACAACAAAGGCTTGGGTATTGTCACCTTCCGAATTCTCGTAGATATCGAGAATGCGATAGGTCACGCCATTGGGCAGGGTTTCCTGAAACTGCGGATAGCGGCAGATCGTCTCGCCATTTCCTGAAGCCGATTCAAATTCTTCACGGTAACAGGGACTGTTGGGCGTGACAGGATGCTCAAAATCCTCGATTCTTTTCCGCTCCACGACTGCGCCGTTGATCGAGATAACACCATTGGTCACCTGCACGATGTCGCCGGCCAGGGCGATCACCCGTTTGATATAGTCATCATGCGCGTTTGGAGGTGCCTTGAACACGACGACATCGCCCGGTTCCGGTGAATGGGGCAATACACGTCCGGGAAACAGGGGGACGCTGAATGGCAGACTATATTTGGAGAAACCATAAGGCCATTTCGCAACCAGCAGATAGTCACCGACGACCAGGCGCGGTTGCATGGACTCAGACGGAATATTGAACGGCGAGATTATGAAACTGCGCAATATCAGGATGAACAGTGCAAGTTTTACAAGGAACGCGACAAAGTCCCGCGTTTCGGATCGTTCTGCTTTATCTCGCGCCATGGCGCCCCTTCGCCGACATTGGCGTTGGCGTCAAGATTTCTTGCATTCTCCGGCGGGCGCTATTTTCAACTTGAGACCGGCCCGCTGGGCAGATAGGGCAAAGCAGTTCCGGGGACGCGCGTAATTTTATGATTTAGAGATCGGATGATTAAATGACCTTAGACCATTGGCAGGCGATCAAAGCGCTCCCGCAAATCCCGCTGACAAGTCTGTTTGAAAAAGATGCCGGTCGGGTAGCCAATCTTGGTCTGGAACAGGCTGGTATTTATTTCGATCTTTCGAAAACCCACCTCGACGACAATGCCATTCAGGCCTTTCGGAAGCTCGCCGATGCAATGTCCCTCTCGGTGAAAGCGAACGCCTTGTTCGCGGGAGAACCGGTCAATATCAGCGAAGGCCGGGCCGCGGAACATGGCGCCGAGCGCGGTACGGGGAACCCGGCAAGCGTCGACAATGCCGCCATGCTCCACCAGCGCATGAAAAGCCTGATCGAAGTCATCGAAACCGGAGTTCTGGGCGATTTTACCCAGATCATCCATCTTGGTATCGGCGGCTCTGCGCTCGGTCCAAAAATGCTCCATCAGGCGCTCAGGCTCGGCGACGAGAAATATGAACTCGCTGTCGTCTCCAACATCGATGGTGCGGCGCTTGAGCCTGTACTCGAGCGATTCACCGCGAGCAAAACGCTTCTGGTGATCGCGTCCAAGACGTTTACAACCGCAGAGACATTGCTCAACGCCGGTGCCGTACTGGACTGGATGCGCGAAGACGGCATCACCGATCCGCTGGGGCAGGTCGTGGCATTGACCGCCGATCCCGATCAGGCGGTTGAATGGGGCGTCGATGAAACGCGCGTCCTGCCCTTTTCGGAAAGCGTTGGTGGACGCTATTCCTTGTGGTCATCGATCGGGTTCAGCGTCGCTTTGGCGCTGGGATATGAGGTGTTCGAAGACTTGCTGGCCGGTGCCGCCATGATGGATCGGCATTTTCAGGAGACCCCCTTGGCGCAGAATATTCCCGCTCTGGCGGCCTTCGCCGATCAATATTATGCTCAGGTTCGGGGATGCGAGACGCGGGCGGTCTTTGCCTATGACGAGCGCCTGGGCCTGCTGCCCGATTATCTTCAGCAACTCGAAATGGAGAGTAACGGCAAATCGGTAACGCTGGAGGGTGAGCCGCTGGAACTCCACTCGAGTCCGATCGTCTGGGGCGGCGTCGGCACCGATGCGCAACATGCCGTGTTCCAACTGCTTCATCAGGGGACCCATCTGGTGCCGGTCGAGTTTCTCGCGGTTATCGAACCGGGCGATTCACTCGATCCCGCCCACCATCAAGGGCTCCTGCTAAACTGCTTCGCGCAGGGCGCTGCATTGATGGCGGGCAAAAAATCCGATGACAGTCATCGAAATTATCAGGGTGACAGGCCATCGGTGACCCTATTACTGGAAAGCTTGGACGCGCGAACAATAGGAGCGCTGCTCGCTTTTTACGAGCATCGCACTTTTGTGAACGCGGTTTTGCTGAATATCAATCCGTTCGATCAGTTTGGCGTGGAGCTTGGAAAGCAGATGGCAAACGCGCTGGCCGCTGACGACGGTAACCCATTGGACGCTTCGACCGAAGAACTGAAAAACAGGGCCTTCGGACCCGGGCAATAAGGAAATTTACATGGCAGAATATGATTATGACCTGTTCGTTATCGGAGCAGGTTCCGGGGGAACGCGGGCGGCGCGGGTTTCGGCGTCTTATGGCGCGAAAGTCGCGGTGGCCGAGGAATATCGTGTCGGCGGCACCTGCGTTATCCGCGGCTGTGTTCCCAAGAAACTGCTGGTTTACGGCTCGCATTTCTCGGAAGAACTGGAAGATGGCAAGAATTTCGGCTGGACATGGGACAATGCCAGATTTGACTGGGCGAGACTGCGCGATCATGTTCTCAAGGACGTCGACCGGCTGAACAATGCCTATACCGACACGCTGAATAATCACGGCGTCGAGATCATTCTCGAACGCGCCGAGCTGACCGGACCGCACGAGATTAAATTGGCTAACGGCAAGACTGTGACTGCCAAATATATCTTGATCGCGGTTGGTGCATGGCCTGCCGTGGCTGATTTTCCGGGTAGCGAGCTCATGTCTACATCGAACGACATGTTCCATCTCGAGAAGCTGCCCGAGAATATCATTATCGCTGGTGGCGGTTATATTGCCAATGAATTCGCCGGGATTTTCAACGGCCTGGGCAGCGATGTCACCGTCGTAAACCGGTCCGACATCATCCTCCGCGGCTATGATGAAAGCGTTCGCGATCGTCTGATCCAGATTTCGCTCGCCAAGGGCATCAGCTTCAAGTTCAACTGCACATTTGACAGGATAGAAAAGCGGGATGACGGGGCGCTAGACGTTTATATGGACGGCAAGAGCGCACCGGTTCGCGCTGATGTCGTTCTGGCTGCCACCGGACGCCGGCCAAAGATTGACGGCCTTGGCCTCGAAAATGCTGGCGTTGCGACCAACGACAACAACGCCATCATCGTCGACGACTATAGCAAGACCAATGTCGAGAATATCTATGCGGTCGGTGACGTTACGGATCGCGTGCAACTGACCCCGATTGCCATTCGTGAAGGGCAGGCCTTCGCCGATACGGTCTTTGGCGACAACCCCCGCACGGTCGATTATGAGAATATCCCGTCAGCGGTATTTTCGCAGCCACCGATTGCTTCGGTCGGCCTGACCGAAGGTGAAGCGCGCGAAAAATATGGCAATATCAAAGTCTATTCGTCGGATTTCCGGGCGATGCGGAATGTGTTTGCGGACCGGGCAGAGCGCAGCCTCTACAAGATGATCGTGGAACATCCGAGCGAGAAGATTCTTGGCCTGCACATGATCGGTCCCGATGCGCCGGAGATATTGCAGGCGGCAGCGGTCGCGGTGAAGGCGGGGCTCACCAAGCAGGCTTTTGACGATACGGTGGCATTGCACCCCAGCATGTCGGAGGAACTGGTACTGCTTAAATAGATAACGTTACGGCAACCGCAGAGTAAAGGTCAGGTTTAATCGCGCGATTAATTACTATTGACGATTGCCTAACCGGCTGTGCATTGACTAGGGCATATTGCATCTAGTGATTCACAGCCGGGGGTTGAATGTCAGACATTATCGCACAATTGGAAGCCAAGCGCGCCGAAGCCATGCTCGGCGGCGGGCAAAAGCGGATTGATAGCCAGCATGCCAAGGGCAAGCTGACCGCGCGGGAACGGCTCGAGATATTGCTCGACGACGGCTCGTTCGAAGAGATCGACATGTATGTTGAGCATAATTGTGTCGATTTCGGCATGGATGAGCAGCATATTCCCGGCGATGGTGTCGTCACCGGATCCGGTACGATCAACGGTCGCCTGGTTTTTGTCTTCTCCCAGGACTTCACCGTGTTCGGCGGTTCGCTCTCGGAGCGTCATGCCGAGAAGATCTGCAAGGTTCTCGACAATGCGATGAAAGTCGGCGCGCCGGTCATTGGTATCAACGACAGCGGCGGCGCGCGTATTCAGGAAGGTGTGGCGTCGCTCGGCGGCTATGCCGATGTGTTCCAGAAGAATGTTCTGGCCAGCGGCGTGATCCCGCAGCTCAGCCTGATCATGGGCCCCTGTGCCGGTGGCGCAGTCTATTCACCGGCCATGACCGACTTCATCTTCATGGTGAAGGATAGCTCGTATATGTTCGTCACCGGCCCCGATGTGGTCAAGACCGTGACCAACGAAATCGTGACACAGGAAGAACTGGGCGGAGCGGTAACCCACACGACCAAGACCAGCGTCGCCGATGTCGCTTATGAAAATGACATCGAGGCGTTGCTCGCAGCACGCGACTTCATCGATTTCATGCCGCTTTCCAACCGCGAGGAAGTGCCCGAACGGCCGACCGCCGATCCGTGGGACCGTCTCGAGGAAAGCCTCGACACCCTGATCCCGGACAATGCCAACCAGCCTTATGACATGCACGAAGTCATCCGCAAGATGCTCGACGAGGGCGACTTCTTCGAAGTCCAGCCAGCCCATGCCGGCAATATCATCTGCGGCTTTGGCCGGATGGAAGGCTCCACCGTCGGGGTGGTTGCCAACCAGCCGATGGTCCTGGCCGGTTGCCTCGACATCAACGCGTCGAAGAAGGCAGCGCGCTTTGTCCGCTATTGCGACGCGTTCAACATTCCGATCGTGACTCTGGTTGACGTTCCCGGCTTCCTGCCCGGCACTTCACAGGAGCATAATGGCATCATCAAACATGGTGCAAAGCTGCTCTTTGCCTATGCCGAAGCGACGGTGCCGAAAATCACCATCATCACCCGCAAGGCTTATGGCGGCGCTTATGACGTGATGGCGTCCAAGCATCTGCGCGGCGATCTCAACTATGCCTGGCCGACCGCAGAAATCGCCGTGATGGGCGCCAAGGGCGCGGTCGAAATCATCTTCCGCGGCAAGACACCGGAAGAAATCGCCGAGCGTACCGCGGAATATGAAGCGCGTTTTGCCAACCCGTTTATTGCGGCGCAAAAAGGTTTTATCGACGAAGTGATCCTGCCGCATTCGACGCGTCGCCGGGTGGCTCTGGGGTTACGGAAACTGCGGAACAAGCAACTCGAGAACCCGTGGAAGAAACATGACAATATTCCGTTGTGATATTTTCCAAGTGATTGCCCTCCGTCATTGCGAGCGTAGCGAAGCAATCCAGGGCGTCGCTTGCCGCTCTGGATTGCTTCGTCGCTTCGCTCCTCGCAATGACGGGATCGTGTAATGCCAACAGGATTAGTAGCCCTCCTCGACGACGTCGCTGCGATCGCGAAAGTCGCCGCCGCGTCGGTTGACGATATCGGTGCCGCCGCCGCGCGTGCCGGTACAAAATCCGCTGGCGTGGTGATTGACGACGCTGCGGTTACGCCGACTTATGTGACCGGTTTTGATCCGTCACGCGAATTGCCGATGATCTGGAAGATCACCAAGGGATCGTTCAAGAACAAGCTGGTCTTTTTGCTACCTGCTGCGGTCCTTCTGGGTCAATTTGCGCCCTTTTTGATACCGATCATCCTGATTTTCGGCGGTTTGTTTCTCTGTTACGAAGCCGCCGAAAAGGTGCTGGAAATTTTCCATGTCGATGAGTCCACCAAACATGACCAGCCCGCGATCATCGAAGGGCCCGGGCGAGAGGGTGAAATGGTCTCGGGCGCGATCCGCACCGACCTTATCCTGTCGGGCGAGATCATGGCGATCGCCCTGTCGGAACTGACCGACCAGGTCTGGTGGGAACAGGCTATCATCCTCGCGATCATCGGCATTGCGATTACTGTTGCGGTCTACGGCGCGGTCGCGCTGATCGTCAAGATGGACGATATCGGCCTGCATATCGCGCAGAATAACGAGGGCGCATTGCGATCTTTTGGCTGTGGTCTGGTCCGGCTTATGCCGAAACTGCTCGCGGCCCTGTCGATCATCGGCACGCTGGCCATGGCCTGGGTCGGCGGCGGATTGCTGGTGCACAATGTTGCCGCCCTCGGCTGGCACGGGCCGGAATATCTGATCGAATGGCTGTCGCATCCGCTGCTCGGCCTGTTCCCGGCCTCGGCCGAGCTGATGGTCGGCGGGATTGCCTTCGCGCTCCTGTCGGGAATACTCGGCGTGCTCGTCGGCGCCGGAATCGCGCCGCTGGTGCACAGATTCATTCCGCATGGAGAAGGACATTAGATGAAACTGGGAAGAATGAACCATATCGGCGTGGCAACGCCCGATCTTGACGCCTCGATCACCTTCTACCGCGATGTCATGGGCGCCACCGATATCACGGAGCCGTTCGTGCTGGATTCGCAAAAAGTGCGCGTCTGTTTCGTCAACACGCCGGGCGAGGGCGGCACCGCCGGAACGCAGGTCGAACTGCTACAGCCGACAGAAGCGGACAGCGCGGTCGGCAAATGGCTGGAGAAAAACCCGCTCGGCGGCCAGCATCATGTCTGTTTCGAAGTGCCGGATATTCATGCTGCCAAGGCGGAATTTGAAGCGATAGGCAAGCGAGTGCTTGGTGAACCGCGCATCGGTGCACATGGCACGCTTATCTTTTTTGTGCATCCCAAGGATATGGGCGGGATGCTAACTGAAATCATGGAAACGCCCAACGGGCATTAATTATACAATCGTCATCCTGAACTTGTTTCAGGACCCCGCGAGATCCTGAAACAAGTTCAGGATGACGAGACATTCAAAAGGACCGAACATGGAATTCGAAAATATCAAGCTGGATATCACCGGTCAGGTGGCCACCATCACGCTCAACAAGCCGGAGCGCCTCAACGCCTGTTCGCTTGGCATGGCAGATGATATCTTCATCGCGCTCGACAAGCTGGATGATGCGCGCGCGCTGGTGATTACCGGCGAAGGCCGTGCCTTTTGTGCCGGTGCCGATTTGCAGGCGAAAAATGACAGCGCCCTGTCGGGTGGGCAGGGCAGCTATGCCGCGCTGCTCCAGCATTATAATCCGCTGATGCTGAAACTGGCGAAGCTCGATATTCCGACAATCACGGCGGTCAACGGACCAGCGGCCGGTGTCGGCTGTTCGATTGCGCTGGCAAGCGACTTCGCGATTGCCGGGAAGTCGGCTTATTTCCTCCAGGCCTTTGTCAACATCGGTCTTGTGCCCGATGGTGGCGCATCGTGGATGCTGACCCGTCTTGTCGGCAAGGCCCGGGCAACCGAGATGATGCTGCTCGGCGAGAAGATTCATGGTGAAAAAGCCGCAGAATGGGGATTGATCTATAAATGCGTCGAGGACGACGCTTTGATGGGCGAAGCCGGCACGCTGGCAAAACGCCTGGCAGGCGGACCGACCGTGGCATTGGGCGTGATGCGTCAAAATCTGGCGGCTGCGCTGGAAAGCGACTATGCTACGGCGCTCGTGCGGGAAGCCGAAGGCCAGCGGATTGCCGGTGACAGCAAGGATGCACGCGAAGGGGCGATTGCCTTTTTGCAGAAGCGCAAGACGGACTTTAAAGGTGAATGAAGGCCGGTAGTCCCGAGCTTGTCGAAAAGTGTGGCTCTCGTCCGAGAGGCTGGTTCGACAGGCCCACCGCTAACGGCTGACATATTCGAATATTTACATGCAGGGCAGATATGACCGACAAACCGACGATCAAAGACTGGCAGGAACTCGCCGACAAGGAAGTGAAAGGCCGCGACCTCACTTGGGACACCCCCGAAGGTATTGCCGTCAAACCGCTTTATACTGCGGAAGACGCCGGTGATCCGGGGCTTCCCGGCTTTGGTCCGTTTACCCGTGGCGTCAAGGCCAGCATGTATGCCGGACGGCCCTGGACGATCCGGCAATATGCCGGTTTTTCGACGGCGGAGGAATCGAACGCCTTCTATCGTCGCAATCTGGCGGCGGGGCAAAAGGGACTGTCGGTGGCCTTCGACCTCGCCACCCACCGCGGCTATGACAGCGACCATCCGCGCGTGGTCGGCGATGTCGGCAAGGCCGGCGTGGCGATCGACAGTGTCGAGGATATGAAGATCCTGTTCGACCAGATTCCGCTCGATGAAATGTCGGTGTCGATGACGATGAACGGCGCGGTGATCCCGTGCCTGGCGTTCTATATCGTCGCGGCAGAAGAGCACGGGGTTTCGCAGGAGAAGCTCTCCGGCACGATCCAGAATGATATTCTCAAGGAGTTCATGGTCCGCAACACCTATATCTATCCGCCGGCGCCTTCGATGCGGATCATTTCGGACATCATTGGCTATACGTCCGAACATATGCCGAAGTTCAACAGCATCTCGATCAGCGGCTATCACATGCACGAAGCCGGCGCGACGGCGGTGCAGGAGCTGGCCTTCACCATCGCCGACGGTCGCGAATATGCCAAGCAGGCGATGGCGACGGGACTGGATATCGACGCTTTTGCCGGCCGTCTGAGCTTCTTCTTCGGCATCGGCATGAATTTCTTCATGGAAGTCGCGAAATTGCGCGCCGCCCGGACCCTGTGGCACCGGGTAATGACCGATCTCGGCGCCCAGTCGGAACGGTCGAAAATGCTGCGCACCCATTGCCAGACTTCGGGCGTGTCACTGACCGAACAGGATCCCTACAATAATGTGATCCGCACCACGATCGAGGCAATGGCCGCGACTTTGGGCGGAACCCAGTCGCTGCACACCAACGCGCTGGACGAAGCGATCGCGCTGCCGACCGATTTTTCCGCCCGTATTGCCCGCAATACCCAGATCGTGTTGCAGGAAGAGGCGGGGATTACCAAGGTCGTCGATCCGCTCGGCGGCAGTTATTATGTCGAGGCGCTGACCGAGGAACTGGTCGAGAAAGCCTGGGAGATTATCGAGAAAGTCGACGCCGAAGGCGGCATGGCCAAGGCGGTTGCCGATGGCTGGCCCAAGGCGATGATCGAAGAGGCCGCTGCCGGTCGCCAGGCGGCTGTCGACAAAGGCGATGCGGTGATCGTCGGGGTCAATAAATATCGGCTGTCCGAAGAAGATCCGATGGAGACGCTCGACATCGACAATGCCAAGGTCCGGCAGGGCCAGATTGCGCGGCTCGAGAAAATGCGCGCCGGGCGTGACGAAGCGGCCTGTCAGGCAGCACTCAAGGCGCTGACCGACGGCGCCAAGGGCAGCGGCAATGTGCTGGCGCTAGCGGTTGATGCCGCGCGGCAGCGCGCCTCACTGGGTGAGATATCTGACGCTATGGAAGCGGTTTTCGGCCGCTACGAAACCCGCCCGACACCGGTCAAAGGCATTTACGGCAAAGCCTATGAAGGCGATGCCCGCTACGCGATGGTCATCGAGGGCGTGGATGCGGTTTCGCAGCGGCTTGGCCGCAAGCCGAAAATCCTCGTCGCGAAAATGGGGCAGGACGGCCATGACCGTGGAGCCAATGTCGTGTCGAGCGCCTTCACCGACATGGGCTTTGACGTGATTTCCGGGCCGCTGTTCCAAACGCCCGGCGAAACCCGCGATCTCGCTCTGGCGGAAAATGTCGACGCGGTCGGTGCGTCCAGCCTTGCGGCGGGCCACAAGACGCTGATCCCGGAACTGATCAACCTGCTGAAAGAAGCCGGGCGCAGCGATATCAAGATTTTTGCCGGTGGCGTTATTCCGGCGAAGGATTATGAATTTTTGCGCAAATCCGGCGTCGTCGGAATCTATGGACCGGGCAGCAATATTGTGGAATGTGCCGCGGATATATTGAGATTGCTCGGGCATAATATGCCCCCTGAGGAGGAAGCTGCGGAATGACTTTAGACGAAAATATCAGTTCCCCGGCGCAGGCCGGGGCCCAGACGATTGCTCATGACCAGGCTGGACCCTGCCCTTCGGCAGGGAACGAAGTTCGCAACGACTGGACCCGCGAGGAAATCGCGGCTTTGTTCGACCTGCCGTTCGATGATCTCGTTTTTCAGGCGGCCACCGTCCACCGCGCCAACCACAAGGCGGGCCAAGTGCAGCTTTCGACCTTGCTGTCGATCAAGACCGGTGGCTGCCCCGAGGATTGCGGCTATTGCAACCAGTCTGCCGGTGCCAAATCCGGTCTCAAGGCAGAGAAATTGCTCGACGTTCGCACCGTGCTGCAAACCGCGGCGCAAGCGAAAGACCGCGGTTCTTCCCGTTTCTGCATGGGTGCCGCCTGGCGCAACCCCAAGAACAAGGACATGCCGGCGATCATCGAGATGATCAAGGGCGTGCGGCAGATGGGTATGGAAACCTGCATGACGCTAGGTATGCTGACCAAGGAACAGTCCGAAATGCTGTCCGAAGCGGGCCTCGATTATTATAATCACAATATCGATACTTCGCCGGAACATTATGAGAAGGTGATCACCACACGCACCTTCGGCGACCGGCTCGAAACCCTCGAGAATGTCCGCAACAGCGGCATCAATGTCTGTTCCGGCGGCATCGTCGGCATGGGCGAGACCCGTGAAGACCGGGTCGGCTTTGTCCACGCTCTGGCAACCCTGCCACGACATCCGGAAAGCGTTCCGGTTAACGCGCTGGTCCCGGTCAAGGGCACGGTGCTCGGCGACATGCTGGCCGATACGCCGCTGGCGAAAATAGACGATATCGAATTTGTCCGGACGATTGCAGTGGCACGGATCACCATGCCCGCATCGATGGTGCGCCTGTCCGCCGGCCGCGAAAGCATGAGCGAAAGCACACAGGCTCTGTGCTTCCTCGCCGGTGCCAACAGCATCTTCACCGGCGACAAGTTGCTGACCACCGGCAATGCCGGTGATGATGCGGATGAGACATTGTTCGCAAAGCTGGGGCTGGTGCCGATGGAAGCGGAGCAACGGGATTGTACTTTGGAGGCCGCTGAGTGAAAGCGACAAAGTGGATCGCATTTTCATGGTTCACCTTTGCGTGGCTATTACTTTGTGCACCGCTTTGGTTGCTCTCTTATACCGCCTATGGATTGCCACTGTTCACTGGGATATCCATTTTTGAAATTGTTATCGTGATGACTTCAGCAATATGGATAGTCGTTACCTTTTTAATACTGCGAAAGAAAACAGGCTAAATGTTCAAAAAAATCCTAATAGCAAACCGCGGCGAAATTGCATGTCGTGTCATTCGTACTGCCCAGAAAATGGGGATCAAGACGGTTGCTGTCTATTCCGATGCCGACGCGCGCAGCCCCCATGTCAAAATGGCGGAGGAGGCTGTCCGTATCGGTCCGTCTCCCGCCGGTGAATCCTATCTGATAGCGGACAAGATCATCGCGGCCTGCAAGGAAACCGGCGCGGAAGCCGTGCATCCCGGCTATGGCTTTCTGTCCGAGAGGACCAGCTTTGCCCAACAACTGGATGACAATGACATCACCTTCATCGGCCCGCCGATCAACGCGATTGCCGCGATGGGTGACAAGATCGAGTCGAAGAAACTGGCCGAAAAGGCAGGGGTTAGCGTTGTCCCCGGTCATATTGGCGAGATTGACGATACCGAACATGCCGTGCGCATTTCGTCGGAAATTGGCTACCCGGTGATGATGAAGGCCAGCGCCGGCGGCGGCGGCAAGGGCATGCGGCTTGCGTGGAACGAGAAAGACGTTCGGGAAGGCTTTGAAGCCACCAAGCGCGAAGGTCTCGCCAGCTTTGGCGATGACCGCGTGTTTATCGAGAAATTCATCGAACAGCCACGCCATATCGAAATCCAGGTGCTCGGCGACAAGCATGGCAATGTCATCTATCTCGGCGAACGCGAATGTTCGATCCAGCGCCGCCACCAGAAGGTCGTCGAGGAAGCGCCATCGCCCTTCGTTGACCCCGAAATGCGCAAGAAGATGGGTGAACAGGCCGTCGCCTTGTCGCAGGCCGTGGGCTATTATAGCGCCGGTACGGTCGAGCTGATCGTCGGCGCCGACAAGAGCTTCTATTTCCTTGAAATGAACACCCGTCTGCAGGTCGAGCATCCGGTCACCGAATATATCACCGGTCTCGATCTGGTCGAACAGATGATCCGCGTCGCTTATGGCGAAAAACTGCCACTGACGCAGGACGAGGTGACGCTGACCGGCTGGGCGGTCGAAAACCGCGTCTATGCCGAGGATCCCTATCGCGGCTTCCTGCCGTCGACCGGTCGCCTGGTCAAATATCGGCCGCCGGAGGCCGAAGAAGGCATCCGCGTCGACGATGGCGTGGCCGAGGGCGGCGAGGTCTCGATCTTCTACGATCCGATGATCGCCAAGCTGATCACTTATGGCGAGACCCGGATCGAGGCGATCGACCGCCAGATCGACGCGCTCAACCGCTTCGAGTTGGTCGGCCCCGGTCACAATATCGACTTCCTCTCGGCGCTGATGCAGCACGAGCGTTTCCGCGAAGGCAATATCACGACCAATTTCATCGCCGAGGAATATCCGGACGGGTTCCAGGGCGCTCCGGCATCCGACGAACTGTTGTGTAATCTCGCTGCCATCGGTTCATTCGCCGCGACCGCCCACGCCGACCGCGCCCGCCGGGTCGATAATCAGCTTGGCAAGCGGCTTGATCCACCATCAGAATGGCAGGTCAAGATCGGCGACAAGATCATGGACGTCTCGATTTCCGAAGAGGAGATTTCCGTAGACGGCACCGCCGTGGATCTTTCGATGGAATATACACCCGGGGATACGTTGATCCTCGCCGAGGTTGCAGGCAAACCACTGTCGGTAAAGATCGCCAGGACCGCCAACGGCTTCGCGCTCAACAGCCACGGCGCGACTCACAAGGCCCGCATATTGCCCGCCCATGTTGCGCAGCATGCCGTGCACATGATCGAAAAGATACCGCCCGATCTGTCAAAATTCCTGCTCTGCCCGATGCCCGGCCTGCTGGTCGCGTTGCACGTGGGCGAGGGCGAAACCGTGGTCGAGGGACAGCCGCTGGCCGTCGTCGAAGCGATGAAGATGGAGAATATTCTCCGCGCCGAGAAAAACGGCGTGGTAAAATCGGTCAACGCGGCACAGGGAGATAGCCTTGCCGTCGATGCCGTGATACTCGAGCTGGAATAAGGACGATCGCCTTGGGGAGGGTAAAATATGGCCAGTGAAGTAGCAGCGGCAGGACAACGCGAACCGACGCAGAAGGAAATCCGTCTGGTCATCGCGGCATCCTCCGCCGGGACCATTTTCGAATGGTATGACTTCTTCATCTACGGCACCTTATTCTACATTATCGGGCCGACCTTCTTCCCCAGCGGCAATCCGACGCTGGAAATCCTGATGGTCTGGGCGACCTTCGCCATCGGCTTCGGCTTCCGTCCGGTCGGCGCCATTCTCTTCGGTTTTCTCGGTGACAAGCTGGGGCGCAAATATACGTTTCTCGTGACGGTCACCCTGATGGGCATAGCCACCGCAGGCGTCGGTCTGATCCCGAGCGCCGAGACAATCGGGCTGGCCGCCCCGTTGATCGTGATTTTCCTGCGAATATTGCAGGGCCTCGCACTGGGCGGCGAATATGGCGGCGCGGCAATCTATGTCGCGGAGCACGCGCCAACCGAGAAGCGCGGCTATTATACCAGCTATATCCAGGCCAGCGTCGCCGGCGGCTTCGTCCTGTCGATCGGCGTGATATTGGCCTGCCGCTTCCTGATTCCCGAACAGGCGTTCAACGACTGGGGCTGGCGGGTACCGTTTCTTCTCTCGATCCTCCTCCTCGTGATATCGCTATGGATGCGGCTGAAGCTCAACGAAAGCCCGGTCTTCCAGGCGATGAAAGCGGCGGGCGAAACCGCGGGTAATCCGTTCGTTGAAAGCTTCACCTATCCCGGAAACAAGAAGCGCATCTTTGTCGCCCTGTTCGGCATTACCGGCGTGCTTACGACCATCTGGTACACTGCCTTTTTCTCCGGCATGTCCTTCTTGCGCGGACCGATGAACATGGAGGCGCGCACCGTCGACATCATCTTGTTCGTCTCCGGCCTGATTGCCATGTCCTTCTATCTTGTCGTCGGCAAATGGTCGGACAAGGTCGGACGCAAGAAACCGATCATTGTCGGCGCGCTGCTGTCGCTGTTGCTGCTCTTTCCAGCATTCTGGGGACTGGGCCAGCTCGCCAATCCCGGGCTGACCGAAGCGGCCGAGGCGAACCCCGTGCGGGTCGAGGGCAGCGCCTGCAGCACCGATCCCTTTGCCGAACTGTTCAGCAAAGAGCAGAGCGATTGCGGCAAGATTCTGGAAACCCTTACATCAGCGGGCGTATCCTATACCCTGACCGACGCCAGCGAACTGAGCCTGAGGGCCGGTGATAACGCAATCCCCATCGATCCGGCATGGATGGAAGATGGAGTTGCCCGGAGCAGCGGCATTCGCGATGCGCTTGCCGAATATGGCTATGATTTCGCCAAGCAGCAGCCAGACATGGTCAGCATATTGGGTATCGTCGCGATCCTGCTGGTGTTGGGAGCGCTGAGCGCCTTGACCTACGGATCGGTTGCCGCCCTGCTGTCGGAAATGTTTCCGGCCAAAATCCGCTACAGTTCGATGTCGATCCCCTATCATATCGGGGCGGGCTATCTGGGCGGGTTTCTGCCGCTGATTGCCGGATATATCGTTGCGCGGTCGGGTGATATCTATGCCGGCCTCTGGTACACCTGGGTCGTTGTCGCATTCGGGGTGGTCGTGGCATGGTGGGGAATACCCAATGATCCCGAAGCGGCACTCGACGAAGCGCCATGAAGGCCGTATCGGCCAGTTGATGAGTGACGAAATACCGATCATACCGCCGACGGCGAAGATAAGGCTCGATTCCGATGCGCTGGTGGCCAACTGGCGTGCGCTGGACCGGATGTCTGGCAAAGCGAAGGCGGGAGCAGCCGTCAAGGCCAACGCCTACGGTCTGGGCGTTTGCGACGTTGTGCAAAAGCTGATGGCCGCCGGATGCACGGATTTCTTCGTCGCCAACTGGCAGGAGGCCCGGGAGATCGAATATCTGACCGCCGGTAAAGCGTCGGTGTCCGTGCTCAATGGCGTCCGTCAGGCCGACCTGCCTTTCGCACTGCAGTCTCCGGCAAAGCCCGTTATAAACAGTCTCGAGCAACTTGCGCGCTGGCGGCCGACGGGCAAAGCCTGTGACATCATGATCAACAGCGGCATGAACCGTCTCGGAATCAATCCCGAAGATCTTGAAGCGGATCATTTTGTCGGAATGGCGATCGATATCGCGATGAGCCATCTGGCGTCGGCGGATGAAGACGGGCCGCAAAATGGAGCACAACTCGATCAGTACAGGGCCGCGCTCGAAATTCTCCCGGCCAGGCGCAACAGTCTTGCCAATAGCGCCGGCATCGCGCTGGGCAGTGATTATTCTTTTGACCTTACCCGTCCCGGTCTGTCGCTTTACGGCGGTGTCCAGCGTCCGGAACTGGAAGCGGTTATCGAGCAGGTAGCCGTGCCGCAAGCCGAGATCATCCAGGTCCGCTCGCTTCGTGCGGGCGACAAGCTCGGCTATAACGCGCAATATATTGCAGCGGAATCGCACGATGTTGCTATATTGGCGATGGGCTATGCCGACGGATATTTGCGGGGATTTTCAAATAGCGGCATGTTCGCGGATGGCGGCGTCGTTCTGCCCGTTCTGGGCCGGGTCTCGATGGACCTGATCGCAATCGATCTTACAGAAGCGCCCCATCTCAAGGAAGGCGACTGGGTTGATTGCGAATATGATCTCGGGATCGCGTCATCGCAATCCGGCCTGTCGCAATATGAGCTGATTACCGGCCTCGGCAACCGGTTGGCACGGCAGTGGACATAGCGGTATAGAATACGCGGTCAACGCAGTTGCACAAAGTGAATATGTTGCACAAAAACCCTGTATAACAACAGAAGTTGCGGCATTGCACAAATAGGTTTAGTGCTGGTGCAACATCCAATTAAAGGACGGTTAGAAATCCCGACAACCTTCAGTATTTCTAACCCCTCGGGAGCTTATATGACCAAGTCGAAGAAGAAACCTCAGGACGGTCCGATAGTCATAAAAAAATACGCCAATCGCCGTCTTTATAACACCCAGACATCCAATTATATCACGCTTGATTTTCTCGCCGAGATGACGCGCAACGACGAAGATTTTGTCGTCGTTGACGCCAAGACCGGCGATGACATCACCCACAATGTCCTGACCCAGATCATTGTCGACGAGGAAAGCAGCGGCAAACAAATGCTGCCGGTCAATTTTCTGCGCCAGCTGATTTCCATGTATGGCAACAGCATGCAATCGCTGATGCCATCCTATCTGGAAGCGTCGATGGATAATTTTCGCAAGAACCAGAAACAGTTTCAGGAAGCGGTCGAAGGGGCTCTCAATAAAAATCCCTTGGGCCAGATGGCCGTCAAAAACCAGAAGCAGTTTCAGGAAGCGGTTGAAAATGCCCTGAAAGCAAGCCCTTTGGCCGGCGTGTTTGAAAAGGCGCTCAGCCTCGGTCAAAATGGTCGGGATGAAGGCGAAAACGAAACACAAGATAAGCCATCCGCAAAAGATGCCGAGATCATGGAGCTGAAAAAGCAATTGGCCGATATCCAGTCCAAGATTGACAAGCTCGATAATTGAATATCGGAAAACTATAATCCGCAGGAAAACCAAGTGAAGAAAAATGCTCTTACAATCACCCGCGAAGATGATTTCGCGGGATGGTACCAGCAAGTCATTGCTGAAGCCGACATGGCCGAAGAATCCGGAGTGCGTGGCTCCATGATCATGCGGCCCTGGGGCTATGGCATCTGGGAACGGGTGCAATATCTGATGGACCAGCGGATCAAGGCGACCGGGCATGAGAACTGCTATTTCCCGCTCTTCATTCCGCTCAGCTATTTTGCCAAGGAAGCCGAGCATGTCGATGGTTTTGCCAAGGAAATGGCGGTCGTTACCCATCATCGCCTGAAGAAAGGCCCAGATGGCGGCCTGATCGTTGATCCGGACGCCAAGCTGGAAGAACCGCTTGTGGTTCGTCCGACGTCGGAAACGGTGATCGGCACCGCCTTTGCCCGCTGGGTACAGAGCTGGCGCGACCTTCCGGTGATGATCAACCAGTGGGCCAATGTCGTCCGCTGGGAAATGCGCACAAGAATGTTTCTGCGGACCACCGAATTTCTCTGGCAGGAAGGCCATACTGCGCACGCCACCAAGGCCGAGGCGATGGAAGAGACGCTGAGCGCGCTGGAAATGTATCGCGAGTTTTCGGAAAATGTGCTGGCGATGCCGGTCATTGCCGGAGAGAAGCCGGAAAACGAACGTTTCCCTGGCGCCGATGCGACTTACTCGATCGAGGCGATGATGCAGGATGGCAAGGCCTTGCAGGCCGGCACCAGCCACTTCCTCGGCCAGACCTTCAGCAAGGCCCAGAATATCCGCTTTCAGGACAAGGAAGGCGAGTTCCAGTTTGCCTATACCACCAGCTGGGGCACATCGACGCGGATGATCGGCGGCGTCATCATGACCCATGGCGATGACGACGGCATGCGTGTGCCGCCACTGATTGCGCCTTATCAGGTGGTGATCGTGCCGATGCTGCGCGACAAGCCGGAAGATAAAGAAGTGCTGGATTATTGCAAGGCGCTGGCCAAAGACATTGCCAAGCTCCGTGCGTTTGACGAGCCGGTTCGGGTGAAGGTCGACATCACGGGTGCCAAGACCCAGACCAAGCGCTGGTCGTGGATCAAGAAAGGCGCGCCGGTCATTCTCGAAATCGGACCGCGCGACATGGCCGACGACAAGGTCGCGATGATCCGCAGGGACGCGCTTTATCAGGACAGCGGGAAGCTCGACACGAAATTCCTGGCCAAAGCTGAATTCATTCCCGAAATCCCGGCGCTATTGTCCGACATCCAGACCGCATTGCACACAGAAGCCAGAGAGCGGATGGATGGCAACGTCAAGAAGGGCGTCGAATATTGGTCGGACGTTGAACGTTTCTATGCGCCGAAAAAGAAACATCCCGGATGGCTCGAAGTGCAATGGTGCAAGGCGACCGGCGAGGAACTAAAGTCGATAGAAGAGCGTTTGAAGAAACTGAAGCTGACGTTCCGCAACGTGCCCGTTGATGCGGACGCAGCGGATGGCACATGCATCTTCACGGGCAAACCCGCGGTCGAGCGAATAATCATAGGTAAAGCTTATTAATGGCAGGTCCCAAAAAATCTCACAAACCGAAACAGGTTCCCTCTCGCCAGCAGATACTGGATTTTATCGAGCGATCGGAGCGGCCTGCAGGACGGCGGGAGATATCAAAAGCCTTTGGATTGCGGGGGGCGGACAAGATTGCCCTCAAGGCTTTGCTCAAGGACATGACCAAGGAAGGATTGCTCGCCGGAGATCTGGGGCGGGCCTTGCATAAGGTGGGCGGCCTGCCGAAGGTCACCGTGCTCAAGATCGTCGAGATTGACGGCAATGAAGCGATTGGCATTCCCGAAAAATGGGAAGAAGAGAGTACTCCCACGCCAAAGATCAGGATCAAGGAAAAAGGCCGCCGCGCTGCGCTGGCGATCGGCGATCGGATTCTCGCTCGCACCGAAGAACGCGGGCAGGGCCATATTGCGTTTCTGATGAAGAAGCTCGCCCAGAGCAACGAGATGCTGCTCGGTATCGTCGAGAAAGACGAGCGCGACCAATATTGGCTGAAGCCGGTGGATCGCAAAATCCGGCGCAGCACACCGATTATTGAATTGGGCGAAGCCAAGCCGGGCCATCTGGTGCTGGCCGAACCGCTCAAGCGCGGCTCCGAGGTCAAGGCGCGGGTGAAGGAAATATTGGGCGATCCGTTCGCTGCAAAATCATTCAGCCTGATTGCCATCCACAAATTTGAAATCCCGCTGCATTTTCCCGATACGGTGACCGAAGAAGCCGAGCAGGCAACCAGACTGGCAATCTCGAAAGAGCAGCGCGAAGATCTGCGCCACCTTCCGATTGTTGCCATCGATCCGGCCGATGCCCGCGACCATGATGACGCGATCTGGGCCGAGCCGGATGACAGTCCCGACAACAAGGGCGGGTATAAGGCGCTGATCGCGATTGCCGATGTTTCTTATTATGTCCGCTCGGGCAGCAAGCTCGACCGCGAAGCCTATAAGCGCGGCAACAGCGTCTATTTCCCGGATCGGGTTGTGCCGATGCTGCCGGAAGCTTTGTCGACCGATGTCTGCTCGCTCAAACAGGGCGTCGACCGGGCGGCTCTGGTCTGTCACGTCACCATAGATGCCAGGGGTCAGGTCTTCGCTTCGCGCTTCACCCGCGCGATCGTCAAGCTGGCCGGCAATATCGCCTATGAAGACGCACAGGCAGCGATGGACGGCAAGCTGGACCATCCGCTCAAGAAGAGCGCGCTCGAGCCGCTGTGGGCCTGCTGGAAGCTGCTCGCCAGGGCGCGCGACCAACGCGAGCCGCTCAATCTCGATCTGCCCGAAAAACGGGTAGTGCTGGACGACCAGGGCAAGATCGTCGAAATCGCCATCCGCGAACGGCTCGACGCGCATCGTGTGGTCGAGGATTATATGATCGTCGCCAATGTCGCGGCGGCGCGGATGCTGGAATCGAAAAAATCCCCGGTCATCTATCGCGTGCACGAAACGCCCTCGCGCGAGAAGCTGATTGCGCTGAAGGATTATCTCAAGAGTTTCGACATGAGCTTCGCCATGGGGCAGGTGATCAAGCCTTCGGTATTCAACAATCTGATCGAACAGGTCGACGACGAATTGCTGCTGCCTTTGGTCATGGAGCAGATATTGCGCAGCCAGACCCAGGCTTATTACGGCCATACCAACATGGGCCATTTCGGCCTGTCGCTGGGAAGCTACGCCCATTTCACCAGCCCGATCCGGCGCTATGCCGATCTGATCGTGCACCGGGCGCTGGTCAGTGCCTGCAAGCTCGAGCAGCCGGCACCGGAGAACAGCGCCATTCCGGAATATTCGGGACTGAGCAAGGAAGAGGCCGGGCGCCTCGAGCTGATTTCAGAGAAAATCTCCAAGCTGGAACGCCGCGCGATGAAGGCCGAATGGGAAACCATCGACCGCTATATCTCGGCCCATCTCGCGAGCCGGATCGGCGAAGTCGTCAAATGCCGGATCACCGGCGTTCAGAATTTCGGTTTTTTCGCCACCGTCGAGGATCTCGGCGGCGACGGACTGGTACCGGTCCGCACGCTGGGGGCCGAGCGTTTCGATTATGACGAGGCGAAGCAACAGCTCACCGGCATGGACAGCGGCACCACCTATAATATCGGCCAGAAGATCGAACTGCGCCTGGTCGAGGCCAATGCCGCGACCGGCAGCCTGTTGTTCGAACTGGCTGAAGGTGCCAATCATATGCCAGGACGTCCGGGACCCTCTCGCGCAGGCAAGGGAAAGCCCCACCGCAAGGGCAAACCCGGCCGCCCCGCGAATGTTCGTGGCAAGATGGGCAAGGCTCGCCGAAAGTAATTGTTGTTTGTCACCGGGCAACCATTGGTCTTGGGTAGGGTTCTGGATTGAACAAGAAAAAGGAACTCCCCCATGCCCAATATTCTTCCGACCCAAGCCGTCCCCGATTTTACCGTTCCGCTGATTGACGGCGGCAAGTTTCAACTGAGCCAGCGGCTCGGCGATAATTTCACCCTGTTGCTCTTCTATCGCGGCGTGCATTGCCCGATCTGCAAGATGCAGTTACGCGAACTGCAGCGCAAGCTGGGTGATTTTGCCGAGCGCGAAATCACGGTTGTCGCGATCAGCATGGATAGCAAGGAACGGGCCCAGAAATCGGTCGATGAATGGGGAGTCGATGACCTTCTGCTCGGCTATGGTCTCAGCGAAGAACAGGCCCGTGATTTCGGTCTCTATATTTCCTCGGGTCGTCCTGATAGCCCCGAGCCCGAGATTTTCTCCGAGCCTGCGCTGTTGCTGGTCAAGCCCGACCAGACTCTCTATTTCGCCAGCATCCAGAGCATGCCGTTCACGCGGCCTCCACTCGACCAGTTGCTGCAAGGCATCGATTATGCGCTGGAAAATAATTACCCGCCGCGCGGCGAACTGGCGAAAAAACGCTAGCTCAGCCTGTCAATCTCTTCCTTGGTCAAGGATCCGGGAACAACCATCACCGGGCAGGGCAGTGACCCTGCCTCGGTGGCGGCAAAATGGCTGACCAGCGGCCCGGGCGAACCGTTCGCAGCCGCGCCGAGCACCAGCGCGGCCAGACCGTCGACTTCGTCCATCATCTCCCGAACAACCTTCGGTCCTTTGCCCTGTTTGACGGTGATCGAAGGTCTTATGCCTGTTTCGTCAAACAAAGTTCCGGCCGCGCTTGAGACAAGCGCTTCGGCCCGGCTTTTCGATTCTTCCTCGAGCGTTGCCTGAACCCCGCCCCAGGCGACAAAGCCCTCGCTTTCAACGAGCGCAAGAATATGCAGGGCGCTGTCCGTTTTCATCGCCCGGCGAGAAGCGAAGCGCAGCGCGATGCTGGCCTCGTCGGTCTCGTCGATTACCACCAGATATGTACGCATGAACCCTCCTCGCCCTGTCAGAAACACCTGTTGCGATAAAAATGGCCGCAAGGCAAGCAAGCGCCCTTGACGCCATAGGCGCAATGTTAGACAGCTTTTAGTGATAACTGGACTATATCAGGAAAGATAACCGGCCATGCCCATCAATCTTCAAATGCCTGCACTCTCCCCGACGATGGAAGAAGGGACGCTTGCCAAATGGCTGGTGAAGGAAGGCGACAGCGTCTCGTCCGGGGATTTGCTGGCCGAAATCGAGACCGACAAGGCGACTATGGAATTCGAAGCTATTGACGAGGGCGTGATCGCCAAGATCGTAGTCGCCGAAGGCACTGAAAATGTGAAGGTCGGCGATGTGATCGCGATCATTGCCGAGGAAGGCGAAGATGCTGGCGACGTAAAAGCCGCTCCCGCGCCAAAAGCCGAAGAGACAGCAGAGCCTGCCGCCAGGTCGGGAGAACCTGCTCCCGCTCCTGCGGCTGCACCAAAAACCAGCCCAGCGCCTGCACCCAAGGCGGCATCGGGCTCCGGCGATGACCGTCTGAAGGTCAGCCCGCTGGCCCGCCGTCTGGCCGATCAGAAAGGCGTCGACCTGACCGCCGTGTCCGGCTCCGGTCCTGGCGGACGGATCATCAAGGCCGATATTGACGCGGCAGAAGGCGGCACGGCTCCTGCCAGGAGCGAAGCCGCTGCACCGGCGACGACTGCTGCGCCCGCTGCAAAAGCCGCACCGGCGAACGACTTTGACATCCCGCACACTGCCGAAAAACTGTCGGGCATGCGCAAGACCATTGCCCGCCGCCTGACCGAGGCCAAGCAGACGATCCCGCATATCTATCTGACCGTGGATGTCGAGCTGGACAAGCTGCTCAAACTGCGCGGCGAACTCAACAAGACGCTGGAACCGCGCGGCATCAAGCTGTCGGTCAATGATCTGCTGATCAAGGCACTCGCGGTGTCGTTGATGCAGGTGCCGAAATGCAATGTCTCGATCGAAGGCGATCAGCTCAAGTCATTCGAACGCGCCGATATCTCGGTCGCGGTCAGCATCCCCGGCGGCTTGATCACACCGATCATCAAGAGCGCCGACACGAAATCGCTCAGCGCGATTTCCACGGAAATGAAAGACCTTGCCGATCGCGCGAAGGCCGGCAAGCTGAAGATGCACGAATATCAGGGCGGCACCGCCAGCATCTCCAACATGGGCATGTTCGGGATCAAGAATTTCGATGCCGTGATCAATCCGCCGCAAGCAATGATCATGGCGATCGGGGCAGGGCAGAAACGGCCGCATGTCATCGACGACAGTCTGCAGATCGCGACGATCATGAGCGCCACCGGCAGCTTTGACCACCGCGCGATTGACGGCGCGGATGGCGCTCAATTGATGAAAGTGTTCAAGCAATTGTGCGAGAACCCCCTGGGGATGCTCGCTTGAGCGATCTGGCGAAGAAAGTGCCTGCCATTCGCACCATCGTCATGCCGGCTGACGGCAATCCTTACGGGGTGGCTTTTGGTGGTTGGCTGATGGCACAAATGGCGCAGGCCGGCGGCGCGCTCGCGGCGCAGCATAGCAAGCACCAGTCGGTAGTTGTCGGCGCGAACGATGTCCGTTTTGGCCATCCGGTAGGGATTGGTGATGAACTGTCGGTCTATGCCGAATTTTCCAAAATCGGCCGTAGCTCGATGACCGTTCAGGTCGAAGCCTTCCGCCGCAACCGGCACGAGGATGAAATGACCAAAGCCGCGTCCGGCGTCTACATATTTGTGGCGGTAGACGGCGATGGCAAGCCGGTGCAGGTCCCCGCACTAGTCTGAAGATTATCGAAAAGGAATAAAATGGCAAACGGATATGACCTCATCGTTCTCGGTTCCGGCCCCGGTGGATATGTAGCCGCAATCCGCGCTGCGCAACTCGGCCTCAAGACCGCTATCGTGGAACGTGAAAATCTCGGTGGCATCTGTCTGAACTGGGGTTGCATACCGACCAAGGCCTTGCTGCGCTCGGCGGAAGTGTTCCACAATATGAAACATGCGGCGGATTATGGTCTGGTTGCGGAGAAGATCAGCGCCGACCTCGACGCCATCGTCAAGCGCTCGCGCGGCGTCGCCAAGCAGCTCAATCAGGGCGTCACCGGTTTGATGAAGAAGAACAAGATCGATGTCGTGATGGGCGACGGGAAAATCACCGCGCCGGGCAAGATGACCGTGAAGACCGACAAGGGCGAGGAAGAACTGACCGCCAAGAATATCATCATCGCCACCGGCGCCCGCGCCCGCGATCTGCCCTTTGCCAAGGCCGACGGGAAGCGCATCTGGACCTATCGCCACGCCATGACGCCAAGCGAGACGCCGAGCAAATTGCTGGTCATCGGTTCCGGTGCGATCGGCATAGAATTTGCCAGCTTCTACAACGACATCGGGGTCGATGTGACTGTCGTCGAAATGCTCGACCGGATTGTTCCGGTGGAAGATGAGGAGATCTCGAAATTCCTCGAGAAGTCTCTGAAAAAGCAGGGGATGACAATCATGACCGGCGCCGGCGTGAAGAGCATCGAGACCAGTGACAAGGGCGTCAAGGCGGAGATAGAGGACAGCAAGGGCAAGAAGCAAAGCCATGACTTCAGCCATGTCATCGTCGCGGTTGGCATCATGCCCAATATCGAAACCATCGGCCTCGACGAACTCGGCGTACAGCCGGACGAACGCTATCATATCAAGACCGACGAATATTGCCGGACCAATATCGACGGCATTTATGCTATTGGCGACTGTACCGCCGGTCCGTGGCTGGCGCACAAGGCGAGCCACGAAGGCGTTATAGCGGTAGAAGCCATTGCCCAGTCGATGGGCAAGGACGGTCATCCCCACGCTATGGATGTGAACAATATCCCCGGCTGCACCTATTGCCACCCGCAGATCGCCAGCGTTGGCCTGACAGAAGCGAAAGCAAAAGAAGCGGGCCATGACGTCAAGATCGGAAAATTCCCCTTCATCGGCAACGGCAAGGCGATTGCGCTGGGCGAGACAGAAGGTTTCATCAAAACCGTGTTTGACGCCAAGACGGGTGAATTGCTCGGCGCGCACATGATCGGTGCGGAAGTGACCGAGCTGATCCAGGGCTATACCATCGGCAAGACGCTGGAAACGACCGAGGCGGAACTGATGAACACCGTCTTCCCGCATCCGACGCTCAGCGAAATGATGCACGAAAGCGTGCTCGACGCCTATGGGCGTGTGTTGCATATGTGACTCCTTCTCCCGTGAGGGAGAAGGATAGGTAGCCTTGCTGAGGAACGAAGCTAGGCGCAGTTGGATGAGGGCGTTCTAACCCCTGAAGTGCAGTACACCCTCACCCAGTTCCGGCTAGGCAACAAGTTGCCGAGCCTGCACATCCCTCTCCCTCACGGGAGAGGAAAGGTCATGATAGCCGAAATGATCCTCATCCTTCGGCGGGGCACAAATCACTTCCCTACACGCCCCGGTTTGCGCTAGCCTCAGCCCCATGAACCACAATGTTTCGGGACCAGCTACACCTGCAAAATTGCCTTTCCCGGCGGCACGTTGTTTCTTTTCTTTAACACTGTAAAGTTCGTAAAGTTCACCAGGCGTTTCCGCTAGATCAGAAGGTTAGACAAGATGGCCAAGGGCACGCACGACTTTACCGCCGATCCGCGCAACGAGACTATTCTGATCAATGTCAACGGCGTGATGACGCCGCGGGCCGAGGCGGTGGTCTCGGTTTTCGACAGCGGTTTCATGCTCGGCGACGGGGTCTGGGAGGGCCTGCGCGTGCACAAGGGCAAGATCGCCTTTCTCGACGCCCATCTCGACCGGCTGTTTGAAGGATCAAAGGCGATCGCGATGGACATCGGTATCACGCGCGACGCATTGGTGGCACGCCTCTATGACACCATAGGTGCCAGCGAAATGGCCGATCAGGAAGGCGTGCATATTCGCCTGATGGTGACCCGCGGTATCCGCTCGACGCCCTATCAGGACCCGCGCGTGGTGATCTCTCCGGCGACGATCGTGATCATTCCCGAATATAAGGAAGCTTTGCCGAGCACGGTCGAGAACGGCATCCGCCTGTTCACCGTCCATGTCCGGCGCGGCGATCCGGCGGTACAGGACCAGAAGCTCAATTCGCACAGCAAGCTCAACTGCATCACCGCCTGTATCCAGGCGACCCAGGCCGGTGCAGACGAGGCTTTGATGCTCGACCCGCATGGCTTTGTCGCGACCTGCAACAGCACCCATTTCTTCATCGTCCGCAAGGGCGAGGTCTGGACCTCAAGCGGCGACTATTGCCTCGGCGGGATTACCCGCGCCAATGTCATCCGGATCTGCCGGGAGAATGACATTCCGGTGTTCGAGAAAAATTTCTCGCTCACCGACGTCTATGGCGCGGACGAAGCCTTCGTAACCGGCACCTTTGCCGGGGTGGTGCCTGCGACCGAGATCGATGGCCGGATACTGACCAGGGGCAGGGGCCCGATAGTCGAGCGTTTCCAGGGCCTCTACAAAGAACTGATCGAGCGCGATGTGGCTGGATGATGCCTTGGTCTACTCACAATACCAAGCCGACCGCAGGTCATCTATTTCTTTGTTCGCACGAAGACACAAAGGCACGAAGAATGATATTAGAGCGGCAGAATCTTTGTGTCTTCGTGGCTTCGTGCGAGTCCAAATTAAGCTTGAATATATGCGCTTCGCGGCGAGTTGGGAGGCACTGGTGATCCCATCATGACCATCCGCATCGCCATGTGGTCCGGCCCACGCAATATCTCGACCGCGATGATGCGCAGCTTTGGCGGGCGCAGCGATTGTGCTGTCAGTGACGAGCCCTTCTACGGCGCCTTCCTGAAAACCACCGGTCAGCGGCAACCGATGGCCGATGAGGTCATCGCCTCGATGGATTGTGACTGGCATTCTGTGGCCGCTGCGATGCAAGGCCCGGTTCCCGGCACCAAGCCGCTCTGGTACCAGAAACATATGCCGCACCATATGGTCGCCGATATCAGCATTGCCGACTTCCCCGACCATCGCCATGCTTTCCTGATCCGCGATCCGCAACGCGTGGTCGCAAGCTACGCCGCCAAGCGCGTCGAGGTCACCGCCGATGATCTCGGCTATGCGCGGCAGCTAGAATATGTCGACCGGGCGGCCCGGCTCACCGGCCAGCCACCGGTCGTACTGGATAGCGCCGATATATTGCGCGATCCCGAGGCCCATTTGCGGGCGCTGTGCGCCGCGCTTGATATTCCGTGGGATGCGGGAATGCTCTCTTGGGAGCCCGGGCCGCGTGAAAGTGACGGCGTGTGGGCGTCGCACTGGTATGGCCGCGTGCTCGAAACCACGGGCTTCGGGGCCGGCGAGGACGAAGCGCCGAGACTGGCGAAAAGCGAGCAGGCAATCGCGGACCAGTGCCGCGATGCCTACACGCAACTTTCGGAATTGCGGATCAGGCTATAGCGCGATCAGCCCAGCGGGTTGGCGTGCTTCCCGATCCGTTCGAACAGGGTGCCGTCGAGAACCATGTACAGGATAGCGAGGCCGGCAAACCACAATATGTCGTTTTGCGCGACCATCCAGACGATCGACGGCATGAAATTCTGCACGCCGCCAAGGAATGTCGCGGCAAGCAGCAACAGCGCTTCATAAGCGGCAAAGGCCGCGACAAAGGCGAGGCCCAGCGTCACGAAGCTGCGGTCGGAGCGCATATCCAGCACCGTCTTCGCAACAAACAGGGTGGCCATCGCGGTCGCGCCCATGGCGAGGCCGTGGCCGAAACTGTTCGCGGTCTGCGGATAGCCGAGGATCAGATAGCCGACCAGCTGATTGGCAAACCAGACCGCGCCCATCCAGACCGCTGCCTTGCGGAACGGCAATGTTGCCGCCAGCAAGGTCGCGATCGCGGCAAAAGGAAATATGCAGGCCAATGCCAGGCTGCCCAGAACCGACGAAGATGCCAGCACGCCGGCCCAGATATTCTGGACGGACGAAGAAGATTGACGGAGTTGCATGTGATCATATTCCCTTTTGCTAATGGATATCAGAAACGCGCGCGCGCTCCAACATAAGCCGAACGCCCCGGAGAGCCAAAATCAGTGGCTGTTTCATAGGTGACATCAAACAGATTGTCGATACGTCCAAAGACTTCAAACGCGTCGGTGACGGGGATGCTCGCCCGTGCTCCGGCCAATATGTAGCCGTCGATGCGGCGGCTGTTGGCCAGGTCGTCGAAACTGTCGCCGACCATCTGCATGTCCGCCCCCAGTTTCAGGCCGAAAGCGGTCTGGTAGCTGGCGTTGAGATAGAGGCTGCTGGCCGGACGGCGGGCGAGCTCGTTGCCGAAATTGGCACCGGTCGACCGGTTCGCAGTGTCGAGCCAGGTGTAATTGGCATCAATCCTCAACCGCTCGACCGGAGCGATCGACAGGATCGCCTCAACACCCTTGGTCCGATTGCGTTCGATGTTCAGGGTCGTACCGAAAGGACGGCTGCCGTTGGTGCAGACTTCCGGAGCCGGATCGGGCGCTACCGGACAGGCGGCGAAGGCGATCTGGTTATCTGTGTCGCGCTGGAACAGGGTCACCGACAGCTGAACAGCCTTGGCGATAAAGGATTGTTCAATGCCGATCTCGTAGGATTTGGCGGTCTCCGGCAACAGGTCAGGCGTGCCAAAGCCGAAAGGACGATCATCAAGATCGATCAGCGATGGCGCTCGGAAACCCTCGGCATAGCTCGCCCGGATCGTCGGGCCATCCTCGCCGGCGCGATAAACGATATTTCCCGCTAGGCTGGTATTGCCGCCAAAATCCTCGTGATCATCGTGCCGGACCCCGGCGGTCAGCGCCAGCCCGTCGAGCGGTTTGAACACGGTCTGGAAGAAGACGGAATCGATGCCGGTCGAGTCGGTCACGCCGCTATTTTCATAGCGGCTGTCCTCCGTTTCGGCGCCGAAAACAAACCGCAACTGTTCGATCACTGCGAAGTCGCCGCGATATTCGAACCGTTCCGTCCGTCCTCTCGGCAGCGAGGTGAAGAAGGGGTTGATGATATCGCGGTTGATATCGGAAATGCTGAAAGCAAAGCGGTTCTGGAAGCGGCCGTCAAATGCCTGCGCCTCGATCGCGGCGTTGCCGTAGATTTCCTCCGCCAGCGAAAACTGGCTGTCGTCGGAACTGAAGGGCGGGAAGACGCTGTCATTGTCGATCCGGCTGTCCGCATAATAGCCGCTGGCCTCAAAACGGATCGCGTCGGTTAGGTCGACCTCGACCTGTCCGGAAGCGGAATATTGGCGGTAGCCATCCGGTTCGGTGCCGCGGGAAAAGGCGCTGATACCGTCGGTGCGGGCATAGCCGCCGCCGATGCTCAGGCCGAGCGGCCCGATCTTGCCGGAGGCATTGCTGACCAGCCGGACCGTATCATGGGCACCATATTCGCCCTGGGCAAACAGGGCGAGATCTGCGGTCGGGCGTTTCGTGGTGATATTGACCACGCCGCCGACGGCCTGACTGCCCCAGGTAACGCCGCTGGCACCGCGCAACACTTCCACGCGTTCTATGTTTCCGGCGAGCAGATTGCCGAAATCGAATGCGCCGTCGGGCGAGGACGGGTCATTGACCCTGATGCCGTTGATCAACACCAGAGTCTGGTCGCTTTCCGCCCCCCGGATACGGACCGAGGCTTGCGACCCCAATCCTCCGCTCTGGGTCACGCTGACCCCGGGAAGTTCCTGCAGGATGTCGGCTATCGAAATGATCTGCTGGTCGATTATGTCTGCTGTATCAATAACCGATATGGCAGTGCCGGTATCGCGGATATCCTGCTCGATACCGGTCGCGGTGACAACGATCTCGGGATTGTCGGCGGCCAATGCAGGCGCTGCAAAGCAACAGGCGGAAGACGCCAGAAGTGTGGCCAGGGTTCGGATTTTATACATTGGGATTCCCTTTTGTTAACGACATCAATTGCCGTTACGCAGGGGAAAACCCCGTTCACCCGACACACCCCGTCCGGCTGAAGAACGACGATACAGGGCAGGTCTCCTGACTTGCGGATCGCTGCTGAACATGCCGCCTTCCCAGATCCGGAGATCCAGTGGCCGTTGGCATATCAGCTAGCCGCTTACAGTTGCGGGGGCAGTACCGGATTTGAAACGGGCGCGAACCCTTTTCTCACCGATTTCCCTTTGAATTCTCGATTAAGAGAAACCCGATATCTGCCGCCCCATTCTCTCAAAACGGTTTCGGTTGCAAGCCAAAATTATATTTTCGAAGGCGAGTCGGGTACGGATATCTTCAATCTCTCGCGAGCGAGCCGCGTAAAATCTGTTGTTCAGATGCTATCCCTCGGATATATATTGATAATATCTGATCAGATGGATGTTGAATCTGCTTCGCTCACCGATTTCAAATATGCTATAGCCAGTCATTATTTGAGGAATGAGAGTCATGTTTGCATTTTTGAGTATTGCCTTGTTCAGCGCCGCATCCGCCACCAATGTCGCCGACGCGGGGACCGCCCGTATTGCCTATTCCAATTGCCTGGTCGAGTTCACAACCGCGCAACTTGACGAAAAAGTCGGGACTGGAACGTTCAAGAAAGCCGTGCAGACCGCCTGTTCTGCCGAACGGAATGCCATGATCGCCGCGATGCAAAAGGACGAAATGGAATTTGGCAGTTCGCAAAGCGAAGCGACGAGCTATGCGACCGAAGAGGCCGATGGCGTATTATTCGCCTTCACCGACGGTTATGCCGGATATGCCAGTTCGAATACGCGTCCCGTCAAAGAGGACTGATCACGCCGCTTTCGGGCAACCATCCTCCAGATGAGCCGGTCTTTGCATGTCGGCCCGTCATTCAAACGTGATAAGATCCCTGATTTCCGCTGAATTAGGTCCCAGGGTGATCGGGTTGCGCACGCCGGGCAATATGCAGATGTCGAACAATTCGGTGATCGCGCCATCGAAGCGCAGCCAATGGGCGACACTGCCAGTTTCCAGATTCAGGATTTGCACGCCGCACCAGGCATCGGCATCCTTTTCCTTCAGCTTGTCGTCCAGCGCCAGTCCTTCAAAACGGCCGTGGCGCGGTTTTGATAAAGTTGTAACGGCGAAATTACCGTGAAACGCGAGCCCGCGCAGGAAGCCTGGGAAGAAGGCAACCGGATTGAATCTCTTGTTCTTGGGTTCGATCCAGCCAAGCTCGCCGCTGCCGGAATTGAGTACCCATAATTTCCCGCCGTACCAGCGCGGGCTGTGCGGCATCGACAGGCCTTCTGCCATGATTTCATTGCTGTCGATATCAATGACCACCCCGCCATCGTGCCGCCGGTCTCGCCAGCCATCCACAACATCGCTGCGACAGACGGCTGTGACATATTTCGGTTCGCCGTCGACCATCGCCAGTCCGTTGAGATGACAGCGGTCCTCCGGTGCGAGCTTGCTGATAAACACCGGTTTCCAGATTGGCTTGAAACTATGCTTGATGTCGGGTTCGCACAGGCAACTATAGCGGGTATTGATATAGACTAATCGTCCGTTTTTACGGATTCCGAGTTCATGAATATCGATATTGCCGGTGGTCTGGGTGTTGCGGGGAATATAGACCTTGTCGTGCACATTGTTCGCGGTCTGGCCCGGCGCCAGCACATTTTCCATCCGGACCACCTGAGTCAAGGTTCCCAGATAAATCCGCTCATTATCGCCCGCCACACCCATCGCCTGCGGATATTGCGCTTCGTGCAGGGCAAGCTTGCCATCCTGACCAGTGCCGACCAGATACAAGCGTCCGGTCTGGTAGGATGTGAAGCCAAGCGAGATGCTGTTTTCGGCGAGAAACGCGGCGAGGCCGTGCGAAAAATCTATGTCAGTCTTGGCCGCGGCCGGCTCCGTCGGAGGGGCTGCCTGCGTCGGTTTATTGGTGTTTTCCTGTAAAGCTTTTACGCTCTTCCCGGCATTTGCCGGTTTCTTCTCCGTCACACCAACCCCTATGGTTTTTTACACATGTGCCAAAACGAACAACCGGCCACAAGGTAAAAGGCGAATTTCCCTTGGCGAACAACGCGGCGACAAAGATGTCGATGATATGAAGCTTCTCGGAATATCTGCAAATTGCCACCACGCACGCGACAAAGGTTGCGTTTGAAACCGGAAATGCGATAGTCGTATTTTATAAGCAATCATCATGCGGCACAGCCTGCGATCATTGGCTTGTCTCACAATAATATCCGAATCTCCAAATCCGCCAACCATGCCAAAAAATTTGACAGGAAATCTTCGACCAATGAATACTCTGATGGACTACCGGGAAAAAATCCGCACGCATCATCGCACTGATGAAGCCGAGATTCTGGAACATCTGATATCGAATTTCGGTCCGGATGAGCAGACACGCAAGCGTATTCGGGAACGTGCGATACAAGTTGTCCGAGACGTCCGTAGCGCGTCCGGGCCGACGCTGACTGAGAGTTTTCTTGGCGAATATGGCCTGTCGACCGACGAGGGTCTTGCGCTGATGACGCTGGCAGAGGCCCTGTTGCGCGTGCCGGACAACCAGACGATCGACGCGCTGATCGAGGACAAGATCGGACCATCCAACTGGCGCGATCATATCGGGCAATCAGAAAGCTCGCTGGTCAACGCATCGACCTATGCGCTGGAGATGACCCGCAGCGTGATCAACAAGCCCGAAAGCCGCGGACCGCTGGATGCTCTGCGCGGCGCAATCAAACGTCTGGGCGAACCTGTGATCCGGGTGGCGGTGCGACAGGCAATGAAAGAACTGGGTAATCAGTTCGTCCTCGGCGAGGATATGAAGCTGGCGCTGAAGCGGGCGGAGAAGTGGAAAGCCAAGGGCGCGACTTACTCCTATGACATGCTCGGAGAGGCCGCGATTACGCAGGAGGGTGCGGATGAATATTTCGCCGCTTATGCCCACGCGATCAGGGAAATCGCCAAGGTCGCTGTTTCTGATGACCTGCGGGAGAATCCTGGTCTTTCGATCAAATTGTCGGCACTTTATCCCCGTTACGAGATGAGTCAGCAGGCCAAGGCGGTTCCCGAACTTGCCGATCGTGTCGGCGAACTGGCGCGCGCCGCGCGCGACGCCAATGTCGGACTGAACATCGATGCCGAGGAAGCCTATCGTCTCGGCATATCGCTCGACATGGTCGAGATGGTGCTGAGCGATCCGCGGCTTGCCGGATGGGATGGTTTTGGCGTTGTGGTTCAGGCCTTTGGCAAGCGGGCGAGCTTTGTGCTCGACTGGCTCTATTCCCTGGCGACCCAGCTCGACAGAAAGATCATGGTTCGCCTGGTCAAAGGCGCCTACTGGGACAGCGAGATCAAGCGGGCGCAAATGGATGGCGTGCCCGACTTTTCCGTATTCACGACCAAATCGGCGACCGATATCAGCTATATTTGCTGCGCGTCCCAGCTGCTGAAAATGACCGATCGCATCTATCCGCAATTCGCCACCCATAATGCCCACAGCGTTGCCGCCATTTTGGAAATGGCCGGTAACAATCAGGATTTCGAGTTCCAGAGGCTGCACGGCATGGGCGAAACATTGCACGATGCCTTGCTCCGCAATGAAAAAGTTCGGTCACGCATATATGCGCCCGTCGGCAAACATCGTGAACTGCTTGCCTATCTGGTGCGACGTCTGCTCGAGAACGGAGCGAACTCCTCCTTTGTCAACCAACTGGCCAATCATACGGTGGCCGCCGAAATGATCGCGACCGATCCGTTCGAGACACTGAAGGCAGACCAGAAATCCAGCCAGTCGAAGATCATCAGGCCTGCCGATTTGTACCAGCCGGAACGCGTGAACTCGCGCGGCTGGGATCTGGCCAACCGCAACGACATGAATGAATATGTCGCTGAGCGCGCGCCCTTTGCCGAAAAGCTTTGGCGTTCGTCAGCGATTACGGTGCGGCCCGTCACCAGCGGAACCACCCACAAGATATTCAATCCTGCACGCGTGGACAGCCAGGTCGGCGAAGTGATCGAGGCTGACGAAAGTCAGGCCCTTGAAGCCATAGAAGATGCGCGCGTCTGGGATGTTCCCGTAGCCGAGCGGGCCAGGATTTTGAGGCGGGCGGCCGACCTCTACGAGCATCATCACGGCGAGATTTTTGCATTGCTGGCACGGGAAGCGGGAAAGACCCAGTTCGATACGATCGCGGAATTGCGCGAGGCAGTCGACTTTTTGCGCTATTATGCCAAGGAAGCGGAAAAACATCCCGAGGGCAAGCCGCGTGGAATAATCAGCTGCATCTCGCCCTGGAATTTCCCGTTGGCGATTTTCACCGGTCAGGTGGCTGCTGCGCTTGCTGCGGGCAATGCGGTACTGGCGAAACCGGCTGACCAGACACCCCTCATTGCAGCTCTGGCGACCAATTTGCTGCACGAAGCGGGCGTACCCGTCGCGTCCCTCCAGCTACTGCCCGGTGCCGGCGCGACGGTAGGGGCTACGATCAGTGGCGACGCACGCGTTCAAGGCGTAGTGTTTACTGGCTCAACCGCCACTGCCCAGACGATAAACCGGAATATCGCGGAAAATGGTCAGGCTGATTCCCTGCTGATCGCTGAAACCGGCGGCCTGAACTGCATGTTCGTGGATTCGACGGCTTTGCCGGAACAATCGGTTCGCGATATCATCACCTCTGCATTCCAGTCCGCCGGGCAACGTTGCTCGGCCTTGCGGGTGCTCTATTTGCAGGAGGATGTCGCCGAGCCATTTCTCAACATGCTATACGGCGCGATGGACGCGACGGAGATGGGCAATCCGTGGTGGCTGTCGACCGATATCGGGCCTGTCATTGATCAGGCGGCTCATGACAAGATCAGCGCGCATATCGCCGCCGCGAAGGCCGAGGGAAGGTTGCTCAAGCAGCTGGACTGTCCCGATGACGGTCATTTTGTCGGACCGGCGGTTATCAAGGTCGGCGGGATCGACTATCTGGAAGAAGAGATATTCGGGCCGGTCCTGCATGTCGCCACATTCAAGAGCGGAGGGCTCGACAAGGTGATAAGCGATATCAATGGCCGCGGATATGGGCTGACTTTTGGTTTGCAGACCCGGATCGAGCGCCGCATCGACAAGTTGACCAGCGCGATGAAAGTCGGCAATATTTACGTCAACCGCAATCAGGTCGGCGCCGTCGTCGGCTCGCAACCTTTTGGGGGAGAGGGGCTTTCCGGCACTGGCCCCAAGGCCGGCGGACCGCATTATCTGCCGCGCTTTTATCAAAGCTCGCGACCGGTAACGGCGGTCAAAACAGGCGGCGAGTTGAAACGCGAAACGGTTCAGGCGGCTCTCGACAAACTCCCGGCTGTTGACACCCGACCGCGCAGCTCCGAAATCATGCCCGGACCAACCGGGGAATCGAACGAGCTGTTCACCTATGCGCGCGGCACCATATTGTGTCTCGGGCCAACGCCGGACGATGCTGCAAAACAGGCACAGACGGCACAGGAACAAGGCTGCCTATCATTGATCTGCGTTCCCGGTGCCACCGGAGAAAATGCTCTCGACGGATTCATGCCTCGCGAAGCTTTGTCTGCGTTGACGGGAATAGATGCCGCAGTCTGCTGGAGCGAAATCGAAGATATCCGGGCCATCCGCCAGGCGCTGGCCAAACGCGACGGCGCGTTGATCCCGATCATTACCGAAGAGAAGTTCGGCCACCGGTGTTTGGTAGAGCGGCATGTTTGTATCGATACAACGGCGGCAGGCGGAAATGTCTCGCTACTGACATAAGCATTTTCGTCGAGGCCGCATGACCATCGACCGGCGGCGGGAATTATTGCATCGCGTCGGCAATAAGGGCCGCGCAATTCAGTGATTTCGGTTTCCGGATGAATGCTGCGTCCTGCTTGTCATCCTTGCCGATCCCGAGCGCGCTGCCAACAGATTTGGCGGCGACGGTTATGACATCGCCAAGCGAGGGCTTCTGTGCCTTCCGGGCGAGGCCCAGGCCCGCAACCGAAACGGCTGGCGCGTTCAGGCTGCCCGATATCCTGATGGGGTCAACGATATGCAGCGCGCTTTTGCCTTTTGCACCACCGCGCATGATCAGCGAAATTTTTTCACCGTCGAGCATGATATTGCCTTCGGCGCGTCCGATGGAAACTGCGGTATCGACGGCGACCGGGGAGGGCGTGAGAACTCCATTATTCGCGCTGAAATTGACCACCAGACAGCGCAGCGGAACACGCGCTTTTGGATCGTCGATTATTTTTTCCAATGCGCCGCCAAGATTTTGACCAAGGACATGGGCGGCGGTCGCTCGCACGCTGCCACCGCTCGCAACCATCGTCGCCTTGCCATTGGCTTTTTCGAGAGCCGTCCTGATCGTGTCACCGCTGCCCGACAATTTTATCCGGCCCCGCATTTTTGCAGAAATAATATCGTCATCACCGATCAGATCCGAAATCGAAGCACCCGCAAGGGTCAAGTCGGTCGACAGTTTGGGCGCTCCACTACGGTGATCCAGTCGCACAGTCCCTGTTAGTTGCCCGCTTTTCATTCCGGCGACCAGATTGCTAATCTTGATGATCCTGTTGTCCAGCGTCAACTTGCCCTTCAGGCTGCGGAAGACGCTTTCTCTCCGGGAGATCAGCCGGTCGATAATGAAGTCAATTTGACCGTCCGTCGGTCCCATTTTGGAAAGGTTGATTCTGGTATTGGGTAGAACCCGCGGGCCTGTACGCCTTTTTTCTGCAGCCGCTCTTGCCAGCCCCTCATCGTCGGCCAGATCATCGAAGTCCAGTCGGATTGCATGGATAGTGGCATCAATTTTCGTGCGGCCGTCGCGCTTCAGGATGCTTGCCTTCGCGCTCAACCGCGATTGCCCGATCGAGCCGTTCAATTCATCGACGTACCAGTCCTTCTTCTGGTGTCGGACAGTGGCGTGAAGGTCAATCGGCTGGGTGCCGAACAGTCCCGCTTCTATCACCTTATCAAGATTTTTGAGTGTGGGCGCACGCGCGGAAAGAGCCGCGTTGAATTGCGCCAGATTCAGCCCTCCCGCCATTTTTCCGGTGCCAGCTAAATCCAGTGCCGGCGATCGGAGCGAAAAGGTGAACGGGTAATCGCTATCCGGGTCATTGCCGGTAAAGGCGGGTCCGGCGAACCGGAAGTCGGCTTTGCTATTCAGGAAAGTACCACTTGCCGTCAGCCGCACTCCCTTTTTGGCGTTCACCTGTATCGTCCCGGCGAGCGCGAGGTCCCGTTTCTCGTCCTTGAAGCTGAAACGCGAGTTTGTGATAATCAGGTCGGCAAACTGCAACGCATTCTCACCGCGACCGCCGCGCTCCCAATTTGTGCGACCGTCCTCGCCACGGACAAGAGATATGTCCAGCCCGTCTATCGTGACATTATCAAGACTGGTTCTCCCGGCGATTATGTCGAACACATTAATTCGCGCCGACATCGCTTCCACTTTCACAAAATCCGCTTTCCCCGCCCAGGCTGGCTGTCCAATCCGCAGATCGTGGACAGTGATGGCAGGGGAATAAGAGAAAAAGCTGTCCCTGCTTAACGCTCCGATTTCGACGGGGCGGTCAGATGCGCCGCTTAGCTCGTTTGTGATTAAACTCCGCATCAAGGAAGGGGGAACCGCTCCCAATGCCAAAATAACGAGAACGCCACACGCCAGAACGGTGATGGCGACAATCGCCAGCCATTGCCTGTTGAGAAAAGCCGGGCGTGTGGCGTTCATGTCGGACGAACATCGACCGACGGGATATCCCCGCCAGTGTTTGAAACGACGCAAAAATAGAAATGCCCCGAAATAGACCTAGGCCCTTCGGGTCAAATGCATGACGATACCGACCGCGAATAGTACCAGGAATATATAGAATATTATTTTTGCGATTCCAGCCGACGCGCCAGCTATGCCGCCAAAACCGAGAAGGGCAGCAACAACGGCGATTACAAGAAAGATAATGGCGTAGCGTAACATCTCAAACTCCTACCTGTTGGATTGCTATGTTACGCATCCCCGCAAAAATGGTTGCAGCGGAAGAGTTTATCCTGCTGATAGCGAGAAAGACAATCTGTCGTATGATCCTGAACCCGATAGTCCTGCAAGCCAGCTGTCGACCACAAACATCTCCCATCCGTTGATAGCGGAAGAGGCGCGGAGCTTACTCAAGCGCCGGTTCGCGGAGTTGGCGCGCTTCCTGTAATTGCGCGGGCAGCGGGGAAGGCCGACTATCCGGCACTTGTCATCGCGGCGCTCGACCGGCAGATTGATTGGCTGTCGCAAAGCGGCGGACCGTCCGCGAACGCCTTTGTCTCGGACATCGGGCGACATGCATCATTTCCCGCTTCCCCCCATGCAAATCATCGCTGCCCGTGTCGCTAAGCCAGCTGGCGTTCGAGATCGTGCAGGACCTTGTAGCATGGCAGCACCTGCGCGACGCTGCTGTTCGGTTCGCGGCCTTCGCGGATCGCGGCAATGAATTCGCGGTCCTGAAGCTCGATGCCGTTCATCGAAACATCGACCTTGCTGACGTCGATCACTTCTTCCTTGCCGTTCACCAGATCGTCATAGCGAGCGATATAGGTCTCGTTATCGCCGATATAGCGAAAGAATGTGCCCAGCGGGCCATCATTGTTGAACGACAGCGAAAGCGTGCAGATCGCGCCGCTTTCGGCTTTCATCTGGATCGATATGTCCATCGCGATGACCAGTTCCGGATGGATCGGGCCTTGGATCGCATTGGCCTGAATGATTGGTCCAGCCTGATAGGAAAAGAGATCCACCGTATGCGCGGCATGATGCCACAGCAGATGGTCGGTCCAGCTTCGTGCCTGCCCCTTGGCGTTGATATTCTTGCGGCGGAAGAAATAGGTCTGCACGTCCATTTGCTGGATATTATATTCCCCAGCCTTGATCCGGTTGTGAACATATTGATGGCTGGGATTGAAGCGACGGGTATGGCCGACCATGCACACCAGACCGGTTTCCTTCTGCTTGGCCATCACAGCTTCGCAATCGGCCCAGCTGTCTGCCAGGGGAATTTCGACCTCGACATGCTTGCCGGCGTCCATCGCGGCGATCGACTGGGCCGCGTGCATCTGCGTTGGCGTTGCCAATATGACCGCATCGACATCATCGCGTGCGAGCATTTCATCATAGTCGGTCGTGGCGAAAGCAACGCCATATTTGTCGGCCATTGCCCGGGTCGGCTCGAGCGTTCGGCCGACCAGCCCGAGCCGGTGCGCCGATAATTGCAACCTGTGTCCTGACGCTCACGCCAGTTGTTCGTCGGCGAAGGTTTCCGTGTCGATATGCTTCTGCATCGCAGCCGAATAGCGCGGTCCGGTGATTGCATCGCCGGAGAATATATCCTCGACCGTCGCGATTGTTTCCGCGCTCAGCGTGACCGCGGCCGCACCGATATCTTCTTCCAGATGTGCGATCGAGCGGGTGCCGGGCAAGGCGCCGATGAACGGCCGTCGCGCAAGAACCCATGCGATCGCCAGCTGGGCAGGGGGCAGGCCGATGTCGGCCGCCAGCGCATTGAACCGCGCGGCTGCCTTCAGATTGTGACCGAGGTCGGGCTCGATAAAGCGCGGCATGAACGAACGAATATCGCCCTGTTCATAGTCCGCATCATGAACGGCGTCGGCAAGGAAGCCGCGAGCCGTCGGCGAGAAGGCGAGAAAACCGATATCCAGTTCGGCGCACAGGTCCAGAACCGCGATCTCCGGATTGCGCACGCACGGACTATATTCGCTCTGGATCATCGCCACAGGATGCTCCGCATGCGCCCGCCGGATCGTCGCGGCTGACATTTCGGACAGCCCGATATGACCGATCTTTCCAGCTTCCTTCGCCCGAACCAGCGCCCCGACCGATTCTTCAACCGGAACATTCTTGTCCAGCCGGTGCAGATAATAGAGATCTATATGATCGGTATTCAGCCGTTTCAGCGCCCGGTCGAGTGTCCCTGCAATTGCGTCAGGATGCCCGTTCAGGCCGCGTTCGCCGTCGTAGACATCGAGCACGCATTTGCTCGCCAATATATATTCGTCGCGCCGGTGGCCGACATATTTTGCCAGCAAGGGTTCGTTTTTGCCGAAACCATAGAGCGCTGCGGTATCGAGCATATTGACGCCCAGATCGAGCGCATGGTTCAGCAACTTTCCGGCCCCTTCTTCGGGCGGTGCAACGCCATAGGCATGATTGAGATTCATGCATCCCAGCACGACGGCTGAAAGGTTGAACGGCCCGATCTGGCGCTGAAAAATGCTCATGAGATTTGATCCAATTGCTCTTCAAGGTCGTGCAGGTTTCTACGGCAGCGACGGACTTGCACGCTACTGCTATTCGGTTTGCGGCTTTGTCGGATAGAGACCATCAATTCGCGATCCTGAAGATCGGTCCCGTACGTTGAAACATCAATCTGACTCATGTCGATCACTTTCTCCTTGCCGTTCATCAGTTCATCTTTGTGGGCGATATAAGGCGCCTTGTAAGCGAGAGAGTGAAAGAATGTCCCCGGTGGACGATCATTTTTGAGCGAGAGTGAAAACCTAAAATTCGCGCCGCTCCGCGCATCCATTCGTTTCGACATATCAGAATTCTGCCTCAACGTCGGCCCGTTTTACCTGCTTATGTTCGTCTTCGACCAATCCGCGTTTCCAGTAACTGGAAATATAAAGCCGTTCTGGTCGAAGCTGCTGTTCTACGCGGAGATATTGGCGCAGTAGCTTCATTGCCTCAAATTCGCAGGCAACCCATGCATAAGTCAACTGATCTGCTGCAGCGATTTTCCGCGCCGCATCGGCCAAGAAAATCGGGTTGGCGCCAAGCTCGGCATCCACGATCCAATGGATATTCAACCCTGACGGCTTCGCAATATCCTGCTTGTCCGCGGCGTCACGGATGAGGAGGATAGCGTCTCCTGTTGCATCATTCGGCAAAGCTTCGAGATTGACCGAAATCGCGGGCAGTGCGGTCATATCACCGACCAGAAGAAATGGACCAGGGCCATCGGGCAACGGCTTTGCCGCGCCCGGACCGCCGACTTTAATTTGGTCGCCCACCTTTGCATTGATCGCCCAGCGTGTGGCAGGACCGGAATCGCTATCAGAACCATGCAAGGCGAAGTCTACGTCGATGCCCGTCGCCGTCTGACTGCGTATCGTATAGGTCCGTACGATGCGCTTGCCGTCTCCCGGGTCAGGTGGCATGATTTTGACATATCCGCCCGCCTGATCATCCGGGAAACCGGCTAGACCTACACCGCCCAACGTGAGGCGGTGCATGTTAGGCGTGACGCGAACGGTCCTGATTACCGTCAAAATGCGTGGTTCGGGTCGTGCCATAATATTCCCGTTCGTTAGACTTCATTGCTCTATTATCATGATTATCAAGAAAGCAATCGCGCGTCTGTTGCTTTCACCGGCATGCATCAGGTCAAAACCCTTATTTGATCTCTACCAATGTTAGGGTGTGAATAATCATTGGGTCAAATTCAATTTTCTCGGTCGATTTACCAATCGACGATTTTTGGCACGTCCGTCCACAAGCGCCACAACCCATTGAGGTCGATACCGCCAACACCAATACTATAACTTGAAAACCGGGTCCCGCTCTTGCAGTTTTGATAACAGCCCCGACACTGGTACTCCCACCGCATCCAATATAGCAATTTATGTCAAACGGCGTGTCGTCGCGAATTTGGGCCACGGCGATCTCTGGCAACACTATGAGTTCGGAGAATATCGAGCAGCCCAGATAATGCTCTGCTGTCTGCCACGCCCAAATTAACATCAAGCGAGGTCAACATTATGGCCATCCCGTCTACCGGCTTGCATAGACAGATATAGTTGGCGGACAGGGTGGGATTCGAACCCACGGAGAGCTTGCACCCTCGGCGGTTTTCAAGACCGCTGCATTCGACCACTCTGCCACCTGTCCGCATAGCCATCAAGGCCGGGTCGCACGCGTCCTAGCGCTCCGGATTTGAAAGCGCAAAACATTTTGTAAGTCACTAGAATTTCCAGGTCAATTTCCGGCCTCGTTTGGCTTTCGCGGTGAGCGGTTGCATCTGCAGGTTATTTAGGGATTCCCCTGGCACTAGCTTTGTGCGACAACGCGCCGACGAAAGGGAAGTTTTTCATGCGTATCATGACCGCTATAGCTTGCGGCGCTATTGCACTTTTTAGTACCAGCGTTGCAACACCGATGGAATCTGCCGAAGCACAAAGTAGCTCCAGTTTTGAATCCTATCTCCAGCAAGTACGTCAAAAGGCACTACAAGAGGGTGTGCGTGCGCAGACCCTGGATCAGGTTCTCCCGGGACTGGCCTACAATCCGCGGGTTATCCAGCTCGACCAGTCCCAGCCCGGTGGCAGCACGGACAGCGCGATACCGCCCTTCGCCCCGTATCAGAAGCGCCACATCACCAGCCAGCGGGTCGCTAACGGGAAGGCGGCCTACCGCCGTCTTATAGGCAAGCTCGTCGATGTTGAACGCGAAACCGGCGTACCGGGCCCGATCATCATGGCGATCTATGGTAAAGAAACAAACTATGGTTCCTATATGGGGGACTTCGATATCCCGCGCTCGTTGGCAACTCTGGCTTATGAAGGCAGAAGACGCAGTCTTTTCGAACCCGAATTACTCGCGGTTTTGAAGCTGATCGACGGGGGTGTTCCGCAATCCGCGCTCAAGGGGAGTTGGGCAGGGGCCATGGGTATGCCACAATTTCTGCCCTCGGTTTATTTGCGACTGGCCAAAGACGGCAGTGGTGACGGATATGCCGATATCTGGAACAGCGAATATGATGCGGTCGCTTCGATCGCAAATTATTTTGTCAACTCGGGTTGGCGCAGGGGTGAGCCTTGGGGCATCGCAGTCAACGTTCCATCATCCCTCGATCGTTCCTCAATAGAAAGCAAGATTATACCGACCCGTTGTCCGCGTGTGTTTAATCGCCATAGTCAATGGAAAACCATGGCAGAATGGCGGGATCTGGGTGTCGTGCCCGCAACCGGAAGCCGTCTCGACGAGAACGTGATGGCAACCTTGCTGGAACCCGATGGACCTGCAAACAGGGCTTATTTATTGACTGGCAATTATCGCGTCATTCTGGACTATAATTGTTCAAATTTTTACGGGCTAGCAGTGGGGTTATTGGCGGATGAAATACGCAGTTAAACTTGGAATTCTCTCAACGGCAACTCTGGCCGTGGCTGGATGTAGCGGATCGCGTGATTTTGGTAATTTCCCGGATGGTTCACCTCCTCCTGTCGGCGCAAATGTGTCGACAGGATCAACGATGGTTTCCGACTATCCGCAGAAAATTGGTGAACCCTACCAGGTAGGAGGAAAAACCTACACGCCGGAGGATGTCCCCAGCTACGACGAAGTCGGCTATGCAAGTTGGTACGGCGAAGAGTTGGCCGGCAATCAGACAGCCAATGGAGAATCGTTCAATCCGCAAGGCATCTCTGCTGCGCATAAGACGTTGCCTCTGCCTTCTTATGTAGAGGTGACCTCGTTGGACACGGGACGGACGATATTGGTCCGGGTCAACGACAGAGGGCCATTTGCAAATGATCGACTGATCGATCTGTCCCATGGGGCCGCAAAGCAGCTAGGCCTAGACCAGCGCGGCACCGCCGGGGTTCGGGTGCGTAAAGTCAATCCCAACGAACAGGAACGTGCAGTATTGCGAGCGGGAGCACCAGCGGCCGAAAGGATTGGCACTCCGGATTCGCTCCTGTCGATATTACGGGGGAACCTGGCCAAACTCCCGCAGCCTGCCGCTCCAATCCGGCAGGCCGCTAGCCCAGTCAATACGCCCCCGTCTCGCGCGCCCTTGACGCCGAAAGGGGCAGGAACACGCGACGGACATTTCATCATTGAAGGCAGCGGAGGTCCGGTTGCGGTCGAAAATAGCGTGGGAAACAATTACGTCGGCAATTTACCCGGTTCCTATGTTGTCCAGGTCGCCGCTTTCAGCGAGAAATCTCGGGCGGACATTCTGGCAAGGAAGATCGGGGCCAAGGTTATGTCGGATGGGAGTCGATCGATCTGGCGGGTACGATATGGTCCCTATGCAAGCGAAAAAGACGCGCAAGCAGGACTCGCACAGGCTCAACAGCGCGGGTATAGTGGTGCCCGAATCTTGCGGGCAGACAAATAGCTGTTTTACCGCTAAACAATGATCGGGATTGCTAGCTTAAATGAAAAAATATCTTTTGGCATCGCTGCCTTTCGTCGCCCTTTCCTCCGTCGTTTTTGCGGCACCCAGTTTTGAGACCGATGCACCCATTGCGTATATGACCGACTTGTCCTCGGGAGCAGTGCTGTTCGAGAAAAATGCAGACAAGCAGATTCCTCCCGCTTCGATGGCGAAGATGATGACTGTTTATGTTGCATTCGATTTGATAAACAAGGGCAAGCTCAAGCTCGATGACAAGTTTCGTGTCAATGAAGAAACCTGGAAGACTTGGAACAATCGGGGTTCCACGATGTTTCTGGGCGTGGGTGATCTGGTCAGCGTGAGCGATTTGCTGCATGGCATCGTGACCCTGTCCGGTAATGATGCCTGTGTCGTTTTGGCGGAAGGCATTGCCGGTACTGAACAGGCCTTTGTTGGACTGATGAACAAGCGCGCCAAAGAACTTGGTATGTCCAAAAGTCAATTTGGCAACAGTAACGGCTGGCCGGACGAAGGCCAGACCATGGTCACTGCCCGGGATTTGGCGAATTTGGGGGCAAATACGGTTATTAAATTCCCGAAACTATATGACGCTTTCTACGGCCAGGACGAGTTTGCCTGGAATGGTATCACGCAATCAAACCGCAATCCCTTGATGGGTAAAGTGGCTGGTTCTGACGGGCTGAAAACCGGTCATACGGAAGAAGCAGGCTATGGTTTTACCGGTTCGGCAGAGCAAAAGGGTCGCCGCTTGGTATCGGTGCTCGCTGGCCTTAATAGCTACGGCGGACGGATCGAGGAATCGGTCAAATTCATGAACTGGGGGTTCAACGCTTGGGAACCGAAGAAGCTATTCGACAAGGGAACCATAATCCAGAATGCCGAAGTGCAATTGGGCGACAGTTCCACCGTGCCGCTCGTTGCTGCCAAGGACCTTTTTGCAACAATCCCGAAAGCTTCGGACGGAAAAATTTCAATGAAGGTGACCTATGACGGGCCGATAAAAGCACCGATTTTCAAAGGTCAACCCATCGCAAAATTGATTGTCACCACAGCAGATGCAGGTCGGCAGACGGTAACTCTCGTCGCTGGCGAAGACATCGGCGAAGCCGGTTTTTTCAATCGCGTCTGGACAGGGTTTAAATATTTGGTGGGAATGGCATGAAGAAAGGGTCTGGCCGGTTTATCAGTCTGGAAGGTGGGGAAGGGGCTGGAAAGTCCACCCAAGCCAAAGCGCTCGCATTTGCTCTTGAAGCAAAGGGATATACGGTAACGGTGACACGCGAGCCAGGTGGTACTGCAAGCGCAGAAATCATCCGCGGATTGCTACTCAACGGCGCAGAAGAAAAATGGCATATCCGTACTGAAGCCTTGCTTTTCGCAGCATCACGCGCGGAACATTGCGCGAAATTAATCCGGCCTGCGCTCGCCCGGGGAGAGTGGGTGGTCAGTGATCGGTTCATCGACAGTAACCGCGCTTATCAGAGCGTAAACGGCGAGCTCACTGATGATGAAATCCTGGATTTACATCGCGTAGGCAGCGAAAACCTTATGCCGGACAGGACTTTCATTCTGGATGTACCAGAAGAAGTATCAGCGAAAAGAGCTGCAGCGAGAGATCGTGGCGGCAGCGACCGCATTGGTCGCCGGAACAGCGAATATCATCGGGCTGTCTTGGCAAAATTCCGTAATTTCGCGGAGAATGAGCCCGAACGTATCCGGTTGATCAATGCATCGCAGGGTCCGGACATTGTCACCGATTCCCTTATTGAAAGCCTAAGTGACTTGATGAAATGATGTCATGACGTCATATCTAGGCCATCAAAAACCACAACAGATATTCTGTCAGTCTCTCGCCAAAGACAAGCTCCATCACGCATGGATCTTGGCAGGCGACAAGGGGTTGGGCAAAGCGGCTTTTGCCCAGCAAGCCGCTCATTTTCTGCTCAATTCGCGCAATCAGCCGGTTACTTTTTCTGACACTCAGGATGACGAAGCCGGGCACCTTCTTTCTGCGGGCTCGCATCCCGACTTTCGGTTGCTTAGCCGCGGGCCAAAGGGCGACAAGGAGGAAAAAAAGGCGCGTGATAATGGCCTAGCCTCGCTCGAGGAGCATGAACTTGCTCGAAATATCAAAGTCGATCAGGTGCGTGGATTGCAGCCGCTTTTTCAGAATCAGGCGTCTATTTCGGAATATCGGGTTGTGGTTATCGATGCCGCTGATGATCTTGAGCGGGCAGGGGCAAATGCGATATTAAAAAATCTCGAGGAACCACCCAGGAATACAATTTTTTTTCTTATAAGCCATATGCCGGATCGGCTGTTGCCGACCATCCGATCCCGTTGCCAAATACTACGTTTTGAGCCGCTGGACGATGATGAAATGCGTCTTCTATTAATGGCGGCAGCGCCGAAATTGGGCCCGACCGATATCGAGACACTGGTTCTGGCCGGAGAAGGTTCGCCGGGAAGGGCTCTCCAATATATCGAAATAGGACTAGCTGAACTGGAGAGTATTGCGCGCGAAATCATAAAGACCGGCGACCGGGACAACAGACTGAAGAGCGAGCTCGCACGTAAACTGGCATTAAAGGCAGCAGCGCCGCGATATCGGGCCTTTCTTGAGCGAGCCCCCAGTCTAATGGCCGAGCTAATTAAGGCTGAGCAGGTTCCTCGTTCGATGGAAGCGATCGAAAAGTGGCGTGAAGCCAGTGAATTGGCTACTGTAGCGCTCCCCAAAGCGCTGGATAATCAGGCTGTGATCTTCCGTCTTGGCAGCCTGATGGGCGATCTTGCCCCGACCGGCCATGCAAAATAGAGATTTTGGCTGTTTACAAGCGCCGACAATCCATCAAGAGAGACGGCTATGTCTGAACCTTTTTATATTACCACCGCGATCAGTTATCCAAATGGTCGCCCACATATTGGTCATGCCTACGAGGCTATCGCCGCAGATGCCATTGCGAGATTTTACCGCTTGAGCGGCCGCGACGTTCGTCTGATCACCGGGACCGACGAGCATGGTCTGAAAATGGTTCAGACTGCCCGGGAAGCGGGTGTCGATACCATAAAGCTCGCGGATGAAATGTCCTCCTACTTCATAGAGATGTGCGACAAACTTAATATCAGCCATGACGGATTTCGTCGTACCAGTGAACCGGACCATCATGAAGCCAGCAAGGCGTTGTGGAAAGCAATGGAGGCCAATGGCGATCTCTATCTTGACCGCTATGAGGGCTGGTACTCGGTACGGGACGAAGCTTTTTATGCGGAAGACGAACTGGAGGAGGGCGAGGGCGGTGAGAAACTTTCGCCACAGGGCACGCCTGTCGTATGGACGGCCGAAGAGACATGGTTCTTCAAACTGTCAAAATATCAGGATAAATTGCAGAAGCTTTATGCCGAGCATCCAGAATTTATCGAACCCGAAAGCCGCCGTAATGAAGTCATGCGCTTTGTTGAAGGCGGACTAAGGGATCTCAGTGTTTCGCGGACCAGTTTTGATTGGGGAGTCCCCGTACCTGGATCACCGGGCCATGTCATGTATGTGTGGGTCGATGCGCTGACGACCTATATGACGGGGGTCGGATACCCCGACACCGAGGGTATGTTTGCCAAATATTGGCCGGCGGACCTGCACCTTATCGGAAAGGATATTGTCCGCTTTCACGCTGTTTACTGGCCCGCTTTTTTGATGAGCGCCAACCTGCCATTGCCGAAGCAGGTTTTCGGCCACGGTTTTCTGCTTAACCGTGGCGAAAAAATGTCGAAATCAGTAGGCAATGTCGTTGATCCAATGGAGTTGGCGGAACGGTTCGGTGTCGACCAACTGCGCTATTTCCTTCTCGCGGATGTAGTATTCGGCAAGGACGGGACCTATTCGGCGGATGCGATCATCACGAAGACCAACGCCGATCTGGCGAACAATTTCGGTAATCTGGCCCAGCGCAGCCTGTCGATGATTGCCAAAAATTGTGATGGCAAGGTTCCTGCGCCGGGAGAGCCGACAGCAGCCGAGCAAGAGCTGCTCGCCCAGTTGGACCATTGTTTTATTGACATCGAAGCAGCAATGACTGGCGGTCTGTTCAAGATCGACACAGCTCTCGATACTATCCGCGAACGGCTGAGCGCAACCAACACCTACTTTGCCGATCAGGCGCCTTGGGCATTGCGTAAGACCGATCCAGCGCGTGCCGATACGGTGCTCTATTATACGGCGGAAGCGATCCGCCGACTGGCAATCATGCTGCGTTGGGCGATACCGGATAGCTGTGACCGGATGCTCGATCTCTTGTCTCAGGCGATAGACACTCGGGATTTTAAGAGTCTCACAACAGCTATTGCGCCGGGAATCACCTTGCCCGCACCCCAGGGAATTTTCCCGCGGCTTGAACTCCCCGTATCCGAAACCGAGACTTGATATGCTGGTCGATAGCCACTGCCATCTGAACTACAAAGGCCTGATCGAGGAACAGGACGCAGTTCTCGATCGCGCGCGCAAAAGCGGTGTCACTGCGATGCTGAATATATCAACACGCGAGAGTGAATGGCGGGATATTGTCGCTACCGCCGAACGGGAGCCGGATGTCTGGGCCAGTATCGGTATTCATCCGCACGAAGCCGATGGCCGCCCCGATGTCGACCTTGCCAAACTGGTAAGCGAAGCGGCACATTCCAGGGTTGTCGCCATAGGGGAAACGGGTCTGGACTATTATTGCGAGCACAGTGACCGCGAGCGCCAGAAGCAAAGCTTTCGCACCCATATTCATGCGGCGCGCGAAACCGGATTGCCTATCATCGTGCATACTCGCGATGCAGAAGCAGACACGGCCGAGATAATGGCTGAAGAAATGGAGCAGGGCTCCTATTCCGGTGTCATCCATTGTTTCACCGCAAGCGAGAATTTTGCGAAAAAGGCTTTGGCGCTTGGGCTCTATATTTCGATTTCTGGTATCGTGACGTTCAAGAATGCGAAAGATCTGAAGGAAACGGCAGCCAAATTGCCTGCAGATCGCTTGCTGGTCGAAACCGATGCGCCTTTCCTTGCTCCGGTTCCGCACCGTGGGAAAACAGGGGAACCGGCATTCGTTGCCGATACGGCCCGGTATCTGGCGGAATTGCGAGACGAAGAATATGGTGCGCTTTGCGAAACCACTGGCCAAAATTTCTACCGGCTGTTCTCCAAGGCGCGACCCTGAATGTGACTTTAAAGCTCACGATATTAGGATGCGGAACATCGTCAGGGGTGCCGCGTATCGGTGACGACTGGGGTGATTGTGACCCTGATGAGCCGAAAAACCGGCGAAGCCGTGTATCCATCTTGGTGGAAAGTCCGACCACCCGGATATTGGTCGATACATCGCCGGATTTGCGCAATCAGTTTCTCGATAACGGCATCGAGCGAATAGACGCAGTTATCTGGACACATGATCATGCAGATCATTGTCACGGAATTGATGATCTACGGGCAGTTTTCCAGAAAACGCGTGAACCGATCCCCGCCTACGCGCGGCCATTCGCGCTTGAGAGTTTGAAACATCGTTTCGCCTATGCATTTGAAGGCCACAAATATTATCCTTCCATTTGTGACGGCATTGCTCTCGTAGGCACCGTCGAAATTGGCGATATTTCGATCCGTTATATTGATCAGCCTCACGGCGGTATAACCTCGGCTGGACTTCGTTTCGAGCATCAAGAAAAGTCTATCTGTTACGCAACCGATTTTGGTGAAGTGACCCAGGAAATGCTGGACCTTTATCGTGATTGTGATCTGTTCATCGTCGACGCCTTGCGAGACAAGCCCCATCCTACACACGCGCATCTGGACATGTCTCTGGCTTTCATCGACGAAGTACAACCAGGATCGAGTTTGCTGACACATATGGACAATTCGATGGACTATAACCATCTTTCTACCATATTGCCGGATCATATCCGACCCGCTTATGATGGCTGTGTGAAAGAAATCTAACCTTTGTCCGAAGATCAAAATATCAATCTCGTGTTCGCAATCGGCGCGCTAGTGCTGGTGGCAAGCGCATTATTTTCGCGACGAATGGGTTTTCGCGAGATCATTCGGACCGCCTTGGCCTGGGTCGCTATATTTGCGATCTTCATACTCGGCTTCTCCTATCAGAATGAAATATTGGCAGTCTGGAACCGCGTAGCCAGCGAAGTTACTGGTGCAAATGAACAAGTTGTTGACGGTGATAAGTTGCGGATCCGTCAGTCGGCGGACGGCCATTTCTGGGTAACTGCAACGGTCAACGAACACCCGGTAAGGTTCTTGATCGACAGTGGGGCAACCACAACCGCCATGACATTGCAAACCGCGAGAGACGCCAGGATCGAGATTAGCGGAAGTGCATTTCCAGTCGTTCTTACAACAGCCAATGGATCGGTTAGCGCGCAAAGAGGAACAATTCAGTCGCTTCGAATCGGCTCGATGGTTGCTCGGGAGTTACCGGTAGTTGTGGCTGAAGAATTTGGTGATTCCAATGTGATTGGCATGAATTTTCTGTCAAAGTTGCGAAGTTGGCGCGTAGAGGGGACGGAAATGGTGTTGGATCCGGGCGATAGCCGCCCTGCCGGATGATCAATAATTTAACATAATATATATTATCAACCTTAATGACGAATGAGAACGAATGCACAATTGATTGATCCCCTGCTGGAAATCACGCTGCGCTTGCGCGATCCGGACAGTGATTGTGAATGGGACAAAATGACGCATGAGGACGGATGCGCAGTTGATTGATCTCCTGCTGGAAATCATGCGGCACTTGCTCGATCCGGACAGCGGTTGTGAATGGGACAAAATGACGGATGAGAACGGATGCACAATTGATCGATCCCCTGCTAGAAATCATACGGCGCCTGCGCGATCCGGACAGCGGTTGTGAATGGGACAAGGTGCAGACCTTCAAGACGATCGCTCCATATACGATTGAAGAAGCCTATGAAGTTGCCGACGCCATCGAACGCGATGATATTTTGGCGCTGAAAGACGAACTTGGCGATCTCTTGCTGCAGGTCGTTTTTCACAGCCAGATTGCCGCTGATGCGGAGCAGTTTGATTTCAATGATGTCGTCGAGACGATTTGCGACAAAATGACCCGCCGCCATCCGCATATCTTTGGTGAAGCCGACGAAAGCCCCGGATGGGAACAGATCAAGGCCGGCGAGCGGGAACAATCCGGCCAGCCCAGCGCGCTCGACGGCGTCGCCCTGGCCCTGCCCGCTTTGCTGCGCGCGCAGAAAATCCAGAAACGCGCAGCGAGAGTGGGGTTTGACTGGCCCGACAAGGCACCGGTGAAGGACAAGTTGCTCGAAGAGCTTGATGAGGTTGCAGCAGCGACCAGCGACGAAGAAGTGCACGAGGAAATCGGCGATCTATTGTTTTCAGCCGTCAATCTGGCCCGTCACTATAAGGTCGATGCAGAACGCGCCCTCGCCGATGCCACCAAAAAATTCAGCAGAAGATTCAACGAGGTAGAATCCAGTCTTACGAAAGATATGCAGGACATGTCGATCGAGGAACTGGAAGCGGAATGGCAAAAAGCCAAGGTGAAACTGGCCGCGATCTGATCGATCAATCCAGCGCTTGATACCGGCCCCAGTTTCGCGGTGACATCTCTACCGAAAGAATCAAATTATCCGCCTGTTGTTCGCTTTTCAACACCCGGCCATTCTCGTGCAACCATGCCATCCGCTTGCCATCGGACGCCGCGATCGTAATCTGCTCGGATTTATAGCCTTCCGACAGGGTTTTGGCGATCAGCTTGACCAGCGTCTCGACTCCAGCTCCCGTGCCGGCAGAGATGGTGCAGACATTTTCCGGCAACGGTGAAGAAATACGCGTATATTGCGGATCATCGGGAGAGATTTTGTCAATCTTGTTCCACGCTTCGATTACAGGAGGCCCCTCGCCCGCTTCCTCGGACACGCCAAGATCTGCCAATATCTGCCTGACATCGCGGGCCTGTGCGTCGCTTGCCTCATGCGAGATATCACGGACATGAACGACAATGTCTGCTGCACTTACTTCTTCAAGCGTGGCCCGGAAAGCCGCCACCAATTGGGTGGGAAGATCCGATACAAAGCCAACCGTGTCGGACAATATCGCCTTGTCATATCCCGGCAGCGGAAATTCCCGCATCGTCGGATCGAGCGTTGCAAAAAGCAGATCTTCGGCAAAGACGTCGGCGCCGGTCAACCGGTTGAATAATGTCGATTTTCCGGCATTTGTATAGCCGACCAGCGCGATGACCGGCCAGGGAGCGCGCTGACGCCGGTCGCGATGCAAGGCACGGGTCTTTCGCAGATGGGCCAGATCCTTGCGGAGCTTGGCCATGCGGTCGCGGATCATCCGGCGATCGGACTCGATCTGGGTTTCACCCGGACCGCCGAGAAAGCCGAAGCCGCCGCGTTGCCGTTCAAGATGGGTCCAGCTACGGACCAGGCGACCGGCCTGATAGTCGAGATGGGCAAGTTCCACCTGCAAGCGGCCTTCGGCCGTAGCGGCGCGTGCGCCGAATATCTCGAGGATGAGGCCGGTCCGGTCGATGACCTTGACGTCGAGTTTCTCTTCGAGATTTCTCTGCTGAATGGCACTCAAACTACCGTCCACAATCAATATTGTGGCCTCTTGTTCCTTCATCATCTTGCCGATCTGGTCGACCTGCCCCGATCCGAACAAGGTGGCGGGCTTGGCTTTGCGGACCGAAAAATAGTGCGAATCCGTCGCAACCAATCCGATTGCCAAGGCCAGACCAACGGCCTCTTCCAGCCGATGCTCGAGCGCCGACTGGCTCAACGAAACCATGTCGGGATGTACGATAAGCGCCCGCCGGCTCTTGCTGTCGAGACTTTCCTTCTCAAATGGTATCAATGCGCACCATCATCTGATTGGTTATAATCCGCCAGATTGAGCGGCCCGCCCGGTTGCACGGTTGAAATGGCATGCTTGTAGACGAGTTGCGACAATCCCTCCCGCTCCAGCAAGATGCAGAACAGATCATAAGCGGATACCGCGCCCTGCAACATCACGCCGTTGACGAGAAACATCGTCACTGGGTCATTGCTGTCCCGGACCGCCGTCAGGAAGACTTCCTGCAGCACCCCTGCCCTTACCTTGGCGTTCTCCATCAACTCGGCGAACGGCGCGGTGTCGAGCGCCTCGGACGGCATAATCGTTGATATTGCGTGCTTGTATACAAGCTGCGACTGACCGTCGCGGCGCAGCAACACTGAAAAATTGTCGAACCAGGTCACAATACCCTGAAGTTTGACACCCTTGACCAGAAACATTGTCACCGGGGTTTTTGATTTTCTTAGGGAGTTCAGGAATAAATCCTGCAAGTTGTTTGATCTATCGGTCATTTTTGACTCCAATTATTGGCCCTCTTTATGATGGCATTTTATAATTTGTGCGAAGAAGGCTGTGTACCAGAGGCATCGCAGATCTACATATATGGGATTAGCCCCCTCACGACAACCGCTTAACCTTGCAGATCACTCTCCGTCCGGTTTTTTTCGCGATGCAAGGCCCAGTATTTTCAACTTTCGGTGAAGCGCTGACCGTTCCATACCGATGAAATTCGCGGTTTTGGATATATTGCCGGAAAAGCGCCTGATCTGCACTTTCAAATATTCCCGTTCGAAACTTTCCCTCGCCTCTCTCAGAGGCGATCCCATCAATGATGCCACGCCCTGGTCCAGTTCATCATCATTGCCGAGAATTTCGGGCGGCAACATCTCGACTTCTATTTTCGTGAATTTGTCCTTGGGGGCCAGGATGATCGTCCGCTCGATAACATTGCGCAACTGCCTGACGTTGCCGGGCCAGTCACAGGCCTGAAGCGCGGCCATTGCTTCATCGGAAATCTCCGGCGGATGCAAGCGCTGATCGGCGGCAAAGCGCGCAGCATAATGTTCCACAAGCACCGGAATATCTTCGCGTCTCTCATTTAACGGTGGCAATATTACCGGGACGACATTGAGGCGGTAGAAAAGATCTTCCCTGAATCTCTTTTCGCGTATCTCGACTTCAAGATCACGTGACGTTGCCGACACGACCCGGACATCGACATTCACTTTTTGCGAACCGCCAAGCCGGTTGAAGCTTTGTTCGGTCAGAACCCGGAGTATTTTCCCCTGGGTATCGAGCGGCATGTCCGCCACTTCATCGATGAACAAAGTGCCTCCATGAGCCTCTTCCATCAATCCGGTCTTCTCGATTTTGCCGTTCCGTTCGGTGCCGAACAGCTCCTCTTCGACGCTTTCCGGAGACAATCTGGCGGCGCTAATGGTCACGAAGGACGCATCGGCACGAGAGCTCCAATTGTGCATCAACCGTGCGGCAACTTCTTTGCCGACTCCTGCCGGCCCGGAGATCAACAAGCGACTGCCCGTCCCGGCCACCCGCTTCAGCGTCGCCCTCACATTATTGACCGCGGCCGAATTTCCGGTCAATTCGTCGGCGAAACCCACCCGCGCCTTGAGTATCTCGTTCTCCCTGCGGAGCCGTTCGGTTTCGGTCGCTCTGGAAACCAGATGAAGCAGCGTTTCCGCTTCAAAAGGCTTCTCGATGAAATCGACAGCACCTTGCGAAATGGCGGCAACAGCAGTGTCGATATTGCCATGACCAGAAATCACGATGATTGGCAATTTTGCGTCGAGTTGCTTCAACTCGGTCAGCAACTCCAAACCATCCAGTCGCGAGCCTCGCAGCCATACATCGAGCAGAACCAGAGAAGGTCGGCGCTCTTTGACCGCGGCAAGCGCGGCATCGCTGTCAGCAGCCACCCGGGTGCTATATCCTTCGTCTTCCAGGACCCCGGATATCAGATCACGAATATCGGGCTCGTCGTCGACAACCAAAATATCTAACGCCATGTTGAACCTCTAATCCTTATTTCTCAATATCTGCCAGCTGATCGCCACTCCCGGCAGGGTCGCCCTCTTTTTCGGCGGTGGTCGCCGCGCCATCATGCGACAATCTGGCCAATTTGGATGGACTGAACCGAATGGTCACACGGGTACCGCCTTCTGGCGCATCGCAGAATTTCATCTCGCCAAAATGTTCTTCGACAATCTTCTTGACGATCGCGAGTCCCAATCCTGTGCCGCTGGCCCGCGTCGTCATATAGGGCTCGACGATGCGCTCCCGCTCAATCGGCAAACCTATGCCATTATCGGTCAGTTCGATGACGACAATCTGATTTTCCGCACGAACGGACAACGTGATTTTCCCGTCAGAGACCTGAAAATCAGGGCTGGTTTCGGCCTTTTGCTCAATAGCTTCGGCAGCATTTTTAATGATATTCGTAAGCGCCTGCCCCAGTTGCCGGCGATCGCAAACCAGCGAAACAGGTTGATCGTCGGAGATAAAATTAAATCCAATGGACGGCCAAGCTACATCCTGCATGAACAGAGCCTGCTTCAGGATATCATCGAGATTCTCCCGACGAAAAACCGGTTTCGGCATGCGTGCAAAAGATGAAAATTCATCGACAATATTCCGCAGATCGCCGACCTGCCGGACAATCGTATTGGTGAGATTTTCAAATACGCCAGCATCGCCTTCGATACGTGTTCCAAATCTCCGCTGCAATCTTTCCGCGGCCAACTGGATAGGGGTCAAGGGATTCTTGATTTCATGAGCGATGCGTCTCGCAACATCGGACCATGCGGCGCGCCTCTGATCCAGCAGTTGCTGGGTAATATCTTCAAATGTGATCACATGCCCGGCAGGGCCACCGACGATTTTCACCGCCAAAGTACGCATGTCGGATTCCGACGCGAATTCAATGATGCTATTCTCGACACCGTCATGAACAAGGTCCGCAAATTGCGGCGCAGCCTTGACGATATCGACATCCAGCAATTCGTCGACGGATTTGGAAAGCAGCGACAGAGCCTGTGAGTTGACAAGCTTTATCTCGCCTTTCTCGTCGAGACTGATGATGCCGGCAGTGACCGATTCCAGCACCGCTTCGATAAAGGACCGACGGCTCCCCAATTGCTCGTTAGCGGTAATCAAGGCCGTTGTTTGCGTTTCCAGACGTTCGGTCATGCGATTGAACGCCCGCCCCAGCGTACCAATCTCGTCATTTTCGAATGTTCCCGGGACCCGTGTCGCAAGGTCCCCTTCGGTGACCCGTTTCGCCGCGTGGACCAGATCGCTCACCGGTTTCACCATCCGGTCCGCAACCACCAATGCGATCCACAACACCAGACCAACGATGAGCAGGGAAATGACAAATAAAGCGATATTGAATTGCAACTGCAGGCTTCTGGACCGCGAAAAAAGATCCTCGTAATCGGCAAGAACAGACTGCGCCCTTTCCCACTGGCTCAGCGCCAGCATGTCGGAATCACGGGCGGCATAGAGAAATATGCGCGATGTCAGATCAAGCGCCGTCACCGCCTCGATCTTGTTTGGCCTCGCGGTAACAACATAGGGCTTGCCTTGCTCAAGTTGCTTCAGCACCGCATCGGTTATCTTGGGATTCTGGTCAGCGTCATCGGGATCGACGGCCGCTGCAGTGCGCGGGACACCATCGGGGCCATATTCGATAATGGCAGATTCGTTGAGCTTTCGGGAAAGCACCTGAAAGACATAGCCTTCGGCAAATTCCGGGCTTTCCAGATTTGCCTGCTGCAAATAGTTGCGCAGATCATTGGCCATCGTGATCGTCTCTTCACCGACTTCACGCTGGTTCTGCTCATAATAGCCCCGCGCGAGATCATTAGCGTTTTCGAGCATCCCCCTGGCACGATCGGAAAACCAGAATTCGACACCATATTGAAAAAGGAGAGAGGCAAAGATGACCACCAGCAGCATCGGAATGCTCGCGACCAGAGAGAATAAGGCAACCAGACGAACGTGCAGCCGCCCTTTACTGCCGATCGAAGATTTGGCGGCCCTGCCCTTTGCAATCCGTCGGCCGGAGAGGACAAGCAATGCCATGGCCGGAACCAGATTTGCAACGAGGAGCGCGGCCGTCAACGGAGGGGAAATGAAATCGGTCTGGTCCGATTGTCTGCTCAGCAGAAAATAGGTGCCGACCATTATGACGCCGAAAAGGAGGAGCGTAATCCATTCGATCCGTTTCATCACGGCATCCCGCTCGGACATGAGGGACAGGCGCCGCAGCCAATTGGGGACCGGCCGTGCCAGATGATGACTGAAAAACTTCATTGTGCTTTCAATACAACGGATTCGTTGCAAGAAAAGCACTAATATTGCAAAAATATCACGGTTGGGCGAAGCAATCCGTCATTTCATCGCGGATTGCTATTTGGATTCCGTCGGGTCGATCTGATATTCATTCAGCTTCTTCCGGAGGGTGTTGCGATTTATGCCGAGAATTTTTGCTGCCTTAATCTGGTTGCCGTGGGCGTGATGCATCATCTCGATCAGCAACGGCCTTTCAAATTTCTCCAGCGCCTTGGCATATAGATTTTCCTTTTCCGGATCGGCCATCAGCCCGAGCACTATAGACTTGATGTGGGCTTCGAACTCCAGATTTTCTGATTCCGCCCGATCCTCCCCGCGCTCCGCCGACAGAATGTGACGGATGGCATCCTCGGAGAGCGTGTCTTCCCGTCCGGTCACAACCAGACGATAGATGACGTTCTTGAGTTCGCGAACATTCCCGCGCCAATAATGATGGCAGAGCAGATTCATCCCTTCCTGGGAAATCTGCTTGTGGGGCAGTCCCTCAGTCATAGCGAGCTTGAGGAAATGCGTGGCGAGCGCCGGAATATCGCTGGCGCGCTCCCGGAGCGGCGGCAATTCAATCGGCACGACATTGATGCGATAATATAGGTCTTCCCGGAACTTTCCCTGCTCGATCAATTCCAGGAAATTATGATTGGTGGCGGCGATGATCCGGACATCGAGCTTGACCAGCCCCTTGCCGCCCACGCGATTGATTTCACCCGACTGAAGCGCCCGCAAAAGCCGGGTTTGCGCGTGCATCGGCATGTCGCCAATCTCGTCGAGAAACAGGGTCCCGCCCTGCGCCTGTTCAAATTTGCCCGAGGCGTTGGCCACGGCACCGGTGAAGGCGCCTTTCTCATGCCCGAACAGCTCGGCCTCGATCAGCTCTGACGGAATCGCGGCCATGTTGACGGCTATGAACGGACCGGATTTCCGATGCCCCAGCCCGTGAATGGCCTCCGCAACCAGCTCCTTGCCGGTCCCGGATTCTCCCAGAACCAGCACCGACAGATCATTTTTCAGGAGCCGCGCGATCATCCGGTATACTTCCTGCATCGCCGGACTTCTGCCGACGAGCGGAAGGCTTTCCTCGTCCATCGATGACTCGACCGGCTGGATATTCTTCGGCTTCAGCGCCTGGCCGACCACCTCGACCAGTTCATCAAGATCAAATGGTTTGGGCAGATATTCGAATGCCCCGGTTTCCGAAGCCCTAACGGCGGTATTGAGGGTATTTTGAGCAGAGATGATGATGATCGGGATGTCCGGGTGGGTGGTCTTTACCGTGTCCAGCGAAGAAATCCCGTCACACTCGCCCAGTCCGACATCGGTGAGCAGCAAGTCGTAGCTGCTGCTCGCCATGAGCGCGTCACGCTCGGTTACCGACTTGCAGCTTTCGACGTCATATCCGTCGGCCCGCAGGGCGGTGATAATGACGTGACTGACCGACAAATCGTCTTCGACTAATATGATTTTTGCTTTGGCCATGATTTGTCCTGACGTCAGTTTTTCGGGGCAACGGGGAGAAACAACGTGAATCTGCTCATCTCGTCCTGATTTCCGCGATCATAGCGGATACGCCCGTTCATATCGCGCATGAGCTTCTTCACCAGAGCAAGACCCAGTCCCTGCCCTTCCTTCTTGGTCGAGACGAAGGCGGTAAAAATTTCCTGCTCCAGCTCTGCCGGAACGCCGGGACCATTGTCGCACACCATTATCTGGATCGGCAACCGTATCGCCTCGGTTCCACCCTGCGCCGACAGGGACGCACCGAAACTGTAGCGGGTGACGATGCGGATTTCGGGATTTGCGAGATGCCGGGTTGCATCCACCGCGTTGGACAGCAAGTTGGTCAGAACCTGCATCATGGCATCGGGGTCGACCAGCGCGTCCGGCAGCGACGGATCGAACTTGTCGGTGATTTTGATGGCCTGGCCGGTCGCCGCTTCTGTCGAACGCCGTGCGCGGTCGATTAGAGTGTGAATGTTGACGGCCTTGGTCCGGGCCGGCTGGTTGGAGGACAGGGTCTGCATGCGATTGAGCAAATTGACCACCCGCTCTACCTCCGCGGTAATCATCTGGGTCAGTGTTTTCTGCGATTCGTCGAGCTGCCGTTCGAGCAGCTGCGCTGCCCCTCTGATCGCCGCCAGCGGATTCTTGATTTCATGGCTGAGAATATCCGGAGCCCGGATCGCCAGACTGGATGGATCGCTATTCTCGCTCTCGAGAATCGGGCCGTCCTGCGCCATCAGCGACAGGGATATCAGGCGCCATTCCGGACCGGATGCCAGCGGATGAATGTCAAAATCGGCAAAACCCAGTTTCCGCTCATCGCTGGAAACCATCACCCCGCGAGCGGTAAGACTGATATCTTGCTCGACCAGAGCCTCGTTCAGTCTGAGGTCGGCAAATTGCAGGACATCGGTGATCTTGCGCCCGACCAGATGTTTGGCACTGGTCCCGAACAGGGCTTCGCCGGCAGGATTGATCCGTGCAACCAGATGTCGGGAATCCAGGACGATCAATGCATGACTGATACCCGCCAGAATTAGCTCTCCCGACGGATTCCCGTCCATCAAGCTGCGGCTTTGTTCAGCCAGGGCGTATAAAACTCCTCCAGCATTTTCAGCACGACTTGAGGGTCCGCCTCGCTATTTGCCCGATTGCGAAATTCTGCCGAACCGGTGAGACCCTTGGTATACCAACCGACATGCTTGCGGGCGACTTTGACGCCGACATCTTCGCCATAGAGTTTCATCATGTCGCGATAATGTTCGTCGAGAATGGCATATTGGGTTGCAATATCGGGATCCGGCAACCGTTCCCCGGTCTTGAACCAGTGCATGAACTGCCCCAATAGCCATGGCTTGCCATAAGCACCGCGACCGATCATCACGCCATCCGCGCCGCTTTGCTCAAGCGCTGCCTGCCCGTCTTCGATCGTACAAATATCGCCGTTCACGATAACCGGCAGAGAAACCGCCTGCTTGACCTTGCTGACGAAGCTCCAGTCGGCGCTGTCCCGGTACATCTGGCAACGGGTTCTGCCGTGCACGACAATCATTTTTGCACCGAGATCTTCTGCAATATGCGCCAGTTCCGGCGCGTTCAGACTTTGATGATCCCAGCCCATCCGCATTTTTACCGTGACCGGTACATTGACCGCCTCAACCGTTGCCTTGATCAGCGCGGCCGCCAAGGGAAGGTCGCGCATCAAAGCCGAACCGGCGTCGCCGTTCACGACCTTTTTCACCGGACAGCCCATATTGATGTCGATGATCTGGGCACCACGATCTTCATTGAGCCTGGCGGCGTCGGCCATGACTGCAGGATCACAGCCGGCAAGCTGCATCGATACCGGCTCCTCGGTCGGGTCCCAGGCGCATTTCTGCAGGGACTGGCGGGTTTCGCGGATCATCGCCTGACTGGCGATCATTTCCGTGACATTGAGGCCGGAGCCAAATCGCCGGACCAGCTTGCGAAAGGGCAAATCGGTGACACCGGTCATCGGCGCCAGCAATACCGGGCTTTCGATTTCAATATCGCCAATAGTGATCGGGTTGAGTTTCATTGATACTGCCTAAAATTTAAGCACCCCTTATCGACAAATCAATTTCGAGGCAAGAATTGCTTCATTTCTATTCTCGGCGTAGATCGCGATCCATGGCACAAGTTAGTGATCCCTCCGACAAAACCCATGCGTTAATCGTAGCCGCAGGTGCCGGTTCGCGGACTGGCCTGGACCTGCCCAAGCAGTTCGAGTTGACTGGTGGCAAAGCGATGGTTCGCCATAGCGTGGAAAGCTTTTCATCCCACGCCGCCATTGACCAGACCTGGATTGTGATCGCGGAAGGACAGGAAGAACAGCTCGACAAGGCTCTCGGTGCCGATTCACACCATCAGATCGTCATTGGTGGCGCAACGCGCCAACAGTCGGTTTTCAATGGCCTGACCGCGATCCGCAACGGCGGCGGCGCGAAAAATATTCTCGTCCATGACGCCGCGCGGCCATTTGTGTCGCACGAGATTATCGACCGGCTGGTTGACCGGTTGCGATCGGTAGCGGCAGCGATACCGGTTTTACCCTGTGTCGATACTATGGTCCAGATCCATGACAACCGGCTTGACCAGACGGTAGACCGCGACAGCCTGTGGCGCGTGCAAACCCCGCAGGCATTCGACTTTGCAAAATTGCTGGCAGCGCATGAACGGTTTCCCGCCACTGAAAATGCAAGCGATGATGCCCAGATTTTCCGGGCAGCGGGACATGCGGTAACAGTCGTCGATGGTGACGAGGCCCTAAAAAAATACACGCTACCCGGTGACTTCGGCGGGGAAAGGACACTGAACATGCGTCAGATACGCACGGGGATGGGCTATGATGTCCATCGACTGGCCGCCGGCGAGGAATTGTGGCTGGGTGGCCTCAAAATAGACCATGATAAAGGCCTTGTCGGGCACAGCGATGCGGATGTTCTATTGCATGCCCTGACCGACGCCCTGCTGGGCACCATCGCAGCCGGCGACATTGGCGACCATTTCCCGCCATCCGATCCGCAGTGGCGCGGCGCGGCGTCCGTCCGGTTTGTCGAATATGCGGCTTCGCTCATCGCAGAGAAAGGTGGCTCAATTCATAATGTCGACATGACCGTCATTTGCGAAGCACCCAAGATCAAGCCCCACCGGGAGTCCATAAGACAGAATATCGCCGAAATATTGTCGATCGGAATGGACCAGATCAGTGTGAAAGCGACAACCACCGAGGGACTGGGGTTCACCGGGCGAAAAGAAGGCATGGCTGCCCAGGCCATTGTCACGATTTCATTGGAGGGAAATTGATGAACAAAAATTTCATGGCCGGACTGGCATTATATGCTCTGACCCATTCTATGGCAGCGCAGGCGACTCAAGCCGAACAATGTCTGAGCGTTGCACAAGCCGAAGCGCTGGTGACCTATGTGCTGCCAACATTGGTAGAGGCCAGTCGCAACAAATGCTCGGCCAGCCTGCCGGCGACGGCATCATTGTTGCGGGAAAATTCTGTTCAGCTCGCCAAATATCGGGCGGCATCGGAAAGTGCGTGGCCTGAAGCCAAGGGTGCAGTATCTGTATTGGCTGGCGAAAAATTGCCGCCGGAAATTGACGATACACTCCTGCGACCAATTGCAGACGCCATCTTCAGCAAACTCGTAGGCGACGAAATAAAGCCCAAAGATTGCAGTTTGATCGACAAGATATACAGCGATCTGGAACCAATGCCGTCTTCAAATATCGCCAGCCTCGCCATCACTATCATGCAGGCCGCGACCAAGGATGACAAGAAGCAGGACATTCCCATTTGCAAAGCACCGCTATGATGCGCTAACGGCCCCGTTCTATGAAAAATCTCCTTCCTCCCGAACTTGTTGCCCTGGCGACAACGGTTATCGAAAAAAATCGCGCTGCCGGTAGACGGATAACGGTCGCGGAAAGCTGTACCGGCGGACTGGTTGCTGCGGCGCTAACCGAAGTTCCCGGGAGCAGCGATGTTTTCGATAGCGGCTTCAACACCTATTCCAACGGTGCAAAGCAGAAAATGCTGGGTGTCAGCAACGATGTGCTGGAAACATTCGGTGCGGTTTCGATCGCGGTGGCCTGGGAAATGGCGCAGGGCGCGCTCGATCAATCGGGTTGCGACGTAGCGGTGGCGATCACCGGCGTGGCAGGACCAGGCGGCGGTACCGAGAAAAAACCGGTTGGGACCGTGGTTTTCGCCAAAGCCGAAAAAGGCAAAAGCGCCGAGGACGTGGTTGCCGACCGGAAAATGTTTGGCGAGGACAAAAGCCGTGCGGACATCAGGTTTCAGGCCGTGCTCGTCGCGCTGGAACTGCTGTTGCCAGAGGACAGCGAGTAGCTGGCTCCATATATTTCACCGGCGCGTTCGACGAAGGCACTGGTCATCTTGTGCAATGCCTTGGCAAACATCTGGCCGGCCAGTTTCTCGAACACGCGATTTTTAAAAGTAAACTCGACATAAAAATCGACGTGGCATCCGCCGGCTTCGCGGGTCCTGAACCGCCATTCATTGTGCAGTTGCTTCAGCGGACCGTCCAGATAATCCACATCGATCGACTGGTCATGCGCCTTGATCACGCGCGATGAAAACTGCTCGCGCAAACCTTTGAAACCGACCAGAACATCGGCCAGCATTTCGGTTTCGCTATCGGCCCGGATCCTTGTGCCTACCACCCAGGGCAGAAATTCCTGATAACGACCGACGTCGGCGACCAGCGCGTACATTTGCGCGCAGCTGTAGGGCAGATCGCGTGTTTCCCTATGGACGGGCATTCGCTGCACCCGAACGCGCCAGCTTTTCCTCGCGAGCCTGGCGCATTTTGGCAAAATCTTCGCCAGCGTGATAGCTGGACCGGGTCAACGGGCTTGACGCGACCAGCAGGAAGCCCTTTGCGCGGGCGACCGATGCATAAGCATCAAAGGCCTGCGGCGTGACAAATTCGCTGACTTTGACGTGTTTCGTCGTTGGCTGGAGATATTGGCCCATGGTCAGGAAGTCGACATCGGCGCTGCGCATGTCGTCCATCACCTGATGCACTTCAAGACGCTGTTCGCTCAGGCCGAGCATGACACCGGATTTGGTGAAGATGGACGGATCGAGTCGCTTGACCTGTTCGAGCAAACGGAGCGAGGCATAATAACGCGCGCCGGGCCGGATCGTCGGATAGAGCCGGGGCACGGTTTCGAGATTATGGTTATAGACATCGGGCCTCGCCGCGACAATCGCTTCGACCGCAGCTTCCGATTTGTTGCGAAAGTCCGGCGTCAATATTTCAATGGTCGTGTCCGGCGTCGTCCGGCGCAAGGCCTCGATCACCTTGACGAACTGGCTCGCGCCGCCATCGGCCAGATCATCGCGATCGACCGAAGTTATCACGATATGCTCTAGTCCGAGTTTCGCAGCAGCATCGGCCGTATGTTGCGGCTCCTGTGCGTCCACCGCCATCGGCATTCCGGTCTTGACGTTACAGAAGGCGCAGGCCCGGGTGCAGACATCGCCGAGGATCATCACCGTGGCGTGTTTCTTTGTCCAGCATTCGCCAATATTCGGGCAAGCAGCCTCTTCACATACCGTGTTGAGCTTATGCTCCCGCATCAACGCGCGGGTTTTTTCAAATTCGACACCCATTGGCGCCTTTACCCGGATCCAGTCGGGCTTGCGCTGGCGTTCGGGAGGGCTGTCAGGCGAAGTGATTTTGGTGATTTCGTTCATTTCTATCAGATAGGACAAGAAAACCACTGTTGCCACCCCCAAAACCGGTGATATGGATTGAAACATGAGAAAATTTGCAGACTTGCTCGATGGCTACCGTCGCTTCCGTTCCGAACAGTGGAAGACGCAGCGCGAACGCTGGATTGACCTCAAGGAAGGCCAGAGTCCGAAGGTCATGATCATTGCCTGCAGCGACAGCCGGGTCGATCCGACGCAGATTTTCGATACCAATCCGGGCGAGACCTTCGTTGTCCGCAATGTGGCGGCCCTGGTACCCCCTTTTGAAACGAGCCCCGGTCATCACGGTGTTTCCTCGGCTCTGGAATTCGCCGTGCAGTTTCTCAAAGTCGAGGAAGTCGTGGTCATGGGCCATGGCAGCTGCGGCGGCTGTGCAGCGGCGCTGTCCGAGCAGATGAAGGACATGCCACACGGCAAAGGCGGCTTCATCGCCGACTGGATCACCCTGCTCGATGACGCCCGCGCAAAAGTCGTGCACGACCATGGCGATCTGCACAGCAAAGAAGCGCAACTGGCGATGGAGCATGAAGGCATCCGCACCAGCCTGGCCAATTTGCGCACTTTCCCGTGCATTCAGGAGAAAGAAGCGGATGGATCGATTCGCCTGATCGGCGCCTGGTTCGCGATTGCCGAAGGGAAATTGCACGTGCTGAATGAAGAGAGCGATGAATTCTCCGCGGTGGAATGAGCTTGTTCCCCGAATGGCGTAAATTCGGGGATTTGACTTCCTATCGAGAGAATTTAACGGATACTCTTTCCCCTTCTGGCCCGAGGCAGAAAGATAATGATGCAATGATTCGGGGGGATAGTCTGCGGCATCGACCGGACCTTTCCGGCATGACAATCGGCAACGGGCAAGGTCCGGCCTAATCGCCTTGCCGCGCCGCAGGACAGCATCTTTCCGCTTGAACGCCCTGCCCTCGCAGTCCATCAAAGCATGATGAACCAACATATCAACAATATCGCCCTGCTGATCGACGCGGACAATGCCAGCCATAACGGGATCGATCCGGTCCTGACCGCGCTGGCCGAGCTTGGCACCGTCAATATCCGCCGTGCCTATGGCAACTGGACCAAGAGCGCGCTGAAAGGCTGGGAGAAGATACTCCACAAATATGGCATTGAGCCGCAGCAGCAGTTCGACATGACCAAGGGCAAGAATGCCACCGACATGAAGATGACGATTGACGCCATGGACCTGTTGTTCCGCGGCAATGTCACCGGCTTCGGAATCATGAGCAGCGACAGCGACTTCATGCCGCTGGCGATGCGGATCCGCCAGGAAGGGCTGCCGGTCTATGGCTTTGGCAGCGCCAAGACGCCGGAAGCGTTCAAACAGGCGTGCAGCCGTTTCATCGACGTTGACGCCTTGATCCAGGTCGACAAGCGCAATCGTAGCGGCGGCAAAAGTGACGTCATGCCGTCAGCCAAGGCGGAAAGCCCGGCTGGCGCGAGCGAGAGCAGCGGCAAGGTCGATGATGATCTGCTCAACTTGCTGATCGACGCCTATCAGGCGACCAAACGCGATGCCGAGGGCTATGCCAGCCTGAGCGAGGTCGGCAAGATTGCCGGCAACCGGTCGAGCTTCGACGTCCGCAACTACGGTTTTTCAAGATTGTCCGAGATGTTCGAGGCAGTGCCGAATTTCCAGACCAAACGCGATGAACATGGTCATTTGTTCGTGAAACGGCTGCGGTAAGAGATTCTTCTCCGGTGAGGGAGAATAAGCTTTTCCTCCCCGCTTGCGGGGAGGTGGCAGCCGGAACGGCTGACGGAGGGGTGGTTGGCCGAGGCGCTGCGTTCAGACGCGCGCCCCTCCACCACGCTTCGCGCGGTCCCCCTCCCCGCAAGCGGGGAGGAAGAGAAAGCTGACAAGTCTAATCGCCTGGCAATCCTGAGACGCGCATCGCAGTTCTCCCCTCCGCAAAAGGCAGATGGTGACATCGAGGTCAAAATCGCTATGACCGTCGGATGCAAACCGGAGCCCTGATTTCACTCGCCCTTTATTTCATCCTGATGCTGGCCATCGGATTTTATGCCTGGCGCAAATCCACCGATAGCAGCGAAGGCTATTTGCTGGGCGGGCGTAACCTTCACCCCGCCGTCGCGGCATTGTCTGCTGGCGCATCCGATATGTCGGGCTGGCTGCTGCTCGGCCTGCCGGGCGCGCTTTATGCGGCGGGACTGGTGGAAGTGTGGATCGGGATCGGGCTGTTCGCCGGCGCGCTGGTCAACTGGATCGTGGTGGCGCCGCGCCTGCGCGAGCAGACCGAACGGATGGGCAATGCGCTCACCATCCCCGAATTTCTCGCCAACCGTTTCCCCGACAAGGCGCTGGCGCTGCGGGTGACATCGGCGATCATCATCGTATTGTTCTTTGCCGTCTATACCGCAGCGGGACTGGTCGGCGGCGGCAAATTGTTCGAGACCAGCTTTGCCGGGCTGTTCGGCGATACCGGCATGAGCGACTATATGACCGGGATATGGCTGACCGCGGGTGTGGTACTGGCCTATACGATGGTTGGCGGCTTTCTCGCCGTCAGCCTGACCGACTTCGTCCAGGGCTGCATCATGGTCGTGGCGCTGGTGCTGATGCCGCTGGTGGTTCTGACCAGCGATGGCGGTTTGGGCGCCGCCAGTGCGCAGCTGAACGCGATCGACCCCGATTTTCTCAGCCTGACCGCAGGATTGTCGTTTATCGGCTTTCTCTCGGCGATCACCTGGGGTCTGGGCTATTTCGGGCAGCCGCATATCATCGTCCGCTTCATGGCGATTCGTTCGATTCCGGACGTTGCCAAGGCGCGGACCATCGGCATGAGCTGGATGGGCGTCGCCCTGCTCGGCGCGATCGGCGTCGGCATTACCGGACGCGCCTATGTCGAGATGAACGGGCTGGTGCTGGAAGATCCGGAGACCATCTTCATCCTGCTGGCCAACACATTATTCCACCCGCTGATCACCGGCTTCCTGCTCGCTGCCTTGCTGGCGGCGATCATGAGCACGATCAGCTCGCAATTGCTGGTCTCGTCCAGCTCGCTGACCGAGGATTTCTACCGCCTGTTCCTGCGCAAGAACGCCAGCGAGCGGGAGACGGTCAATGTCGGGCGACTGTTTGTGGCGCTGGTCGCGCTGGTCGCGATCTATATCGCCCGCGATCCGGACAGCAAGGTGCTGGGGCTGGTGTCAAACGCCTGGGCCGGGTTTGGCGCAGCCTTCGGGCCGCTGATCCTGCTGTCGCTGACCTGGAAACGGATGACCGGCGCTGGCGCGGTGTCCGGACTGGTGATTGGTGCCGGCGTGGTGATCCTGTGGATCGCCATGGGCTGGAACAAGGAATTCATGGGCGGTCCCGGCGTTTACGAGATCATTCCGGGCTTCGTCGCGGCGATGGCGGCGATTGTCGGGGTTAGTCTGGCGGGAAGATCTACCGCGACTGCTTGATACTGTCGGTCATTTGTATCTGAAAACATTGCGCTCTCCTTCTCCCGTGAGGGAGATGGACTTGTAACGGTCGTCTAATCGCATCCCCGTCAAGGATGATTTTTAACATATTTCACCCGCCTGCGGTTTTGC
>CANLBM010000003.1 GCA_947488845.1 uncultured Sphingomonadaceae bacterium | reverse complement strand
TTCCAGATATATCGGACGCACCAAGGGCGGCCTGAACAGCAAACTCCATGCCGTGTGTGACGGGGTAGGCAGGCCGCAAATCCGTACGCTGGTTGCGACCTACAAGCGCGAAGATCTGATCGCCTTGCTGGACGGTACCGGATTGCCATTCGCACCAATCGCCCGGCCGGAAGACATGTTTGACGACCCGCATCTTGTCGCGAGTGGTGGACTGGAAGATGTCACGCTAGCAGATGGTACGCAAACAAAGCTGCCCGCTTTGCCAATCGAAATGAACGGAGCGCGCCCGTCGGCGCGAGCCACGCTGAAAGACAAAGGAGCCGATACCGAATCTATCCTGAATCAATTGGGCTTCACAGCGGATCAGTTTGCCGTGCTCCGCACGGACGGGGTCGCTCAGTAGTGAGCGGATAGCGGAAGCCGGAATGCAGCGACGCCGCTTTGAGCTAAGCGAATCACGAAATCCCTTGCGTTTACACGGGCACCTGAGTTCAGTGTCCGAGCGGAAATGCTGTCTTGTAGATGATGGGCCGTAACGCAAAGCTGGTGGTGACTTGTGCCACACCCCCGCTCATCAGATAGCATTCCATTGCTTCCTGAAACTCGGAAATTGCCGTTTCGAAAGTTCGCAAATGCCGGTCATCCTGCTGATCAAGGCGAACGCGGACAAATGCCTACACCGAAAGACCGAATGTTTTGGGGATCCACCAGTGCCACATAGCCTGAAATCATCCCCCTTGATTCAAGCTGGCGAACCCGGCGAAGGCACGGGCTTGGCGACAAACCAATCTTTCCCGCCAGGTCGCTGTTTGTCATACGGCCGTCGGTCTGCAAGGGCGTCCAGTATCCGTCTGTCAAATGTTTCCAGTTCAGTATTTGACATAATCTGCCTTATGATCAGCTAATTGAGCAAAATTATACCAATATATTAGAATGAGGCGCAACAGTTAGCAAGGACATGTTGGCCACAAATATATACAAGCGAAAATCTAGATCCGGAGATTCAAAAATGGTCAAAACGGCGTCGCGTTCTAACGCAGAAACCCCAAATGTGCTGGAATCGCTCGAAGCGCGTTTGCGCTGGCTGTCATCCTGGACGGTACATAATGCCAATCACATCCGGCCCAAACGCGATGGCTTAAAGGTTGGCGGGCATCAGGCGAGCTGCTCGTCGATGACTGCGATCATGGCTGCGCTCTATTTCCATGCGCTGCGACCCCAGGACAAGGTTGCGGTCAAACCGCATGCCGGGCCTGTCCTCCATGCTATTCACTATATGCTCGGCAATCAGTCGCGAGAAAATCTGATAAATTTTCGCGGTTTTGGCGGTGTTCAGAGCTATCCTTCGCGCACCAAGGATAGCATCCCGGTTGATTTCTCGACCGGCTCGGTTGGCCTCGGCGTTGCCGTCACAGCTTTCTCCAGTCTGGTGCAGGATTATCTCATCGCGCACGGACAGATGAAAAACGAAGATGCGGGCAGGATGATCGCGTTGATGGGCGACGCAGAGCTCGATGAAGGCAATATCTATGAGTGCCTGATCGAAGGATATAAACATAATATCCGCAATTGCTGGTGGATCGTGGATTACAACCGCCAGTCGCTCGACAGCACCACTGCCGACCGGATGTTCCGGCGGTTTGACGATATATTCGAGACCTGCGGCTGGCGGGTGATCACACTCAAATATGGCAAACTCCAGCAAGCGGCGTTCAAGAAGCCAGGGGGGAAAGCGCTCGAGGAATGGATCGACAGCTGTCCGAACGCCGATTTTGCCGTGCTGACCTACCAAGGCGGAGAGGCTTGGCGCGAGCGGTTGCTCAAAGACATCAGCAGCAAGACAAACGTCAAGAAGCTCCTCGCCAGCTATGATGATGACCAGCTTGCTGCGCTGATGACCAATCTCGGCGGCCATTGCATGGCAACGTTAACCGGGGCTTTTGATGCGGCAGATGACGAACTGCCAACCATGTTCATTGCTTATACGGTGAAGGGTTTTGGTCTGCCGCTGGCCGGTCACAAGGACAATCATTCCGGTATGATGAACCCTACCCAGATTCACGGTTTGCGCGATCGGATGGGCATTGCCGAAGGGGACGAATGGGAACCCTATGCAGGGCTTGGCAATAATATGGCCGCCGAGCTCAAGGCATATATGGAAAACAGCGCCTTCGCCAAAACGCCACCAGAGGGTGAAGCTGACGCAATTGCGGTTCCGCAACGCTTCGCGATTCCCGATGGCGATGAACTATCGACCCAAGCGGCGTTCGGCAGGATATTGTTTGACCTTGCCAAATCCGATGAGGAAATCGGCAACCGGATTGTAACCACTGCGCCCGATGTCACGCAGACCACAAATCTTGGCGCCTTCGTCAACCAGCGCGGCCTGTTCCGCCGTCAGGAAGTAGCCGATGTGTTCCGTCAAGCGAAAATCCCCTCTGCGCAAAAATGGTCGGCCCATGCGGCGGGCCAGCATATCGAACTGGGAATCGCGGAAAACAACTTCTTCCTCATGCTGACATCGCTGGGGCTCGCAGCGCCTCATTTCGGCACGCGGCTGCTGCCGGTTGGCACGGTCTATGATCCGTTTATCGCGCGCGGTCTCGATGCGCTCAACTACGGCTGTTATCAGGACGCGCGTTTTCTGCTGGTCGGAACACCGTCAGGTCTGACGCTTGCCGGCGAAGGCGGTGCCCACCAGTCGATCAACACGCCGCTCATCGGCATGGGTCAGCCCAATCTCGATTATTTCGAACCGGCGTGGGCGGACGAGGTCGCCCTGATGATGCGTCATGCTTTTGAACACATGCAGAAACCCGACGGCAGTTCTGTTTATCTGCGGCTAAGTACGCGATCGATTCCACAGATTGAACGCAGCGACGATACCTGGGAGGCCGATGTCTTGAAGGGCGGTTACTGGCTTCGCCAGCCCGGACCGGAGACAGAAGCCGCCATTGTCTTTACCGGCGCCGTTGCGCCCGAGGCACTGGAGGCATGGGAAAGGCTGTCCGAAGACATGCCGGGACTGGGTCTTCTCAATGTAACGTCACCCGACTTGCTGCACCGCGGCTGGTCTGCGCGCCGCGCTGGTCGCTGGAAAGCTGGAGAGACAGATACTGCCCCTTCCCATGCTGAACATCTGTTGTCGGCACTGGCACCCGGTGCCGGCCTGGTCACAATATTGGACGGTTCGCCGGGGGCCTTGTCCTGGCTGGGCGGTGTCAAGGGCATGCGGGTTAGCCCGCTTGGCACGGACCGCTTTGGCCAGACCGGCGATTTGTCTGACCTTCACCGCGAATACCGGCTCGACGCAGAGGCCATCATCGATGCGGCCGCTGAACTGTTTCTGGAGAATTGAGATGGCGATTGAACTCAAAATGCCTGCATTATCACCGACCATGGGAAAAGGCACATTGGCCAAATGGCTCGTCGCAGTAGCAGATGAAGTGAAGTTCGGCGACGTTATTGCCGAGATCGAAACCGATAAAGCAACAATGGAATTTGAAGCCGTTGATGAGGGACGAATAGTCTTGCTTGCAGTTGCTGAAGGCACTGACGATGTTACGGTCGGCACGGTTATCGCAACCATGGCCGAGGACGCCGAAGAAGTCGCTGCTGTCCCGAATATAGGGGTTTCCACGGCTATGGCTGACGCTGAAGTGTCGGCGGAAGAGTACATACATTCGCCTCCAGCCACTTCGGAACCAGCTTATGTTCCGGTTCCAGGCCCGGTAGGCCCGCTTACCGATAACGCGGCATAGCCAGCAGAGCGCTCGCCACGTACCCAACCGACATCTCAGGCTCCGCCATGCCGAAGTCCGCTTTGAAAAGTCGGCTTGACGAATCTCGAGCCCATCCCAAATACTGACTTATGCTATCGACCTGGTCGTCGTGGCGGGCAAGCGGGAAGCCGAAAAGTTCGTGGAGGAGGTCCGCGCGCCATGGTGCTTCGTTTGGCAATACAACCTGTCCTGACTCGAACATGGGAAGCACGATCGAAAGGCGGGTCTCCTTATCATCTTTCGAACGGCGACCAATGGGGTGAATATCATACTGACTGCGTAACTGCTGAATAAGACTGATGCCCGAGCCGTGGTCTTCAATAAGCACCGCGTGAGGAACTGACCTCTGGTGTAGGGCAACAACTGCTTTGATTAGTTCGGGAAAGTCTAGTCTTTTGCGAAAAACGTCGAGCAGATAATGGAAGCCGTTGAGCTCTCCCCAAACGGTGCACACTGAGTAGTCCGCGCTTGAGTTTCCTTTGAGCGCGGTGTCCCAGGAATGCGTGATCTTCATACCGGTTTGATCGAGCGAGGCTGGATAAGTCTTCAGCCATTCGTTTTTGATCATGTTCCCTGACGCGGGGATTGGATTTTGCTGATACTGTGCCTCAAACGCGGCGCTCCCCATATTCCGCCGCGATTCATTCAATGCGCTTTCCGGCTCTCTTTTTCCGTGCAGGACCTCGCCCGCGGGCCGCAGGTAAAAACGTCCCCCGCCCAGTTCGATTTTCTCGTCCTCAACGGCAGTGGCTGGGAAACAGAGATGATGAAATCCTCCGTCCTTTAACAAGTGACCGGCGAGATCGTCCTCATGCAGACGTTGCATCACAAGGATGATAACACCATTCACCTTGCTGTTAAGTCTGCTGAAAAGCGTTTCTCGGAAATAGCGTATGACATTTGCCAGTGCCTGAGTAGAAAATGCTTCGTTTGGCTTGATGGGATCATCGATACTAATCGTATCAGCTCCGAACCCAGTCACCACACCGTCGATCGACGTGGCCAGGCGAGCACCGCCGCTTGATGTCTCGATCAGATCTGCGGTTGCCTTAGTGATAATTGTCCCAGGAAACAAGCGTTGATACCAGTTTGACTGCATGACCGTGCGGCAATCGCGACCGAGCTTTTCGGCGAAGTCTTTCGCGTAGGAGACGCAGATAAGCTTCATTTCAGGGTTATGTCCCAGCGTGAATGCCGAAAAGGCGATGGAAATCATGATTGATTTGAGGGACCGTGGCGGCACGTTAATAATCAGTCGCTTGATGCGGCCATCGCGGGTTTGGTTAAGGGATTCGCTAATCGCTTCCATATGCCAATTTGGATAAAACGATGCGGCCGGTTCAAGCGTGCGGTAGACCTTCTCCGAAAATGCAAGAAAGTCTCGGCGCAAGGTGGCATCCACCGTGTCTTGATTAAGCGCCTCCGGCGGTCCAAGATGTTGAGCGGTCTTTTCATTTGTTTCTTGGTTTGGAGATTGCGGGCGAGGAATGCTGCGAGGATGGCTTCGTCTTCTACGCTCACCGGGCAGCTAGCTGTTGGCGTGGGGGCGTCCTCGAGGACGCGGGCTAGCAAGTTGAGGATGAGATTAGCGGCGCGAGGATCTTCAACAGAATAGGAGCGATGCAACTTGGCAAGGCGCGGATTGATCCGCTTGCCAGACATCGGATTTATTCTTGGTCGTCAATCAAGCGACGGATGGATGCAGTCTTGATCAAATGCCGCCGCCCGAACTTGACCGTATCCAGCCGCCCTTCCTTGATGAGCGCGTAAATAGAAGTGCGCCCCAACCATCAAGCCACTTGTCCAGTTTCAGCTGGTATCATCGGAATAATTTCTGCTCCGGTGCGGAGAATATCCAGATAATCGCTCCACCACTGCGCCATTTGAACCCGCTCATTCCAATGCTGGCCGCGATGGTATGCGCCGCGCGTTGCATTACCATTCTTATGAGCCAATGCACGCTCAATAGCGTCGGCACTCCATTTTCCGCTTTCATTTAACAATGTGCTCGCCATGGACCGGAAACCATGTGCTGTCATTTCTTTGCCGGAATAACCCATCCGCCGGAGAGAGGCATTGATTGTATTTTCTGACATCGGGCGGTTGCCCGGATAGAGCGAGGAAAAAACATATTGTTGCCCTCCGCTGATGACTTTCGCTGATTCCAGCAATTCCAATGCCTGCGATGAAAGCGGAACAACATGCGGGTCGCGCATTTTCATTTTTTCGGCTGGTATCGTCCAGATTGCCTTGTCCAAGTCAAATTCTTGCCATTCGGCGCGACGCAATTCACCAGGACGCACGAACACATGGGGGGTCAGTTTTAGGGCTAGGCATGTCAGCGGCTGCCCTGATAGCCATCGATGGCTCGTAATAGCTCACCGACGGCCTTTGGCTCTAATATGGCGCTATGGTGCGTCACTTTGGGGGCCACCAATGCGCCTCTCAAAAGATTGGAGGGGTCGGCGGTCGCGCGTGACGTCGCCACCGCATAGCGAAATACCCTGCCCGCAAACGATCTCATCCGGCGGGCTGTTTCCAAATGGCCTTTGGCTTCAATCTTTTGCAGAGCTTCGAGCAAGTCGGCTGGTGTGATTTCCGTGATCGGCCGATTCCCAAGATCGCCTTCAAGCAGCGACATCAGCCAGCGTGTTTTCTTGATGGTAACAGCCGCGCGGCCTTCCTTCGCCGATTTTTCAATAAATTCATCGGCAATTGCCTTGACGGTGTTCGCCGCATTCCGTCTGGCTGATTTGGTCTGTTCTAGTTTGACGCTTGCAGGGTCCGATCCGTTTGCGAGCAACGTCCTTGCTTCGTCGCGCCGTTTTCGGGCCTCTTTCAATGAGACATCTGGATAGACACCCAACGAGAGCTTCTTTTCCTTGCCCAATATCCGATATTTGAGCCGCCAAAGCTTTCCGCCACTGGGCTGAATTAACAGGAACACCCCTCTTTCATCAAAAAGCTTGATGGGTTTTGGGCCATGTTTAGCTGCTTTAATTGCTGTATCAGTCAATGCCATCTGGGGGCCACTCCTATCGGTGCAAATACCAATGGCCCCCAACGTAGCCCCCAAAAGATCGTGATTGCTCACGAACATCGGCGGGCGCCAACGGTCATTTAAGGAGAGTTTTTAGCAGTTTTTCGGGGGATTTGCAAGCCTTGACGAACACTTGCGAACGTATATCTGGTGCCCAGAAGAGGACTCGAACCTCCACATCCTTGCGAATACTAGCACCTGAAGCTAGCGCGTCTACCAATTCCGCCATCTGGGCCCATGCAGGTGGCAATCATCTTCATGCCGCCTGATAGAGGCGGGCGATTAGCCTCTTGGTGGTTCTGCTGTCAATGATTCATATCGGCAAAAGCGCGTTCCCGGGGCTCGGCGGTGCTTGGCGGCTGTCGAACCGGTGTGGCGGGACCTATATTATGCTATGCCGGGCAGGTAATCGTTGTTGCGTCAACCGCGCGGCTGGGGCAGAGGCAACGCAGAAACCAAGCCAAGGGTGGAAGATGAACATGGATCTTGATGGACGATTGATTTGCATATTTGGTGGCGGCGGCTTTTTGGGTCGCTATGTCGCGCAGACCTTGCTGGCGCGCGGTGCGCGGCTGCGGATTGCCGAGCGCAATATCAAGAACGCCATGCATATCAAGCCGCTGGGCAATCTCGGCCAGACACAGTTTGCCAGCGCCGACATCACCAAGCCGGACAGTGTCGCCCGCGCGGTCCGGGGCTGCGATGCCGTGGTCAATCTGGTCGGCGTGCTCAACGGCGATTTCACCCGCATCCATGTCGACGGCGCGCGCAATGTCGCCGAGGCCGCTGCGGCGGCCGGTTGCAAGACCATGGTCCAGCTGTCCGCAATTGGCGCCGATACCGCTTCGCCGTCGCGTTATGGCCGCAGCAAGGGCGAAGGCGAGCAGGCGGTTTTGAACGCTTTTCCCGACGCGATCATTCTGCGACCCTCGATTGTCTTTGGTCGCGAGGATGAATTCATCAACCGCTTTGCCGCGATGATCCAGATGCTGCCCATCGTGCCGGTCATCGGCAGCGCGACGAAATTCCAGCCGATCTTTGTCGGCGATGTCGCCGATGTCGTGGCGCAGGCGCTCAGCCAGCCCGCGCTATATGCCGGACAGACCTTTGAACTGGGCGGTCCGGAAGTGATCAGCATGGGCGATCTCAACCGCCGCATTGCCGCGATGACCGGGCGCGAGCGGACTTTTGTCGATATTCCGGATTTCGCCGCCAAGATGATGGCGACTGTTCTGGGACCCCTACCCGGTGCGCCGATCACGTCGGATCAGTACAAGATGCTGCAGAAAGACAATGTCGTGGCACCAACGGCCAAGGGGCTGGATGCCTTTGGCGTTGCGCCGACCCCGCTCGCTGCGGTCGCCAGTGGCTGGATGGAGAAATATACCGCCCACGGCCGCTTTGGCGCGCGTGCCAAGGCAAGCTGAGCCGCTAGAAAAGGGCGAGTAAGGCGATACCCATCGCGACGCGGTAGATAACGAAGACCATCATCGAGGCCTTGCGCAGGAAGCGCATCAGGAAGGTCATGGTGGCCAGAGCCGCGACAAAGGTCAGCGCGCCGGTGATCAGCGCTTCCTTGAGCAATTCGGTGCTGGCGCCCATCAGATCGGGAATGATCAGCACGCCGGCGCCGGCCACCGCCGGAATCGACAGCAGGAAGGAAAAGCGCGCCGCCTCGACGCGGCTATAGCCGAGAAAACGGGCTGCGGTCATGGTCACGCCGGAACGGCTGGTGCCGGGGATGAGCGCCATCGCCTGCGCGAGCCCGACGATAATGCCATCCTTCAGCGTCAGCTGCTCGAAGGATTTGACCTGCCGTCCGAAGCGGTCGGCGATGCCCAGCAGGATGCCGTAGATGATCAGATTGGCACCGACCAAGTCGGTGCTGCGGAAACCGTCGAGATAGCCGCCGGTCTTGAGGAACAGACCGACGATGACCGCCGGGATCGTGCCGATGATGATCCACCAGAACAAACGCCGTTCGGCCGCGGCCTGGCCGATACCGATGGTGGCGAGGCCGCCCTTGCCCAGCGACCAGACGTCCCTGAAAAAATAGGTGATGATCGCGAGCAGCGAACCGACATGAACGGCAATGTCGATCATCGGCCCCTGGTCGGCATAGCCGGTGAAGACCGGCAGGAGGATCAGATGCCCCGACGAGGATATCGGGAGAAATTCGGTAACGCCCTGCACGATCGCGAGGAGCAGCATTTGGATGAAGGTCATGAGCAGCCCGTAAGTTGGTTTGACGCGCAATAGCGTTTCACCAGACAGTTGTCGTGAGGAAAATATAGGTCCGATGCGATACCAATAGTCGCGCATGACCCCGGCATAACAAGTGGGTGGCGCATCCACACATATATATAGGACATAATAACTGTCCTTGTTGACAATTTGTCCGTGACTCTGGCTCCTTTCTGGGTTATTTCACTCTTGGAGCCCGCGAAAACGGGCCTGTGACCCTAATCAAAACAACCGGAAACGAGCGTCTCGCATGGCAAAAAGCCCGCAGAAACTGGAAATGCTGAAATTTGTCGAGGAAGGCCAGGCCTATCCCGAAAAGCGCGAGCCCGGCCTCCGCGCCGAGGATTTTCGCGAGATCGCCGACCGCTATGCGCCGGGCAGGGCCGCGGAACAGGCCGCCCGCTGCTCGCAATGCGGCGTGCCATATTGTTCGGTCCACTGCCCGCTGCACAATCATATCCCCGACTGGCTCCGTCTGACCGCCGAGGGCCGGCTCCGCGAAGCCTATGAAATGTCCAATCTGACCTCGACCATGCCGGAAATCTGCGGCCGCATCTGCCCGCAGGACCGCCTGTGCGAGGGCAATTGCGTGATCGAATTTTCCGGCCATGGCGCGGTCACCATTGGCGCAGTGGAAAAATATATCACCGACACCGCCTGGGAAGAAGGCTGGGTCGAACCGCTGCAGCCCGGCCGGCCAGCGGGCCAGTCGGTCGGCATCATCGGTGCCGGGCCCGCCGGCCTGACCGCCGCGGAATATCTGCGCGTCGCCGGTTATGACGTGCATGTCTATGACCGCCACGACCGCGCCGGCGGATTGCTGACCTACGGCATCCCGGGCTTCAAACTGGAGAAAGAAGTGATCATGCGCCGGGTGCAGCGGCTCAAGGATGGCGGCATCCACTTCCACGAGAATTTCGAAGTCGGCCGGGACGCGACGCTGGAAGAACTGCGCGACAAGCACGATGCAATCCTGGTTGCTACCGGCGTCTACAAGGCGCGCGAAATCCAGATGCCGGGCGTCGGTGCGCCGGGGGTCGAAAAGGCGCTCGACTTTCTGATCGCCTCCAACCGCAAGAGTTTTGGCGACGAAGTTCCCGATTTCGACAATGGACGATTCAATGCGCAGGGCAAGAATGTCGTTGTCATCGGTGGCGGCGACACCGCGATGGACTGCGTGCGGACCTCGATCCGGCAGGGTGCAAAATCGGTGAAATGCCTCTATCGCCGCGACCGCGCCAATATGCCGGGTTCGCAAAATGAAGTCCGCAATGCCGAAGAAGAAGGCGTCGAATTCGTCTGGCTCTCAGCCCCCAAGGCGATCGAAGGCACCGAGCATGTGACAGCGGTCCGCGCGAACAGGATGCGGCTCGGCGCGCCCGATGCCAGCGGCCGCCGTTCGCCCGAAGTCGAGCCGGACAGCGATTTTACTCTCGACGCCGATCTGGTGATCAAGGCGCTCGGCTTTGATGCGGAAGACCTGCCCGATCTGTTTGGCTGCCCGGACCTGTCGGTCACCCGCTGGGGCACGTTGCGGGTCGATCACAAGTCGATGATGACCAATATGGAAGGCGTCTTCGCCGCCGGCGATATCGTCCGCGGCGCCAGTCTGGTGGTCTGGGGCATCCGCGATGGCCGCGACGTGACCGAACATATGCACCGGTTTCTGCGCGAGAAGAAACTGGCTGAAAAAGTGGCGGCCTAGACGGAGCATGAACATGAAAATAATATTCGCAACTTTTGCCGCCCCCCTGGCTCTGACATTGAGCAGCCCCGTGATTGCGCAGGATTCAACCGCGCCGGTCGAGGATATCGAACAAGCAGCAATTGACCCCGCCCGGCTCGCCGCCGCCAAGGGCACGGTCGACTATCTCTTCCCGCTCGGCACCTATGAGCGGATGATGAAGGGCACGATGGACCAGATGATGGACAGTATCATCAGCCAGAGTTTTGACCGGCCGATGGCAGAGACGATGAAGGGCATGGGCATTGATGATCCAGAGCACGACGGAATGGGCGATGCATCGATCAATGACATGATGCGGGAAAGAGACCCGCATTTCAGGGAGCGGATGCAAATATCAACCAGGGTCATGACCAACGAGATGGTCGGCCTGATGACCAGCATGGAGCCGGCGCTGCGCAAAAGCCTTGCCAATATCTACGCCCGGAAATTTACGGCGGATCAGCTCGCCGAAATGAACGCCTTTTTCGCGACCGAAACCGGTGGCGCTTTTGCACGCGATTATATGATGGTCTTTGTCGATCCGGAAATGATGCAGTCGATGATGAGCTTTGTACCCGAGATGATGCAGGCCATGCCGGCGATCATGAAAAAGGTCGAGGAAGCGACCGCCCATCTTCCGCCTCCGCTTACGCAAGACACCGACGCACCCCTGCAGGATGAAGACGAATGACCCACCAATACCCTACATCCGAACATGAACGCCTCGCCCGTGAAGGCATGTACCGCCCGGAATTCGAATCCGACGCCTGCGGTGTCGGTCTGGTTGCGGCGACCGATGGCAAACCGTCGCGACGTGTTGTCTCGTCCGCGATTGATGCGCTGAAGGCGGTCTGGCACCGGGGCGCGGTCGATGCCGACGGCATGACCGGCGACGGTGCCGGCCTGCACGTCGATCTGCCCGAGCGTTTTTTCGACGATGCGATTGCCGACAGCGGCCACAAGGTCCGCCCGAACCGGCTGGCCGTGGGCATGATCTTCCTGCCGCGCACCGATCTCAATGCCCAGGAAATGTGCCGCACGATCGTAGAAGCCGAAATCATCGAGGCCGGCTACACCATCTATGGCTGGCGTCAGGTCCCCGTCGACGTGTCGGTAATCGGTCAGAAAGCCCAGAATACCCGGCCCGAGGTCGAGCAGATCATGATCGCCGGACCGATGCCGGACCGGCAGGACGCGCGCGAGTTCGAGAAGAATCTCTATCTCATCCGCCGCCGGATCGAGAAGAAGGTGATCGCGGCGCAGATTCAGGATTTCTATATCTGCAGCCTGTCCTGCCGCTCGATCATCTACAAGGGCCTGTTCCTCGCCGAATCCCTCTCGGTCTTCTATCCCGACCTGACCGACGAGCGGTTCGAAAGCCGGGTGGCAATTTTCCACCAGCGCTATTCGACCAACACCTTCCCGCAATGGTGGCTGGCCCAGCCGTTCCGCTGTCTCGCGCATAATGGCGAAATCAACACCATTCGCGGCAACAAGAACTGGATGAAGAGCCACGAAATCAAGATGGCGAGCCTCGCCTTCGGTGACCATAGCGAGGATATCAAGCCGGTGATCCCGGCCGGCTCCTCCGACACCGCGGCATTGGACGCGGTGTTCGAGACCATTTGCCGTTCGGGCCGCGACGCGCCGACCGCGAAGATCATGCTGGTGCCCCAGGCGTGGCAGAACGATCCGGACATCGATCCCGCCCATCAGGCGATGTACGAATATATGGCGAGCGTCATGGAACCATGGGATGGTCCGGCCGCGCTGGCGATGACCGATGGCCACTGGGCCGTCGCCGGGGTCGACCGCAACGCGCTGCGGCCGCTGCGCTATTCGATCACGGCCGACAATCTGCTGATCATCGGAAGCGAATCCGGTCTGGTCGTCGTGCCCGAAAGCCAGGTTGTCGAGAAGGGTCGTCTCGGCCCCGGACAAATGATCGCGGTGGATCTCGATGCCGGCGTCCTGTTCAAGGATCGCGAGCTCAAGGACCGGATCGCGAGCGAGGAACCTTATGCCGATCTGGTCAAGGGATTCCAGACCGTCGACGATCTGCCGCCGGCCCCCGAAAATTCGGGCATGGGCTATTCCAAAGAGGAATTGATCCGCCGCCAGACCGCCGCCGGCCATACGCTCGAGGACATGGAAATGATCCTCGCGCCGATGGTCGAGGATGCTAAGGAAGCGATCGGATCGATGGGCGACGATACGCCGCTCGCGGTGATCAGCCGCAAGCCGCGCCAGATCAGCCACTTCTTCAAGCAGAATTTCTCACAGGTCACCAACCCGCCGATCGACAGCCTGCGCGAGCGCCACGTGATGAGCCTGCGCACGCGCTTTTCCAATCTGGCCAATATCCTCGAGCAGGACAGCCAGAACGAGGACGTGATGGTGCTGGAAAGTCCGGTGCTCAGCTGTGCCATGTGGGAGCGGCTGAAACTGGGCTTTGGCGATGCAGTGGCGCAGATCGACTGCACCATGGCGACCACCGGAAACGCGATCGAATTGCGCGACTCTCTCGCCCGGATCCGGGCGGAAGCGGAGCAGGCAGTGCGCGCCGGCAAGACCGAGATTTTCCTCACCGACGAGGATATCGACGAGGACCGGATGGCCATTTCCATGGTGATCGCGACCGCGGCGGTGCACACGCATCTCGTCCGCAAGGGGCTGCGCTCCTACGCCTCGGTCAACGTCCGCGCAGCGGAATGTCTCGACACCCACTGCTATGCCGTACTGATCGGCGTCGGCGCGACCACGGTCAACGCCTATATGGCGGAAGCAGCGATTGCCGACCGCCATACCCGCGGCCTGTTCGGTGACCTGAGCCTCGACGACTGCCTCGCGCGGCACAAGAAAGCGGTCGACGACGGCCTGCTCAAGATTCTCTCCAAAATGGGCATTGCGGTTATCTCAAGCTATCGCGGCGGCTATAATTTCGAGGCCGTTGGCCTGTCCCGCGCCCTGTGCAACGACCTGTTCCCCGGCATGCCGACCAAGATTTCCGGCGAAGGCTATGCCTCTCTGTTCATCAACGCGCAGGAAAAGCACGAAGCGGCGTTCGAACCGGCGATCGTGCGCCTGCCGGTCGGCGGCTTCTACAAGCAGCGCGATGGCGGCGAAGCTCACGCCTATGGCGCGCATATGATGCACCTGCTGCAGACGGCGGTCGCCCATGACAGCTATTCGTCCTATCTGCAGTTCTCGCAGGCGGTGCGCGAGATGGAGCCGATCTATCTGCGCGATCTGATGGAGTTCAACTATGCGCCGGCACCGGTGCCGATCGACGAGGTCGAGGCGATCACCGAAGTCCGCAAGCGCTTCAACACGCCGGGCATGTCGCTCGGCGCGCTCAGCCCCGAAGCGCACGAGACGCTCGCCATCGCGATGAACCGGATCGGCGCGAAATCCGTGTCCGGCGAAGGCGGCGAGGAAAAGCGCCGCTACACGCCCTATGAAAATGGCGACAATGCCTCGAGCCCGATCAAGCAGGTCGCCTCCGGCCGCTTCGGCGTCACATCAGAATATCTCGGTGCCTGCGAGGAAATCGAGATCAAGGTCGCCCAGGGCGCCAAGCCCGGCGAAGGCGGCCAGCTGCCCGGCTTCAAGGTCACCGAATTTATCGCCAAGCTGCGCCACTCGACCCCCGGCGTCACCCTGATCTCGCCGCCGCCGCATCATGATATCTACTCGATCGAGGATCTCGCCCAGCTGATCTACGATCTCAAGCAGATCAATCCGCGCGCGCAGGTCTGCGTCAAGCTGGTCTCCTCCGCCGGCATCGGCACGATCGCCGCTGGCGTGGCCAAGGCCCATGCCGATGTCATCCTGATCTCCGGCAACACCGGTGGCACCGGCGCATCGCCGCAGACCTCGATCAAATTTGCCGGCACGCCCTGGGAAATGGGACTGTCGGAAGCCAACCAGGTACTCACCCTCAACGGCCTGCGCCACCGGGTCAAGCTGCGCACCGACGGTGGGCTCAAAACCGGCCGGGACATCGTCATTGCCGCGATTCTCGGCGCCGAGGAATTCGGGCTAGGCACGCTCAGCCTCGTCGCGATGGGCTGCATCATGGTGCGCCAGTGCCACAGCAACACCTGCCCGGTCGGCGTCTGCGTGCAGGACGAGCGGCTGCGCGAGAAATTCACCGGCACGCCGGAAAAGGTGATCAATCTGATGACCTATATGGCCGAGGAAGTGCGCGAGATACTGGCGCGTCTGGGCTATCGCTCGCTCAAGGAGATTATCGGCCGCACCGAACTGCTCCGGCAGGTCAGCCGCGGCGCCGAGCATCTCGACGATCTCGACCTCAACCCGATCCTCGCCAAGGTCGACGCGCGGGATGACCAGCGCAGCTTCAACATCGACACGCCACGCAACGAAGTGCCCGACAGTCTCGACGCAGAAATGATCGACGATGCCAAACCGGTGTTCGAACGGCGCGAAAAGATGCAGCTCACCTATACGGTGCGCAACACCCACCGCGCGGTCGGCACCCGCTTCTCTGCCGAGATCACCGCCAAATATGGCATGAGCACCTTGAACGAGGATCATGTCCACATCCGCCTGCGCGGGTCGGCGGGCCAGTCGCTCGGCGCCTTCCTCTGTCAGGGAATCACGCTGGAAGTCTTCGGCGATTCCAACGACTATGTCGGCAAGGGCCTGTGCGGCGGCAAGATCGTCGTCCGCCCGATGGTCAGCTCGCCGCTGGTCAGCCAGGACAATACAATCATTGGCAATACCGTGCTCTACGGCGCCACCGCCGGACAGCTATACGCAGCCGGACAGGCGGGCGAGCGGTTCGCCGTGCGCAACAGCGGCGCGGATGTCGTGGTCGAGGGCTGCGGCGCCAATGGCTGCGAATATATGACCGGCGGCAACGCCGTCATCCTGGGCCCGGTCGGCGGCAATTTCGGCGCGGGGATGACCGGAGGCATGGCCTTCATCCTCGACACCGAAGACAATTTCGGGAAAATGGCCAATGGCGAGAGCATCGTCTGGCAGCGGCTCGACAGCGCTTATTGGGAGGGCCATCTGCTTTCGCTGATCCAGCGGCACAACAAGACCACCGACAGCAAATGGTCCGAATCGATCCTGCGCGACTGGGACCGCTGGCGGGACCAGTTCTGGCAGGTCTGTCCCAAGGAAATGGTTAGCCGGATCGAACATCCGCTATCCGACAAGGAAGTGATCGAAGCGGCGGAGTGAATCCATGAGTTGGAAAATTCAACGCAGTTATTGGATTTGGAAAATCAAACGCGAGCGGGGCCTGTTCTTGCTCGCGTCAGGTCTCGGGGCTGTTTTTGCTGTACTATATTATATCCATACGACGGGCTTCTGGGCGGCGGCAAAAAATCCACCTGAATTTGTCTCGGGAACTTTGGTGAAAATCTGGCAGCCATCGGTCACAGAAGTCCCCACTTACGTGACTTTATTGAAAGTGAAAATGGATGACGGCAGTCACGTGCAATTAAAGGGGACTAGCAAGTTAATCATTGATTGCTCTATCGGAGATAATGTCGAAATACTCAAATATACGAATGAAGACGACATTAGCTTTTTTCGCATTGGACCGAGAGCGTGTCTCGGCAAAACTTAGATAATCTCTTGTTGTGATCCTCTCGCCATCCTATTCTCTCCGGCATGACCAAACGCAGAGATGTCGTTTCCGGATTGGGGCTGCTTGCCGTTTCTAGCTGTATATCTGCGTCGCCCATGCGCATTGGAGAAGAAAAAACCATGCCCAAAATCATCCCGAACTATCTCGAAATGAAAGCCAGCGATCTGCCCGCCAGCAAGGCCTTCTATGAACAGGCCTTTGGCTTTTCCTTCACCGATTATGGCCCGGATTATGCCGCGGTCGAAGGCGGGCCTGTCGATATCGGACTGGCTGCTGGCCCCGAGCCGGTCGCGCCCATGCCCACCTTCCAGAGCGACGATCTGGAAGCATCGCTCGCACAGGTCAAAGCCGCAAACGGCGAAATCGTCAAAGAGATTTTTGCCTTCCCCGGCGGACGGCGATTCGAGTGCCTTGATCCGGCGGGCAACCGGCTGGCAATCTATCAGCCGGACTAGCCGCGCCCCGCTTCTGGAGTAAAATTCCCTCTCCAAAGCATCAAGTCCCTTCCCCCCGCGTCCAATCGGGATTAAGCGAAGCCCATGTGGCAGTTGTACCAGTTCCCCCTATGTCCGTTTTCACGTAAAGTCCGCTTGCTACTGGGCGAGAAATCGGTCGGCTATGAGCTTATCCGCGAATCACCGTGGGATCAGCGCGACGATTTTCTGGCGATGAACCCTACCGGCCGGACCCCGGTGATGAAACATGCCGAGCGGGATATTCATCTCGTCGATAGTGTCGCCATTTGCGAATATATCGAGGAAACGGTCGAAAAAGTCCCGATGATCAATGGCACGGCGGTGAACCGGGCTGAAATCCGGCGTCTGGTCGCCTGGTTCGACGAGCAATTTTACGGCGACGTCACCGCACCGATGCTGCACGAGCGGATGCACAAAAGACTGGTCCGGCGCGAACCGCCCGACGCCAAGGTGTTGCGCGAGGCCATGCGCCGGGCCAATTCGCATCTCGACTATATCGACTATCTGATCGATCACCGCAGCTGGCTGGCCGGGGCGACGATGAGTCTCGCCGACCTCGCCGCCGCCGCACAGATTTCGGTCGCCGATTATCTCGGCGCGATCGACTGGGCCGGCCACGAACAGACCAAGGCCTGGTACGCGATGTTCAAATCGCGGCCTTCGTTCCGGCCATTATTGTCCGAACGGATGGAAGTGATCGCGCCGCCGCCACATTATGAAAAAGTCGATTTCTAGCTATATTCGCCGTGCGCCAGTCACGGGACTGGCCGCCGGTCAGGCCTTGACCACCGTCATCAGATAATTGAGCTTCAGATTGTCGGACAGCGCAAAGCCTTTCGCCGGACTGTAGGACAGGCCGGTGGTATCGATAACCTGCAGACCGGCGTTGCCGAGCATCTTCTCCAGCTCTTCCGGCGTGATAAACTGGTCATGATGATGGGTGCCGCGCGGGATTTGTCCGGTAATCTCGGCCAGTTCGACCAGCAACAGTTTCGACATGGCGGTGCGATTGGGTGTCGAGATTATCATCAAACCATCATCAGCCAGAGACTTCGCCAGACCATCGATGAAGGCCTGCGGATCGTCAACATGTTCGAGCACCTCCAGCGACGTCACCAGATCATGGTCCCTGCCGCCGAAATTCTCGATCGCCTCGTTGCGGTAATCGATGTCCAGTCCCTGCGGCTGGGCATGTGCCCTCGCCGCTGCGATATTTTCCGGCGCCGCATCGAGGCCCGTCACCTTCGCGCCCAGCCTTGCCAGCGGCTCGCAAAGCAGGCCGGCACCGCAACCGACATCCAGCGCCTTTTTTCCGGCAAGCGGCTTCAAAAGGCTGGAGTCAGCGTGAAAATGCAGGTCAATCGCATCGCGTATATAGGTGAGCCGGACCGGATTCAGCCGGTGCAGCATCGCCGAACTGCCCTTCGGGTCCCACCATTCCGCTGCGAGCGCACCGAAATGCGCGGCTTCATCGGGTTTGATTGTGCTACTTGCCTTTGTCATGTCGCCTCTTTATCAGGCTTTTCAATCCTGTTCAGGCCCTTTTTATCGAAAGTTTTACCGACAGCAGCATGGCACGCATAGTGATGAAATTTGGCGGCACCTCGATGGCCGGAATCGAACGCATCCGCCGGGTGGCGCAGATCGTCAAGCAACAGTCCGACGCCGGCCATGAAGTGGCCGTCGTTGTCTCCGCCATGGCGGGCGACACCGACCGGCTGGTCAACTTCTGCCGCGAAGCCAGCTCGCTATATGATCCGGCCGAATATGACGTGGTCGTGGCTTCGGGAGAACAGGTGACTTCGGGGCTGCTCGCTATCGCGCTGCAATCTCTGGGAGCAAAGGCGCGCAGCTGGCTTGGCTGGCAGATGCCGATCCGGACCATTGAATCGCACAGCAAGGCGCGGATTGACTCGATCGACGGAGCGGCGCTAACGGCTGCCATGCAGAGCGGAGAAATCGCTATCATCCCGGGTTTCCAGGGAATTAGCGAAGATGGTCGGGTCACGACATTGGGACGCGGCGGCTCCGATACCAGCGCGGTGGCCATTGCCGCAGCGGTCAAGGCCGATCGCTGCGATATCTATACCGATGTCGATGGCGTCTATACGTCCGATCCCCGGATCGTGACCCGGGCGCGCAAGCTGAAGACCGTGACCTTCGAGGAAATGCTCGAACTGGCGAGCGTCGGGGCAAAGGTTTTGCAGACCCGCTCGGTCGGGCTGGCGATGAAGGAAGGCGTGCGCATCCAGGTGCTGTCATCCTTTACCGATGAAAATACCAACTGGACCGCCGACGACCTGCCCGGAACAATGATTATCAGCGAAGACGAAATGGAGACGGACGATATGGAAGGCCAATTGATTACCGGCATCGCCCACGACAAGAATGAATCCAAGATCACCCTGACCCGCGTCCCCGACAAGCCGGGTGCGGTTGCCAATATTTTCGCGCCGCTTGCCGATGCGGCGATCAACGTCGACATGATCATCCAGAATGTCGGTCGCGAAAAGGGCGAGACCGACGTGACCTTCACCGTGCCGAGCGCCGATCTCGACCAGGCGATGCAGGTGCTGGAAGGCGCCCGGGAAAGCATCGGCTTCAACCGCCTGATCCCCGACAGCAATGTCGCCAAAATCTCCGTCGTCGGCGTTGGCATGAAGAGCCATGCCGGTATAGCCTCGACGATGTTCAAGGCACTGGCCGATCGCGGCGTGAATATCCAGGCGATCACCACCTCGGAAATCAAGGTCAGCGTGCTGATCGAGGAAGATTATACCGAACTGGCGCTACGCGTGCTGCACACCGCTTACGGCTTGGATGCAGAGGATGCGGCCTAGTTATTTTCCCTCCCCTTCAGGGGAGGGATAAAGGGAGGGGGAGTCATAATGAACCACCCCCTCTCCCAACCCTCTCCCCTGAAGGGAAGCGGGCTTTAGAAAGAAACCCTATGACCCAGTCCAAACTCCAGCATCTCATGCAGCGCGGTACCGATTTCCTCGGCTGCGAAACCGCGATCATGTGCGGGGCGATGTCCTGGGTTTCGGAACGCAATCTGGTCAGCGCGATTTCCAACGCCGGCGGCTTTGGCGTGATTGCCTGCGGCGCGATGACGCCGGAATTGCTCGACACCGAAATCGCCGAAACGAAAAAGCGCACCGACAAACCGTTCGGGGTCAATCTGATCACCATGCATCCCGATCTGATGGCGCTGATTGCGGTCTGCGGCAAACATGAGGTGACCCATGTGGTGCTGGCCGGCGGTCTGCCGCCCAAGGGCAGCCTCGAAGCGATCAAGGAAACCGGCGCAAAGGTGATATGCTTCGCCCCCGCCATGGCGCTGGCCAAGAAATTCGTCCGGTCGGGCGTCGACGCGATCGTGATCGAAGGCATGGAAGCCGGCGGCCATATCGGGCCGGTATCCACCTCCGTGCTCGCCCAGGAAATATTGCCGGAGATCGCCGACCAGTTGCCGGTCTTCGTCGCCGGCGGCATCGGCACGGGCGAAATGATCGCCGCCTATCTCGAAATGGGCGCCAGCGGCGTCCAGCTCGGCACCCGTTTTGTCTGCGCCCACGAATCCATCGCCCATCCCGATTTCAAGAAGGCCTTCATCCGCGGCAATGCCCGCGACGCGATCACCAGCGTCCAGGTCGATCCGCGCCTGCCGGTGATCCCGGTCCGCGCGCTCAAGAACAAGGGCACCGAGGAATTTACCCGCAAGCAGATCGAGGTCGCCAAGCTGCTCGATTCGGGCGCGATAGAAATGGGCGAAGCGCAGCTGCAAATTGAACATTTTTGGGCAGGAGCGTTACGAAAAGCGGTCATAGATGGCGATATTGAGCATGGCAGTGTCATGGCCGGGCAGTCGGTCGGCATGGTCAAGGCCGAAGAATCCGTGGCCGAAATTATCAAATCTCTGGTCGATCAGGCCGAAACCGCGCTGGCGCGATAGAACTGGCTGGGTCTTCCAGCGGCCCTGGCACGAGGAACGGCGCTGGTCGCATCCGATCTGTCTTGCCTTGATAACACAGTTTCGGCATAGCTGAGCCATGACAGAAGATGCTTCCAGATCTTCCATTTCCGGTCAATCTCCGGCGCTGGAACCAGACCTCCGAAGCCCCTATAATCAGGGACTTACACCGCTCCATCCGCCGCAGAAAAGCCTGATCCGGATCAACATGCTCATTCGTTCGCTGATTCTGCTGGCTATGGCAGTCGCCGGCGAAGTCTTGCTCCATATGCAATTTGGTGCTCGGCCCGGCATGGTCTTTGTTCCGGGAGCGATATTTGCTGTCCTGCAGGTTGTCGTCCTGCCCCAGCGCATCTATCGCCGCTGGGGCTATGACATGGGCGAAGAGCAATTGCGGGTGCTCCGCGGTTTCCTCTGGCGGACCGACACGATCGTCCCGTTCAATCGCATCCAGCATATCGACGTAGCGCAGGGCCCCCTGCAACGCTTCTTCGGTCTCTCGACCCTGATCGTGCACACGGCGGGGACCCACAATAGCATCGTCACCTTGCCCGGCCTCGCCACTGCCGACGCCGAAGCGATGCGGGAGACGATCAAGGGCCATATCCGCCAAGACATGATATGAGCGAAGAAGCGGCTCCATCACTGACGCCCGACGCAGCCCCCTTCCGGCGGTTGCACCCGCTCAGCATCATCCTGAAATCATTGTCGATGCTCAGCCGGAATATTGTCGCGATCATCGTCCTCCATTTCAGTCTGTTTGACCAGAATTTCGCTCATACTCTGCTTGCGGCACTGGCGCTGATCGCGCTGGTTGCCGGGATAACAGCTCTGATCTGGTCGCGCTTCACCTATCAGGTGACGGACCGGGAAATCCGCATCAAAAGCGGCCTGCTGAACCGCAACAACCGCTCGATCCCGTTCGACCGAATTCAGGATGTCAGCCTGGAACAGAAGCTCGTCCCCCGCCTGCTCGGCCTCGCCACGGTAGCGCTGGAAACGGGTTCCGGTGCGGGCGAAGACGGCCAACTCAACGCGCTTTCGCGACTGGACGCAGAGAAGCTGCGCGACACGATACGCGACTATAAAGCAGGTAAGATCACTGCTGATACCATGGCAGATGCCGATCCTGTCACCACAGAAGCTCCGCCCATATTCGCGATGGACAACCGGCGCATCTTCATCGCGGGACTGTTCAACTTCTCCTTTGTCCTGCTCGCCATTTTCGGGGCGCTGGCCCAGAATCTCGACTTCCTCTTGCCCGACGGCTTCTTCGATCCCCGCCGCTGGATCGATGCCCTGCCGGAACAGGAGACGATCGACGGCCTGAGTTCGACCGTCCGGCTCGGCTGGGCGTTGTTTGCAATCCTGTCCCTGATCACAATCGGCTTTGTCAGCGGCATCGTCCGGACCTTCGTCCGTGAATATGCTTTCCGCCTCGACCGGGTTGATAGCGGACAGCCGGGATTCCGGCGGCGGCGCGGGCTGTTCACCCTGACCGACATGGTGATGCCGATCCATCGCGTGCAGGCGGCCATATTGCAGACGGGGCCGTTGCGCGAGCGCTTCGGCTGGTATCATCTCAAATTCACGTCCTTGGCAGGAGACGCCAGCGGCGAGACCGACCATAGCGCCGCCCCTTGCGCGAGTTTGGCCGAGATCGACCCGATCCTTGGCGAATGCGCAATCAGGCCAGTCACGCTCGATATCGAATTTCAGACCGTCAACCCTGCCTTCTGGTGGCGCCGCGCGATCATCGTCTCGCTGGCACTGACAGCTGCGGCGCTCGGTGCCGGGCATTTCATCCACGGGGGCTATCTGGCGATACTCCTGCTGGCTGTCCCGATTGTCCTGATCCTGATCCTAAACTGGCGTCATCATCAATATGCGCTTGCAGACAGGCAATTATATGTCCGGTCCGGCTGGTGGCGTCGCAAGCTGACCATCCTCCTGCTCCGCAAGGTTCAGAGCGTCGATGTCAGCCAGTCGCCGCTCGACCATCCGCTGGATCTGGCAACGGTCACAATCGGCATCGCCGGCGGCTCGACGACCGCGCCGCTCCGTATCATCGATATTCCCTTGCAATGCGCCATGGATTTGCGCGCCCAGCTGGTCGCCGGTCAAAATCAGGCTTGACTATAAGCTCCGATCATTCACGATAGTTGTGATAGATATTATAAGATATTTGAGGGAGAATATGATGCGCAGAACGAATTTGGCCATGCTGGCGCCACTGGCGATGCTGATCAGTGCACCAGTCTATGCACAAGCGGGCGACAGTCAGAAATCAGCCGAGCTGCATGCGATCATCGATGCCTATTGGGACTATCAGCTCAAGCAATATCCCGAATTCGCATCCTCCCTTGGAGTCGACGATCCGGTCGGCCGGGTTAGCGACGCCAGTCTCGAGGCCGAAGATGCCCGCGTGGCCAAGGCCAGGGCCTGGCTGGCGCAACTGGACGCAATCGACACCGCATCCCTGAGCGAGGATGACAAGACCAACTACGGTATATTGCGCCGTTCGCTCGCCGAACAGATTGAAGCGAACACATTCGGCCAGCGCACGATCAATTTCACCAACCGCGGTGGCTGGCACCAGAATTTCGCCAGCATGCAAAACAATCTGCCGTTCCGCAACGCGCAGGATTACCGCACCTATATCAACCGGCTCAAACAATATGCGAAGATCAACGACCAGTCGATCGCAGTCGCCAATCAGGCGCTCGCCGGCGGCTATGTCCAGCCGTGCGTGTCGATGGAGGGTTATGAAACCAGCATTTCCGGGCTGATTACCGACAATCCCGAAGCATCGCGTTTCTACCAGCCCTTCCTGCGCAAACGGCCAGAAGCGATTGACGCGGTAACCTTCAATGCGCTGGCTGAAGAGGCCGCCGGAACCATCACCGATATCATCAATCCGGCGGTGCAAAAGCATCTCGACTGGTACAATAGCGACTATGCCCCGAACTGCGCCACAGCACCCGGCGTTTCGGCCCAACCTGGCGGTGCGAAATATTATGATTTCCGCATCCGTCAGATGACGACGACGACCAAGACTGCCGACCAGATCCACAATATCGGCTTGAGCGAAGTGGCGCGGATCCGCAACGAAATGGTCGAAGTCGCCAAGGAGGCCGGTTACGAAACGCGCGAAGCCTTTATCGAGCATCTGCGTACCGATCCGCAATATTATGCAAAAACACCGGAAGAACTGATGGAAAAGGTCGCCCGGGTGAACAAGATCATCGATGGCAAAATGCCTTCGATTATCGGCAAGCTCGCGCGGCTGCCATATGGCATCAAGGAAATCCCGGCCGAAACAGCCGAAGGCACGACCACCGCTTATTATAATCCGGGATCCCCCGACGTTGGCATCGCCGGCTTCTATTATGTCAACACCTCGAAACTCGACCAGCGGCCATTCTGGGAGATACCGGCGCTGAGCGTGCACGAAGCGGTACCGGGCCACCACCAGCAAATCGCGTTGCAGCAGGAACTCGATATGCCGGACTTCCGCAAGCACGGCGCATTTTTCACCGCCTTTGTCGAAGGCTGGGGCCTCTATTCGGAGCGGCTTGGTATCGAGATGGAGCTATACGATACGCCGGCAAAGAACATGGGCCGGTTGTCCTATGAAATGTGGCGCGCATGTCGGCTGGTCGTCGACACAGGCATCCACAGCAAGGGCTGGAGCAAGCAGCGGGCGATCGATTTCATGACCGACAATACTGCGCTCAGCGAGGCCAATATCGAGGCCGAAGTGAACCGCTATATCAGCTGGCCCGGTCAGGCTCTGGCCTATAAAATGGGCGAGCTGAAGATCCGCGAACTACGCAGCAAGGCAACCCGCGAACTGGGCGATAAATTCGACCTTCGCGCGTTTCACGATGTGGTACTGGGACAAGGCGCGGTCCCGCTTGATATGCTGGAAGCGCAGGTGAACCGGTGGATAATAGCCCGGAAGGCTAGCTAGTCATTCATCATCCGGACCGGGGGTTTCGTCAGCCCCCGGTGGTACGGCCAGATCATTGGCGGATTTCAGGGCTTCTGCATCCTTGGCGTCAAGCCGCTCGCGGGCGGCTTCTGCCGCTGCGTTGCGCGCTTCGCGCTGGGCTTCAATTTCCAGCAACCGCTCTTCGACGGCATCGGATTCCGCATCGATCCGCGAAAGCCTTAGCTGGCGTTCTTCTTCGATCAACTGACCCCAGTTGACCGTGTCATCAATGCCTTTTTCGGCATAAGCCTGGCTGAGCAGCGCTTGTGTGCAACCGGTGAAACCGCCTGCTCCGGTAGGCGAGCAGCTGCTGGTTCCGGATTTTCCGACATATTCGTAGGATCTGACGCGTTCCGACCAGGCCTGGTTCTTGGCATCGCCCAAACCGCCACTTCTCAAGGTTTCGGGAATACGGTAGCGCTCACCCTCGTCCTTGCGGGCGCAAACGACAATCTCTTCATCGCTGCTTACCGGACAGGGGTCGTCACCATAGATGACGAGTTGATTGACCCGGTCTCCGGCCTGGTCCTGGGCCTGTGCGGGTACCGCCATCATACCAACGCTTGAAACGGCAGCGGCGGAGAATAAAAATTTATATATCATGGCATTTCCTTTGTATCCGCCGTCCTGAACCGACGCTGAAGCGGATTGCGCTTCCTATATGCGTTTCGACAAACCGATGGCAAATCTGCAACCCAGCCTGATCACGGCGCTCAACGCCGGATAGCCGGGTGCGTCTTCCGCTCCCGATGCAATTGCCGTTGCCTTATGCTCTAATTCCTCTTCGCGAAACTCCGCAATAATACGGGTTAGCTCGGGGTCATTTTCCGATTCCAGCGCTTCGAGCTGTTCCCGATAATGGTGGTCGATTTCGGTTTCGACCGCCGCTGTGCAGGCCATTGCCGCCCGTGGCCCCATGGCTGCCGTCGTCGCCCCCAGCGCATAGCCGGCAATTTTCCAGAAGGGCTGCAGCGCCGTCGGCCGGACACCACGCTCCGCGATCATCCGGTCAAAAGCATCCAGATGCCGTTGTTCCTGTTCGGCCATATGATGGATCGCGCTGCTGTGGGGAGCATTGTCGCCCATCACCGCCAGCTGTCCCTTGTAGATTTGTGCCGCGCCATATTCGCCGGCTTGATTGACGCGGATCATCGACGCGATATCGGCAGAATTCCGTCCCAAACCTGCTTCAGACATAGTCGACATCCTTGCGCCCGGTCGCCACCATGATCAGAATGAGAATGGCGCCGCTTACCGACAAGAGAAAATTAAAGCCGGCCAGCGAAATACCGAACAGCGACCATGGCGCGACATCGCAACGAACCAGCGGTGCGTTCATGATCGAATCGAGCATGTCGCCACCCGCAGGCACACTGGTGGCGCAAGACGTAAGTCCTTCCCACCAGTCATATTCCACACCGGCATGAAAACCGCCGATTAGTCCGCTGACCAATATTGCGATAGCTGCCGCAACCAACAACAGCTTCGACCAGCTTCTGGAGCGAAACAGCAGCGCTGGCAGGGCCAGAATGATAGCGGCAAAATGCGGCCATCTTTGCCACATACACATTTCACACGGATAAAGCCCAAAGCCATATTGACTGAGCAGCGCACCGCCCAGCAAGGCGGACGGCAGCAGGACAGCCAGCCAATTGGCAGTGCGGATAGATCCCATCACTATGGCCCTAGTTTTTCGCTACCACTGTTTTCTTGACCGGTTTTTTAGCGGCCTGGTTGATCGCCATTTTCAATCCTTCGGGACCAAGCCGCCCGATCGTTTTCAGAGCATAGTGGAGCTGGAAATCTTCCACGCCCTGCTCCTTCAACTCTTCGGCAGTCTGGGCGAAACGCGGATCTTCCTTGCCATCCTCTTCGAGCACCTCGTCCTTGAGCTTGACCTCGTTGATCAGATGTTTCCGCAAATCGGATTCGCGGAACCGGGGCCGGGACTTGTAATCCGGGTCGGACAGTTGCGGCACATTGATGTCCGGTTCAATCCCGCCCTCCTGCACCGATTTGCCCGACGGCGTGTAATAGCGCGCCGTGGTCAGTCGCAGGGCGCTATTGTTCGACAGCGGCAGCAAAGTCTGCACCGAGCCCTTGCCGAAGCTGCGCTCACCCATCACGAGAGCGCGGTGATGGTCTTGCAGCGCGCCGGCAACAATTTCGGAAGCCGAGGCCGAACCCGCGTCGATCAGAATGATGATAGGCAGACCGTTGGCTGCATCGCCGGTCTTGGCGAAATAACGCTCGATATCGGATTTTTCCCGTCCGCGCTGCGAAACGATTTCTCCACGCGAGAGGAATACATCGGAGACCGACACGGCTTCATCAAGCAGACCACCCGGGTTGGACCGCAGATCGAGCACATAGCCCAGTGGTTTCTTGCCAAGCGACTTGTCGATACCGGCAATAGCGGCGGCAACATCAGCGCCGGTGTCATTGGAGAAGCTGTTGATACTGATCACGCCTATCTGGTCCTTGATCTCCCATGTGACCGGTTTGAGATCGATGATCGCGCGATCCATGGTAACATCAAAAGGCTTGTCGCGGCCGGGGCGCACGATCGTTATGCTGATCGGCGTACCCGGTTTGCCGCGCATTTCCTCGACCGCTTCATCCAGCGTACCGCCGTAGATCAGTTCACCATTGATATGGGTGATATAGTCTCCCGCTTTCACGCCGGCCTTGTCAGCAGGCGTATCCTTGAATGGAGCGATAACTTTTACCGCGCCGTCTTCAAGCGTCACCGAAAGGCCGAGGCCACCGTAATTGCCGTCGGTCTGGGTCCGCAGATTTTCAAAATCCCGGACATCGAGAAAACTGCTGTGCGGATCGAGGCTGGCCAGCATGCCTTCAATCGCGCCCTTGATCAGATCGGCATCGTCGACCTGGTCGACATAGTCATTCCGCACCCGTTCAAAGACGCTCATGAACTGTTCCATCTCGCGATAGGTATTTGCATCCACGGCGGAAATTGCCGACGTCGTCGCGGGCAAAAGTGCGACGGTCAGAACAAGGGCGGCGGCTTGCAATACGGGCTTTTTCATCAATGCTGTCCTGTATGTCTAGATCGGGATCAAATATAGGCTGGAATCACCCCTAAAGCCAAGCAGCTTAACCAAAAATGACGGAAGTGTTCGACGAACAACAATTTTTCCGTAATCTCGCTGGATTTCAGCCAATCAGCGCGGCAATATCAATGGGTCGGCCGTTCCGACGCAGTTCGACGGTAACAGTCGGGTCATCAGCCCCGGATTGTCCGACCGGCGCGCCCTGCACAACCCGGTCACCGACCGCGACACGGATCGTCGCCATATTGGTGATCAGACTGGTCCAGCCAGCCTCATGCTCGATGATAATGATATTGCCATAACCCCGATAGCGTCCGGAATAGGCCACCCGTCCCGGGGCCGGCGCGACAATCTGCGCGCCGGAAGAAACGGCAATCGTAAGACCGCGCGAACGATAGCCGCTATCGGAAATTTCTCCGAGACCGGTCACAATTTCCCCGCTCACCGGCAGGAGATAGGCACTGGCGACATCATCGCCGCGAGATTGCTTTCGAACCGACGGGTCGCGCCCCTGACCGGGCCGCAGCAACGGCCCATCCAGCTCTGCCAACGCTTCGCGGACCGCGCCGCTTTCGCGTATCTGGTCCATCAAATCCACGATGTCCCGCGCCTCCTCGCCCAGAGCGAGGGCCCGATCCTGTTCGATTCCGGCATCGTCGGAAAATTGCGCTGCTTCAATCCGTTCGTTCGCCTCCAGAGCGGCCAGTTGCCGCCGCCGCTCCGTCAGCCGCCGCTGGCTCTCGTCGAGCGACGCAATCGCCCGGGCGGCCTGCAGCCGAAGCTGCTCGCCCTGCTTGACCTCGTCGCGCAGGCTGGCCGTCCGCCGCTCGATTTCCGGCATCACCGCCGACAGGATCGACCGCATATAGATAAGCTCGTCGAGCGAGCGCGGTTCAACCAGCGCAAGCGCAGTCGGCTTTCGGGTCATCATCTGGAGCGCGGCGGTCAGCCGGACCATCGGCCCCTGTTTTTCCGCCAGCCGCGCGCGCTGGCGCTCCTGAAGACGGGCCACGATATCGATGCGGGTGCGGGCGGCCTTTATATCGGCTTCCGCCCCCTGGATGCGCGCGGCCAGAGCTGCGGCTTCGCTGGCGATCCGGTCGGCATCATTGCTGGCCGCCTCGGCCTGACGTTTCAGGGCTTCGCTACGCTGGCGTGCACGCTCGGATTGCTCGCGCGCCGAGATCAGACTACGCCGCTGCTCCGAAAGGCCCGGTCCGGGCGCCTGCGCCGAGAGCAAAGCTGCTCCGCTAAATGCAACGCCGACAACTGCAATCATCACGAGAACGGATCGCAGCATCATGGTCATCCTTCCCTGTGATAGGGATGGCCAGCAAGAATCGATGTTGCCCGGAACAGCTGTTCCGCCAGCATGGCCCGCGCCATCATATGCGGCCAGGTCGCCTTGCCGAATGAAAAGAAATGGTCTGCACTGGCGCGCTCTTCGGCGCTCAAGCCATCGGCCGCTCCGATCAGGAAACGCGCTTCGCGCGCGCCTTCATCGCGCCAGGAAGAGAGCAAATCCGCAAATTTCTTCGAGGTCCAGTTTTCGCCCGCTTCGTCCATCGCGACAATTTTCGTGACACCTTCCAGCTTGGGCGACTTGCCACCCTGATCGGGCAGCTCGCTTATTTTAACATCCCAGCCGATCCGCTTCACATAGCGGTTCACCATCTCGGCTTCCGGGCTGCGGCCGATTTTTCCGCGGGCGACGATATGCAGTCTCATCGCGCCGCAAAATCAGGCTTCGACGACAGCCGCCGAGTCATCTTCCTCGTCAACCGCCCACATGCGTTCGAGATTGTAGAAACTGCGCACCTCCGGCCGGAACAGATGGATGATAACATCGCCTGCATCAACCAAAACCCAGTCGGCATTGGCAAGACCTTCGACTCGGGCGACTCCGCCTGCCTGTTTGATCCGTTCGGAGAGTTTCTGGGCAATCGACGCGACCTGTCTGGTCGAACGCCCCTCGGCGATCACCATATGGTCTGCAATATTGCTTTTGCCCGCCAGCGGGATGGAGACAACATCTTGTGCCTGATCATCGTCGAGCGATTTCATGACAAGCGCATGGAGTGCATCCGACTCGGCCTTTCCTTCCTTGGAAGTGGCAGATTTCAGAGCTTTTACCTTCGGTTTCGTCAACTTAAATCCTAATCTTCTGGGCCTATCAGCCGGTGTGTCACCGCGTCACGAACGCGGCAATCATCATATTGCTGATGCCAATGGGGCCGGGCCATCCGGATCGCGGTGGCCGAGCGGGGGTCGGGACGATAGCGCAGGAATGTCAGCGCCGGCGTACTCCAGTTGGTCCAGTTACCACGTTGGCTCACGGGGTGGACGAAGCGCCGCAGCCAAGCCATTGCGGGAGCCGCAAAAGCATCGTCATCATAGCCGGGTCTCGAAATAACTGCAATCGGCAAAAGGCGAGCGATTTTTCGCCAGTCTTTCCAGCGGTGGAATTGCGCCAGATTATCGGCCCCCATGATCCAGACAAACTGGCGTTTCGGGTAGCGGCGAACCAGTTTGAGCAGCGTATCATATGTATATTTCGTGCCCAATTGCCGTTCTATCGCGGTCGGCCGGATCGCGCTCCGCCTCGCCATTTTCCGGGCCGATGCAAGACGCGCATGCAATGGCGCCATGTCCTTCGATCCTTCTTTCAGTGGATTTCCCGGCGAAACCAGCCACCAGAATTCATCCAGCGCCAGTTGCTCCATCGCAAACAGGCTGATCGACCGGTGGGCGCCATGGGCCGGATTGAACGATCCGCCAAGAAGACCGGTCGTTTTCACCGAATCACGTTCAAGGCCGCACTTGCCCGGTTCCGCGGACCACCCATTTATAGGTCGTCAGTCCTTCCAGCGCCACCGGACCGCGCGCGTGCATCCGCCCTGTGGAAATGCCGATTTCCGCGCCAAGTCCGAATTCGCCACCATCGGCAAACTGGCTGGAAGCATTGTGCATCACGATCGCGCTGTCGGCGCGCTGGATGAATTTTTCAGCGACCGCCTTATCCTCGGTGACAATGACGTCGGTGTGATGCGATCCATGGGCGGCGATATGCTCCAGGGCTTCATCCACGCCGTTGACCATCGCTACAGCCGCGATCGGCGCGAGATATTCGGTATCCCAGTCAGCCGCTTCCGCAGGAACGATGCGTTCGTCCAGTTCGAGCACCGAATCGTCGCCGCGCACTTCACAGCCGGCATCGATCAATGCCCGCACCAGGGCACCGGGTGCCGGATAATCCTGATCAATCAACAAGGTTTCCATGGCCCCGCACACGCCGGTGCGCCGCATCTTGGCATTGACGGCAATGGCAATCGCTTTGTCCTGATTCGCATCCTTGCCGATATAGGTATGATTGATGCCGTCTAGATGCGCGAGAATCGGAACGCTTGCCTCATCCTGCACCCGCTTGACCAGCGACTTGCCGCCGCGAGGAATGATGATGTCGATCAGCCCGTTGGCCTTCAGCATCGCGCCGACTGCCGCCCGGTCTGTGGTCTGGACAAGCTGGATGGCGTGTTCGGCGAGGCCGGCTTCGACCACGCCTGCCGTCATGGCGTCAAAAATAGCCCGGTTGCTTTCGATCGCCTCCGATCCGCCGCGCAGGATGACAGCATTGCCGGACCGCAGCGCCAAGGCTGCCGCATCGGCGGTAACATTGGGCCGGCTTTCGTAAATGATGCCAATCACGCCGAGCGGAACCCGGATGCGCTCCATCACGAGGCCATTGGGCTGTTCGCTGCGGTCGATGATTTGACCGACCGGGTCGGGAAGATTGGCGACCTTCTCTACCGCCGCAGCGATCGCTGCGAGCCGCCCTTCGTCAATCATCAACCGGTCCAGCATGGCGTCCGTCAAGCCGCGCGCGCGGGCATTTTCCATATCGCGCTGGTTGGCGCCCAATATGGCAGCCTGGCTGGCGCGCAAATGTCGCGCAGCCGCAGTCAGGGCATCGGATTTCTGGGCATCGCTCACGCCGGCCAGCATCGTGAATGCGGCCCGCGCCCTTTGTCCCATATCGGTGATTAGTTTTACAGCGTCTGTCATACTCGGCTGCTAGCATGGCGGCGTGCGCAATTTAACCCACAATCGCCAACCTCCGTACAAATGAAAATTTATCGATACCCATGAAAAATTTACTTGTTGGTCAAGGGTAGATTCGTACGAATCCCGCCTAATCAAAATTAATTTTCTATGAATTTCGCAGTTCATCGCACGACTCGTTCGACTCGTCACGAGTCGCGGCCCTGTGATTCGCAACACATCATAGTCTCTGCTACCCCCTGAGTGGGGATTACGAATAACAACGGCGGGTCATGCAAACACACAAAACCAGACAAGGGCTTATAGCCCGGCTGGACCATATGTTTACCGATCGCGAGTTTTTCATGCGATCGCACGGACAGGTCCGTTTTTTAACCATTTCGGCGACATTGCAGAAGCGTGTGGCCTATTCCGTCGCTGCGGCACTGGCTTTCTGGCTATTGATCACGCTGGCGATGATGATCAATCAGTTGACAGTTACCGGCGAGCGCATGGCGCTCGCGCAAAAAGAAGCCAAGGTAAACAGCTCGGAAAGCCGGATCGCAGATTATAAGGCATCGATCGACGACGTCGCAGCCGATCTTGAACAGCGCCAAGATGTGCTCGACCAGATGACCGAGCAATTTGTCGGAGACCAGCCCGAGGCCGCTGAGGCAGCGGGACAAAAGCAAACCGATGAACAACTGTCCAGGAATACGCAAAAGATCAGCGCGGCTTTCCCGGAGGCAGCCCATCTTGCGGCACTGGAAGCGCGGCAGATCATGTTTGCCCGGCGCCTGACATTGGCGGCGGTGCAACGCACCGAGCAAGCTGCGGAGGCGATTCGCAAATTCGGCCTGAACCCGGACAAGCTGACCCAGAACTCCATGGATGCCATGGGTGGTCCGCTGATTCCTTTCTTCAAAAAGCAAAACCAGCAACTCCATCCCACGCTTGAGCGGCTTAATCTTGCGCTGCAGCGGATGGACGCACTGGAACGCACGCTGATCGCAATTCCATCCGGCAAGCCGTCCAGCACCGGGATGCTGTCGAGTAGCTACGGCTATCGTCGTGATCCATTCACCGGCGGCGGCGCAATGCACAGCGGCATCGATTTCAAGGGACCACATGGCCAGCCGATTCTTGCAGCAGCCGGGGGCAGGGTCACCCATGCAGGATGGAAATCCGGCTATGGCAAGACCGTGGAAGTCACCCATGGTAACGGATTGATGACGCGTTACGCGCATTTGTCACGGATCGGTGTGACCACTGGCCAAAAAGTCGAACAGGGATTACAATTGGGGGCTATGGGAAGCACGGGACGCTCGACCGGGACACATCTGCATTTTGAAGTGCGGCTGAACGGAAAAGCAATTAACCCCCGGCCATTTTTGGAGGCGAATACAGATGTTCTCAAGGTCAAAGCCATCGCACGACAGCGTGCCAACTCGCCAAAGCGCGCCGAGTCAGGCTCCAGCCGTGGCTAGAAGCAACGGCAGCAGCGGATCAAGTTTCTCGATCATCGGTGACGGGATCACTATTACCGGCAATATCGAATCGAAGGTCGATCTTCATATCGACGGGGAAGTGATCGGCGATGTAAAATGCCTGTCGCTCGTCCAGGGTCCGTCGAGCAAGATCAAGGGCGCGATCATCGCCCAGAACGCCAGCCTGTCGGGTTCTGTCGAGGGGTCGATCGACGCCGGCGATCTTGCCATCGCCTCCACCGCCCGCATCGGCGGTGACGTCACTTATGAAAATGTGACCATCGAACAGGGTGGCCATGTCGACGGCAAATTCAAGCACCGCAGCAACCAGGCGCCAAATCTCGCAAAAACGACGTTGAACAAAAGCGAAATGGCTATCCCGCTGGAGCTGACCGATGGCGACAAGGCCGCTTGATTCTGCTGTTGTGCGCCATCAACACTGATCGCCGCTCATCCTCAAGCTAATTGCGGGGGGCATGGCGCCTATAGCTGAGCGCTTCCGCCACATGAATCCGCCCGACTCCGTCTGCGCCGGCCAAATCAGCGATCGTCCGTGCCACCCGTAAAACCCGCGTATAGCCGCGCGCCGACAGCCGCATCGCTTCCGCGGCCTGTGCCAGCAGTTTACGATCGGGCTCATCGGGCGTGGCATATATCTCCAGCGCGTCACCATCTATTTCCGTATTGGTCCGCGCGTCGAGATCGGCGTAGCGCTGCCGCTGGACCGACCTTGCCCTGGCGACCCGCTGCGCCACCATCTCCGAATTTTCCGCCGGCGGCGGCATGGTGAGATCGGCAGCGGACAAAGCCTCGACCTCGATATGAAGATCAATGCGGTCGAGCAGCGGACCTGAAACTTTCGCCTGATAGTCGGCGGCGCATCTTGGTGCCCGTGAACAGGCGAGTGCAGCGTCTCCCAAATGCCCGCAGCGACATGGATTCATCGCCGCGACCATCTGCACGCGAGCCGGAAAGGTGACATGCGCATTGGCGCGCGCCACGCTGACTTCCCCGGTCTCGAGCGGTTGCCGCAGCGAATCAAGCACCGCTCTCTGGAACTCGGGCAGTTCGTCGAGGAACAGCACGCCGAGATGCGCCATGCTGACTTCACCGGGGCGAACCTTCAGCCCCCCGCCGACCAGCGCCGCCATCGAGGCGCTGTGATGCGGTGCACGGAACGGGCGTTGCCGGGACATCTGCCCGCCCTCCAACGTACCGGCGACAGAAGCCACCATCGACACTTCCAGCGCTTCGGATGGCGACAAGGGCGGCAATATGCCTGGCAAACAGGATGCCAGCAGCGACTTGCCCGACCCCGGCGGACCGTTCATCAACAGATTATGTCCGCCAGCCGCAGCAATCTCCAAAGCCCGTTTCGCGGTTTCCTGTCCTTTCACATCCTTGAGATCCGGCCCATAATCCGGTTCGGGCGCGGCACCGGTTTCCGGCGGCGTCAATATCGACTGCCCCTTGAAATGATTGAGCAGCGCCAGCAGGTTGGTGGGTGCCAGGACCTCGACATCACCGGCCCAGGCGGCTTCCGAACCCTGCAACGCAGGACATATCAAACCCAGATCTTCACCCGATGCATGGAGCGCTGCCAGCAGGACGCCCGGCGTAACCGCCAATCGACCATCGAGTGACAATTCCCCGACGACAATATAGCTCGCCAGAGTCTCGGCATCGACAATGTTCATCGCCCCCAGCAAGGCCAGTGCAATCGGCAAGTCATAATGGGAACCGGCTTTCGGCAGATCGGCGGGCGACAGGTTGACCGTTATCCGCTTCGGCGGCAGCGAAAGGCCCATCGCCGCAATCGCGGCGCGCACCCGCTCGCGGCTTTCTGCGACCGCCTTGTCCGGCAGGCCTACGACGTTGAACGCAGGCAATCCCGGCGCAACCTGACATTGCACTTCAACGCCCCGCGCTTCCAGTCCGAGATACGCCACTGTCTGAACCAGCGCCACCATTACAGTCGCCCCAATTTCATGCCCGGAATAGTGGCGGCGAGCTGAGATGGAGTCGAGCGTCAACCGCCACTTGGCCGCAACCGTCAAAACTCCTGGAAAGTCGCGGGCAAGAGGCGGTTAATATTCTCGCAACCACACGCCCTTACGCTTTGGCAAGCGCCGGGACACTAATAACGTAGCATGAAATGGTGTAACCAATCAGTACCAACGGGCAACAGCCGCAATGCGGGCGGATTTTTTGCAAGCGTCTTCCTGCTCGTGGCATTTTTGGTGCTGCCGGCCAACGCGGCCCATAGCGCCAGCAGCTATGTGGTTACCGAGACGGTCGAGACGCTGGAATATGACATATTCGAACCAGCGCCGTTGCAGGCGTCATCGTCCAGCGCCTTTGCCCAATATGGTCCATTCCATGTGGTCGCGCCGGATCTGGTGGTCATGACCGGAACCGTGGATAGCTATACCCCGGCGGTCTTTCGCCAGATGCTGGATCAATATCCCGGAATCAGGCGGATCGAAATGCGAGATTGCGACGGTTCGGTCGACGAGGAAGCCAATCTCGAACTTGCCAGAATGATCCGCCGTGCGGGAATCAGCACCCATGTGCCGGCCAACGGCTCGGTTCGTTCCGGTGCAGTGGAACTTTTTCTCGCCGGGGTCCGGCGAACAGCCCATCCGGATGCGGAATTCATCGTACACAGCTGGATGGACGAAGACGGACGGGAAGCGAATGACTATCCGGCCAGCGATCCGGTCCACGCCGAATATCTCGATTATTATCAGGAAATGGGCGTATCGGCTCCCACCGCGAGAGCATTTTACGCTCTCACCAACAGCGTACCATTTTCGGAGCAGTTGCGCCTGTCCCGCAACGACATGGCCCGCTTTCAGCTCGTCCACTAGAGCCTTCCGCCCGACCATGCGTTCATGCTTTATCCATATGACGGAACGATAATCACATCCGCGCGCTTTAGTTATACCGGCAAGACTTGTGAGTCTGGTCCCGAAGCACCAATTGGAATGTGATGAACGACGAACCGACGAAGAAACGCTGGAAATATACATCGGGATCGCGATTCGCCCTCGCGGTTATCGGATTCATGTTGATTCTGGTTTCACCGATCATCGGTGCGATTCCCGGTCCCGGCTTCATCATCGTTTTTCCGATCGGTCTGGCGCTGGTCCTGCAAAATTCGCGCTGGGCCAAAAAGCGCTATGTCGATTTCAAACGGCGATTCCCCCATTATGGCAAATGGACCGACTGGGCCATGCGCAGACGGCACCACAAGGCGCTTCCCGAGGATTTTGAACTGCCCATTTTCGGCAAGGTCAAAACCGGCAATCGGGACAAGAAAGTCTAGCGCAAACGCTTGACTTTCAGCGCCTGCCTGCCTAATCGCAGCCACAACGTATCGGCCGCAGTTTTTGACGGCCCTTTTTTATTGAAATTTTGACGTAGGATAACCGCGATGAAGCGTACATTTCAACCAAGCCGCCTGGTCCGCAAACGGCGCCATGGTTTCCGCGCCCGCAAGGCCACCGTCGGAGGCCGCAAAGTATTGGCTGCCCGCCGCGCTCGTGGCCGTCAAAAGCTCTCTGCCTAATTCCAGCGCGACTGTCAGTGCTGCGACCGCCGCTGCACCTTCATCGCTAGACAATCTGGATTCGAAGCATCCTGCTACCGATTCGGCCTCTGCCGATTCTAATCGGACAGTCGAGGTGATTCGCAAACGCGCGGATTTTCTCGCTGCCAATCGCGGCAAGCGATACCTCACCCCCGATTTTGTTCTGCTCGCGCACCGCCGCCGCAGCGACCACCCGATTCCGGCAGAGACGATCCGCCAGGGCATCACGGTCACCAAGAAAATCGGCAATGCCGTTGCCCGCAACCGGATGAAGCGCCGCTTTCGGGCCTTGCTCGCAGCGACCCTTCCCCGCGACGGCATCGCCGGCGTCGATCACGTCATGATCGGCCGCAAAGCCAATACCGAAGCGGATTTTGCGACGATGAAGGCAGAGCTCGAAAAGGGCCTGAAATATCTGGCGAAAAAGCTCGGCTAGCGATGTTCAGGGCGATCCTCATCTTCTTCGTGCGCTGCTGGCAATGGGGCCCGTCGCGGATATTGCCTCCGACTTGTCGCTACCAGCCGACCTGCAGCAGTTACGCGATTGAAGCGATCGAGAAACATGGTGCAATTAGGGGTGGCTGGTTAGGGGCTAAACGGCTATTGCGCTGCCATCCTTGGGGAAGCTCGGGTTACGACCCGGTGCCTTGATAGCCTCATACACCAAATCTATTTGCAACAAATGGCCGAAAGCAGGACGACATAGTGGACGATAAACGCAATATAATCATGGCGGTGCTGCTCACCGGAATCATCCTTTTTGGCTGGCCGATGCTGATGGAACAGTTTTTCCCGGACATGGCCAACAAGAACGAGATCGTGGAACAGGCTGACGTTCCGGCGACCGATCAGGTCCCGGGCGATTCAATGCCCCCTGTGGTCGGCTCTGTCACTGGCAGCAGCGATATTAGCACCGGCGCCGTTTCGGACAAGATCCGGCCCCTCGCGACAATATTGCGGGAAAATCCGCGCGTCCTGATCGATACACCGCGGCTCAAGGGCTCTATCAACCTCAAAGGCGGGCGGATCGATGATCTCACGCTGACCGATCACACGGTTGATATGGGCAAGAATAGCGCATCGGTCCGGCTCTTTTCGCCTTCCGGGACCCAGGACGCCTATTTCAGCCGCTTCGGCTGGGCGGGCGGCGGCGTTGCTGTCCCCGACGACAATACAATCTGGTCGGCCGACCAGAGCAAATTGACTCCCGAGACGCCGGTAACCCTGAGCTGGTCCAACGAGACCGGTCAGACCTATGCGATCAAGCTGTCAATCGACGCGGATTATCTGATCACCGCAGAACAGAACATCACCAATCGCGGCGAAAATGCAATTGCGCTCAAGCCCTATGGCCTGATCAACCGCAAACGGGATCTGGACAATATTCCTGCCAACGAAGCCAGTACATGGACCATCCACTCCGGTCCGGTCGGCGTCTATGAAGGCGCGGCCAATTACGACGTGGACTATGAAAATCTCGCCGGTGAAGAGCCTGACTTCTTCTCGCGGATGTTCGGTACATCTGCGGTTGCCGGAACCAATGCCTATGACACGGAAGTCAGCTGGCTGGGCTTTACCGACAAATATTGGCTGGGCGCTTTAATCCCTGACAATATTTCGCAAGTCGACGCGAAATTCCGCTCCGGCGGCGGGGACATTTTCCAGGCCGAAATTGCGAAGAAAAGCGCCCAGATCATCGAGCCCGGCAAGCAGTTGAGCACCACCACCCGTCTTTTTGCCGGCGCCAAGGAAAACGCGATTCTCGAAAGATACGAATCCGAATATAATATCAGGAATCTCGACCGGGCGATTGACTGGGGCTGGTTCTACTGGTTCGAAAAGCCGCTTTTCTACCTGCTCAACTGGCTGTTCCAGCTGGTCGGCAACTTCGGTGTGGCAATCATCCTGATGACCTTCGTCGTCCGCGGGATCATGTTCCCGATAGCGCAGAAACAATTCAAATCGATGGCCCAGATGCGCGCGGTCCAGCCGAAAATGAAGGCCATCCAGGAGAAGCATAAAGACGACAAGCAACAGCAACAGCAGGAAATCATGAAGCTGTACAAGGACGAGAAGGTCAATCCGCTCGCGGGCTGCCTTCCCATCTTCCTGCAGATTCCGATCTTCTTCGCGCTTTACAAGGTGCTGATGCTGTCGATCGAAATGCGTCACCAGCCGTTCATCCTGTGGATCAAGGATCTGAGCGCGCCCGATCCGCTGACCCCGGTCAATCTGTTCGGTCTGTTGCCGTTCGATCCGCCAACCTTCCTGGCCGTCGGCATATTGCCGATCCTGATGGGCATCACCATGCACTTCCAGTTCAAGCTGAATCCGGCACCGATGGATCCGATGCAGAAACAGATATTCAGCATCATGCCGTGGATCCTGGTATTCATCATGGCACCATTTGCCGCCGGTCTGCAGCTCTACTGGACCGTGTCCAATATTCTCACCATCGCCCAGCAAAGCTGGCTCTATTCCCGTCATCCCCAGATGAAGGAAATGATGGCGAAGGAAGCCGAAGAAAAAGCCAAAAAAGCCGCTGCCGACAAGGCCGAGGCATGAATCTGGCCGCGACCCTTGCAGCGGAAGCGAGAAGCGCTCGCTGCAGTCTCTCGCATGCTGTTGCGATGGCGGCTGCGGTGCAGCCTTCTGATCGTCAGGATGACAAATAAATGACTGCCCCACTGCACCCGAAGCTGTTCTCCGGCCCGATCAGCTTTCTGAAAAGCGCGCCGCAACTGCAATTTCTGCCGGACCCGAAAGTCCCGGAAATCGCATTTGCCGGCCGGTCCAATGTCGGCAAGTCGTCGCTGATCAATGCGATGACCAATCGCAACGGTCTCGCGCGCACGTCCAACACGCCGGGACGGACCCAGGAGCTGAATTTCTTCGATATCGGCGATCCGCTGATCTTTCGTATCTGCGACATGCCGGGCTATGGCTATGCCAAGGCACCGCCCAAGGTGGTCCAGAAATGGCGCTTCCTGATCAACGACTATCTGCGCGGCCGCGCCGTTCTCAAACGCACATTCGTGCTCATCGATTCGCGGCACGGCATCAAGCCGGTCGACGAAGAAGTCATGGAAATGCTCGACAAGGCAGCGGTCAGCTATCGTGTGGTGCTGACCAAGGCAGACAAGGTGAAGCAGGAAGAACTGGATGTCACAGCGGCGAAAGTCGCGGAGATTGCCAAGAAACATCCTGCCGCGCATCCCGACCTGCTGCTGACCTCTTCGGAAAAGAAACAGGGTATCGACGAACTGCGCCTTGCCGTGCTTGAGGCCGTGCAGAGCTAGATCCGCCCAAAACTATTTTCCGCGCCGACGCTTTTCTATACACAGCCTCCCATATTTGGTTATGGGACAGGATATGAAACTGATAATCGGAAACAAAGCCTATTCCAGCTGGTCGATGCGCGGCTGGCTTGCCTGCAAACAGTCGGGCCTGTCCTTTGAAGAACTGACTGTACCATTATTCGGCGATGACTGGGACCATGTCCGCGAGAGCGAGAATTTCGCGCCCTCCGGTGGCAAGGTTCCGATATTATGGGATGGCGAGACCGTCGTATGGGACAGTCTGGCGATTATCGACTGGCTCGCCGACAAGACCCACCGCGACCGTTTCTGGCCCAAGGACGAGACCGCACGCGGCATGGCCCGCTCGATGGCCGCAGAAATGCATTCCGGTTATATGGCGCTGCGCCGACAATGTCCGATGAACACGAGGAAAATTTACGAAGGCCTTTCGCTGAGCGACGAGGTCAAGGCAGATGCTGCTCGTATCATAGAATTGTGGGCACAGGCCCGGGCACGCTTTGGCGGCGGCGGACCGTTTCTGTTCGGCACCTATGGCGCCGCCGACATCATGTTTGCGCCAGTCGTCTCGCGCTTCCAGACATACGGATTCCGCCTGCCCGGCTTTGCCACCAGCTATATGCAGACCATTCTCGATCACGAATGGACCGCGCAGTGGATGGAAGCCGCCGAGGAAGAACCTTGGGTGATCGAACGCCTTGAACAACCGGAAAACGCAAAAAGCTGATCGGCCGCCAATGACCCGCACAAATACGCTCCACTATGCAAAGCGATTGATCGCCCATCCCAGCATCACTCCGGCTACCGGAAGCGTGTTTGACGAGATGGAAACGATGCTGGCGCCGCTCGGCTTCGAGATATCGCGGTTCATTGCCGGCGATGCGCCCGAAGATGCCGAGCTTGGCGGACCGGTAGAGAATCTCTTTGCCATTCGCCACGGCGCCCCCGGTTCGCGCCATTTTGCCTACGCCGGTCATCTGGACGTCGTCCCGCCCGGCCAGGGCTGGCAGACCGATCCGTTCGTTCCTGAAGAGCGTGGTGACCTGCTCTACGGTCGCGGTGCTGTCGATATGAAGGGCAGTATCGCGGCCTTTGTCGGCGCGCTGGAACAGCTGCCCGACGATCTCGGCACGATCAGCCTGATCATCACCGGCGATGAAGAGGGGCCCGCGCGTTTCGGCACGGTAGCGATCATGGACCTGATGGCCGAACGCGGCATCACGCCCGATCTCTGTCTGGTCGGCGAGCCTACATCGGTCAACCGGCTGGGCGACATGATGAAAATCGGCCGACGCGGTTCGGTCAATATGTGGATCACCGTCAACGGCATGCAGGGCCATGTCGCCTATCCTCACAATGCCGACAATCCGATCACCAAGCTTGGCAAGATACTCAGCGAGATTGATTCGCTTCAGCTCGACGAGGGGACCGACTGGTTCCAGCCGAGCAACATCGAATTTACCGACCTGCATGTCGGCAATCCGGCGCATAATGTCATCCCGGCCAGGGCCGAGGGACGACTGTCGATCCGGTTCAACGACCGCCACAGCGGCGAAAGTCTCAGCGCGATGGTCAAGGAGATTGTCGAGCGGCACGGCGGCGAACTGAAGCCGATCATTTCCGGCGAACCGTTCCTCACCCCGCCGGGAGCGTTTTCCGACATCGTGGCCGACGCGATTCGCGAAGTCACCGGCGTCGACCCGGAATTGTCGACCTCCGGCGGCACCTCCGACGCGCGCTTTCTGGCCAAGATCATGCCGGTGGTCGAATTCGGCCTGTGCAATGCGACGATGCACAAGCTCGACGAAGCGGTGGCGATCGAAGACCTCGAACAACTATCGAAGATTTTCGCGCTGATCGTAGAACGCGCTCTCCGCTAGCTATATTTGAAAACAGTCATTCCCTATCCGGCAAGTGCGCTACTCAGCGCGGACGGCGCAATATGATATAGAGCGCCCCCGCGCCGCCATGCCGCGGATGGGCACTGCGGACAGTCGCAATACGGGAGGCATGGCGCGATGCTGCGAGCCAGTCGGATATAGCAGACCGTATCGCTCCACGACCGCCAGCACGGCTGCGCTCCTCGTCGCTGCGGGCCTTGCCGGTAATCAGCAGAATGGCGCGATGACCGGCCGCGATGCTCAGTTCCAGCGCACTGTCGAGACGCCCATGCGCCGACGACAGGCTGTAGCCGTGAAGATCGATGGTAACATCTGGCTGAATGATCCCCTTGGCCAAGCGACGGTCCCAGCCGCCATCGAGGCCGTGTCGGGTCGGCACCGGTTTCTGATCGCGCAACGGAACAGCCTTGCCGGGCTGGCCGCCAAAATATTCTGCTGTGATTGATCCGGCATCCTGCACCCGCTCCCTGGCGACGGGAAGCGATTCTATGCGTTTCACCCGCCCGTGATCGAGCGGCTCCACGGTCTCGATAAATTTCCGCCAGAGCGCCTTTTCACCGGCGGTAAGGGGCCGGTCGGACACGGTCTAATCGCCCGAAGCAGGTTGAGACGAAAGTCGGGAGAAACTACCTTTGGGAAGAAAGATCAGCGCCTTGCCCCGTGAAGACATGCCGCCGGCTATTTGCGCCGCCTCTTCGCCCGCACCCCAGAATGTATCAAAGCGGTTGGGTCCCTTGATCGCCCCGCCGCTGTCCTGCGCTACCCACAGGCCATCGGCAATATTATGTTCCATGTCGAGAAAGACGGGGGCTCCCAGGGGCACGAACATCCGGTCTGCAGCAACCGAGGTCCGCGCGACGACAGGATGACCCATGGCACCCAAAGGGCCCGGGCCGGTCAGTTCGGTGAAGAAGACATAGCTTTGATTCTCGCGCATGATCCGCATGCCTTCCGCAGGATTCGCCCGCAGCCATTCGACAATTCCCTGCATGTTGGTCTTGCCGTCAGCGAGCAGACCGCGTTCGCGCATCACCCGACCGATGCCAGTATAATCATGCCCGTTCTGCCCGGCATAGCCGATTCGCATTACCGAACCGTCGGGCAGCGCCAGTCGGCCGCTACCCTGAATCTGCAGAAAGAAAAATTCGATATAATCCTGGGCCCAGGCAATCTCGAGCCCCTGACCGGCGATCGCGCCGTCGTCAATTGCCGCTCTGTCTTCGAACGGGACCAATTTGGTGCCGTCGACCTTGCCGCGGACGCGCTTGTCTTTCAGCTCTTGGGAAAACAGACCGAGATCGACGTCGACCAGATTGTCCGGTCGCCGGTAGACCGGAACCGTATAATTGCTGTTCCTGATCCGCGATCCACGGATTTGCGGTTCGAAATAGCCGGTCGCGAAGGCCGCTCCGTCACCGACCTGAACGGCTTCAAAATAGGATGTGAAAAACCGTGCCGCGTCATTGGCTGGCCAGCTCTGGGCGGCATCGCACGACAATTGCCAATCTGCGCCATTGGTCAATCCGCTATTGTCTTCCCGCCGGACCAGCGAGGAACAGCTGGTACGAAAGGAGTCGAGGGCCGAGGAGGCTTTGGTTTGCGAGAGATTGAGCGACGCAATATCCGGCCCGGCAGCAATGCCGGTGCCCAGAGCACGGGTCGGATCATTCCCGATTTTCACAAGCTGGGTCGCATCGACCGTCCGGAAGGCGCGGCTCGGATCGTTCACTATGGTTGAGCCCTGACCCGATCCGCTGGCACTCTGCTGCGCGGCGGGTTGGCTTTGTGCTGCCCCCTGCGGGATGATTGACATCGAACAGGCGCTGAACAGCGTCAGCGCGCCAAAAAGCGTTCCGATTTTCATGATGCTGTTCCGTGACGGCTGAGGGTCAGGCCTCATCGGTCTCGTCGAGCAGCCAATTGGGATCGGCGCTGGAAAGATCACGGCTGAACGTCCAGACATCGTGGGTTTCGGCCGCGTCGGATAGCGAGCCGCCGATCAAATTGCCCTTTTTGTCTTTGACCACCGCAGCTATGTCGGCATCAAATTGCACCGTGATACGCGCGACAGGCCGACGATATTCGGCTTCGGAAATGCGCGCATTGTCGATCCGCACCAGCTGGTTTTCCAGCACTTCGCCGCGCTTTTCACGCGCGTCGATGACTTCGACGAAACTCTCGTACACATCATCGTCGCACAGAAGCTTCAATTCTTCCTTGTCGCCCTTCCAGAAGGCTTCGAGGATCATGCCATAAGCGGCCTGTGAACCCTCGAGGAACCGGCCCACATCAAAATTGCGGTCGGCGCTCAGGATTTCCCGCATGCCGGCTTCGGCGCTGCTGTCATAGACCATCGCCGGCGTGCCCGCTTGCGCTGGCGCAACATCAGGAACATGCGGTTTGGCATCGTCCAATGGTCGGCGGTCGTTCGCGCGCGGCTCAATGCTCCTTGGCGTATGTTCCTGCTCGTGGCCGGTGCGTTTGCCGAGCACAGAGTAAAGCCGCAAGCCGAGAAAGGCCGCTACCATTGCCAATAATACGATTTCGATGGTCACTTCAGAATCCAATCTTTCCTGTTGCCCTATACATAGGCAGAAAAAGGGCCGGTTTCAAACGGCATTAAAGAAAAAGCCGCCAAGCCGCAATCGGCCAGTATGTTGTACCGGCCGATTTGTGAACCGGTGCTGACGAATTCGGCGCAATGCCGGGCTGCGTTACTCCGGTTAACTCTTTAATTGCTCTCGCTTCCATCGCCTGCTAGGCGCGCTGCGAACGGCGGCGCAATATCCGTCAAAAGACATTTCTGACTGATTTTCCGAAAGGACAGGCCCGATGGCTGACGAGAATGACACAAACGAATCCGGCGCGAACCCATCTGGAAACGTGACGACTCCCGATCCACTGGCCAATGGCGCAGACACCCAGCCACAAATTGGTGTGATCTCGCAATATGTGAAGGATCTTTCCGTCGAGAATCCGAACGCACCGGATGTTTATCAATGGAACGCGCAGCCGCAGATTGATGTGCAGTTCAATATCGGTTCGTCAAAAGTCTCGGATGAAGTCCATGAAGTTGAACTGAAAATCGAAGTGACGGCAAAAGCCGATGAAGGCGTCGCCTTCGCCGTAGAGCTGCTCTATTGCGGTCTCTTCGGGTTGCGCAATGTGTCCGAGGAACAGGCGCATCCGTTTCTTTTCGCCGAAGCACCGCGACTTCTCTTCCCGTTCGCCCGGGCGATCATTTCAGATGCAGTCCGCGACGCCGGGTTTCAGGCCTTGTTGCTCGAACCGATTGATTTCACTGCGCTCTATTTGCAGCAGCGCGAACAGATGGCAGCAGAGCAAGCGGGCGAACAGCCGGTTGGCAACGCTTAAACCCTCTTGCTAGGATAGCAGGCATGAACCTGCTGAAATCGACCGGAACAATCGCTGGGCTGACGTTGGTCAGTCGTATTTTCGGCTTTGTCCGCGATATCATGCTGGCCCGGATCCTCGGAGCGGGCGCGGCAGCTGACGCCTGGCAACTGGCGTTTCAGTTGCCCAATATATTCCGGCGCCTGTTTGCGGAAGGCGCATTTTCTGCCGCCTTCGTCCCTCTGTTCAACCGCAAGATGGAGGCCGATGAACAGCGCACGGCAGCGCAGAATTTCGTGATTGACGTGCTGTCGGTATTCGTACCGATCCTGCTGGTTTTCACAGCCGTCATGATGATAGCCATGCCCGGCCTGCTCTGGCTGATCGATGATTTCGGACGCGGCGGGCGGTCTGACAGTTTTGCCCTGACGCTCGCGCGGCTGACCTTTCCCTACCTCGGCCTGATCAGCATCACGACGCTATTCGCCGCGATACTCAACTCGCTCAGCCGCTTTGCAGCAGCAGCAGCAGCGCCGATCATGCTCAATCTCTGCATGATCACTGCCTTGCTCGCGGCCCATTTGGTGAACGGCGGAGACGACCCGCGCCAGACCGCCTATTTTCTGGCGATTGCCGTGTCGACGGCCGGACTGGTGCAAATGCTCTGGCTCTATTACTGGGCGCGGAAGACCGGATTTCGCTTTCCGATCAGAATGCCCAAATTCAATGCCGATGTAAAAGAATTGGGTGTGCTGATCCTCCCGGCAGTATTCGGCGCCGGCATCTATCAGATCAGCCGTTTCCTTGACCTCTTCTTCCTCGGACGACTGCCGGAAGGCTCTTTCGTCTATCTGGCCATGGCCGACCGCCTGAACCAATTGCCCCTCGGCATTATCGGTATCGCGCTCGGGACCGCGATATTGCCCGCCCTGTCCCGCTTCATCGCCAAGGATGATCTCGGTGGCGCCCAGAGGCTGCAAAGCAATGCGGTGGAACTGGCCATGCTGATCACTATCCCGGCCGCCATAGCCTTGTTCTTCGCCGCCGGCCCCCTGGTCACTTCCTTCTATGTCGGCGGCAAATTTACCGCTGGCGACGGCGAGACCACCTCCGCTGTCGTATCGGCTCTTGTCGTCGGCCTGCCCGCTTATGTGCTGGTGAAGGTCCTGATCCCCGGTTTCTTCGCGCGGAGAGATACCAAGACACCGGTCTATACCGCGGGACTATCCCTGCTCATCAACGTCGCACTCAACCTGATTCTGATACCTATATATGGTATCAAGGGGCTCGCTTTTGCAGGTGCCATGGCCGCCTGGTGCAATTGCGCGATGCTCTATTTCATGCTCCACCGGCGCGGCCATTTCCATCTCGAATGGTCGCTCTTGCTCCGGATCGGGCGGATTACATTGTCGGCCGCGGGCATGGCCGCAGTGCTGATTTATGCCGCTCCGATCGGCGAAGCTCTGTATATCGGCTCGATCTGGGAGCGGGCCGGATCGATCACTGCGCTGGTCAGCGTCGGCGGCCTGGTTTATGCGGCACTGGCGTGGTTGACCGGAGCGGTAGACCGTAACAAGATCACCATGTTGACCAAGAAGAAAGCGGCGGAAGACGCTGCAAGTGAAGGAAGCTTATAATATGCGGACGGTATCGGGCATCCAGCCAACGGGAAATCTCCATCTCGGCAATTATCTGGGCGCGATCAAGAACTGGGTGAAGATGCAGGATGAAGGCGAATGCCTGTTTTTCCTCGCCGATCTCCACGCCATCACCGTCCACAATGATCCCGTTGAACTCGCCACGAACTGTCGCGAAATGGTCGCGGCGCTGGTTGCTGCCGGGGTCGATCCGGAAAAATCGATCCTGTTCAATCAGGCCCGGGTGCCGGCGCACGCCGAGCTGGCGTGGTTGCTCATCTGCAACACCCCGATGGGCTGGCTCGACCGGATGACCCAGTTCAAGGAAAAATCCGGCAAGCACAAACAGCGCTCCTCTTTGGGCCTGCTGGGCTATCCGGTACTGCAGGCAGCAGACGTACTGCTCTATCAGACTACCCACGTTCCGGTGGGGGACGACCAGAAGCAGCATCTCGAACTGGCCCGCGACATCGCGACAAAATTCAACAGCGATACCGGTACCGAAACATTCGTCCTGCCGGAACCGTTTATCGGCAAGACAGCGGCGCGGATCATGAGCCTGCGCGACGGCAATGCAAAAATGAGCAAGTCCGACCCGTCCGATCTCAGCCGGATCAATATGACCGACGACGATGACACGATCGCGCGAAAGCTGAAGAAGGCCAAAACCGATCCCGAGCCCTTGCCCGACAATCTGGATGATCTTGCCGAGCGCCCGGAAGCGAAAAACCTTATTGGTATATATGCTGCTCTGGCCGATCAGTCGCAGGACGCCGTGCTCGCCGAATATGCCGGTCAAGGCTTTGGCGCCTTCAAACCGGCGCTGGCCGATCTGGCGGTAAGCAAATTGTCACCGATCCGCCAGCGGTTCGAGGAATTGCGCAAGGACGAGACCGCGATTGATGCGATTTTACGAAGCGGCTCGGAGAAAGCCTCTGCCATGGCGCAACCGACACTGGAGTCGGCTTATGCGGCGCTGGGACTGTTGCGCGACTAGCATTTGACGGCGCACCGCCTGTCAGAAACCCGCTATTGGGCTTGCCTGTCTCGTCAAATTCGACCAATGCTAGACCATGGATATTATCTCGATACGCGGCGGCAACCGGCTGTCTGGCACCATTCCCATCTCCGGCGCAAAAAACAGCGCTTTGACTCTCCTGCCTTGCGCGCTGCTGACCGATGAACCGGTTACGCTGCGCAACCTGCCTCGACTGGCCGATGTCGACAGTTTTGGCCATTTGCTCAACCAGCTCGGCGTTTCGACCACGATCGAAGGGGCACGGCCGGAAGATTTCGGCCGGGTGATGACGCTCAAGGCGGGCCGGATCACCTCGACCGAGGCGCCTTATGATATTGTTCGCAAGATGCGGGCCTCGATACTGGTTCTCGGCCCCTTGCTGGCGCGCGCCGGCGAATGCCGCGTCTCGCTGCCCGGCGGCTGCGCCATCGGCAACCGCCCGATCGACCTTCATCTCAAGGCGATCGAAGCGCTCGGCGCCACGATCGAAACAACCAGCGGCTATGTGATCGCCCGCGTGCCCGACGGCGGCCTGCCCGGCGGAGATTTCACCTTTCCGGTCGTCTCGGTCGGCGCCACGGAAAATGCCTTGATGGCAGCGGTGCTGGCAAAGGGCACCAGCATCCTCAAAAATGCCGCACGGGAACCGGAGATTGTCGATCTTTGCAACATGCTGGTGGCCATGGGTTCGGAAATTGAGGGGATCGGCTCTTCGACTCTGACGATTACTGGCGTCGACCGGCTGCACGGCTGCACCTATCGCGTGATGTCGGACCGGATCGAAGCGGGCAGCTACGCCTGCGCCGTCGGCATTGCCGGTGGCGAGGTCGATCTGCTGGCAGCCAAGGCCGACGAAATGGAAGCGACGCTGGACGCGCTACGCCTTGCGGGTCTGCAAATCGATATCCATGCCAAGGGAATCAAGGTCTCGTCCGACGGCAAGCTCAAGCCACTCACCCTGTCCACCGCCCCTTATCCAGGCCTGGCCACGGACATGCAGGCCCAGCTGATGGCGATGCTATGCCTCGCCGATGGCGCCAGCGTCCTCACCGAGACGATTTTCGAGAATCGCTACATGCACGTCCCCGAACTCAACCGGATGGGCGCGGATATCGAGACCAAGGGCCGCACCGCCGTGGTCCGCGGCGTCAAGAAGCTGACCGGCGCGCCGGTAATGGCGACCGACCTGCGCGCTTCGATGAGTCTGGCCATTGCCGGACTCGCAGCAGAGGGCGAAACCCGGCTGCAGCGTATCTACCATCTTGATCGCGGCTATGAACGGCTGGAAGAAAAACTCGCAGCCGTGGGCGCGGATATCGAACGGATCGGCGGCGATTGATCGACCCCCGCTAGCACTTATGGCAGCTTGTTTTTCCGGCGCTTTTGCCGTGTAGTCTCTCTATAATCAGGAGAGGATGAGTCCATGTTTTCAGGACCAATAGAAGACCGGTTGGCCATCCGGGAATTGCACGACAGCTATTGCGATGCGGTGCTGCGCAAGGATCCCGACGACTGGGGCGCGCTGTGGACGGAAGATGCGGTCTGGTCGCTGATGGGAACCGAAGTGGTCGGCCGGACCAATATCGTCAATCTCTGGAACGGCGCCATGAGCCAGTTCGATGCCGTCAGTTTTCTGGGCATACCTGCTTCGCTGGACATTACCGGCGATACCGCCTCGGGCCGCTACCAGACTCATGAAATCTTGGTCGAAAACGGCGAGCCGCGCGTTGCTGGCGGCCGCTATGATGATGAATTTGTCAAAATCGATGGCCAGTGGCTTTACAGCAAACGCATATTTGTCGTTGTCGCCCAATTTGGCGGCAACAAGCTTTAGGAGAATTTGAAGCATGGCGAAAATACTGATCGCTGCACATATTGACGTGGAACCGGCGACACGCGAGGAATGTCTGAAGAAAGCCCAACCCTATATCGATGGCGCTCTGACGCAGGCAGGCTGCCTCAACTATAGCTGGGCCGCGGATTTGCATAATCCGTCGCGCATCGAAGTGTTTGAAGAATGGACCGACGAGGAAGCCCTCGCCCAGCATTTTCAGGATGTCCATTATGCCAACATGCTTGCCCATATCGGCAGTTTTGGTCTGATCAACGCCGTCAGCGCCAAATACCGCGTCGATGCCGAAGGGCCGGTTTATAATGCCGAGGGCAAACCTACGCCATCTTTTGACTAATATAAGCAGGAATCTGTCATGAACGAAGCCGTGTCAAAATCCCTTTTTCAACCGGATGTTCTGGTTGATCCGTTTGAATTTTATGAAGAGAAGCGCGCCAAGTCGCCGGTCTTTTTTGACGAAGCAAGCGGCACTTATGTGGTTCTGGACTATGACCTGATCTCGGAAGCCGTCGGCCGGCTGGATGATTTCTCCAACAATTTCAATGCGCTGCTCTCCGGCGGAAAATCCGAAGAAGAGCTTGAGAATGACGAGGAATTGCAGGCGATTCAGGCAAAGGGCTGGCCGCAGGTCAATACCTTGCTGACCGCGGACCAGCCGGTCCACACACGGTTCCGCAAACTGGTCAACCTCGCCTTCTCGATGCCGAAAGTGAACAAGCTGGAAGACAGCATGCGGGAGATGTCGAACGAACTGATCGACAATTTCATCGACAAGGGCGAGTGCGAATTTGTCGATGAATATGCCATCCCGATGCCGGTCCGGACGATTGCCGTGCAACTGGGCCTCGATGTCGCCGATGCCCATACCATCAAGCGCTGGACCAACGCCTTTGTCGACCGGCTTTCCGGCATGATGACCCGCGAACGGCAGCTGGAAACCGAGCGCGAAGTGGTGGAATATCAGCATGCGCTGAAAGCCAATATGGACGAACGGCGCAAGGAAGCGAAGAACGATATCCTCTCAGATCTGGTCAACGCCCAGGTTGACGGTGAACGTCCATTGGACGATGCAGAATCCCTGTCCATCGTTCAGCAACTGATGGTCGCCGGCAATGAGACAACAACGGCGGCTCTGGCCGAAGGCATGCGGCTTTTCGCCACCAACCCGGATCAGTACAAGAAAATTCAGGATGATCCTTCGCTGATCCCCAATGCGGTGGAAGAAGTGCTGCGCATGTCGAGCGGCTCGTCCGGCATCTGGCGGGTGATGCACCGCGATGCCGAACTGGGTGGTGTGATGCTGCCCAAAGGCGCGATGGTGATGATGCGTTATCACGCCGCCAACCGCGATCCCAAGCAGTTCGAAAATCCGAACGAATTTCAGGTCGACCGCAAGAATGCGCGCACCCATCTCGCTTTCGGTAAAGGCATCCACATGTGCGTCGGCAATATGTTGTCGCGCAAGGAAATGACCGTATCATTCCAGCAATTTGCCAAGCGCATGGACAATATCCGGATCAGGGAAGGCGCGGAACTCAACTATCCGCCCAACATGATGTTGCGCGGGTTGAGCAATCTGCCGATCATATTCGACAAGAAATAGGCCAGAGAGACAGGATTATATAATGGGTATGATGGACGGAAAAGTCGCGCTGATTTCAGGCGGCGCGGAAGGCATTGGCGGCACAGCCGGACGGCGCGTTACCGAAGAAGGCGGCTCGGTGATGCTGGCCGATATCCAGATCGACAAAGCGAAAGAGCTTGCGGCCTCTCTGGGTGACCGCGCGGATGCGGTCGAGCTGGATGTACGCAACCTCGAGCAGTGGCAAGCGGCTGTGGACGCCACCAAGAAACGCTTTGGCAAGATCACCACCCTTTTCAATGTCGCGGGCATTTCCGAGCCAGGCTCGGTTGACGAAGTTGATCTGGACAGCTGGAACCGGACCATCGATATCAACATGCAGGGCACATTCTACGGTTGCCGTGTCGGCCTCCCCGCAATCCTCGAAAGCGGCGAGGACGGTGCAATTGTCAATATCGGTTCGATGCTCGCCATGCGTCCCGGCGCCCAGTTCGCGGCCTATTGCGCCAGCAAGGCAGCGGTTACCTCGCTGAGCAAATCGCTCGCGCTCCATTGTGCAGCCGAGAAATATCCGGTGCGGGTCAACACCGTCCATCCCGGCGCCATCGATACGCCGATGTACCAGCGCTATCTTGCCGCCTATCCCGGGCCGCATGACGAAGCGGTGGAACTGTTCAACCGCAACCATCCGATCAACCGGGTCGGGCAGGCGGTTGAGGTTGCCAATGCGATGCTATGGCTGGCCAGCGACCTGAGCAGCTTTACCACGGCCAATGACATTACCGTCGACGGCGGTGGCAGCTATCGCGAATAGGACCAAAAAAAAGGTGGCCGGAGCGGGCCACCTTTCGATACCGGACACTGTGCAATGCGAAGTCCGGTGTTGTTGTTTCCGATCTATCGACCGTTGCTGGCGACGATATCGACAGCCGTCCCGCCGCCCGAACGCTTGTTCAGGGTGATCACGAAGGCGCCATCATCGCTGCCGCGGGTTCCCCCCAGAACATGTTCGCTGCCGCGCAGCAAATATTCGGCATCAAAACCACCGCGCTTGGCCTGGGTATAATAGAAATCGACGACGCTTTTCATCGGCGAAGCGGTCGTGAAACTGACCACACGAATGTCGCATAGACCGCCTTCGACACCGGCGGCTTCCTGCACAGCGGCTTTGGGATAGACGGGGAATTCCGGTGGCATCCGGTTGGCCCAGCCCATGTCATAGCTGAGCTTCTGGTCGCACGTGCCCTTGCCGCGCTTTGCGCTTTGCTGCTCGGCTTTCGCGCCCAGCGTCATGCCTTGGCTTCCGGCACAACTGGTACATTCGTCGTCCGACGTCATCTGCCGCGGTTTCGGCGCGCTCAGCATTTTTCCACCGAGCGCTGCGGCTGCCGCTGCCTTTCCGCCTTCAGCCGCACCGGCATAGCTGGCGCCGGGAGGAACCGATCCGTCGGCCGGACCATTAGCGCCGCGAATGGCATTGCGGTTTGCCTGATCGGTGAGATCGGGGTCGACCAATATGGCATCTTCCAGCGCATCATTCATTGCCGGGTCGGAGGTCAGATTATTGTCCAGATTCGCCAGCTCTTCATCGCTGGCTTCATTGCTCCCGCAAGCCGCCAGCGTTAGCGGTAACGCAAAAGCTGCAGCCGACAGCATGAGTGAACGGGAAAAATATGACATGCAATTTGCTCCTGAATTTGGGGGAACAAATGCACCAAAAAGCGTTAATATTTCGTTAGGGAATTTGGTTAATCCGGTGACTATTCGTTAACCCCTTGTCCCATTTCGGGATTTCAGCCGAACGTGTCGGGCCCGTCGATTTCACCGAATCGGATCAGGCGGGATGTCAGGACCGCGGCCTGCCGGTTGACCACCGCCTTCTGATATTCGGGGTCGGTGACCATTTCCATGAACGCGCCGCTGTTGGGATAGCCGGCGATGAAGGAGACATCCCATTGTTTGTCGTCGGGCCCGATCACCATGCATTCCATCTGACCCCGCCAGAGGATCGTGCCGCCCACCCGTTTGAAAATAGGCCCGCTGGTCTTGCCATATTCTTCATAGGCCCGCGCACCACTCCAACCCCTGCCGGCATTGGGATGACCTGCGGGATATTGCGCGATCTGATGGAAACGCAGCAGATTGAGCATGTTGATCGGCACATCGCGGGGCAGCGCCTTGAACGCATCAAAACTTTCGCGGGTCGGATCAAGATAGCGATCTTCGGCCATGGCTGCTCTCCTACTGGAACTGTTTTCTATTCTCTTGCCATTGTTCGCGCGATTGGCCCCAGTCGTCAACCCGTGCATCCTGATAGGGTTCGGGCAACCGCGTCGGCCCGCGATTGGTCGAGCCTACCCGTTCGGCCAATTTGATCGAGGCGATATTCTGGGGATCAATTGTGTGGCAGATATCGCTCCAGCCGAGCGTATCGACGGCATAGTTCATGCTCGCCACCGCCGCTTCCAGGGCATAGCCCTTGCCGGCATATTCGGGCGCCACGCCCCATCCCACTTCCGTTCCCGGCCAGCTGTCAGGATACCAGGGACCGATGCGACCAATCCATTTATCACTGTCTTTCAGGATCAGGGAAAACATCGCATAGCCGCGCACATGCCAGGCGCCGATCATGGAGCATAAATCCCGCCAGCTTTCGGCGCGGCTTTTGACCCCGCCAATGAAAGTCATTGTCGCTTCATCGGATTGAAACTTCGCCCATTGCTCGAAATCATCGCCATTGGGCGGTCGCAGGATCAACCGTTCGGTTTCGATTCTGATATTCTCGATCGCCATGATGTTCCTCCCGCAAGCGGAAAGTCTACTATGCAACCACCGCTTTGGAAATACTTGAAATGGCGGTGCATTATCCCTATAATACAGCTATGGCTAATCTGATCTCAATCTTCATCGGCGGTATCGCCCTCATCCTTTCCTTCATCGGACTGGTCCCCCTGCTTGGCTGGACCAACTGGCTGATCCTGCCGATCGCCGGCATCGGGGCGTTTTTCGGCCTGATCTCTTCCCGGACCAGCGGCATGTATTTCTGTCTTATCGTGATGTGCATATGCGCCTTCCGGCTGTGGATCGGCGGCGGGATTATCTGACCCTCGCGCGGGTTTCTCCCGCGATAGCATTTCTTGATTGCCCGCGGGAACCGGTCAGCTTAAGCGCTGAACCATGTCCACTGCGCCAGCCACCAGCCGAATCGGCCTCGTTCAGGCGCTGATCGCTTGTGTGTTCTGGGGCCTGATGCCCGTCTATTTCAAGCTGCTGCAAAGCGTCGACGCACTGGAAGTCGTCGCCCACCGGATCATCTGGTCGGTGCCGCTGCTGCTCGTCATTCTCTATTTCCGGAAAAATCTCGCCGGTCTGGCCGTCGCCTTTGCGAATCGCAAATTGCGCTGGGCGATGCTGGCCAGTTCCTGCCTGATCGCCGCAAACTGGCTGATCTATGTCTGGGCTGTGCACGGGGATCATATTCTTGCCGCCAGCCTCGGCTATTTCATCAGCCCGTTGCTCAGCGTCTTCCTCGGCCGGATATTCCTCAAGGAGAAAATGTCCCGTAACAAGTGGATTGCCATTGCTATCGCTGCTGCGGGGGTTTCGGTGCTGGCAGTGCAGGCGCTCGACACGCTCTGGATCAGTCTGGCTCTGGCGGGCTCCTGGGGCCTTTACGGACTGGTCCGCAAGATGGCGGACATCGGACCTGTTGTAGGGCTCACGGCCGAGACCGGAATCCTGTTCGTACCGTTCATCCTGTTTCTGGTCTGGCTGACTGCTGGTGCGTCGCCATCCACCGCAAGCGTGCATTTCACCGACGACCGGATGATCGATCTGCTGCTGGTCGGCGGTTCGATCGTTACCGCAATCCCGCTGCTGCTATTCGCTTCGGCGGTCAAGAAAATGACCCTCGGCGCGATCGGACTGCTGAACTATCTTGCGCCAACGATCCAGTTTCTGGTCGGCGTGTTCATTTACAACGAGTCGCTGACTCCGTCGCATCTCATATGCTTCCTGTTGATCTGGACCAGTCTGGCGCTCTATTCGACCGACACCATTCTGACGGGCAGGACCGCCCGGAAGGCGATTGCCGGTCAGGCCTGAACGACCCGCCAGGCCAGTTCGGAACCGGCATGAAAGGGAACCAGAGCGGACCCGACAGCCTCGAGACTGTCAGGAACCGTCAGACCGGTCCGCTCCAGCGTCACCCGGTCTTCGTTGAGCGGCAGACCATAGAAATTCGGACCGTGCACAGACGCAAAAGCCTCCAGCCGGTCGAGCGCCGCTTCTTCGTCGAACACTGCCGCATAGCTTTCCAGCGCATAGGGCGCATTGAAAATTCCGGCGCAGCCACAGGCGGATTCCTTGGCGCGGACTTCATGCGGCGCGCTGTCGGTGCCCAGGAAATATTTCGCAGATCCCGAGGTCGCCGCTTTGCGCAGCGCCAGCCTGTGCAATTCCCGCTTTGCCACCGGCAGACAATAAGCATGGGGGCGAATGCCACCGCTGAACATTGCATTGCGATTGATGTGCAGATGATGCGGCGTGATCGTTGCCCCGACATTGGGACCGCAGCTGTCGACAAACTGGACCGATTGCTCGGTGGTAATATGCTCGAACACAATTTTCAGACCAGGCAAGGCGCGGATCAGTCCATCCATGATCCGCTCGATGAACACCGCTTCGCGATCAAATATGTCGATCTCGCTATCGGTTACCTCGCCATGCACCAGCAGCGGCATCCCGATATCCTGCATGCGCTCGAGCACCGGCATGATATGGGCCACGTCGGTAACCCCGTGCGCGCTATTGGTCGTGGCGTTGGCTGGATAGAGTTTTGCAGCGGTAAAAATGCAGGCCGCATGCCCCTTTGCAATATCCTCTGCATCGGCATCGTCGGTGAGATAACAGGTCATCAGGGGCGTAAAAGCGGAACCGCCGGGCAAGGCAGCCATGATCCGTTCCCGATAGGCAGCCGCGCTGGCAGCACTGGTGACCGGCGGCGACAGATTGGGCATGATGATGGCCCGGGCAAATTGCCGGGCGGTAAATGGAGCAACCGCCGCCAGCATCGCGCCATCGCGAAGATGCACGTGCCAGTCATCCGGACGGCGAATAGTAATCGTATCGGTCATATAGCTCCGCGCAAGGCTTGGTTTTTCGTTTCGCACACCCTACCTAAATGCCATGACCGAAACCAGACTTAATGAACGCGCCATCATCCGTCTCTCGGCTACGGACGGGGCCGAAGACATCCGGCAGTTTCTGCAAGGGCTGGTAACGCAGGATACCACCGCTGTCGCGGCAGGCGCGCCCCAATGGGCTGCGCTGCTCTCCGCTCAGGGGAAACTGCTGTTCGATTTCTTTCTCTGGGCCGACGGCGACGACATATTGATCGACTGCGAGAAGGAGCAGGCCGAAGGACTTGTCCGTCGCCTGAAACTCTATCGGTTACGGCGGAAGATCGAGATCGCTCTGGATGATACACTGCAAGTCCACTGGGCTTTGGCAGCCGAAAACAGGCCGGTCGATCCCCGCCTGGCCGCGCTGGGATACCGCTGGCTGCACGACGCAAGCAATGGTGAAAGCGCGGACGAAGAATATCGAAAGCACCGCCTGTCACTCGGCGTGACCGAGGGAGCCAATGAGCTTGGCAGCGACAAGACCCTGTGGCTCGAATGCAATGCAGCGGAACTGAACGGCGTCAGCTTCACAAAGGGCTGCTATGTCGGACAGGAAAATACCGCACGGATGAATTACCGGCAAAAGGTGAACCGGCGGATGGTCGTCGTACCGATCGCGCAAGCCGACGAAAAGCGCCAGCGCATTGCCTATCCCGCCGACGGTCTGTCGGTTGAACATCGGCGCGTCGACGATTTGCAGGAACTCGATCTTCCCGAATGGCTGGCAAAAGCCATTGAGGGACAGGGCACCCCTTGATCGCAGCGCCGGTGTTGAACAATCTGGTATAAAAGTCCGGGTGGCCGCAGTTTAGCGACGAGCGCCGGCCTTGGCTGACATGCTCGTCCCTATCTGATTCCGGCCAAACAGGCCTTAGGCAGCATCGCCTTCTTCAACCGGCTTCGGCTTGGGTACACGCTTTTTGCGCGCCGGCTTCTTTTCAACCTCGACCTCGATCGATTGCGAAATTGCTGGCGGCAGGGCGCTGGCATCGAGACCGTTGGACTCGCCATTCTGTTCCGCTGTGTCGTTGCGGGTTGCTGCAGTTTCAACCTTGCGCGGACGGCGGCTACGAACCGGCTTTTTCTCTTCGGTCGTGTCATTCGCTGCTATATCGTTGCTATTTTCGCGACTTTCCCGATTGTCCCGGTCTTCCCGCGGCGGACGATTTTGCTGTACCTGCTGTGGCCGACCGCGGCCATTGTCGCCATCATTGTCGTTGGAATCGCTCTGGCCTGAACCATTGCCGCGATTGTCACCCCGATTATCGGGCCGATTGTCTCCACGCGGCTCTTCACGGGCGATGCGCTGTTCTTCGCGGCGAGCCACGGTGTCAGCATTGACGCGGAAATAATGATCGGCGAATTGATGATAATATTCAGCCTGGACGCGGTCGCCATTGACCTGTGCATCCTGCGCCATCTTCTTGAATTTATCTAGCATCTGCGCTGCATTGCCACGCGCGCGGCTATCGATCCGGTTATCGCGGTCCGACCCACCACTGCGGCTGCCCTGAGGGCGGTTATTATTATTATTGGTGTTCCGGCCACGTCCACGGCGGCTAGGCTGACGATTGTTCATCAAATTTTAGGTATCCTTATACCGTTTATAAACTTGGTCTTTCTCAAGTTATAGCCACGCGCTGGTGGCAATTGCGCTGCAGACAACCCGTTCACAGCGGCCCATACAAGACAAATTCTCGCCGAAAACCAGCAAAATTATCAAGTTGGGGGCAGGCCAGTGATTTAGGGAAAAGCCAGAAATCATCTGCGCCTGAACAAGTCTTAGCGAGTCGCCTCGTCAAAACCAAGCCCTTTTTACCGCTGGAGGATTAACAAACGATCATTTTTTCCCAAATCTTTCTTTAGTTCAACATGATAGCCATTGTTGATGGCCAATTCCGAAACCGCATCTGCTTGATCGAAGCCAATTTCGAGCAAGGCTTTTCCGGTGGGAGAAAGCAGATTTTCAAGCCCGGGGATGATGATCCGATAATCATCCATTCCATCTTCTCCGGCGAATAGCGCCTGATGGGGTTCATATTGGGCCACATCTGCGGACAACTGGGCGTTGACCGAGACATAAGGCGGGTTGGCGAGGATCAGATCAAAGCCGGAACCGAGCGGCCCCGTCCAGTCGGGCAGCGTCCAGTCCAGCAACAGGAACCTGGCCCGGTCGGAGAATCCCAGTACATCCGCATTATTATGGGCGATCTGCAAGGCAGCGGTGCTGGCGTCGATACCCAGACCGCTGGCCTTGGAAAATTCGCTGAGCGCGGCGAGCAGAAGCGCACCGCTGCCTGTGCCCAGGTCCAATATCCTTTGCGGATGCTGTGCCGCCAATAGGCGCACCGCTTGCTCGATCAGCAATTCGCTGTCGGGACGCGGGATCAGGACATCGGGGCTGACCTGAAAATCGAGACCCCAGAATTCCTTCGCGCCGATGATATGGGCAATGGGTTCGGATTGTCGGCGCCGTTCGAGCAGCGCAGAAAATTCGGCCGGAGCCTTCAGTTCGGGCAGTTTCAGCAGCAGATCGGCGCGCTCCATCTTCAGCGCATGCGCCATCAGCAATTCCGCATCGAGTCGCGGACTGTCGGAAATTTCGTCTAATATCTGTGTCGCATTGCGCAATGTGCCGGCGACATCACCCATCCAGATTGGCGAGCCGGCTGGCTTCATCCTCTGCGATCAGCGCATCGATCATTTCACCAAGCGCCGTGCCCTCGATGATTTCGGGCAGCTTGTGCAGCGTCAGGTTGATCCGGTGGTCGGTCACCCGGCCTTGCGGATAATTATAGGTGCGGATGCGCTCGCTGCGATCGCCGGAACCGACCATCGACTTGCGCGCTTCGGCTTCCTCGCTTTGCACGGCGTCGCGTTCCTGTTCATACATCCGCGCCGCCAGCACCTTCATCGCCTGCGCCTTGTTCTTGTGCTGCGACTTGCCGTCCTGGCACTGCACAACCAGTCCGGTCGGCAAGTGGGTGATGCGGATGGCGCTGTCGGTCTTGTTAACATGCTGTCCGCCAGCACCGCTTGCCCGATAGGTGTCGATGCGCAGATCCTCGTTGCGGATCTTGATATCAACCTCTTCCGGCTCCGGCAGGATCGCAACCGTCGCGGCAGAGGTGTGGATGCGCCCGCCGCTTTCCGTTTCCGGCACCCGTTGTACCCGGTGAACACCGGATTCGAACTTCAGCTTGGCGAACACGCCCTTGCCCTGGATATTGGCGACGACTTCCTTGAAGCCGCCGACTTCCGAGGCATTGGCGGAGATCATCTCGACCTTCCAGCCCTGGTCCTCGGCATAGCGCGTATACATGCGGTACAGATCACCGGCAAAAAGCGCAGCCTCGTCACCGCCGGTGCCAGCGCGGATTTCAAGCATCGCGGGCCGGTCATCGGCGCTGTCCTTGGGCAGCAATTGCAGCGCGAGCGCATGTTCGGCCTTTTCGAGCGCCTTTTTCACGCCATCCACCTCGTCGGCAGCCATCGCCTTCATCTCGGCATCGTCGCCGGCGAGCATCTCGGCCAGTTCCGCTTGTTCGTCACGCAGTGATTTCACATTGGCAGCAGCAGCGGCAACCGGTTCGATCTCGGCATATTCCTTGGAGACGGCCACAAATTTTTCGCTATCCAGATCGCCCGAAGCCATCATCGCCTGAAGTTCGGCAAAGCGCGCCTCGATTTGCGCCAGTCTCTGGGGGGTGATGGTGGTCAATCACTCTCTCCCGAAAACTTCACATCCTGTTCCAATGCCAGGAGATCGGAGTCGAGATCATCAAGATCGTCGGAAAATCTCAGGTCCCACATTTTTTCTGTGATCTCTGCGACATCCAGCCCGGTCTGCTCTCCGGTCGCCAGATTTTTAAACTGCAGCTTGCCGGAGGCCAGTTCGTCCTCGCCGATGATAATCGCCGCCAAAGCACCCGCCTGATTGGCGCGCGCCATGCGTTTCTTGAACTTTCCGCTGCCGAAAATATCGGCTGAAAATCCGGTTTTGCGCAGTTCGTTCGCCACCGACAGCGCCTTGGCCGTAGCATCATCGCCCGTCGGTACGATGGCCAGCTCCAGTGAAGCTTCGGGCACTTCGGTAAGCAGCATCCCCAGCCGCTCGATTCCGGCGGCCCAGCCGACAGCAGGCGTTGCGGGGCCACCGAGAGTCTCGATCAAGCCATCATAACGCCCGCCAGCCAGCACCGTACCCTGCGCGCCGAGCCGGTCGGTGACAAATTCAAACGCGGTGTGGCGATAATAATCGAGACCCCGCACGAGACGGCTGTTGCGCGTCCAGGCCACGCCGCAAGCATCCAGACCTTCGGTGACCTGTGCGAAAAATTCTTTCGCCTCGGTCGACAAATAGGCGTCAATATCCGGAGCCGCATCGGCAATCGGTCGGTCCTGCCGTTCCTTGCTGTCGAGAATCCGCAATGGATTGCGCTCCAGCCGGTCCTGGCTGTCCTCGGACAGTTCCTTGCGGTGCGCCTGGAAATGCTCGACCAATGCGTCGCGCCAGGCATTCCGGCTTTCCGCGTCGCCCAATGTATTGAGCTGCAGGGTCACGCCATCGGCAATACCGAGTTCCTGAAGAAGCTGGTCTGCGAAACACAACAATTCGACATCCGCCGTCGCTTCGCCCGCCCCGATAATTTCCGCATCCAGCTGGTGAAACTGCCGGTAGCGGCCTTTCTGCGGCCGTTCATAGCGAAACAGCGGACCATGCGCCGTCAGTTTGAGCGGCATGTGCTGCTGCCAGCCGTTGGTCAGGAAAGCGCGCGAGATGCCCGCGGTAAATTCCGGCCGCAGGGTCAGGCTGTCGCCGCCGCGATCCTCGAAACTGTACATTTCCTTGGACACCACATCGGTGGTTTCACCGAGCGAGCGGGAGAAGACCGCAGTCGGTTCAAACACCGGCATCTCGACGCCCTTGAATGCGTATAGCCGCCGCACGCGTTCGAACGTCTCCACGACATGCTGGAACCGTTCCTGCTCTTCGCCGAATATATCCTGGGTGCCGCGCACCGGCTGGGGTGTCTGTATCTTTGCCATGGGAGCGCTTTAGCCAGAGATAGGGCAAAGCGGAAGTGGCTTATTTCCCGCAAAGCCTCTGGACGAGAGATACAAAATCCCCCATTTGCACACGCTGATCACCAAAGGGATTTTCTGCGCATGCGTCTGGTTGGCATATTGGGTCTTGTCTTGGCCTTCACCATTTCTACAACGGCAGCCGCAATGCCGGTCGGTCTGAGCAAACCGAGCTATGTCGCGCCGCAGGAGACGATCCCCGCGCCGCAGGATATTCCCTATCCCGGCACCATGACTTTGCAGGTCGATGCCCGCGACCACGATCAGGGAATTTTCCGCGTCATCCAGACAATTCCGGTGGCAAAAGCCGGGCGCCTGACGCTGCTTTACCCCGAATGGCTCCCCGGCAACCATGCGCCGCGCGGCGAGATCGAAAAAATCACCGGACTGGAATTCTCCGCCAATGGCGAAAAACTGGCGTGGATCCGCGATGATGTCGATGTTTTCGCCTTTCATCTGAAGGTTCCCGAGAATGTCAGCACAATTACCGCGAAATTCCAGTTTGTGTCGGCCACCACCAGCAGCCATGGCCGCATTGTCATGGCCCCAGCCATGCTCAACCTGCGCTGGCATCAGGTTTCGCTATATCCCGCCGGCTATTATGTCCGGCAAATTCCGGTCACGGCGACCGCCACTTACCCGGATGGCTGGCAGGCCGCGAGCGCCATGCGGCCAAAATCCCGGACCGGCAGCAATATTGTCTATGAAAAGACCGACTATGACACTCTGGTCGACAGCCCGGTTTTCGCCGGACAATATTTCCAGACCCATCAGCTGACCAGCCGGGTACATCTCAATATCGTTGCGGATGACGCAAAATATCTGAAACCGGAGAAGCGCCAGCTCGCGCCCCATGTAAAACTGGTCAAAGAGGCCGAAGCGCTGTTCGGCAGCCACCCCTATGACCGTTACGACTTCCTGCTTTCGCTCACCGACGATATGGGCGGCATCGGCCTGGAACATCATCGTTCATCGGAAAATGGCGTGAATCGCGAATATTTTACCGACTGGGATAGCGGCCCGGGCCGTCGCAACCTGTTGCCGCACGAGATGACCCATGCGTGGAATGGCAAATATCGCCGTCCCGCCGGCATATGGACGCCCGATTTCCGGCAACCGATGCGCGACAGCCTGCTGTGGGTCTATGAAGGCCAGACACAATTCTGGGGCTATGTCCTGGGTGCGCGGTCCGGACTCTACTCGAAACAGGATACGCTCGACGCCCTCGCTGCCATCGCGGCGGGAATAGAGCAGACAGCCGGGCGACGCTGGCGTCCGTTGATCGATACCACCCTTGATCCGATCATTGCTGCGCGGCGCCCCAAGCCTTGGTCCAGTTGGCAGCGATCCGAGGATTATTACAACGAAGGACTGCTGATCTGGCTCGAAGCAGACCAGATCATCCGCCGCGAATCGGGCGGTACAAAATCGCTGGAAGATTTTGCGCGGTCCTTTTTCGGCGGCAAAAATGGCGACTGGGGCGTGGTTACCTACGAACGACCGGATGTCATTGCTGCGCTAAACAAGATCCAGCCGTATGACTGGGACGGGTTTATTGAAAAGCGCGTCTATCAGACGAGCACAGAAGCCCCAAAAAATGGCCTCACCCTTGGCGGCTACCGGCTTGTCTATATCGGTACACCCAGCGCCTATATACTTGCCAATGACAAGCGTCGCAAACAGGTCGATCTCAGCCACAGCATTGGCTTGATCATGGGCAGCAAGGGAGCGATAAAGTCGGTGATCTGGGATGGTCCTGCGTTCAAGGCCGGTCTGAAACCTGGTCTCACTATTTCCGCGGTCAACGGCAAAACCTATAGCGAAGATACGCTGAAACAGGCGATCGAGGAAAATCGCGGGTCAGACGGTACGATCGAAATTTTTGCGAAAAATGGCGAAGCTTATCATAATTTTATGGTCGACCATTCCGGCGGCCTGCGCTATCCGGCGCTGGAAAAAATCACCGGAGAGGGTGTTGATCAAGAAAGCGGCATAGACCGTCTGTTGCAACCGAAAACCAAATAAGGACTCCCTTTTCCATGGATATCAACAAAATTCCGATTGGCGATAACCCGCCAGAGAGCCTGAACGTCGTCATTGAAGTTCCGGTGGGCGGCGAACCCGTCAAATATGAATTTGACAAGGCATCCGGCGCGCTTTTTGTCGACCGTATCCTGCATACGCCGATGCGCTATCCGGCCAATTACGGCTTCATCCCGCACACTTTGTCACCCGATGGTGACCCGCTGGATGCGCTGGTTGTGGCGCGCTCACCCTTCATGCCCGGCTGCGTCGTACGCTGCCGTCCGATCGCGGTGCTCAATCTCGAAGACGAACATGGCGGTGACGAGAAATTGCTCTGCGTGCCGATCGATGCAACATTCCCCTATTATCGCAAGATCGACGAAGGCAACGACCTGCCCGAAATCGTGATGCAGCAGATCGAGCATTTCTTCACCCACTATAAAGACCTCGAACCCGAAAAATGGGTCCGGGTAGGCAAATGGGGCGATGCTGAAGAAGCCAAGCGCGTTGTGCTCGAAGCGATCGAACTGGCGAAATCAAAGGCATGAACGTGCTGCGGGTAATCTTGGGGGTGACGGTGCTATCGGCCCTGGCCGCCTGTGCCACCCCCGAGACCCGGGTGCGCAACGGATTGATGAGCGCGGGGCTTTCGGAGCCTGTATCCGCCTGCATGGCCGACCGGATGGTTGACCGCCTGTCGCTTGGACAACTCAACAAGCTGAACGGTCTCGGCAAGCTCAAGAAAAGCAATCCGGGCGATGTGACGTTCAAGGAATTCGTCAAACAGACCCGCTCGCTCCAGGATCCGGAAATCGTCGGCGTTGTGACGTCGTCCGGGTTAATCTGCGCGGTTAAATAGGCGCAACGCCGAGATGTCCGGCATCTCCATTCGACTAGCGACCGTCGATGATGCAGCGCTATTGCCGGATATAGAGAGATCGGCAGCCAAGGCCTTTTCCGCCATAGCCGGCCTGGAATGGATAGCCGGCGGCACGGTAATGTCCGCTGAACTTCACCGGGCCTACATCGACGAAGGCACGGTCTGGGTAGCGACGGCGGAAAAGCGATGCATCGGATTCGTCACAACGGCCATATTATGGTGATGCGTTGCATATCGTCGAACTGTCGGTCGAGGATGGGCATCAAGGCAAAGGCGCTGGACGACATTTGCTGGACACAGCCAGAGAATATGCGACGGAAAACGGCTTGGCGGCGCTCACCCTGACAACTTTTCGAGACCTGCCTTTCAACGAGCAATTTTACCGCAAGCTGGGCTATCAAACGCTGGACGAGGCTGAAATGCCGGAACGACTCACGGAAATACTCAAGGATGAAATCGAGCACGGCCTGCCCGGTGAACGGCGCTGTGCCATGCGTCTGCCACTGTAAAAGCAACTGGCCGACAGGCATTTTCTGGAATTTTCGGCCTTCGTTGAGCCTTTGCCTTGCCAGAGCCCGGGCAAGCGCCAGAACGCCAATGGCATATATTCCGGAAAGTCGAATTTTGAGCCGATGGTCCGGCGATTTTCCCGATTTGCGTGAACATTGCCGATTGCTGTCGATGCTATGGCGGGGAGCGGACTAGGACATCTGATAATTATCACGAAACAGGGTGGAAATAGGGACCTGACTGTGCTTTAGCCGTGCCAAATTAATCGCTTGTCTTGAGACTCAAGACCTCCATTTTGAAAGGTGCTCACCCTTCCCATGAATATCCACGAATATCAGGGCAAGGAACTGCTTGCCAAACACGGCATCGCCGTTCCTGCCGGCTATGCCGCGCTCTCCGTTGAAGAAGCGGTCGCCGCAGCCGGAAAACTCCCCGGACCGCTTTATGTGGTCAAGGCGCAGATTCACGCCGGCGGACGCGGCAAGGGCAAATATAAGGAACTGGGTCCCGATGCCAAAGGCGGCGTCCGGCTGTCGAAATCGATCGATGACGTGCGCGCCAATGCCGAGGAAATGCTCGGCAACACACTGGTAACCATCCAGACCGGTGACGAAGGCAAGCAGGTCAACCGTCTCTATGTCACCGATGGCGTCGATATCGAAAAGGAATTCTACCTCTCGATCCTCGTCGACCGGGCCAGTGGCCGCGTGGCGATGGTGGTCTCCACCGAAGGCGGCATGGATATCGAGGACGTCGCGCACAATACACCGGAAAAGATCAAGACGATCACCATCGATCCGGCGCAGGGCTTCATGCCGCATCATGGTCGCACCCTTGCTTTCGCGCTCGGGCTGGATGGCGACCTGAACAAGCAGGCACAGAAGCTTGGCAAGAAGCTTTATGATGCGTTCCTCGCGATGGATTGCGAGATGGTCGAAATCAACCCGCTGGTGGTCACCGAAGACCAGCAGCTGATCGTGCTCGACACCAAGATGAGCTTTGACGGCAACGCGCTGATGCGCCACCCCGACCTCGCTGCGCTGCGCGACGAAACCGAAGAAGATCCGGCAGAAGTCGAAGCCAGCAAATCCGATCTCGCCTATATCAAGCTGGACGGCAATATCGGCTGCATGGTCAATGGCGCCGGTCTGGCGATGGCGACGATGGATATCATCAAGCTAAACGGCGCCTTTCCTGCCAATTTCCTCGACGTTGGCGGCGGAGCGACCAAGGAAAAAGTTACAGCAGCGTTCAAGATCATCCTCGCCGATCCGGCTGTGGAAGGCATTCTCGTCAACATCTTTGGCGGCATCATGAAATGCGACATCATCGCCGAGGGCATTGTCGCCGCGGCCAAGGAAGTGGAACTCGATGTACCGCTGGTCGTTAGACTGGAAGGCACCAATGTTGCGAAGGGCAAGGAAATCCTTGCGGGCAGTGGATTGCCTATCGTGTCGGCTGATGATCTGGGCGATGCCGCGAAAAAGATTGTTGCACAGGTTAAAGCAGCAGCCTGAGACAAAGGGAACAAGTGCCGTTCGTGCTGAGCTTGTCGAAGTACGAACTTGCGCGCTCTCCAGTCCTTCGACAGGCTCAGGACGAACGGGGCGCGGGGCAAAATCGAGAATGCTGCACCGCAGCGCAAACTTGACGTTTACGTGAACGTAAGTTAATTGGTTAGTGAAATTAGAAAAAGGAAACAGCAATGAAAATCCTGGTGCCCGTAAAACGGGTCATAGATTATAACGTGAAACCGCGGGTCAAGTCCGACGGCAGCGGCGTCGATCTCGCCAATGTCAAAATGTCGATGAACCCGTTTGATGAAATCTCCGTCGAGGAAGCCATCCGCCTGAAAGAGGCCGGCAAGGCAGAAGAAATCATCGCGGTTTCGGTTGGCCCGCAAAAGGCGCAGGAAACCCTCCGCACGGCGCTCGCCATGGGCGCAGACCGCGCGATCCTTGTGGTTACCGACGAAGAAGTCGAGCCACTGGGCGTTGCCAAAATCCTCGCCAAGATCGTCGAGGAAGAACAGCCGAAGCTGGTCATCACCGGCAAGCAGGCGATCGATGACGATAGCAACCAGACCGGCCAGATGCTCGCAGCCCTGCTCGGCTGGGGCCAGGGCACCTTTGCCAACACCGTCGAACTCGACAGCGACTCCATCACCGTCAAACGGGAAATCGATGGCGGCCTACAGACGGTCAAGCTGAACCTGCCCGCCGTGGTCACCACCGACCTGCGCCTCAACGAGCCACGCTATGCGTCGCTGCCCAACATCATGAAGGCGAAGAAAAAGCCGATGGATGAGAAAACGCCTGCCGATTACGGCGTCGACATCAGCCCGCGTCTGACCACGATCACCGTCACCGAACCGCCGGTTCGCCAGGCCGGTGAAAAGGTCGAAGACGTCGATGCGCTGGTCGCGAAGCTGAAAGCCGTCGGCGCGATTTAACCGTTGAGCCCGATCACCCCCGCTCGTCCTGAGCTTGTCGAAGGATTGGTGGGACAAGGTGCTTCGACAGGCTCAGCACGAACGGTTTTGAAAGAAGATTTGAAGGAGTTCCGAAAATGAAAACTCTAGTTTTAGTCGAACATGATAACGCCAATATGAAGGACGCGACGCTGGCCGTTGTCACCGCCGCGTCGCAGCTGGGCGAAGTCCACGCGCTGGTCATCGGCTCCGGCTGTGCCAGCGTTGCCGAACAGGTGGCCAAGGTCGCTGGCGTCGCCACCGTCCACGTCGCCGACGATGCCTCGCTCGCCAACCAGCTCGCGGAAAATGCCGCGCCGCTGATCGCCAGCCTGATGGAAACCCACGACGCGTTCCTCGCGCCCGCCACCACCACCGGCAAGAATATCGCTCCGCGCGTTGCAGCCCTGCTCGACGTGATGCAGATCAGCGACATTCTCTCGGTCGAAAGCGAAGACACGTTCACCCGGCCGATCTACGCCGGTAACGCGATCGCTACCGTGAAATCCTCGGATGCCAAGAAAGTCATCACCGTTCGCGGCACAGCTTTTGACAAGGCGGCAACCGAAGGCGGCTCCGGCACCATCGAAGCCGTTGGCGGCGCCAGCGACGCCGGCCTGTCCAGCTTCGTCAGCGAAGAAATCGCCAAGTCGGAACGGCCCGAACTGACCAGCGCCAAGATCATCGTATCCGGCGGTCGCGCTCTGGGCTCCGGCGAAAAATTCGAGGAAGTGATCACGCCACTGGCAGACAAGCTCGGCGCCGGCATCGGTGCTTCGCGCGCTGCGGTCGATGCGGGCTATGTCCCGAACGACTATCAGGTCGGCCAGACCGGCAAGATCGTCGCCCCGGAAGTCTATATCGCCATCGGCATCTCCGGTGCGATCCAGCATCTCGCCGGCATGAAGGACAGCAAGATCATCGTCGCGATCAACAAGGACGAAGACGCCCCGATTTTCCAGGTTGCGGATATCGGACTTGTTGCCGATCTGTTTGACGCGGTTCCGGAGTTGACTTCGAAGGTCTGAAACCGACGTAGCGCCTCGCCCACTCGTAATGCTGAACTTGTTTCAGCATCCATTTAGAGACAGACACGGACTACGAAATAGATCCTGAGACAAGATCAGGATGACGAACCAATGAAACCCCGGTGTGAAAACGCCGGGGTTTTCTTTTCATATACATCCCCGCTAATCGCGAATAGGATGCCTCGTATACGGGGGCTTCTGCTTGAATCTAAGACGGTTCAAGTCAAGAAGCGGCAAAGAATACAGGCATGTAATCGCATTTGGGGGCCGAATGACAAATTGGACACTTCAGGACGATGAGTTCTGCTTTGATATCAGGTGTAATGATGAGATAAGGATCACGAGCGCCGCTGATTTTTTCCTTTTCATCCAGAAAATTGCAACCCGTGAAATCGGAAAAGACGCTACATTGGTTCTAAATGAAATTGCGAATGGAAGCCTGTTTGGTCGTATTCGAATCACGAGGCGGGACGTAGTAGATGCCGCAGTTGTCGGCGGCTTCATATTGATGCTTGGGACCGCGATTGAAGATTTAGCTGAATCAAGCAAATCTCCAAACTTCTTTTGGAAACAACTCCCAGAAATCATCCAAACGGATGGTGTTAAAAGTTTTGAATTTGAGTCAAAAGAAGAAAAAGTTAAAATAACGCGCAGCCAAATTGTCGCTAAACTTCGTACCCACTCGGATCGAGGCCAAGAAACTATTGCTCTAGAGCAAAACAGTCTTGCACAATACAGTACTGCTGATCGACCAATACACAAAGCGACTGGCCATTTCATGCGGTTTGGTCGAGGTCATTACGTTTTTGTCGGAGAAGACTTGTTGTTTAACAATCCACTTATCGAAACCGCCGCAAGTCGGACTCTTCGCGAAGGCATAGAATATAGAATCGACTATTACGAAATACGTAATGAGAATCGAACTCAAACAGTTATCGAGCGCGTTGCGGAAAACTGATATTTTGGAAGGTGCGACATCGCACAAAAGCGCTCTGGGGAAATGACTACCCATAGTCCTAAACCGTAAAACTCTCCCCGCACCCGCAAGCGCCCTTGGCGTTCGGATTTTCAAACACAAAGCCCGCGGTAAAATCATCTTCGACCCAGTCCATCGTACTGCCGATCAGATAGAGCACCGAACCGCCGTCGACGTAAAACACGCCGCCGGGGGTGATGATCTTCTCGTCGAACGGGACTTCCTCGCTGACATAGTCGACCGAATAGGCAAGGCCCGAACAGCCGCGCCGCGGAGTCGATAGTTTCACGCCGATCGCGTCATCCGGCGCCTTGGCCATCAGGTCGGCAATGCGTTGTTCGGCGCCGGGGGTCAGGATGATCGCGGCGGGTATTTCGCGTGTTTTTGTTTTTGTGTCGGTCATAGTCTTTCTCCTTCTCCCCTCCCGTTTACGGGAGGGGCCGGGGGTGGGATTGCAAATGGGCTCAAGTCCCCACCCCTAAACCCCTCCCGCTAGCGGGAGGGTGATATCTCACAACATCCCCAGTTCAAGCTTCGCTTCGTCGCTCATCTTCTGCGGGTCCCATGGCGGGTCCCAGACGAGATTGACCTCGGCATGGCCGACGCCGGGGACGCTGCCGACCTGCAGCTCGATCTCGCCGGGCATGGATTCGGCGACCGGGCAATGCGGCGTGGTCAGGGTCATCGTCACAATCGCGTGATTGTCGGGGGTAATCTCGACGCCGTAGATCAGGCCGAGATCATAGATATTCACCGGAATTTCCGGATCAAAAATGGATTTCAGCGTGTCGATCACCGCTTCATAGAGGTCGCCACCCGCTTCGCCAGCAGGAGTCTCGGCCGGTTTCTGCGCCAGAAAGCCCTCGAGATAATCCTTCTTGCGATTGAGCTTGGCCGCATCGCTTTCCGCTTCATAAGGCGATGGCGCGAGTACGGGCGGTGCTTTTCCGTTCGTGTCGAGCGCAGTCGAGACACTTTGCTCGCCGTCGTCCGGCCTCTCGACTTCGCTCGAGACGAACGGGGTATCGTCCACCGCATCCTCGACCTTCGCCAGCTTCGGCTTCTCGACCGACTCGACTTCTTCCACCAATATCTTGCGTTCTTCGTTCATATCGTCACCTTACCCGAAAATCTTTCTGACCCGATTGATGCCGTCCACCAGAGCGGCGACATCATTGTCATCACTGTAAATCCCGAAACTCGCCCGCGCCGTTGCCGCCACGCCGAGATAGTCCATCAGCGGCTGCGCGCAATGATGGCCGGCGCGGATCGCGACCCCGCCTTCATCCAATATAGTGGCGACATCATGCGGATGCACGTCGCCGACCGCGAAACTCAATATGCCCATGCTCTTGTCCGGCCCGAAAACCCGCACCGAGTTGATGCCCGAAAGCGCCTCGCGCGCCCTGGCCAGCGTGGCATTTTCATGCGCCGAAATCACGTCGAGCCCAATGCCCTCGACATATTGAATCGCGGCATCCAGCCCGACCACACCGACAATATGGGGTGTCCCGGCCTCAAAGCGGCCCGGCGGCGGCGCAAAGGTCGTGCCGTCAAAAGAGACGCGATCAATCATCGACCCGCCGCCCTTCCACGGCGGCATGGCTTCGAGCACTTCATAAGGCGCCCAGAGCGCGCCAATGCCCGTCGGGCCGTAAATCTTGTGCCCGGAAAAAACATAGAAATCGCAGCCGAGATCCTGCACATCGACCGGCAGCCGCGGCGCGGCCTGACAGCCGTCGAGCAGCATCTTCGCGCCGACCTTGTGCGCGATCGCCGCTGCCCGTTTCGCGTCGAGCAGGGAGCCGAGCACATTGGAGACATGCGCCAGCGCAACCAGCTTGTGCCGCTCGGTCAGATTTTCCTCGATCCAGTCGAGATTAATCTGGCCGTCATAGGTCAGCGGCGCGACGTCGATATGCGCGCCAACCCGCTCGGCCAGCATCTGCCACGGCACGATATTCGAATGATGCTCCAGCTGCGACAGCATGATCCGGTCGCCCTCGCCAACAAACTTGTTACCCCAGCTTTCGGCCACCAGATTGATACTGTCGGTCGCGCCGCTGGTGAAGACGATCTCGTTTTCCGAGGCAGCGTTGAGGAAACCGGCAACGCGCTTGCGCGCGGCTTCAAAGGCCAGCGTCATATGGGCCGAACGCTCGTAGACACCGCGGTGCACGGTGGCATAGTCCGGGCCATAAGCGCGGGCGATGGCCTCGAGTACCGGCTTGGCCTTCTGGGCGGTGGCGGCGGTGTCGAGATAGTGCCAGTCGGCGGCTATGCCGGGGAAGTCGGCGCTATAGTCCCCCTCCCGCTTGCGGGAGGGGTTAGGGGTGGGGAGGCCCGATCCGCTCTCAGGCCCACACCCGGCCCCTCCCGCAAACGGGAGGGGAGAAATATTCGCATTCCCGCTCACGACAGTCCCTCCAGCACCTCAAGCGCCTTGCCCTCAATCGCGTCCCGCACCGCATCATCATCAACCGAAACAAAAGCATCGGCGATAAACGCCTGCAGCATCAGCTTCTTCGCCGTCACCGGATCAATCCCGCGAGAGGCCATGTAGAACAAAGCCTGCTTGTCGAGCTCGCCAACCGTCGCGCCATGGGCGCATTTCACGTCATCGGCGAAAATTTCGAGTTCCGGCTTGGCGTTCGCCGTCGCGCCGCGATCAAGCAGCATCGACTTGACCGACTGCGCGGCATCGGTTTTCTGAGCATGGCGAGCCACGTTGATCCGGCCGAGAAAACTGCCCGTGGCCGTATCCGCCAGCACCGAGCGCACCACCTGGTTGGAGGTCGCATTGGGTTCGGCGTGAATGGTCTCGGTAACGATTTCCAGCGTCTGCTTGCCCGCCCCCAGGATCGCGCCCCCGAGTTCGAAATGCGAACCATTGCCGAGAGTGGCCCTGACCTGGATGCGGCCATAGTCGGCATTGTGCGCCAGCACGTGCAGAATGAAGGTCGCCTTGTCGCCGATGGTCACATCAAGATCGATCATGCCAACGCCGTCGATCACCGGCAGTTCGGCAATCTGCCGCGACACGGTTTCGCCAGCCGGTACGGTGATTTGCTCCGGGCCGGTCAGTTTCGCCCAGACAGGTTCCAGAGCCTTCAAGTCGGCATAACGCCAACTCTCGTCACGACGCGTAGGAAGCGGTGCGTTCATATTTTCCTCCCTGTGCCAAAGGCACGGGGAGGGGGACCATGCGAAACATGGTGGAGGGGCAACGTGCACAACACCCCTCCGTCAGCAGCTTCGCTACTGCCACCTCCCCATCGCTGCGCGACAGGGAGGAAAGAGTTAGCGCACAACATCATGCCGCCTCCGCAATCGCTTCATAGCCTTCTTCTTCCAGCTGCAGCGCCAGTTCCGGCCCGCCCGTCTTCACAATCCGGCCGGCCGCCAGAACATGGACAAAATCGGGCTTCACTTCGTCGAGCAGCCGTTGATAATGGGTGATCAGCAGCACCGCCTTGTCAGGCTTGCGCATGATCGCATTAATGCCCGAACCCACGGTGCGCAGCGCGTCGATGTCGAGGCCGCTGTCGGTCTCGTCGAGGATCGCCAGCTTGGGGTTGAGAATGCCCATCTGGACCATCTCGTTGCGCTTCTTCTCGCCGCCGGAAAAACCGACATTGACCGCGCGTTTGAGCATATCCATGTCCATCTTCAGCAGCGCCGCCTTTTCCTTGGCGAGCTTGATAAACTCGGCACCAGACAACGCCTCTTCGCCGCGCGCCAGCCGCTGTGCATTCAGGCTCTCGCGCAGAAATTGCAGGTTGGAAACGCCGGGAATTTCGACCGGATATTGAAAGCCGAGAAAGATGCCTGCCGCGGCGCGTTCGTGCGGATCGAGCGCGAGAAGGTCTGTCCCCCTCCCGCTTGCGGGAGGGGTTAGGGGTGGGGCTTCGTCGGAGGTCTGCCCACCCCCGGCCCCTCCCGCAAGCGGGAGGGGAGTAAACGTCACCGACCCCGCAGTCACATCATAACCGGGCCGCCCACCAAGCGCATAAGCCAGCGTAGACTTGCCCGCGCCATTGGGCCCCATGATCGCATGGATTTCACCCGCGTTGATTTCGAGCGAAAGCCCCTTGAGGATTTCCGTGTCGCCGACAGTGGCGTGGAGGTTTTCAATTTTTAGCATTTGGTTTCTTTTCAGTTCAAAATTCTTGAGACGGTATGTGACACCCGTGGAAATCGTCATGCTGAACTCGTTTCAGCATCCATGGCGCCCCAATCACCGACTGTGCAGTCGGAGAAGTGGATCCTGAAACAAGTTCAGGATGACGAAGGAGGACAGACAGGCTGATCACCCAACCGATCCTTCCAGCGAAATTGCCAGCAATTTCTGCGCTTCCACCGCAAATTCCATCGGCAATTCCTTGAGCACTTCCTTGGCAAAACCGTTGACGATCAGGCTCACTGCCGCTTCTGCGTCCAGCCCGCGCTGCTGGGCATAGAACATCTGGTCATCGCTGATCTTGCTGGTCGTCGCTTCATGCTCGATCGTTGCGGTCGGGTTTTTGACCTCGATATAGGGTACGGTGTGGGCGCCGCTCTGGTCGCCGAGCAGCAATGAATCGCACTGGGTAAAATTGCGGACATTTTCCGCATTGGGCCCGACCCGCACCAGACCGCGATAAGTGTTGTCACTGTGACCGGCGCTAATCCCTTTGGAGATAATCGTCGAACGGGTGTTCTTGCCATTGTGGATCATCTTGGTGCCGGTATCGGCCTGCTGATAGTTATTGGTCAGCGCGACCGAGTAAAATTCGCCAACGCTGCCTTCGCCATTGAGGACGCAGCTTGGATATTTCCAGGTCACCGCGCTGCCGGTCTCGACCTGGGTCCAGCTGATCTTGCTGTTCTTGCCCTGGCACAATCCGCGCTTGGTGACGAAATTATAGATGCCGCCCTTGCCGTTCTCGTCGCCGGGATACCAGTTTTGCACGGTCGAATATTTAATCTCGGCATCGTCCATCGCGACCAGTTCGACCACCGCGGCGTGCAGCTGGTTCTCGTCGCGCATCGGCGCGGTGCAGCCTTCGAGATAGCTGACATAGCTGCCGGCTTCGGCGACGATCAATGTCCGCTCGAACTGGCCGGTATTTTCCGCATTGATCCGGAAATAGGTGCTCAGCTCCATCGGGCATTTCACGCCCTTGGGGATATAGACAAAGGTGCCGTCACTGAACACGGCGCAGTTGAGCGTCGCGAAATAATTGTCGTGCATCGGCACAACTTTACCGAGATATTTTTTGACCAGATCGGGATATTCCTTGATCGCCTCGCTGATCGACCGGAAAATCACGCCCGCGTCTTCCAACTCCTTGCGGAAGGTGGTCGCCACCGACACGCTGTCGAACACCGCATCCACAGCAACCTTGCGCGCGCCCTCGACGCCGGCGAGAACCTTCTGCTCCTCGATCGGTATGCCGAGCTTTTCATAAATGCGCAGGATTTCCGGATCGACTTCATCAAGCGACCCCAGCTTTTCCTTGGGCTTCGGCTCGGCGTAATAATATGCGTCCTGATAGTCGATCATCGGGATCTCGAGCTTCGCCCAGTCCGGCGATTCCATCTTTTCCCACATCCGGAATGCCTTGAGGCGCCAGTCGAGCATCCATTCCGGCTCGCCCTTCTTGTCGGAAATGAAGCGCACCGTGTCTTCGTTCAGACCCTTGGGCGCAAAATCCTGCTCGATGTCCGACGACCAGCCGAATTCATAGGCGCTAGCCTTGTCCACCGCTTCCTGCGCTTCGGCATTCATTTCCTTGCGCTCTGCATCATAGTCGGATGTTTTCACTGAATCACTCATAGCATTATCCCGCCATTATTCCGTTCGTGTCGAGCGAAGTCGAGACACTCCGCTCGCTATCACCGTCTCTCGACTGCCGACCAGAAGTCGGCAGTTCATCCTGTGCCTGCCGAAGGGCTCGAGACGAACGGTGACTCGTAAGTTTTGAAGGCAAATCCGACAGGCTGGCGAGACTGACCTCGTCCAGCGCCTCCCGGATCGTCCGGTTGATCACGCCCCAATGGGGTTTCACCGTGCAGCCACTCTCCAGCACGCAATCATGATTGCCGTCGATGGTGCAACAGGTGATCGCCAGCGGGCCTTCGACCGCCTCGACAATATCGGCGAGGCTGATCGCGGAAGGGGGTCTGGCAAGCCGGATGCCGCCGCCAATGCCGCGCGTCGATTCGAACAGGCCGGCCGCCGTCAAGCGGCTGACCAGTTTTTTCGCCGTTGGCAGCGGGACACCGGTTTCCTGCGAGAGCTTGGTTGCGTTGAGCTTCCCTTCCGCGAGCAGCGCAGCACCACAATGGCGCGCGGCGGCGGACATCAGGACAACAGCATAGTCGGCAAGGTTGGAAAGGCGCATATTTCTCGAATCGCTGGCGGTTAAAAACTAAACAAGACTGATTTAGTCTCATTTATCCAACATTGCAAGCGTAGCGCGGGTTCAAGCGGCTTAAAAAAAGCAAAAACATGCTTCCAATTCTTCCAATCACGTATCGGAAATCAGTGGTGGAATCTTGCCCTTGAGATCCGCGCGCTGATCGATGAGCCGGGCGGTTTCACCCTCGCCCACGCGGAGCTGGGTCGGGGTCACGCCGGCGAAGAATTTCACTTCGCGAATCATATGCGACTGGTCGTAAAAGGCATCGACCAGTTCGAGCAGCTCTTCTTCATTATGTTCGGCATAGGCTCTCGCCGCCCGCAAGGCGCGATATTTGCGCGCCAGATATTTGGGCGGCATGCCATAGAGCTTGTTGACCGTGCGCAGGACCTGCCGGGAGCTTTGCGACGACTGTTCCATCAGCCGGCTGACCGGCGGCGAGGGTTCCGACGACAGCCATTCGTCGATCATCTTGGTGAACGCGGCCGTTTCCGGCTTCAGGCGCGGTTTCAGCGCCCGGTAGATCTTGTCCGCCCATGCCACCATCTCTTCCGGAGTCTGGCAGCCCCGCAGATATTCAAGGTTTTTGTCAATTTCCTGACTGAACACTTCCGCGGCCTTGACCGCCCGATCGGTATAGTCCGCCGCCGATTTTCGAGTGGAGATTGCCCAGCCCCCTGGCAATATGCCCACTCCGAACATCCGGAACGGCCCGGTCACGTCAAAATGCATTGCCCCCGTCGAAGGCCCCTGCAACATTGTATCTTTGGCCGGGTAACTGCTTCCGTCGGCGAAACTTATAACCGCGGTGCCTTCCAGCAGAAAGCGCAATTGTGCGATCGCCGCTCGCTCATTATCGGCAAAACGCGCCTGTTTCACCTCGAACAAATAATAGACCGAGACCAGATCCCGGACATCCTCTGCAGGCGCAAAATATCTCAAACTAACCAACTTACGACCCCTTGATCCGTCCCTCCCCAGGTTCAGACAACATATGAATGCGCCTTTATAGCTGGAAAACAAAGATAAAAAAAAGGCCTGACTAAATTAATAGTCAGGCCAATAAGGAAAAGAACCCACATGCCATCACCTGAGCGATGGCGAGAGCCCTTCGGGTCGCAAGCCGTCTATGCACCTCTAGTGATATTGATTAATTGGATAAAAACGACAGATTCATCCAGAACGTTTGACTATTCAGGCCACAGCGCCTGATTGCTGCCCCAACTCAGCTGCTCGAGGCGATCCAGGCATTAACCCGTTCTTCCATAATATCGAGCGGCACCGGACCACTGTTCAGAATCACATCATGAAACTCGCCCATGGTGAACTTGTCGCCCAGCGCTTCCTGTGCCCGGTCGCGAAGCTCGAGGATTTTAAGCTTGCCGATCATATAGGCCGTCGCCTGCCCCGGGTAGACGACATAGCGCTCGATCGCCTTGCGGATATCACCTTCGGGATTGGGCGTATTGTCCGTCAGATATTGAATGGCTTGCTCGCGGCTCCAGCGCTTGTGATGGATGCCGGTGTCGACAACCAGCCGGCAGGCCCGCCACAATTCCATCCCGAGCCGGCCGAAATCGCCGTAAGGGTCCTCGTAAAAGCCCATATCCTTGCCGAGTTCCTCCGAATAGAGACCCCAGCCTTCGGTATAGGCAGTCCATCCGCCAAATCTCCGGAAGGGAGGCAAATCACCAAGTTCTGTCTGGATCGATCTTTGCAAATGATGACCCGGCAATCCCTCGTGAAACGCTAGCGCTTCCAGCTCGGTCTTGGACATGCTGCGCAAATTATAGAGATTGACGTAATAGGTCCCGGGGCGTGAGCCATCCGGCGCCGGGCCGTTGTAAAACGCCTTGCCCGCTGATTTCTCGCGGAACGCCTCTACCGGCTTGATGACCAGTGGCGCTTTCGGCAACGTGTTGAAAAACTCCGGCAGCTTGGCTTCCATCGCCGCCAGTTTGCCATCAACATCCGCCAGATAGGCTTCGCGCGTGCCGTAATAAAATTCATCCCCGGTTCGCAAATGCTGGAAGAAATCCTGCAGGTCGCCGTCAAAACCGACATCGGCCATGATCTTTCGCATCAGGCCGTGAATCCGCTCGACATTCTCGAGACCGATTTTGTGGATTTCGTCTGCCGTCAAATCGGTGGTCGTATAATTGTTCAACCGCTCGGCATAATAAGCAGCCCCGTCCGTGAACCGCCAGATACCATCGCCTTCGACACCCATTGCCTGCTGGCGTTCCATTTCGGCAATCAATTTCTCGTAGGCGGGCTTAAGACTGTTGTTCAATGCCGCCGTACCGCGTGCCACCAGCGCGGATTTTTCCGCATCGGGGATATCGAGCGCCATCACCTTCTTTTTGAGATCAGCAAAAATGGGAGAGTCATCACCTTTACCGAATGGCGCACCGCTGATCACATTTTTTGCGTCGGCGATCACATAGGGGAACACCCAGTCCGGAACGATGATACCATCGTCCGCCCGCTCGGCCGACTGGACCACCAGTGTCTCGATCAGTGGACCTGCCATATCAAGGCGGCTGACATAGGCTTCCGCGTCCGCTTTGCTCGACACCCGGTGAATATTGATCATGAACGCCGGAATCTGGCTTTGCGCGCCATTCATCTGGTCAAAAATATAGGCGTTGTGACGGAAGGGAAAGGCATTGCTCGAACGCTCGGCCCGCGCCTGAAACAGGCGATAGCTCAGCTGGCTGGCTTCGCTCAACTGATCTTCGGAAAACTCTGCTTCCATCTGCGCGCGCGCCAGCTGGCCACGTTCATATTGCGCTACTTCAGCGGCATCGCTCGGGTCGTCCCATTTGCCATAGTCGGCATCCCTTATACCACGATAGGCTTTGGAAACGGGAGAATGAGCCAGTTCCTGATCATCATAATCTTTAAAAAATTCTGATAACTGATTGTTGATATCCTCTTTTGCCGGGGTGACGGTTTCAACGGTTTGCGCATGGGTTGCCGGCGCAATGGCGACCGCAGCCAAAGCCAAGGCAGAAGCGGCAGTCAGCAAAAAAAATCTCATCCAAAACATTCCCTATTTGATTCAAATTTCTGCGATCCTAACATTCCGTTTCGATTTGCACAAACCTTCCGGTCCGCGGGCATCGCACCCCGGTGACAGTGTCATCCCGGCAATTGCCGGTTGCTGCCAGGATCGTCCAACGGTAGATCTCGAACCACCATGAACACAATTTCACCGGACGCATTAATCATCGGCGGGGGCCATAACGGTCTGGTATGCGGTTATTATCTCGCCCGCGCCGGAATGAAGGTCCGGATATTGGAAGCGCGCAATGTGATCGGCGGTGCAGCGGTGACCGAGGAATTCCATCCCGGCTTTCGCAACAGCACCGCCAGCTACACGGTCTCGCTGCTCCAGCCGAAGATCATCGCCGACATGGGCCTGGCGGAACGCGGCTACCGGGTGATCGAACGGCCGAAAAGCAACTTCCTGCCACTGGGCGAGGGTGAATATTTGCTCCTCGGCGGCTCGCTGGAAGCCACGCAAAAGGAGGTCGCGCGATTTTCCGCGTCCGACGCGGCCCGCTTGCCGCAATATTACGAGATGCTGGAATCGGCGGCGGCCATATTACGCGATCTGGCGCTGGAAATTCCCCCCAATGTCGGAGGCGGTGCCCATGCCATGCTGGCGGGGATCAAGGCGGCCCGCCGGTTCACCCGGCTATCATTGCAGGAACAGCATGCAATCATTAAATTGTTCACGCTAAGCGCCCGCGAACTGCTGGACCAATGGTTTGAAAGCGCGCCGATCAAGGCGGCATTCGGCTTTGATGCGATTGTCGGCAATTATGCCAGCCCGGATACGCCGGGTAGCGCCTATGTTCTGCTCCATCACGTCTTCGGCGAAATCAATGGCAAGCAGGGGCAATGGGGCCATGTGATCGGCGGTATGGGACGAATCACGCAGCTCATGGCCGATGCCTGCCAAGACGCCGGGGTCGAGATCAGTCTCGCAACGCCGGTCGCAAAACTGCTGGTCGAGAATGGTATCGCGGTCGGAATTTGCACAGTCGGCGGCGAGCAGATTCATGCGCCAAAGATCATCGCCAATGTCGGCCCGAAACTGTTCTATGACCGGATGATCGATCCGGCCGACCTGCCCGCCGATTTTCGCAATATGATGGCCGGCTATCAATGTGGCTCCGGCAGCTTCCGGATGAATCTGGCGCTCGACGGCCTGCCCGATTTTACCGACCTTCCGGGGGCCGGCGATCATCTGAAATCCGGGATCATCATGGCACCCTCGCTCGACTATATGGACCGGGCCTATCAGGACGCGCGTCGATACGGCTGGTCGCGCCAGCCGGTTGTCGAGATGTTGATACCCAGTCTTGTCGACGACAGTCTTGCCCCTGCCGGCCAGCATGTCGCAAGTCTGTTTTGCCAACAATTTGCCCCTGAGTTGCCCGTGGGCCGCAACTGGGACGACGAACGCCGCGCAGCAGTAGATGCGATACTGGACGTTGTCGAAGCTCATGCACCGGGCTTTCGCAAGCTGATCCTGGGACAAATGGCGCTGTCCCCGCTCGACCTTGAACGCAAATTCGGTCTGGTCGGCGGTGATATATTTCATGGTCGCATGTCTCTCGACCAGCTTTGGACAGCACGGCCGGTAATCGGATCTGCCAATTATAAGGGACCGTTAAAGAGTCTTTATATGTGCGGTTCGGGGACCCACCCGGGCGGCGGTGTAACCGGCGCACCGGGTTACAATGCCGCCAAGGCCATCTTGCGGGACCGTGGTTTTCTGGGCCGATGGCTCGGTTGACGCTACGTCAGCCTAGCCAAACCAACTGCCTATTGCACCTGCTCCGCGAGAGGGATAGCTTCGGGTCATTGGGATGGGAGACTCACTATGCGCAAATCACTGATGTTGGCGGCATGCACGGCTGCACTGCTATTATCGGGCTGCTCGAAAATCAACGATGGTGACGAGGATAGCGTAGCGGTTGCGAACACCGAATATCCCGAACAGGTTTTCTGGGGCGACACCCATCTCCACACGGACAACAGCATTGACGCATTCGGCTTTGGCGATCGACTGGACGCCGAGAACGCCCTCAGATTTGCGCGCGGCGAGGAAGTCACGGCAACCAAAGGCGCCAAGGCCAAGCTATCCCGGCCGCTCGATTTTCTGGTGATTGCCGATCACAGCGATGCAATGGGTGCGACCAAGGCGATCATGGAAGCCCCGCGCATTGCTCTGCTGACCAATAAATTTCTGTTGCGCTGGCATGACATGATGAACGAGAGCGATGAAGGATCATTGCGGGTCACGGCAGAGCTCATCGACGGTGCGGCCAAGGGCACACTGCCGAAATCGCTCACCGATCCGGAAGAATCGCGGGAACGCACCGCCGATCTGTGGGAAAAACATGGCGAGATCGTCAATAAATATAATGAACCGGGAAAGTTCACCGCTTTCATGGGCTTCGAATATACATCGATGCCGGATGGCGATAATCTCCACCGCGTCGTGATGTTTCGCGACAACCCGGAGAAAATGGGTGACACTGTTCCTTATGGTGCCCTGGGATTACAGGACCCGGAAAAGCTCTGGGCCTATATGGATGCCTACGAGAAGAATACCGGCGGCAAGGTGCTCGCTATTCCGCATAACAGCAATGTCTCGAATGGCCGCATGTTCGCGATGAACAAGTTCGACGGCAGCCCGATTGACGCGGCCTATATCAAAACCCGCGCGCTCCGCGAGCCGATTGTCGAGGTCACGCAGATCAAGGGAGACAGCGAAACCCACCCGTTTCTTTCGCCCAATGACGAATTTGCCGATTTCGGAATCGCTGGCTGGGACAAGTGCAACTTGAGCTGCACGCTGGATATGCCGCCCGAAAGTTACGGCGGCAGCTATGTTCGCGAAGCGCTGAAACGCGGCTTGGAACTGACTCTGGCGGTTGGCGCCAATCCATTCAAATTTGGCATGATCGGATCGACCGACAGCCATACCTCGCTGGCGACAGCGGACGAGAATAATTTCTTCGGCAAACACAGCGCCAACGAGGCGAATAACAAGGATCGCGCACTCGAGCCACAAAATCTCGGCACCCGCGAAGGCCGATTCGGCTGGCATTATCTGTCGAGCGGCTATGCGGCGGTCTGGGCGACCAGCAACACGCGCGAAGCGATATTCGACGCGATGATGCGCCGCGAAGTCTATGCTACCACGGGCCCCCGGATGCAGGTCCGCTTCTTTGGCGGTTTTGATTTCACTGCCGACGATATCGCTGACTTGGTCATAACCGGCTATGCCAAAGGCGTTCCGATGGGCGGCGATCTGGCGGGTGGCGACGGCGAGGTACCCAAATTCCTGATCAGCGCGCTGATGGATCCGGAGAGCGCCAGTCTCGATCGCATCCAGGTGATCAAGGGCTGGGTCGACGCGACCGGCAAGAGCCAGGAAAAGGTCTATAATGTCAGCTGGAGTGATGCCCCGGCACGCAAGCTCGGCACCGATGGCAAGCTTCCTGCGGTACCCAATACCGTTGATCTGACCAAGGGCACCTGGGATAATGCCACCGGCGCGCCGGAGCTGGTCACCTTCTGGCAGGACCCCGATTTTGACGCCGCGCAAAATGCCTTTTATTATGTCCGCGTGCTGGAAATTCCGACACCGACCTGGCCGGTCTATGATGCGTTGAAATTCAGCCTGACGCTGCCCGATGACGTGATCAGGATTCAGCAGGAGCGCGCCTATAGCTCGCCGATCTGGTATACGCCGGCTGCATAGGCCAGCGCCCCCCTTATCTCACGGCGCCTGTCATCATATGGCTCCGTGATGCATCGCCTGGCTGCGGCTGAACATAATGAGTTACATGATATATGTTGCGGAAGTTTATTCGAGAACCACTGGTACATTTTCTCGGCGGCGCGCTTCTGATTTTTGCGTTCTTCTGGGCTACCGGCAGTAGCCGTGATCCGGCGGATTATACTATCAGCATCGACGAAACGGATATCGCCCGGCTCAAGACGGACTGGGTTCAAAATTTCCGCCGCGCACCGACCCGACAGGAACTGGACGGCCTGATCGATCAGGAGATTGCCGAAGAAATCTACTATCGCGAAGCCTTGCGCCTGGGGCTCGACAAAAATGATCCCATGATCCGGCGGAGGCTCTTTACCAAGATGCGTTTCGTTGATGGCCAGGACGCAGATAATGTCGATCCTACCGACACCATGCTCCAGCAATGGATGGACAAGAATCCTGACAAATATGCTTTGTCTCCGCTCTATGACTTCGAGCAAATCTATCTTGGCCAGATCAGCGCGGCGCAAGCGGGGGAGCGGATCGATCAACTGAACGCCGGCTCCGGGTCCGCAGCCTTTGCACAATCCATTTCCCTGCCAGAGACTCTAGAACGGGCCAGCACCGAAGATATCGGCCGCCAGTTTGGCGATAAATTTGCCGGTCAATTTGAGGGGATGAAAACCGGTGTCTGGAGCGGACCTGTCACATCGGGTTTTGGCTTTCATGCGGTCAAGGTCACCGCGAAGACACCTGGCAAAACGGCTGTTCTGGACGATGTCCGGCAGCGTATAGTCAACGAGTGGCACGCGGCGCGACAGACCGCGCAAAAGCAAAAAGCGCTGGAGCGTTACCGGGCGCAATATGAAATCACCATAGTCGGACGGCCATGAAACGCTGCTGTGCAGTCATATGGACATATCTGGTGCTCGCCCTCTGTCCGACCAGCGCCCATGCCGATGAACTGCGTCCGGCCTATATCGAGATGACCGAACAATCGCCGGGCCAATGGTTGCTGCTGTGGAAGGCGTCGGCCAATTCGCGACTTGGCCATAGCGGCGAGGTCACAATACCCGACAATTGCAAAATGGAGCGCGAGCGCCGGCGCGAATTTGCCGGTGGCAATATTCTCACCCGGTTCTCGCTGCGCTGCGACGGATCGGTGCAGAGGAAGACTATCGGCCTGAAGGGTCTGGAACTGTCGACCACCGATGCATTGGTGCGCATTGCACCCATCGATGGCGCCATGCAGACCGTGCGCCTGACACCGGACCAGCCGACCGCAACCCTCGCCAAGCCTTCAATAATCTCCAATGTTGCCGCGACTTACACGATCCTCGGCTTCGAGCATATCTTGCTGGGATTTGATCATCTGTTTTTCGTGTTGGCGCTGGTTCTACTGCTCAAAGGCGGCTGGCTCGTCGCCAAGACCGTCACCGCCTTCACTATCGCGCATAGCCTGACGCTGGCTGGTACGACGCTGGGCTTGCTGTCATTGCCGTCCCGGCCAGTTGAAGCGGTGATTGCGCTGTCGATCGTCTTTCTCGCCGTCGAAGTCGTGAAATCCGGGCCCGGCGATCTTCGCCTCTCGGAACGTTTTCCCTGGATCGTGGCCTTTCTGTTCGGGCTGCTCCACGGCTTCGGCTTCGCCGGCGCGCTCGCCGAAATCGGACTGCCGGAAAATGACGTTCCCCTGGCCTTGCTGACTTTCAACCTCGGTGTCGAAATCGGACAGCTGGCGATCGTGGCCGCGGGTCTGGCGGCGCTATACGGCATACGGAGGATGCGGGACCAATGGTTGCAGCCAACCAGAACCGCAATGGCCTATGGCATCGGGATTATCGCCACTTACTGGTTTGTCGAGCGGATGATCGCCTGAGACATCAACCAGTTCGACCGGCGAACAAATGATTCGGCCTTCGCTCCGAAGATCGGAGCAAAGGCCGAAATGTTCGTGCCATCAATAACAGGCTGTAAGAAGGACTATCCCGCCGGCGGTCTGTGCGCGTCTTCCGACCAGTCCTGCCGCGCGGCCCATTGTTCGAGTGTCTCGAATTCGACTTCCGGCAGACGCTGCTGCATGAAGTCGGTGTCCACTTCAAACGGCCTTGTTACGTTATTGTTGTTATATTCGTAGAAGGCAGTGATCCCGGCAGCCATGGATTCGCGATTTTCCGGTGGCACGTCATCACCAAAGGCCTTGACCAGATAGTCGCCAAATTCCTTTGGCGTGCAGGGATCATATTTGATCTCATGGCCGAATACACGTGACAGGATCTCGGCTACTTCCGGGGGCTTGATGCGCTGTGGTCCGCCAATATTGAGCCAGGAGCCCTCAAAGTCCGGACGGTCCATCGCGGCAACCATGCACTTGCCGACATCGTCAAGGCTGATCCAGTTGGCCTGAAGATCGGCGTTGTGCGGATAGACATAGCGTTTTTCGTCGACAATGAACGGCCGCGCCCAATTGGTCAGCAGATTGTCCATGAACAAGACCGAACCGAATACGGTGGCCGGCATGCCGGACCGGAAAATCTCGTTCACCGCGATGGTGTTGTTGCCATAAGTGAACGGCTCGCCGGGACGCTCGGGGATCCAGCTCGAGGTGTTCCAGACGAAACGCTCGGTGCCGGCCTCCTTGGCCGCAGCCGCCACCTTGCCGACCATGGTCGCACGATCTTCGCGCGCCTGCAGCGGGTGAGTATAGAAAACCGCGTCCGATCCTTCGAAGGCCGGGACCCAGGTCGATTCGTCGCTAAGATCGATTTTCCGGCATTCATCCGCGACATTGGAACCTCCCAGATCTGGCGTTTCACTGCGCGACAAGGCACGAACCTTGTGGCCGGCTGCGGCCAATTGCCGTATTTGTGCGAGGCCCTGACGGCCGGTTGCACCCACGACTGATACTAATGCCATGATTTTCTCTCCTATTGCATTTGCCGCGACGCTAGAGGCGAACAGGAAGAGTCCCAATGCTCCATTTTGTCAGGCCATAATTAATAGGATTGGTTCAGGACGCCTGTTCGGTCAGCATCGCCTGCCAGCGCTGCATGCCGGAAATCCAGCGCTCTGGATCGGCGCCCTTCTGCTTGATATAGTCGCCCACGACCGGATGGGGCAGAATCAGGAACCGCTCGTCGCCTATCGCCTCGACACAGATATCCGCAACATGTTCCGGCGTCACGATCCCGTCCTTGGCCACCGTGGATGTATCAACCCCGGCAATCATCGGCGTATCAACGCCTTGCGGGCAGAGCACCGACACTTTCAGCCCCTCGGCCCCATGCGTGATCGCCAGCCATTCGGCGAAGCTGACAGCTGCATGTTTGGTAACCGAATATGGCGCGGATCCGATTTGTGCCAGAAGCCCGGCCGCCGATGCGGTGTTGAGCAGATAGCCGCCGCCACGCGCCAGCATCTTCGGCACCAATATCCGCGCGACCCGGATATGCGCCAGGACATTGATGTCCCAGATATTCTGCCAGACTTCATCACCAACTTCTGCGCCGCCGGTGGTGATGATTCCGGCATTGGAGACGAACAGATCAATCGGACCGATATCGGATTCGACCGTGTCAATCAGGTGGCTGATATCCGCTGCCAGCGACACATCGGTTTTGATCGCTACGCCGCCAATCTCGTCGGCTACCGCCTGCGCACCGGCAAGATCACGGTCAGCACAGACAATCTTCTTTGCTCCTTCCGTTGCGAAGCGGCGGGCCATTGCCGCGCCGATACCGCTGGCGCCACCGGTGATGACTATGATCTTGTCTCTGATTTCCATATTAGCTTACCGCTCCTGCTTGAATAAATTAATCACTCGCTTAAAGATGCAATGCGGCTAGAACAAGTGCAAGATTGGCTTCGCGTCGACGCCCACCCGAAAGCCTGGTTCTGAACAAAGTCTCAGGACCGCGAAACGGGTGGCGACGTTGATTGCGCGACAATATATTGCGATTTGCCGGGAATGAAAAAAAGGAGAATGATATGTTCAGTCACATGATGGTCGGGTCGGACGATTTAGACCGCTCGAAGAAATTTTATGATGCCCTGTTCCAGAGCATCGGTGGCAAGGAGGGCATCGTCGATCCGAAGGGCCGGCTGATGTATCTGCACAATGACAGCATTTTCCTCGTCACACCGCCGATCAACGGCGAAAAGGCGAGCTGTGGCAACGGCATGACCATTGGATTCGCCATGGAAAGCCCCGCCCAGGCGGATGCCTGGCACAAGGCTGGCGTCGAAGCCGGCGGCACCCCGATCGAAGACCCTCCAGGGGTTCGCGACAATCCGGGCATGAAACTCTATCTCGCCTATCTGCGCGATCCTGACGGCAACAAGCTCTGCGCCTTGCACCGCATGGGTTGAGGCGAGTGCCGGACAAAATAATACGCATCGGCGGCGCGAGTGGCTTTTGGGGCGAAAGCGCGATAGCCACTCCGCAGCTGCTCGGTGCGGGCGTCGACTATCTGGTTTACGATTATCTCGCCGAGATCACCATGTCGATCATGGCGCGCGCCCATGCCAGGGATCCGGCGGCAGGCTTTGCCAGTGATTTCATCAGCGCGGTCCTGAAGCCGCACGCCAAGACCATCGCCGCGCAAGGGGTGAAGGTGATTGCCAACGCCGGCGGGGTCAATCCTGCATCCTGCGGCGAAGCGGCCCGGGCTCTGATCAAGGAACAAGGCCTCGATCTCAAGGTTGCGGTCATCACCGGCGACAATCTGCTGGCCGATGTGGACGCCATCGCTGCCGATGCACCAGCCGAAATGTTCACCGGCGCGGCCTTTCCGGACAAGGATAAAATCGCCAGCATCAACGCCTATCTCGGCGCTTTCCCGATTGCGCGGGCGCTGGCCGAGGGTGCCGACATCGTCATCACCGGCCGCTGCGTCGACAGCGCGGTGACACTCGGTGCCTGCATCCACGAATTCGGCTGGTCGGCAGGCGACTATGATCTGCTCGCCAGCGGGAGCCTCGCGGGACACTTGCTGGAATGCGGTCCGCAAGCCACCGGCGGCAATTACACCGACTGGGAAGACGCCGGCGACATCGCCAATATCGGCTATCCGATCGGAAATGTTTCGGTCGACGGGTCATTCACCGTCACCAAGCCCGATGGCACCGCAGGCTGCGTGACCGTCGGCACGGTGTCGGAGCAGATGCTTTACGAAATCGGCGATCCGCAGGCCTATTTCCTGCCCGACGTGGTCTGTGATTTTTCCAGTGTCGAGATCGTCCAGACCGGCCCCGACATGGTCCGGGTCTCTCCCGCCAAAGGCTATCCGGCGCCCGATCATTACAAGACCTGCCTTACCTATGGCGAAGGTTTTCGTGGCGGGACCTCGGTCAGCTTCTATGGCTTTGACGCTGCCCGCAAGGCACAGAAATTCTGTGACAATGTCCTGGTCCGCGCGAAAAATATCCTGCGCGGCCACAATCTTGGCGACTATAGCGAAACCAGCGTCGAGATCATCGGTGCAGGCAGCCAGTTTGGCGATTTTGCACCCAGCCATGAACCCCGCGAAGTCGTTGCCAAGATCGCGGCCAAGCATAGCGAAGCGGCGGCAATCGGGATATTGCTCCGCGAGCTGACCGGCCTCGGCCTCGCGACCCCGCCCGGCCTCAGCGGCTTTTCCGGCGCGCGCGCAAAGCCGTCCCCCGTGGTGCGGCTGTTTTCCTACCTCACCCCGAAAGGCGCGCTTCCCGTCGAGATCGATGTCGACGGCAGGAAGATCGCGTTCCAGGACGCCGACGCTGTGGCTTTTAATCCGGCTGCCATCCAGAGGCCGCAGCCTCCGCAAATGCCAGACGCGCAGGGTGCCGTGACCGACGTGCCGCTGATCCGGCTGGCCTGGGCCCGCTCCGGCGACAAGGGCAACAAGGCCAATATAGGCGTGATAGCGCGCGACCCGGCCTATCTTCCCTATATCTGGGCGGCTTTGACCCCGGCCTCCGTGGCCGACCGCTTTGCCCATTTCATCGAAGGTGGCGCCGATCCTGCGAAAGTCGAGAAATATAGCCTGCCGGGCTCCCACGCGATCAATTTCCTGATCGACTCGACACTCGGCGGTGGCGGTATGGCGAGCATAAGAAACGACGCACAGGGCAAAGGCTATGGCCAGATATTGCTCGCCCATCCGGTTGCCATACCGACGGCGCTCGCTAAAAAAGTGAATTGAAAAGGACTCAGTTGATGATGCAGGAAGCCGGGGATTTCAAGGACGAGAGTGACACGCTCGCAGCCGTGCTCGCCGGTGCGGGCGACGATGTCTTTGCCACAGTCACCCAGTTCAAGAACTGGACGATAGAGGATGTGATTGGCCACCTGCACATCTGGAATGCGGCGGCGCTGATGACGCTCGAAGATCCGGACGCCTTCAAGCAATTTCTCCACGACATGATGGGCGCTTTCAAGACCGGCAAGGGCCATATCGATGTCCAATATGAATGGCTCGACCAGCATGCCGACGGCATCCGCGGCAAGGCCCTGTTCGACGCTTATTGCGATTATTATCCCAAACTCGCAGCCGCTTATGGCGCAGCAGATCCCGAACATCGCGTCGCCTGGGCCGGGCCCGACATGACCACGCGCTCGAAGATCATCGCCCGCCAGATGGAAACATGGTCGCACGGTCAGGAGATATTCGACATATTGGGACAGGAGCGCCAAGACGGCGACCGCATCCGCAATATCGCCCACCTCGGCGTCACCACTTATGGCTGGACCTTCCGCAACCGTCGCCAGGAACCACCAGCGCCAAAGCCCTTTGTCCAGCTGACCGCGCCGTCGGGAGCCGTCTGGGAATGGAATGACCCGCAGGAAGACAATCTCGTCCGCGGCAGCGCGGTGGAATTTTCGCAGGTCGTGACCCAGACCCGCAATATCGAAGACACAGCCCTCGAGACGGTCGGCGACACCGCTCGCCAGTGGATGGAAATTGCCCAATGCTTTGCGGGTGCTCCGGAAACGCCGCCAGCCAGAGGGACGCGGACTATAGCGACCGGCTGACATGGAAGAGATGATGACAGCCAACGACCGCATCGCTGCCCTCGCCTCGTTTTTTTCCTGCTCGCGGGAAGAAGCAGCGAAGGTCGATGCCGCTACCCGGCTTGTGCATTACGGTCACAAGGATATTCTTGCCCACCAAGGCGATCTCGGAGCCAAGCTTTGGATCGTACTCGAAGGACGGATCCAGTTGCAGATCATCGGCATAGACGGCCAGACCAAATTGCTCGCGTCTCACGGCCCCGGGGAATTATTCGGCGCTTTCCCGCACGAGCGGATCGTGATCTCCGATGTCGTGGCGCAGAACCGGCTGTCGGTCCTCGAAATCCCCACCGCCAACATGACTGCCCTGCTGCAGGCGGAAGCGCGGCTCGGCAGCGGTCTGTCAAAAATATTGGGGCGGCAATATAATGCGGTGCTTGACCGGATGGCGGCGCGGATCACCTTGACCGCCAATGGCCGTGTCTATGCCGAATTGCTGCGCGAAGCAGGAGACGATGGCAAAATATCGCCGCTCCCGGTGATCGCGGCACTGGCGTTATCCGCCCAGACCACGCGTGAGACCGGATCGCGGGCAATCAATGCGCTGGAACGGCGCGGTATCATCCGGCGCGACGATGAGCGGCTGGAAATCCTGTCGCGCGGTCTGCTCGAGGAACTGGTGGTCTGAACCGCGACCACTCAGGCAAGCTTCCACAAAGGTAGCGGGCCGGGGGCCGTTTGTATTTCACCAATCTCCTCGACCGCATGCCTTCCCGGTTCGAGCGTTAGAATCATCGCGGACTTATAGTCGGTCAGAACCGCCCCCCCGCTGGATGCGCGCGCCATGTCGCCGGCCTGTTCGAGCAGCGAGGCGGCGGGCCTTTGCGGGTCCATGATATCGATCAGCACGCTGATCCGGCTGTCGGCATTTTGCTGCAACAGCGACCGACTTATCGATAGCAGTTCCGCAATATTGGTCGATATCATATATTGGGCGTCCCCGGCAGACCGAAAAGCACTGGCATCTTCCGGAAGCTGTGAAAGCACATCCCGATCAAGTCCATCCACCCAGAGAATTGCGGCAATCTCTCTTCTCTTCTCACCCGAGGGCGCGGTGATCGACTGATGGTCCGCCTTGCGGGCAACGGATATGGAAGATTGATCATGGCCGGTATCGGCCCAGACCAGATGCTGGTGGCGCGGTGTATCGTCGATACCAGTGATCGTAAATGCCTTCGGCCGACTCTTCAGCACCCCGGCATTGCGGACGCACTGGCCCATGGCAACCAAATCGGCAAGTTCCACGGCGACCCCGATCGATCGCTCTTCCTCATCCGGCAATTCGGTCAGCACATCCAGCCTCACTGCCGCCTCGACCAGCGCATCATAACGGACGAGCCAATGGTCACCAAAAGGTTCGACCGACAATTCGCGAAAGCGGTCGACCGGATAGGGCAATATGACATGCAGTTCCGCACCCGCCTTGTGCAGCGCCTCGGCGATCAGTATGTCCGCCCCTGCCGCGAGCGCGCCAAAGCCGAAGCCCGGCTGTTCCCGCGCGATGATCGCGTCGATATCCTGCAGGATCGTCGCAGCCGCCTCATCGAGCCCGATAATGCCGCTGAAATAGAGGCTGGGTGGCGGACGGTGCGGGTCGAGCCAGCCGGCGTCTTTTCCCTGTTCGGCGAGGATCAATTCAAACTGCCCGATGGTCGCGGCATGGTCTTCCCACGCCCGGGGCAGTTTCGATATTCCGTCGGCCAACGCAGCGCGGGCAGCGGTTTCATCGCCCAGCAACAGCAAAGCCTCCGCCCGGGTCGCGGCGCGCCAATAGACGTTTTCGCCTTGCGCAGGGTCGCTCTCCAGCAGCGCCAGCGTTTGCCGCGCCAGCAAATGCGCCCGTTCCGGCCTGCCTCCCAGCAGCGCCAGCGTCGCGCCATTGATCAGGGGATAACTGTCGCGCTCCAGCGCAGCCGCCGCCGCATAAGCCTCCGCCGCTTCACCATAAAGCCAGGCGCGATCTGCGCCGCTTGCAGCCTTCGCCTGATCCTTGAGCAGGCGGCCTTTTAGAGTGAGTGCCTTTCGATCATCCGGACGCGCATCCCAGCCGGCGGACCGAAACAAAGCCCAGGCCCGCGCGGGGTTGCCGGCACGGGCGATGGATAGGATTTGGTGGAGGGGGGTCATGCTCCCTATCTTATGCAAGCGGCACCGGAACTGGATTGCCTGATGCGTCCTTCCTAGCCAATTGCCCGCCGCTTCCCGGAGGGTTTTTTATCTCAGGATCGATCGTTATAGGCAACCATACGCCGCTTGCGGGCGTGCCGGACTGTAACAGGTCAATATTTATACTAAATCCATGAGACGAACCTATCCGACCGACATCGTCATATTTCGCGTAAAACATAACAGCCTGATGGCCGGCAAATTGCCCGCTATCTTCGATCACCGAAGCTCTGTCATAGGTAAGTTTCCCATAAAACTGGGTTAACTCTTCCTTCGTTGTTATCGCATCATACAAGCTTGAAAATCGCCATTTTTTACTTGCCGCCAATTTGATTGTGATTTGCGTATCTTTCTTGATAGAAATATGAGAACGACCGCTACCTAACTGTTCGTGTATTATTGGGGCGTCTGTCTCGGATGCTATTACACTACCATCGGCACCAAGCATCTCTGTTATGGCAGATGTAATAACAAGCATTCCAGACGAATCCGTTTTGAAATCCAATTCGATCGTGGCCCGATGGCCGCCGCCGTTGAACGGAGCCTCGGAACCAATTCGATATTGTGCGTATCCACCTTGTGGCATTTCATTCTCCTTTGAGTGACAGTCGAAGTTTATTTATTCTTTCATCCCACTCGCCCCATTTCTCGTTCTTGGCGTCGATCGAACGAAGAGAGTTCGAGTTTCTTTTTGCTCGGCTGCTAAATTTTCGGGCTGCCTCCAGCATCATATTATCTCTAAAGATTTCACCTGATCCAATTTCCGCCAGCATTAGGTTTTGCAGAATTTCTGCAGATTTGGGGTCGAGCGACAGCGCCTTTTCCAAAATCGCAATCTGAGCTTTACGTCGTTCCATCGCCTTGTGAAGTTGGCCGTTAGCTAGAAATGCATCTGCATCCCATCCGTAGCGGTTTGCGAGGTCACTCATCAATTGAATGTCATTGGAAAACCGCGCATGTAAAAACTCGAACTGTTCTGTGGCTCGTATACACGATCCTACGGCGTCTTTAGGTCGCCTTGGTTCTTGCAAGGCCAAGGCACATAAATTGCCCTCAGCATAGCCGACTTCTTTTATCCATTTAGGTTCATTTGGTTCAATGTCTATCAAGCGGCCGGCCAAGTCACGATAGGCGTAAAAATACGGAAGAGCGAGATCGATTCTCGCCTGCTCAAACTTTGTATACCCAACCCAATACTCACTCTGCGCATGCCCAAAAATCCGGTCCGGATTATCCGGATCCCGCGCCAGCAACGCCTCCGTCACCCGGTGCGCCTCGATGAATTTCGCCAGCGCCTTGTCGAGATCACCGCGTTTCTCGTCGTCCTCGCCCATCGCGTGCAATATCCGCGCGCGGCGTTCCAGGCTTTCGGCGGGCATATCGGACAGGTCGGCCTGATCGTCATAATAATCCATCGCGCGCTCGTTGACCTTGGTCATCACGTCGAGCCGGCCGACGCCCTTCAGCTCTGTGCGCAAATCGGTCAGCATATATTCGACCAGCCCCTCGGCTTCGGCTTGCTGATGCTGCGCTTCGTTGCGCGACTGGATTGCGAATATTGTCATCCCGATCATCGCTAGCAGCGCGATCAGCGCACCGCCCGTGACCGCCATCACGCGGCGGATACGGCGGCTCGCATCGCGCTGGACCAGCGCGTCGAGCGGGACTTCGGCGATGCCGGCGACAATCTTCAGAAAACCCAGCCGCCAGCCATCACCCTCCTTGCGCAGGTCAGCGGCGAGCGGCTCGGCTCCCTCCAGCAGCGGCGCGGGAAACGCCTCCTCCGGCTCGCCGCGCACCAGCGCCGCAAGCACGGGTCGCCCCGGATGCAGCGCCCGGAACAGTTCGATTTCGCGGGCGACCCAAATCGAGGCCCGGGCGTCGGGAGAGCAGATCACGACCAGCACTTCCGATCCCGCCAGCGCCTGTTTCACCGATTCTGAAAGATCCTCCGCCGCCGGCAGGTCTTCGCGATCGCGGAAAATCCGCCCCATGCGGCCATTGTCCGGATCGGCGGCATGGCGATCGCGCAAATGCTGCGGCAGCCGGTATGTCTCTATTTTCCGGTGGAGCTTTTTCGCGACCGCGGCATCGGCATGGCTGTAACTGACAAAGGCGCGAAAACGCACCGCATGCGGATCAAATTTCCCTGCATCTCCCAATTTTGCCCCGCGATCGAATGTTCAGACGACATTTGCCCGATAGCTACATGTAAAATGCTATAACTTTTCGCTATCGCTGTCACGGCCTAAAGTTTTCGGACGCCTTATATCGAGCATCATGCATCTTGTTACGGCGCGACCATATCCATGCTATGAAAGTCGGCCCGCAAGCGAGACGGCGTCAACCAATCAGTACCTGAGCGGATGCTGGAAGCGATAAACGCCTAGCCGGCAAGACGCAGGCCGGTGACGGCCTGCACATTGTCGGGCTGATCCGGCCAAATGCCGCGCGTGTCGTATACAACTTTCCCCGTACGTTCATCCAAGGGAATGGATTTGAATATATCATGGTCGGTTAGCGTAATCATGACCGGACAATTTTCGAGAGCCGCGTCAATATCTATTAACTCCGCCTCTGTTCCGTCAAAGGCTGCCGGTAATTCACTGGCATAGGGTTCAACAATCTTGATCCGTCCGCCATATAGCTGCGCCAGTTTAGCGGCGATTTTTAGCGCAGGGCTCTCGCGAAAATCATCAATATTGGCTTTGAATGCCAGACCGAAGCACGCAACAGACACTCCGGGGAGTTCGTCGATCATGCGTGCTGCTTGTTCCAGCACATGATCGATTTTTGAGTCGTTCACTTCTCGGGCTATGCGGATAAGCGGGGTCTGATTGGGCGCACCGTGGATGATAAACCATGGATCGACCGCGATGCAATGCCCGCCGACACCAGGACCAGGCTTCAATATGTTGACCCGGGGATGGCGGTTGGCAAGGCGAATAACCTCCCACACATCCAGCTCCATTTCATCCGCCACGATCGAAAGTTCGTTGGCGAAGGCAATGTTGACGTCGCGATAGCTATTCTCGACCAGCTTGGTCATCTCTGCAGCGCGTGCGGTTGTCGTCACGCATTCACCTCGGACAAAACGCCGATAGAAACCCAATGCTTTGCGGGCACAGCGCGGCGTTATGCCGCCGATGCATCGATCATTATTGGTGAGCTCTTCCAGAATTCTTCCCGGCAACACCCGTTCAGGACAATAGGCGATGGCGACGTCCGGAATATCATTGGTAAGTCCGGGTATCTTAAGGTCCGGGCGCAATTTTGAAATCAGATCCCGCATTTTTTCGGTCGTCCCGACAGGAGATGTGGATTCGAGTATAATCGTGTCACCGACTTTCAAGGCAGCGGCAACATTGGTGGCGGCTTCCATTACATAGCTGGTGTCCGGTACATGATTGTCACCAAAAGGAGTCGGCACCGCAATAACGAACACGTCGGCAGGTTCGATGTGCAGAGACGCCCGTAATGTTCCCCGCGCGACGACGCCTTGGACGAGGCCTTCCAGATCGACTTCTTCAATATGAATCTTGCCGCTATTAACGGTGTCGACGACGTGGGCGGTTACATCAACGCCGAGCACTGCGCATCCGGAACGCGCAATGACCGCCGCTGTCGGCAATCCAATATAGCCGAGGCCCAAAACGCAGACGGAAGGTTTTTCGTCGGAAAGCATATTGGAAAATCTCCTGAATGCGCCCTATCGAGCGTAAATCTCAGGATCTGCGATAGGAGAACATCGTAAATATTTCGGTAATGAAGGGTCAATCCGAAAAGTTTTTACAATATGCGTTTTAGGATATCAGGCTTTGCTCGATAATAGCGGCAATCCGCTGGCTAGCTTGACCGTCACCAAAGGGATTATGGGCTTTTGCCATTGAATCATAGTATATTTTATCATCCAGCAGCTTGTTGGTTTCTTTGATGATAACATCTTTTTCGGTCCCCACCAACTTGGCTGTTCCAGCCTCTATGCCTTCCGGCCGTTCGGTAGTATCGCGCATGACCAATACCGGTTTTCCTAGCGCCGGCGCTTCCTCCTGCACGCCGCCACTATCGGTTAGCATCAAGGCGCAGCTATTCAGCAGCGCAACAAAATTAGGGTAATCGAGCGGTTCGATCATCGCAACATTTTCGAGACCTCCCAGAGCATCGTTCATGATCGCGCGCACATTCGGATTAAGATGTACCGGGAAAATCAGTGCAACATCATCGCGGCGGGCGATCTCACGAAGGGCAGACGCGATATTTGTCAGGCCGTCACCAAAATTCTCGCGCCGATGACTGGTAACACCGATGATTTTCCTCTCGGTGAATTTGTCGAACAAATTCTGCAGATCCCTATTTATGGGATGGCCGGTCCGGTTCTTTTCTGTCGTTATCAACAATGCATCAATAACGGTGTTGCCGGTGACGCTGATTTGGCCCTCGGCGACGTTTTCTTTTCGCAATGCGCTGGCGCAGGTCTCCGTCGGCGCAAAATGCTGATCAGCGATCGAGCCGATAATTTTGCGGTTCACCTCTTCTGGCCATGGATGATAAATATTGTAACTGCGAAGACCGGCTTCAACATGGCTGACCGGAATCTGGCGATAATATGCAGCCAGCGCACCGCACATCGCGGTGGCCGTGTCACCCTGCACCACCACCCGCTGAGGTTTGATATCGTCAAGAATTTGCCCGATGCCAATTAGCAGACGGCCAGTCAGTTCGTCGAGACTCTGGTTGGCGCGCATAAGGTCAAGATCATAGTCAGGTTGAATATCAGCGATTTCCAACACCTGATCCAGCATTTCTCTGTGCTGCGCGGTCACACAGCTGATGGTTTGCAATTTATCGCGTTCGGATAACGCCCGGATCACCGGGAATAGTTTGATGGCCTCTGGCCTTGTACCGAAAATCGTGACAACCTTCGGTTTGGATATTGGACTATTTTTCATGGCTTTCCCGCTAACGAATTGAGGCTAATATTTGCTAAACTGTCCATAGGAGAATGTCTCTATCGACCGTTGTGGATGAATTTGTCCAATCTGGTTCCGAAATTCCAGGAATAGCCGTCGGAAGAAAATATTCTCCAGACACAGAAAATCGCGCATTTGGTCCAGCATATTCATTTGGGACTAAAGCAAAAAGGCGCGGCAATCAATTTGCCGCGCCTTGATTGTTTGGAAGATCGAGAGGTTGTTAGAAACGCTTCGTCAACCTGAGCCGTCCGGTATATCCTTTCAGATCGCCAAACTGGCCTTCGGCCTCGGCTGCGATTGTCCAGCCGTCGCCAAAACGGTGGCCTACGTTGGCTTCGATCACATATTGATCATTGACCCTGGATCCATTGGTTGTGAAATTGAGGCCGCCATTGCTCACCGAAGTAAATTGCGAGGCAAGCACGGTCTGGGTGTCACCGAAATGATGCAGGCCCGATGCGCGAAGCTGCACAAATGTTCCCTGATCCCACGCATGATCAACCACCGCTCCATAGCCGATTGTGAAGCGGTCAGCCTTCACGCCGCTAATGTCAAGCGAGGTGGCTGCTGTATCACCGATGTTGAAACTGTCTTGTCGGACGGTTTCCCAAGCCCCCAGAACATAGGGTTTTACCGGCCAGCTTTTGCCATTTGTTCCGTCAATCTGAAATCGGGCAACCGCACTGAAGCTATTGATATCTGTTGATGCAGATTGTTCAACATCGAGACCGATAACCGGCGCATCGATCCTCAGGTCGATATCATTGGAACCGGCAGCAAAGCCGAGAGCACCGTCAAAGCGCGCATTCAGTCCCGGTCCCTCGGGATTGATGCCAACCGTAGCGTGGGCAGCGATCCGGAATATATCGGTGACCACATGATCGGAACCAAATCCGCGCGTGTCCGACGTCAGGCGGGCGTAACCTCCCGCTATACCAAAGGTCACGGGTCCCGAACCGAGGTCCGACACACCGGTCGCGATTTCAAAGCCATTGGTGTTGAAACCGATGTTATTGAAACTGCCGTTCTGATCGACATGATTGAACTGCATGCTGCCCCAGACATTTGTTCCGTTTCTTGCCGGAGTCTTCGAACCGCCTGCTGAACCGTTTTGCATAGTGTCAGGGTTCTGACCCTGTACATTCTGCTGGTTGAACAAATTCGTCATGAACGCCAGCTGCGAATTTTGAAAAACCTGAATGCCGACATCCGCAATTTCCGGGCTCAACTGATCAAGGCTGGAACCCAGATCTCCGACATTGTCCAAAAATGCCAGGCCATTGGCGATGTCGGTCAGACCGTCGTTCAAATCGCCGTCTGCCAGCTGGGTCGTCAGATTGTTCGCAAGCGCAATCTGATTGGGGCTCAACCCCTCGATTGTGGCAGCGTCAATGATGCTGCTCGTTAAATTGACATCGAATGCATTGCCGTCAAGCTCGATCGATCTGGACACCAACAGGCCGCTGGAAAGGCCGATTACCGTATCGAAATTACCGGCAAGTGCGATAGCACCGTTGATCAACGTTATACTGTCGACGAACACATCGGCGCCAGTGAGGTTCAAGGTGCCGGCGAGCGCGATCCCGCCTGTTACGGTGAGCGGATCCGATGCAAGAGGACCGCTGAGATCAAAGGCAATGCTGCCCGTCGCTGACTGGAGGAGATTACCGTCGATATTCACCGTAGCGCCATCGTTCGACACGACCGTGAATTCACCTGCATTATTGAGATCGCCGATGATCGCCGCTCCGCCGACAGCCTGAAGACTTGCACCGCTGTTGATTGCGACATCATTCGATTGCAACGAACCGGACAAGTTATGATTGCCGGCGTTGAAATTGGCTGCCGTCAAACCGATATGACTGCCGGCTACCGTATAGCTGCCATTGTTGAAATTATATGTTTCAACTTCGGCAATCCCGTCGGCAGGGTCGCCGCTATTGTTGATGACATCGCCGGCGGCATTGAAGTTGATCGTGTCAAATCCGTCACCCCCGCGAATGTCTCCGTTGACCGTACTGCCCAGACCAAGCGTCAGGATATCATCGCCCTGAAAGGTGCTGATCCCGTTGTTGACGGTGCCCAAGATGGTCAGATTGTCATTCGAGGTGGCGCTTCCGCCCTGCGCCAAAGTGGCGATACCGACAGAACCCAATGTACCGCCCGATACGGTCTGGCCCGCACCCAGCGTAAAGGTCGTACCATTCATCGTAATGGTGCGAATCCCGCCGGATGTGCCACTGATATTTCCTGACACATTAAGCGCGAGATCACCGGTACCCGCGTCGATGGCGATGCCGACCCCGCCCGCTGCGGTGACGTTGCCGGCTGTGACGGATGTATTGCCTGACCCGCTGTTGGTAACCGAAAGGCCAAAATTGTCAGCGGTTATGTCGCCAATAGAGACGGATGTATCGGCTGTGTTCAGAACATTGTCGACGCTGATAGTGACCCCGGATTGGGTCGCCGAGATTACATTGGATATTGAAACATCAGTCGCACCCAGGCCCAAGTTCTGGATACGGGCACCGAGGGTTTCTCCTCTAACGGTACTTGTGGCGGTCACCGACAGATTGCCGGTTGTTCCCACTTCGCCGATCCGGGCCCTAATACCGGCATCATTTACGCCAGTGACGTCTGCCACTACAAGCGTCAGGTCGCCGAAACCGTTGTTAATTGCTTCAATTCCTTCATCACCGCCAGTCACCAGACCGGTTGCGTTGACAAACAGGTCCAGTCCCTGTGTCGTCGCCAATATACCATCGCCTGTTCCGCCGGTAACAGCCGCTGCCTCGATGATAAGATTTGCGGTGCCGTTATTGTTCGCTCTAAGACCATGTTGTCCGCCAACGACATCACCACTGGCAATGACCGACACATCGCCAGTTCCATTGGAATTATTGTTGTCGGCGTTTATGCCATCACTCAAGGTCCCGTTAACACCAGCTGTCGATATGCTGATGGCGCCCGAGCCGTTATTGAAGGCGATGATACCGCCTTCACCGCCCGACACGTCACCAGTCGCCGCGATGGTGATATCCGCTAGGTTGTTGCTGTCACTGATGGCTGCAACTATGGCATTGTTAACAACTGCGGTGACACCAACTACCTCAACGTTGATCCGCCCGAGACCTCGGCTAGTGGCGACAACGCCCGTTTTACCGCCAAAAATGTCGCCGGTCGCTTCAATCGAGATATCGCCACCGCCATCGGCACCAATGCCCACCGCGTTGGTGCCGGTTACATTACCTGCAACAACCGAAATCGATCCAGTGCCTGCGGAGCCAGTAATAATTCCTTGTTCTCCGCCGGTAACGTCGCCCGTTGCGCTGACCGAAATCTCATTAACATTAGCAATATTCTGGATCACGGCACCGATACCGAATTTGGTCGCGCCCGATACATTGGCTGCGGAGATATTGAGAGCTCCCAGCCCATCTGTGCCCGCTTGAATGCCGGCGCCGCCGCCACTCACATCGCCGGTTGCGGAAATGGTAATCTTGTTAGCGTTGAAATTGCTTGTGTTAATCGCACTGATACCCGCTTCCGTCGTGCCGGTCGCATTATTGGCAATCACCGAAATCCGGCCCAAGCCATCATTTTCGACATAAATCCCGGTCTCGCCGCCGGTAGCTGAATTGGCCACCTCTACCGCAATATTGCCGCCAGTCAGGTCACTATTCAGGACTGCAACGCCATTCCGGGATGATCCATCGGCATTGAATGCAGAAATGGTAACATTACCTTTCCCTGCATTGTCGACCATTATGCCATTTTCACCGCCGGTCGCATCGCCGCTTGACGAGATTGCAATCTCGCTATTTCCGGAAGAAGCGATGAACGCCCGTATCCCGTTGTTGATGCTTCCCGAACTGTTCATGGCATCTATGGTAATTCCACCGCTTCCCAGCTGAGTGGTCGTTATGCCGTTGGCACCCCCGCTAACGTCGCCGGTCGCGGTAACGGAAATGTCACCCACCTTGAAACTGCTCGCACTGACACCATCCAGGGTAACGCCCATTACATTGGTGGCCTCGATCGTCAAATCGCCATCGCCCTGGACGTTAGCCGTGATGCCTCCCTCCTGTCCGACCACATCATTGGTTGCCGACACCAACAATTGACCATTGCCATTAAAGTTGGTGAGATCGGCGGTGATACCGCCGCTGTTCAATCCATTGACCGTGCCGTTTGACAGGATTGTTATGCCGCCGAGGCCTTGATGAACGGTAACAATGCCATAAGAACCGCCGGTTGCATTCTCTTCGTTCACGATTGTGATATCGCCGGCGTTCACAAGGTTGGAAATATTCGCTTCGATGCCATTGACGCCCGTGCCAACGGCATTGGAAGAGCGGATGAATATATTACCCAAGGCGTCGTGATTTGCCAGAATACCGAAATTTCCACCGATAACAGTAGCGGAATTGGCAATGTTCAGATTTCCAATTCCGCCCGTAATGCGGATATCAACGCCATCAAGCTGACCAATGACCGATGACCCGGCATTTATGATGTTCAGGGTTTGGTTTCCGTTACCCGCCATATGGATTGCATCGCCGAACACGCTCCCGACCGATGTCGGCGTTGTCAGACTGCCGATGTTCAGCGTTACATTGTCCGTATCGGTCTCGATCGGGTCGATGATGATTGGCGCTGGAGCGACGCAAGTTGACGTCCCGCCATCCACAAGCGGATTGGGTGCGCAGTCACCCGGCAAAACCTGGCCATAAGCCGAGCCCGCCATAATCATGGTTATGACGCCGACCGATGTCGATGCTAGGAATTTCTGGACCATGCTGGCTTTTTGCTTAGCCGATTTCGCGTCGGATATTGCATCGTGATTGATATTATTCATTTGGCTTCTCCTTAAGAATTTTACTCAGGAGAGCTTTGATATTCTATAGTAGCTTTATAGAATTAGTTCCTGATTAAGGAGCTCTTGGAACATATATATTGTAGCAACAATCTCTATAAAGTACCAGGAAAGTCTCAATTGTATCAATTGTATAGCGGCCAATTCAATCATGTATCATGTCTCTGATTGACCAGGTTTTGATACCATTCCTGTTCAGGACAGGCTGGAAAGAGCAAAAAAATGACGGGTGACTCAACCATGGGGATGGCGCGTCACCCGTCGTGGGGTCGATTGAAGAAGCGGGTGTAGTTCTTCAATCTGTGCTACCGATGCGTCGCGACACCGGATCTGTTTTGCGCCGGGCTTCAATCCGGAGTGCGCACCCTCGGCGTGGTCAACCGCGGAGCCACTTTGACTGGTTTGCGGATGATTTCCGGGCGAGCCGGCAATATTTCTCGATCGCTTTGCGCGCCATTTCCAGAAGTAGCATTCGTGCGACCGGGAATTTTCGACCGATCGCCGGTCTTGCGCGTGTTCACGCTCGAATGGGGCGTGGTGGCTCTCTTGCTCGCAAGGCAGCGAAGCGACACGGGATAGACGAGCGAACTGCCCTCCGCACTATAAGGCTTGTCAAAATTTGGCGTCGTTGTCGCCAGATCAGGACGGGTAACCACGGCGTTCATCGAGAAAGACACTCTTGCCGGGACAACCCAGTCCTGCGACAAAACCGATGCTCTGGACTTTCCCTGTTGCATCTTTTCTTCGAGATTCGATTGGCATAGGCCCGTCGGACTAATGAGACCGATCCAGATAACCTTGTCCAGATCGATGGTAGGAGACAACTGCATATTCAAGGTTCTATTGTTTCCGCTACCAAGCATAGTCTTACTTGGCCGATAGCTCCAGAATTGCGGATCCGGTGCTTCAAAAGCATCCGCGCCGTCTCCTGATTCGACGATAACGTCCCAAATTCGCTTGCCGGATTTCGCTTCGACTTTGATCGCGAGCGCAAATCTATGGTCTTTGGTTTTTACGCCGGTGTAGCTGTTCCCGTCAGATGCAATCTCGATCTCGTTTATGTCGACACCATCCTTTGTGAGTTCAACCTTGTCGATCCAGTCTCTGGCGAACGCGCTGCCGGGCATTGCGGTAATCGCGGTAACTGCGATGCCAGCCAATAATATGGTGTTGATCTTCATCTCACGGCTCCTTCAAATCCGATTGGCCTTGCGCCATCGCCTGAAGAACAGATGAACCTTTTTCTTGTCACCCCGATGTTGACATCGGTTTCAATCGTAACATTTACGGTTCGTTCTGACACAATTGGTACATTCCGGAACGTCGTTTTGATACGCAGCCATGCTTTATTGTGGTAGATCAAGACTCTAAAGGCGCAGTCGCGACGGTCAAAGACGGATGGGCATGACAAGCACGATGAAGAAGATGGACGGTAAGCCTCAGGCGCGCGGCCAGCAAAGCCAGGCACCCGCACAAGAAATTGTGGCGATCAAGGACGTGATCGATGCGCTGGACATCGCGCTGGTGCTTTACAATACCGATTTAAATTTCGTCAGTTGTAACGAAAAATATAATGAAATTTTCGGCATCAGGCAAAGACCTGCGCCTGAACTTGGAGAGAATATCTCCACAGAAACCGGTCGGTTGATGGCCGGCGGATTCTATGCCGTGCCGGACAGCGTGACCGAGCAAGATTTTATGGATGCCTTGATCAGCCACGTAAAATCCTATGCAAAAGATGTTCCTGTGGAAACAAATTCCGGCGCTGTCCTGAGCCTTTCGGTTCACGAACCGGCGACGCGGGGATATTTGCTCGCCTTCTCGGACATTACCGAGCAACATCACGCGAAAATTGATCTGGAACGTCGATGCGCAGAAGCGGATCAGGCAAACGCCCGTTATCAGGAAGCGCTCGAAGCGCTGGACGATGGCCTCGCCCTTTGGGATTCTGATTTGCGTTTCGTCATGGCCAACCAGCGCAGCCTCGATATGCTTTATCCTGGCGATATAGAAAAGCCAAAGCTGGGCGATTCTTTCCAGATGCTGGTTGAAAGGCAGGCGCGCGCCGGTGTGTATTCGATACCCGACGGCATGTCATTCGAGGATATTTCCAGTGGCTGGATCGCTGCGACCAAGGGCCACCAGAAGGGCGTGGATTTGGGGCTGTCCGATGGCATGTTTTTGGAGGCATCCTCACACAAAACCACTTTCGACGGATATTTGCATGTCTTCAAGGATGTGACGGAAAAACACCTCGCCGAGGAAAACAGGCTCGCAACCGTCAACGACGTGATCCAGACACTGGATATAGGCTTGGTACTCTGGGATTCAGAAATGAATTTTGTCATGAATAATGACAAACATATCGCGATGTTTCACGCCGACAACCCGGCGCCCGAAGTCGGAGAAAATCTTGGCGATATAATGCAGCGTCTACTCGCTGACGGATTCTTCATGGTCCCCGAAGGTGAGCCCGACGAGGTCTATATCGATACTTGTCTATCGGTGATCAAGGAATACCAGAAGAATATAATGATGATGATGAGCGATGGCCGGATTTTCAATTCGTCGATCCACAAGACGGCACTGGGGGGATATCTCAACGCATTCACGGATATAACTGAGCAGCGAAGAACCGAAGCAGAACTGGAACGTCAGCGCGAAATCACACATCAGAACGAAAAGCTTTCAGCATTGGGGGAACTTCTGGCAGGCGTTGCCCATGAGCTGAACAACCCTCTTTCTATTGTCGTTGGCTACGCACAAATGCTCGAAGGACGATTTGATAATCCAGTTCTGAACAATCGGGTTTCACGCATCAGTCAAGCCGCAGATAGAAGCGCAAAAATCGTTAAAACCTTCTTGGCCATGGCCCGGCAACGCCCGACCAAAATCGAACAATGCTCGTTGAACGAAGCGGTACTGATGGCACTCGAGATGGCTGGTTACGGGCTCCGCTCCAACGGCAATCAGATCATATTGGATTTTGACGAGAACCTGCCGCTGGTTTCTGCGGATATTGATCAATTGGCTCAAGTGTTCACCAATCTCATCGTCAACGCGGAACATGCCTTGGCCGATAAAAAGCAGGACGGAAGGTTGGAACTAAGGAGCTATTACGATAAAAAAACCGACCATTCGGTTGTCGAGGTTCGCGATAATGGCTCAGGCATAGCAAGCGATATACAGGCGCAGATTTTCGAACCGTTTTTTACCACCAAGGATGTCGGAGCCGGAACCGGCATCGGCTTGGCCTTTTGCCATCGTATCATTGATACGCATGGCGGATTTTTGACCGTGCAGTCCAACATCGGGAAAGGGACAAGTTTCTTTGTCCAGCTGCGCTCGGTAGAGAATGAACTGCTTTCGCAAGAGACTACAGTCCCGGCATCCTCCAATCACAAGGTCTATAATATCCTGGTCGTTGACGACGAGGAAGGGGTTGCGGAACTTGTTCGCGACCTTCTGCAGGACAAGGGACATACGGTTACCGTGTCAACCGATGCAAGAGAATCGCTGACGCTCATGAAGCAATGGTCCTTTGATGTGATATTGAGCGACTTTAAAATGCCCCAGCTTGATGGTGCCGGCTTTTTCAAGATCATCCAGGAAGATATGCCGCATTATGCCCGGCGGATCGGTTTTATTACAGGCGATGCAATGGGTAAAAAGGTCGCAAGTTTCTTTGATCACACACGCCGTCCTTATATCGAGAAACCAATATCTACGCATGAACTGATTGAACTTGTTAGTCGGCTTGGGGGAGAAGGCAAATGAATGACCGGACGACGCGCATTCTCGTGTGTGATGACGAACCCCATTTGCGCGAGATGATATGCGAATATCTAACGGAGCGCGGATTTGAAACAGTTCAGGCGTCTGACGCCAGAATGCTGTTGGCCGCTGTAGAAGTTGAAGTGCCTGATCTTATCATTCTGGACGTCAATATGCCGGGTATGGACGGATTGTCGGCGCTCCGGGAATTGCGCACATCATCGACCGTTCCGGTCATTATGCTGACGGCAGCGGTCGATGTCATCGACCGGGTGTTGGGACTGGAAATGGGCGCCGACGACTATGTCGGCAAACCCGTTGATCTGCGCGAGCTTGAAGCTCGTATCAAGGCGGCTCTAAGGCGGCAAATCTTCTCCAGTGAAGCGGTGAAGCAGAAGGTTCGGATAGATGGTACGGTGGCCATCGGACAATGCCGCTTGGATATTGACGGCGCAAAGCTCTACGGTGCAGATAGCAATGAAATCGCAATTACCGCGATGGAATTCAGCCTGCTGCGGGTGTTTGTTGAAAATAGAGGGCGAATCTTAAACCGGGATCAGTTGCTTGAACAAGCGCACGACAGAGGTTGGGAACCGTTCGACAGATCCATTGACCTGCGAATTTCCCGAATCCGCCGCAAGATAGAGGCGAATCCAACAAAGCCGGAAGTGATTCGAACGGTTCGCGGTTTGGGCTATGTCTTCGAGTGAGGGGGTCTGTCGGTAACGTAGCTATCGCATGCCTCCGGTTCTAATCGTCCGACCTGTGCAATTTTTTTACGCCGCCATGCCCGTAGCAGGCGATAACGTCTGTCACTTCGTCTCCGAGTTCGAACGTTGTTCCGTCCGCACATTCTACTTTGCGCAGCGGCTTTAACGGCCGAACCGAGAAACCATTTCTAGCGTCTGAGCCGGTCGTTAAAATCGCGAGGGCAGACAGTATGTGGTTACGCATGATCTCTTCGCTTTTCATTGGGGTCTCTCGAGAGAATTCACGTCCATCACAACGGGGTCGCCTATTCTTCGCGACCCCGTTGGCTGGTCCTGAAAACGGATCACAGGAGAAACGCAACTATGTGTAGCCGTTTCGGGAAAGGCCAGTTCTGGATTTCCTAGCTATCGAGACATTTCTGCAGAAGCGCAGCATCCGGATTGCTCGCGCTGGGCCCGAATTCTGCATAGCAACCGGCGGTCCATGCTGGTGCCGTATTTTCGAAGCCATTGGATCGGGTTGCTCCATTGGCCTGCACCTTCATCCCGCGCGGCGTCGCCGGACGTGGTTTAACGGTACGCACTTTCGGCATAGACTGGACCGTTGGCGTCATTGTCGCGGCTGATCCGCGAGCATTCGTGTCTTGAGCCTGGGTCGGCGCGACAGAGACACCAGTCGCAAGCACAATGGCGGCGAGCGACGCAACCAGTTTGATTTTAGTCATTTAAATTCTCCATTTGGTCATTTAATTGCTGCCAGCCTTCAAGCGGACAATCCCAAGATGGAGCAGGAAGTTTTCCAGACGATGTTGCGCGAGGTCTCAATTGTATCAAAATAGTCAGATAAACCAGAGACTGTACATTTGATACCTAATCACTGCGATCGTGACGTCTTAGAGTTACAAAGCCTCTCCATAGTTGCCCCAGTAAACGGTCGAATTGTTCGAGCCTCTATATTGGGAATGAACTTGAAATGGTTGCTATCACTCGCAAATGGGGACGGAGCCTCATCGATTTTAAAATCTCCTGCAAATTACCCGAGCCGATCAACGACAACGGCACACCCGAGGACCTGATCGCCTATGTGGAGAACTGCTGCGCCAACGCCAGTTCTGAATATAAGCCTGCGGGATTCCAAACCTGGTGGTTGCCTTGAACATTGCAAGCATCACAATCACTACATATCCCCGCTCCAACACGAAAATATTGTCACAATGACGAGGACCATCGAACCCTGTTTCGGATCGGGTCGCACCGTCGGCGGCTTCTTCCTCAACAATCAACTGACCGACTTCGCATTTTTGCCGGCGGATAGCGAAGGCCGCGCTGCTGCGAACGCCGTTGCAGGAGGCAAAGGTCCACGGTCATCGATGTCGCCGACGATACTGCTCGACAGGCCAGGAAATGTAGTCGCAGCACTCGGTTCTCCCGGTGGTAACGCAATCATTGCCCAAGCAGATGGTCTTTCTCCCGGATACGCCATTGGAACCGCAACGCTTAACGTCCCATTTTCGAAACATGCAGAAACACAGGATTCCGGCGTACAGGAAAGTGGCGGAGCCGGAGGGATTCGAACCCTCGATAGGTTGCCCTATACACGCTTTCCAAGCGTGCGCGATCGACCACTCTGCCACGGCTCCGCAAATACCGCCTGACCCGTGAATATGGTCGAAGTTCAGACAGCGAGGCTTCCCTAATGGGGGATTCGCGCTTTCGCAAGCGATAGTGTGTGGATAGGGTGGTGAAGAACGGAATGTTGGGAATATGATCCGTTAGTCCTGAGCCTGTCGAAGGACGCCCCGCGACGAACAGCGTGGTTCGACAGGCTCACCACTAACGGCAAGAAACGGGAAATTTTGCATGAACAAATTGCTCTCCATCGCATCGCTCGCGGCGCTTGCCATCACGGCACCCGCCCTCGCCCAGGACGCCGACAAGCCGGAATATCCCAGCCCCAATGCAATAGTCGATGCCGCCCCGGCTAGCGACTGGGTAAAAATCGCGCCCAGCGACCTGCTGGTCATGGACCTCGCAAGCGACGCGGAGGGCAATGCCCGCCGCGTAATCATCCAGCTGATGTCCGACCCCTTTTCGCAGGGCTGGATCCGCAATATCCGCAAGCTCGCCGCCGCGCACTGGTGGGACGGCACGTCAATAAATCGCGTGCAGGACAATTATGTCGTGCAATGGGGCGATGCCGGTTACGACAATCCGGAGTCCGGCGAGACCGAGCAGAAGGCTTTGCCGGAGGGTTTGGAGACGGTGCCCGAGAGTGAATATGCGGTTAAAAGCAAAGGTCGCGCTGACTTTTATGTGACATCTGATTTTCCGTCGGCTGTCGCTGCTTTCAAATACTCGCAATTGGATGATGAGCAATACCAGCAGGCATATGATCAACTTCCACAGGGACTGAAGCGCGCCGATGCATATGACGTTGTTACCGGCTTCAACGCGGGATGGCCGGTGTCGGGGAAAGACGAAACAATCTGGCCTGTCCACTGCTACGGCGCGGTCGGTGTCGGGCGGAACCTGTCCCCGGACACCGGCAGCGGCGCCGAGCTTTACACCGTGATCGGTCATGCGCCACGCCATCTGGATCGCAATATCGCGGTGGTCGGACGGGTGGTCGCGGGGATCGAACATCTCTCCAGCCTGCCGCGCGGCAAGGGGCAGCTGGGATTTTACGAGGACGCCAGCAAGCGCATGCCGATCCTGTCGATCCGGCTGGGTGATGCGCTGGCCGAAGATGCGCCGCCCGCCTTCGAATATCTCGATACCGCAGGCGAAGCTTTCGCCAAATATGCCGACGCCCGCGCGAATCGCCGCGATCCGTTTTTTATCAAGCCGGCGGGCGGCGCGGATATCTGCAATATCCCGGTGCCGGTGCGACGGGTTAAGGAGGAGTGAGTTATCCGTTAGTGGTGAGCCTGTCGAACCACGCATACAGTCGCAAGGCGTCCTTCGACAAGCTCAGGACTAACGGATGAAAATGGCCTTTCCTACACCACGCAACATCGGTTATTCTCGCCCCATGCTACAACTCTTCATTTCCTCTGCCCCAACAGCCTCCCGACCGCGGTTTTCAGCAATTTCGGGACACGAATTTTTCTTTGCAATAGGGGGTGTGACCCTGTGTGACCCATTTGAGAAGGGACGTGATGTGAAACCACTTTGCGCTTCAGGTGCACCTGCGCAGGCAGGTGCCCATCTCTCGCCATTGCGTCTGGCCGCTCGCTCGGGAGATGGACCCCGGCCTACGCCGGGGCACGAAAACCGCTTGTTCAGGGGGACTGGGCTTTCTTTTTCTTAACACTGTAAAGTTTGTAAAGCTCAACGAGGCAGGAATTGCATGAAACATTATTTTCGATCAGCACGCATGGTCTTTTCGTCGCTTGTCCTGGTCTGTTTTTCACTGGCAGCCCCGGCACTGGCGCAGGAAGAAATCGCAGAACAAAGCCCCGGCGAAATCCTCGCTGCCGCTCCGGCCGAACATTGGCTGCCCGTCCCGCTCACCGACCTGATGGTGATGACCCTTCCCGATGCGCCCGACGGCAGCAAACGCCAGGCGGTGATCCAGTTGCTCCCGGCCAGCCTGTCCGGCGGCCATGTCCGCAACGTCCGGACCTTGGCCCGCACCCGCTGGTGGGACGGCACCAAGATCTACCGCGTCGCCAGGGATTTTGTCACCCAATTTGGTGGCAATCCCGACGCCAAGAAGCTCCCGAAAGGCCTCGAGACCGTTCCTGAGAGCGAATATTATAATGCCGCGCTCGGGGTGAAACGCGACGCCGACATGGCGGCGCTCAAGGCGGCGGTCGATTACAGCAACCAGTATCAGGGCACCGAAATCCGGCCGCTGATGAAGATGATCTACGAGAATACAGGAGCGCAGATAGTCGGTTTCGGCGGTGGCTGGCCGATCGGCAGCAAGACCGTGGACGGCGAGCTTCGCTATTATCCGCTGACCTGTCGCGGGTCGCTGTCGCCAGCCCATTATGATCCGCCCGACGCCGGGACCGGCGCGGAAATATCGGTGATCACCGGCGAAGCGGCGCGCAGTCTCGACACGACCTTCGGCATGGTCGGCCGGGTGATCGACGGGCTGGAGCATTTGCAGGATCTCTCGCCCGGCACCGGGCCGGGCGGCTTCTATGCCGACAAGTCGCAATATACCGAGATCGAATCGATCAGGCTGGCGAGCGAATTGCCGCTCGCCGATCAACCGGCTTACGAATATCTCGCCAGCTACAGCCCGGCACTGCTGCAATATATCGAGGCGCATGGCGGCTATGGCAATATTTGCACCGTCCCCGTGCCGATTAGGAAAGTTTCAGAATAGAGCAATAATATTACAAAGCGTCTCGCGCGGGCCGTCATTTGCTGGTAATGCAAAATCTATAGACTCAATAGAACAGGAGCCTCCCCATGCGCGTCGGAACCCCTAGGGAAATCAAGAATCACGAATATCGGGTCGGCCTGACCCCGGAATCGGTCCGCGAACTGGTCGCCCATGGCCATGATGTGCTGGTCGAAACCGGCGCAGGCCTTGGCATTGGCGCCGAAGATTCGGAATATATCGATGCCGGCGCAACCATTGCTTCGACCCCTGCCGATATCTTCGAAAAATGCGACATGGTGGTCAAGGTCAAGGAGCCGCAGGCGGTCGAACGGGCGATGCTGCGCGAAGGCCAGATCTTGTTCACCTATCTCCACCTCGCGCCCGATCCGGAACAGACCGCAGACCTGGTCAAATCCAGGGCGATCTGCATTGCCTATGAGACGGTCACCGGCACCGGCGGATTGCCGCTGCTCAAGCCGATGAGCCAGGTCGCCGGACGGATGTCGATCCAGGCTGGTGCAACGGCGCTGGAAAAAGCCCATGGCGGCCGCGGCATATTGCTCGGCGGCGTGCCCGGCGTTGCCCCCGGCAAGGTCACGATCATCGGCGGCGGTGTCGTCGGTTTCAACGCCGCGCAAATGGCCGCCGGCCTCGGTGCGGATGTGACAATCCTCGACCGCGATCCGGATGTGCTGGAATCGGTCGGCACCCATTTCGAATCGCGCGCCAAGACCCGCTTCTCGAACAAGGCCAATCTCGCCGAATGCGTTGCCGAAGCGGACCTCGTCATCGGGGCCGTGCTGATTCCGGGCGCAGAGGCACCCAAGCTGGTGACCCGCGAAATGCTGAAGTCCATGCGGCCCGGCTCGGTGCTCTGCGATGTGGCGATCGACCAGGGCGGCTGTTTCGAAACCTCCAGGGCGACCACTCACGAAGACCCGACCTATGTCGTCGATGATATCGTCCATTATTGTGTCGCCAATATGCCCGGCGCGGTCTCCCGCACCTCGACCTATGCGCTCAACAATGTGACCCTGCCCCACACGCTGGCGATTGCCGACAAGGGCTGGGAAGCGGCGCTGCGGGACGACGCGCATCTTGCCCAGGGCCTGAATGTCTGGAATGGTCAGGTCACATACAAGGCCGTCGCCGAGGATTTGGGCTATGAATATATGCCGGTTTCGGAGATTGTCGGTTTGAAGGCTTGAGTTTGATTGGAGACGCTTGTTGTATAGTGCACCTGCGTAGGCAGGTGCCCAACTCCAAATAGCGCGGCTAGACGCAATGGTGGGAGATGGACCCCGGCCTTCGCCGGGGCACTAAAAGAAGGAAACACCAAATGGCAGCAGCAGACCAGAAACCTCTCGGCTCGGGATTTCACGCGAAAAGCGAGCCGCATGAAATACTCGCCGGCATTGATCTGTCCGGCAAGACCGCCATCGTTACCGGCGGCTATTCCGGCATTGGTCTGGAAACCACCCGCGCGCTGGCGGGTGCAGGCGCGACGGTTATCGTGCCGGTTCGCGATCCGGCCAAGGCAAGCGAAAATCTGACCAGCGTCGATGGCAATGTCTCTTCGGCAAAAATGGACCTTGCCGATCTCGCTTCGGTGCGCAGCTTCGCTGCCTCGGTGGCCGGCGATATCGATGCGCTGGATCTGCTGATCAACAATGCCGGCATCATGGCTTGTCCACTCGAGCGGGTCGGACCCGGATGGGAAAGCCAGTTCGGCGTCAATCACATGGGTCATTTCGCGCTGACCAAGGCGCTGATGCCCTTGCTCGAGAAAGCCCCCGCGCCCCGCGTGGTCGCGCTCTCCTCGGTCGCCCACAAGCGCAACGGCCTGTTGTGGGATGATATCCAGTTCGAAAAGAGCGACTATAATAAATGGGTGGCTTATGCTCAGGCCAAGAGCGCCAATGCCTTGTTCGCCAACGCGTTGAGCCGCCGTATGCAGGACTTTGGCGGTCGCGCCTTCTCGGTCCATCCGGGCGGCATTTTCACCCCGCTGCAGCGCCATCTGCCCCGGGAAGAGCAGGTTGAACTGGGGTGGCTGAACAAGGACGGCACGATACCGCCGATGATTGCCGAGATATTCAAGACCACCAGCCAGGGCTGTACCACGAGCTTGTGGGCCGCCACGTCACCGATGCTTGACGACATGCCGGGCGTCTATTGCGAGGATTGCGACGTCGCGCAGCTGGCGGGAGAAGACTCGCCATCCTTCATGCACTGCGCACCGCATATCACCGTTGACGAGGATGCCGAACGGCTGTGGGCGCTCAGCGAGACGTTGCACGCGACTGCATGATGGTGAAGGACGGCCAGGAAACCAGGGAATATGCCGGGTTGCTGCAGCGCGATGCGACCGGTTTCTTTCTGCAATGCGACGATGGCGAGCGCTATCGGCTCGAACTGTTGCGCACCCCGATTGACGAGGTCGAGAAACGGGTGGTGGTGACCGGGCGGATCACCGGCAATGCGATGCTCGAAGCAGAGGGAATCCGTCTGGCATGAATTTCGACCGTGCCGGGACCGGCGATATCCCACGCCTCCACGCGCTGGTCGAAAGCGCCTATCGCGGCGAAAGCGCCAGGCGCGGCTGGACCCATGAAGCCGACCTGCTCGGCGGGCAGCGGACCGATGCCAAGGCGTTGCGGGAAATCATCGAGACGGACAGCCAGGTCATCCTGCTGGCGAAAGACGGCGATGCCATTACCGGGTGCGTCCAGCTCTCCCATGTCGGAGAAGGGCTCGCCTATCTCGGCTTGCTGACCGTCGATCCCGATTTGCAGGCGTCAGGGCTTGGGAAGGAATTGCTGATCCGGTCGGAGCAATTTGTCCGCGACCACTGGCAGGCGAAGGCCATGGAGATGACGGTCATCCGCCAGCGCACCGATCTGATCGCCTATTACGAGCGGCGAGGCTATTCGCGAACCGGCGAGCACCGGCCCTTTCCGCATGGCGACGAACGCTTCGGCCGACCGAAATCTCCGGAGCTGGAATTTGCGGTGCTTCGCAAGCCGGTCTAGGCGGCCCTGCCCTCGAGCGCCTTTTGCCGGCGGCGCTGAACCGAACTGCCCATGCCGAGCGCTTCGCGATATTTCGCGACCGTGCGCCGGGCAATGTCAAAGCCCTTGGCCTGCAACAGCGTGACCAGCTTGTCGTCGGACAGGATTTTCTTCGGGTCCTCATCATCGATCAGCGCCTTGATATGGCTTTTGACCGCCTCCGCCGACGCTGCCTCGCCGCCGGTCGACGACTGGATTCCGCTGGTGAAGAAATATTTGAGCTCAAACGTCCCGCGTGAACAGGAGAGATATTTGTTCGATGTCACCCGGCTCACGGTCGATTCGTGCATCTCGATCTTTTCGGCGATATGCCTGAGCGTCAGCGGGCGGAGATGCGCGACCCCCTTGCGGAAAAACTCCTCCTGCTGTTTGACGATCTCGGTTGCGACTTTGACAATCGTCCGCTGCCGCTGGTCAAGCGCCTTGACCAGCCAGTTGGCGTCAGCAAGGCATTCGCTCAACCATTCTTTCGATTGCTTGTCCTGCGCGCCGTCCTTCAGTTCGGAATAATAGCTGCGGTTCACGAGCACCTTCGGCAAAGTGGCGCTGTTGATTTCGATGATCCAGCGATCCGCGCGTTCGGCGATAAAGACATCGGGTACAACCGACTGCACTGCGCCACCGCCGATCTTGCAACCCGGCTTTGGATCGTAATTGCGCAACTCGCTGATCATATCCATCAGGTCTTCATCATCGACACCGCATATCCGTTTGAGCTGCGGCAATGCACCTTTGGCAAGCAGGTCCAGATTGTTGATCAGGCGTTCCATGGCAGGATCGTAGCGATCGGCATCCCTGGCTTGCAGCGCTAGGCATTCTGCCAAATCCCTTGCGCCAACACCGACAGGATCAAGCGTCTGAACAACACCTAAAATACGCTCTATGTCAACCAGCCCGACGTTCAGGCGTTGGGTCAGCTCGAGCAAGTCAGCCTGCAAATAGCCGCACTCGTCAATCTGGTCGATGATATGCTGGGCTACGAACAGATCCATGCCCGAAAGAACGGCACCCGCCTGATCCATCAGATGGTCGGTCAGGGTTATCTCGGCGACCAGCATATTCTCGAAATCCGGCGCCTCGCCGCTTGCGGTTGAACCGGGACCGGAACTTGATCCATTCAATCCCAGCTGACCGTCGAGCGCGCCATCACTTTCCGACAGGCTGTTATTGGAAAAACTGTCCGTGTCACCCTGCATGTCGAGCGTGGACTCCGATTCCGCTGGCCCGGAGGATAATATTTCGTCGCTGCCCTGCGCCGCAGCCTCACTCGGTCCGTTCTCATTCTCGCTGACTTCACCGCTTTCGGTCGAAATGTCTCCGGTATCCAGAAGCGGGTTTTTCTCGATCTCGTCGGAAATAAAAGTTTCCAGTTCGAGATTGGACAAGGTCAGCAGCTTGATCGCCTGCTGTAATTGCGGCGTCATTACCAGCGACTGACTCTGCCGCAAATCGAGACGAGGCGCGAGTGCCATTGCTAGAGGGCGAAACCTTCACCCAGATAGAGCCGTCGAACATTGGCATCCGCAACCAGATCTTCCGGGCTTCCGGCGAACAATACCTGCCCGTCATAAATGATGCAGGCCCGATCAACGATATCGAGCGTCTCGCGAACATTATGATCGGTTATCAGGACGCCGATGCCGCGCTCGCGCAACTGGCACACCAGATCGCGGATATCCGCGATAGAAAGCGGATCGATACCGGCAAAAGGTTCATCCAGCAGCACGATTGAAGGGCTCGCAGCCAGCGCACGGGCGATCTCGCACCGCCGCCGTTCGCCACCGGACAGCGCCATTGCTGGCGAGCTTCGCAGCTTGGTCAAACCGAATTCATCGAGCAGACGGTCAAGTGTTTCATGCCTGACCTGAGAGTCAGGCTCCACCATTTCCAGAACAGCCATGATATTCTGTTCAACCGTCATCCCTCTGAAGATAGACGTTTCCTGTGGAAGATAGCCGATTCCGAGAATGGCGCGGCGGTACATGGGGAGGGACGTGATATCCTCGCCATCAAGCATGATCCGCCCGGCATCCGGTCGCACCAAGCCCATAACAGAATAGAAGCAGGTCGTTTTCCCGGCGCCGTTCGGGCCCAACAAGCCAACGACTTCGCCGCGTCCTACCGACAGTGACACGTCGGACAGAACCGAGCGTTTGTCATAGCTTTTGGCAATGGAAACCACGGCCAGGCCATGCTCCATCGCATCACTGGCCATCGCCGCTCCCGGATCGGCCATGGCCGGTATGTCAGTGACCGCTGAGTCGTTCATCATTCGTCCTCATCTGCATGGGCTGTCTTTTACGTTGGTTAAGAGCATGCCCCAATCCGGCCCGAATTGGCAAGCTTTGTGCATGCTATATTGATAATGGATTTTTCAACGAGATAATCAAGCGTCGGGGATAGCGGAGACGGCACAGTTTAATCTGCTGCCGGTTCGGGACGTCAGTCCTTGCGCTGTGGTACGGTGAAGGTGCCGGATACGCGTCCACCCGAATCTTGGGACCCAGCTGAAGAGCCGCCTGTAGAACGCCCATCTATCGTCGATCTGCCTGACGCGAGGTCAATGATGACGCGACCGCCTGAGAGACGATTGGTACCCTGGGTAAGGGTAACATTGCCCAATAAGGTGATCAGTCGCCGGTTGAGATCATATATTGCGACATTGCCCGACGCGGTGTCGCCCGCTTTGCGGACCGTTACACCCCCGGAAGCATCAATCCGGTCAATTTCGATTCCCCCGGAATTGCGATAGGCAACGGTCATACGGGCTGAGTTAAGAACCAACCCAGCTTGTTCGACCCGGACGGCGCCCGAAAGCACGACCCGGTCGGCTCGATCCTGCACCTCTATCCGCCCGGCATCAAAATTCACCGGCGCGTTGCTGTTGTGACTACCGAAAACCTGTGCCGGAGCGGGACCTGCGAGCAGCAATAGCCCGGAAGCCAGGAAAGCCGTACCAGCGGAAAGGGAAAGCAAAATTTTCAATTTCATCTTATGGTCTTCTTAATCCATTTTGTTCGATCCGCAAACTCGCATTGCCATCCAGACTTACAGTGCGCTCAGCCAGGTCTGCTTCGAGCCGATCGGCGCGAAACGTACCGATATTGGTCCGGCCTTCAACCACCCCGCCACTTTTCAATGTCCGTTGCTTGAGATCAACCGTCACATTGTTGGTCGAAAGCCGGTAACCGCTGGCCGATTCAACCTGCACCGGCCCTGGCACCCGGACATTTTCCTGATCCATATCATAGCTGCCATCGTTTGCGCGTATCTGGGCCGGCCCGTCCTGTAGCAAAATACGCGCGGAGAGATCCTGCAACTCAACGACAGCTTCGCTCGAACTCTTCTGGACGGCGGAACCCGCTTTCAGCGAGAATGGGCGGCCTTCGCTATCCTCTCCCCGGTAGAGCGCTTCAGTGACTCTCATCCGTTCCTTGGCCACGTCCACACTATTCTTGTCGAGAACAAAACTCAGCTCACCAGACATGGTGAAGGGGGCCAGCGCCAGCATAGAACCCAACACGCCAACCCCGGCGGGCAATATGAACCGCAACCATTTTACGTTCCGGTCATGCGTGCCATTCGGAGCAGCAAATTCCTGACGTTTCGTCCGGACTGGATTGGCGGAAGTTGACATAGATGAGCTACAATCCCAAAAATCACTAATTACGACGGTCGAGCGAAAGAACCAAGCGTTCAGGCATGGGCAAAAATATCCGTTTCCGCCCAGCCCGCCAGATCCAGTCGTGCGCGGTCAGGCAAGAATTCAAAGCACGCCTGCGCGAGCGCCGTTCTACCCTCCCGTTCGAGCCGGATTACGAGTTCATCCATCAATCTGTGCAGAAAGCGCACGTCGGATGCGGCATATTCCCTCTGGGCATCACTCAGTTCGGGATTTCCCCAATCACTGGACTGTTGCTGCTTCGAAATGTCCTGGCCAAGCAATTCACGGACGAGTTCCTTCAGTCCGTGGCGATCCGTATAGGTACGGATGAGGCGGGAAGCGATCTTCGTGCAAAATACCGGAGCCGCCATCACGCCCATATAATGCTCAATGGCCGCAAGATCAAAACGGGCAAAATGATAGAGCTTCAATCGATCGGGATCGGCCAAAATGGAACGGAGATTGGGCGCTTCATAGTCACTATTAGGACCGAAACGCACGAGATGTTCGTCCCCCCCGCCATCTGATATCTGAAGCAGGCACAGACGGTCACGGGGAGTCTGCAGTCCCATGGTTTCTGTATCTACCGCAACCGGGCCGTCGTTTAGAACGTCAGCGGGAAGATCTTCTTCATGAAAAAAAACTGCCATTATAATTTGCCTGTCTGTTTCTATTGCTGGAACAAATTCATTTTCTCAACCGTGGCGCTGGCGCAACAACCATTTTGATATTTAGTTTCGACCGTGGCCAGAACACCGGCTGGGGAAATTGACAGTCCCGTATCTTTGGACATGCTATGTGCCGCAGGCGGGTTCAAACAGCAAGTTTAGTTTGACCATCAAATCACGCCTGAAGCCGATGCGCCGCTACAGGAGTTTGTCGATATGACAGAGAAAATGCCAAAACCAGTGGCTCCTGGCTTCGATTTCATTCGCTTATTCCTCTATTTTTCTATATAGTTGTGCCGCGCGGCACTTAGATTCGCGCGAAGCAATGTTCCGGAAATCGTCCGCTGTGACATTGGGATTATTGGATAGGGCGAATTGAAAGTGGCGATTTAAGAATGGGTTTTGACAGAAACCGGCGAGGTAGAGGCCGGGACAAGCGCGACGGCTTCGGTGACGAAAACTTCGATGGATATCAAGGTGATAACGGTCCGCCCGTAGAAAGATATACGCGGCCAGACAGTGATTCCGGCGGCGGCAGACGGGGCGGCGGCATGCCGGACCAGGTAGTCGGCGAAAGCACCGGCACCGTAAAATTTTTCAATGCGCAAAAAGGTTTTGGCTTCATCGTACAAGATGGTGGCGGCGAAGATGTTTTTGTTCATATCAGCCAGGTTGAACGCGCGGGCCTGAAAGGCCTTGCCGAAGGTCAGACTTTGCGCTTTTCGCTGGTTGATCGTGGCGGCAAGGTTTCGGCTTCGGATATTCAGATTGAAGGCGATCTTATCGAAGTTACGGATAGCGCCCCTCCTCGTGAAGATCGCGGTGGTGGCGGAGCCCCTCGCCGAGAACTTACCGGAGAGAAAGCCACCGGCACCGTCAAGTTTTTTAACGGCAGCAAAGGTTTCGGTTTCATCCAACGTGATGACGGACAACCGGATGCATTCGTCCATATTTCAGCTGTAGAACGCGCCGGCATGCGCGGACTGGAAGAAGGCGACAAGCTGGAATTTGAACTGGAAGTGGATCAGCGCGGCAAGACCGCAGCAGTAAATCTGGTCGCAAAATAGCTGACCAGACTATATCCACCATATCATGAATTGGGCGGGCTTTTGGCCCGCCTTTTTTTTAGCGTACCTGCCACCTGGGATACCTCTCGAGACAGATCATGATGGCGGACATAGAAAAGCCCGCCGGACAGGTCCTGCGGGCTTTTCCAGATTTGCCGATTATCAGAAGCGGAAGGTAACCGCCGCTGAATAGACCTGACTTTCGACCTCGCTGCGCCCGACCGGGGTATCAACCATCAAGCCGAACGACTTAGTTTCGCTGGCGTTGTCACGAAGATCAGCCGATTCCATTTAATCTTTCTGCGCAATTTCCAGCAAGAACCAGGTACGCTCTTCCGCCTGATCCGTCCAGTCGTCCAGCAAGCCGTCGGTCGCATTGTCACCAGCCTCTTCAGCAAGCTCTTTTGTCTCGCGCAATTTTGCCAAAAGCTTCAGGTTGTCCGAACGCAATTCCTCCAGCATGTCTGCCGCCGCAACCTTGGTATCGTCATTGTCGGAAACGCTCTGTCGCCTCGCGATATCGCCGATCGACGTGAGCGTGCGATGGCCATTTTTGCGGACCCGTTCCGCTATCAGGTCAGTGGTAGCAAGAATCTGCGCCGCATGGTCGTCAAACATCAGATGATAATCGCGGAAATGGGGCCCCGACACATGCCAGTGAAAATTCTTGGTCTTGAGATAAAGCGCAAAGCTATCGGCCAGCACTCCGTTGAGCGCTTCGGCTACGGCCTTTTTTGCATTGTCACCGGTTGTCATCGACTTACTCCTTTTGAATTTTCTATGTCATAAGAAATACAGGTGCGGAGACACTATTCCCAACGGGAAAACTGGTTATGACAGATCGATAATATCGATCAGATTTGCCTTGTTAAGGATTTCGGTCACTTAATTAGAAAATGCCCCATGCGCTGAGTGTCAAGATGCTACCAATCAGGAGAAAGCCGGCGGCACCGAAAAACCGGACAGCCCGAATCGGGACTTCATCTGCCAGCCGTCGTTGCAGTAAAATAGCGGGCACACAGGCGATCATTACGCCCATCCATCCTCCGGCAGCAGCGAATATCCCCATATCGGTTCGCGCGGCTGTCGCCGCCAGAATGAACTGTCCCTTGTCGCCGAATTGCAGAATGAACAGCCCGAGGAAGGATGTCCAGAAAGGTCCGAGACTCCAGTTTTCGAGCAAGTCGGTCGGACGGCGCCATGCAACCATGCCGACCCCGGCAAATATCAGGGTCAGGGCGTAGAAGAGCTGCAAAGGCTCTTCGCTTATCCACTGGTTGACGGCAGATCCCGCTATCGCTGAAATCGCGCAATTGCAAAGGGTCGCGAGGCCCAGTCCCCAAATGACCGGAGAGATACGCCCGCATCTCATCGCCAGAGCCGCACAGAGAATCTGCGGGCGGTCGCCAAATTCGGCAAGTGCCATGGTAAAAAGAGAAGTTAGAAACGCATCCACTATATTATGCGGTTATGGCTGGCCGCCGAGGCGTAGCGCGACATTGGCCATTAGCGCTTCGGTCATGGCCGGGCTAATCTCTTCGCAATCCAGAGTCGCCCGCATCGCTTCAAGATAGAAGCGCGCAACCGTCGTGGCTCCGCCATTTTGCATGGCGGGCTGCAAGGCGGTTTCGAAGGCGCAACTGAGATCGTGGAGCGCGAACAGGTGATGCTGCGTAGCCTTTTGCCGGACATGGTCGAGATGCATCAGAAATTGCACCGGGTGGCGAGAAACCAATTCTACCGGCAGATCGTCGAGCAAGGCATGCATTTCCGCCTGTACGAATAGATTTTGATCATGGTTCATCGTAACTGCCCCTGTTCCAATGATATCATAGGGAAAACATGGTTAAGAAGAGGTAAACGGGGCGGCGTTTTTCGGCAGAATAGCGGCGCAGGCTTTTTCTTGACATTGGCTGGCATTTTCACCATTAGCGCGGGAACGGATGCGGCGCCGATGCGTCGCTGTTTTTATTTCAGCTTCTGCCTTAAGGAATGCACCATGGCGAAACCAGCCAATGTAAAGATCAAACTCGTCAGCACGGCGGACACAGGCTTTTTCTATGTAACCCGCAAGAACCCGCGGAATCTCACCGAGAAAATGGTGCAGCGCAAATATGATCCGGTTGTTCGGAAGCATGTCGAATTCAAAGAAGCCAAGATCAAGTAAACCGCTTTTGATCCGACTTTAACGGTGCAGAACCTTTTGCACCGATTCGATGAATTTTGCGACTGATATCGGCTTGGAGACATAGGCTTCTGCCCCGGCGCTCAATATCCGGTCTTCATCACCCTTGCCGGCATAGGCGGTCACGGCCATGATCGGTATGATCTTGAGCTGAGCGTCTTTCTTGATCTGCTCGATCAGCTCCAGACCGCTGACATGCGGCAGCTGGATATCCATGACGATCAGATTGGGCACGAAACTGCGCGCCTTTTCGAGCACCTCGCGACCATCGCTGACCGGCTCGACGACAAAAGCATGGGCCCGCAGCAGGTCGCAAAACAGCTTGAGGTTCAATTCATTGTCCTCGACCACCAACACTCTTTTTGCCACGACCGGTTTTACCCTTTCAAACTTGTTGCCGACCCATTAGGCGAAAGCGGCAATGGAAACAAATCCCAATCTCGGACCCGATGCCGACATCATCGCCTTGCAGGCGCTCGGCTGGGTGCTGCAGGACCAGGACCGCGCGGAGCGGCTGCTCGCTTTGACCGGACTGGACCCGCGCGAGCTCAGGTCAGGTCTCGAAGACCCGACGATGCTGGCGTCCTTGCTCGGCTTTCTCGCCAATCACGAACCCGATCTGATTGCCTGCGCCGAGGCTATTGGTATCGCACCCGATAAACTGGCTGCCGCCGCACATCATCTTAACGCCCCCGGAGATTTTTATGAGTAACAGGCCCCTTCTGATCAGCGATTGCGACGAAGTCCTGCTCCATATGGTGGTGCCGTTCCAGCAATGGCTGGACAGCGACAAGCACATCCATTTCGATCTCGAGAACGGGAGCAATTTTGCCGAGGCGCTGCGCCACAAACATGATGGGACTCAGGTCCTGCCCGAGCAAATCTGGCCGATGCTGAAGGAGTTTTTCGACACCGAAATGCACCGGCAAGGCGCAATCGAAGGCGCGGTAGAGTCGATCAACAAGCTTGGCGAAGTCGCCGATGTCGTCATATTGACCAACCTGCTCGATGATCGCCGCGAAGCGCGGGCGGAACAGCTCAAGGCCGTCGGCATCGATTTTCCCGTCTACACCAATCAGGGCGGCAAAGGCGAACTGCTGGCCAATATCCTTGAGGAATTTGAACCTTCGGTCACCGTCTTTGTCGATGATCTCGGGCACCAGCATGGCAGTGTCGCCAAACATGCGCCCGATGTCTGGCGGCTGCAAATGGTCGGTGAGCCGATATTGGCCAAGCATATCACGACAAATCCCGCTGCCAATGCGCGTATCGATCTGTGGGGAGACGCTCTTTCCTGGATATCCGACAAATTTGACAATGCCGAACCGGCTCCGGCGATGGATCTGTCATCGCAAGAGCTTGACCCCGCCAACCATGCATGAGAGATTTGCCTTATGACCGATAATATTGAAAGCGCCCTGACAGCAAAGGGCATCGAGCTGCCGACACCCGCTGCTCCGGTAGCCTCCTATGTTCCGGCGGTTGAAGTGGGCGGCGTGCTCTATATCAGCGGCCAGGTCTCGATGGGTGATGGCAAATTGATCACCGGACGGCTGGGAGACGACATGTCTCTCGAAGAAGGCCAGCAGGCCGCAAAGGCCTGTGCCTTGATGATAGCGGCCCAGATCAAGAAAGCGGCCGGATCGCTCGACCGGGTCGACCGGATCGTAAAGCTCGGCGTCTTCGTCAACAGTACGGCGGATTATACCGACCATCCCAAGGTCGCCAATGGCTGCTCCGACATGATGGAGGTGATTTTTGGTGCTGCAGGACAGCATGCCCGCAGCGCGGTCGGTGTGTCGTCATTGCCGCTCGGCGTTGCGGTCGAGGTCGACGCCATAATTGCCCTGAAACCCGAGTGATCGCGGCGCTGCTGGACAATCTGCTGGCGCCTGCCCCGGCGCCCGAACGCGTGGCGTTCCTGAAGGGCCAGCCTTATGCCCATCGCGGGCTGCATGGCGATAGCGTGCTGGAGAATAGTCCTGCGGCCTTTGAAGCCGCGATCAAACTGGGCCATGGAATCGAATGCGACGTCCAGGCCGCGGAAGACGGACGCGCCTTTGTCTTCCACGACTATGAGCTGGACCGCCTGACCGATCAGACTGGCCTGATCGGGAAATTGCGCGCCGACGATATCGACGGAATCCAGCTGAAGGGCGGGCATGGCAAGATACCGCGCTTGCGCGAAACACTGGCTCAGGTTGGCGGACGGGTGCCGATCCTGATCGAAATCAAATCACGCAACATGCGGGTTGGCCCGTTGTGCCTTTCGGTGCGCCGCGCGCTGGAAGGCTATGGCGGCACGGCCGCGGTCATGTCCTTCAACCCGCTGGTCGGCGCGTGGTTTCGCAAAAATGCAGCACATGTCGTTCGCGGACTTGTGGTGACGGAAGAAGACAGCAAGAACTGGCGCGGCCGGATCGCCCGCCACCGCAACCTTTGGACAGCGCAGCCCGATTTTCTGGCTTATGATATCCGCGACCTGCCATCCCGCTTCGCCGCTTCGCAGCGGGCCCGCGGGTTACCGGTCGTGACCTGGACGGTACGGTCGGCCGATCAAGAGAAAAACGCATCACTATATGCCGACGAACCGGTTTATGAGATGCCGCAAAGCGGATAATATCGATCCCTATGTCCGATTCCCCTGCCGCTACCGAAATTCACGCCCGCGTTGCCGGTGACATCGCCAGCCTGCCGGCAGACCAGTGGGACGCCTGTGCCGGGTCAAACAATCCGTTTGTTTCCCATGCCTTTCTGTCCGCGATGGAGCTATCGGGAAGCGTCGGTCCGGGTACCGGCTGGAAGTCCCTGCCGATCATCATCGAAGATGAAGCCGGCGAAATCGCCGCCTGCCTGCCCAGCTATCTCAAATCGCACAGCCAGGGCGAGTATATTTTCGACCAGCAATGGGCGCATGCGTTTGAACATGCCGGCGACCAATATTATCCGAAAATCCAGATAGCCTCGCCTTTCTCGCCGGTACCCGGACCCCGCTTGCTGTTGCGCGACAGAACATTGGCTTTGCCGCTGCTAAAAGCAGCGGAACAACTCGCCGAGAGTAACGGAATTTCATCGGTGCACGCGACCTTTGTCGACGAGGATCAGCTCGACTATTTTCGCGAAGCGGGCTGGATGATCCGGACCGACAGCCAGTTCCACTGGCGCAACGACGGCTATCAGAGTTTCGACGAGTTCCTGGCTGCCTTATCTTCCCGGAAACGCAAGGCTATCCGCCGGGAAAGGGTCAAGGCCCAGGAAGACGTGGAGATTGTTCATCTTACGGGGGACGACATCCAGCCCGAGCATTGGGACTATTTCTGGGAATTTTATCAGGACACCGGGATGCGCAAATGGGGCCAGCCCTATCTGACCCGCGCCGCCTTTGACCTGCTGCACCAGAAAATGGCGAGCAAACTGCTGCTGATTTTTGCGATGCAGGACGGCATTCCGGTTGCCGGGGCGCTCAACGTCATCGGGGAAGAGACGCTTTACGGGCGCTATTGGGGTTGCACGCGCGATATCCCGTTTCTGCATTTCGAAATTTGCTATTATCAGGCCATTGACGCGGCCATAGCGCGGGGATTGAAGACGGTCGAAGCAGGGGCACAGGGCAGCCATAAACTGGCGCGGGGCTATCAACCGGTGCCGACCTGGTCAGCGCATTATATCGTCGATTCGGGATTTCGGTCGGCGATCGCCGACTATCTGGAACGCGAACGGCAGGCGGTTGCTGCCGACATTGAATTTCTGGCCGATATGGGGCCGTTTAAAAAGTCGTCCTAGCCTATGCCGCGTGGCGTACATTGTCCTGCAGCCAACTGCGTGCGTCCCGTTGCGCTTCGGCAATTTCGCGAGCCGTCATTTCCAGCGAAATTTCTGCCCGGCAGACCTTGCTTTCATCATGGCCTGACAAGGCCGCAAGATTAAACCATTTATGGGCTTCAACCAGATCAACGTCGACGCCCTCCGATCCGGTTGAATAGATCACACCAAGATCAAAATATGCATTGCTGCTGCCTTTTGCTGCGTCCGAGAGGCGGCTCTCTATCAGAAAGGCCGCGCTTTTCATGCTGTTGCCCATATTGTCAGTCCCTGTTTTTTTGCCGCAAGTAATGGCGACGGGACGACTTTCACCGCAATTTCCTAAAGGAATGGTTAACGCGAATTGCCGAAAATTAAGCATATCGCGAAAATACGCCAAAATTTCGCCCCGATCCACGCGATTGCATGGTTAACGAATCGGCGGCGCAGCCCCTATGAAACGGGGATATTGTCGATCAGACGGGTTCGGCCGATATGGGCGGCTGCAAGTAGACGAGCAGATTTTGTAAAATCATCCAATAAAGCCAGCGTATCGGCGTCGCGTAGTTCGAAATAGTCCACTTTGCGAAATCCCGACCGCAGTAATCGAGCCTTTGCGTCCGACAATATAGCTGCAACAGGACTGCCCGTTGCTATCGCTGTGGCAGCTTCCTGCATCGTTCGGGGAAGCGCAACGGCATCGGCTCTTTCTTCTGCGGTCAGATAGGCATTGCGCGACGACAGGGCCAGACCATCGGCGTCGCGAACGGTCGGGACGCCGACGATTTCATGGTTGAAGTCAAGATCGAGCGCCATCCGCCGGATGACCGCAAGCTGCTGATAGTCTTTCTCTCCGAAAAAGGCAGCATCGGGACGGGTCTGGTTGAACAATTTTGCGACGACTGTGGCAACGCCGTCAAAATGGCCTGGGCGTGCCGCGCCACATAATCCGTCGCTGATCCCGCTGACGCTGACATTGGTGGCATAGCCGGGTGGATAGACTTGGTCCGCCGTCGGAGCCCACAGCAATTTTACGCCCGCCGCCTCAAGCAGGGCAGCATCGGCGGCTTCCTGACGCGGGTAGGCATCAAGATCTTCACCCTCGCCAAACTGGATCGGATTGACGAAGATCGAGGCAACCACCGCATCACATTGTTGTTTTGCCACTTCCACCAGCCGCATATGACCCGCGTGCAGCGCCCCCATGGTCGGGACCAGCCCGATTTTATGTCCCCCCGCGCGGAACTCCGCCAAAGCGTTGCGCAGCGAATCCAACTGTCGAACAATTTGCATGGAACACTCTTTGCATTTAGATTTTTCTGTAAAGCTCTGGTAGGCTATGCGACGGTGAACCGCCCTTCGCAAGGGCCTAGAACAGGGATATAGCTGAAAACGTGACCAACAATGCGCATCATATCGTCTTCGCCAATGAAAAGGGCGGGACCGGCAAATCCACCACTGCGGTTCATGTCGCGGTTGCGCTTGCCCATCAAGGTCACAAGGTCGGGATCATCGATCTCGATCCGCGTCAACGCACCACCTATCGTTATCTGGAAAATCGCGACGCGACGATGAAACGGCTGAATATCGATATTCCGCAGCCTTATTATGAAGTTTTCGAAGAGGACCATCTGTCCCGGCTCGAACAGCTGATCGAACGGATGTCGCATGGCGTCGATTTCCTGCTCTATGATACGCCGGGCCGCGACGACAAATTCGCCCGCTATGTTGCGACCCGCGCGAATACGCTGGTGACGCCAATCAACGACAGTTTTGTCGATTTCGATCTGATCGGACAGGTGGATCCGGAAACCTACAAGGTCCGCAAACTGAGTTTTTATGCGGAATTGATCTGGGAGGCTCGCAAAGAGCGGGCCAAGGCTGATGGCAAGACGATCGACTGGGTGCTGCTGAGAAACCGGACCCAATATGTCGAGGCGCATAATATGAAACGGATAGTGGCTGCGCTTGCCGAATTGTCGCAGCGCGTGGGATTCCGGATCATTCCTGGCCTTAGCGAACGGGTCATTTACCGCGAATTATTCCCTTCGGGCCTGACTATGCTCGACAAGAAACATCTCGGTCGCCTGGCCACAAGCCATCTGGCTGCGCGCCAGGAACTGCGGGAACTGATCAAGCATCTCGCGCTGCCGTCGTCCGTCCAGCGGCTGCCGGAAGATAATAAGCCTGCTCTCGGCAAACCCAAGCTGGTGGCCTGACCGATGGTGCCATTGCTCATATTCGGCGGCGCCATTCTGGCCTGGCTGGTGTTGTCGGGCAAGGCAAAGACCATGACTCCCAATCAGTGGCTCGCCCTGGTAATGGCGCTGGTGGGTGCGAATTTTCTGCGCGGCGGTGGCTGGATCATGGGCGGCGCGATGATTGCCGGCGCGGCTTTTCTGAGCGGCTGGCGGATATTGATACCGGCTCGCGATCGGGTGGAACCAAAGCGCAAGCCGCGCAATTTCGAACTGGACCGGGCGCGATCCCTGCTGGGCGTGAGCGATAAAGCCGGATTTATCGAGATCAACGCCGCCTGGAAAGAACGGCTGGCGGAACATGGTCCCGACAACGGCGGAGACGAGCAGCTCGCGAAGATGATCAACCGGGCCCGGGACCTGTTATTGGAAGATTTGGAAGCTTCTAACCGGCGGTAAACCTGCGATTCCAATCGACAGTAGTGCTGGATTTATAGGCATTTGCCTCTTACAATCGGGCAAATCCAACAATTTGGGACCTCCATCATGACCTCACCATCCTCGCACGATTTTCACCCCAGTTCGCTGCGCGAATATGATATTCGCGGGATCATCGGCGAAACGCTGGGCGCCGACGATGCTTATGCCATTGGCCGCGGTTTCGGGACGCTGATCGCGCGCGACGGCGGAACGGCGGTGGCAACAGGATTTGATGGCCGGACCAGTTCTCCGATGCTCGAGGACGCGCTTGTTCGCGGTCTCAATGATGCCGGAATCAATGTCATTTCTGTCGGAATGGGGCCTACTCCGATGCTATATTATGCCGAATCTGTCCTGAATCAGGTCCAGGGCGGCATAATGATCACCGGTAGTCACAATCCGGCCAATTATAACGGATTCAAAATGGTGTTTCAGGGCGGCCCGTTTTTCGGCGCCGACATTCTGGGACTTGGCGATATGGCAGCCAAGGGCGACTGGGATCAGGGGACGGGTTCGCTCGAGCGCATCGACATCATCGACGAATATGTCGAGCGCCTGCTGAAAAACTTCACCGGCAATGCCTATAAGGTCGGCTGGGACTGCGGCAACGGCGCCGCCGGGCCGGTGATCGAGAAACTGACCACGCTGCTCAGTGAACGCGGTGCCGGCGAGCATCATCTGCTCTACACCGAAGTCGACGGCAGCTTCCCCAACCATCACCCCGACCCGACGGAAGAAAAGAATCTCGAGGATCTGAAGGCGCTGGTCGCCGAAAAAGGGCTGGATTTCGGCGTGGCGTTCGACGGCGACGGCGACCGGATCGGCGCGATTGACGGCGAGGGCCGGGTGATCTGGGGCGACCAGTTGCTGCAAATCTATGCCGAGGATGTGCTGAAGAGCGAGCCCGGCGCGACGATCATCGCTGACGTCAAGGCGTCACAAGCGCTTTACGACCGGATCGCCGAACTCGGCGGGAAACCGCTGATGTGGAAGACCGGCCACAGCCTGATCAAGTCCAAGATGAAGGAAACCGGGTCGCCGCTGGCCGGCGAGATGAGCGGCCATGTGTTTTTCAAACATGATTATTACGGCTTTGACGATGCGCCCTATGCCGCGATCCGCCTGATCCAGGCGGCGACCAATATCGGCAAGTCGGTAACCCGCTTGCACAGCGATATGGTCGAGATGATCAACACGCCGGAGATGCGTTTCCAGGTTGATGAAAGCCGCAAGTTCGCGGTGATCGACGAAGTGCTGGAACGGCTTTCGGCCAGCGGCGCGGACGTGAACGATACCGACGGCGCGCGGGTCAATACCGAAGACGGCTGGTGGCTGCTGCGCGCCAGCAACACCCAGGATGTGCTGGTCGCCCGGGCCGAAGCGAAATCGCATGACGGGCTGGACCGGCTGATGGCCCAGATTGACGAGCAGCTGGCATTGTCGGGACTGGAGCGCGGCGAGCAGGCGGGGCATTAGTCCCCAGCGGCTGGTTGGAAAATACGCTCCGGTCGATTTTCATCAGATGAAGGTCGCGCCGTTGGTTCCCGGACCGACCGCGGAGATTACAAATATTGCCGAGCAGAACATGGCGGCAAAGCCGGCGGCGATTTCCTGACGTAACGTGAAGCGGGGCATGATATTTTCCTTCCTTGTGGTTGATATTATGCGATCAACGACGCGCTATTTTGTACCGCGGGACCGACACTTGCAGCGACCAAAACGGCGGCAGAGAAAATAGCGGCGAAAGCGGCGGCGATCTGGTTCTGGATATTGATATTCGACATTTTTAAATTCCTTCATGTTTAAAACTGGCCTTCGCAATTTCTGTTAGCGAAGATAGCAACAGCTTTGCACGCAGCGTGCCAGTTCTTATATTTCTTGATATATCAGTATGTTATATAATATCCGGAAAAGAGCCGCCCGACCCTGATCCCGATTAATGGGAAATTGCCCCATATTTTGGCCAAGCAAGTTCCGAGGCCGTCACCATTCGACTATCAATTTACATGTTGGCGCGTCACTGCTGTCTGTGATTAGATATGCAGACTGTATTTCATGCAGAAATTATAAGGAATGATCATGGCTGCGGATTTTGACCTGGTAATACGCGGCGGAACCATTGCCGATGGCAGCGGTGGTGATCTTGTCACCGGCGATATTGCAGTCAGCGACGGCAATATAGCGGCGATCGGGCAGATCACCGGCAAGGGCCGTGAAGAAATCGACGCGACGGGCAAGATCGTCACCCCCGGCTTTGTCGACGTCCACACCCATTATGACGGCCAGTGCATCTGGGCCGAGGAGCTCAGCCCTTCGTCTTCACATGGCGTGACCACGGCGATCATGGGCAATTGCGGCGTCGGTTTCGCCCCTTGCCGCAAGGAAGACCACGACATGCTGATCAACGTGATGGAAGGGGTCGAGGATATTCCCGGCGTGGTGATGTCCGACGGCTTGCCGTGGAACTGGGAAACGTTCCCGGAATATCTCGACGTCGTCGACAAGGGCAGGCGTGATATCGATATTGCGGCCTATCTGCCGCACTCCCCCTTGCGGGTATACGCAATGGGTGCGCGCGGCGCTTCGCGGGAACCGGCCAATGAAGATGATCTGGCGCTGATGCGCAAATTGGCGTGTGAAGCGATGCAAGCCGGCGCGATCGGCTTTGCCACGTCACGGCTGTCGATCCACAAGACCGCAGATGGCGGCAGCATCCCGACATTCGAAGCCGATGTGGCTGAACTGGAAGCGATCTGCGGCGGCATGGCCGACGCGGGCACCGGCACTTTTCAGGTCGTGCTCGACGCCTTTGTCGGCTGGGACAAGGAATATAAGGTGATCGAACGGGTAATCGAATCATCCGGCCGGCCCGCCACTTTCACCCTCGCCTCCGGCAATGACGGACCGCCGCGCTGGCGCAAGGTGCTGGACATGATAGAGGCTACCCATGCCAATGGTGGCAAGGCGACGGCCCAGATCATGCCGCGACCGATCGGTCTGATCGCCGGGCTGGAACTGACCGTCCATCCGTTCATTCTCTGCCCGAGCTGGGCCAAAATCGCCGATCTGCCAATAGACCAGCAGGTCGCGGCGATGCGCGATCCCGGGTTGCGCGAAGCCTTGCTGAGCGAGGAATTCGAACCCGGCCATCCGTTCAACGCGCTGGCCCGCGACTGGAACTGGCTGTTCCCGCTCGACAATCCGCCGGATTACGCGCCGCCGAAAGAAATGAGCATGGCCGGACAGGCGGCAGCCAAGGGCTGCACGCCGCAGGAGATTGCCTATGACCGGCTGCTCGATACCGACGGCAAGGGGCTGTTTCTGGCGGCGCTTGGCAATTACGAGAATGGCACGCTGGCCAGCGCGCACGAAATGCTCAGCCACCCCCATTGCATTCCCGGCCTTGGTGACGGCGGTGCCCATTATGGCGCGATTTGCGACGCCAGCTACTCGACCTATTTGCTGACCCAATATGTCCGCAATCCGGGAGCGGAAAGCTTTGAACTGGCCGAGGCGGTGCATATGCTGTCGCACAAGGCCGCAAAAGCGGTCGGTCTGGACCAGCGCGGTCTGCTGCGGCCCGGTGCCAAGGCCGATATCAATGTGATCGATCTCGACAATCTGCAATTGCACCTTCCCGAAATCGTGAAGGATCTGCCGGCGGGCGGGCAAAGATTACACCAGCGCGCAACCGGCTATGATGCGACGATCGTGTCGGGCGAGATTATCCGGCGGTTCGACCAATCCACCGGCGCGCGACCGGGACGGTTGATCCGGGGGGCATAGGGAGCGTGGACCAGTCGCTTCCGGCAGAGACGGCGGAAATATTCGGTCGGCTGCCGGAGGAGATGGCCGGCGCGTTGCGCAATCTCCGCGCGCTCATTCTCGAAACGGCGGCAGAAAATCCGGCCGTGGGGCCATTGCAGGAAACACTGAAATGGGGAGAGCCGGCCTTTCTGCCGTCGGCCAGCAAATCCGGCACCACTATCCGCATCAACGCCCACAAGAATTCCCGGACACAATATGCATTTTATGTCCATTGCAGCACCGATCTCGTCGATCGCTACAGAGCGCTGTACAACAATGTTCTGAAATTTGAAGGCAGCCGCGCGGTGTTGTTCGATCTTGCGGACGCCCTGCCCGTCGATGCGGTCAAACATTGCCTCGCCATGGCGTTAACCTATCATCTGCGCACCGGCTGAGCGGCTATTCGACGGCCTTCTGCGGTTCTGCCTGCCCCTTTTGCATATCGGAGAAAATGCTCCAGAGCGCGATGAACAGAGCCGCGACCAGCGGACCGATCACGATGCCATTGATCCCGAACAGCTGCAGCCCGCCGAGCGTAGAGATCAGAACGACATAGTCGGGCATCCGCGTGTCCCTGCCGACCAGAGTCGGGCGAACAAGATTGTCGACCATGCTGATCACGAATATGCCGCAGAGGATCAGCACGACACCCTGCCAGATATCACCGGTGATGAACAAGAACAGCGCAACAGGAAGCCAGACGAAACCTGTGCCGATCGCCGGAATCAGAGAGAATATCCCCATCAGCACCGCCCATAGCAAAGCACCGCGGATATCGAGCGCCCAGAAGACGAGACCGCCAAGACTGCCCTGGATGATTGCGATGATCAGACTGCCCTTTATCGTCGCGCGGATCACGACCAGGAATTTTTCCTTTAGAATCTGGCGATTTTCCTCGCTCAACGGAATGATCTGCTCGATCCTTTCGGCCAGCTCACGACCATCACGGAGAAGAAAGAAAGTCAGATACATCATGACGCCAAGACTGAGCAAAAACTGGAAGGCACCCTGACCGACGCTCAGTGACCAGGTAACCAGAAATTCGAGAATCGCGGAAATCGACTGTTCGATCTCCGCCCTGATGGAGGCAAAATCATTGTAGCCATAGGCGGCCAGCTGGACCTGCATCCAATGGGGAAGCGAACGTTCGAACGCCTCGAACACCGCTCCGAAATCGATCTCCCCATCCTGAACCCGCACGTAAAGACTCGCCGCTTCCTGCGCCAGAGCCATGCCCAGCAGGATCGTCGGCACCACGACCAGCAGCAAGATCAGCACCAATGTGATCACGGCGGCAAGATTGGTCCGGCCCGGCAGATAGTCCAGCAGTTGCTCGTAGACCGGACGAAACAGGACGGCGACGACGACACCCCAGACGATGGCACCAAAAAACGGTTCGACCAGCACCGCAAATCCCAGCGAGACGATCACCAGAAGCGTGATCAGAAAGCCCCATTCAACCCGTTTCTTCGATGCCTCTGGATGGTCCATTTTATGTTGCTCTTATTGGGTCTGCTGCCGCGACCATGTTATATTTCTCTGGTCTGCAGATACGGGAATAATTCAGAGCGGGCAAGGATCAGGCGCGATTGTTAGTCGCAATATCAACACTATATTGCGCAGAAAGCGTGTAGGCGTGTCGGTGCAGGAAAAACGGAGCAAGATCAGCGTAATGGCCGACGACAAAATTCCGCCGATCCTGGCCGACTGGTTTGCCTCGCGGGGCTGGGCGGTGCGGGAACATCAGCTGGCGATGCTCGCGGCAGCGCAGGCAGGACGCCATGCCTTGCTGACGGCGCCGACCGGCGCGGGCAAGACGCTGGCGGGCTTTTTGCCGACGCTGGTAGAACTTGTGGAACAGGCGGCCGAGAAACCCGTTCGTGCTGAGCCTGTCGAAGCACCTGGTCCGACGCAAACGGCCCTTCGACAAGCTCAGGGCGAACGGCATGATCTCCACACGCTCTATATCTCGCCGCTCAAGGCGCTCGCGGTCGATGTCCAGCGCAACATGCTGACACCGATCGAGGAAATGGGCCTGCCGATCACGGTCGAGACCCGCAGCGGCGATACGCCGGCCAGTCGCAAGGCGCGCCAGCGGGTCAAGCCACCGCAGATTTTGCTGACCACACCGGAATCGCTCAACCTGTTGCTCAGCCAGCCGGAAAGCCTCACCCTGTTCGCCGGTCTCAGGCGGGTGGTGATCGACGAAGTCCACGCCTTTGCCACGGGCAAGCGCGGTGACCTTCTGGCTCTGTCGCTGGCGCGGCTGCAGAAGATTGCGCCGGAGATGCAGCGCGTCGCGCTCTCGGCGACGGTGGCCGAGCCGGATGATTTCCGCGCCTGGCTGGCGCCTTATGGCGATATTGACAGCGTGACACACGTACTCGGAGCGGAAGGTGCTCCCGCGGACCTGTCGATCATGCTGCCCGAAACGCCCGAAGGCGATCCGGTGCGGGTGCCGTGGGCGGGTCACGCCGGGACCTATGCGATCCCGCAGGTGATGGAGCAGATACGCAGGAACCGGATGACCCTGGTCTTCTGCAACACGCGGTTTCTTGCCGAATTTACCTTCCAGAAGCTGTGGGATATCAATGACGAGACGCTTGCCATCGGCGTCCATCACGGCAGCCTGTCGCGCGAGGCGCGGCGCAAGGTCGAAAACGCCATGGCGTCAGGCAGGATGCGGGCGCTGGTCTGCACCGCCTCGCTCGATCTCGGGGTCGACTGGGGCGATATCGACTGCGTGATCCAGATGGGCGCGCCCAAGGGTTCCTCGCGGCTGCTGCAGCGGATCGGCCGCGCCAACCACCGGCTGGATGTGTCTTCCCGGGCGCTGCTCGTGCCCGGCAACCGCTTTGAATATCTCGAGGCGCAGGCGGCGCTGGATGCGGTCAATGAAGGCCGCCGCGATGGCGAGCCGTTTCGAGCCGGCGGGCTGGATGTGCTCGCCCAGCATGTGATGAGCTGCGCCTGCGCCGGACCGTTCCAGGAGGATGATCTGCTCGACGAGGTGCAAAGCGCCCTGCCCTATAGCGCCCTGTCGAAGGAACAGTTCGAGCGGGTGCTCAATTTCACCCGCGACGGCGGTTATGCGCTCAAGGCCTATGACCGGTTCAAGCGGTTGCGGCGGGATGCGAAGGGTATCTGGAGCCTGACCCATCCGAAATTTGCCGCCCAGCACCGACTCAACGCCGGGATCATCGTCGACGGCGCGATGATGAATGTCCGGTTCAAAAATGGCCGCAATCTCGGCAAGGTCGAGGAAGGCTTTGCCGCGATGCTGTCGGTCGGCGACACGTTTTTCTTCGCCGGGCTCAGTCTCGAGCTGATAAAGATGGATGCCAGCGACGTGATCGTCCGCGCGGCCAAGAAAGCGGCGATGATCCCGAGCTATGGCGGCGCGCGGCTGCCGCTGACCACCCATTTGTCCGACCGGGTGCGCGCGTTCCTGACCGACCGGGCCGGCTGGTCGCGTTTCCCCGACGATGTGCGCGAATGGCTGGAAATGCAGGACCATCGCTCGGTCATGCCCGAACCGGGGCAATTGCTGGTCGAGACTTTTCCGCACAAGAAGCTGCATTATATGGTCGCCTACAGTTTCGAAGGCTGGAACGCGCACCAGTCGCTCGGGATGTTACTGACCCGGCGGATGGAGGATCGCGGGCTCAAGCCGGTCGGCTTTGTTGCCAATGATTATGCACTGGCCTGCTACAGCGTCGAGCCGGTCACCGATCCCCGCCCGCTGTTCAGCGCCGACATCCTGGAGGAGGAATTTTTCGACTGGGTCGAGGGATCGCATCTGCTCAAGCGCGCCTTTCGCGAAGTGGCGGTGATCAGCGGGCTGGTCGAGCGCCAGCATCCCGGCAAGCGCAAGACCGGCAGGCAGGTGACCTTCTCGACCGACCTGATTTTCGACGTGTTGCGCAAATATGAGCCGGATCATTTGCTGATGCAGGCGGCCTGGGCGGACGCGCGGGCGCGGATGACCGATGTCGGGCGGCTGGTCGACCTGCTCGACCGGGCAGCGGATTCGATAATCCATGTCGAGCTGGAGCGGGTCAGTCCGCTGGCGGTGCCGGTACTGGTTATGATCGGACGCGAACATGTTGCGCAGGGTGCCACCGATGACGCGCTGCTGATCGAGGCGGAATCGCTGATCAACGAGGCGATGAAAATCGACTAGAGGCCCGCGCCGGTGGTGCCGGATTAGGAAGGACGGGTTTTTTGGCGTATAGTGGGCCTATGACCTGTCCAGCCATGCTGCTTCCGCTCTGCGCCTCGCTGTTCGCGAGCCAGCTGGCCGTGGCCATTCCGATTGAACCGGAAACCGAAGCGCATATCGCCGACACGCTGCCCGACCAGTTTCTTCAGCCCGACTCCGAACAGATTGCGATCGCCCGGGACCGGGTCGAGCGGATGACCGTAGCGGTCGGCATTGGCGAGAGCGGCCCCTATCAGTTCGTCATTGATACCGCTTCCCAGCGCACCATCCTGTCCAAGGAAATTGCCGGTACGCTGGCGCTTGAACTCGAGGACGAGGTCAAGATTGTCGCGCTGGCCGGCACCACTACAGTGCAGACCGTTTACGTCCCCAGCCTGACCCTCGGCAAGCGCAGCTATGACAGCCTGATTTCTCCCACTTTTCGTGCCGCCAATATCGGCGCGGATGGCGTTCTCGGTCTCGACAGCCTGCAAGGGCAGCGGATATTGTTCGACTTTGTCGGTAAACAGATCTCGGTCGGCGATACGGGCGAACAGCTGCGCAGCCGGTCTCGCCGGGAGATTGTGGTGACGGCAAGACGGCGGTCGGGGCAACTGATCTTCACCAACGCGACGATTGGCGGGGTCAGGACCAGCGTGATCATCGACACTGGCGGGGAATTGTCGATCGGCAACAAGTCGTTGCAAAGGCGATTAAGGCTGAAGGCTTCCGCTTTGCAACAAACCAGCCTTGTCGACGTCACCGGTCGATCAGTCGAAGCGGATTATGGGATCGCCGAGGAATTGGTGATCGGTCGCGCCCGTTTTGGTATCATCCCGATCGCTTTTGCCGATATTGCACCGTTCAACGCTTTGAAACTGGGCAAGAAACCGGCCTTGTTTCTCGGCATGGATGCCCTGCGCCAATTTGACCGGTTGGCGATCGATTTTGCCAACCGGAGAATCTACTTTCTGCTGCCCGAGGGGCTCCAGTGACGTTATTGGTCGAAAAAGCAGGCCTATTTGTGGTATAGCTTTGGCAAGTCGGAACCGGGAGCCTAATTTGTCGCTGACCGGAGCAAACGGATCGGAGATTTTATGTCCCCCTTTTTGACGAATATTACTCCCGCTTTTCTGGCCTCGGCACTGACGATGGCCTATCCTATTCCCTTTGGCCAGCCGGTGACACCCGGAAGCCTGCCGACTCCCGCCGGCGAGATTGTCGATATCGATCAGGATCGTGCCAAACGAATGACCGTGCCGGTGAGCATAGAAGGCAACGGCCCTTTTTCTTTTGTCATTGATACCGGCGCAGAACGAACCGTCATTTCACGCAGGATCGCTGACCGATTGGCGCTGGAAGGCGAAGAACCGGCCCGATTGATGAGCATCGCCGGCACCAGCATGGTCGATATGGTCTATGTGCCGCGGCTGACTCTGGGACAGAAAAGCTATGAGGGGCTCATTTCGCCCGTTCTGGCAGCAGGGCACATCGGCGCAGACGGCATATTGGGTCTGGACGGCTTGCAGGACCAGCGCATTTTATTTGATTTTATTACCAATCAGATCACAATCGAAGATACTGACAAAGCACGCAGCAAGCCTAAATCGCGGGAAATCGTGGTAACCGCCAAGCGACGGTCCGGCCAGCTGATTTTCACCGATGCAACGATCGCTGGTATCAAGGTCAATGTCATCGTTGACAGCGGAGCCCAAATTTCCATTGGCAACAGCGCGCTGCAGAAACAATTGAGGAAGCGCGCCAAAGAATTGGGCGATGACAATCTGTTGATTGCTGTCACCGGAGAAACTCTGGGGGTGGAATTCGGGAAATTGCGCGAATTTCGCATCGGCCGTGCCCGTTTCTCCAGCCTGCTGGTAGCTTTCGCCGATGCGCCGCCCTTTGAACGCTTCGGGCTGGCCGACCAGCCAACCTTGTTGATGGGCATGGACGTTCTGCGCAAATTCGATCAGGTCGCTATCGATTTTCCCAAACGCAAAATCCATTTTCTCACCCCCAGAAATGCTCCTTTGCACACTGACAATCCGATAAGCAGTCGCATCCATTACTGATTTGACCAGCTTATCTGGTCAATCACAGCTTTTCTAAAAAATATGGATTAAACCGGCCCCCGGTTTCGTTCCCTCCTCACACAGACAGGCATGCGCCGCCGGGGCGCATTGCCTGTTCTTTCAGGAGCGAACCCATATGCGTATTTTTCTGACCTTGCCGATAATCCTCGCCGCCGCCAGCCCTGCCCTTGCGCAGGATAGTAGCGAACCACAGAATGTCAGCCCGAAAGACGAAATGCGGTTCCAACTCTTCACCGGCGTTGACCATCTCGAAGGCGATGTCGGCGAAGGGCTGGACTATGAAACCAGCTTTGCCACCACCGGCGTGGCAATGACCAAGGGCCGGTTCAGCACGTCCGCTTCGCTCCCCTATATTTCCTCGACCGCTCCGCAAGAGGTGATCGTCAATCAGGGTGGGCTTTTCGGCACGCCTCTGCTCGGTACGAGCGGCACCCAGAACGGTCAGGTGAAGCGCGAGGGCATCGGCGACCTGTCTCTCAGCGCCGCCTATCAGCTGCCGGTCTCTGGCGTGAACGCCAGCATCGGTGCCTCGGTCAAAGTCCCGACCGCATCGCGGGAAAAAGGTCTCGGGACCGGCAAGGTCGACTATGGCGTCTCCGGCCAGCTTTCGAGGAAAATGGGCGCGGTCGTGCCGTTCGTCGGCGCCGGCTATACGATCATCGGAGAACCCGAAAATTTCGAAACGCGCAACACATTGTCAGGAACCGCGGGGAGCCATCTCCTGCTCGGCAAGAACAGCGCGCTGACCGCATCCTATAGCTACCAACAGTCCGCTTCCTCCAGCATCGGCGACAGCCAGAGCATCAACATGGGCTTCGGCACCAATCTCACCCGCTCGGTGCGGATCGGCGTCGATGGCGCCGTCGGCCTGTCGGACGCCGCGCCGGATACGAGAGTCGGGCTGAAGCTTCGGGTCGGGATCTGATCGAGCCACCTTTCTACGCCCACGCCGATCGCTTGTCGTCATAACCGCTCCCGCCACAGGCACGGGATAGACTCGCACGAAGACACTAAGCCATGAAGATTATAAGATACCTCGCAATCCCGCTGCAGTTTCGTGGTGCTTTGCGTCTTCGTGGCTTCGTGCGAGTCCGGAAAGCGCTGACCTGCGCCACTATTCCCAAAATATTTTGGCTTCGCCCGAATTCACGCCAATCTCGTACCCTTTCTTGGAGCCGTGTTACGCAGGTCCTTGCGAACCAAACAGCGGTTCCTTATCCCCGCTCTTCCATTGCGGATATTTTTGCATCGTGGTGGCAAACAGCGGCGAGGCGAGATGGTCGACCAGCCATTTCTGCAGTGCTGACAAGGGTAGTTGGTCGAACCATTCACGGTCGTTGTTGGCGAACTGGCGGACGAAGGGGAAAATCGCGTGGTCGGCCAGCGTGGGCTTCGCGCCCATTAGCTGGCCGGATGCCTGGATCAGGCCATCCAGCTTTTCGAGAAAGGCCTGTCCGGCAGCACGATGGTCGAGCGGGTCGACATTTTCATAGCGGGTCGGATATTTATAGCGGTCGAGCGCCTGTTTGAACGGGCCATCGGCCTCGGCGATCAGTTCGGATTCGGTCGCGCTGCCCTGCCGCCAGCCTTGCGGGTCATTGCGGTCGAGCGCCCAGTGCATGATCGCCAAGCTTTCATCGATCACCTGTCCGTCCGGCAGCACCAGCACCGGAACCGTGGCCTTGGGCGATGCGGCGATCATTTCTGCCGGTTTGTTGCGCAGCACGACTTCTCGCAGGCGGACCGGAGTGGCGCTGACCAGCAGCGCCATGCGCGCGCGCATCGCATAGGGGCAGCGCCGGAAGCTGTAGAGGACCGGCAGGTCGGTCATTCGGTCCCGAGATGCTGCCGTCCCGCGGCGGCGGCTTTCTCGACCTGACGCTGGCGTTCGCGGTAGCGGGCGCGCTGTTCGTCGCTCCGCTGGTCGATGCAATGCGGGCAGGCCTCGCCTGGAATATAGTCCGGTGATGCCCGGTCAGCAGCGTTGAGCGGCATCCGGCAGGCATAGCATTGGCCATAATCGGCTTCGCGCAATCCGTGACCGACGGCGACCCTCTGGTCGAACAGGAAACAGTCGCCCTGCCACAGGCTTTCGGTTTCGGGGACATGTTCGAGATATTTCAGGATCCCGCCCTTGAGATGCTGGACATCATCAAAGCCCTGCGCCTTCACATAGGCGGTCGCCTTTTCGCAGCGGATGCCGCCGGTGCAGAACATGGCGATCTTCGGAGCCTTCTGCGAATCCTTTCGCAATTTCTCCGAAAAATCGTCGAACCAGGCCGGAAAGTCGCGGAAGCTTTCGGTGTTCGGGTTGATCGCGCCGTCAAAGCTGCCGATCGCCACCTCATAGGCGTTGCGCGTGTCGATCACGATCGTGTCGGGATCGGCGATCAGGTCGTTCCAGTCGGCCGGTTCGACATAAGCGCCCTTTTCGGTTGCGGCATCGACGCCCTCGACGCCCATCGAGACGATTTCCTTCTTCAGACGAACCTTCATCCGCAGGAAGGGCATCGTGCTGGCCTCGGAATATTTGACCTCGAGATCGGCAAAGCGGGGCAGCGAGCGCAAGCCGTCGATCACCGCGTCGATCGCGTCGGGCGCACCGGCAATAGTGCCGTTCATCCCCTCCCCGGCCAGCAATATCGTGCCTTTCAGGCCATGGTCTTCGCAGAGCGGGAGAACCTGCATGCGCAGCGCAGCAGGATCGTCGACCACGGCAAAATGATAGAGCGCGGCGACTTTTACAGGAGTTGGAGATTCGGTCATGGGAGCGCATATAGGGCGCACGGGCAGGAAATTCCAACCCGGCGGCTTGCATCATCCGCATGTTCATCGCATAGCGAGCCATGGTTCCCCTTCTGTTCGCCCATCACCGCTTTAATATCGTCGCGCCCGCGGCGCTCTACTGGCCGGCCAGAAATGCGCTGCTGGTGGCCGATCTCCATCTGGAGAAAGCGAGCTTTTATGCGCGTCAGGGGCAGATGCTGCCGCCTTATGACAGCCAGGCAACGCTGGCCGAACTGGCCGGTCTGGTTGACGAAACCGGGGCGACCACGGTTTTCTGCCTCGGCGACAATTATCATGATGGCGAAGGCGAGGCGCGGCTCGAACCGGAGGCGGCGAGGCGGCTGGTGGCGATGACCGGCGCGCTGGAGTGGGTCTGGATCACCGGCAATCACGACCGCGATGTAGCGGGCACATGGGGCGGGCAGGTGGTTGACGAATGGACCGGCGACGGGCTCGCGCTCCGCCACGAGGCCAGCGCCGACAGCCTATTGCCCGAGATATCGGGCCATTATCACCCCAAATATCGCATCGCCGTGCGCGGCCGCCATGTTTCGCGGCGCTGCTTCGTCAGAGGCCGCCATCATCTGATCATGCCCGCTTTCGGTGCGCTGACTGGCGGCATGGCGGCACAGGATGCGGTGATCGAGGCCTGCGTGGGTGGTCCGGCCGAGGCAATTATCGGCCTCAAGCAGCAGCCGGTGCGATTCCCGCTGCCGTTTCGGGACATCGGCATCGAAAGGATCGATCAACCGCAGCTCGCATTGCCTCTGGCCACCACCGACCGCTGACTGCTAACGGCGCGGTCATGGATCGATTCGCACCCTATCGCGCGCAACTGGATGCGCTGGAAACAGCAGGCCGCAAGCGGCGATTGTCGGTGCCGGCGGGCCAGGATTTCTCGTCCAACGATTATCTCGGCCTGTCGCGCAGCCCCTATCTCAGGCAGGTTGCGCAGAATGCGATCGCCGATGGCATCGCGCACGGATCGGGCGGGTCGCGGCTGCTGGGTGGCAATCATCCCGAGCATGAAGCGCTCGAAGCCTTCGCCGCCAGCCATTATGGCGCGGAATCGAGCCTGTTCTTCGGTTCCGGCTTTGCCGCGAACACGGCCCTTTTCGCGACCCTGCCGCAGACTGGCGATCTGCTGCTCTATGACGAGCTCATCCACGCCAGCGTCCATGACGGCATGAAGCTGGGCCGCGCGGAGTTCACCGCCTTCCCGCACAATGATTGCAGCGCTGTCGAGCAGGAAATTCGGAACTGGCGGACATCCGGCGGTAGGGGAACCATCTGGATCGCAGCGGAGAGTCTGTACAGCATGGACGGCGACCGGGCGCCGCTGGCCGATCTCGCGCGCCTTGCCGACATGCATGACGCCATGCTGGTGATCGACGAGGCGCATGCGGTCGGAGTCTACGGCGAGGGCGGGAGGGGTCTGTCCGGCGACATTGGCAGGCAAGAAAATGTCATCATATTGCGCACTTGTGGCAAGGCGCTGGGCGGCGAGGGCGGGATATTGACGATGCCGAAAATCCTCCGCGAATTTTTCATCAACCGTGCCCGGCCCTTCATCTTTTCCACGGCTCCCAGCCCGCTGACTGCGCATCTGGCCCAGCACGCCATTGCTTATGTCGCGGACAACCCTTCGCTGCAGGCTGGTCTGGCCGGGCACATTGCGCTTACCCGGGATTGTTTTTCCGGCCTGTCCCTCGGCGATTATCAGGATAGCCAGATTTTCCCGATCATTCTGGGCGAAGACCGGGTGGCGGCAGATGTGGCGGCAAGACTGCAGGGCCACGGATTTGATGTCCGCGCCATTCGTCCTCCGACAGTGCCGGCAGGAACCGCCCGTCTGCGTATTTCGCTGACCCTGAACGTGACGCAGGACGATATTCGGAACCTCTCGGCCGCATTGCACGAAGCGCTGGCATTGGCGGACGCGGCATGAGCCGGCAATTTGTGATCACCGGTACCGATACCGATATCGGCAAAAGCGTCTTCGCCGCAGCGCTGACGGCGGCCTTGGGCGCGAGCTACTGGAAACCGGTCCAGGCGGGCCTCGCGGACGGCACCGACAGCGAGACAGTCGCCCGGATCGGCGGCGTTGATCCCGCCCGGATATTGCCCGAACGCTACCGGCTCACGATTCCGGCCTCGCCACATTTTTCGGCGGCACAGGAGGGAATTACCATAGAGCTGGACGATCTCGGCATCCCGCAGGTTGACGGGCCGCTGGTCATCGAGGGCGCAGGCGGCGCGCTGGTGCCGGTCAATCCGGAACTGCTGTTCGCCGATCTCTTCGCCCATTGGGCGAAGCCGGTGATCATTGTCGCCTCGACCAGCCTAGGAACCATCAACCACAGCCTTTTGACGATCGAGGCTTTGCGCAGCCGCAGCGTGCCAATCCATGGCATTGCGTTCACCGGCGACGAAAATGTCGATAGCGAGCAAACCATCTGCCGCATTGGCGCGGTGTCGCATCTCGGGCGCTTGCCATTCATCGATAAACTCACGCCGGAATCCTTGCGAGACGCCTTTGCTGCGCATTTCGATATCGGAGACTTTGCATCATGAGCATCAATATCTGGCACCCGTTCACCCAACATGGTCTTGGCGAACCGATCCCGGAAATCGCGCGGGCCGAGGGCGCGTCACTCTATCAGGCAGACGGAACCAGAATCATCGATGCGATATCGAGCTGGTGGGTGCAGACGCACGGCCATTGCCATCCGAAAATCGTCAGCGCGATCCAGGAGCAGAGCGCCACGCTGGACCAGATGATCTTTGCCGGATGGACGCATCGCCCGGCGCAGGAACTGGCCGAAGGTCTTGCCGATTTTCTGCCGGACTCGCTGGAGCATATTTTCTTTTCCGACAGCGGCTCGACGGCGGTCGAGGTCGCGCTGAAAATGGCGCTCGGCTATTGGCATAATCGCGGGGAAACGCGCCAGAAGATCCTGGTGATGGAGCATAGCTATCATGGCGATACGATCGGCGCGATGTCGGTCGGCGCGCGTGGCGTGTTCAACCAGGCTTATGCGCCGCTGCTGTTCGATGTCGGCACCATAGGCTTTCCGGAGGCCGGGGCTGAGCAGGCAACGATCGACCAGTTGGAGGTTTTTTGTACAGACAGCGAAAGCCCGCCGGCGGCGCTGATCGTCGAGCCTTTGATCCTCGGCGCGGGCGGGATGAAGGTCTATAGCCCCGAACTATTGGCGCAGATGGCTGCGATCTGCCGCAAACATGATGTCCTGTTCATCGCCGACGAAGTGATGACCGGATGGGGCCGCACCGGCACCGTCTTTGCCTGCGAACAGGCGGGCGTCGAGCCGGATATATTGTGCATGGCCAAAGGCCTGACCGGCGGCGTCATCCCGCTGGCGGTTACCGCTGCCACGGACGCCATTTACCAGGCGCATTATTCGCAAGACCGCGCGCAGATGTTTTTCCACTCGAGCAGCTTTACCGCCAATCCGATCGCCTGCGCGGCCGCCAATGCCAATCTGGCGATCTGGCGCGACGAGCCGGTCCAGCAGCGGATCGATGCGATCATCGCGTCGCATCGCGCCTTTTCCGAAAGGCTGAAACAGCAATCGAACGTCAGCGGATTGCGCCAGTGCGGCACCATTCTGGCTTTCGAAATCGAAGATGGTGCCGGCGACTATATGTCCAGCCTCGGCCCGCAATTGCTCGCGTTTTTCCGGGATCACAAGATTTTACTTCGGCCGCTGGGCAATACGATCTACATCATGCCACCTTATTGCATCAGCCCTGTGGAACTTGATGCTGTTTACGCCGTTATTGAGGAAGCCATTGACCATTTCCGTCATTGCTGATCCACAGGCGGCAGAAAGTTTTTTGCATAAGACCGAAAAACCCGCCAAGGATAGATGATGGAACTAGTTGACTCTCTCATGGTCAAGATCGCGCTGATCGGCCTCCTCGGCATCGGCGCGCAATGGATTGCCTGGCGGACCGGTCGTCCCGCCATCGCCCTCATGCTGATTGTCGGCATTCTGGCCGGACCTGTTCTGGGCATCATTGATCCCGAACGCGATTTTGGCGCGCTGCAGGAACCGATCATCAAGCTGGCGGTTGCCGTCATATTGTTTGAAGGCGGGCTCAGCCTGAACTTCCGTGAATTGAGACAGGCGGGTGGTGCGGTAACGGCAATGATTTTCATTGCCGGACCGATTGCCTGGGTGCTGGGCACCGGGGCCGCGCATTACGGGGCCGGCCTGTCCTGGGAAATATCGGCGTTGCTCGGCGGCATCATGATCGTCACTGGCCCGACCGTGATCGGTCCGATGCTGCGGACGTTGCGGGTCCCGTCCCGGGTTCGCAATATCCTGAAATGGGAAGGCATTGTGAACGATCCGATTGGCGCTCTGCTCGCCGTCGGCATCTATGCCTATATCACCTACGAAGGCCCCGATGCCAATATCGCCGTGATCAGCATGGATGTGCTTGCCGCAAGCTTCATTGCCGGACTGATCGGCGCAGGGCTGGGCTTTGCCGTCACCTGGCTATTTCCCCGGGGCAAGGTTCCGGAATATCTGAAGGCTCCCTTTCTGCTGGTTACGGTGATCGCCGGTTTTGTCATCGCCGATCTGATCAAGCATGAAACCGGACTGATCACGGTGACCGTGATGGGCATCGTGATGGCCAACCGGCAAATCTATTCGAGTCAGGCGCTCTACCGGTTCAAGGAAGATCTGGCAGTGCTGCTGATTTCCGGCGTGTTCATCATTCTTTCCGCGACGCTGGACTGGGAGACGGTGCAACAATTCCGGCCGCAGTTTATCATTTTCCTGATATTGCTGCTGTTCGTTGTAAGACCGCTTTCGGTGCTGCTGGCTTTGTTTTTCAGTTCGGTACCGTGGCGCGAGCGCCTGTTTATCGCCTGGATTGCCCCGCGCGGTATTGTTGCTGTGGCGATCACCGGGCTGTTTGCGATCCGTCTTGTCGATTACGGACTGCCGGGAGCCGAGGCGCTTGTACCGCTCAGTTTTGCCGTGGTCATAGCAACAATTTTTGCGCACGGCTTTTCCGCTTCCTGGGTGGCCGAACGTCTGGGGATCTCCGAAGGAAAAGGCGAAGGCGTATTGATTGCCGGTGCCAATCGCTGGTCGATTGCTCTGGGTAAAATGCTGAAATCGCTCGATATCGATGTTCTGATTACGGACGATAGCAAATTTGCCCTGCGACGGGCGCACAGCGAAGGGCTGACGATCCATCACGGAGATGTGCTTGCGGAGGCGCATGACGACAATATCGACATGGGTGAATTCCAGCATCTTATTGCCGCCACCGACAATGACAGCCAGAACCAGTTGATCACCGCAGATCTCGGTCCGGAAATGGGCTATGAGCAGATCAGCAGGCTGGCCAATGACAGCCACAGCAAGAGCCGGGTCGGACATGGCCGGCTGTTGTTTGAATCGGGCGCGGATTTTGGCACTTTGCTCGATCGTGATGTGGCGGGCTGGCGATTCAGCAAAACCAATATTACCGAGAAATTCAGCGCCGAGGATTATCGGAAAAATCTGGAAAAAGACGAGGAACCGCTAGCCGTTCTCAAGCCTGACCGGCGGCTTCTGTTCTTTGCGACAGATGCCCGTCCGGTGATCGAGGAAGGCGATGTCGTCATCAGCTATGTCGCGGCCGACACGCCTGAAGAGCGCAAGGCTGACCGCGCGGCCAAAGACAGCGAAAAGAACGGCGAGAAATCTGACAAAAGCTGATTATACTGAATGTGGCACGCGCTCGCCGAACAGGGCAGTACCGACCCGTATATGTGTGGCACCCAGCTTGATTGCCTTCTCGAAATCGCCAGACATTCCCATGCTGAGTCCGTCCAGCCCGTTGTCACGAGCAAGTTTGGCTAGCAGGGCGAAATAAGGCGTCGCATTGGTGCCGTCTGGCGGAACCGCCATCAGGCCGACCACTTTGATACCGCCGTCGCGGGCCTGTTCGAGCAATTCGGGGACCGCCTTGATATCGCAACCGCCTTTTTGAGGTTCTTCGCCAATATTGACCTGCAGAAAACAGGGCAGGCGACGCTGTTGCAGATCCATTTCCTTCGCCAGTGCCTTGATCAGCGACGGTCGGTCCATCGAATGGATATAGTCGAACAGGGCAACAGCTTCCGCAGCCTTGTTGGATTGCAGCTGGCCGATCATGTGCAGTTGGATATCGGGATAGTCCGCTTTCAATGCCGGCCATTTCCCGGCCGCCTCCTGCACCCGGTTTTCACCGAACACGCGATGGCCGGCCGCCAGTAACGGTCTGATTTCATCACCGCTGCGGGTTTTCGACACCGCAATCAGCACGATATCAGATGTTTTTCGGTCCGCTAATCTGGCAGATTTTTCGATCTTGCCGCGGATCTCCTCGAGGGCTGGATTTGCCAAATGTGAATCTCTCTCAATCATATTCTTTCGCCAAGCTTGCGTCTATAGAGCTGCTTATGTTGCGAGACCAGCCCTGCCCCCTGTTGCCGGACCAGAGAGGTTCGACCCTGCCGCGGATATGGTTGTTCACCGACAAGCGAAATGATGCGTTTCTGGAACAGGGCATCAAGCAACTGCCGCGGGGTAGCGGAATTGTCTTTCGCCATTATTATCTACCGGAACCCTCACGGCGGGCGCGATTTGAAACGGTCAGGAAACTGGCCCGGCGGCGCGGACATATAATATTGCTCGCCGGATCGCCAGCACTGGCCAGACGCTGGGACGCCGATGGCGTGCATGGACGGGCGTTGCGACGGTCGGGATCGGGAAGGCTGTTGCACAGCGCTCCGGTTCACGATGCCCGGGAAATCCGGCAAGCCAATCGCGTCGGCGCTGATATTTGTTTTCTGTCGCCGGTCTTTGCCACCCGGTCCCATGCCGGCCAGAGGCCGCTGAACCCTTTGCAGGCTCGCCGCCTCGCTGGCCTGTGCCACGGTGCCGTGATATATTTGGGCGGGATGAATGCCCGCCGCTATCGGGCACGCAAAAACCACCTGACCCACGGCTGGGCCGCGATCGACGCTTTAAGCTGACTGCAGATTTTTAGAAGCGGAACTGGGTTCCGACATAGACGGCCTGGCTATCCTGACGATTGTCGGTCAGTGGTGCCATCCGGTCACGCTCGTTGTTGATCCGGACACCGGCGGTCACGTCGAGATTGCGGGTCAGCGAGTAGCTGCCGCCCACATCAAGCGTGTAATCTTTCTGGCTGGCATCCAGCGCGCGCGGCGCGGCGTTGATCGGCGCGAAAGCGTCGATCGACATGCGCGTGTTGAAACGGCTCTTCTTGCCGCTATTCTCATCGCCCATCAGTTTTTCGGATCCGATATCCGACAGGTCAGGCATATTGCCAGCCAGTTTTCTGACCGGGATAGCAAAGCTCTTCAGACCCTTTGCGGATCCGAGGCTGTATGAAACCGGAGCAATTTTTGCTGCGCTGGTCACACCCGATCCGGAAACTCCGGCGAGAATATTTTCACGAATGGAAACGGCGCCAGCCGACTTCTGACGAACCACCACAGTAACGGAACGTTCTCCGTCGCGGGTGCCGCCGGTCGGTGTAAATTTGAAGCTCGCATTGCCGCGCAAGGCACTCAGTTTGAACTGGGCCACCAGATCAGGGTCGGCACCGGCTACGGTGAAGGAACCGATCGATCCCAGCGTTTTGAGAGATACCGTGCTGTCATCACCGGAAAGCACTCTCGCCAGGGCAGGAGTCATGGCAAGGCCCGAGAGTGCGAGTCCCGTCGCTAACCAACCGATATGACTACCCTTTTTCCTCATGACGAGTGCGATTCCCCTTTAAGCGGCCTTAGCTATAGCAAAAATTGATGCTCTGCACGAGTCAACTTCGCCTTTTGTCCGATTTTGCATATCTAACTTAAATCTGTTGCAGTTCGGTTACGCTTTTGTCTGGACATCTGGCACAGCCTAAAAGTTTAAAGATGAACCGGGGATGATTTTGCCGTCATTCAACTGCGGTTCAGTCCGCGCTGCACAAGAGCAAAACATGCGCTTATGCTTGCCCCTTGCGGCAAAGCATTTATAGAGAGCGCTGAAATGATATCATGTCCGGAACAAATCCTGTGAAATGGATTTGCTATCGGCGCAAAATGCAACCAGGAGCGCTTCATGTCCCGCCTCAAAACATCTCTCTTCTTGCGATCTGCAACCGCCAGTCTGCTGACATTGTCCTTGCTTTCTGCCTGCGGTGGAAAAGAGCGTCCCAAAGCCGACCTGGCTGCATCCCAGGTCACCACGATCGGGGTGAACGCCTATTTGTGGCGTGCCTCGCTTGATGCCCTGGCTTTCATGCCGCTGACCCAGACCGACAGCAATGGCGGCGTGATCCTGACCGACTGGTATGTGAATCCGCAGAATCCGGGCGAACGGATGAAGATCAATGTCTCGATCCTCGACCAGGATTTGCGCGCCGACGCCTTGCGCGTCGCGGCATCGCGGCAGGTCGCCTCGAACGGCACATGGGTGGACGCACCGGTCAAGGCCGCGACCACGCAGAAACTGGAACAGATCATTCTCACCAAGGCCCGCGATCTGCGGCGCGGTGCGATCACCAACTAATTTTCTCTACCATATAATGGGGCCGCAATGACCGATCAGCGATTCAATCCACTGGCGGCGGACAAACGCTGGCAAAAGCGCTGGGCCGAATCGCGCGTGTTCGAAGCGGACGATGCAAGCAGCAAGCCGCGCAGCTATGTGCTCGAGATGTTTCCCTATCCGTCGGGCCGCATCCACATGGGCCATGTCCGCAACTATACGATGGGCGACGTGCTCGCCCGTTTCCGGCGGATGCAGGGTTTTGAGGTGCTCCATCCGATGGGCTGGGACGCCTTCGGCATGCCGGCGGAAAATGCGGCGATGGAAAAGAAGGTCCATCCCGGCGAGTGGACGAGAGCCAATATCGCCTCGATGCGCAGCCAGCTGAAGACTCTGGGCTTTGCCTTTGACTGGAGCCGCGAACTGGCGACCTGCGATCCGGAATATTATGGCCAGGAACAGGCGCTGTTCATCGACCTGTTCGAGGGCGGTCTGGTCTATCGCAAGGAATCGGCGGTCAACTGGGATCCGGTCGACATGACCGTGCTCGCCAACGAACAGGTGATCGACGGCAAGGGCTGGCGTTCCGGCGCGCAGGTTGAAAAGCGCAAGCTCAGCCAGTGGTTCCTGAAGATCACCGATTTTGCCGAGGATCTGCTCGCAGGACTGGGCGACCTCAAGGGCTGGCCGGAAAAAGTGCGGCTGATGCAGGAAAACTGGATCGGCAAGTCGCAGGGCCTGCAATTTCATTTCCCTCTGGCCGAAGCGCAGGGCGATATCGCCAGTGTCGAGGTTTTCTCGACCCGGCCCGACACGATTTTCGGTGCGAGTTTCGTCGCTTTGGCTGCGGACCATCCGCTGACGCAGACACTGGCTGGCCAGAATGAGGCGCTCGCCGCCTTTGCCGAGCAATGCAAGGCTGGCGGGACCACCGCTGCCGAGCTGGAGACGATGGAGAAAAAGGGTTTTGATACCGGCCTGACCGTCACCCACCCGCTCGATCCCGACTGGCAACTGCCCGTCTATGTCGCCAATTTCGTGCTGATGGATTATGGCACCGGTGCGGTATTCGGCGTGCCGGCGCATGACCAGCGCGACCTCGATTTTGCCCGCAAATATGACCTGCCGGTCAAGCGCGTGGTTTCCGACGGCGAGGAAACAGCCGCGGATTATGCCAGCAATGAAGCCTATACCGGGCCCGGCAAGATCGTGAACAGCGCGTTTCTTGACGGCATGACCGTCGAAGCGGCGCAGCAGACGGTGATCGATCGCGCGCAATCGGAAGGCTGGGGCAAGGCGCAGACTACCTGGCGGCTGCGCGACTGGGGTGTTTCGCGGCAACGCTATTGGGGCACGCCGATTCCGATCATCCATTGCGACGACTGCGGTCCGGTGCCGGTGCCCAAGGAGCAGCTTCCCGTCGTCCTGCCCGAGGATATCGATTTCGAAACGCCGGGCAATCCGCTCGAGCGGCACGCAACATGGAAGCATATCGATTGCCCGAAATGCAGCAAGGCGGCGCGGCGCGAGACCGATACGCTCGACACATTTGTCGACAGCAGCTGGTATTTCCTGCGCTTTGCCAGCCAGCCGGACGACCGGCCCTTTGATCCCGAAGTGGTCAAGCAGTGGCTGCCGGTGACGCAATATATCGGCGGCGTCGAACATGCGATCCTGCATTTGCTCTACGCCCGATTCTGGACGCGGGCGCTGGCGAGCATCGGCAAGCTCGATTTTGCCGAGCCATTCGAAAGCCTGTTCACCCAGGGGATGGTGACGCACGAAACCTATAAACATGGCGACGGCAGCTGGTTGTCGCCCGACGAGGTCGAGAAGAACGGCGCCGACTGGGCTGTAATTTCGGACGGGTCGCCGGTCACCACCGGCCGGGTCGAGAAAATGTCGAAGTCGAAGAAAAATGTCGTCGACCCCGATCCAATCATCGAACAATATGGCGCAGACGCGGTGCGTTTCTTCATGCTGTCCGACAGCCCGCCCGAACGCGATCTGCCCTGGTCCGAGGCCGGCATTGAAGGCAGCTGGCGCTTTGTCCAGCGGCTCTGGCGTCTGTTCATCGCGGTCACTGACAGCAGCGATGAGGGCGAAGACAAGACGCTCCGCCGCAAGCTCCACCAGACCGTGGCCGGAGTCGCCGCAGATATCGAGGCGCTGTCGTTCAACAAGGCGGTCGCCAAGGTCTTCGAACTGGTCAATCTGATCGAGAAATCGCAGCCCTCGGGCGACCGGACCGCCGCGATCAAGTCGCTCGCGCGGATTGTCGCGCCGATGGTGCCGCATATCGCGGAAGAGGCCTGGGCATTGTTCGGCGAAAATGATCTGGTTGCCAATGCGTCATGGCCGAAGGTGGACGAAAGCCTGCTGGTCGACGATGAAGTGACCATAGCAATTCAGGTACGCGGCAAGCTCCGCGATACCATTACCGTTGCCAAGGGCAGCAACAAAGAGCATCTCGAAGAACTTGCCCTGGCGTCCGAGAAGGTGCAGCGTAGTCTGGACGGAGCGGAAATAAAGAAGGTGATTGTCGTGCCCGACCGACTGGTCAACATCGTAATATGAAGAGCATGATCGCCCGGATCACCATGGTTGTGACATTGTCAGCGCTGCTGGCTGGCTGCAATTTGCGGCCACTTTATGCGGGTGGCACGACTGGCGTCGTCGCGCAGGAACTGGGCCATGTCGAGATTGAACCGATTGCGGGCAAGGCCGGATGGCTGATGCGCAACGCGCTCAAGGATCAGCTCGAGGCATTTGATGGGCAGCAGGCAAAATATCGCCTGACGGTTGCACTGGAGGACAAGATTTCCGGATTTGGCGTGCGCAGCGATGACCGGATCACCCGCGAACGCAGAACCTTGCGCGCCCGCTATCAGCTGGTCCGCCTCGCCGATTCCGTGGTCGTGCTCGACGCGACGGCCGGTTCCGATGCCGGTATCGACGTGGTTTCGTCCGAATATGCGACTCTTGCCGCAGAGGATACCGCGCTGGAAAATCTGGCGACCCGCGTTTCCAACCAGATCGTGACCCGGCTGTCTCTGTTCGCCCGGGAAGAGGCCAACGCGTCGCCACAGCCATGAAGGCAAAGCCGGAAGACATTGTCAGGCGCTTTCATGCCGGTCCCGATCAGTTTCGGCTGATCCTGTTATGCGGCCCCAATGTCACCCGCTGTCAGGCGCTGGTCGACGAACTGGTGCAGCCGCTGGCGAAATCCGCGGAACGGGTGGACATGACCATCGGCGATCTCAGCGACAGTCCCGCCCGGCTGAACGACGAAGCCAATTCCGCTTCGCTGTTCGGGGACAAGCGCTATATCATATTGCGGCTGAACAGCGGTGAAGCGGTGCGGGCAACCGCAGCGATCGAAACCTTGCTGGCGAGCGCGTCCGGCGGCGATCCCGTCTTTGTCATCGCTCCCGGCATGGGCGACAAGACCGCTCTGGCAAAATCGATCATCGCCGCACCGGATGCGATGATCGCGACCTGCTATGAAACCACGCCGGAACAGGCGGTCGCCACCATCCAGACCATGGCAAAGATCGAAGGCCTGCGGATCAGCCGGGAAATGGCGCAGGAAATAGCCGCACTGACCAGCAATGATCTGGTGCTCGCCCGGCTGGAAGTCGAAAAAATAGCGCTATATCTCGACGCAACGCCCGAAGACCCGAAGGCGCCCGAACCCGACATCCTCCTGTTGCTCGGCGCGGAGAATGACGAAGAGGATATCAGCCTGCTGATACACACCGCGCTCAATGGCGATGCCGCCCGATTGGCGCAGGAAATAGCCGCTTCGCGCGCACAGGGGATCAGTGAAATAGGCCTGATACGGATCATGCTGCGCCACCTGACCAAGCTCGCCGAGCTCCGTAGCAAGGTTGATAAAGGCGGCAATATCGATTCCGTCTCCGGCCACCCGAGTGTCTTTTTCAAGGACCAGAAACATTTCAAGCGGCAACTGCACATATGGCCGTCCCAGCATATCGCTCGGCTGATTGAACGGGTCCTGCAACTGGAGATCACGTTGAAAAGCAGCGGTCAACCGGACCAGGTTCTGCTGGAAGACGAGCTGCTGCTGATTGCCCGGAAAGCGGCGAGGAGCCGGTAGGTCACTCGTAATCGGCGGTGATTGCAATCCTGCCGCGGAACTGGCCGCTGGCGTCGCCCCGCACCCTCAATTTGCCACCGAAAGAAAAGATCAGTCGTCCGGCCTGATCCAGCCGGGCCATCGCCGGAAGATTTGTCTCGAGTTTTTCCAGCTCCGCAATCGAGCCATTGGCCGAGCTCAGCTGTATCCGCTCCGGCAACGATACCCTCACGCTGCGACCCGGTTCGCCGGTCAACCGGCCTTCGCCATGCAGTGCCATACCACCAAGATTGGCGATACTCCCGCTAATCTGTCTGGCGCCGGACGTCGGATCGATGCTGACCTCGCCGCCATTGCTACCCAATAGGGCCATTCGCGAGAAATCCAGATTGGCGGTGATTTCGATTTGCAACGGGATTTCCGGCTTGTCTGCGGCCGTTCCGCCGAGACTGTCAGGCACCGGACTGACGGCGCAAAGGCGGCATTGCGCACGCGCTGCGTCCGGCATGAATGCCAGAAATACGGTCACCATGGCCCCGAACAGCAAGGATTTTACGACCATCTTCATAGGCCGGTAATCTGGCCGGATATGCTGAATATCTGGTTAATATTCTCTTCTATTCGTGACGATGCCGGACGCCAGGTCCCTTGACCGGCTGCGATTCAGGCCCCATTTACCGGATATGGAAAAAACAATATTGAGCGATGAAGAATGGCGGCGACAGCTCTCGCCCGAACAATATCATGTCCTGCGCGAAGCAGGCACCGAGCGGGCCTTTACCGGATCGCTCAATGCGGAATATCGCGACGGCGCGTTTTTCTGTGCCGGCTGCGGTAGCAAATTGTTTGAATCACAAAGCAAGTTCGATAGCGGCTGCGGCTGGCCCAGCTTCTCCGCTCCCGCCGACAATGACGCGGTCACCGAGATTGAAGATAACAGTCTCGGCATGCGCCGGGTCGAGGTGCGCTGTTCGAGCTGCGACGGGCATCTTGGCCATGTTTTCCCCGACGGTCCTCCGGAAACAGGGCTGCGCTATTGCATGAATAGCGCCGCATTGGCGTTCGAACCCAAGGCGGACTGATTTTTCCAGTGCTTCCGTGTTCAGCCTGCAGTAAGGCGTTAACACGCTAGAAAAGCTTAAATTCAGCGTATAATGGGCAGAACAATATGGCGCGTGGCAAAAAACGCAGCGAAAATCAGGGGCCGGTACGCAAATGGCTGTGGCGGATCTTCAAAACGGGTCTTGTCGCTGGTTTGTTTGCCACGATTGCGTTGGTGGTTGCCGTGCTGGTCGCGCGATCCTCGCTCCCCGGATTCGAGGACCTGAAGTCCTCACCCAACGGCCAGATGATACGGGTGCTGGACGTCAACGGCAAGGAACTGTTTTCCATGGGGCCGAGCTACGGCGAGTGGCTGCACTATGCAGACATCCCGGAAGTCATGAAAGCGGCAATGGTCTCGGTCGAGGACCGGCGGTATGAAAGCCATCCGGGCGTTGACCCGATCGGGATAGCCCGTTCGCTGCAAGTACGGGCGCAGCGCGGCTATTGGGCTCAGGGCGGTTCGACCATCACCCAGCAACTCGCGCGCAACATATTTCTGAACAACAACCGGACCTTTGGCCGGAAAGGGCGCGAAATATTGCTGGCGCTGGCGATGGAACGCAAATTTTCCAAAGAGCAGATTCTCGAACTTTATCTCAACAAGGTTTATTATGGTGGCGGTGCTTATGGCATCGATGCGGCTTCCCGCCGGTTTTTCGCGCATGGCGCCAGAGAGCTTGATCTGGCCGAAGCCGCTATCATCGCCGGCCTGGTCAAGGCCCCGTCCCGCTATTCCCCGACAGCCGATGCCAAAGCCGCCATTGGCCGGGCAACCGTGGTCCTGGAGGTGATGCAGGATGCCGGAGCGATTACCGCAGCGGAAGCATCGAAAGCCAAGCCTGCTTCGGTCAAGCTGGCGCCGGAACCGCGGCAGAATAGTGTGCGCTATTTTACCGACTGGGCGCTGCCGCAACTGGACTTGCTGATCGACGAAACGATCGAGCCGATCGAAGTGTGGACGACGCTGGATCTCGATATGCAGCGCGCCGCCGCAACAGCCATCCAGTCGCGCGTCCCCGCCGGTGCCCAGGGCGCGCTGGTGGCGATCGACCGCGATGGCGCGGTTCGCGCGATGGTCGGCGGAACGGATTATGTGACATCCAATTATAACCGCGCAACGCAGGCCGTCCGCCAACCCGGGTCGGCCTGGAAAATATTCGTCTATATGGCGGCGCTCGAAGCGGGCTATGCGCCCGATGATATGGTGACCGATGGGCCGATCACCATTGGCAACTGGACACCGCGCAACAGCGGCGACCGCTATGCGGGTGACATTAATGTGCGCACCGCCTTTGCTTTTTCCAAAAATACCGTCGCGGCGGCGATTGGCAATGATATCGGCACCTCCACCATCGCCAATATGGCGCGACGCTTTGGCATCACCACCCCGATCGATACCAATCCCTCGATGGTGCTCGGTACCTCCGATGTGCGACTGATCGACATGACCCGCGCCTTTGCGTCGGTCAGCGCCAAGGGCGTCGCGATAACCCCGTTTGGCATCACCAAGGTACAGACGATGAAGGGTGATATTCTCTATCAAAGCAAATTTGACGGCAGCCGGGTGCTGGTGGATCCCTGGGTAGCAGCCGGAATTACCGATCTGATGCAGACCGCGGTGAACACCGGCACCGGGCGGGCAGCGCAGATCGGCAGGCCGGTTGCAGGCAAGACCGGGACCACCAGCAGCAACAAGGATGGCTGGTTTCTCGGCTTCTCAAGCGGCCTGACCACAGGCGTCTGGATGGGGCGCGATGATGCCAAGCCGGTCAGTGGCTTGCAGGGTGGCCGGGCTCCGGCATCCGCCTTTGCCCAGTTCATGAAACTGGCAGTGGCCAAGCGCAAGATCGAACAGTTCGATACCGAACTGGTGCTGCCGGAATGGCAGCTGGAACCGGACGAGGACGAGCTGTTCGGAGCGCCGGAAGACGGTATCTATGTCGACGAAAATGGAATGCCGATAGAGACTGGTCGCGGTATCGAATATGATCTGGAAGGCGGGGAAGCCGCTGATAACCCGCGGCTGGACCAGGACTGGATTGATTCGGTGATCGGCCGCGGCGGAGATTCTGCCCCCCGCAAACCGGAGCCGGCGCCCGTCAAGAAGCCGAAGCCGCTGCCTCCGCAAAAGCAGCCGGAATCCCTGATTCCTGATGCGATACGCTCCGAAGCGCAATAAGGAAGAGATTCAGTCGGTCGTCGGCGACTGCCGCTCCACACCAACCATATGCAGGCCACGGCCATGGTCTTTCAGCCAGCGATCGGCGACCCGCCGGTCCAATTCGTAAATCCGGTCGAGCAGCGCATAAAAGCGCGCACTATGATCCATATGCGTAAGATGCGCCACTTCGTGCGCCACCACTGACCGGCGGACATGGGCCGGCGCCATGACCAGCCGCCAGCTCAGCCTGATCGACCTGCTACCGGAACAGCTTCCCCAGCGTCGCCGCGCATCCCCCACCGCCAATTTGGGCAGATCGGTGCCGGCTCGAGTGCAGTAAAATTGCAGATCTTCGGCATAAATCGTGCGGGCCTGTGCCTTGAGCCAGCGAAGGACGCGGGTCTCGACATGTTCGACCGGTCCGCCCAGCCGGATTTCACCTTCGACGAGATGCGGCGCGCGCGCAAAATCCGGGGACCATCTTATGACATAGGGCTCGCCGACAAAGGCGATCTGGCTACCATCCTCTACCGGGACCGGTGGCACGGCTTCGGCAAAGCGTGCGTTGAGCCAGTCGGATTTTGACTGGGCAAAACGGAGCGCCTGATTTTCCGAGGCGTTCGTGGGCACCGTCAGGCGAACGACACCCTTCACCGTATCCGCCGAAACAATGATCGACCGGGCCTGTTTGGATCGCCGCAGATGGAGAGGATATTTGACGCCGTCGAGGCTGATCGCAAGCGCTTCGGGACGCGATGAGCTAAAGAGGCGCATCGAGAATATGCTGTTCTAGCGGTCCGGCCTTGCTTTCGGGAATGACTTTTCCCCGAATCGACTGACCGGCCGCATGGATCGATTCCCGATCCCCGGAGACCAGATAATGCCACGCCGGTAACGGCAGTCCCCGAGCGCGCATTTTATAAGCGCAACTGTCTGGCAACCATTCAAATTCTTCCAGTTTGTTGCGGGTCAGCCGGACACAATCGGGGACATGGAACTTGCGGTGGCGATAATCGCTGCACTGCGCGCTCTGAAGGTCGAGCAACTTGCAGGCGATGTTGGTCATATAGATCTGACCGTCATCCTCGTCTTCCGCTTTCAGCAAACAACATTTGCCGCAGCCGTCACACAGGGCCTCCCACTGGCCGCGATCAAGCGTTTCGAGTGGCAGCTCCCAGAACGGCGGATCGGAGCCTAGCGGACCCATCGGTTTATTTCAGCGGCAACATCCTGCGGCGTACCATCAAAGGGCAACAACGCCAGCGGCTGGCCGTCCGGTCCGAACAAATAGGCCTGACGGCTATGATCGACGAGATATTCGCTCGAGGATTCATCTTTGCGGATATCATAAATGATCAGATATTTTTTCGCGACAGCCTCGATTTCCTCGGCGGTGCCGGTGAGGCCGATAAGCCGGGGGTGAAAGGCGGAGACATATTGTTTCAGGACCACTGGCGTATCGCGCTCGGGGTCGACCGATATGAAAATCGGCTGGATTTTCCCGCTCAGCGCCGGATCTTCTTTCTCGGCCTGTTTCAATCCCAGCATGATATTGGCGAGGTCAACCGGACAGACGTCCGGGCAATAAGTGTAGCCGAAATACATGATCCGGTATTGGCCCTTGAACTGGTCCTCCGATGTTCTGCCGCCATCCTGGTTTGTCAGCGTGAAGTCACCGCCAATTTTTGCCCCAGCGAGCGGTGGCTCGCTATCCGCCGCCGTGCTCCCGTCGGATGCGGCATTGCAAGCGGTCACGAGGGTTAATAATCCTGCGCCGAGGACCGTTTTTGCGATGTTTTTGAAATTGTTCATTACGGGGCCAGACATGGTCTGCTACTGGATCAAATTCAACAGATAATTGATAGTCAGCAATTATAACGGATCGGTGATATGTCACCGGTTAGAAAAATGGGGCCGAGAATGTTCAACAAAAATAACACTGGTACCGTTCGGACCGGTAAATTCATCATCCTTCTGCGCGTTGCGGGGATTGCGGTCGCAGCAACGTCCCTGTCGACCCCCGCCGTCGCCCAATTTTCGGACAGCTACAATTTTCTGAAAGCGGTCAAAGACCGTGACGGCGACGAAGCGAGCAAGTTTCTCAGCCGTCCGGGATCGGTAATAATAAACACGCGCGATCATTCCACCGGCCAGACAGCCCTGCACATCGTGGTGGAACGCCGCGACAATACCTGGCTCCAGTTCCTGCTACAGAAAGGAGCCAATCCCAATCTTTCGGACAAAGAGGGTGTTACGCCCCTCCATCTCGCAACCCAGCTGCGGTTCGTCGATGGCGTCAGAACCCTTCTGGGCAAAAACGCGAAGGTTGACGAGTCAAATAAACAGGGCGAGACCGCATTGATTCTGGCGGTTCATCTCCGTGATGCGGAACTGGTCCGCGTGCTGCTGGCAAACGGGGCCGATCCGGACTGGACCGACACGCTTGCCGGCAAATCAGCCCGTGACTATGCTTCGCAGGATCGCAGGACAGCCACGATTCTGGCGGAGATTGAGAAAGCGGATGCCGAGAAGAAACCCGCACCCGAAGGACGGTTTTTCGGACCGCAAGGCTAGTCCTTGATTATCCGCCGCCCGGTTCGTGAAGACCAGAGGCGGGGCTGATCCAGCCGTCGGAGATCGCTGCACGGCGCATCGCGCGACGCGCCAGCCGCATGGTCTCTGTCTTGCGCCGCGCCGGGGCAAGCGCATGGGTCGCGGCACTACGCACCATTTCCGCATCATATGCATCGGCGATGATCAGGCCGGTGCGATCGGGCAAAAAGTCTGCGCCATCGACCGGAGACCTATCGAATCCGGTTGGCAAGGCCCAATAGAACCGGTCACAATAATCCAGATATTCCGTCCATTTGGTATCGCCGAGCAAATCACTGCGCGCGACCTTGATCTCGACAATGATGATCTGTCCCTTGGCATCAATCCCCATCAGATCCGCCCGCCGCCTGTTTCGCAAGCTGACTTCGGGCAACACCAAGATATCATGTCTCAAAAACATCCGGGCAACGCCGCGAGCGACGGCCTGCGCGCCGGTCAACCCGTCATGAGCTGCCAACAAGCCAAGCGAATTATCGATAATCGTCATGAAACCTGACTAGAACATAAAAAGAACAAAATAAAGGCCCCCGCCAGGGAGCCTTTATGAATTCGATATGGCCGGAGCGATTAGCGATAGAAGATATGATTATCAATCGAAGCCAGCCGCTTGAGGCGCCAGCCCGGCGAAACATGGCGGGCGTGAAAGAACAAGGCACCCTCCACAGAACTTTTCCAGCCGTCGTTCGCTGCGATTTTTGCAATCGCAACCGCGTTACGCCAGGTCTGACGTCCGGTTTTGATGCGTGGCATCTTGCCACCGCGAACGAACGAAAACTGGCTGCGCTGATAGACAACGCCACAGATAGTATCCGGAAAACGGGAAGATTCAACGCGGGCCAGAACCACACGGGCAACGGCAAGCTGACCCTGCAGCGATTCGCCCTTGGATTCAAAATAGACTGTTCCGGCAAGACATTGCATCTCGGCATCAAGGGATCCCTCTACCGATTGCTGGCTCACCAGCTGACTCAACGACGACGCGTCATCATTAGCATAGTCGACATCTTCACCAAAACCGCGCTCTGCGCCTTCATTGGCAATCTGGTCTGACTCAATAACATCCTTGGGGATCTCAGCGACAACTTCCTGTTGTTCGCCAAATATAATGGCCGGATTCGATTCGTCGGCTTCCAAAAGGGCCGGATCGACAAAAATCTCGGATTCAGGCGTCTCATCGGTTGCTTCCAACGCGAAGGACACATCGGTGACGGACAATGCCGCTACCGTAGTAAGAGCAAGCGACAAGACGCTTGCGGTACGGAAAATTTTGCTCATAAACCTGTTTTTTTATGCGGTGAGACCAGAGCGGTTTATGACTTTCTCGTCAAAACTGCCAAAACAGACCAAAAAATTCAAGGCGAAGGTCTGTTACTGCTCTCCCCGACTGCGTGTTTGCCGCTTGTCATTCCTGACAAACCCAACGGCCACCTGCGCATCAAAGTAGAGCGCCAAATATGGTTTTGCGGAATAAAGTCAAGTTTACTGACCCAATAGGGCGATGAGCCGTTCCGCTTCCGGGATGTCCAGTTCAATTAACCACATATCGGGATCAAAGCGGAATCTTTGTACTATATATTCCGTTAATTCTTTATTCTTTTCAGTGCCTTGCGGCCATATCTGCTGCCAGTTGGGGGAGCCGTTAAGCGATGGCATATTCTCTAGAAGCTTAGGGTTTTCGCCCTTTTCCAGACATTGAATCAGAATAGCGCCGGATATCCGGTCACCCTTTTTCAGGACGGCCCCAAAACCACCATGCTGGCTAACCAGCCTGAGCAGGGTCTGCACCTTCATTTCCGCAGACAGCCGCGGTTCAATCATCTTTTTTATAGCCGGGCAGAGAGGCCAGGGGGATATGCGACCGCATGAATGTCCCGGTACCACGGGCTATTTCTTCACCCTCGCTGTCGACCAGCCGGGCATCGGCGACAAATACCCGGCGTTTACCACTAACCCAGCGACCTTCGGCTATTACCGGCCCCGACTTGAGCGGCTTGGTGAAGAGCAGATTGAAGGCAGTGGTCAGGATGAAGCGGTCAGAGACCAGACTGTTGGCAGCGTAGAAGGCGGCATCATCGAGCATTTTGAAATAGGCCGTGCCGTGCACTGCCCCCGCTGCGTGATAATAGCGTTCGTTGACATCAAAAAATATTCTGGCCGTGCCAGGTTCACCGATTTCCAGCCGCGAATTGAACAGGCGGTTTATCGGAGCTTCGGCATAAAGCCGTTCGAGGGCGCGAAAATGTCCCTGCGCGCCGCCGCTTTCCAAACCAGTTTCAGGATTATCTGTCATGTCGGATATCAGGCGGCCCGCTGCTCGCGCTGCTTGCTCAGCAATGCATAGAGGGCATCCTGCCCCGATGCGCCCCGGAGCTTCGCAACCATATTATCGTCCCGTACAAAACGGGAAATCTCGGCCAGCGCCTGCAGATGCTCGACTCCCCCTTTTGCGGGAGACAGCAGGGCGAATATCAGATCGACCGGTTTGCCATCTTGCGCGTCGAATTCCACCGGTTCGGCAAGGCGCAGAAAGATGCCGACGCAACGGTCAAGATCGGCCAATTTGCTATGCGGTATGGCGATCTGTCGCCCAAATCCGGTTGAACCCAGAGCTTCGCGAGCCACCAATCCTGCCCAAATGGCTTCAGCATCAAGCCGATAGCAATTCTGGCCGATTTCGCCGATCATACGCAGAATTTCGTCCTTGCCACCATTGCCGGGGCAATCGCGCACAGCTGCAATATCCAATCGAACGGACGAGATTGTCATCATTCATTCCTTTTATCCCGGCCCTTTGTCCCTGCGATATGCGCCAAAAACGCAAATATGCCGGAAAATGGAAGCCGGAGCGCGTTCGCCCGATCGACAGAAAAGCCAATCATCTGCCGATCGGCCACAGAGCAACCCTATCAGCGCTGCGGCTCTACCCAACCAATTGTGCCGTCGGGGCGGCGATAAACCATATTATGGGTGCCAGTGCCAGAGTTTTTGAACAATAGCGCGCTGGTATTGCGCAAATCCATCATCATCACGGCATTCGAAACGCTGGCTTCCGGTATATCGGTGCTGGTTTCGGCGATGATCGGAGGAGAATCGCCATCCACTTCGCTTTCCTCTTCTTCGTCGAACGAATCGAACACCCGATATGCCGCCTCTTCCTGTTTCGCAGCATATTGCGCCTGGACATGATGGTCATTGAGCCGTCGCATATAACGACGCAGCTGCTTTTCAATCTTGTCGGCAGCCTGATCAAATGCCTGATGGGCATCGCCGGCGGCCGCGTCGGCTTTCAGCATCAGGCCCTGCATCACATGATTCACAATATCGCATCTGAAATGCCCGTGCGGCGCTTTGCTGACAGTGACATTGGCGGAGATGGCCTTGGTGAAATATTTGCTGGCAATCGCCCGCATCCGGTCCTCGGCATGGGTTTGGAGCGCATCACCGGTATCGACCTGATGTCCTGAAACACGAACTTCCATAATTATTCTCCTTTTATTGGGCACCGTTACAAATTTGGCGGTACCGTTAAACCTCTGTCCAAAGAGAGCTTTCGATACCCTCGATAAATTTCTGGTGCCGCGCCAGTTCATCCGCACTCGCGTGATGCTCTCGCGCAGCCATAAACGTTCGGCGTTCCGTCCGCTGTGATGTTGATTGCATGCTGGAAAGAGATTCCTGCTGCTTGCTATCCTCCGCCAGCCCCAGTCCGATCTGGCGGCCGCCGGTCAGTTCAATATAGAGCTGGGTGAGCAATTCAGCATCAAGCAGTGCACCATGTTTCACCCGGTGGCTGCGGTCGATGCCATAGCGCGAGCATAATGCGTCGAGCGACAATTTGGCACCGGGATGTTTGGATTTGGCAATCGCCAGCGTATCAATCATGCGAAACCGCGAAATCGGTTTAAACCCGCATAAAACCAGCTCGGCGTTGAGAAAATTGAAATCGAATTGCGCATTATGGGCGACGAGATTGGCATCACCCAGAAAATCGAGCAGCTCTTTCGCTCCGGACGCAAACAGTTTTTTGTCGGACAAAAATACGTCGGACAGCCCGTGCACATTTTCGGCGGCCTTTGGCATCGGCCGTTCCGGATTATAATAGCAATGGAAGCTCTCACCGGTTTCGATCCGGTCAATCATTTCGATACAACCGATTTCAACCATCCGGTCCCCATTTTGTGGATCAAAGCCGGTGGTTTCGGTGTCGAAAATTATCTCTCGCATGAATCCAATATCGGACCGAAACTTGGGTTACGCAAGGGATGCTTTCAGTTTTTGAACAAGTTTTTGCACTTGCCGTCGCGTTTCGGCGTGAGGCCGGGATGTATCGATCACGGAATCGGCCTTTTGCCGCTTTTCGGCGTCCGGCATTTGCAGCGCCTTTATCTGTTCAAACCGCTCCTCGGTCATGCCGGGACGAGCAAGTACACGGGTCCGCTGGTCTTCTGCCCCGGCGGAAACCACGACAATATGGTCAACACCCTCGGCGCCTGATTTTTCAAACAGCAGCGGAATGTCGAACAGGATCATCGGCCTGTCGCTATGCTGTTTCAGAAATGCCCGCCGCATTTCCCCTACGGCCGGATGAATCAGCTGTTCGAGCTGCTGCAAGGCAGCCGGGTCTCCGAGCACTGCCGCGCCCAGCTTCTGGCGATCCACACCCTCGCTGTTCGTGCTGCCCGGAAACATTGTCTCGATCGCATCGACCAGAGCGCCGCCCGGCCCTTGCAACTGGTGCACGGCGGCATCGGCATCGAACAGGGGAACGCCTTCATCGACGAACATTTGCGCGACGGTGGATTTTCCCATGCCGATGGAGCCCGTCAGACCGATGATAAGGGGCCTGTCCGGTTTTGTCATGCGATCAACAATTTTCTGAGTTCGGCATCATCTTCCATCGGCGGCGTCGCGCCAAAGAACAGCTCGAAGGCCAGTGCTGCCTGGCCGATCAGCATATCGAGACCATCGACCACCGCCAGATCGCGATTTTTGGCCGCCCGCAAAAGACCGGTCTCCAGCGGTGCATAGACAAGATCGTAGACCAGAGCATCGGCCGGCAAGGGATCGAGATCCACCTCCAGCGGTGCCTTTCCCGTCATGCCGAGCGGACTGGCATTGATCAGAAGGTCGGCTTCCGGCAAGCGCGCATCCATCGGCAGGACGCTGCCTTTCACCGAGGCCTGCATCAACAAGCCCGTCGCTTTCAGGCCGCTTCGCGCGAGGAAGGTTATTTCGCCTATTCCGACTTGTTTCAGGGCAAATAATACCGCCCGCGCAGCACCACCCGCGCCGATCACGACCGCATGTTTCCCCGACCAGTCGGTATCGGCAATCGGTGCCATAAAGCCGGCCGCATCGGTATTCGTCCCGATCAGACTACCGTCTGCCTGTCGGACAATAGTGTTCATTGCTCCGATCTTCTCGCGAACAGCGCCGGGATCGCTGACCAGATCCATTATCGCGATTTTGTGCGGCAGAGTCACATTGCAGCCGCGCCAGGCCGGATCAGACCGCCGCTGTTCGATATAATCCGCCAATTGGTCGGGCGTAACATGGTGACGGCGATAATCCGCCCGGATCGCAAGCCGGTCCAGCCAGAATTTGTGGATTAGCGGCGATTTGCTCTGGGCGATCGGGTCACCGATAACATCGGCGTAGGCAATTTCTGTGGTCATGACGTCAAAATACCCCGGATGCGAAGATAGTCGAGCAGGTGCAGCAACGGCAGCCCCATGATCGTGAACTGGCTGCCGTCAATAGCAGAAAAAAGCTGGGCGCCTCTACCCTCGATCTCGTAACAGCCGACACAATAGCGGATATTATCCCATTCGGCTTCGACATATTGTTCGATAAAGGCGTCGCTTAACGGTCTGACCGAAAGCGTCGCAATATCGATATGGCGCCACACCGGAGTCCCCTGTTCGGCAATCACCGCCGCGCTGAACAGCTTGTGCTTCCTGCCAGAAAGCAATTTCAATTGGGCAATGGCATCAGCGGAGTCGACCGGCTTGTCGAGCATCCTCCCGTCCTCCATGGCCAGAACCTGATCCGCGCCCAACACCAGCCCGGCGCCGATCCGCCGCGACAGCCGGACCGCTTTTGCTTCCGCAAGCGCATCGGCGAGATTACGGGCGGTCACACCTTCGCTCTTCAGCCCTTCTTTGAGCGCGTCTTCGTCAACATTGGGCGCGAGCGCTTCCACGGCCACGCCAGCAGCGGCCAGCATCGCGCGCCGCGCCTGACTTTTGGAAGCCAGAATCAGCGGCATATCATTCATCGCCGCCGACCTGACCGCTGCTGGCTACACTGTCTCCGGCAGCAACATGACGCTCGTTATAAAGGTTGATAATCGCCGCTGCCGATTCCTCGATAGACCGCCGGGTCACGTCGATCATCGGCCAGCCATTGTCAGCGAACATCCGCCTTGCATATTGGGTCTCTTCCTTGACCTTCTCTTCGTTGACATAATCGGTTTCCGGCGCCTGGTTCAGCGACAACAGGCGGTTGCGCCTTACCTGGACGAGCCGCGAGGCACCGGTGATCAGTCCGACAATCAGCGGATTCTTCAAGCGAAACAGAACATCTGGCGGCGGGGATTCCGGGACGATCGGAATATTGGCGGTCTTAAAGCCCCGGTTGGCAAGATAGATGGACGTCGGCGTTTTCGAGGTTCGGGACACGCCGGCAAGTACGATATCGGCCGCCTCCCAGTTTTCCCAGCCGACACCGTCATCATGGGCAATGGTGAACTGGATCGCCTCGACCCGGGCGAAATAGGCAGCGTCGAGAATATGCTGGCGGCCCGGTCTCGCCTTGGCCTCCTGGCCAAGCATGTTCGACAAGGCATCGGTCACCGTATCCAGTGCGGGAACCGACGGCAGGCCGAGATGCCGACATTCCCGCTCTAGCTTCGCTCTGATATCGCGATTGACGATAGTGAATATGACCAGCCCCGGATTGTCCGCTACTTCGGCCAAAATCCGGTTGAGATGCTTCTCGGAACGGACCATGGGCCAGAAATGCTTGATAATCTCGACGCCGTCAAACTGCGCAAGCGCCGCTTTGGCGATATTTTCCAGCGTCTCGCCGGTGGAGTCCGATAACAAATGAAGGTGGAGCCTGTTCATGTCCTAAGCTTTGTGATTTCACGGTGGATAAAGCAAGGGATGAAGTTGGGGATAACCACCTCCGGAATATTCTTACCCGACTCCCACAAATCCATCCACAGCGCACCAACAGTGACGGATTCCATCCACAGACTGTGGATAGCGGGGATCAAATTTTAGAATCGGTTAATTTTTCGTTTACGGGCACCTGTCAATCTGTTTGTATTTGCGGCGCTGGCAGGTTACCGCCTTTTCCACGCCCCATCATCAACAACAATTTTAAATTAAATACTTATATAATATATTGGATGACCGTCTTTCTATGCCGAACGGAACCGACTCTCAAAAAATTCTCCTCCAGACATTGCTCGGCAAGAAGACCGATCAAACGCCGGTCTGGCTCATGCGCCAGGCTGGCCGCTATTTGCCGGAATATCGCGAATTGCGTGGACAGAAGGGCGGATTTCTGGAGCTTTGCTATGATGCCGAGGCGGCAGCCGAGGTCACATTGCAGCCGATCAAGCGGTTCGGCTTTGACGGCGCGATCCTGTTTTCCGACATATTGATCGTCCCGCACGCGATGGGCCAGAAATTGTGGTTTGAGACCGGAGAGGGACCCCGGCTGGCACCAAGGCTGGTCGATGCGGCTTTGTCGTCTCTAGAGGGTGCTCCCGAGCATTTTAAAGCCATATATGCTACCGTGCGCCGGGTCTCCGAACGGCTCGACGACAAAACCACCTTCATGGGCTTTGCCGGCAGCCCCTGGACGGTTGCAACTTACATGCTCCACGGCCAGGGCAGCAAGGATCAGGGTGTCGCCCGGCGTTTTGCCTATCAGAACGAAGCGGCTTTTGCCGAACTGATCAGCGCGATCATCGAGAATACGGTTGAATATCTGCTTGGCCAGATCGAGGCCGGCGTCGATGCGGTGCAGCTGTTCGACAGCTGGGCCGGATCCCTGTCACCGGCGCAATTTGAAAAATGGGTGATTGCGCCCAATGCGGAAATCATCGCGCGGCTGAAAGCGGTTCATCCCGATCTGCCGATTATAGGCTTTCCCAAGGGGGCCGGCGCGAAACTGGTTGCTTATGCCAATGAAACCGGTGCCGATGCGATCGGCCTGGACGAAACGGTCGATCCGGTCTGGGCCCATGCAAATCTGCCGGCCGGTCTGCCGCTGCAGGGCAATCTCGATCCGCTGGCGCTGATTGCCGGCGGCGAAGCGCTGGAAGAATCCGTGCGCCATATTTTGCAAGTCTTTGAAGACCGCCCGCATATTTTCAATCTCGGCCACGGAATATTACCGGACACGCCCATTGAACATGTTGAAAAGCTGCTTACACTTGTCAGGCAATGAATGAAATTCTGTCCATGCTCTATCTCTGGTTGAAATCGGCCCATCTCATCTTCGTGATCTTCTGGATGGCGGGGCTGTTCATGATGCCGCGCTTCTTCGTCTATCATCAGGAAACCGCCGTCGGATCGGACGAGGACGTCAAATGGATCGAGCGCGAGGGCAAGCTGCGCAAGATCATTCTGAATCCGTCGCTGATCATCGTCTGGGTGGTCGGATTGTTGCTCGCCTATAATATCGGCGCGTTCAGCCAGGGCTGGTTTCATGCCAAATTGCTGTTGGTGCTGGCCTTGTCGGGCTATCACGGCTGGATGATCGCCTATTCCAAAAAACTCGCGCGAGGCGAGCGGACGATGACCGACAAGGCCCTGCGTCTGACCAACGAAGTGCCTGGCGTTGCGGCGGCAATCATTGTCATTTTGGTGATCATCAAACCATTTTGAATGGCGTTGGTTGACACTGAAATGACATAGGCGTAAATAAACGCCAAAGCCCGTCCGGGCGAAATTTTCATGTACATCGAATTTCGAAGCCAGCAGATAGCTGCACACATGCAAAAAATACGATTTCCCAAAACATCTGGATAAACCTCCATGCATTTAAAAGAATTAAAAGAAAAATCGCCCGCCGGTCTCGTCTCGATGGCGGAAGAACTGGGCGTTGAAAGCGCGTCGACCCTGCGCAAACAGGATCTGATGTTCGCGATTTTGAAAGAACTCGCCGATCAGGACGAATTGATCATGGGCCTCGGCACGATCGAAGTGCTGCCCGACGGATTTGGCTTCTTGCGTTCGCCCGAAGCCAATTATCTTGCCGGTCCCGATGATATTTATGTCTCTCCCAACCAGGTCCGCAAATTCGGTCTGCGTACCGGCGATACGGTCGAGGGCGAAATTCGCGCACCGCGTGATGGCGAGCGCTATTTCGCTCTGACCAAGCTGACCGCGATCAACTTTGACGAGCCCGATGCTGTCCGTCACCGGGTCAATTTCGACAATCTCACGCCGCTCTATCCGGACGAGAAGCTCAAGCTCGACAGTCTTGATCCGACCGACAAGGACAAGTCCGCCCGGGTGATCGATATTATTTCGCCGCAGGGCAAGGGCCAGCGCGCCCTGATCGTGGCACCGCCACGGACCGGTAAAACCGTATTGCTGCAGAATATCGCCAAGGCGATTACCGACAATCATCCGGAAGTCTATCTGCTGGTCTTGCTGATCGACGAAAGGCCGGAAGAAGTTACCGACATGCAGCGTTCGGTTAAGGGCGAAGTGATCAGCTCGACCTTTGACGAGCCCGCGACCCGCCACGTGCAGGTCGCCGAAATGGTGATCGAAAAGGCCAAGCGCCTGGTCGAGCACAAGCATGATGTTGTCATCCTGCTCGACTCGATCACCCGTCTTGGTCGTGCCTATAACACCGTGGTGCCAAGCTCGGGCAAGGTGCTGACCGGTGGTGTCGACGCCAACGCCCTGCAACGTCCGAAGCGCTTTTTCGGTGCTGCCCGTAATATCGAGGAAGGCGGTTCGCTGTCGATCATTGCCACCGCGCTGATTGATACCGGCAGCCGGATGGACGAAGTGATCTTTGAAGAATTCAAGGGCACCGGCAACTCGGAAATCGTGCTGGATCGCAAGGTCTCCGACAAGCGTATCTTCCCGGCGCTCGATGTCGGCAAGTCCGGCACCCGCAAGGAAGAATTGCTGGTCGAGGACGAGAAGCTCAAGAAAATGTGGGTGCTTCGTCGTATCCTCATGCAAATGGGTACGATCGACGCAATGGAGTTCCTGCTCGACAAGATGAAGGATTCGAAATCCAACGACGATTTCTTCGACAGTATGAACCAGTAAAACGGACTGTGTTGCTCCGGTGATATTGGAACATGCTATATTGCAGGTTCGGCCGGAGCAATCAGAGGCTTTTGAAGCGGCAATGGCAAAAGCCAGACCGCTGATTGCCCGGCAACCCGGTTTTCAATCGATCGAGGTGCGACCGTCATCAGATGATCCGCAACGCTATTTGTTGCTGGTTCACTGGGACCGGATTGAATCGCATCGGGAACTATTTCGGCAGTCAGACGATTATCAACTATGGCGTGGCTTGCTTCACCAATTCTATGACCCTATGCCCGTTGTAAACTATTACGGATCCAGTATTTTCCATGATTGAACTTCTTTCGATATTCTCTGTCGCCGCGATCGGCCTTGGCTCCCTTTCGGATATATGGGCTGCGATTGTTCATGATTTCTCGAACATCGGATCTCCTGCTGCCCTCGCAGCATTCGGGCAAGTTGTACTGATCGATCTGGTATTTGCAGCGGACAACGCCATCGTCGTCGGTGCTCTGGCTGGCGGCCTGCCTGCCGAGCAGCGGCGTAAAGTGATCCTTATCGGTATTGCCGCGGCGCTGATATTGCGCATCCTGTTTGCGCTGATCGTGGTGCAGTTGTTGCAGATCGTCGGCCTGGTGCTGGCTGGTGGTTTGTTGCTGCTCTGGGTCGGCTGGAGTTTTTATCGCGAGATTTTCCACGAAGGCGAATCTCCGGGATCGGAAGAGATTGAAGGCGACGAACGCAGCGGCGTGAAGGCGCAGAGAAGCTTCTGGGCAGCTGTATGGGCCGTTACCGCAGCTGACGTATCGATGAGCCTCGACAATGTCCTTGGTGTCGCTGGCGCAGCGCGGGAGCATCCCGGAATATTGGTGATAGGGTTGTTGCTGTCGGTTGCCCTGATGGGGCTCGCCGCCAATGTCATCGCCAAATATATCGAGCGCTACAAATGGATCGCCTATCTGGGTCTGGCGGTGATCGTCTATGTCGCCGGCAAGATGATCTATTCCGGACTGATGGGTGACGAGCAGACGATCGGGGTTTTGACGCTGTTTTAAATTGAATTGAACAAAGTCATTTTCCCAGATAACTTCCGGTCATGACTGACCGGATGGTGCCAATAGCAATAATATATTCCCGTAGTGAGGCTATGGTGGTTGCCTCGCTTTTGGATGCGGCCGGGATATTGGTGCATATTGGCGGCTATAACCATAGCTCGGTTTCGATATGTCCGGTTGCGCTGGGCGGTTTTAAACTCACAGTACCTGAATTTCAACATCAGGATGCGAGCGGCATAATTGCTTCTGCGCCTGGCTTTGGTGAAGAAACCTTCAGCTATGCTTTGCAGCGTGCGGTTATCAAAGTGATGATTTTATGGTCATGTATATTTGGGTTGCCGATGGTCATCGCTACGATAGCCATAGAGGACTTTCCCCCAGTGACCATCCTTGTGGCGCCGTTAATGGTGATAACTGTCCCCGTAAATCCTCAGGGAAATAGCGACTATTACTTATCCGCTTTGGATGATGCCTAACCCTTCATCTTCTCCAGCATCTTGCCCATTTCTTCCCAGACTTTGTTGATTGCCTTGAGCGGCCGGACGATCACCTTGAAATCCTGAATCTTGCCTTCGTCGTTCCAGCTGATGATATCGACGCCGTTGACCTGGATCCCGTCCAGTTCCAGTTCAAACTCCAGCATCGCCATATTCTGCGATTCATCGACGATTTCGCGGACATAGCGGAAGCTGTCATTGGCCAGCACCAGGTCGGCGGCGTTGAGATAGGCTAGGACGAGCGGCTTGCCGACTTGCGGTGTGTGGACAACCGGCGAATGAAACACCGCATCATCGGCGATCTGATCGGCCAGGCCGGATCCGGTCTTGTCGTTGAAATGGTCGTGCCACACTTTCAGATTGGCGCGTGCGCTCATGCCAGATGCTCGGCGAAAAAGGCTTCGGTGCGGCTGTCGGCCAATGTTGCGGCTGCTTCATCGCGACGCGCTCCGAACTCGGCGGCAAAGCCGTGATCGAGGCCGTCATAATCGTGCAATGTCACCTTCGGATGATCATCCAGTCCGGCGTGCATTGCGGCTTGTGCATCGGCGGGCACAAATCCGTCGGCGGTGGGGATATGCAGCATCACTTCATGAGCAATCGCGTGTTTTTCGCCGAGCAGGCCGTCGATACCGACGCCATAATATCCGACCGAGGCGCGGATATCGGTGCGGCAGGCGGTCATGAACGCAAGGCGGCCGCCGAGACAGTAACCGACGCAGCCGACCTTGTGGCTGCCGATGCTGTTCTGGGCAAAATGGATGACCGCTTCGATGTCGCGAATGCCCTGATCCTGGTTGAATTTCCCCATCAGGTCGAGCGCCTGCTGGAATTCAGCCTCGACATCGGCGTCGAGATCCGTGCCTTCGTTGATCCGCCAGAACAGGTCGGGAGCGATGGCGAGATAGCCCTGGCTGGCCCAGTGGTCGCATTTCGCCCTGATCCCCTTATTGACGCCGAAAATCTCCTGGATGACGATGATAGCGGCGCTGATCTCACCCTGGGGTCGGGCCATGTAGCAGGGAATTTCGGCGTCTCCGCTCAATGTTTTTACCTGTTCGATTGCACCCATCTTGTGGTTCCTTTGCATCATGTCTTGATTCTTTGACCACAATATCCCCATATCGGTGGCAGGCAAGGTCGAACATCAACCTGTTGCATGGAGGGGGAACTTCGTCGCGACGGCCAAACAGAGGAATATATAATGAAAGTCAGCGTTGAACTGGACTGCACACCGGAAGAGGCGCGCCGCCTGATCGGCTTGCCCGACGTCGCGAAACTCAACGAAAGCTACGTCCAGGAAATGTCGAAATTCCTGCAAGGTGCCAATTCGGTCGAGCAATTGCAGAATTTCACCAAGATCATCGCGCCAATGGGCGAAGCGGGTCTGAAGATGTTTTCCTCGTTCCTGACCGGTGCCATGGGCGCCGCATCGGGAGGTGGCAAATCTTCATCGACCAAGAAAAAGAACGACTAGCTGCCGCTTTCAGAGATGTTGTCCGCTGATGATACAATTTTCGCATTGTCCAGCGGACAACCGCCGGCGGCGATAGGAATCCTGCGGATCAGCGGGCCGCGGGCAGGGCAGGCGCTCGAAGCCCTCACCGGGAATTTACCAAAACCGCGTGTCGCAGGCCTGCATAATATCACCAATATGGTTAACGGGGAGCTGCTGGATTCGGCGCTGTGCCTGTGGTTTCCGGGGCCGAACAGCGCGACTGGTGAAGATCTGGCGGAGATTCATTGCCATGGTGGCCGCGCGGTTATCCGGGCGATCGAAGCGGCGCTTGAACAGATTGATGGCCTGCGCAGAGCGGAGCCGGGCGAATTCACTCGCCGCGCTTTTACCCATGGCAAAATGGATCTGGCGGAGGCTGAAGGTCTGTCCGATCTTCTCTTCGCCGAAACCGAGTTGCAGCGCAAGGCAGCGGTCCGCAATGCCGGTGGTGGCTTGTCGCGCAAGATCGATGACTGGCAGCAGCAGATACTGGCGCTGTCGGCGCGGGTCGAGGCCGAGCTGGATTTTTCCGACGAGGATGATGTTGCGCCCGAGCAGGTTGCGGAAATCCACAACAGCGTCCGCCCGTTGGTCGATGAAATGGGCAATCTTCTGGAACGGCCGCGCGCTGAAAAGTTGCGGGACGGGATCAGGGTGGTTCTCGGCGGTCCGCCCAACAGTGGCAAGTCAACATTGCTCAACGCTCTGGTCGAGCGCGAAGCGGCCATCGTGTCGGATATTGCCGGTACCACCCGCGACGTGATCGAGGTGCCGATTGCTTTGGGCGGCATTCCGTTTCTCTTCATTGATACCGCCGGTGTCCGGGACAGCGGTGCGGAGACCATCGAGCAGATCGGCATCGACCGGGCACGCCAGCAATTTTCTGCCGCCGACATAATATTGTGGCTGGGCGAGGAGGGGCAGGGACCGGCGCAGGGCAATCTCATCGAGATCAGTTCCCGCTGCGACCATCCGGATCACCAGCCGAAAGCGAGCGCCGCCTTCACCCTGTCGCCGGTCAGCGGTCGGGGGATGGACGCTCTGGTCGATCATCTGATCATCCGGGCGAAAGACATACTGCCCGACGCAGACCAGGTCAGCGTCAACGCGCGTCAGGCCGGTCTGCTATCCACCGCCCGGGATGCTCTGTCGGCGGTTATCGACGAGACGGATTATCTGATTGTCGCCGAACATCTCCGCATGGCCCGCAAGGCGCTCGACGAGATCACCGGCAAGGCGAGCACCGAAGATATGCTCGACGGCCTGTTCGGAAAATTCTGTATCGGCAAATGATTGTTCCACGTGGAACAGTAGGCGAGCACCGGTAGATTTTGACCTGCAAACCGGCTTGGGCTATGGGCTGCGCCATGAACAGAATATTTGACATCATCGTGGTGGGCGGAGGCCATGCCGGTTGCGAGGCTGCGGCTGTTGCCGCGCGCATGGGCGTGTCGACCGCGCTGGTCAGTTTTACACGCGACAGCATCGGGGCTATGTCCTGCAACCCGGCCATCGGCGGTCTCGGCAAGGGCCATCTGGTGCGCGAAGTTGATGCGTTTGACGGGCTGATCGGCCGGGCGGCCGATGCCGCAGCGATCCACTATCGGATGCTCAATCTCTCCAAGGGCACCGCGGTGCAGGGGCCAAGAGTCCAGGCCGACCGCAAACTCTACAAGGCGGCAATCCACCGGATGCTCGATGGGCAGGACAATCTGACCATCGTCGAGGGCGAAGTCGCCAGTCTGGTCATGACGGAATCACGGGTCAGCGGAATCGTTATGGCGGACGGTTCGACCATCGAGGCGCAGGCCGTTATCCTGGCGACCGGCACATTCCTCAACGGGAAACTGTTTCGTGGCGAGGAAAGGCTGGAAGGCGGCCGGACCGGCGAGGCCGCCTCGGTGTCGCTGGGCCAGCAGATCCGCGATGCGGGCCTGCCGATTGCCCGTTTGAAAACCGGGACCCCGCCGCGCATTGATGGCCGGACGATCGACTGGGCGGCGCTGCCCGAGCAGCCATCCGACGACGACGGATGGACGATGTCGCCGCTGTCAAAGGGACGGATGGTCGCGCAGACATTTTGTGCGGTCAGCCGCACCAATGCCGGGACTCACGAAATCATTCGCGGGTCGCTCGATCGCTCGCCATTGTTCAGTGGTGCGATCGATGCGCAGGGGCCACGCTATTGCCCGTCGATCGAAGACAAGATTCACCGTTTCGCCGATCGTGACTCGCATCAGGTTTTTCTCGAACCGGAAGGCCTCGATACCCATCTGGTCTATCCCAACGGGATCAGCACGTCATTGCCGGCCGATGTCCAGATCGCCTTCGTGCGTAGCATGGACGGTCTCGAGAAGGCCGAAATCATCGTTCCGGGCTATGCGGTGGAATATGATCATATCGATCCGCGGGCGCTTGACCGGTCGCTCAAGGTCCGTGATCTGGAGGGGCTTTATTGCGCCGGACAGATTAACGGGACCACCGGTTATGAAGAGGCTGCGGCGCAGGGCCTGATCGCCGGTATCGGCGCGGCCAGTCTTGTCCAGGGCAAGGACGCGCCGGCGCTCGATCGGGGCACCAGCTATATGGCGGTGATGATTGACGATCTGGTTTTGCAGGGCGTGACCGAACCCTATCGCATGTTGACCGCCCGTGCCGAATATCGGTTGCGGTTGCGGGCGGACAATGCCTCCACCCGACTGACGCCGATTGCGCTGGCCCTTGGTTGTGTTGCCGGAGAACGGGCTGACTGGTTTGGTGATCGCCAACGGGCGCGGGACGATATTTTCAAGATCCTTGAATCTGTCTATTCGAGCGAGGATCTGGTGAAGCTGGGGATCAATGTCCGCCGCGACGGCACCAAGCAGAGCCTGTTCCAATGGCTCCGCTTTCCCAACATCACCATCGCTTCATTGGAAGATCTGGAAACATGTTTGAAGACCGGCGATGCCGATCTGATGGCCGAGATCGAAGAGGATGCACGCTATGCGCCTTATCTTGAACGGCAGGAATCGGAATTGCGTGACCTCCGCGCCAACGAGCAGATTGGTCTTGGCAATGATATGGATTATGCCGTTATCGCGGGGCTTTCCAATGAGATGGTCGAACGGCTGACCACGGCGCGGCCAGATACATTGGCCGCAGCATCGCGGATCCGAGGCATAACCCCCGCAGCGCTTGCCGCGATTCTCGTTCATGCCCGTCGCCGGGATTCAAGGAATATCGCCGCATGACGGAAGAAGAAGCGCAAGCCTGGCTTCGCGCAGAATATGATGTTTCACGTGAAACATGGCAGAAGCTGGAAACGTTCGATGCGCTGTTGCGCGACGAAATGCAGCGGCAGAATCTGATATCCAAAGCCAGCGCAGACAGTCTGTGGTCCCGGCATATCGTCGATAGTGCCCAGCTATTGCGCTATGCCCCGGCACCGGAAGCCGGAAAGATCTGGCTTGATCTCGGAACGGGTGCCGGCTTTCCCGGGATCATAATTGCGATACTGACACCCTATCAGGTGCGCATGGTCGAGTCCCGGAAGCGCCGCGCCGAATTTCTCAATCAAGTGGTAGAACAGACCGGCATAGATGACCATGCCTCGGTCATTGCCGACCGGTTGGAGAATGTGGAAAGCTTCCCGGCTGACGTAATAAGTGCCCGCGCTTTTGCTCCTCTGGATCGGCTCATCGCACTTTCGCACCGCTTTTCCACAGAAAATACGGTTTGGCTCTTACCTAAAGGTAAAAATGCGGTAAGGGAACTTAAAGGCCTGTCGCCAAAAAGGCAAAAAATGTTCCACGTGGAACATAGTTTGACCGATCCGGATGCCGGAATATTGGTGGGAAAGGGCTAGAAACCTATTTTCTGGGGTTAAACAGACCATGGTTCGTATCGCAATAGCCAATCAAAAAGGCGGAGTGGGCAAGACCACCACAGCAATAAATATGGCCACGGCGCTGGCCGCCAGCGGATGGAAAGTCCTGCTGATCGATCTCGATCCGCAAGGCAATGCCTCGACTGGCCTCGGGCTTTCGCAGGGCGATCGTGTCAACAGCAGCTACGATCTGCTAATCAACGACGTGCCGTTGGCTGAATGTATCAACCAGACCAAAGTGCCCGGGCTGGAGATTGTTCCCGCGACCGTCGATCTGTCCGGTGCTGAAGTGGAGCTCGTCGGATTCGAAGAGCGGACCCATCGTCTGAAAAAAGCATTGGATAGCGCCGACAACGGTCGCTGGGATATTTGCCTGATTGATTGTCCACCCTCGCTGGGCCTGCTCACGCTCAACGCTATGGTCGCGGTGGAATCGCTACTGGTGCCGTTGCAGTGCGAGTTTTTCGCGCTCGAGGGCCTGAGCCAGTTGCTGCAAACGGTGGAACGGATTCGTGCGCGCTTCAATCGCCAGCTCTCCGTTATGGGCGTGGTCCTGACCATGTATGATCGCCGCAACAAACTGACAGAACAGGTGTCCGATGATGTCCGGGCCTGTCTCGGTGATGTGGTATTTGACACCGTGATCCCGCGCAACGTCCGGCTTTCGGAAGCGCCGAGCCATGGCCTTCCCGCGCTGATCTATGATTATCGGTGCAGCGGGTCCGTCGCGTATATTGACCTCGCCCGGGAATTGATCGGACGCTTGCCGGACAGAAAGGTAGCTGCGTGATGGCCGACGAAACGATTCTGAATGACAGCAACAAGAAAGCACCAAAGCGCGCGACGGGACTGGGCAGGGGACTCAACAGCCTGTTCGGCGAAATCCAGCGGGAAGAACCCATTGTCACCGATGTGCCCGTTGCCAACGACGGCAGCGGTACCGGACAAGCGCCGGCTCCGGCGATCGACGGGCTGCGCTCGATCGCGGTTTCCGATATCCGGCCGAATCCCGATCAGCCGCGGCAGATGTTCAACACCGAGGCGCTCGACGAACTGGCCGACAGCATGCGGCAGCGCGGGGTTATTCAGCCGATCGTCGTCCGGCCCCATGGCAAGAATTTCCAGATTGTCGCCGGAGAACGACGCTGGAGAGCGGCGCAACGGGCCAGACTGCACCAGATTCCCGCGGTTGTTCGCAATCTTAACGACGAAGAAACGCTTGAAATCGCCATTGTCGAGAATGTCCAGCGTAAGGATCTCAACGCGATCGAAGAAGCGGAGGCTTATGCGCGGCTGAGTCAGGATTTCGGGCATAGCCAGTCGCGGCTTGCCGAGATTGTCGGCAAATCGCGGAGCCATATCGCCAATCTGATGCGCTTGCTCGAATTGCCCGAGGGCGTGAAGAGTCTGGTCGTCGATGAAAAATTATCCATGGGCCACGCCCGGGCGCTGATCAACGCGCCCGCTGCAGAAGAACTGGCGTCTCAAATAGTCAAACAGGGGCTGTCGGTCCGCGATGCAGAGCGCCTGGTCCGCAAATCATCAGCGGGTGACAAACCCATGTCTGCCAGAAAACAGGCGGCGATGTCGGAAAATGATGCGGATATTCAGGCACTGGAAACGCATCTCGGAGATTTGCTCGGTTTGAAAGTGAGTATCCAGTCGAACGGGCAGGGTGGTGCGATGTCGATCGAATATGCGAATCTCGATCAACTCGACCTGATTTGCCAACGCCTCACGGGTGAACATATCTAGCTATTAGAGTCCGGAAATGGTCCGGATAACCGCCTAGGATAGCGAAAATTTCGCTGGACAGTCCATTAAATCATTCAGAATGTGCATATATCTCAATGTGTTAGTTGGTTAATCAAAAATCAACCATGACTGGCAGCAAAGCTTTATCCTTTCCCTCGGATAAGCAGTGTCGAATGTTGGTACAGGCGACGTTCCGGTCAGTGGGTTTGACGGGAGCGCACCGCACGTGCCCTTTCGGTAGTAATATAGAAATAGGGACCAGAACTATGACCAAATTTATGAAAGCCGCTTTGGCTTCTTCCGTGCTTGTGGCATCTGTCATGGGCGCGAATGCAGCCAATGCTGCAACTGCATCTGCCGACGCAAAAGCAAATATCCTGCAACAGGTTACCGTAACTTCCGATGGTAGCGACCTTGACTTCGGTACGATCGTGAGCGGCGCAGCTGCCGGTACTGTCTTGGTGAATGCTGCTGGCGCAGCCACTTGCAGTGCATCAATCGTCTGTTCCGGCGCGACTTCTGCTGCCGGCTTTAATGTTAGCGGCACCGAGAGTGCAACCGTCGGAGTCTCGACTGATGCTTCGGTTACGTTGACCAACGCGAATTCCGATACCATGTCTGCTTCGCTGACACCGAATGTCACGAGCATCGTTCTTGATGGAACCGACGCTTTTGTCGTTGGCGGAACGCTCAGCGTTGCTGCCAACCAGGCTGATGGTGCCTATGTCGGCAACTTCGACGTAACCGTCAGCTACCAGTAAAAACTGAACCGACGGCAGAACGCCGCCGATCAGTACTGATAAGAGCCCGTTCGCGCCTTGGGTTGCGGGCGGGCTTTTTTATGAACTGCTGCGAGCCGAGCGCGGTCAGACAATGGCCACGAATCGTCCATGGTTAGCGCTTTGGTAACCCTATTTGCCCATAAGGGCCGGGTGGGGCCGGCTGTGGGAAGCCAACCTCTCCGAATGACCAGTAGCCGGAGAATATCATGACCATCCAGAGATTTAGATTATTGAAGAAATGCTGCATCGGGCTGGGCGCCTTGGCGTCAGCCATGTCACTATCATCGACGCCAGCACAGGCAGCGGGTGACCTGCTGGTCGCTCCGACCCGGGTTGTTCTCGACGGGCAGCGCGGGACCGAAGTTATATTGAACAATATCGGGTCGGAGACGGCCACTTACCGTATCTCGCTGGAGTTGCGCCGGATGACCGCCGAAGGCCGTCTGGAAGATGTCACCGAAGAACAGGAAAACGACATCGAGCGGGCTGCGAAGGAGATGATCCGCTATGCGCCGCGCCGGGTGACGCTGCCGCCGAACCAGCCGCAGGCGATCCGCCTTGGCGTCAGGGCTCCCGAAGGCCTGCCGGATGGAGAATATCGCGCGCATCTTCTGTTTCGCGCCATTCCCGTAGCACGGTCTGTTACCGAACAGAATGCACCGGAAGGGGGTTTTTCGATATCCCTGACACCGATTTACGGTGTCACCATCCCCGTGATCATCCGTCAGGGCAATTTGCGGGCAACTGCTGCCATCGCCAATGGCAGGCTGGAACAGCAGGGGGATGGCCAGGCACTGACCTTTGACCTTAGCCGAACCGGTGACCGGTCGATATATGGCGAGATCCGGGTTACCAAGCCGGGAACAAGCGAGCCGGTCATGGTTGCGCGGGGCATCGCGGTCTATCCGGAAGTCGGCCAGCGCAGCGTTACCCTTCCGGTACCGCCCGAAGTGGCCGCTCAACTCAAAGGTCCGGTTTCGGTGGAATATTATGAACCCGCGAATTCCGGCGGAGGACTTATCGCCAAAACGGACATGGTTCTTAGATAATCGTTTCATAACATTGACTTAGACCGGCTTCACGCCGTCACGAAGTCATGATGTGAGCCATGGACAAGCGATATGATATAATCGGCCGGAGCTATCACGCCCTGGTCAAGGCCGCGGGGATCATTGCGATCTCGGCGGCTTCGCTGTTCATGGTATCGCCTGCACAAGCGCTGGCCGACTGGACCGCAAACGACGATGATGCCTTATTGTTTGACCTGCGGTCCGGCAATTATCGGCTGGGAGATGGCGTCAGAGGCTATCAGACCGATAGCGGAATCTGTGTCGATCTAGCCGATATCATCATGGCAATGGACATTCCGCTCCGTCTCGACAAGAAGTCGCGCCGCGCAACTGGATGGATCTTTACCGAGAACCAGACGCTCACCATCGATCGTGACAATGAAATGCTGCAAAAGGCCGGTTCGCCGGCAAAATTGCGGTCCGGGCAAATATATGACGTGCCCGAGGGCTGGTGTGTAGATGTGACAAGCCTGTCGGAATGGTTTGATGTGAAATTCATCCCTGATCTGTCCAATGCGCTGCTGACTATCAAGTCCGACACCCAATTGCCCTTCGAACGCGCGCTAGAGCGCAAGGAACAGGCGGCCAAAATCCGGCCGCACAAGAGTTTTGATCTGTCCGGATTGCCGCAATCCTCGGAACCCTATAAATTCTGGCGCACCCCGTCGGTGGATGCCGTGGTTTCGGCCGGCGGTTTGAGGGACAAGCGATCGGGGCAGAAATTTGACCTTCGTTACGAACTTTTCGCGTCCGGCGAAGTCGGCAAAGCGAGCTTTGACGCCCGCTTGTCTTCCGATGATAAAGGCGTACCCGAGAATCTCAGGGTTCGTGCCTATCGAACCGATCCGAAAGGCGCGCTTCTCGGGCCGTTGAAGGCCACCCATTTCGCTCTGGGCGATGTCTCGACATTCTCGACACCGCTGGTGTCCCAGTCGATTGCCGGACGCGGCGCATTGGTGACCAACCGGCCGGTCGAGCGGCCCGATAGTTTTGATCGCACCAGCTTCCGCGGAGAGCTGCCCAATGGCTGGGACGCAGAATTATATCGCAACGGCCAATTGCTTGCCTTTGCCGAGAACCGCACCGATGGCCGTTATGAATTTCTCGATGTTCCGTTGCTTTACGGCCAGAACCGCATCGAAGTGGTGCTATATGGGCCGCAAGGTCAGATAAGACGCGATATCAAGGTGATTCCGGTGGGTCTGGACTCTATTCCACCCCGGGAAACTTATTATTGGGCGGGAATTCACGAGGCCGGCGAGGATCTGATCCGGCTCGGGGAGTTTTTGCCGATCCGCCAGGCCGGTTGGCGCGGCGGTGTCGGGGTTGAACGGGGTCTCAATAATAAAACCTCTGTTGCCGCTTCGCTGTTCAGTCTGCAAATAGACGGTGATCGTCACAATTATGTCGAGGGATCGGTTCGCCGGGCCGTGGGGCCCACGCTGGTTGAGCTATCGGCTTCATCGAACCTTGGTGACGGGATGGCGTTTCGCGGTCAGCTGCTTGGACAGCTTGGCAATAGCTATATTACCGCCGAATCGATCTGGACCAAAGGCGAATATATCTCGGACCAGGTCGAAGATGATATCAATTCACGCCATAGTCTGGCGATTGACCATAGTTTCAAAATTGGCAGCAAATTGGTGCCCTTCCATATCGATACGCAATATGAAACACGTTCGGACGGCCGGAACAGTCTCGATGTGACTGGACGAATGTCTTTTAATCTCAGATACTTGTCTCTAACCGGCGAGCTGAACTGGGAAAAAAGATTTAGTGATTCGGGTGGTGGTGCGCCGGATCAGCTCGATGCACGGCTGCTTGCCACCGGACGGATCGGCAAGGTCCGGTTGCGCGGCGAAGCGGTGTACAGGCTCGCGCCGGAAAAACGTTTCGAACGGGTTGATTTTACCGGCGAATGGCGGGCAGGCGAACGGTCGGACTGGCGGGCGGAGCTGGGCTATGATGCCAGTCTCGACCGCGCGCGTGCGGGCATCGGGATTGTCCGCCGTTTTGACCGCTTTTCGGTTACCGCGAGCGCCGAGGCAGCGACGGATGGATCGGTGGCAGCCGGCCTGAACCTGGCGTTCAGTCTGGGACCTGATCCCCGGAGCGGAAAATTCCGGTTGTCGAACAACAAGCTGGCCAATAGCGGGCAGGCGCTGGCGATCGTCTATCGGGACAAAAACAGGGATGGAATCCGTCAGGCCGGAGAGCCATTGGTTGAAAATGTCGAGCTGACCGCCGGACAGTCAGTGGCGCTGACCTCCACGGACGCCAATGGCCGGGCGATTATCGACAATCTGCTGCCCTTCCGGCCGATATTGATCGGGATAGACAGCAGCAGCTTGTCGAATCCCTTCGTGCAACCCGCGCTCCCCGGTGTGGTAATCACCCCGCGGCCCGGTGTTGCGGTGACCGTCGAACTGCCGCTGGTCAGTGCCGGCGAGGTCGAGGGGACCCTGGTGCGCAGGGGCGGCGGCGCGCTTGCCGGTGTCGGCATGGAACTGGTGAACGGCGAAGGTCGCGTCGTTCGCGAGACCCAGACCGAATTTGACGGCTTCTTCCTGTTCGACGGTGTGCCCTACGGCACATATACGGTCCGCATTGCCAAACTGTCGGCACAGGCGATTCAGGTTCCGGTGATTCTTGCGGCGCGCGCGGTCGTGGACGAAGACAATCAGGTCGCGCGACTGGGTGTGATAACGGTCGGTACCAACGCCAATATGGCGAACAATGATATCGATCAGCCAGACCGGGAGACCATGCCCTAGCCCCAGATGGCTGCGGTTCTTGTAACGCTTGTGCTTTCTGTTACTTATCCTGTTTTCGCGTAGTTCAGGAACATCCCATGCAAGTCATCGCCAATGGTATCAATATCGAAGCAGAAGATCACGGTAACCCCGATGATCCCGCCATATTGCTGGTCATGGGCTATACCGCCCAGCTGATCTACTGGCCGATGGATTTCGTCAATGGTCTGGTTGAAGAGGGATTCCGGGTCATCAGGTTCGATAATCGCGATGTTGGCCTGTCCTATAAATTTGACGGCGTGCGGCCGCCGCATCCGATCCGGCAGATGCTCACCAAGCGCTTTTTCCCCAATCGGCAGATGGCACCCTATAATTTGAGCGATATGGCAAGGGATGCGGTTGGCGTTCTCGACGCCCTCAAGATCGACCGGGCGCATATTGTCGGCGCGTCGATGGGCGGAATGATCGGCCAGCTGATTGCCGGGGATCACGCCGACCGCGTGCTTTCCTTTACCCCTGTAATGTCCTCGACCAATGGTCCGGGCCTTCCCGGTGCGAATGCCGAAGTACGCAAAGTGCTGATGCAAACGGCTCGGGCAAAGCCGCGAACACCGGACGAGGCTCTGGAACTGGGGCTGGCATTCTCGTCGTTGATCGCATCGGAGGAAGGCCGCAACCGGCCGGAGGAACGCCGGGCGATGATGAAACTGGCGCAAGAGCGTGGTTTTTATCCGCCCGGCCCAAAGCGCCAGATGGCGGCGATCATCGACACGGGAAATTTGCGACCGACGGCCAAGCGAATCACCGCGCCGACCATGGTCATTCATGGCGCCGATGATCCGCTAATCCCTTCGGTCTGCGGTCAGGATATTGCAGCCAATGTCAAAGGCGCTCGGTTTGAACTGGTGGAAGGCATGGGGCACGATCTGCCACCCAGCAAATTGCCGCGGATGGTCGATCTGATTGCAGCCCATTGCCGGGCTGCCTGAAAAGCGGCGATTATTCGGGTAGCGGCAAGCAATATGTAACGCTCTGGTCGGCCATTTTGATTTCATATGGTTGCACCGCCAGCGTGTCCCCGTCCGCCTGAAATGCGGCCATTCGGGAGATTTTGTCTTTCGCGATTATCGTCAGCAGACGAGCCGGCAAGGTTTTGACGAAATCGAGCTGTGCGGGGTCACGGCCACGCGCGATCTGGATCAGGAAGCGGAAAAAATCCCAGCGCCGGGCGCGTGTCAGCAATATCACCTGGAAATGTCTGGATTCCAATTCCGCCGCAGGCGCCAGTACCCAGCTTCCGGCGTAATATCGGGCCTTGATCACATAGACAGCGCTGCAGTTCAGATGTTCTGTCGCGCCATCGGGTGCCTCCACTGCCAATGAAAAGCGTAGCTCCGGCCAGTCGCCGAGCAGCTTTATCAGCGACCATGCATAAGCCGCGCCGCCAATGCGCTTTTTCAACGCCGGACTGTGTCGCGCGACGGCCTGTCCATCGGGACCGGCACTGATACAAGCGACAAAGGGCTGACCATCGCTGGTTACCAGCGGAGCTTCGAGCCGCGCCACTTGCTTGTCGAGAAATCCGGCCATGATCTCGCGTGCAAATATTTCCGGATCGCTGGAATAGCCGAGTTCTTTCGCGACCAGATTGACCGTGCCGGAGGGAAACACGCACAAGGGCCTGGATATTCCCGAGCGAAGCATTGATCCGACAACCAGCCGCAAGGCTCCGTCGCCGCCCGACACACAGACCAGATCACAGTCGGGAAAAATCTCGAACTGCCCGTTCTTTTCGGTACGGCCCAGCCTGACTTGCGCGCCGCAGGCCTGAAATGCGCGCGAAAGAATATCGAGCCGGAATTCGTTGAAAGTGCCGGAAGCCGGATTGTGAATGAGTTCGACGATCATCGGGTGCTCATGCGGTGGATGGAGGTGATCCGTCAATGACTGAACTGGAGGCGCTATGTTCCCGACCGCTGGTATCGGTTGCCGGTGACTTGTCTATGCCGACACCTGCAGTCGCTCCAGGGCAATTTCCCTGGCTGCCTTGTAGCCCGCCTTGCCATTGGCGGCGCGGGGGACTTCATCCACGACAATGATGGCACGCGGCGCCTTATAGGCCGCCAGTTTCGAGCGGACATGGTCATTCAGTGCGGCTTCATCGAAACGGGCACCGTCGGCAATGGAAAGGATCGCCGTCACCTTCTGGCCGAAGCGGTCATCGGGCAAGCCGACCACCAGACAGTCGTAGACCGAGTCATGCGTCTTGAGCGCTTCTTCGACTTCTTCCGGGAAGATTTTTTCGCCGCCGCTGTTGATGCAGGCAGACCCCCTGCCGAGCAAAGTGATTGACCCATCTGCCTCGACCGTCGCGAAGTCACCGGGAATGGAATAGCGGACACCGTCAAATGTCTTGAAGGTGGCCGCGCTTTTCGCTTCGTCCTTATAATAGCCGAGCGGCACCATCCCGCCGTTGCAGATCAGGCCCATTTCCCCGGATCCGGGTGCTACCGGCTTGCCATCCTCGGTCAGCACCTTGGTGGTCGCATTCATTTCGAACTTGGCGGTCTGGTCGATATCGATATTTTCGGCGGTGGTGATCGAAACCCCCATGCTGCCTTCGGTCGAGCCCATGCTGTCGACGATCGCCATATGCGGCAAATGGCCCAAGAGGCCGCGCTTGACCTCGGTCGACCACATCACGCCCGACGACCCCATCATCAGAAGTGATGATAAATCAAAGACTTTCCCTGCCGTCTTGGCATCTTCCAGCGCAGCGAGCATCGGTTTGGCGAAAACATCGCCAACGATGGTGATATCGGTAACTTTCTCGTCTTCGGTCAGTTGCCAGAGCGCTACCGGATCGAAATGGCTGTTGTCGTTCAGTACCACGCAGCCGCCCAGGCTGTGCGGAACCATCGCACCGATCCACATGCCGGTACCATGCATCAGCGGGCATGCCGGAATGGAGCGGGAGGCTGCGCCCGCAGCGTGCAGCTGCTGTACGAGCGGTCCAAAGCCGGAGGCGTCGGCTGGCGGTGTCATCATCCGCATTTCAAACCCCTTGGCGAGCAGCGCCGTCGCAAAGCTCTTGTGATCATACATCACGCCCTTGGGCATGCCCGTGGTGCCGCCGGTATAAAGCATGTACAGATCGTCGTCCGACCGTTCGATAACCGGCATGGGATCTGTGGCCTGCAACGCTTTTTCGTAGGAGACCGCGCCTTCGAGATGCTGGCCCGATCCGTCGTCGATTTCGAGGAAGAGCTTGACCTGTTCGAGCTGGTCCCGGATCGCCGCGACGCGCGGGGCAAACTGGGCCTGAAACACCAGAGCTTCGCTGTCGCTGTTATTGATGACATGAGTCAGTTCCGCCTCGAGATAGCGGTAATTGACATTGACCGGAGTGATCCGTGCTTTGAAGGCGCCGAACTGGGTCTCCATATATTCTGCCGAATTATAGGAATAGATTGCCAGCTTGGCACCGGCCTTCAGGCCATGGTCGCTAAGCACCTGTGCGACCCGCGCGGCCCGATTTTCATATTCTGCCCAGCTATAGCGTTTGTCGCCATCTACGATTGCGGGCTTGTCGGGAATTGCTATCGCAATATTTTCCCAGATATCGGCCATCTGCCAGGTCATGCGATTCTCTCCTTATTTTTTTGCAGAGAATAGCCAGATTGCTGGCCGACGCAACAGGATGGCGGTGCCTCGAGCTGATTGAAACAATCTATTGTTGCGGGCGAGCGGCCAGTTCGGCGCGAATCGCCTCGCTATGTTCGCCCAGCGCCGGGCTGGGGCCGCAGGGTGCCAGCTTGGCACCGCCAAAGCGGGCCGGTGACGTGACATGCTGGACCGCGCCGAGAAGCGGGTGCTGGGTCTGTTCGAATATGCCGATGGCGATGGCCTGTTGGTGGGAGGGCAGGTCTTCGAGCGCCAGGCAGGGTGCGGCCGGCACATCACGAGCGGCAAGAGCGGACACCATCTCGGCGCTGGTCAGGTCCGGTGTCTCGCCAGCGATGATCGAGGCCAGCTCGGCCATATGGACGCTGCGATTGGCCATGCCCTGATATTTTTCTTCGCTCTTCAAGTCCGGGCGCCCGACGACTTCGAATATCGCCGCCCAATGTTCGTCGGTCATGGCAGCATAGGCGATGGCGCCGTCGGTCGAGCGAAGCGGGAGCTGATAATAGTCGGCGAAGGGCGCGCCGTGAGTCACGTCGTCCGCCTGCAGCGTGAGGTGCATCCCGCCATCGGGCCAGAGAAAGGCAATGCAGCTTTCGAGCATCGACAAGTCGATATGCTGGCCTCCGGCACCGCGTTCGCGGGCGAACAGGGCGGCGGTGATCGCCTGCGCGGCGGTATAGGCGGTGATCTTGTCGCAGATCAGGGTTTTGACATAAGCGAAACTGTCGGGATGGCCCTGCAGGGTCATGAACCCGGCCATGGCCTGCATCACATGGTCATAGGCCGGACGGCCCGAGAGCGGTCCTTCATGGCCAAAGCCGGTGATCGCGCAATAGATGAGCTGCGGTCTTTCCTGGCGCAGCGCGTCGCTGCCAAGGCCAAGCCGGTCCATCACGCCGGGGCGATAATTGTGGATCACCACATCGGCCTGCAAACATAATTGTCGGGCGTGGGCCACGTCTTCCGCTGATTTCAGATCGAGTGTGATCGAGCGCTTGGCCTGATTGCAATTGTGGAACAGGCCGGAAATGCCGCCCTTCTGGCTACCCAGCCAGCGCATCGGATCGCCGATGCCGGGTGGTTCGACCTTGATGACATCCGCGCCTTGCTGGGCAAACATCATCGTTGCCAGCGATGCGGTTATCATGGTGGAAAATTCAACGACCTTGATCCCGGCCAGGGGCTGTGTTGCTTCTGTCATGCCATCCTCTATCCCGGCCCTGTCTCTGCAGAGCGCGGCCGACCATATGGCGCAACCGGACCTTCGACAAGCTCAGGATGGATAGGGGACAATCAGTCCTCCAGATTGCCAGCAAGCCTCTCATAAGCGGTGAGAAAATCTTCCTTGAAGCCCTGCACAACCTGTCCCGCCGTCATCTGTTCGTTCATCAGCCCGACGCCTTGCCCGACCCAATAGGTCGAAAGATCCTTGGCGCCCTGATTGTCGCCCTGGCTGAGCTTGTCGAGCACCCGCAACGGCGGTTCCGCGACCAGAGACTGTAACGGCATCGGCAGCGGTGATGGCGCGCCTTCCGCCTGCCACGCGTCGGTCCAGGGCGAGCGCAATTGCCGCGACGGCTTGCCGGTGCGCGACCGTGCGCGCACCGTGTCGCGTGATGTGGCGGCGAGCATCTTCTCTTTCACCACCGGATTGGTTTCTGCCTCGACCGTGGTCAGCCACACCGATCCGCACCAGGCGCCGCTCGCGCCCATGGCCATGGCTGCGGCCATCTGCGCGCCGGTGGCAATGCCACCCGCCGCGAGTACCGGCGTGTCGTCGCCAATCTGCGCCAGCGCGTTGCAGACTTCGGGGATCAGCACCATGGTGGATATGTCGCCGGTATGCCCGCCCGCTTCACCGCCAACGGCTATGATGATATCGACGCCGGCTGCGACCTGGCTCATCGCATGATCTCTTGTCCCGATCAGCGCGGCGACGGGAACATTATGCTTCTGACCCAGGTCCAGCATTACCTGTGGTGGGATACCCAGAGCATTGGCGATCAGCTTGATCGGATGGCGGAATGCGACTTCGAGAATCGCCTCCGCAGTCCCGCCGCGCAGATTGTCGGTAAAGGCGACCTGCTCGCGGCGGACCGCTTCGATGTCCCCGGCGATCCGTCCGGTGTCGACGCCATGGCGTTGCAATATGTCGTTGGTAAATTGCTTATGTTCTGCCGGAATCGAGGCCAGCACGGCTTCCGGATCAAGCTGTTCGCCTTTGCCCTCGACCTTGTTCGGGACGATGATGTCGAGACCATAAGGCTTGCCGTCGACATGGGCATCGATCCAGCTGAGTTCCTCCTCGAGCATCTCCGGAGAGCAGTTTACCCCGCCGAATACGCCCATACCGCCTGCGCGGGAAACAGCGGCGACGACATCGCGGCAATGGGAGAAAGCGACGAGGGGAAATTCGATTCCGAGCATGTCGCAGATTTTATTGTTCATTGTTGGGTCTCCTCATTGCCGTTCGCCCTGAGCCTGTCGAAGGGCCCTTGGCGGTCAATCGTACTTCGACAAGCTCAGCACGAACGGCCTTTATCAACTATCGGTTTCTTCAGCTTCATCGGCGACAATTTCCAGGATCAGATCATCCGCGGCAATCTGTTTGCCAGCGGTTGCCGCGATGCTCTCAACCGTCCCGTCAATCTCTGCCAGTATCTCGTGCTGCATCTTCATCGCCTCGAGAACGGCCAGCTTGTCGCCCTTGGCCACCCGCGCTCCGGTTTCGACCAAGATCTCGAGCAACAGCCCGTGCATCGGCGCAACCACGGTGCCGCCCCCGCCGGCGTCTTCCATGGCGCTGAGGCCGGTGAGATCGGTCACGGTCAGCGAACGTCTGGACAGCGCCAAATAGAGGGTGCGATGGTCATCATAATAGATGGTTTCGAGCGTGCGGCCGTCGACCCGTAATTTTGCCCGGTCGGCGGTCAGGCTGATCAGCTCCACCGCGACGCTGTCTTCGCCGGAGCTGACCCGGTAATGGCCGGGCTTGTCGACATGGACGTGGATGGTCTGGGCATCTTCGCCATCGGCATATTGTGCTACGGTTTCGAGCGAACCGGTGCTGGACCAGTCGAGCATTTCCGGATTGACGTTGAGCGCGAGCCTGTGCGCCGCCTGTTGCCGCAGCTTGTGATGGATGACCGCGGCAATGGCATAAGAGGAGAAATCATGCGCCCCGAGATCAACACCGTCTTCGCCGTAATTTTCGGCGATGAAGGCGGTGGTTGCTTCTCCGGTCACAAAGTCCGGCCGGTCGAGCGCATCGATTAAAAAATCGCGATTGGTTTTGGGGCCGAACAAGGCTGTTTCCGACAGGGCCTTGATCATCCGGCGCCGGGCTTCGTCGCGGGTTGCGCCATGGGTGACGATCTTGGCGACCATGGAATCGTAAAAGGGCGATACTTCGCCGCCGGTCTGGATGCCGCTGTCGACCCGCGCGAGGCCGGATGGCTGCCACAAATGGATCGGGCCAGTACTGGGCAGAAAATCATCCGCCGGATCCTCGGCATAAAGCCGGACTTCCATCGCATGGCCGGTGAGCGTGATGTCTTGCTGCTCGAGGCCCAATAAGTCGCCTGACGCAACTTTCAGCTGCAGCGCCACCAGGTCGAGGCCGGTGATTTCTTCGGTCACCGGATGCTCGACCTGAAGCCGGGTGTTCATTTCGAGAAAATAGAAGCTGCCCGACTGGTCGAGCAGGAATTCAACCGTACCGGCGCCGACATAATCGACTGCTTTGGCCGCTTCGACCGCTGCCGCGCCCATCTGTTCCCGCAATATTGGCGTCATGACAGGGCATGGCGCTTCCTCGATTACCTTCTGGTGGCGACGCTGGACCGAACAGTCACGCTCGCCGAGGTGTATCGTATTGCCATGGCTGTCGGCAAAGACCTGGATTTCGACGTGACGCGGCTTGATGATCGCCTTTTCCAGGATCAGCTCGCCATTGCCAAAGGCGTTTTCTGCCTCTGACCGCGCGAGCTTGATCGCATTCGGCACGTCTTTCAGATCATGGACCAGCCGCATGCCGCGACCGCCGCCGCCAGCAGCTGCCTTGACCATCAGCGGCACACCGATCTTGTTTGCTTCGGAGATCAGCACATCATCTGCCTGGTCATCGCCCTGATAGCCGGGCACGCAGGGCACGCCTGCGGCGATCATCGCGCGTTTCGACCGGGCCTTGTCGCCCATCACGTCGATCGCCTTTTCCGGTGGGCCGACAAAGATGATGCCGGCATCGGCACAGGCTTTGGAAAAGGCTGCATTTTCGGAGAGAAAACCATAGCCGGGATGAATCGCGTCGGCACCGGTGTCCTTGGCGGCCTGGATGATCTTGTAGATCAGCAGATAGGATTCATTGACCGGCGCCGGTCCGATATGCACCGCATCATCTGCCATTTTGACATGGGGAGCGTTGGCATCCGCGTCGGAATAGACGGCAACCGTGCGGATCCCCTGTGCCTTGGCCGTGCGCATCACCCGGCAGGCGATTTCGCCGCGGTTGGCAACCAGGAGTGTATTGATTCGGGTCATTTTAATTTCCTTCACCCCGTTCGTGCTGAGCCTGTCGAAGCTTGGCCTCGCACCAGCTGTCCTTCGACAAGCTCAGGACGAACGGAAGAATTTGCGAATATCTGCTCATTCCGGTTTCACCACCCAATTGGGTTTGCGCTTTTCAAAGAAGCTGGCGACGCCTTCCTTGGCCTCGTCGCTGACCATGCGATCGGCGAAATTCTCTGCGGCAAGGCGGATCACTTCCTCGCGCGGCTGGCCGGCGATCTGGCCGAGCAGTTCCTTGGTCGCGGCGACCGCGCCGGGCGCAGCGCCCAATACCTGTTTGCGCAACTGCATCTCGATGGCTTCGAGTCCCGCGACATCATCGGCGATGAAATCGGCAAAGCCCAGTTCGTGCGCCTGGCTTCCGTCAAACCGCGCGGCGGTCAGCATCAGCCGGCGGCCGGTGGCATAGCCGAGCTTCTGGATCACGAACGGGGATATCTGGGCCGGTGTTACGCCAATAGCGGTCTCGGTCATCGCAAAGCGCGCGCCGCTTTCGCAGATCACGACATCGGCGCAGCAGGACAGACCAAAGCCGCCGGCCATGGCCGCGCCCTCGATCAATACGATCACCACTTGCGGAGCGGTGTTCACCAGGTCGAAAATCTCCGCTGCGCCGCTCGACATCTTGATGATCGCCGCGCGGTCGCCGCTCTGCTGGAAATTCTCCTTGAAATTCTTGAGATCCGCGCCGGCACAGAAAACGCCGCCGCGGCCACGCATGGTGATCCCGCGCACGCTGCGATCATCGCGCACGCTATTGAGGACGGCTCCGAGCTCCGCAACCAAGGCGTCACTCAGGGCGTTGCGGTTTTCCGGCTGGTTGAACCAGATGGTGAGCCAGCCGTTTTGGAGTTCGAGTTCAAGTGTTTTGGTTTCCGGGAGGTTGGTCATAGCTTGTACCCCTGCGAAGGCAGGGATCCATCTCCTGCCCCTGTCTCTAGACGCGATGGCAGCGCTTGCCCCCGACCCTCCGTGCCAGACGGATTTTTCCGAGATGGACACCCGCCTGCGCGGGTGAACAGCTTTTCTGCAGACACCCAACTCATATCCGCGCCACCCCGAAGGCATTGGGGTGCAGGGTCCGGTTCTGCGCCTCGAAGATCGTCTCCAGCGCGAAGCCCAGAACCTTGCGGCTGTCGCGCGGATCGATCACGCCATTGTCGAGCACGCGGCCGGAGGTGAAGAAGGCGCTTTCCTGTGCTTCGAAAATATCCTTGATCCGCTGTTCCTGCTTGGCGATCGCTTCCTCGTCGGGCTCCACGCCCTTGCGCCTGGCCTGCACCCGGGCGACGTGGCTCATCGTGTTGGCGGCCGAAGCACCAGCCATGACGCCAGTTTTCGCATTGGGCCAGCTGAACAGGAATTCCGGCTCGAAGGCAGTGCCGCTCATGCCGTAATTGCCCGCGCCAAAGCTTGCGCCGATATAGAGGGCCAGTTTTGGCACCCGGACGTTGGAAACCGCCTGGATCATCTTGCTGCCGAGCTTGATCATACCCTTATGTTCGGACTCGGTGCCGACAATATAGCCGGTCGTGTTGTTGAGGAAGATGATCGGCAGTTGCGACTGGTCACAAAGCTGGAAGAAATGGGTCGCCTTGGCTGCCGCTTCGGGGTCGAACGGGCCATTGTTGCCGATCAGGCCGACCGCGTGACCCATGATGCTGGCCTGCATGCAGACCGTGCCCGGGCCATAGCGGGGCTTGAATTCTTCAAAATCGGAGCCGTCGACGATCCGGGCCGCAACTTCGCGGACATCATAAGGGGTGGTATAATCGATCGGCACGACGCCGGCGATCTCGTCAATGTCGTAGATGGGTTCTTCATAATCATTGCGGCGGATCGGCGTGCTGTTCTTGTTCCAGTCGAGCCGGCCTATGGTTTCGCGTGCAATCGCGATGCCGTGGGCATCGTCATCCGCCAGATATTCGACGCTGCCGGTGGTGGAAGCGTGCATCTCTGTGCCGCCGAGATCGCGGTCGTCCGCGACTTCACCGGTCGCCGCGTGGACCAGTGCGGCGCCGCCGAGCGCGGCCATGCCGTTGTTGCGAATGCCGATGACATAGTCCGACATGCCCGGCATATAGGCGCCGCCCGCAGTCGAGGGTCCGTGCAGCACGACCATGGTCGGAACACCGGCCGCGCTGAGCCAGGCGAGATTGCGAAACAGCATCCCGCCGTGGGCCCATAGCTCGACTTTATATTCCATCAGGTTCGCGCCGGCGCTTTCGACCAGATGGATGAACGGCAATTTGAGATCCTGGGCGATTTTCTGCGCGCCCTTGCTGGCATCCCAGCCGCCGGACGTCGCTGCACCCGCGCGGATGCCGCTGTCGTCGACCCAGATCATGCAGCGTACGCCTTTGACAAAGCCGATGCCGAGAATGACGCTGCCGCCCGGGATGCTGGTGTCGGGATTGCTGTCCTCGAGCAGATAATTGGCCATATTGTAGAGGCGGAGGAAGGGCATGCCCGGATCGAGCAGGCGAGTCAGTCGTTCGTGCGGGGTCAGCTGGCCGCGCTTTTCAAAGGTCGGGCGACGTTTTTCCGAGGCGTCGACCGCGCGCTTTTCGAGGCTGCGGAGATGGTCGATCAGGGTCAGCATGTCCTTGCGATTTTGCGCAAAGCTTTCCGAGCCGGTGGCAATTTTCGATTTGAACTGGGGCATATTCAGGACGCCTTTGCGGGAAATGGCACAGCGGAATATTCGTCATTTGACACATTCAGTCTCCTATGGCTATTTGAATAGCATTCGGTATTTCCGAGTCAAGCTCAATAAGGGACAGGTTTTGGCGACTAAGGCGGTCCATCCGGAGACCCAGCGCAGCAAGCTGGAGCGCAAGGAACAGGCGATTCTGGACGCAGCGCGCGCCATTTTCGTCGAACATGGATTTGACGGAGCGCGCATGTCGGAGATCGCGCGCCGCGCCGGTATCGGCGAGGGTACGATCTACAGCTATTATGAATCAAAGGCGGAGCTGATGCTCGCGGTCCTCCAGCAATTCTGGGATGTGCTGACCCGGGAGGCGGAGACGGTCATGGCGTCAACCAAGGCCGAAGGCTTTTTTGATCGCTTGCGCGCCCTGGCCGGATATCATTTGAACACGGTGATATTGAACGCGGATTTCATCAACCTGAGCTTTGCTCTGCGCCGCAACAACAGCGAGGTCAGCATGTCGCGCGATCATCTGCGTCACTATGTCGCGGTTTTCGACCAGCTGTTCCGGCGCGGGCAGGATCGCGGCGAGTTGCGGCGGGACGCGGTGCTGTGGCAGGCGCGCGATATTTTCTACGGCAGCCTGGAATATAGCGCGCGGTCGATAGAAATGACCATCGACGAAGACCGGGCGGAACGTCAGCAAGGACCGGTGGTTGACCAGATGGTGGCTTTGTTCGAGGCCCATTATGGCGCTGACCGTGGCGCAGAAGCTGCAGATAGCGCGGATTTCAACCGGCTGTCCGTGCAGATCGACCAGCTCGACGCGAAATTCGAAGCGCTGGCAAAGCGTCTTTCCTGACGGACAAAAAAAGAGCCCCCGAAGGAGCTCTTTCTTGTCATCTATCGTTCCGTTCAAGCCGCTTTGTAGAAGCTTTCGCCGGCATCGGCTTTCTCGCGGAAGCTCATCGGCGGTTTGAACCGTTCGCCATATTTCTGAGCGAGATTGTCGGCGATGCGGACAAAATTGTCGACGCCCATCGTGTCGATATGGCTCATCGGACCGCCTGTCCACGGGGCGAAGCCCCAGCCGAAGATCGCGCCGAGATCGGCGGACTGCGGATCGGAGACAACGCCTTCGTCGAAACATTGCGCGGTGGCGATCAGCTGGATGAACATCAAACGCTGTTTGACCTCTTCGACATCCGGCTGGTCTTCGGCCAGCGGGAAATGATCGGCGAGGCCGGGCCACAATTTCTTCGAACCGTCGTCGGCATATTCGTAGAAACCACCGCCAAAGCGCCGTCCGCGCCGGTCGATCTGCTTGACCATGATCTCCATCAGCTCTTCAGTGCCGCTGGAAACATAGGCATCGCCCATTTCTTCCTTGGTTGACGTCATAATGTCATAGCCGAGCTGGAGCGTGGTTTCATCGACCACGGCGAGCGGACCGATCGGCATGCCCATGGCGATGGCGGCATTTTCGATCAGCGCCGGTTTCACGCCTTCCGCGACCATCAGCATTGCTTCGTTGGCATAAGGCGGGAAAACGCGGTTGGTGTAGAAGCCGCGGACATCCTTGACCACGATCGGGGTCTTGCGGATTCTGGCGTTGTAATCGAGCGCAACGGCCAGAGCCTTGTCACCGGTTTCGGCGCCGGGGATGATTTCCAGCAGCGGCATTTTTTCAACCGGCGAGAAGAAATGCATGCCGATGAACTGGTCGGGACGTTCGCTGTTCTTCGCCAGACCGGTGATCGGCAGGGTCGAGGTATTGGAGGCAAAGACCACATCCTTGCCGATGACCGCCTCGGTTTTCTTGATCACATCGGCCTTGATGTCAGGGCGTTCGAAGACCGCCTCGATGATCAGGTCGACATCCTTCAGATCGTCGTAATTGTCGGTCGGCTTGATCCGCGCCATGAAAGCATCCGCCTTTTCCTGCGTCATCTTGCCACGCTTCACACCCTTGTCGACGATCTTCTGGCTGTAGGCGACGGCCTTTTGCGCTTCCTCCATGCTGCGGTCGAGGACGACGACATTCATGCCGCCCTTGGCGGTGACATGGGTGATACCGGAACCCATCAGACCAGCGCCGAGTATGCCGACGGTCTTCAGTTCGGTCGGCGGCACGCCTTCAGGACGGGCCGCGCCCTTTTCCGCGGCCTGTTTGTTGATGAACAGGGTGCGGATCATGTTCTTGGCCTGCGGACCGGAGAGCAATTTGGTGAAATATTTGCTTTCGACGCGCAATGCGGTGTCCATCGGCAGCATCGAGCCTTCATAGAGGCAGGAAAGGATCGCCTTCACCGCTTCGTAATTGCCCTTGCTCTGTTTCAGCGCGATCGCCGAGGAGCCAAGGTAGAGTGGCACTGCACGGGGATCCATTGATCCGGCACCGCCGGGGAATTTATAGCCCTTCTTGTCCCATGGCGCGGACGCCTTGGGATTGGCCTTGACCCATGATTTGGCCTTGGCAACCACTTCGTCGGCGGGGACGACTTCGTCGACGATCTTCTGCGCGAGTGCAGCTTGCGGGTTCATTGGCTGGCCGGTCATGATGGCCATGCCTGCGGCCTGAAGTCCCGCGAGACGCGGCAGACGCTGGGTGCCGCCGCCGCCGGGCAGCAGGCCAACCTGCACTTCGGGCAGGCCAAGCTGGATCTTGGGATTGTCGGCGCAAACGCGATAATGGCAGGCCAGGGCCAGTTCGAGACCGCCACCGAGCGCAAGGCCGTTCAGGGCACAGGCGACAGGCTTGGCGTGGGCGGTACCCTTGAGCAGGTCCTTGGCGCTGTTGCCGCCGGTTTCCATGCGGCGCAGCATGCCGTTCAATTCCCACGCGCTTTCAAAGGCTTCGGCCATGCTGTCGGCTTTCGACGCGCCAAGCATATTGAGATCGGCACCGGCGAGGAAGCCCGAGGGCTTGCCCGATGTAATCACCGCGCCCTTGATTTCGTCCTTGCTGACCAGTTCTTCGACAAAGGCTTTGAAGTCGGTGATCAAGGCCTGGTTCCAGACGTTCATCGACTGGCCGGGAAGATCGATGGTGACGAGAGCGATGCCGTCGCTGTCAATATCGACTGTGAATGTTTCGTAGCTCATATTTTTTTCCTTTCATTTTCTCCCGCGAAGGCAGGAGTCCATCTCCGACTCGTTGTGCTTGGCACGATCAGGAGATGGGCCCCTGCCTGCGCAGGGGCACTGCAATCCGTTGTCCTAGTTCACCCGTTCGATAATCGTGGCGATGCCCATGCCGCCGCCGATGCAAAGCGTCGCGAGAGCGGTCGACTTGCCGGAACGTTCGAGTTCGTCGAGCACGGTACCGAGGATCATCGCGCCGGTCGCGCCGAGCGGGTGGCCCATGGCGATCGCGCCGCCGTTGACGTTCATCACGCTATGATCGACATTCATCGCGTCCATGAAGCGCAGGACAACGGCAGCAAATGCCTCGTTCAATTCCCAAAGATCGATATCATTTGCTGTCATTCCAGCACGTTCCAGTGCCTTCTTGGCGGCAAATTCGGGGCCGGTCAGCATGATCGTCGGTTCGGAACCAATCGCTGCCATGGACACAATCCGGGCCCGCGGCTTCATGTCATATTTCCCGGCTGCCATTTCGTTACCGATCAGAACCGCTGCCGAACCGTCGACGATACCGGAGCTGTTGCCCGCGTGGTGGACGTGATTGATCTTTTCGACATCGGGGTGCTTGAGGATCGCGACATCGTTGAAGCCGGGCATCTGTTCGCCCATCATCTTGAATGCGGGGCCGAGCGAACCGAGCGACTGCATGTCGGTTTCGGGGCGCATCAGTTCGTCGCGGTCGAGCACGACCTCGCCGATCACGTCGCGGATTGGCAGGATCGACTTGGCGAAACGCTTCTCGTCCCATGCCCTGGCGGCGCGTTTCTGGCTCTCGACCGCATAGGCATCGACATCATCGCGGCTATAGCCATATTTGGTGGCGATCAGATCGGCGGAAATGCCCTGCGGAACGAAATATTCCTGAAACACCAGACTGGGATCGGCCATGCCGCCGAGGCCGTCGCTGCCCATCGGAATGCGCGACATCGATTCGATGCCGCCGCCAATCGCCAGATCGGCTTCGCCGGAGCAGATTTTGCCCGCTGCGATATTCACCGCTTCAAGGCCCGAACCGCAGAAGCGGTTAACCTGAATGGCGGATGTTGTGTCGGCATAGCCTGCCTTGAGCGCTGCCATGCGGCTGATCACTGCGCCCTGTTCGCCGACCGGGGAGACACAGCCAAAGGCGATGTCTTCAACCTCGTGGCCGTCCAGACCATTGCGCTCGTTGACCGATGCCAGCACCTGGGCGGACAGGTCGAGAGCAGTGATTTCGTGCAGGGCGCCGTCGTTGCGGCCCTTGCCGCGCGGGGACCGCACTGCGTCATAGATAAAGGCTTGGGTCATTTGGGGTTCCTCTCGTTGGAAGAATTGGAAGGATGTTGCGCAATGCTAATGGTGCAGTGCAACACAGTCAAGCAGTTTACGTAAACGTCAACCAAGGAAAGGGCGCGACTCGGCCTTTTCCCAGCCCGTTGGCACCATAAACTATTCCAGGATCGATTGATATTTCTGGCTGAAAACGTCGCGGCCGATGATGTAGCGCATGATCTCGCTCGATCCGGCATAGATGCGGCTCATCCGGGCGTCGGTGAAGATCCGGCTGATTTCATATTCTTTCATATAGCCCGCGCCGCCGTGCAGCTGCAGCCCGAGATCGGCCATTTCCCACTCGATCTCGCTGCCCAGCATCTTGCCCTTGGCGGCCATATTGGCGGTCAGGCCACCCTGGTTGTGGATATCGATACAATGGTCGACATAGACCTGGAACATGTCAATTTTCGCGTCCATTTCGGCCATTTTGAACTGGGTATTCTGCATATCCGACAATTTCTTGCCGAAAACATCCCGATCCATGACAAATTCGCGCGTGACATCAAAAGCACGGCGAGCGGATGCGGCATAGCCGACCATGCCGATCAACCGTTCCTCGGCCAGCCCTTCCATCAGATGGATGAAGCCCTTGCCCGGCGTGCCCAGCGTATTTTCTTTCGGTATCTTGACGTCATTGAAGAACAGCTCGGCTGTATCCTGCGCGTGCAGGCCGATTTTCTCCAGATTCTTGCCCCGCTCGAACCCTTCCATGCCGCGCTCGACGATCAGCAGGACCATCGCGTGCTTGTCATCGACCCCGTCAATCTTGGCAGCGACAATCACGACGTCGGCGTTGATGCCGTTGGAAATATAGGTTTTCGACCCGTTGAGCAGCCAGTGGTCGCCCATGTCCTTTGCCATGCTCTTCATGCCCGACAGATCGCTGCCGGCGCCGGATTCGGTCATCGCGACCGCGAGGATGGTCTCACCGCTGACGCATTTGGGCAGGAAGCGCTCGCGCTGTTCTTCATTGCCGATATTCTTGAGATAGGGGCCGACCAGCCGGCTGTGCAGGGTGTTATACCATTCCGAACAGCCGGCCCGCGCGGTTTCCTCGATGATGATCTGCTCATAGCGGAAATCATTGTCGCCCATGCCGCCATATTTCTCGTCCGGCCAGACCATCAGAAAGCCCTGATCACCGGCTTTCTTGAATATCTCGCGATCGACAATCCCGGCCTCGCGGAATTCGTCCATCCGCGGTGCGACCTCGTCGGCGAGAAAGCGGCGATAGGCGTCGCGGAACATATGCTGTTCTTCGGTAAATTTGCGCATGGGAGATTCCTTTGGTCAGAGGAGAGGAGAGTGCGCGCTTTAAGCGCGCTGTTTGGCACCCGTCTTAATCGGCCAAATTTAATCGGTCAATTAAGAAACAGGGCCGTTGCAGAAGGCCGTTGCAATTGCCCACCAACCCTCGTTATGGCGTTCCCGTGAAACAGACAAAAAAACCATTCATCCTCGGACTTGGCGGCACCACCAATCCCGCCTCCTCGACCGAACAGGCTTTGGCCATAGCCCTGCAATCCGCCGCCGATGCGGGAGCGGAAACCGAATTGTTCGGGTCGGACCGTCTTCTGGCGCTGCCGCATTATCAGTCGGATCCCGCGGGTCTTGGCGATACCGGCAAGGAACTTGTGGAACTGGTACGGCGGGCGGACGGCTTGCTCATCGCCAGCCCGGGCTATCATGGTACGGTATCCGGCCTGGTGAAAAACGCGATTGATTATATCGAAGAGACGGCGCGGGACGAACGCGTCTATCTCGACGGGGTTCCTATCGGCCTGATCGTCACGGCCTACGGCTGGCAGGCGGTTGGCAGCACGTTGGCGGCGCTGCGCTCGATCGTGCATTCGCTGCGCGGATGGCCAACGCCGCTGGGTGTTGGAATCAATGCCTCCGGTGGTATTTTCAACGATGGCATATGCGCCGATGCGGGCGTGAACGAACAGCTGAAACTGGCCGCACAGCAGGTCATGCAGCGGGCCGAGACGCGCTGAATCAGGCCGGCGGCAGATTGCCGTAAAAATCCCGGTACCAGCTGACAAATTTCTTCAACCCGTCTTCCAGCATGACCTTTGGCGCATAGCCGGTGAGGGCATGGAGCTTCGACACGTCGGCATATGTCGAGGTTACATCGCCCGGCTGCATCGGGCGCATGATCTTTTCCGCTTCGACGCCTAGCGCCTCCTCGAGCGCCTTGATCATGTCCATCAGGCCGACCGGACGGCTGTCGCCAATATTGAGGATGCGATGGCCATGCCGCTCTGGCGGATGGTCGAGCGCGCCCAATATGCCGTCGACAATATCGTCGATATAGGTGAAGTCGCGGGCCATCTTGCCCTGACCGTAAACCTCGATCGATTCTCCCGCCAAAATCTTCTTTGTAAAACCGAAATAGGCCATGTCGGGGCGGCCCCAGGGGCCGTAAACGGTGAAGAAGCGCAAGCCGGTCATCGGGAAACCGTAGAGCTTTGCGTAGGACTGGCTCATCAGTTCTCCCGACCGCTTGGTCGCGGCATAGAGCGAGACCGGATCGGAGGCGGGTTCTTCTTCGGTAAAGCCCTCGCCGCCCATCGGCTTGTCGCCGTAAACCGAGCTCGACGAAGCATAGACGAGATGCTGGAAATTGTCGGCATGGCGGCTGGCTTCGAGCAGTGACAAATGGCCCTGCAGATTGGACTTTTGGTAAGCGAACGGATTCTCGATACTATAGCGCACCCCGGCCTGCGCCGCGAGATGGATGATCCGCTGCACATTGTTGTCCCGGACCAGCGCCTGGACGCCATCGGCATCGGACACATCCAGTTCGACAAAGCGGAAACCGTCGAGCGCCTCGAGATTGGCAAGCCGAGCGGCCTTGAGCGCCGGATCATAATAATCGTTGAGATTGTCGATGCCGATCACCGTCTCTCCGCGTTCGATCAGACGGGTCGAGACGGCATGGCCGATGAACCCGGCGGCGCCGGTGACGAGAACGGGGTAGTTACGGGTGTCAGACATGGCGCTTTCCGGTAGGTTTCAATGCGCGGCCTCTAGCACGAATCGGTAAGGATTATGCAAGTGATTCAAGCAGAAGTTACGCGCCGATTCAGACGCCGGGCCCGCACCGGCTGACCGCAAAGAAAAACGGCGGCGCTTTTCAGCACCGCCGTCTTTTTATCCCCGGAGCGATCTTGTTTCGCCCCGGACGTAGAGGCCTTCTGCTTAGTAGCCGAAGATCAGCGAGATGCTTGCTGCGCGTGGCGCACCAATCTGGACAAATGGCGAGTTGCCGTCCAGATCGCCACCGAAGCCGCCGACATAAAGCTTGTCGAGCAGGTTGGTCACGTTCAGCTGGACTGCAACATCGTCACCAAACTGGTTCTGCGTGATGTTCCAGCGCAGGTCGAGGTCGACCAGCGTGTAGCCGCCAACAGACCGTGTGTTGGTGTCATTGACCCAGCGTTTGCCGGTGTGCTTGACCTGGGCACCCAGTTCGACGTCGCCGAACTGCTGCTGAACACGAGCACCAACGGTCCAGAGCGGGGCTCCGCTTTCATTCTTGCCGGCAGTAAGAGCAAAGATCGGATCGCCAACTGCGGTGCACTGGGCAACGCCGTTTGTAATGTCAGCGGCCGAGCAAACGTCGGTCTGAACATTGTCCTGGATATCCGATTCATTGATCGAACCGAAAACATATACCATTGTTTCAGGCGTTGGTGACCAAGCGATCGATGCATCGAGACCATATTTGTCTACACGGCCGAGGTTCCGGAATACCGATTCATCAAGGATCGGATCATAAGAGGACGCGAGCCGGTTGTTGTAGCGGGTATACCATCCAGCAAACTGGGCCTGGATGTTGCCGGTCCGATACCGAAGGCCCATATCGAGACTGTCGGTTGTTTCGGGAACTGGCTGAACGCCCGGTGCATTCTCCGGGAAGTAAAGCGAGTCATAGAGCGGATCAGTAGCCGGTACCGAAAGCCCCTTGGCATAGTTTGCAAATACGGATGCGCTGCCGAAAGCATAGGTCAGACCGATGTTTGGCAGAATGTCATCATATTTGTAGGTACGTGACTGAGGAATTGCAGAGCCGGTAACCGTGTTGGTTGCTGCATCATAGCTGTAAGGATTCGCCGCTTCATAGGCTGCGCTGACGCCGCCAACGCAATCGAGAAAACCGCTTGCTGATGTTGTGTAGCAATTCTGGTTCAATTCGCGCTTGAAGAATGGTGCCCGCAAACCGAGGACTGCGGTCAGACCGCCGAATGTACCGCGATATTCGCCCGAAATCTGATGCAGTGTCGCGTAGGACTGGCGATCGCGTTTGTTGAGTTCGAAACCGTCTACCGTAACCAGTCCGTTGTTGACCGGGAACACGTCGGCAATCTCGCCGTTGAGGAGCGCAACCGAGGTCTGGCCGGTCTGGCGATGGTTGGCATCGTCATAGGTATAGGCAAGACGGAAACGGTGGTCCGGGTTGAGCTCGTAAGAGAGGTTTGAAATAACACCGAAACGCCGGGTGCGGGTCTGGCTTGGATCGTGACCCGTTACTTCGTCGAGCGTATCGCCGTCACCGTTGAGGTCACGACCGAAATAATAGCGCCCGCGAATGAAGCCGGTCATTTCAACACCGCCAACGTTGCGGGTCTGCTCGAGCAGTTCTTCGTCGCCGCCGCCATTTGCCTTCACATATTGGTAGCTCGGATCGACCGAAAGAACTAGGCCGTCCGTCAAGGTGAAGCGCGATGCGCCACGGATGTTACCGGTGTTCGACGGGTTAAAGCGGCGATCGAATTCTGCGCCGCAATTGTTGTCGCTCTGGGCGGTTCCGGCTTCAGGAGCCTCGACCGTGCAAGGAAAGTTGATGTCGTAAAAGCGGTCCGCTTTTGTCGCCGGGAAACTGTCCAGCGAGAAGGAACCGAAGAAGTTGTTGCGGTTTTCGTTATAGTGACCCGCGACGGCAATGAAGTCGCCATTGCTGCCGATATCCTGCCAGATACGGCCGTTATATTGCTGCTTCTCAACAATGCCGTAGTTGTTGAACGGGTTGTTGTAACGCGTGTAGCTGGCAGAAACGAACGCCTTGGTGCCGAAACCGGTGATGTCGCCGGTGTCGATCATTCCGAAGCCGCGCATGTAAAGCCGGCTGCGGTTGTCGTTGTCACCTTTTGCAAAAGTGCTACCGGCCGAAAGCGTGCCGGTCAGCTTGAAATCGTCGCTGGGCTGGCGGGTACGAAGGTTGATCGTGCCGCCAACAGCGGAAGCGGTCGGACTGTCGACGTCGGTTACGCCGAGGTTGACGTTGACCTGCTCGATGATTTCCGAGTCAACCTGCTGGTTGGTGTACAGCGCGTAGTTGCCCGAATCGTTGAGTGGCAGACCGTCAAGCGTCTGCGAAATGCGATCGTCGCTGAAGCCGCGGATCGTGAACGAACCGCCGGAAGAGCCCCATGGGTCATTGTTCTGGAAGCTGACACCGGGAACGAGGTTGACGATATCATTGACCGTCTGTCCGGGGCGCTGACGACGGATGATTTCTTCGTCAAGAACCTGCTTTGCCTTCGGTGTGTTGGGAATTTCAACGCCACCGACATCGACGGTTCTGCCGCCGGTTACGATGATGACATCATTCTCAAAATCGACGGTACCGGTCGACTGAGCCGAGGCGGATGTTGCCATCAGGCCCGCCGTTGAAAGGCTGACTACGCTGGTAGCCAAGAGATATTTAATCTTCATGATAAGAATTCCCCGTTGTGCGCCGCAATGGTTTGTGCACCGCAATAAAAAAACTGTCTAAAGCCTGAGCGACGGCACATCATGCGCACCGCCGGATCAACGCCGGTCGTCAGTAGGGGCCAATAATGACAGTTTTGTCTCAATTGAAACGTCATATGCCGCACTGCAGCATTTTATTTTTGTCCAACAGGGGAATTTGCCGCAAAATCGGCCGGGGGAAACCGGATTTCGGAACAGATTCTTGAAACTAATTTATGCTTTTCAATGGCTTATTAGCGAGTCGATGCTGGCTAGCAGCGTCGAGAATGTCATTTCGCACTGTTGCGAATTTATCACGATATTGGCGTGGATTTTGGATGGCTCGACGTGGAGATCGTGCATCGGGCCAACCTGGTTGGCAAATTGCTCGTTCACCGACTGCGCTGTGCGTCCCCGTTCGCGGACGTCGCGTTCGAGTCGCCTGGCAAAGCGGGTTTCCGCATCGCATTCGACGAAGATGCTGAGATCCAGAAGGTCGCGCAACGGCTGGTGCTGGAGAATCAATATGCCGTCGATCAATATCACCGGACGCGATTCGGTCCGTTCGGTCTCGGTTTTCGGCATGTGGGTGGGGAAATCGTATAGCGGCCGGTCAATCGTCTGGCCATTTTTCAACTGCGCCAGTTGCAGACACATTTGATCGAAGTCGACGGCATCGGGATGGTCGAAATTGGGGCCGCCTTTTCCCTCCGGAGCATCGCCAAAACCGAAAAAATAGTCGTCCTGCGGCAGGATCACGCACTGATCCGGTCCCAGCCTGTCGAAAATCTTGCGGGTCAGGGTGGATTTTCCGGAACAGCTGCCGCCGCTGATGCCGATCGCCCTTGCTGTCATGCGAGCCCGATTTCGCGCAGGCGCTGCATCAGATATTCGTGCGCGGTGATCGGTTCGGGATAGAGATCCGGATGGGCGTCATCGACGCAGCTCGGCAGCGTCTCGATCGAATAATCCGGCCGGAAGTGGAGAAAGAAAGGCATCGAATAGCGCGAATGTCCGCGCCGTTCCGGGGGCGGATTGACCACGCGGTGGGTGGTCGAGGGCAGGCGGTTGTTGGTCAGCCGCTGCAGCATGTCACCGATATTCACAGCCAGTTCTCCCGCTTTCGGGGTTACCGCTCGCCAGTTGCCATTTTTGTCGAGCAATTCGAGCCCGGCCTCTTCGGCACCGATCAGCAAGGTGATGGTGTTGATATCCTCGTGCGCGGCGGCGCGGACCGCGGGCGAATCTTCCGGCACCGGCGGATAGTGGATCAGCCGCATCACCGAATTGCCGTCGCGCACCGTGTCGACGAAGAAATCCGGCGCCAGTCCCAGAAAGCGGGCGATGGCCTCGAGGATACGCGCGCCGGCCTTGTCGAAGGCGGCAAACATCTCGAGATAGGTCTCGCGAAATCCGTCGAGTTCCCCGGGCCAGATATTGGGCGGCATATTGGGCTCGAACGGATGGCCGGACGGCAGGTCGCGGCCGATATGCCAGAATTCCTTGAGATCGCTGATATTGCTATCCTTGGCGCTTTCGGTGCCGAACGGCGTGTAGCCGCGCGCGCCGCCGCCGCCGGGGATATGATAGGACCGCTTCACCTCGTCGGGCAGCGCGAAAAAGGCACGCGACATGGCTTCTGCGCGTTCGATCAGTTCCGCCGGGATGCCATGGTCGGAAACCACGGCAAAGCCCCAGTCGGAAAAGCTGCGACCGATCCGTTCGGCAAATGCGTTGCTGTCTTCGTCCGCCATGGCGAGCGAAACGGCGGCCAATATATCTGGGTTCTGGGTCATGTTCCTAAAATGCGCTCTCGTGTTTCTTTGTCAATCGCGATGAATCAGGCGAGCGACAGCAATATGCCGGCGAGCGCCGCGCTCATCAGATTGGCGAGCGATCCGGCGGCCAGCGCGCGCAGGCCGAGCCGCGCGATGACCGGACGCTGATTGGGGGCAAGCCCGCCGGTAACGGCAAGCTGGATGGCGATGCTGCTGAAATTGGCGAAACCGCACAGGGCGAAGATGACAATCGCGTTGGTCAGCGGCGAGATGCCGTCCTGAATCTTGCCCAGTTCGATGAAGGCGACAAATTCGTTGAGGACGATCTTGGTGCCGAACAGTCCGCCGGCGCCCAGCGCTTCGTTCCACGGCACGCCGAGCAGAAACATGATCGGTGCGAAAATATAGCCGATGACCAGCTGGAAGCTGAGGTCGGGCATGCCGAACCAGCCGCCGATACCGCCGAGCAGGCCGTTGGCCAGAGCCACCAGCGCGACAAAGGCGAGCACCATCGCGCCGACCGCAACCGCCAGCTTGACGCCGGTCTGTGCGCCCATCGCCGCAGCCATGATGATATTGGCAGGCTTTTCCTCTTCATATTCGACCGCGATAAGCAGTTCTTCGGGGGCCGGATCATCGGGATTGTCCGGCATGATGATCTTGGCCATCAATATCCCGCCGGGGGCGGACATGAAGGCGGCGGCGAGCAGATAGTCGACGCGAATCCCCATGGCAGCATAAGCGGCGAGGATGGTCCCGGCGACGCCCGCCATGCCGACGCTCATCACGGTGAACAGCTGCGACTGGGTCAGGCTGGCGAGATAGGGGCGGATGACCAGTGGCGATTCGGACTGGCCGACGAAGATATTCGCCGCTGCGCAAAGCGATTCGACCTTGGATATGCCGGTCACCTTCTGGATCGCGCCGCCGACCCATTTGATGATGAACTGCATGATGCCGAGATAATAGAGGATCGATATCAGCGCCGAGAAAAAGATGATCACCGGCAGGGCGGCTATCGCGAAGCTGTTGCCCCCCATTTCCGGCGAGGCGAGCGGGCCGAAGATGAAATTGGTACCGGCCGAGGCGTAGCCAAGCAGGCTGGAGACGCCGAAAGCCATGGCCTCGATGATCCTTTTTCCCGCCGGAATATAGAGCACGATCACGGCAATCCCGGCCTGAAGCGCGAAAGCGGCGCCGACCACTCGCAGCCGGATATTCCGCCGTCCCGTCGAGAGGGCAAGGGCGATCAGCAGGATCAATGCCATGCCGGCGATGCTTGTCAGGATGGGTATCATCGGTCTTTTCCAGTCAAATTTTCAGCGCGACAAGGCTCACCAGGTGAAACTGCCGGTCTCGCTATTGCAGGCGGCCGCAAGGCGGTCGAGGCAGTCATCGATATTGTCGGACACGATCAGATGTTTGCGCCGTTCGGCGGATACGAATCCCTGTTCCGACATTTTGTCGAGAAAATCGATCAGCGAGTCCCAGTAGCCACCGATATTCAATATCGCGAATGGCTTGTTATGATAGCCGAGCGCGTTCCAGCTCCAGGCCTCGAACAGTTCGTCCATCGTGCCGACTCCACCCGGCAAGGCGACAAAGGCATCGGTCAGATCGGTCATCTTGGCTTTGCGTTCGTGCATATTCTGGACGATGTGCAGCTCGGTGACGCCGGTATGCGCGACTTCCAGATCCCTCAGCATTTCCGGGATTACGCCATGAACCCGGCCGCCCTCGACGAGCACGGTGTCGGCGATAATGCCCATCAGGCCGAGACGGCCGCCACCATAGACCAGATCAACGCCGCGCGCTGCCATGGCCTTGCCCAGTAAGATTGTCGATGCGGCGTAAGCCGGGTCCTGTCCCGCGTTTGCGCCACAATAAACTGCCAGTCTTTGCAAATTGTCCCCCGATCGTGCGACATGAAGGGCCGCGATCCGCTAATTCCGATTTTCTTTTCCCTATAGAAAAATTCGCTCTTGTGACTATTTCTTTTTTTTCGCCGCCGATCACGCTAGGCAGCCGCGATGATTGAAACTGCGAAAACCAACCTCATCCCCCGATCCCTGTTCGTCTTTGCCGTGCTTTACGGCGGAATGACCTGCATCGCCGGGATATTGGGCGCGAAACAGGTCGCGCTCGGACCCCTGGCTGTCGAATCGGGGATATTCCCCTTTCTGCTTCTGGTCGTATTGTCCAGTGCGGTTGCGGAACTGCACGGCCGGGATGTCGCCAACCGGCTGGTCCGCTTCGGCTTTGTGCCGCTGATCACCGCGATCATATTGATCCAGATCGTGCTGGCATTGCCGACCGACCCGGGCATGTACGAACCGGCAAAGGACGCCTTTCCGATCATCCTGTCGCAGGGCGCGCGGCTGATGTTCGCCGGGATCATCGCTTATGGCGTGTCGCAGTTCCTCAATGTCTATATTTTCTCCCGCCTCGCAAATATGAAGGGCGCGATGCTGGCCTTGCGTGCCGCCATCGCCAGCGCCTTGTCGCAACTCGTCGACACGATCATTTTCATCACCATCGCTTTTTATGGCGAGCGGCCGATCGGACAATTGCTGCTGGGCCAGGGTTCGGCCAAGGTTGTCCTGTCCTTCCTGCTGGTGCCCCTTCTGATCGTGTTTTTCGTGAAACTGGGGAAGAGACTGGATCGCGAATGAAGGCTCTTGCGGCCTGCCTCTCCGCTCTATTGCTCGGTTTGACCGGATGCGGTCCCCAGCCACTTTCATCCCCGCCCGAAGGCGCAACCATCGTTACCGTGGTCGGGGCGATTCACGGCCAGCATCGCAGGGCGGAAGATTATTCGCTGGAGGTGCTGCGCCAGGCGATTGTCAAATTTGACCCCGATATTGTGATGGTGGAACTGCCGTCAGACCGCTTTGCCATAGCCTCGACCAATTTCGACCAATTTGGCGAGGTGCGGGAAAGCCGGGCCGACGATTTTCCCGAATTGACCGATGCTGTTTTTCCGCTGCGCAAGCAACTGGGTTTCGCGATGATCCCGGTCTCCGCCTGGACGCAGGACATCGCGGCCAATCGGCGGGCGGTGGAACGGCGGCTTGCAACCGATCCGGCGCGGGCGGAAGACTGGGCAGAATATCAGGCGGCTATCCAGCAATATGGCAAAGCCTTGGCGGGTCGCTCGGATGATCCCGCGTTTATCCATTCCAGCGCTTATGATGCGGCGGTCAGAGCCCGTCAGGAAAGCTATGAGCGTTTGTTTGGTGACGATCTGGGGGCCGGGAGCTGGCGCGCGATCAACGCTGCCCATCTGGCCCATATCAACGACGCTCTGGATACGGTCTCCGGACAGGAAAAGCGCGTCCTGATCCTGTTTGGCGCGGCGCATAAATATAAGATCGTAGAAGGGCTGGAGGCGAGAGATGATGTTTTTCTGGCTGATCCCGCTCCGTTGTTCGAAAATAGCTAGCGAATTTTTCCGAATATCAGATTCGCCTGAGCCAGGTCTTTTTCGGTATCAATATCCATGAGCATTTGATCATCGCCCGCCACCAGACGGGCATCTGCCAGCATCGCGCGGGCGCCAGCATCCCCATCCAGTTCGCTCAGCCCTTTCAGCGCGCCCGACGGGAAAATTGCTGGCGGCATCGCCTGCCCGTTGCATGACGAGGCGACCGTGCTTGTGCGTCCCGATTGTTCGAAGCTCTCTATCAGCCTGGCGAGATGGCCGCTCGTGACGAACGGCATGTCGGCCAGCATGATGCATAGCGCGCTGGCTCCGGCCTCGATGGCGTGGGCCGCGGCGAGCCGGACAGAGGTTGCCTGACCCCGGGCGGCATCTGGACTGGCGACTACCCGATATCCCAGGTCACGCCAGCCCGCCGCACAGTCAGGGTCAGATGATGCGATCACCAGCTTTGGCGAGACGGGCAAGTCGGCGGCCGCTTGGGCAGCGTGCAGGCCGAGCATTTTGCCGCCGAGCATCGCGCTCAGCTTGTCCCGGTCACCAAATCTGCGGGATTGTCCGGCAGCCAGCAGCGCCAGCATGATGCCCGACTTCCGGTTCAATTGGCGGTAGTGCTTTCAATATAGGCAATGACGGCCTGTCGCTTCGACGGATCCGCGATTGCCCCCGCGACCATGGTCGTACCCGGAATTTTACCGGCGGGGTCGGCAATGAAGCTGTCCAGTTCTGCCGCTGTCCAGACGATGCCGGATGCCTCGAGCGCGTCCGAATAGGCAAATCCGGCGACACCACCCGCATTCTTGCCAATAATTCCGTAAAGATTGGGGCCAACGCCATTGGCCGCACCCTGCTCCAGACTGTGGCAGGCGGAGCAATTGGCGAAAGCCGCTTTCCCGTCGGCGATCAGCGTGTTGGCCGGTGCTTCGGCCGGAGCAACGGCGACGGCCGGCTCAGCGCCGGGTTCGCGGACGATGATCTGCTCGACCGGTCCTGGTGCCGGGTCAGCGCCACAGGCAGTCAGGACGAGCATCGAAGACAGAGCAACAGCGCGGATATATTTCAGCATTTCAGGTCTACGGTCAGGCAAAATCATGCTTGGCAATGGGCAGTTCGCGGACCCGCTTTCCGGTCGCCGCAAAAATCGCATTGGTGACGGCGGGCGCAATCGGCGGCAGGCCCGGTTCACCCCCACCGCCCAGGCGCTTGTGATCGCCATTTATCAGAGTCACTTCGACCTCCGGCATCTCGTCGATCCGGAGCATCGGATAGTCGTGGAAATTGCTTTGCTGGACCGCGCCGTCCTTGATCGTGATATCGCCATAAAGCGCTGCGGTCAGGCCATAGACAATCCCGCTTTCCATCTGCGCGGTAAAGCCGTCGGGATTGATCGCAAAGCCCGGATCGGCGGCGACATAGACTTTTGTCACCCGTGGCTTGGGTCCGCTCATGTCGACTTCGGCGACCTGTGCGACGATCGACCCGAAGGACGGGACAAAGGCGATGCCGCGGCCATGATTTTCCGGCAGAGCGCTGCCCCAGCCGGACATTTTCGCGGCGGTGTCGAGCACTTTCAGATGACGCGGCGATTCCGCCAGCAGTTCGCGGCGGAAGGCATAGCCATCCTTGCCGGCGGCATGGGCCATCTCGTCGACAAAGGATTCGATGAAGAATCCGTGCTGGCTGTGATCGACCGAACGCCACGGGCCAAAGCGCAGATGCATCGGCACGTCGACCTTGCGGATTCTGTGGCTGGCAATGTTGTAATGGGGTATGGTTGGCGCGTCTGCGGGATCGAACAGGTGGGTGTGGATATTGTCCCAGCTGATCGCCTTGCCATCCTTGTCGAGCCCGCCCCGGAAGCGACTGGTCGCCGACGGGCGATAGTGATCCTGCGCCGTGTCTTCTTCCCGCGACCAGATCATCTTGACCGGATAGCCGGTAGCCTTGGCGATCCGGGTGGCCATGATGATGGCGTCACTGTCGGACCGGCGTCCGAAACCGCCGCCAAGATAGGCGTTGTGATAGGTCACATCCTCGAACGGCAGACCGGCGGCATCGGCAGCCGCCTGGCGGGCATTGACCGGCGCCTGATGGCCCGACCAGACATCGCATTTGCCATCGCGCACCCATGCGGTGCAGTTCATCGGCTCCATCGTCGCGTGGGCAAGAAACGGCACCTTATATTCCGCTTCGACCTTGGTTGCTGCCTCGGCAAAGCCCTTGGTGACATCGCCAGCTTCGGTCTGCATGTCTCCGCCATCTTCACCGGCCTCGTCGAGATGGCTGGCATAGCGGGCGAAGATCGCGTCCTGATCAAGGCTGTCCCCTTCGGTTTTGCTATATCGGGTGTCGATCGTACCCAGCGCTTGCTGTGCCTGCCAATAGCCGCCGGCCACCACGGCGACAAAATCACCCATGTTGAGAATCTGCAGCACGCCGGGCATGGTTTTGGCGGTGGTTGCATCCATCGATTCAACCGTAGCGCCAATGACCGGAGGGGCCTTGACCGCCGCATATTTCATGCCCGGGACATCGGCATCAATCCCGAAAACCGCGCTGCCATCGACTTTTTCGGGAATATCATGGCGGGCCTTTGGCTGGCCCATGATCTTGTAATTTTCCGGCGATTTCAGTTTCGGTTTGGCCGGCAGGCTTTGTTCCGCTGCGGCGCGCGCAAATGTCGCGAACGGTTCGGACTTCCCACTCCTGGCATGGATGAGCATGCTGTCCGCGGTGCTGATTTCGCTCGTCGGAACCTGCCATTCGCTCGCCGCTGCTGCGACCAGCATTTCGCGGGCGGCAGCGCCGGCGGTGCGCATCGCGCGCTGGCCGGTGGCGCGCACCGAATAGCTGCCGCCGGTGAATTGCAGGCCCATGGCCTGCGCCAGTTCCAGGATGCCGCCGGCGACCGTCGGTTCGAACAGCGCCGGGACCTGGAGATTGGGAAACAGAAAATCGCGGCCGATTGAATCGGATACATATTGCTTGTCGGCGGGCGCTTCGAGAATCTGCACCTTGTTCCAGTCGGCATCCATCTCGTCCGCGAGCATCTGGGCGAGCGCGGTATAGACGCCCTGCCCCATTTCGACATGCGGGATGACGGCGGTGACGATATTGTCGGTATCGACCTTGACCCAGGCGTTGAGCAGCTGCTCATTCTCGCCGTCGGTGAGTAGCGGACCCAGCCGGTCGACCGGATTGCCCTGACGGACCGCTACGCCGACAACCAGAGCGCTACCGGCAACGACACCGGCTCCGATGAAAGCGCGTCTTGACCATTTGCCCATGATCTAAGCCCCCACTTTCGCGGGTTGTTCGATGCCGGCCGCAGCCTTGATTGCCTTGCGTATCCGGCCATACATGCCGCAGCGGCAGATATTGCCGGTCATGGCGGCGTCGATCTGCGCGTCGGTTGGTTGGGGATTTTCCTTGAGCAACGCAGTGGCCGACATGATCTGGCCCGACTGGCAATAGCCGCATTGGGGAACCTGGGCTTCGATCCAGGCCTGCTGGACCTTGTGCAAGGTGCCGTCTTCGGCGGCAATGCCCTCGATGGTGGTAATCGTCTTGCCTTTGGCAGCAGAAACGGGAGTCGAGCAGCTGCGGATCGGCTTGCCATCAAGATGCACGGTACAGGCACCGCACTGGGCGATGCCGCAGCCGAATTTCGTCCCGGGCATCTTCAGATTTTCCCGCACGATCCACAATATCGGGGTCGCCGGGTCGGCATCGACCTCCCGTGCCTGACCGTTGACGTTCAGCTTGATCATGGAAGTTTCACCCGGATTATTGAATGGCAATATGCAACCTATAGGCAATTGCGCCGTTCATGCCAATGAATCTATTGGGCGATGCGATCGCGTCGTTCGGAGTCAGGCAAACACATCTGCCAAGGCATCCGTATTCCCGCCTTCTTTGACTATGCGAAGATCAACATAGACCGCAGCAATACCGGTTCCCTGTATCGCGCCAGTCAGCGTGTTGATGACCAGTCCGACGATCGTGATCGCAGCGGTGCCGGCAAAGGCAAAGGGCATCATGAAAAGACCCAGAACCGTCGCGATAATGATATAGACCACGAACAGAAGCACGATCCAGCGCTTCGAGCCCTTGGTCAATTCCGCGCTGCGCTTCAGGGAATCAATGATTCCCTTGTCTTCCGCCATCATGACCGGGGAAGAGACAATCCACATCAGCGCCAATATCAGGCCCGGAATGACGAGCAAGATAAGGCCGAGCATGATGCCCAATGTCATCACGATGCCCAGACCGATCAAAGGCAATATTTTGCCCATCGCCTGACCTACGCATTCGCCAAGGCTGATTCCCTGCCCATTGAGGTCCTTGACCGTGGCGATGATGAAGGTGGCCTGCAGCAAAATCGACAATATGACGAACAGCAGCCATCCTCCGAATGCGGTTGCAATCATCGACGGCGAACTGAACATTTCCATCATCGCGGTCGCGTCGACACCGGCTGCCGATGCGCCGGTCGCCATCTGCATAAGCGCCTGTGGCAGAGCGACCAGCAGGAAGGAAAGGCCGAGAAACATCAATGGATTGCGTTTAATCACGCCGAAAGTGTTGTTGAGTACTCGCCCAATATCCAGATGCTGTGCTGTGTCTGCCATCTCAAATCCCCCCAAATTTTTCTATGCCGGAGCAAGTTGTCACAAATTGGGAAGAAGGTAAAGCTTTACAAAACAACGATCTTCGCCCTTGCCCGATGATCGGGATTCTGCGACACTTTGGCGGTGGTAAAAGCAGCGCAAGGCAAGGGAAATGAAGTAGGCGCTTCTTTTGATGGCGCGTGGGACGATGTGCGCGCCGATTCCACGATCCAGTTTGTCCCCAGCCCGGCACCCCGGCCACCGGAAATTCCACTATGGTGGCGGGATTTTCTCGACTGGCTGGGCGACTTGCTCAGGCCTCTCTTCGAAATGGTCGCGGAGGCCTGGCCGATATTGCGTATCCTGTTGCTGGTTCTGCTTGCCGCAGCTGTGCTGACTTTGCTCTGGATAATTATCGCGCCTTATGTCGAACAGTGGCGCGCCCGGAAACGTCCCGCAGACGACGTCTGGCAACCACAGCCGGCGGCAGCGCGGGAACTGCTCGCGCAAGCCGAGGCGCTGGCCGCCGAGGGCCAGTTTGACCAGGCGGTCCGTCTGCTGCTCCATCGCAGTATCGCCGATATTGAAAAGCGCCGACCGGATTTGCTGCGCCCGTCGAATACGTCGCGCGAGATCGAGCGGTTCGACAGCCTGCCCGAAGCCGCGCGGGCGATGTTTGCGGTGATCGCCGGTCAGGTCGAGCGCGGCATATTTGCGGCTCTGCCGATCGACGAGAGCGGATGGCATATATCGCGCGATGCCTATGCCGGATTTGCGCTTCAGGAAAGCTGGCGGAGCGCAGGAAAAGGATGAGCGTTCAGGCCAATCCATTCCAGCGGACCACGATTGTCATCATGTTCGCGGTCGGTTTCGCGGCGTTCGTAGCCCTTCTCTACGGGATGGGCATGAGTGACCCTCTGGCCTCGGGCAAAAATGGCGAGGCCCATGGCGCATCCAGCAGCGTTGTCGGATATAAGGCCTTTGCCAGTCTGCTCGAAAAAACCGGCGTTCCGGTGCAATATTCGCGCTCTCCGGCGGGCATGGACAATAAGGGGCTGCTGATTCTGACCCCCGGTCCGTTCACGCCCTCCGCAGAAATTGATGCCGTGATCCAGCAGCGTGCCTATGTCGGACCGACCATGATCATCCTGCCCAAATGGCAGACCGGCACAAGCCCGGACTTGCAGAAGGGCTGGGTCCATCGTGGCGAACCGTGGGGCGGAGATCCGGGCACGGAAATGCTGAAGGATCTGGTCGAGGTCGATATCACCGTCGACGTCAAGCCGCTGGCCGGGCGCAATCTGGTCTCCGCTGTGGGTGGCGGATTGAAAGCGCCCGAAACGCCGGTCACGATCAAGGGGAATGATGTCCGCTCGATCGTGCGCGGTCCGGACGCCAAGGGCGCGCTGATTGCCTATATTGACGATGGCGGCGTCTATGCGCAGCTCGACAGTCTCGATGAATCACAAATCACGGACGGGGAAGAGATTGACGAATCCCTTTATCCGGTGGTGATCGTCGCCGATGCCGATCTGCTCAACAATGGCGGCATGGCCGACAAGCCGACCGCGCGTCACGCCCTGGCGTTGATCGGGGCGGTTTCGAGCGCCAGCAACGAGGAGGTGACCTTCGACCTCACGTTCAACGGTCTGGGGCGTTCGGAGAATCTATTGACCCTGGCTTTCGCGCCGCCGTTTCTATCGGCCACCATTTGCCTGATCACGGCAGCTCTCGCTGCGGCCTGGATGGCGTTCAACCGTTTCGGGCCGCCGGTCATGGAAAAGCGCAGCCTGGATTTTGGCAAAAGCGCGCTGGTCAACAACAGTGCTGCCTTCATCAGCCGGATGCAGCGCGAATATCTGGTCGCCGATCCCTATGCCGAAATGATCCGCACGCAATCGGCCGAGGCGATCGGTATCAGCCCGTCTGCCGAGGAACAGGAAATCCATCGGAGACTGGATGCGCTGGGGGAGAGCGGCGGCAACCGTTTCTCGGCCCTGTTCCACCAACTTGTTCGCGCGCACAAGCCGCAGGAAATAGCCGACGGGGCCGCGGCCCTCCACGCCTGGAAAAAGGAATTTATCGGATGAATATCGACGAACTCAAGACGCTGGCGGATAATATCCGTGGTCAGGTAGCCAAGGCGATTATCGGGCAGGAGGAGATTGTCGATCATCTGCTGATCGCGCTGTTTTCATCCGGCCACGTGCTGCTCGAAGGGCCGCCGGGGACGGCCAAGACCTTTCTGGCGCAATGTTTTTCGGCCACGCTTGGTCTGGATTTCGGGCGCATCCAGTTCACCCCCGATCTGATGCCGGGCGATATCATCGGCTCCAACCTGTTCAACTTCCAGACCAGCAGCTTCACCCTGACCCGCGGACCGATATTCTGCGACCTGCTGCTTGCCGACGAAATCAACCGGACGCCGCCGAAGACGCAGGCGGCGATGCTCGAGGCGATGCAGGAACGCTCGGTGACGATCGACGGCGAGACCCACGCGCTGGGTTCGCGCTTCATGGTGGTCGCCACCCAGAACCCGATCGAGCAGCAGGGCGTCTACCCGCTGCCCGAAGCCCAGCTCGATCGCTTTCTGTTCAAGCTGCTGGTCGAATATCCCGATGCCGAGGAAGAGAAGCGGATCGTCACCCAATATGGCGAGCGGGTCGGCGCGCCGGTGCCAAAGGATTTTGGCATTGAAACGCAGGCGGACGCCGCGCTGCTCGCTGCGGCGACAGAGAAAGTGAAATCGGTTAAGCTGGTCGAGGATGTCGTGGACTATGTTGTCCGCCTGATCCGGGCGACCCGCGAAACCGCCGATCTGGAAAATGGCGCCAGCCCGCGCGCCGCGATCATGCTGGCCAATGCCGCGCGGGCACGGGCCGCAATTTCCGGCCGTGATTATGTCATTCCCGACGATGTCAAAGCGCTCGCGCCGTCGGTGCTTCGCCACCGGACCATGTTGTCCCCCGCAGCCGAGATCGAAGGCCGGCAGCTCGACAGCATCATCAGCGGGCTGGTCGAACGGACGGAAGCGCCTCGTTGAATTTCTACCCGACCGGGCGGGCCATCTGGCTCATTGCGCTCGGAGCGCCGATTGCTGCGGTGCTCGCGGCGATCATCCCGTCGCTATGGGCGGTCGGTGCCGGTTGGGCGGCGATGCTTTTGCTGCTGCTCATTCTTGACGGTCTCGTCGCTGCCAAGGCAAAGGAGGTGCGGTTGACGGTGTCGAGCAGCGCCGAGATTGGCGAGCCGCTTCTTCTGGGACTGGCGGCGGATTTCTCCGGCAAGATAGGACCACGGAAACTGTCCGGTAATCTGGGCCTGGACGAACGGCTGGCGGAAGACGGAACGGTTGCTTTCTCGCTGAACCGCAGCGGTGCAGGCGGTCAGGCTTTTGCCGGCCAGGCCACCACCATTCCCGCCCGACGGGGAACCGGAGATATCGGCAGGCTGTGGCTGCGATGGACCGGGCCGCTCGGGCTGGCCTGGCGACAGATCCAGAAGCAGAGCAGCCAGAGCGTTGCGGTGATGCCCAATGTGTCGGCGGTCCGCAGCCCGACCCTGCAGATGTTCATGCGCGATTCTGTCTTCGGATTGCTCGCTCGCAAGATTCGCGGCGAAGGCAGCGAATTTGAAGCCCTGTCCGAATATCAGCCGGGCATGGACCGGCGCAGCATCGACTGGAAAGGGTCGGCCCGTCACAGCAAGTTGCTGGCCAAGGAATATGACACCGAACGCAACAACCAGATTGTTTTCGCGCTGGATTGCGGTGCGGCGATGTGTGAGCCGGTTGACGGTCTGCCGCGCATCGACCGGGCGGTATCGGCGGCGCTGCTGACGGCCTATATCGCGCTCAAGGCCGGCGACCGGACCAGCCTGTTCAGCTTTGCCGCCAAGCCGGAATTGTCGACCCCCTTTCTCTCGGGCAGCCGCAATTTCTTCCGGTTGCAGCAGGAAGCGGCAACCATCGATTATCGTCATCAGGAGAGCAATTACACATTGGCGCTGTCGAGCCTGCAGAACCGGCTCCAGCGGCGTTCGCTGATCGTCATCTTCACCGACTTCACCGACCCGACCGCAGCCGATCTGATGCTCGAGGCGGCGGGCCGGCTGATCGACAAGCATCTGGTGCTCTTCGTGGTCCTTGAGGATCGCGAACTGACCTCTATTATCGACAAGCCGCCCGAGAGTGCCGACGATGTCGCGCGGGCAGTGACCGCACGGAATCTGCTCGACCAGAAGAAACTGGTGCTGACCCGGCTGCGCCACATGGGCATTGATGTGATCGAAGGTGCCCATCAGGAAATCGGAACGCGCCTGATCAACTCCTATCTCAAGATAAAAAGGCGGGGCGCACTGTGAGTACAGATCAGGCATTGAGCGCAGCGGTGCTGCGCAGCGACCGGTTCCGGCTGGAGCGGGAGGCAGACTGGATCCGGCTGGAGGATATTGTCAGCAAGATGGAGAAGGGCAAGAATCGCCGGCTGTCCGACGAGGATGTGCTGGCGCTCCCGACTCTGTACCGGACTTTGTTGTCCAGCCTCTCGATCGCCCGGGAAAATTCGCTCGATGCCGGTCTGATCGACTATCTCGAGGGACTCTCGCTGCGATCCTATTTCCTGGTCTATGGCACCCAGAGCAGTTTTGGTCGCTGGTTTGCCGGTTTTTTCGGCGGTGGCTGGAGCCGCGCGGTCCGGGCGATCCAGCTCGATATCTGGATTGCGCTGTCGGTGATGATAGCCGGTGCGGTGATTGGCTATATCCTGGTCGCGGGGGATAGCGACTGGTTCTATGCGCTGGTTCCTGGGGGCTTCTCCGAAGTGCGCGTACCGGGTGCTTCCGAAGAGGCGTTGCGCGGGACGCTTTTCGGCACCGAAGATTCAGACGGGCTGGGCGTGTTTGCGGCATTTCTGTTCAGCAATAATGCGCAGGTCGCAATCCTGGCCTTCGCGCTTGGCTTTGCCTTTGCCATCCCCAGCATATTGCTGCTGATTCACAATATGGCGTTGCTCGGCGCGATGCTCTGGGTGTTTGCGCAACGCGGCCTGACGGTTGATTTTGTCGGCTGGCTGTCGATTCACGGCACGACCGAATTATTTGCCATATTGCTGGCCGGTGCTGCCGGGATTCATGTCGGCCGTTCGATCGCCTTCCCCGGCGCGCGGTCGCACCTCAAGGCAGCCAGCGATGCCGGCAAGCGAGCCGCGCTGGTGATGGCGGGCGTCATCATCATGCTGGTCTGCGCCGGACTGCTCGAGGGTTTTGCCCGCCAGCTGATCGACAATAGCGCTGGCCGTTTCGGCGTCGGCGGCGGGATGCTGTTGCTGTGGCTGGTCTATTTCATCGGCTTTGGTCGCGAACGACAGAGGCCCGGCGCATGAGCAGCAGCAGAGCCGTCGATCCCTGGATACGCCGTTCCGCCGATCCGAAGCTCGACCGCATCATGGTCACCCCGGAAGGCGTGCCGCTCAATGTAACGATCGCCAGCGCCGGTGCTCGGGCAGGGGCTTTGTTGCTGGATCTGGTCTTCATCCAGATCATCTCGACGGTGATCGCGCTTCTATGTCAGACACTGGCCTTTTTTTTCATGGCCGGCGGGGCCGATTTTCTTGATATGGATGGCCCGCTGGGTTTTGTCGGGATTTTCTATTTCATCGCCAATTTTCTGCTGCTCAACGGCTATTTCATATATTTTGAACTGGGGCACAGGTCGGCGACCTGGGGCAAACGGCTGGTCGGTATTCGGGTGGCCAGCCGGGATGGAAGCCGTCTCACTGCGGAGGCGATCATCGCCCGGAATATCGTGCGTTCGGTCGAACTTTTCCTGCCGCTGACCTTTCTGGGTTCGGCCGGAGCAGGCGGGACGTCGGTTGATCTGACCACTTGGGCCGGCTTTCTCTGGGTGTTGATGTTTCTTCTCTTTCCCTTGTTCAACAAGGACCGGTTGCGTGGTGGCGACGTGATCGCCGGGACGTGGGTAATCCAGAATGTGAAAAAGAATCTCGGCGATATTGTCGCGCCTTCGGCAGCACGGATTTCAGCGGACGGCAGTCCTGCGGCCGCGCGCTATCACTTTTCCGACGCGGAATTGTCGGTCTATGGCGAATATGAATTGCAGACCCTGGAAAATGTCCTGCGCAGCGATCAGGAGGAAGCGCTGGAGAAGGTCGCGACTTCTATCCGTCAGAAAATCGGATGGGAACCGGGCAGCGGCGACGAGCGCGCTTTTCTCGAGGCTTATTATACCGCGTTGCGGGCCCGGCTGGAGCGGAGCATGAAATTCGGCAAGCGGCGCAAGGACAAATTTGCCCCGCACGAGTAAACCGGCCCGATGGCAGCGATCCGGCGGTGCCGTAGCGTCACCTTAATCGGCTGGTTAATTGCTTGTTTTCGGCGGGTTTCGCCCTATAGTCCAGCCAAATTCTGACCAAGGAGCATTCCCATGAATCTGGAATTCACAGAAGAAGAAAAAGCCTTTCGCGCAGAAGTGCGTGAATTTATTGAAAATAATTATCCCGAGAATATCGGCACACGCGGGGTTCAGGATGACCTGAGTCCCGAGGATATGCTCGCCTGGCACAAGATTCTCGGCAAAAAGGGCTGGTCTACGCCGGCCTGGCCCAAGGAATATGGCGGCACCGACTGGACCCCGACCCAGCGCTATATCTGGTCGGAAGAAAATGCGCGGAAAAACACCGTGATGCCATTGCCTTTCGGCGTCGCGATGGTTGCGCCGGTGATTTACACATTCGGCAATGAAGAGCAGAAAGCGCAGCATTTGCCGGGCATTAGATCGGGTGAAGTATGGTGGTGTCAGGGCTATTCGGAACCTGGTGCCGGTTCCGATCTGGCTTCGCTGAAAACCACCGCCGTGCGCGATGGCGATGATTATATCATCAACGGCCAGAAGACCTGGACCACGCTGGCGCAACATGCCGACTGGGGTTTCTTCCTCTGCCGCACCGATCAGGATGCGCCGAAGCCGCAAATGGGTATCAGCTTCATTCTCGTCGACATGAAGACACCCGGCATCGAAGTTCGCCCGATCAAGCTGATCGACGGTGGCTATGAAGTCAACGAAGTGTGGCTCACCGATGTACGCGTTCCCGCGACCAATTTGATTGGTGAAGAGAACAAGGGCTGGACCTATGCCAAGTTCCTGCTCGCGCACGAACGCTCCGGCATTGCTGGCGTCGCTCGCTCCAAGCGTGGTGTCGAACAGCTCAAGGAAATCGCAGCCTCCGAATTGCTCGACGGCAAGCCTCTGATCGAGGATATGGGTTTTGCCCAGAAGATCAGCCAGCTGGAAATCGATCTCTCGGCGCTGGAAATCACCGAACTCAGGACACTCGCCGGCGAACAGGCTGGCAAGGGACCGGGACCGGAAAGCTCCCTGCTGAAGGTCAAGGGCACGGAAATCCAGCAGCGGCTGACCGAGCTGACGCTGGAAGCGGTCGGCCATTATGGCGCGCCCGATTTCCGCAGCTTCCCGGATGACGGGTCGAACGACTTCCCGATCGGTCCGGACTATGCCCATCATGCGGCACCGACCTATTTCAACATGCGCAAGACGTCGATCTACGGCGGGTCCAACGAGATCCAGCGCAACATCATCACCAAAATGATCCTCGGCCTTTAACCGGACCGACAAAGGGGAACCAATATGGATTTCGATTTTACCGACGAACAGAATATGGTGCGCGACGGAATTTCGCGTCTGATCCGCGAGCAATATGATTTTGATACGCGACGCAAGGTCGTTGCGAGCGAATCCGGCTGGCGGCCAGAGCTCTGGGCACAGCTCGCCGAGCTTGGCATGCTGGCCGCTCCATTTTCGGAAGAAGATGGCGGATTCGGCGGCGCGACCGAAGCGATGATCATCATGGAAGAATTCGGCAAGGGCCTAGCGGTCGAGCCGTTCATTCCATCCGTGGTCTGCGCCGGCGGTGCCCTGAAACATGGCGGCAATGATGCGCAGCGCGAAGAATATATCGGCGGGATTATTTCCGGCGAGATGATCTTTGCCTTCGCCTATGCCGAACCACGCGGACGTTATGATCTGGCGAATCTGGAAACCACGGCCAAGGCCGATGGCGGCGACTATGTCCTCAACGGCCACAAGGCGGTTGTGATCGGCGCACCCTGGGCAACCCATCTGGTCGTAACCGCGCGCACTTCGGGCGGACAGACCGACAAGGACGGCGTATCCGTATTCATCGTCGACAAGGCGGCACAGGGCGTGAGCACCCGCGATTATGCGACGGTTGACGGCCGCCGCGCTTCGGAAGTCTATTTCGAGAATGTCAAAGTTTCCGGCGATGCGCTGATCGGCGACGCGGGCAATGGACTGCCGCTGATCGAGAAGGTCGTGGACGAAGCGACCGCCGCGGTCTGCGCAGAAGCGGTTGGCGCGATGAAGGTGACCAACGCAACCACGCTCGATTATTCGCGCCAGCGCAAGCAGTTCGGTACACCGATCGGATCCTTCCAGGTGCTGCAGCACCGGATGGCGGACATGCTGATGGAATATGAGCAGTCGGTATCGATGTGCTATCTGGCGACGATCAAGCTTGATGAAGACGATGCAACCCGCAAGAAGAATGTCTCCGCGGCGAAGGTCCGGATCGGACAGGCCGGACGTTTCATCGGCCAGTCGGCAATCCAGACCCATGGCGGCATGGGCATGACCGACGAACTGGCGGTGGGCAGCTATTTCAAGCGGCTGTCGATCATCGAGGGCGAATTCGGCAGCGTCGACCATCATATGCGGCGGCATATCGCCCTGACGGCGGGCTAGGACAACAAAACCGTTCGTCCCGAGCCTGTCGAAGGATGGACACGGCACAGAGCGGCCTCCAATGTGCCTCGACAAGCTCGGCACGAACGGCATCGTGGGTCGATATAAGTTTTGATCCTATCATTTAAGGGGATAGAGCCATGCTGGTTCTGTCCCCTTTTTCACGCTAGATCATTGCCATCCGTTGGAGAGGATGTTGATGAGTAAATTACCCGACCAGACTTCCGGCGGCGTCTATCGATATTATGTGCTGATCATGCTGATGCTGACCTTCATGTTCAACATCACCGACCGTCTGGTGATGTCGATCCTGATCGAGGATATCAAGGCCGAGTTCCTGCTGAGCGATACGCAGATCGGTTTGCTCGCCGGTACTGCTTTCACCATTTTCTACCTGCTGCTCGGTATTCCGGCCGGCCGGCTGGCGGATCGCACAAACCGCCGGACGATGGTGGCCATGGCGGTGTCGCTGTGGAGCATCATGGCGGCATTGTGCGGAGCGGCAACCGGTTTCTGGACGCTGTTTCTCGCGCGGCTCGGCGTCGGCGTCGGGGAAGCCGGGGGCGCGCCGCCGTCGGTATCGATCATCACCGACTATTTCGCGCCGCACGAGCTTTCCCGCGCAATGGGAATATTTACCGCCGGTGCCGTGCTGGGGCCGGTGCTGGGCTATTCGGCGGGCGGCTATCTGGCGGCCGAATATGGCTGGCGCTGGGCCTTCATCCTGCTCGGACTGCCCGGCGTGCTGATCGGCATCATCATCTATCTGACAATCAAGGAACCGGTGCGCGGACGGTTTTTTCCGGCCGATGCGAGCGTGGCCGGTGTCGCGAAACAGGAGCCGTTCAGGACAGCGATGCTGTCGCTTTGGCGCAACTCCGTTCTCGCCCGGGTGATCACGGCCAATGCCTTTGCCAATGTCCCGGCCTTTGCCTTTGCCATCTGGCTGGCGCCGATCCTCATGCGCAAATTTGAAATCACGCAGGGCGAGGCCGGCCTCTATCTCGGCGCGGTGCTGTTCATCGGCGGTGTACCCGGCATGATATTCGGCGGCTTTCTGGCCGACCATCTGGCAAAGAGAACCCCGAAATGGCGTCCGTGGTATTGCGCCTTGGCACTCGGACTGACCCTGCCGTTCTGGGCCTCCTGCCTGCTCGCCGACAGCCTGCATTGGACGCTGGGTCTCTATATTGTCGGCTATATTCTGCTCGTTTCCACCCAGGGCGCGGCCTATTCGATGATGCAGGCCGCGGTAAAACCGACCGAGCGGGGCACGGCCTCGGCCATCGGCAGCCTGCTGGCCAATCTGCTCGGCTATGCGATCGGGCCGGCGCTGATCGGGGTGATGAGCGACGGCTGGGCCGATCAGCATGGCGCGATGTCGCTGAGCTATGCCGTCATGGTGACCGCGGTGGTCAGCCTGACCATATCGGTTGCCCTGTTCTGGTGGACCAGCAAGGCGATGGCCGATACGCCCTCGGGACTGGCGCTAGAGCAATAGGCCCCCGTCCGCGATGATCGTCTGGCCGACGATATAGCCGGCCAGCGGCGAGGCGAGGAACAGCACCAAACCCGCCATGTCATCGGGATCACCGATGCGGCCGAGCGGGATCGACCGGATTGTTGCGTCCCTTCGTTTGGGATTGTCGGTCGTCACCTTGGTCATCTTGGTCGCGATCAGGCCCGGTGCGACACCGTTGACCCGGATGCCATCGGGTGCCCAGGCCTTGCCCAAAGTGCGGGTCAGACCTGCGGCACCGGCCTTGGAAGCATTATAGCCGGGATTGCCGACGGTGGCGTGAAAGGCTGCGGTCGAACTGATGATGACCAGCGACCCTTTGGCCTCTTTCAGCAGATCGTAAAATTGCCCGGCGCATGTCATCAGGCTGTTGAGATTGACCTGCACGACCTTGGCAAAATTTTCCGGTTCGAATTCGGCGCGCTTGTATAGGACCATGCCCTGCGAGCAGACCAATATGTCCAGCCGGGTGAATTTCTGACGCAGGGCGACGATCGCGGCATCGTCTCCGGCATCGAGTTGATGATAGACGAGGCCGGTCAGATCGGATCCTTCCCCGGCGTCATAATCGGCTTCACTGGCGCGTGTCCCGGTTACGTGGACCTCGGCACCGCAGCCATGGAAGGCCTGGGCGGTGGCATTGCCGATGCCGCTCGAGCCGCCGATGATGCAGACGGTTTTGCCGGTAAAATCGATGGACGTGTCTATCATTATCTTCTCCTATGCAATTGACTATTGGCCGACCATTTCGGGATCGTCTAGGGCTTGTTGCACAATCTATCCCGGAGCAGAGACATTATGGATATCCCCTTTTCGCTTGAAGGCCGTACCGCGCTGATTGCCGGTGCATCATCGGGTTTTGGCGCGCGTTTTGCCAAGCTGTTTGCAAAGGCTGGCGCGAATGTGGTGCTCGGTGCCCGGCGGACCGACCGGACCGATGCTCTGGCCAAAGAGATTATCGACGAGGGCGGCAAGGTGCTGGCGGTGCCACTGGATGTTACCAACGAGGCTTCGATCATCGCCGCCTATGATGCGGCGGAGGCTCAATTTGGCACGGTCGATTCCATTGTCGCCAACGCCGGCGTCGCTGCGGCAGGACGGTCCACCGAAGTGCCGGCAGACCGTCTGCAGATGCTGCTCGATACCAATTTCAAGGGCGTCTATCTGGTTGCGCGCGAAGGCGCCAAGCGACTGATCGCCAGCGGCAGCCGGGAAAAGGAAAATGGCCGGATCGTGATCATCGGATCGATCACCTCGCGGCTGACCGGCGAGGGCGACAGCGCCTATGCCGCGAGCAAGGCCGGCGTGACTCATCTCGGCCGCAATCTGGCGCGCGAATGGGTGCGGATGGGGGTGAATGTGAACACCATCCACCCCGGTTACATCCCGACCGAGATCCAGGGCGACTGGTACCAGACAGCGGGTGGCGAAGCGCAGATTGCCGGGTTCCACCGCCGCCGCCTGCAGGATATCGAATCGCTCGATCCGATGATGCTCTATTTTTCGTCCGACGCGTCGCGGATGGTCACGGGGTCGGATATCATCGTCGACGACGGGCAGTCGCTCTGAGCGACGGACCTAAAAGCCCTAGCTAAACAAAGGGTGCCGGGAGGAAAATAATCCTGTCATAGCTGGCAGATGGTAGAGGACATCCGCCCCAACGAGGGCATCGAGATTTCGGCAGACACTGCGTCTGCCTCGCGCCGGCGCGCCAATTACGCGCTTGCGATCCTGTTCATCGTGACGATGCTCAACTTTCTTGACCGGCAGGTGATCTCGATTGTGGCCGAGCCGATCAAGCGCGATCTCGGATTGTCCGATACCCAGCTTGGCCTGATGACCGGCCTCTCCTTCGCAATTTTCTATACCATGCTGGCGATTCCACTGGCGGCGCTGGCGGATCGCTGGAACCGCAGCCGGATCATCGCCATTGCCATTGCCATCTGGTCGCTGATGACGGTGCTGTGCGGCATGGCGGGCAGTTTCGTTCAGCTGTTTCTGGCTCGGGTCGGTGTGGGCATTGGCGAAGCGGGATCGGCGCCGGCGTCGCACAGCCTGATCGCCGATCTGTTCCCGCCGGAACGCCGGGCGGGAGCGCTCGGGATCATGGGGGCGGCCGTCCCCGTCGGTGCGTTCATTGCCTATGCCGGTGGCGGCTATATCACCGAAATGTTCAGCTGGCGCGCGGCCTTTCTGCTGGCTGGCCTGCCGGGCATTATCATCGCCCTGGTGATCTGGTTCACCGTGCCCGATCCGCGCGGCAAGATGAGTCTCGCCAAGGCTTTTCAACCAGTGGCGGGCGAAATGACCTTGCGCGCCGCCCTGCTCGAGCTGTCGCGCAAACCGGCCTATTGGCATCTGGTGGCCGCGGGTGTTCTGGTGCAATTCATTTCCTATGGCCTCGCGAGTTTCTATGGCGGCCTGTTTGTCCGGGTGCATGGCATGAACTATGGAGAGCTCGGCTGGAAACTCGGTGTGATGGTCGGAATAACCGGCGGGTTCGGGGCCTGGTTTGGCGGCAAGACCGGCGATCTGATCGGCAAGCGGGACCCGGCCTTGCCCTTGCTGGCCAGCGGGCTGGTGCTGGCGCTGGCCGCGCCCGGCATGATTGCCGCCATCTATGCCGACAACGCCAATATCGCCATTGCGCTGCTCGGTATCCCGACCTTCGCCGCGACCTTCTATTTCGGCCCCAGCTTTGCCGCGGTCCAGACCCTGGCGAGCGACCGGACGCGGGCGATGGCCGTGGCGATCTATCTGATGATCGCAGGGCTGGTCGGGCTTGGCATTGGTCCGGTCTTTGTCGGCGGCCTGTCGGACTATTTCGCCGGCGGCAATCGGGAACTGGAGGCAAGCGCGTTGCAGCAAGCGTTGATGGTGCTGGCTTTGTTCAACCTGTGGGCCGGTTTCCACTATTGGCGGGTCTGGGTGTGGATGAGGCGCCAGCGGGCCTAGCGGATCACTTGCCGCCCGTTACATAGAGACACTGGCCCGTGACCCAGCTCGACGCGGGCGACGCCATATAGACCACGGCGGCGGCAATATCCTCTTCCCGTCCGAAACGGGCGAGCGGAATCTGGAACTGTTTGAGCAGCGCTGCGCGCTCTTCTTCGGAATCGATACCCATGGATTCGTCAAAATTTTCGGTCGGGATCGGACCCGGAGCGACTGCATTGACGCGGATTTTCGGGGCCAGTTCCAGCGACAGGCTGGCGGTCAGGCTGTTCACCGCTGCCTTGGACGCGCCATAAGGGGCGTTCTTGACCTGTCCGCCTATTGCGGCACGCGATGAGATATTGATGATCGCACCGCCATTCTCGCCCATGTGCGTGGCGGCTGCGACCGCGCCCATCCAGACGCTCTTCAGATTGAGCTCGATTTGTGCGTCCCAGCTTTCTTCCGGGGTGCGCGTCAGATAGCGAGGCGTGCCGTCGGGCAAGCCGCCGGCGTTGCTGACCCAGATACTCAGCCGGCCAAGTTCCTCGACCGCACGGTTGGCGAGATTCTCCAGCGCGGCACGGCTGGTGACATCGGTCGGCACCGCAATCGCGCGACGGCCCATGGCGCGTATCTCTTCCGCAACCTTTTCCAGATCATTCGCAGAGCGCGCTGCTACCCCGACATCGGCACCCGCTTCGGCCAGTCCGAGCGCGATTGCCCGTCCGATTCCCTTGCCGGCACCAGTGACGACAGCGACCTCACCGTCGAGTTTGAATTGATCCAAAATGCCCATTATTCCGTTCCCTTGAATGGTGAGTTCACTGATTGATCCGTTTGGCCGCCGCGCGGCCGGCGATATAGCCAAATGTCAGCGCAGGTCCCAAAGTGCCGCCCGCTCCCGCATAGACACTGCCGGTCGGCGCGCTGATCACATTGCCGGCACCGAACAGTCCGGCAATCGGTTCGCCATCGACATCCAGTATCTGCGCCTGCGCGTTGGTTTTTGCGCCGCCGTTGGTGCCGAGCGCGCCCATCCTGATTTTCACCGCGTAATAAGGCGGCTGGACCAGACTGCCCAGTGTTGCTCCCGCCCCTTCTTTCGAACGGTCGCCGTAGAAGCGGTCATAGTCGGTCTTGCCGCGACCGAAATCCTGGTCGTCCAGCTGGCTGGCCAGTTCATTGAACCGGGCGACCGTGGCGGGAAGTTTCTTTGCATCAACACCAATTTTATCTGCCAGTTCTTCAAAACTGTCGGCCACTACCACCCAGTCGGGTAGCGGACTGCCGGGCATGTAGGAGGCCAGCGGATAGCGTTCGCGATATTGTGAATCGAAAATCAGATAGGCGGGCAGATTGGGATAGTCGTAGCTTGCCGGATCGAAGGCATGGAACGCTCCGGCCAGGGCCGAATAATTTGCCGCCTCGTTGCAGAATCTCTGGCCGTCGCGGTTGACCATGATGCCGTGCGGCAGGGTCCGTTCGATCAGCACCGGCATGTTGCGGGTTTCTCCGCTCTGCCATTGCGCTTCGGGAATCGCGAGAGTGGGCACCCACCAGGCGCTGGTCATATTGCCAAGACCCGCACCCGCCGCCATCGCCATTTTCAGGCCGTCGCCGCGATTGGTCGGCGGCGAGGCGGGGGCATCGAGCGGCCCGCGCAAGAAGGCGTGTTTCAGCGCGTCATTCCATTCGAATCCGCCGGTGGCCAGGATCACACCGTTGCGCGCGCTGATGATCTCCTGTTCGCCGCCGCGTTCGACAATCGCGCCGGTCACCCGGCCCTGATTAATGGAAAGCCTATAACCGCCGCATCCGAGAACAGGCTCGATGCCGCGATCGAGACAGGCCTTCAGCAGCCGCCCGACCAGCGCCTGTCCCCAGCCGCGCAAATCTTCGGTCTCGCGCCACTGCAATTCCGCCGGATCGACTACACCGCTGCCGCCGCCGAGCGGCGTTTCACGCAACATCATTCTGGGCGCAGGGCCATGTGCGAACACCCAGTCTTTCCACTCGCCGAGCGTCTTGAAATCAAACAGTTCGTTGTCGAGCGAGCGGCCACCGGTTTTCGCGCCGGGTCGGTCTTCATAATAGTCCGGATAATCCGGCATCATCGTCAGCTTGATCGCATCCATGCCGGTCAGGAAAGAGAGCGCCGGTCCGGCCTCGGTGACAAAGGCCCGGAGCGTGGCCTCGTCCATCTCGCCGTGATCGAGCGACTGGAAATAGGCCAATGCGTCGGCGCTGCTGTCCGCTATGCCCTGCGCGGCCATCTGGTCATGATCGGGGAGCCAGACCACGCCCCCGGATATCGCGGCGGTCCCGCCAAGCCGGTCCTGCTTTTCGATCAGCCGGACCGACGCACCGGATTCTTTCGCTGCCAGAGCCGCAGCAAGGCCTGCTGCACCGGCGCCGATGACCAGAATGTCTATCTCGCTTTCGACCATTGAATAACCTCTCCGTCATCGGACCGGAACAGGGTCTAAAGCCTCGCGGATGTTGCCACAAACCGCACTTTGAATAGCGGGGCAGTTCCCAAGCGGCGACCCGTACGGGTTGCACCGGTGACGGCAGGTCGGGCATATCTTGCTGCGGAACCTGCTTTCGGTTGCTTCGTCAGGCAGCAGCAGGCTTTAGAATATCCTTCAGCCCTTCGGCCTTGGCAAAGCGGATCATCTCGCGATTTTCCTGATGCAAGGGGCATGGGCAGGGTTGCAGCTGACCTGGAAGACTGTGGCATCCTTTGAAGACCAGTCTGCCGATCGCGCTCCACTGCGTGAATCGTGCAGTCGGGACGGTACATTCATGTCCGGAAACAGGGGGATGCGCGGACAGGCCTGTCCGGAGCAGTCACAATTTTGGCTCTGTAGGTCGTCACGGGCAGGCAAACCTAGGCCCGTGACGGCTGGCCATTTGCGGTGCCTTGAGCATCGTCGACAAATAATTTCTCATAGGCCTGTATCGTCTGTTCCGCGATTTCTTCCCATTGCGGAAAGCGATCGCAATTTACACGGAAAACGTCCGGATTGGCGTGGGCGCGATCAAGTGCGCTGACCATGCTCCGCATATCCTCCGGGCTAAAATAATGCTTGGCGTTCAATCGCAAATCCCGGTTCTCCGGGAGATCACCCAGCAAGACCGGACAGCCTACGCTGATAGCCTCGAGCAGGGTATTGGAATGTCCTTCGCGGATTGACGGATTTACGAAAAACCGCGCCCCGCGATAGAGCGTGGCCAAACGCGATCGCGGCACGCTACCCAGCAGCTTGATCCGCTCGTCACCCAGGGCCTCTATTTGTTTGCGTCCGGCACGTTTGTCCCACTGGCCGACGATCACGAGCTGCATTTGAGGATAGCTTTTGGCAAAGACCCGAAAGGCGGCAATCAGGCTATGAATATTTTTCTGCTGGGAGATCTGGCCGACGAAAAGAATATAGTCCCCGCTGATCGGCGTGCTCGAATCTTCCGGCGAATCCTCCGGGAAATTTTCTGCCCGGTCGAGCGCGTTACCGATGACATGAATGTCTTTCCGGATGCCCGAAGCGCGCAATTTTCTTGCCAGCGCGGGTGTGACGACGATGATATTATCTGCCCAACGCAATTGATATTCTGCACATCGCATGAACCATTTTCCTGCCATGCTGCCAGGACGTCGGTGGTAATCGGCACCCAGGCGCACGACGATTTTGCAGCCGATCAACTTATAGGCCCAAAGCAGAAATGCCGGTTCCGGTCCGGCCATATGGACAATATCCGGACGCATCCGCAATGCCTTGAACCATGTCAGGATCGAATAGAGCGGTGCGTCGATTTTACCGAAACCGGAGGTCGGCGCGCACCACAGCGATACGCCGCGAAAATCGTCGCTTTTGATATGGGGTTTCCAGCCTGCGACGCACACTTTCCAGCCACGGGCGGCGATTGGAGGGAAGAGGCTTTCCGCGTTTTTTTCGACGCCGCCTTCCACATCAGGCATGCCGCGGACGCCGACGACTAATATCGTTTTCATTAACGTCCCTCTGCCTGCCCCTAAAAATTGAGGCTATTTGAGCCAAGCCTGGTTAACAAATGCAACTGCGATCCCGTCTGTTGGCCGATATAGCCAAAGATTTGCGGCGAACCGGAGTCCCATGATCCATTTTGGCTCATTCGATAAAGATATTTTGCGGGAAGTGGTCGATTGCGTTATCGATATGCCATCACGATTAAAGGCCTGTTGACCACGAACGCAACGAACAAGACGGAGGGCGCTGCAATGCTTGAAGATCAGACAGATCAATTGAAGCCGCTTCCTGCTGTTATTGGCAATTTTCTCGTACTGGACCCGCGTCGCGTTGAATTCAGGATTCGGGGCTTTGACCTTGCCGAGAAAAGCCATGAAGAACGGCTGGAATCGATCGGCAAGACATTTCTGCGCGGTTATAATCTGATATTGTCGGTCCGTTCGCTTGCCGCGTTCGAACAGGCCATGGCGGAGGAACCGGCTTTGCTGCGCGGCTTTTTTGTCGAAGGTGGAGCGATGGGTAGCGCGCTGGTCGATTCCATTCCGTTTCGCCGTCCAATGCTCGGGAAATTCCGGGAACGGTTTGAAGCGCGCTATCCGCTGCTGGTCAATGCCGGCACCGGGCTGGCCATGTCCAAGCTCTCCTGGCGGGAAAAGGCTATTGTTGGCGCGCTGGACCCGTTTTACCGCTGGATGGCCTATGACGGCATGGGCTATCACAATGTCTATTTCCAGCAAGAAAAGACCCTCAACCGTCCCAAGCGGAAATTGGAAGGCTATGCCTCGCGCGCTTATGATCAGGGTGTCGGGCGCGGCATCTGGTTTGTCAGCGGCGCCGATATCGGCAAGGCGGCGGCCCTGGCCGGCTCCATGGCGGCCGATCGGCAGGCAGACATCTGGTCGGGCATCGGACTCGCCAGTTGCTATGCGGGCCCGGCGGATGACAATGTATTTCTCGACGGTTACCGGCTCGCCGGACCGAACGGCGAGTGGTTTGCGCAGGGGATAGCTCTCGCCTGCAGCGCACGCATCAGCGACCAGAGCATGCCGGAAACCATCCGCGCGGCAATCAAGACCCTGTGGGGTATGGAGCCCGAAGCGCTGGCAGCGCTGGTGGAGGAACTCCGGCAAAGCAATGCAGCCGGGACCCGATCGGATCGTCCGCGATATGAAGCATGGAGACATTGCATCGCGGACGTTTTTGTTCAAGGCATCACCGAGCGTACGCGCGGCGATGGCAAGGAAATTTTCTCTTCGCAGGACGCAGTGGCTCAGGATATCGACAAACAGTCTGTCTGAGCTTTGGCCGGACAGACTGCAGTGTGGCGTCTTATGTTCGATATTCTATGGCAAAGGCCGCCGCTGCGCCGAGCAGACCTGGTTCGGGGTGGGTTATCATCTTGACCGGCAAGCTTTCCATCAACCCGCGGTAGCGACCTTTGGATACGAACCGGTCAGCAAAGCCCGAATTGGCAATATGGTCGACCAGCCGCAGGCCCAGGCCTCCTGCCAACACAACCGGGCCCGGACCATGAGTCAGCGCAATATCTCCGGCGATGGATCCCAGCGTCTGGAAGAAGCGATCGAGCGCCGCCGTTGCAATGCTATTCTGGCCTGCCAGCGCCATAGACCAAAGCGCCTTGTCGTCACCCGGCGGAATAGCGCGGCCTTCCATTTCGGACAGGACTCCGAATATTGCCCGCAGCCCCGGTCCTGAAACGACGCGCTCCACCGCGACTCTGCCATATTGGGTGCGCAACGTCTGGAGGATGCGGTCCTCGACTGCATCCAGAGGCGAAAAATCCGCATGGCCTCCTTCGGTGGCAAGCACCTGCATTTGATGATCATTGTAAACCAGAGCAGCGACGCCGAGGCCGGTGCCCGGACCGATAACGCTGATGACGCCGGTGCTTGTCAGCGGCAGATCGGGTCCGGTGATATGGAATAACTGGTCGGCCTCCACCAGGGCAACCGCATGGGCGACCGCGGCGAAGTCATTGATCAGGATATGCCGGTCGACGCCCAGTTTGTTCGGGATTTGCGATGGCCGGACGATCCACGGATTGTTGGTCAGCTTGATCAGATCGGACCTGATCGGGGCGGCCATGGCAATTGCGGCGGCGCGCGGCAGCGGACGACCGAGATGTTCGCCAAAGACTTCCCACGCGATTTGAAAGCTTGCATGATCTGCGGTTGCCAATGTGACGGGAGAGGAGAGCGACAAGATTCTGCCCTCCTCTATTTCCGCTATGGCAAAGCGCGCGTGGGTTCCGCCAATATCGGCGACGACGATTTCATTCATGGGTCAAGGCACCGCCCGGGAAGGTACCGGCGTTTCTGCGCATCGGAGGCCGTCTTTTTTGCACAGCTGGATTACCTTATTCGCAGCCCAATATTATATCGGCCACTGTACCCAGGGCCACGCGTGACAGGCTGAGATTGATCGACCCTGTCGTTGAAATTTGAAACGGAGCATCCAGTTTGCGGACATCCGCTCCGGCATTGGCAAAGCATTTGATCGGTACGCCGACGGTTTGCCATTTTCCCACATCAAGCGCGTTCAGGGCGGCCGGCTCGATTTCTCCACCGCAACCATCGCCGCATCGCATCGATAATTTGACCGGCGCACTGGATCGTTTGTCATAGCGCATGGTCATCAGCAGCAAGACATCGCCATTGGCTTCGCGGCTGACGTCTATCGGTGCATGTGTCACCAGTTCGACGACGGTCGGTCCGCCGCCCTCGGAAATGAATTGCCGCGCCCCTTCCTGCGTTAAATGGTCGACCGCTCTGACCTGCACCCGTCCCCCGATAGCCTCCGCCGGAGTGGTGGTGATACGCGTCCTGTCGGACTGTCCGTCAGATACAAGCAACGACCATGATGCGGTCGGAAGGCCCTTGTCAAAAAAAAGTCCGGCACTGGCTTCCTCACTCGCGACCCCGGAATCTTCGGACAAAATGCCCAAGTCCGAGGCGCTGCCAGTGGTCAGGCCATAGCCGAGATCGAACAGGCGGGGTCCTTTGGCATCGGCGGTCATCGGCCAGGTGAAACCCAGCTTTCCTTCGAATTCATGCGCAACATTTCCGTCTTTGTTGCGGAAGAGCATATCGGCAACGCCGCCGCCTTCGGAGCCCGGCAACCATGCGGTCACAAAAGCATCGGACGCGTTGATTTCCGGATTGGTCCATAACGGGCGTCCGGTCAGAAAAACTGCCACCACCGGTACGCCCTGCGCTTTCAGTTTGCGCATGGTCGCCAACGGCCCCTTCAATTCGGGTTTGAGCTGCAACGTTTTGAGGTCGCCCTGAAATTCGGCATAAGGCGTTTCGCCAAAGATGACGATCGCCGCATCCGGCTTGTCGACGAAACTGCCGTCGGGTGCATGGCGTGCCGTGCCACCGGCGGCGGTGACCGCATCGTGGATCCCCTGCCAGATCGATGTCGCACCCGGGAATTTGTCATTGTCTATGCCGGTTCCCTGCCAGGTCAGCGTCCAGCCTCCCGAAGCCCGGCTGATATCGTCCGCACCGTCTCCAGCGACCAGGATATTGCTATTGGGAGCCAGCGGCAGAATCTGTTTGTCATTCTTGATCAGGACCAGCGACTTGCGCACGGCCTCGCGAGCGAGCGCCCGATGGTCCGCGCTGCCGAGCATCTCGAAACGGCCGGAATAGGGTCTGCTGGACGGCCGGCCGGCTTCGAAAAGTCCGGCGCGAATTTTGACGCGAAGGATATTGGCCACCGCATCCTCGAGCCGGTCAATCGGCACGATGCCGTCCTTCGCCTGTTGCACCAGACTATTATACAGCGGTTTCCATGTATCGGGCGCCATATACATGTCGAGCCCGGCATTGATTGCCTGAGGACAGCTGGCATTGGTGCAACCCAATATCTGGCCATGGGCATTCCAGTCACTGACGATGAAACCGCCAAACCGCATCCGCTGTTTCAGGACGTCGGTCAGCAATCCTTTGTGGCCGGTTATTTTCTCGCCATTCCAGCTGGAGAAACTGGCCATGATGGTCTGGACGCCTGCATTGATCGCCGGAATATAGGGGCTGCCGTGAATATCCCGCAATTCCGTTTCGCTGATCTTGGCATCGCCCTGATCGCGCCCCTGGTCCGTGCCGCCGTCGGCAAGAAAATGTTTGGTGCTGGCCAGTACATGCGGTCCCGATAAAATCGACCTGTCGCCCGGCTTCCCCTGCAGACCCCTGATAAACCGGCCAATGTAGCTGGCGACCAGCGCGGGGTCCTGCGAATAACCTTCATAGGCGCGGCCCCAGCGGCCATCCTGCGGCACGGTGATGGTCGGCGCAAAAGTCCATTCCATTCCGGTCGATCGCAGCTCGAGCGCTGTCGCCTCGGCGATTTGTCCGAGCAGATCGGGATCGCGCATCGCGCCGAGGCCGACATTGTGCGGAAATATAGTCGCCCCGACGATATTGCTGTGACCGTGGACCGCATCGGTCCCCCAGATGATCGGAACTGCCGTCCTGCCGCCTTTGGTGTCGACGGAGGCATCGTAAAAGGCGTCAGCGAGTGCCAGCCAATCGGCGGGAGGCGCAAATTCGTCATTCCCCGGAGCCGAATTGCCGCCGTTGAGGATCGACCCGAGATGATAGCGCCGTGCTTCGTCGGGTGTCACGCTGGCGATATCTGCCTGAATGACCTGGCCAACCTTTTCTTCGATTGTCATGCGCGCGATGATGGCCTTGATGCGCGCTTCAACCGATGCATCCTCGGGATAGGGCCATTCCGCACGCGGCCAGATTTCCGGATGGACGGTGGCCGCCGAAATTTCAGGAGGCGCTGTGAAATTCTTGTCGGGCGCGGGCAGGGCAACGCACGCCGTGGACAAAGTCAATGCCAGCAACGGGCTAGCCAGATGGCGACATGCTCTAAAGGTCAATTTTGATTCCTCTCACAAGGTCTGTGCCACTCATCGGTAGCTTTCCTCTCTGCCAGTAAATATATTTGACAGCGTTATCAACTATTTTTGACAAGGTTGTCAATTAGTCGTTGACAACCTTGTCAATTTTTTGCAGATCAGAATGCGAGATGGAGACCATTCAGATTTTTTGACTCCATTGGTGCATCGGGGCTGTGCAATTTGGCTCTTTAAGGCTTGTAAAGTCGTAAAGACTGCAAGTGAATTGGATTTAAGTGATCGCGCTGCAGGCGTGACATTTGGGAGGATAGCAGAATGATCGGTCGAAAGTTTATATCGCGCCATAGTTTGATGGCAGCCGCATCCCTATACGCCATCGGCAGCGCAAGCATCGCCATGGCGCAGGACGTCGATGAGCAGGGCGCGGCAACGCCCGAAGCCGGCACGAATGCCGCTTCGGATGATGTCATTGTCGTAACCGGCTTTCGTGCCTCGCTGGAAAATGCTCTGGCCGCCAAACGTGACTCCAACCTGATTATTGAATCGATCACTGCCGAAGATATCGGTAAATTCCCGGATCAGAATATCGCTGAATCACTTCAGCGTCTCCCCGGCGTCCAGATCGATCGCGAAAATGGACAAGGCACCAAGGTGCGTATCCGCGGACTCGAGCAGAATCTGACGCTTTTGAACGGCGATCTGTTTGTAAGCGGTCTGGAAAACTTCAAGGTCGGCGAAGGCAATTTCGTCCGTCAGGATTCGCTAGAAGGCGTGCCTTCCGAATTAATCGGCGGCGTCGAAGTGTTCAAGTCGCCTAACGCATCGCTGATCGAAGGTGGGCTTGGCGGTATCGTCAATCTGAAGACCCGCAGCGCGCTTGACATGAAGGACGGCCTGACACTCGCAGGTAACGCGTGTTTGAACAAAGGTTCTGAGATCGGCGGCTGGGAGCCGACCGGCGCGCTTATCGCCGCTTATAATTTCAATGACAAATTGGGTGTCATTGCTTCCCTGAGCTATGACAAGACCAACGATCATCATAATGTTCTGGGCGGTGAAAACCGTGGTAACTGGGCTTTTGCTGACGGCCGCCGTGATCAGGCAACAACACCGACCAACTATTACGCGCCGGAATATCGCTACATCACCGATCGTGATCAATATCGCAAACGGTGGGGCGCTTCTTTGGGCATTAACTACAGGCCAACCGACTCGCTTGAACTGAGCGCCAACTATATTCATTCCGAATTGAAGGTCGATACGCGCGAAGTATCGCTGAAATTCCCGTTCGGTCAGGGTGAATTGATACAGCTCCGCCCCGGCGCCGTCATTGATAGCGACGGTATTCTCCAAAGCGCGACGATTCAGGGCAATTCCGCTGAGGCGATCTCTTTTGTCGATATTTCCGATATCAAATCGGATAATCTTCAGTTCGGTATTGATTACGACAATGGAAGCAACTTCCGCGCAAATATCGCGGCCAATTACTCGACCGCGGATCTCAACCGCGAATCTGCCAATAACGATGTTCGCCAAACCGCTTATACCGTCAGGCAGAATGGCGCCGGCGGTGCGTTGGTCGATGGTGTCGCAGGTAATCCGGCGGCTCCGGCAACCTGGGACTTTACCTATGAAAACGCCAAGTTTCCGGTATTCGGTTTCGGTGCCGGAACACCGACCGACCTGTTCACCAACCCCGCTTATGGATTGTTCAAGTCACATTGGGCCTTCGGGGATCGTTCGAAAGTCGATGGCCACTCGATCAAGGCGGATTTTGCCTATGATGTCGACGATAGCGCGGAAAATGCGATCACTTTGAGCGCGGGCTTCCGTTATGGCCAGCGCCAGGTCGAATTTGCTTCCGGTCGTTATCTCGCGGACTATTCCGGCAAGGGAGAAATCGATGCGTCAGCGATCCCCGAGGCGGACCGCGTTGCAGGCTTCTCCTATAACTGGACGCCCTATGGATATTTCCAGGATCCTGCCATCGGTTTCAAGATTTGCGATTTGCCAGAGGTCAACAAGCCGGCGGCATTTGCAGGCTGTAGCCGTTTCGGTAATTCTCCTGTCGTGATTTCGCCGATCCAGTCCTTCCTCTCGAATCCGGAGCGTCTGGAAACGATTGCGAACTTTGCCGGTGGTGCAAATACTCCCGGAGGATCGTTGACGGTTCAGGACCGCGCGCAAATGACAGACGCAATCGGATGGCTGCAGGCTCTCTATCCCGATACGCCGTTCAGCTTCTTTGAAGATCCGCTGCAGGCCTATCTGGTCAAGGAAGAAACCAAATCTGCCTATGTGATGGCTGATATGGGCAGCCCGGATGATCCTTATCATATCAATGTCGGACTCCGTATCGTGAACACGAAATTGCGTGTCGACCAGAATCAGCCATCAAACGCCGATCCGGTCTATTGGGGTACCGACAGCTGGAACGGGGTTCTGCGTGATTTCCAGACCGATACCACGACCCAGAGCACGACCGACTTCCTGCCAAGCATCAACGCGGTTGTTGACGTGAATGATCAATCGAAGATCAGATTCTCTGCGGCACGCGTGGTCGCCCGCCAGAAGCTGGATGATCTGGGCCGCGGTTTCTCTACCCAGTTCACCAGAGATTCAACGGTTGGTTCGCCGACAGAAAATCTGTTCCTGTTTACCAACGGATCACGCGGTAACGCCGGGCTCGAGCCATTTCGTGCCTACCAGTTCGATCTGGCATACGAGCTATATCTGGGACGCCAAGGTCTGATTTCCGTCGGAGCCTTCTGGAAAGAAGTCGACTCGTTCATCGTGACCGAAACCATTCCGGTCTTTGTCAATGATCAGGGCGGCGGCCGTTTGGGACCAGTCAACCAGCCGGCAAACGGAACCGGCGGCCGGGTCCGCGGCTTTGAACTTGCGGGGCAATATGCCTTCGATTTCGGACTGGGCTTCACCGGCAACTATACTTTCTCAGACACCAAGACCAACGGGTCGAATGACTTTGATACCAACCTGCCGCTGGAGGGCGTATCGAAACATTCATTCAACGGGCAGGTATATTTCGAGAAAGACGGTTTTGCGGCGCGGGCATCCTACTCGTGGCGTTCGAAGCAGCTCCTGGGTAACTTCGGCTTCGGAGATGGCGGGGTAACACGGTCTCTAGGCATCTATGGCCGGTCCTACGGCCAGCTTGACGGGCAAATATCCTACGATGTGACTGAGAATTTCGGCGTATTTGTCGAAGGGATAAACCTGACCAAGTCCGATCAGTCTGCCTATCTGCAATTTCCGGAACTGCCGTTCCGGTATGAATCCGGCTCTCGCAGGATTTATGTGGGCGGCAAATTCAAGTTCTAGGCTCCCTTGATACGGGCCCGTATTTACAGCGGATACGGGCCCGTTTTTTTGCCAATTTGTTTGCCGGTCCGACAACTGCTAAGGCATAGTCCGGCCGTCGGGAGTGCGGAACACGGTTATGAGTGAAACGCCCAAGATCAGAAAAATCGCCATTGTCGGCGGCGGCACCGCCGGTTGGTCGGCGGCCTGTCTGCTCGGACGGATTTTCGCCCGCGACGGTACCGAGATCACGTTGATCGAGTCATCGGCGATACCGACCATCGGGGTGGGTGAAGCAACGATCCCGCCGATTTTTGAATTTCTCAAGCTGCTCGAAATCAATCCTGTCGATTTCGTCAAGGAAACCAGGGCCACCTTCAAACTGGCGATCGAGTTTCGGGACTGGTTGAAGACCGGTCACAGCTATTGGCATCCGTTCGGTAATTTCGGCGTCACCATTGATCGCCGGCCCTTCCACCATTATTGGTGGAAGAATGAAGCCCAGGGCCATGAAGCCCGTGTGGCGGACTTCTGCCCTTCCATTGCGCTGGCCGAGCAGAATAAATTTCTTTTCCCGCCAGCGGATGGCCAGTTTCCGGGCGGTGCTCTCTCTTATGCATTGCATTTCGATGCCGGATTGGTGGCCGCCTATCTGCGCCGGGTTTCCGAACAGCTTGGCGTGATCCGTCTCGACCGCAAGGTCGAACGGGCGACGGTCGATGACCGCGGCCTTATCGACCAGCTGTTCTGCGATGACGGCTCGACCGTTTCTGCCGACCTCTACATCGATTGTTCGGGGTTTCGCGGGTTGCTGATCGAACAAGGTCTGAACGCCGGTTATGAAGACTGGACCAACTGGCTGCCCTGCGACCGCGCTGTGGCTGTGCAGAGCGAGGCGGCTGGGCCGCGAACACCCTATACGATATCGACTGCGCGCGAAGCGGGCTGGCAATGGCGCATCCCCCTGCAGAACCGGGTTGGCAATGGTTATGTCTATTCCAGCGCTTTTATCAGCGATGCCGATGCGCAGGAACGATTGGTGGGATCGCTGGACGGCAAGCCCCTGGCGGACCCGCGGGTGATCGGTTTTACCGCGGGCCATCGCAAGAAATTCTGGGACGGGAATTGTGTCTCGATCGGATTGTCGGCGGGGTTTCTGGAGCCGCTGGAGTCTACCAGCATCCATTTGATCGTGACCGGGCTCAACCGTTTGCTCGACTATTTCCCGGATCGCAATTTCGATCCGGTGCTGCAGGCAGCCTATAATCGGGAAACATTGACCGAGTACGAGCATATTCGCGACTTTCTCATGCTTCATTATTACCCCAACCAGCGCGTCGGTGAACCTTTCTGGGATCATGTCAGGCAGGTACCGCTGCCGGACAGCCTCGCGCAAAAAATGGAATTGTTCGGGAATAGCGGCCGGATCATATCGCGGCGGCGCGAGCTGTTTCATGACCTGAGCTGGTTTTTTGTCGCGCGCGGCATGGGGCTGAGGCCGAAAAGCTACGACCCGTTGACCGATATCCCGGATTTCGATGATGTCCGGGATGTAATGGGGCAGGTGAGTGCCGCGGTCGGGCAACTGGCCGTCGCTGCCCCGTCGCATGATCAATTTCTCGAAGCGCTGATCACGCCAGGCGATCACCGGCGTCCGGTTTTTCACGCGCCATCGGCCGGCGGATTCGGGCGCTAGCAGGCGTTTCGCCGACGCGGATCGCTGCTATGGTTGCGGAACCGCCTGGGCGCCGTTGCGGCCCTCGCTTGTCGGACGATAGATCATGATGGCGATAGCGCATATCAAGGCGGCCAGGATCATGCCCGGGAGAACCGCTCCACCCTTTAACGTCGCATCGCCGCCTCCCGTCAGGGCGAGGCTCAGGGCGATTATTTGCGGTGCCAGCGCCTGCCCCAGTTTTCGGGCAACATTGGACAGGGCATAGACGTGTGCGGCGCAACCCGTTCCGTCGGGCGCGGTTTCCAGATTGCGGATGGCGATCGGCACCATCGACCAGAACATCACCGACATCCCGCATGTGGCAGAGATGGCAATCGCCAGTATGACGGTCGCGACTGCCAGCCCGTATCCATAGAAAATGGTCAGCATCACCAGAGCGGCGGCATGCAGCAGGACCGCCGATATGAGGGTCGTCACCAGCCCGATGCGCGATGACAAGGCGACCCACAACGGGGTTGTCGTCAGCAAGGCCGCCGATGGTAACAGGGCCGCCCAATAGCCCCATTGCGGGTTTTGCAAATCACGGTCGAACAGGAACAGGATAGACTTTGCTGTCACGGTCGTACTCAATCCCGCAACCACGATCGTCACCAGCAAGCGGCGCAGCCCGCTACTGCGTCCGATCAGTCTGAAATAATGTGAAATTTCCTGAACAGGTGGCAGGGACGATACCGGTGGCGAGGCAACGCGCTCCTTGACCCCCAGCCAGGTGATCAGGAAACAGAGCTGCGCCAGAACGCCCAATATCAGGGCCCCGACCAGAAATGGTGTGTCGCCTCCCGAGGCGAGCGCATAAATTGTCGCCGCGGTCAGCCCGCCCAGTGCGGCTCCCTGCATTCTCATGCCCGTGAGCTTCAGCTGTTCGGACGGATCATCGCTGATCCGCGCGGTCAGCACAGCGTAAGGAATATTGCCGCAGCCATAAGCAAACCGCAGTCCCATATGCGTAGCGGCCGCGTAAATCGCGAGATCCATGCCCTCCAGTGGCGGAGATCGGAAGGCCAGCCACAAGGCTATGGCGATAAGCGGACCGCTCAGCAGGACCCATAATTTCATCGGAAATCGCGCCGCCTTGCGATCGGCAACCGCGCCGATAAGAGGATCAAAAAGCCAATCAACCGCAGCGCCGACCAGAAAAATGCCGGCCGCAATACCGAGCGGCAGATGCAATATCTGAATATAGAAAAACAGCAGGTAGAGTTCGATGGATTGCCAGACGAGGTTGAAACCAAGATCGCCTGCCGCATAGCTCAGCCGTTCGCGATGCCGGATCACGGCTTGGCCATCACCGGCTTGCGGGCGGTGCTGTTGATTGCCGGATGATCAGCTCGCACGCACGGGTCTCCAGCATATTGAAAGGCTTGTTCTCAAGCTTTGCGATCAACGCGTCGGTGGCATCGCGCGCCATGTCGAAAACCGGCTGGTGAACGGTTGTAATCCGCGGCCAGACGATTTGCGCGATCGCGCTGTCATCGAAGCCGGAGATGGAGACGTCATCGGGCACATTCAGCCCGAGATCACGGGCGGCCATAATCGCGGCGGCAGCCATGTCATCATTCTGGGCGAAAATCGCCGTCGGGCGATCCGTCCGGTTCAGCAATTTATGGGCTGCGGCGAGACCGGATTCATATGTGTAATAGCCTTGCTCGATCAGATCCGGCGAATGGGACAGTCCGGCGGCTTTCAGAGCATCCAGGAAACCGGTCAATCGCGCGCCGCTGGAAGGGTGGGTCGGGTCGCCTTTGATGACTCCGATCCGGGTGTGGCCGAGGCGGAGCAGATATTCCGTCATCTTTCGCGACGCTTCGATATCATCGGTCGTCCGGCAGGGCCCGATATCGAGAGACTGGGTCGGCGCGACCCGCGAAAACGGGAAGTCATAATGGCGGAGTTCGCTCAATATTCCGGGATGATCGGAAGCAGGCGGAGAGAGGATGACGCCATCGAGCGCGGCCGCGCGCAAGACGCTCATTATTTTTCCCGCGACCTCGATAACCGAGCCCACTGGCAACACGAGCAGCCGGTATTTCTCCCCTTGCAACCGGTCGAGCGCCCCGTTTTGCAATTCTACAACATAGTTGGGACTCGGGTTTTCATAGATCAGACCCAGCAGGTAAGACCGTCGTCCGACCAGACCGCGGGCCATGATATTGGGGTGATAGTCAAGCTCGGCCGCTGCCTGCAGAACCTTGTCCCGTAATATTTTGCGGACATGCGGTTCGTCGTTGAAAACTCTCGAGACCGTTTTTGTCGAGACATTGGCTGCTGTCGCGACGTCAATGATCGTGGCCCGCTTTCTGGACTCGGACATTATGCGGGCAATCTTTCGTTGATCTTCCAGCTCCTCGACGCGACATCCGACATTACCAGACCCACAGGTTTCTAGGTCCTTTTCGGCTGATTTGCAACCGAATCAGTCTGACTCGTGACAAGAATGACAACGAAGGTCATGTCTGATAAAGCCGGTCCACCGATGGCAGAGGGAGCAGGGGCTATGGTCAAGACAACAAGACGTCAGATGCTGGCGGCCGGGGTGAGCGCTGGCGCTCTTTCTCTTCTTGGTTGCACGGGAACAGCCCCGTCTACTCCGGCCTGTGTCAGACGGGAAGGCGGGCGCCTGACGCTGAATAATGAGACCTACCGGTTTGCGGGCGCCAACCTCTGGTATGGCGCCTATCTCGGCGCGGATGCCCCTTATGGCGACCGGCCAAGGCTGGGCCGGGAACTGGACCGGCTGAAAGCGCTGGGCATTACCAATTTGCGGATCATGGCCTCGTCAGAAGAGGGGCCGTTAACGGCAGGCATAAAGCCCGGCTTCCGGACAAAGGAGAGCTGGAACGAGACCCTGTTCGAAGGTCTGGACTATTGCATGGCGGAAATGGCAAGGCGCAACATGAAGGCGGTTCTTTGTCTGACCAACTTCTGGGAATGGTCGGGTGGCATGATGACCTATCTCTATTACACGACCGGGCGTTATATCGACATGAACGACCCGGCGCATCCGTGGCGGGAATTCCCCGACCAGAACAGCGATTTCTATCGCTCCGGGGCTGCGATCAGCCTCTATCACGATCATGTCCGGCATATGGTCGGCCGGACGAATCTCGTGACCGGACAGCCATATCGCGACGATGTGACATTGATGAGCTGGCAACTGTGCAACGAGCCGCGCCCCGGTGTCACCGCCGCCGTGATCGACCGGGCATTGCCGGACTATTATCGGTGGATTGGCGACACGGCAACGCTGATCCGGTCGCTTGACGGCAATCATCTGGTGTCACTGGGGCAGGAAGGTACGATGGCCAGCGGTGGCCGCGAGGATGTATTCGCCGAGGCGCACAAGGAAATGGACTATCTCACGGCCCATATCTGGCCGCTGAACTGGGGCTGGGTCGACGGCAAGGATCTGGCCGGCACCTGGGATGCCGGCGCGGCCAGGGTCGCCAGCTATATCGAAACGCACATTCGCCTCGCCGAAGAAATGAACAAGCCCCTGGTGTTCGAGGAATTCGGCTTTCCGCGCAACGGCGAGCTTTATGATCCCGAAATCCCGACAGCCTTTCGCGAGCGCTTCTATGCGATGATATACAAAGCGGTCGAGGCCAGTGTTGCGGTCAATGGACCGGTAGCGGGCAGCAATTTCTGGGCCTGGAACGGCGAGGCGCGCTCCGCCCATGTCGATTATCGATTCCAGCCCGGGGACACCGCCTATATGGGCGACCCTCCACACGAGCCCCAGGGCTGGTACGGCATTTTCGACAGTGATGCCTCCATGCAGGAAATCATCAAGGCGCATGTGGCCAGGGTTTCAACCGGCTGAATATTTTGGGTAAGCGGATATCGGGAAACAAGAGCCGCAATATCCGGGATGCTGGTGCCCCATGGATCTTAAAGATGGGCTCTCGAATCATTGGAGAATTTCAGTCAACTTACCGTAGAACGACAGCTTTGCTTCCAGAGATCATCGTTGCAAAGGCCTGCGCTCGTTCTTGAAAGCCGCAATTCGGCGCAGTCAATTTACCCGGGCCCGTACGGCAACAACTGGGTGGGATGCGGAATAGCAGCTGATAGGTGTTATTGGCGAAAACTTGCCATCATCATTCAGCGTTTCCAGCGTCGTAAGCTAGTGATAGACTGCTGGTACAACGATAGTAACGATGGCATCTGCTTGTCTTGAAGATGGATAGTCAAGATAAGGTCATCGTACGGAAGGTTGGCTGTACAAAGCCCAGTTCTCAGATCATCGTCCATGGCAAAGCAGCTGACGAGGGCTACCGATGCGTTCTGCCCAGCCTTGCCGGGTAAGTTATAGGTCCAGAATACCCCATCAACAACCCTGTGAAGCGATTGACCTTGCCACGTTAACGGGCGAGCAGCGCAAACGGTCGAGTTTATGAGGGCTTCACGTCCAATAGCGCGGACACACATACGCTCCTTACTTGCTACCCCGATTATGTTTTGGTCTGCTAGACTCGCCTCAGGGTTGAGGTAGAACGAGAAGCCTTCATCGTGTTCGGGTCTAGGCAAGAAAAATGGCCTGGCGCTATCAGAGATAGCGTTGACTTCGGGAACGTCGAAGATGTGTCCTTCCAGTTCAAACCCGGTGGATGGAGAACAAGCGACAGATAGCGCTACGATCAACAACGGTGCCTGAATGAAACGCTTGTTCATGCTACCACGCTAAGACTGCAAACAAATGTCTGCAACTAGAACGTGAGAGTCTAAGCTGAAGCGGTCACAATTGGGGCGGAAGCGGTCATCGCGATTTACGACGGATCAATGTCCGTTGGGCATCGGTGGCTTTTCATGAGTAGACGGTCCGATAACAGTCTGGAAGTGAAAACAGCGCTCTGAGGTCCACTGATGCTAAATCGGTGTCCATCTTTGTCTGCGCAAGAATGGCGGTTTTCCGGTAAATATCTGAAATGGTGCGGTCGAGAAGACTCGAACTTCCACGGGGTATTAACCCCACAGCGACCTCAACGCTGCGCGTCTACCAATTCCGCCACGACCGCACTGTCTCTAGCTTGGGACACTTGTGTCCCGGGTAGGCGCGAGCCTCTAGCAAAGGGGTCGGGCAGCCGCAACAGATATTCGCTGTCGAATGACTTGTCTGTTAACCGAGGCAGCGATTTTGTCCCGTAACCGCACAATAGAAGCCATCGCGACCGTTACGCTCACGAAATCTTCGACAAAGCCGGCTGTTAACCTTCTATTTACCTTGTCCGGGCCGGCTGCATTGCGTTTTACTCTGCTCTATGGACAGTCTGCTTCTCCTCTTTCTTCTTCTCGGTGCAACGCCGGGCGCGTCATCGAATGAGGCGGCCAGTCCCCGTACCCGCGCGCAGGCTTTGGCAAGCGCGACGATCCTGAGCGGGGAAGTGATCCATTTGGGAAAGCCGGCCAGCCGGGTTGCAGCCGGGGACAGCAGCAATCAGCCTTCTGTTCTACGATCTGCCGGGGAGATCTCCAATATCGATGGCCGGACAATCCAGCTTCAGGAATTCCAGTAGCTCGTCCGGACGGCCTGGTCCGGGCGGTGTGACTATTCCCTGATTTTGTCAGCCCATCCGACTTCCAGCTGGCTGGCCGCGCGCGGCACATCAAGCTTGGCTTCGTTGAAATTTATCTTTGCTCCGGGCGAAAGCGATTGCGCCGGAGCCTTCATTTTCCAACTATAGACGATCCGTCCACCGGCATCGCGCAGGATCACCAGCATGGGCGGGACCGCCTGGTCGGTTTTGGTCGGATTGATGATCGTGCCGCTGGCGGCAAAATATTCGGTACCGTCCGGCAGGGTCCGGCGGTCCTGCTTCTGGCTCAGTTCGATGAGCAGCGGGGTTTCTTCGGCCGAGGCGAACTGATAGTCGGAAATCCATCGCGGTGGTCCGAATATGAACAGCGCGGCACCCGCCGCCAGAACAACAGCAGCGAAAGCAACCGCGGCGATGGTCCATAATTTCGCCGGGTTCCGGCGCGGCTTGAACGGCGGTTCGTGCGCGAAACTGCTTGTTTCCGGGGCATAGGCGGGGGTGACGGAAATCGGTGGCGGTGGTGCCGAACGACTGACCGGGGAGGCCGGTGCGGTGGGGGGGGCGGTCTCGTCAGCAACCGGTTCCGGCTTTGGGATCGCGGGTGTTTCGCCCGACGCGTCTGCGGTCACCAGTTCTTTTTCCGGAATCGCGGCTTCCTGAAACCAGCTGTGGCGACAGGATGCGCAGCGCACCGAACGGCCATTGATACCAATGGCGCTGTCGGGCACGAGATAACGAGTTTTACAAGCCGGGCAGTTCAAAATCATGACATAACCTCTAAACACGCCATGACGCCAAACTGCAAGTGGCTGCATCATCGATTTGAGACCGAAGCCTATTTTTTCGCGTTTTCCCGAAAAATAGAGTCGTGCCGAAGATAGCGGAGTTGATTTGGATGGTCTTCCCGGCCTATTGGTTGCGGGGCCGGGCAATATTGGGCCAGAATATTGGAATGTAGCATATAAATGGACGAAATTGTTCGATTTGATAATGTTGGTCTGCGCTACGGTGCGGGCGCAGAAACCTTGGCTGATCTCAATTTCACCCTTTATCCGGGCAGTTTTTATTTCCTCACCGGCGCGTCGGGAGCCGGAAAAACATCACTGCTGAAACTGCTTTATCTGTCACAGCGCCCCAGCCGCGGCGTGATCCGGCTTTTCGGCGAAGATGCGGTCACCATGCCGCGCGAGCGCCTGCCCGGTTTCCGTCGCCGGATCGGGGTCGTTTTTCAGGATTTCCGTCTCGTTCCGCATCTTTCAGCCTTTGACAATATCGCTCTTCCTTTGCGCGTCGCCGGTGTCCGCGAAAAGGATCTCGAGACCCCGGTGACAGAGATGCTCGAATGGGTCGGTCTCGGTGACCGGGCCTCCGCCCGGCCAGCGACATTATCAGGCGGCGAGCAACAGCGCGTAGCGATAGCCCGGGCGGTGATCGGCCGACCGGAGATATTGGTAGCCGACGAGCCGACCGGTAACGTCGATCCCGAAATGGCGATCCGCTTGCTGCAATTGTTCGAGGCGCTCAATACGCTCGGCACAACCATCGTTGTGGCAACCCATGATATACATTTGCTCAGCAAGATACCCGGCGCCCAGATGATGCGCCTGGAAAAAGGCATGCTCGCCGATCCGACCGGGTCGCTGCGTCATCCGCCGCTTCCCCACGACCAGACGCAATAGGGCGCAGGGGGCATGTTCAAATTCTTTGTCATTCCCGGCCATGACCGGCGCCTGATCCCCGAAGGTCGCTTGTCCGGGCCGATGCCCTGGGTGATAGCGATCATGATTTTTCTCACGGTTCTGACCGCAGCGGCCGGCCTCGCGATGACGCGGGCGATGAGCGATGTGTCGGACGAACTGTCCAGCCGGGCGACGGTGCAGATTATCGAAGCCAATCCGCAAGTCCGGAACCGTCAGGCAGATATGGTTGCCGCGCGATTGCGGACATTGCCGCTTGTCGAAGAAGTGCGGGTCCTGCCGCCCGAAGAGATCGATGCGCTGATCGAGCCGTGGTTGGGGACGCAGGATCTGGCGGACGATATTCCGCTTCCGGCGTTGATCGACGTGAAACTCGCCCGCGTCGCTACTGACGCAGAATATCAATCGTTGCGGAGCATGTTGCAATCGATCGCGCCGGGCGCCCGTGTCGAGCCCAGCAGCGGCTATATCGCACCGGTGATCTCTCTGGTGCGCTCCTTCCAGTGGATCGCTTTTGGTCTGGTGGGTCTGCTGGCCCTCGCGACGGGCGCGGCCGTTATCCTTTCGGCGCGATCGGCGCTCAACACCCATACCGAGACCATTGCGGTCGTGCACTTGCTGGGGGGCACGGATCAGCAAATCAGCCGCCTGTTCCAGCGGCGCATCGCGCTGGATGCGCTTCTTGGCGGGCTGATCGGCCTGGCCGGCGGCGCGGTGATCATCTGGCTGATCAGCGGACAATTGTCCGCTATTGGCTCCGGTCTGGTGCAATCGGTTGGTCTTGACTGGTGGAGCTGGTTGATAATTGCTGTCATTCCGATATTGGGAATGTTCCTTGCCATGGTCACCGCCAAATTAACGGTCACCGGCGCCTTGAAAAAGATATTGTAGACCCGCTGAATGATCTTGCGCTTTTTCTCTTTCCTGATCCTGTTGTGGATCATCGGTTTTGCCTGGTTCGCCATCGATTTGCCGCGACCTGCGGAGGACGATGCGCATACCGGCTCTGTTGTCGTGCTGACCGGCGGAGCGGGCCGTATCGATCGCGCGCTGGATATACTCGAGGCGAAAACAGCGGGCAGGCTGCTTATCTCCGGAGTAGACCGGGATGTGAAGCCCGCGGAACTGGCAGCGGAATATGACCGGTCGGACGCTTTGTTCGATTGCTGCATTGATCTCGGTTTTCAGGCCGTCGATACGCGCTCCAATGCTCTTGAAATAGCCCGCTGGGCGGCGCGACGGGGCGACAAGTCCGTGCGTCTGGTGACCTCTGACTGGCATATGCGCCGCGCCCGGCTGGAACTGGAAAGAGCGATGCCGCCGGAGGTAAGAATATTGTCCGATGCGGTGCAGACCCAGCCGACGCTACGCACGCTGTTTACCGAATATAATAAATATCTGATGCGCCGTCTCGCGGCATTGGCAGGCGTCTGAAATGCTGGCGCTCATCCGTTCCCTGATCTTCATGGCGGTCTTCTATATCGGCTCGGTCCCGATCATCATCGCCACGTTCATTGGCGCATTCTTCTGGCCCAAAACCATCTTTTATATGGCGCAATATTGGAGCCGATACCATTATCTCTGCGCTCGCCTGATCCTCGGCATCCGGGTCGAGGTCAAGGGCAAGATCCGCAACGAGCCTCTGCTCTATGTGTTCAAACATGAAAGCATGTTCGAAACAATCGACCTGCTTCGCCATTTCGACAAGCCGGTGGTCATCGCCAAGAAGGAACTGCTGGTCATCCCGCTATGGGGATGGATTGCCACCAGACACGGCCTGCTCGGCATCGACCGCGACGGCGGCGGCGCGGCGATGCGGCAGATCATCAAGCAAGCCAAGAAAGCCGTCGCCGAAGGCCGGCCGATCGTCATCTTCGCCGAAGGCAGCCGTGCCCATCATGGTGAACGACCCGAATTGCAGACCGGATTTGCCGGCATCTACAAGCTGATGGGGATCCCGCTGGTGCCGGTGGCGCTGAACAGCGGGATCGTCTCTCCCCGCGATACGTTCGTCCAGAAAAGCGGTGTGATCACCTATGAGGTGCAGCCGGAGATCGAGCCTGGCCTCGACCGCGACGATATCCGAGACCGGGTGCACGCGGCCATCAACATGCTGAACGACTGAGATCAGCTGATTTCCCCACGAACATGATGCCGGCCAGTCGTGTCTGGACCGGCCGTCTGCATATGCTCAAGCGACATCTAAGGGAGATTACGTGGTTCTCGACAATCGATGACCGCCTATGGAAAACAGGCATGATTCCGAATGGGCGACTATCCGATATTCTCTCATTTGCCGCCTCGGAGCCTATCTGGAGAAGACAATATGACCGAAGAAGCTACCCCCACCGTCCGCGAAGCGGTTGGCGTCTTTCAATCCGAACGCGCGTTGCAGGCAGCGGTTGATGATCTGTTGTCGCACGGTTTTGATCGCTCGGAACTTAGCCTGCTTGCTCCGCTGTCCTCCGTGGAAAAGGAATTGGGCCACGGCTTCACTTCGGTAAGGGAACTGGAAGATGATGCGGCGGTTCCGACCACGGCCTATGTCTCGACGGACGTAATCGGTGATGCCGAAGGCGGTGTTTTTGGCGGTTTCATTTATGTCGGTGCGCTGGCCACGCTTACCACAGTGGTCGCGTCGGGTGGTGCCATTGGTGCAGCTATCATAGCCGCCGCTGCCGGTGGCATTGGCGGTGGCGCAATTGGCGCGGTTCTGGCAAAGCTGATCGGAGAGCATCACGCGGATTATGTCGCGGACCAGATCGAGCGCGGCGGTCTGCTGCTGTGGGTGCGGACGTGGAATGCAGCGGACGAGAAGCGCGCCGTGCAGATTTTGACCGATCATTCCGGTGCCGACGTCCATGTGCATGAGCTTCCCGCGACACATGAGGTTCTCGAAGATCGTTATGGCGGCGACACATTCGCTGGCGAACTGCAAGCCTATCGTGGCGTGCCTTATAGCTATCTCCCGGATGGGGAATATTATATCTCCGGCGAAGTTCTGCCTACCGAACGTGACGTCAAGGCGCGGATTGACCGCGATATCTATCTCGAAACATTGCAGTCCGAGGCAAAAGCACAAGGATGGGATATCGAAATTGTCTTGGCCGATCCCGCCGGCGTATTTCACACGCCGACCAAGTTATTGGCGGGGGATCTGCCGGATGCCATCAAGGCAGATATTCTCAAGCGCTGGGCCTATGGCGAGAAACAACTCGAAATCGCATCAGATGACGGAATGCAATCGGCCAGAAACGGCGATCGTCTTCAGGAAATCAATCTGGCGCTCGAGCGGCTGTAATTTGGCCGAACGCGTTTTCAGGACTGGAAATTGTGGGAATTACGTAGTTACAAATCGGCGTCCATATTGTCTTGAGACATCTCCTCAGGCGAAGGACAGAGCCATGCTCCCTCGATTCGCCGACCACAGCTCGGAGTCCAAGTCATGACAAAAACCATATCCACCATTGCCACAGCCTTGGTCCTGTCCCTGGCGATCCAGGGCTGCACCCAGAAAACGGATTCCGGTGAAAAGGCGGAATGCGTCGCATCCGAAGATGACGGGATGGGTGAAGCACAACAGAGCATGGACGATGCGAAACACGCCGCCGGAATCGCGGCGCTGGAAGCGCATGATGCCGCAAGAATGTCGGTGATGGCGGCCAAGCTGGCGGTCTGTTCCGAAGCGCAGAAGGACAAAGAGGCGGCCGCTCAGATGGCGATCAATGCGGAGGCGGCTGCCAAACGGGCACAGACCAAGATTTTGACGGCCAACAGCAAGTTGGATTTGGCGGCGAATGAAAATGCCCGGAAAGCCCAGGACCTGGTGAAAGAGGCCGTGACCGCAACCGGTGAAGCCGTTCGCGAAACCAATGCGTCGCTTATGGCGGGACTGGAAGCCGATACTGCTGCTGCGAAAAAGGCCGCAGACTCAGCGCAAAAAGCGGTGATCAAGGCTGCCGCTGCCACCGCGGATGCCAGCAAAGCAGCGCAAGTTGCGGCAAAGGAAACATGGGAAAAAGAAATGGCCGAAAGCAGTGAAACCGAATAGTCGTGTGAACAACAATACCGGTTCACCCATGAAAGGAAATATTCCGATGCAAGGATTTGTCGACAATATCGAAGCGCTGACGGAACAGAATGATGATTTTCGCCGTGTGCTCTATACCGGACATAATCTGCAGCTGGTGCTGATGACGCTTCAGCCTGGCGACGAAATCGGCGAAGAGGTCCATGATGATCGCGACCAGTTTTTCCGGATCGAAGAGGGTAGCGGCGAAATCTGGATTGATGGCAAGGCGAACCAGGTGAAGGCCGATGACGGCATCATCGTGCCGCAGGGTGCCAGCCATAATGTCGTCAACACCGGCAAGGAGCCGCTTCGGCTTTACACCATCTACGGTCCGCCCGAGCATATCGACGGAACCGTACATGCCACTGCCGCCGATGCGGCAAGCGAGCATGAACATTTTGACGGCAAGACTACGGAATAGCTCCCAGATCCATTTCAGATATCCGGACCGGCTGACGGAGACTTTGCTATAGCCAGAAAATTGTCCCCGTCATCCGATCCGGATATTAGCGGCCCATGTCGCGTTGAATGGTGCGGCTGGCCATGTAGAAGTGGAAAACTGCCCAGATATAGAGACATTTGAACAGGACCATCGACCACTGCAGTCCGTCCGCATTGGCCGAATCACAAGCGGCTTGCGCAGCAACGGCGAGATTGCTTGCCTTGCACGCCTCCAGCGTCAGTGCCGGATCCAGTCCTGACAGGAATGTCGCATTCAATATTGTCGACAGCCCGCCGATCAGTGGCGGACCAAGGCCGTAACCCAGCAGGTTGACGATGAACAGGGTGACGGCGACTGCCGTGGCTCTCATCCGGCTGTCAACCACGCCGCTGGGGACTGCATAGAGCGGGCAGAGATAGGTATAGAGCAGCATTTGACCGACCATCATCAGTGGAATGGCCAGCCACAGGGAATCTGCCAGATAGCCGACCACATGCATAGGGATCACGCCTATCAGCGCAAACATCGGTATCAAGGCCAATGCCTTGGGAAAGCGTTCTGCATATTTGTCCGCCAGATAGCCCGACATATAGGTGCCAATCGATGCCATGACCGCCAGTGCCAACGCGAATTTTACCGAGGCGTCAAATATCGACAGCTCATGGGTCCGGATCAGGAAGGACACGAAGAACTGGCCGACGCCATAATTGACGAACGAGGCAATGGTCACGCCCATGGTGACATGCCAATAGGCGGGCTTCAGCGACAATATCTTCAACACTTCGCGGAATCCGACCTGGTCCTTGTTCTGCATTTCCACCGGGTCGGTATAGCCGCGGGGCGGTTCCTTGATCGTCATCTTGACGATCAACGCGACAATCAGTCCGGGAACACCGACGACCACGAAAGCCACCCGCCATGCTTCGATATTCTGCCAGTCCAGCGCGTTCGCTGCCCAGGTCCAGTTCCAGCTGCTGAACATCGCGGCGACGGTCGGGCCATCGAGGCTACCGACAATGAAGCCGCCGAAAACATAGGCGACCATGCCGCCGAGCGGGATTCCCAACGCATAGACCGAAACGGCGGTCGAGCGCTCCTTGGGGACGAAATAGTCGGCGATGATCGAATTGGCCGGTGGCGAGCAGCCCGCTTCGCCGATGCTGACGCCGATACGAAATATGAACAGTGCGATGAAGCTGGTCGCAAAGCCGCATAATACCGTCATCAGGCTCCACAAGGCCACCGATCCGGCGATGATCCAGACCCGGTGGTTCTTTTCGGAGAAGCGCGCAATCGGGATGCCGACAAATGTATAGAGGATTGCAAAAGCCGGGCCGCCAAGCAGCCCCATTTGCCAATCTTCAACCCCGAAGCTTTCTTTGATCGGCTCGGTCAATATGTTGATGATCGTGCGATCGATGAAATTGAAAATATAGACGGTGAGCAATATTCCGAGAATATAATTGCGGTAGTTTTTGGTGCCATATCCCGTTTCCGGGCTTCCACCATTGCTGGAATGTGCGACATTATTCGCTGTAGTTTCGGCCAAACTCAGACTCCCATAGCGTTTCCGCGCTGTTTGCTACCGCGGGGTATTCTCGCATGGTACCGAATTTTATGGCATTGTATATGCCGTTATAAAACTTCGTTTCCGATTGCCGCGACCCAAGGCGACACGGAGTATTGCGCCCCAGTTCATCACCGAAATAATGCTGTCCTACACCCTGCTAGATCGCATATTATCGCCATGTTCCGCTCGCAGGCGGAACTGGCTCTTTGACAATCTGGATCGAATTATCACCTTTGCGATGGTCCGCATGTTTTTAGCGGACCGGCCTGGAGGCTATTTTGGAAGGTTACACTCGACAGGTGACTGACGATCTATAAAGGCTGAAAATCCGGGGCTTCGGGGCAAAAGTCACGGAAAATAAAAACGGGCTTGTCTGTAAAGCTATTGGCGGGTGCTTTCGGCGACAAGCGCGGAATCAGTCGTGCGTCCGCCCGAAATCCGGCGCGGCGTCGTCCTGGCCTTCTTCGATAATCCGGCGGCGGATGGCACGGGTCTTGGAGAAGAGATCGAACAGTTCGTCGCCCTTGTCCCAGCGGATGGCGCGTTGCAGCGCGGTCAGATCTTCCGAGAAGCGCTGGAGCATTTCCAGCACCGCATCCTTGTTGGACAGGAAGACATCGCGCCACATGGTCGGATCCGAGGCGGCGATTCTGGTAAAATCGCGAAAACCACCAGCGGAATATTTGATCACTTCGCCACGGGTCACATCTTCCAGATCGGACGCGGTGCCGACGATCGTATAGGCAATCAGATGCGGCAAATGGCTGGTGACGGCCAGCACCAGATCATGATGTTTGGCATCCATGATCTCGACATTGGCACCGACTTGTTCCCAGAAAGCCTGCACCCGTTCCACATCGCCTTCGGCAGCATCTTCCGGCGGTGTCAATATGCACCAGCGTTCCTGAAACAGCGTCGAAAACCCGGCATCCGGGCCGCTATGCTCGGTGCCGGCAACAGGATGGGCCGGAATGATCCGTGAACCGGGCAGGGCCTTGGCCAGAGCGGCGAGCACGCTTTCCTTGGACGACCCGACATCGCTGATAATGGCATCGTTCGGCAGGTCGTCGGCGATCTCGGCGGCAACCTCTGCCATCACGCCTACCGGCACGCAGAGGATGACCAGATCGGCGTCGGTGACCGCAGCTCCGGCGCTGTCGCTGACGTCGTGGCAAAAGCCCAGTTCAATGACCCGCGCCCGCACCTCTGCATCGGCGTCGAAGCCGGTAATCCGGGCCGACGGCATCGTCGCCCGCACCGCATGGGCAATGGATGATCCGATGAGCCCGATTCCGATGATAGCAATATTGGCAAAAGGCAACATCAGTCGGAGACCGTCAAGATTTCGCGTAAGGCCTCGGCGAGGCCGCGCGTTTCTTCCTCGGTACCGACGGTCATCCGCAGGCCGTTGACCAGCCCCTGTCCGGGCAGCCAGCGTACGGCATAGCCTTTTTCCATCAGCGCCGCATTGACCTGTTCGGCGGTGATTTTGCCCTCGAACAGGACCAGCAGGAAATTGGTGTGGCTCGGCACGATCCGCAAGCCGTGATTGCCCAGGGCATTGATCTCGTCGCTCAGCCATTGCCGCCATTTTGCGTTATGCGCGCGGCTGGTGGCAACGAAGTCATCGGCAGCCAAGGCGGCGAGGGCGGCTTCCTGGCCTGCCGTAGTGACGTTGAAGGGCAGACGGATGCGGTTCATCGCGTCGATAATGTCTGCGGACGCATAGCCCCAGCCGATCCGTTCGGCGGCCAGGCCGTGGATTTTGGAGAAGGTGCGGGTGACCAGGACATTGGCCCTGGTCTCGGCCAACTCTAGCGCACCATCATCTTCGTCAGCTGCGAGATATTCGGCATAGGCGCCATCGAGCACCAGCAGGACGTGCTCGGGAAGCTCTGCCTGCAGGCGCGCTATTTCTGCGCGGCTGGAGAAGGTGCCGGTGGGATTATTGGGATTGGCAACAAAGACGACCCGCGTCCGGTCATTGACCTTGGCCAATATCGCATTGACATCGGTGCCATAGTTCTTGTCATCGGCAATAACCGGCGTGCCGCCATATCGCCGCGCGGCGATATCATAAACGGCGAAGCCATATTTGACGTAGATCACTTCATCGCCCGGCCCGCTGAACGCATTGGCGGCGAGATGGAGCACGTCGTCCGACCCGGTGCCGCAGATGATCCGCGCCGGATCGAGGCCAAATTTGGCGGCGATCGCTTTGCGCAATTTGGTCGAGCCGGGATCGGGATAGCGGTCCACGAACGCGGAGGCCTCGTTCAATGCCGCGGTCGCTTCCGGGCTGCAGCCCAGCGGGTTCTCGTTGGCTGACAATTTGACCAGCTTGCGACCGTCATCACCGCTGGATTTCCCGGGCACGTAGGGCGCGATTCCCATGATCCAGTCTTTTGGTTTCGGTGCATTCATTGCCTTGGCCTGTTCGTCTGAAGATAATATCTGTCGCCGGACTAACCTTTGCGGCCTGTCAGTCAACAGCATTATCAATTGACGCTCCCGATTTCGCCGCTTAGCCCCTATTATCATGAGCGAAGATGAGCGTTATGGGTTAAACAGACAAGTCCGTTTGCTGGGGCCGCTGCCACTGGACAGCGGAGCCGCACTTGCGCCGGTCGAATATGCCTATGAAACCTATGGCACGCTCAACGCGGACGCCAGCAATGCCATTCTGATCTGTCATGCTCTGACCGGCGATCAATATGTCGCCTCGAAACATCCGCTGACCGGCAAGGATGGCTGGTGGGTAAGGATGGTGGGACCGGGCAAGCCGATCGATACCGATCGCCATTTTGTCATTTGTGCAAATGTGATCGGCAGCTGTCTCGGCAGCTCCGGTCCGGCAACGATCAATCCGGCCACCGACGAGCCCTGGGGGATGGATTTTCCGGTGCTGACCATCGCCGATATGGTGCGGGCGCAGGCGATGCTGCTCGACCATCTCGGGATCGAGCGGCTACATGCGGTCGTCGGCGGCTCGATGGGCGGAATGCAGTCAATAAGCTGGGCCGCGCTCTATCCCGAGCGGGTCAAGTCGGCGGTGATCATCGCTTCGGCGGCGCGCCACAGCGCCCAGAATATCGCCTTTCACGAGGTCGGACGGCAAGCGATCATGGCCGACCCGCGCTGGCGCGGCGGGGCTTATTATGCCGACGACGACCCGCCAAGCAGCGGCCTCGCGGTCGCCCGGATGGCGGCGCATATCACCTATCTCTCGGAAGCGGGCCTGACCGAGAAATTCGGCCGCCGCCTGCAGGACCGGGAGGCCAAGACCTTCGGTTTCGACGCAGATTTCCAGGTGGAAAGCTACCTGCGCCATCAGGGGATCAGCTTTGTCGACCGCTTCGATGCCAACAGCTATCTCTATATTACCCGGGCGATGGACTATTTCGACCTCGCCGAGGCGCACGGCGGGGTGCTCGCCCATGCCTTCAAGGGATCAAAAACCCGCTTCTGCCTGATCAGCTTTGACAGCGACTGGCTCTATCCGACCAGCGAAAGCCGGACAATGGTCCACGCGCTTAATGCAGCTGGGGCCGAGGTCAGCTTCATGGAATTGTCGAGTCCGTTCGGTCACGACAGCTTCCTGCTGGAAAACCCGGAGATGAACCGGATTGTGGATGGTTTCCTGAAGGCGGGGGAAGGACGATGAAAATAGCAATCACCGTTCGTGCTGAGCTTGTCGAAGCACCATCCGCTCTAAACACCCTTCGACAGGCTCAGGGCGAACGGGAGCGTGTATCGCCATGACCAAACTCCGACCCGACCTGCAGATCATTGCCGACAATATCGCGCCCGGCAGCCGTGTTCTCGATATCGGCTGTGGCGACGGCGCGCTGATGGCGGCGCTGCGCGATGAAAAAGGATGCGATGCCCGCGGGCTGGAGATCGAGCCCTCCAATGTTGCCAGTGCGGTCGCCAAGGGTCTCTCGGTGGTGCAGGGCGATGCCGACACCGATCTGGCCGCCTATCCCGATGGCAGTTTCGACTATGCGATCCTGAGCCAGACGCTGCAGACGACACACCGGCCTGATGTCATGCTCGAACAGCTGCTGCGGATCGGCCAGCAGGCCTTTGTAAGTTTCCCCAATTTTGCCCATTGGCGCGTGCGCAGCTCGCTGATGTTCGGCGGCCGCATGCCGGTCACCCGCCTGATTCCGCAAAGCTGGTATGACACGCCCAATATCCACCATGTCACGATCGACGATTTCCGCGCGCTGGTGCAGGATGGCAAATATGTACAGGAAGGCCAGTGGTTCCTGAGCGGCGACAAGCAGACCGGGCGCGGCATGGCGAATCTGCTGGCGGAACATGCGGTGTTTTTGTTGCGGGGTTAGTGACCTTGCGCTGGTGGCGAGGCCGTCATCTCGGGCAAATTCAGGCAATAATCCCATTTTGGCAACTCAAGACGGGAAAAAGCGACCGCGGAACCAGGATCGCTTTTGCAAAAGTTCACCGTCATCGATTGTTCCGAGCCTCTGGCATCGCCCTGCATTTGTACCCATAAGGTCGCCTTGGGTGCACCTACCGTGACACTGGTGGTTTTGATCCCCAGGCTTTGAAGTTGGCCATTGATTGACTCCGGAGCGTTTCGGGAATGATAATTGCCCGTCAATATGAAGGCATGTGTTGCTGAGCCGTCAAGAAGCAATGCAATACGCTTGGCAGCATCTGAATCAAAGCTACCCGGTCGTTTCTCGTCGTCCATGAAAAGCAATTTCAAATCACCGGCCGCCGCGAGCGGTTTCAGGGTACAGATCAATTCGACCATCGCGAGGCTGGTTCTGCCATCCTGATAGTCGTTATGCCAAAAGGCGGATAGGGTGTCAGCGCCGACGAACGGGCAGACTAGCGTTCCCGCAGATGGTGGGAGTTCGACGGCCACTATCGGTTTCTTACCTTCTGCAACATAGTCCTGAACCATCGCAAGGAACAGTTCGGGCACTTCCCGGGACCCGTGAAGTTCTCCAAGCACAAGTGCACCACCAGGTGGAGGTAGGGGCGGTTGCGGTGTTTCTGGAGCTGCAGCCATCACGGTAAAAGAAATGGATAGGGTCAATACCGTCTTTGAAATTGCCTGCACAAGCCTCTCCCTTTTCGATGACAGAACTACTGTTCTCCACTCATGTCAAACATGATCTGCTGATTGCGCTGTTCCAGACACCTCGCGTTTGACTGGAAGACCAGATTTTTCTCACCGCTGAACTTCTTCCAGCCCCCACGCAGCCAATATAGCCAGCCCACTCATCGCCGCCATGATCGCCAGCACGACCTCTCCGCCAAACCAGTTGGCGATCAGACTGAAAACCCCGCCGGCGAGCAGCAGCAGGCCGATGATCGTGTTGGATAGCGCGGTATAGGCGGCGCGGGTATCCTTGCCCGCCATATCGACGAGATGGGTTGATCGCCCGAGACGGACGCCCTGATAGGCGATCATCAGGCCGAACAGCAGCACCGGCAATATGATACCGCCGCCCAATGTTCCGGCAAAGGCAAGCCAGCTTGTTACGGCCAATATGACGGCGCCGACCATCGCCGAGAAAGTCAGCACCTTGCGGCTGGAACGGTCGGAAAGGCGACCCCAGACAAAGCTGCTGCACAGGCTGGCCAGTGCCGAGGCCAGCACCAGAAAGCCGAGCTTGTCATATCCTTCCCCGGCCTCGCTCCCGACCGCGATCATGAACGGCGGCGCCAGCGCAGTGGCGGTCAACAGGCCGCGCGTCAGGATGAAGCGGAGCAGCTGCCGATCGTCGCGCAGATAGGTGAAATTGTTAAACGCCTCCTTGAGCGCGGTTTTCCCGCCTTCGGTCGCGCCCGCCTCTTCCTGCAACGTAGCGAACAGGAAGGCTGCGACAATCCATGCCGCCGCGGCCAGAAACAGGCCGCCGGTGACCAGCAGCATGCGGTCGACAAGACTGGAAGACAGAATGAGCGCATAGACAATGACGCTCACCGACGCGATCGAGCCGGCCAGTCCGGTTGCGGTCCCGCGCCGGGATTTGTCGATGGTCTTGCCGAGCACGTCCTTGTAGCAGACCGAGCAGATACTGCGCGCCAGCGCCAATATGGCCAGCGCGATGACCATCGTCCAGCCTGCGGCAACACCGGTCATGGAAATCGCGACAAGCCCGATAGCGGCGGCGGCCAGGCCTTGCACCAGAGAACCAGCTGCCCAGGCCCATTTGCGGCGTTGCAGACGCCTCAGAAATCCTGCGGTTAACAGCTGGGGTAACAACGCTCCCGCTTCCCTGACCGGCACCAGCAGCCCGATCAGAGCCACCGGCGCGCCCAGCGATGTCATAAGCCAGCTGAGCACCAGCTTCGGATCAATCAGGCCATCGGCACTTTTGGTCAGGGCGAGCGAACCGACATGTTTGAAGAAATTGCCCGGTTCCTGGTTACAGGCGCTTTCCGGAATATCGGCGCAGACGCGGCCTTCATCATCGATGGTGATCGCCTGAAAGGCCTTTTCGGTTGTCGATCTGCTGGCCATGACCGGGCTTTAGCGGATTAACGTTCCCGCGTCGTGCTGAACTTTAGGTCAGGATTGCGCTCTTCCTGATAGCCGACATCCCATGCGGATTTCGCCAGGAATACCAGATTATTGTCGCGGTCCTTGGCGAGTGCACTCTGGTTTATATTGGCAAAGGCGTCGACCGTCGCGTCGTCGCCGCTGATCCAGCGCGCGGTTTCGAACGGGGCCTGTTCCAGATAGGCGTCGACCTTATATTCGGCTTCAAGCCGTGAGACCAGTACCTCTAGCTGCAATTGTCCGACCACGCCGATGATCCAGTTGGCACCGATTTCGGGATAGAAGACCTGCACCACGCCTTCTTCGCTCAGATCGTCCAGTGCCTTGCGCAGCTGCTTGGTCTTGGTCGGATCGCGCAGGATCACGCGGCGGAGGATTTCGGGGGCGAAATTGGGCAGGCCGGTGATCCGCACCTGGTTTTTCTCGGACAAGGTATCGCCAACCCGCAGGGTGCCGTGATTGGGGATGCCGATGATATCACCCGGTTCCGCAGTGTCGGCAATCTCGCGGTCCTGCGCGAAAAACAGGATCGGCGAGTGGATTGCAATCGGTTTGCCGAGGCCCGAGGGCGTCAGCTTCATGCCGCGTTTGAACTCGCCCGAGCAGAGCCGCATGAAGGCAATCCGGTCGCGGTGCTGCGGGTCCATATTGGCCTGGATCTTGAAAATGAAACCGGTGACATCATCGCTCTCTGGGTCGATGGGAGCCGGGTCAGCGGGTTGCGGGCGCGGAGATGGCGCATAGTCGGCAATCGCTTCGATCAACTCCTCGACACCGAACTGCTTGAGCGCGGAGCCAAAATAGACCGGCGTCAAATCGCCGCTCTGATAGGCCTCGAGATCAAAGCCGCTATAGCCGCCCTGCGCCAGTTCGCCTTCGCTGGTCAGCCGCTCGAGCGCGCTTTCGCTCAGAACCTCGGCCAGCTTGGGATCGTCGAGACCGGTAAATTGCCGGGTCACACCGTCATATTGCTTGCTGTCGCCGGTCGGTTGATGCAGCTGATTGTTGACCAGATCATAGACGCCCTCGAACTGTCCGCCCATGCCGGTCGGCCAGCTCATCGGGCAAACATCGAGCGCAAGCTTGTCGGCGACTTCGTCGAGCAGTTCGAACGGATCGCGGCCTTCGCGGTCGACCTTGTTGATGAAGGTGATGATCGGGACGTTGCGCATCCGGCAGACTTCGAACAGCTTGAGCGTCTGCGCCTCGATACCGCTCGCGGCATCGATCACCATGATCGCGCTGTCGACCGCAGTCAGCGTGCGATAGGTGTCCTCGGAAAAATCTTCATGGCCCGGTGTGTCGAGCAGGTTGAAGACGATGCCGTTGCGCTCGAAGGTCATGACGGAGCTGGTCACCGAAATGCCGCGCTGCTGCTCGATCTTCATCCAGTCGGACCGCGCCCGCCGGTTGTCGCCCCGCGCCTTGACCTCGCCCGCCAGATGGATAGCGCCGCCTTTCAGCAATAGCTTCTCGGTCAGCGTCGTCTTACCCGCATCGGGGTGGGAGATGATCGCGAATGTACGGCGTGGTTTGGTCATTTTACTTCACTTTTCTTTCCCGCGTAGCGGGAGGTGTATTCCAAATTTGTCACGCGAAGGCGCGAAGACACGAAGAGTTTCTGACAACCGCCAATTCTTTGCGCCTTCGCGGCTTTGCGTGAAACCAAAAGAGTTGAGGTGCAGCTAACGCTGCAATTATTTGCTTAGACTATCCTCTCAATTCCGCGCCCAATTTCGTCGCATTAGCGACAACCTTGTCCGACAGGGACTTTAGATCCTCTTCGGTCAATGTGGCATCCATCGGCTGCAGCGTAATCTCCACCGCCAGCGACTTCTTGCCTTCGCCAACGCTTGGTCCTTCGAAGAGGTCAAAAATCCGCGCATCGGTGATCAGCTTCTTGTCCGCGCCCTTGACCGCGCGTACCAGATCGTCGGCTGCCACGTCCGCATCGACGATGAAGGCGAAGTCGCGGGTCACGGCCTGCAACGCCGGTGGTGCAAAAGCTTCGCGCATATGGCCGGATTTCTTCTTCAGCGGGATCGCGTCGAGGAAAATCTCGGCAGCAACGGCAGAGCCCTTGAAACCCATCGCCTTGCAGGTCGAGGGGTGGAGCACGCCATAGGCCGCGAGAATCTTCTTCGGCCCGAGGCGCAAGGTGCCCGACTGGCCGGGGTGATAATGATCGCCTGCTTCGGCAAAATCCATCAGCTTGTCTGTCGGCGCACCGGCGGCGGCCAATATGGCGATTACTTCCGCCTTGGCATCATAAGCGTCGAATTTGGTTGCGGCGCCGGTCTGCCAGCTCCGAGCGCGGTTTTCACCGGTCAACAACAGACCAATGGTCGGATGCTCGCTGCTTTCCAGATAGCGGCGTCCGACTTCGAACAGGCGAATCGACGAGGCGCCGCGCGCCGCGTTGCGTTGGGCTGCCGCGAGCAGGCCCGGGAGCAGCGAGGGCCGCATGACCTTCATGTCTTCGCTGATCGGGTTGGCGAGCGACCATGTGCCGCCGCCAAAGGGCGAGGCTTCCTTCTCGGAAATGAAGCTCCAGTTGACGACTTCGTTGAGGCCGCGTGCCGCCGCTGCCCGGCGGGCCTTGCGTTCGGCCAGTTGCTCTGGCGAGGCGGTCGGCTTGGCAACGCCCGGCTTGCGCGGGAGCGGAGTCGACGGGATATTGTCGAGCCCCTCGATGCGGATGACTTCCTCGACCAGATCCTGCCAGCCGTGGATATCGCGACGCCATGTCGGGACGGTGACCTGCCAGTTGCTATCCACCACAAAACCCAAGGCTTCCAAGATCGCTTTCTGCCGGTCCGGAGTGACGTCCAGCCCGCCCAGCGAAGCGCATTGGCCCGGGTCATAAGCGATGACATTCTGCTCTGTCGGCGCTTCACCGGCGCGGGTGATTTCACTCGCCGTGCCGCCGCAAAGTTCCTGTACCAATGCCGTGGCAATGCCGATGCCCTCTTCCAGAAAGGCCGGATCGACGCCGCGCTCGAAGCGCTGCCGGGCATCGCTTGTCAGCATGAGTTTTTGTCCGGTGCGGGCGATACGGGCGGGATCGAAATAGGCGCATTCGATCAGCACATCGGTCGTATTCTCGTCGGTGCCGTTGGTCGCGCCGCCCATGATGCCGCCGATACCATGCGCGTCGGCCTGGTCGGCGATCACGGTCATGGTTTCGTCGAGCGTGTACTCCTTGTCGTTCAAGGCCATCAGCTTTTCGCCGTTCTTGGCCTTGCGCGCCACCAGACCGCCTTTGAGCTTGGCCACATCATAGACGTGCAGCGGCCGGCCCTGATCAAGGGTGACATAATTGGTGATGTCGACGAGTGCCGAAATCGGCTTCTGCCCGGCGGATTTCAGCCGTGCCTGCATCCAGCCCGGTGACGCGCCGTTGGTGACACCCATGACGGTGCAACCGAAGAAGGCGGGGCAGCCTTCTGTGTCTTCTATCGCAATATCCGGACCCGCTCCCCCACGCTGCACGGTGGGCAGCGAGAGCGGCTTCAGCGTGCCCATTCCCGCAGCAGCAAGATCGCGGGCAATCCCGCGTACGCCCATGCAATCTTGACGATTGGGGGTGATCGCGACGTCGAGAACTGGATCGTCGAGCTGCGCATAATCCGCATAGCTGGTGCCAACCGGCGCATCAGACGGCAGTTCGATGATCCCGTCATGGTCGTCGCCCAGTTCCAGCTCGCGCGCGCTGCACATCATGCCGAAACTCTCGACATCCCGGATCTTTGCAGGCTTAAGCGTAAAATCGCTGCCCGGAATATAGGTTCCCGGAGGGCCGAAGACACCGACCATGTCCTTGCGCGCATTGGGCGCGCCGCAGACGACCTGCCACGGCTCGGCGCGGCCATCGTCAACCTTCAGCAACTGCAGTTTATCGGCATTGGGATGCGGGCCGGCCTCGATGACCTTGGCCACGCGGAACGGGCGCAGGGCATCGGCAGGGTTTTCAAGGCCCTCCAATTCCAGACCGATATCGGTCAATTTTTCGGTGATCTCGGTCAGGCTTGCGTCGGTGTCGAGATGGGCCTTGAGCCAGCTTAAGGAAAATTTCATGCGCCGACTCCTCCGCTCAATGTGGGCACGTCGAGCGCGTCAAAGCCATAATGATCGGCCCAGCGCAGGTCGCCGTCGAAAAAGGCGCGCAGATCGTCCATGCCATATTTCAGCATCGCCAGCCGGTCGATGCCGCAGCCGAAGGCAAAGCCCTGCCAGACATCGGGATCGAGCCCGCAATTGCGGATGACATTGGGGTGGACCATGCCTGAACCCAGTATCTCCATCCAGCCGCCCTCGTTGCTGCGGGAGTCGCCGCCGATAATCCGACGGCCTTTTTCGACCGAAAAGCCGACATCGACTTCGGCGCTGGGTTCCGTGAACGGGAAGTAACTCGGGCGCAGACGCAATTCGATATCGTCGCGCTCGAAGAAAGCGCGGACGAAAGTTTCCAGGGTCCATTTCAGATGGCCCATGTGGATGCCCTTGTCGATTACCAGCCCCTCGACCTGATGAAACATCGGCGTATGGGTGGCGTCGCTGTCGCTGCGATAGGTGCGGCCGGGTGCGATCAGGTAGATCGGTTCGCCAGCACCATTTGTCTGTTTTGCAACATCCATCATCGTCCGGATCTGTACCGGTGAAGTATGGGTGCGCAGCAGTTTCGGCATGCCGCTGTCGTCGGTCTGCGGGAAATAGAATGTGTCGTGCATCGCACGGGCCGGATGGGTTTCGGGAATATTGAGCGCGGTGAAATTGTGCCAGTCGTCCTCGATTTCCGGACCGGTGGCAACCGAGAAGCCGAGATCGGCGAAGATTTCGGCCAGTTCGTCCATGACTTGCGAGACCGGGTGGATGCTGCCCTTTGGCGCGCCGGGCGGGGGCAGGGTCATGTCGAGTTTTTCGGTAGCGAGTCGTGCGTTCAGCGCTTCGCTATCCATTGCGTCTTTCCGCGCCGCGATCGCATCGGCCACCGCTTGCCGGGCACCGTTGATCTTCGGGCCTTCGGTCTGCCGCTCTTCGGGAGTCATTTTGCCCAGAGTCTTGAGCAACAGCGAAATCTCGCCTTTCTTGCCCAGGGCAGCAACGCGAATGGCCTCGAGAGCATCGCCATCACCAGCCGCTGCTATCTGTCCGAGATATTTCTCTGCAATTTCTTCACTGGCACTCATGACTATACCCTATTTTCCCTGTCGACCGTCTAAAGCAGGCTGCGGCGAAAAACCCAATAAAAAAGCGCCGCGAGATTGCTCCCCGGCGCTTCTTTGAATTTATGAAAATGCTTAGGCTTTGGCCAGAGCATCCTGCGCCTGTTTGATGATGCCGCTAAACATAGCAGGCTCATTCATCGCCAGATCGGCCATTACTTTACGGTCCAGTTCAATACCGGCCAATTTGGTGCCGTGGATGAACGTGCCGTAGGTCATGCCTTCTGCACGAACCGCAGCGTTGATACGCTGGATCCACAAGGCGCGGAATGACCGTTTCTTGACCTTGCGGTCGCGATACGCATATTGACCGGCTTTTTCGACAGCCTGCCGCGCGATGCGGATGGTATTCTTGCGACGGCCGTAATAGCCCTTCGCCTGAACCAATAATCTTTTATGTTTTGTACGAGTGGTCGTACCCCGTTTTACACGTGCCATAATCTATATCCTGTAAGTTTGAATGTCGCTGCGGCGGGCTTAGCCCAGGCCGTATGGCGCCCATTTCTTGACTGTCCGAGCATCCGCATCACACAATTTCTTGGTGCCGCGGTTCTGGCGGATATATTTGCTGTTATGGCTCATCAAACGGTGGCGTTTGCCGGCTACGCCGTGCTTGACCTTACCGGTTGCGGTGATTTTGAAGCGTTTCTTCACACCACTTTTGGTCTTCAACTTGGGCATTTTGGTCTCCTCTAGAAGTTACCGTTACGGATACTTGTGGCAGCCCAACACTGGCCAGAGCATCACATAGGAACGGGGTCTTTAGCGGGATTCGGCAGGAATGCAAGGGAAAACACCGACATTAACTTGTGGTGTGTGAAAGGAAAATTGTCCATAAATCAAAATCTCAATATCGACTACGTCAGCAGGAAGGCAAAATGCTTAAATTCATTAAAAGATATGCGGGTCAAACTGCATTCATTTTAGCTGCAACAGCAATGTTTCTGCTAGCTTGCTATTCAATGTATTTTGACCGGACTGCAACCGCGGCGGTAGCCGCCGCCTTGAGTTTGGCTTTTGTTGTAATTCAGAAACTGCCGTTGATAGAAAATCTGGAAATTTTGACTCTCAAAGTCAAGCTTAGACACCAAGTGTCTGAGGCTAAAGAATTGTTAGAAAAATTGCGCGCAAGTGCGGTAGTGTCCTCAAAACTTTCATATGTGCAACTGGCGTTTATGAACAGAATGGGTAGTTTGCCGTGGGGTAGAAAAAGAGAGTTGCAGCAAGAGATCGACGCGATGTTGTCTAATCTAGATGGAGATAACGCTGCAATCGCCGATGTCAAAGCGCCGCTTCTAACAATAGTTTCTTTCGACTTGTATCAGATATTTGCCCACTCAATTTCACTGCGAGTTAGAAGTCGCAGAACGCAGATCGATCAGGAAATCAGGGACCATTCTGATGGCCAGCCCATCAATCAATCCGATGAGTTTTATCAACATCTGTCAAGTGAACGGAACGGCCTCGATGATACCAGAGAGAAGTTCGATGATGTCCTGTATGACACACGTTTGCGGAACCTTGATGAGCTAACGGAGAACAGCCTGTCGAAGTCAGGTCTCAATCAAAGTGAAGTTGAAAAGCTTGAGACAATCAGAAAAGAAATTTGTGGGCATTCAAACAGTTGTTGGACCAGACAAACAATCACTCAAGAAGCAGAGGATTATTTAGAAAAATATACGGGAGGAGATAAAAGGGTTAGAGAGTTGTTTGATAGTTGAATTCCATCAATGATGACAAGCAATCGCCTCCAGCACATCATCCACCCGTGCGTGATCGCCGATCGCCAGCACATGGCCATCTGATTCCGCGTGGAGCGGCTCGCCGTTCCAGTCGCACATCATCCCGCCGGCGCCATCGACAATCGGGGCGAGGGCGGCAAAATCATGGAGTTTCAGGCCCGCTTCGCAGACCACATCGACGTGGCCGCTGGCGACCAGGCCGTAATTGTAGCAGTCACCGCCATAGATGATCTTTCGCGGGGCGACCTTGCTGGCGAGACCCATGAAATGCTCGGCATCATGTTCGTCAAACTGATGCGGCGTGGTGGTGGCGAGGACGGCGTTCTTGAGTTCCCGGCAGCGCGCGGATTTTGCCGGCTGGCCGTTGAATATTGTCGGGCGGCCGATAACGCCGACCCAGCGTTCTTTTGAAATCGGCTGGTCAATGATCCCGATCAGAGGAAAACCCTCCTGCATCAGCGCAATCAGCGTACCGAAGATAGGGCGCCCCGCGATGAAGCTGGTTGTGCCGTCGATCGGATCGAGTACCCATTGGCGCGATGCGCCCTCGTTACGGGTGCCATATTCCTCGCCGATGATGCCGTCATCCGGCCGCTCGGCTTCGATGATCGCCCGCATCGCCGCTTCCGCCGCGCGGTCGGCCTCGGTTACCGGTGAGGAATCATCCTTGGTTTCCTGATCGAATTTTGCGCGGAAAAACGGACGGATCGCTTCGCCTGCCGCTTCAGCCAGTTTTTGAGCGAGATCGATGTCTTTTGGGGTCATTGGTTGTCGGTCTCCGCTTCGCTTGGCCGCCAGGCCCACAGGTATAAAATCAGGCCGGTGATGATGAACATGGCGCAGCCGGAGAGCACCCAGGCATTGGCATACCAATAATCGCCCCAGGTGAAATCGCCCGACATGATCTTCTTCCAGCCGTTGAAATGCTGCATCCCGGCGACGACCAGGCCCAGAACGGCGAGAGTCGAAGCTATCCACCGGTTGAGCCAGTGTCGCGGATTGGCCAGAAGAAGCAGGCCGAGCAATCCGATGACCGTCCTTTGTGTGCGGCAATAGGGGCAGACGTAGACCCAGTCCGCCCATTCGGTGAACCAGGCGAATAGAGAGATGAAAATCGCCAATATTGCGATATGGATGCGATATTTCAGCAGCAGCTCGAAACGTGGCATTGGCGTCTCCCGATATTGGAAGTCCCGGTCAGGATTAGTCCCAAAGGCTGCTGACCGAGCTTTCGTCCGCAATTCGCTTGATCGCTTCACCAAGCAGGGGTGCAATTGGAAGCACCCGGATTTTGTCAGAATCGAGCGCCGATTGCGGCGTGCGGATAGTGTCTGTGATGATCAGCTTGCGCAGCGAAGAGGCATTGACCCGCTCCACCGCTTTGCCGGACAAAACGCCATGGGTAATATAGGCGGCAACATCGGTCGCGCCCGCCGCAATCAAGGCATCGGCTGCGTTACAGAGCGTGCCTGCGCTGTCGGCTATGTCGTCGATCATGACACAGAAGCGGCCTTTGACGTCGCCGATGATGTTCATGACTTCGGATACGCCGGCCTGTTCGCGGCGTTTGTCGACAATTGCCAGCGGCGCGTTGTCGAGCCGCTTTGCCAACGCCCGGGCGCGAACCACGCCGCCGACATCAGGAGAGACGACCATGATATTCTTGTCGCTATGACGCTTGATGATGTCTTCGCTGATCACAGGCGCGCCAAAGAGATTGTCGGTCGGGATATCGAAAAAGCCCTGGATCTGTCCGGCGTGAAGATCGACGGTCAATACGCGGTCAGCGCCGGCCTCGGTAATGAGATTGGCGACCAGCTTGGCGGAAATCGGTGTGCGGGGGCCGGGCTTCCGGTCCTGACGGGCATAGCCGAAATAGGGGATGACCGCGGTGATACGTTTGGCTGAGGCCCGGCGCAGGGCGTCGATGCTGATCAGCAATTCCATCAGATTGTCATTGGCCGGATGGCTGGTCGACTGGACCACGAAGACATCCTCGCCGCGGACATTTTCGTGGATTTCTATGAAAATTTCGTCGTCGGCAAAGCGCTTGACGCTTGCGTCGGTGAGCGGAATACCAAGATATTCGGCAATTTCGGTAGCAAGCGGCAGATTACTGTTACCCGACATGAGTTTCATAGTTGCGTTCCTCGATCCGGCGGCCCGCAAGAATCTCCAACGGAACCTCATGACAATTTTGCGACCCTGTTAGACAGGTGACGGTAAAATCAAAAGTCCGTATTTGCGTTTATTTCGATTGCTCCGCACCATGGCCCTTCCTATCAGGGCGCGATGACCGACAAGCTTATCATCACCATGGCGCAACTGACCCAGAGTGTCGGCGATTTGCGCGGCAATGCCGACGCGATGATCGCGGCGCACGGAGCGCGGCCGGACAGCGACCTGATCGTGTTTCCCGAGCTGCAGCTGATCGGCTATCCGCCCGAGGATCTGGTACTGAAGCCGTCGCTCTGGGAGCGCGCAGAGGCGGAACTCAACCGGCTGGCCGCCGCGACCGCAGGGCCGGGACCGGCAATGCTGGTAGGATCGGTGTTTCGCGAAGAGGATAAGCTCTATAATGGCATAGCGCTGCTGGCGGATGGCCATATCCAGGATATCCGCTACAAGGTCGAGCTGCCAAATTACGGTACATTTGATGAGAAGCGGCTCTTTGCGTCCGGTCCGATGCCGGAACCGATCATGTTCAAGGGCTGCAGGATCGGCTTGCCGATTTGCGAAGATGTCTGGTTTCCGACCGTCTGCAACCATCTGAAATCGCAGGGCACGGAGCTGTTCATATCGGTTCACGGCAGCCCCTACGAGATAGAGAAGGATGACAAGCGTCTCGGGCAGGTTGCGACGCAGCGCGTTCGGGAAACCGGTATTCCGATGCTGTTCCTGAACCGGGTTGGCGGTCAGGACGAGATTGTCTTCGACGGTGCCAGCTTCGTGCTCAACGGCGACGCCAGCGTGATGCATCAACTGCCCGACTGGGATGAAGCGATAGTCGACACATATTGGGCGCTGGAAGACGGTCAGTGGACCTGCGCACCGGGAGACATCCACGAGCTTGATGATCATCCCGCCGACATTTACAACGCGATGATTGTTGGCTTGCGTGATTATGTCAATCGCAACCGCTTTCCGGGCGTGTTGCTCGGTCTGTCAGGGGGCATAGACAGCGCTCTGTCGGCAGCCGTCGCGGTCGATGCTCTCGGCGCGGACCGCGTGTGGAACGTGATGATGCCGTCGCGGTTCACGTCACAGGAAAGTCTCGACGATGCCAAGGGCTGCGCGGAGATGCTGGGCACCAGACTGGACACAATCCCGATCGGCCCGGCGATCGAGGGTTTCGACGCGATGCTCGAGGATAGTTTTGCCGACAGCAATGTCGATATTACCGAAGAGAATATCCAGTCGCGCATTCGCGGCGTGACGCTGATGGCGCTTTCGAACAAGTTCGGACACATGCTGCTGACCACCGGTAACAAGAGCGAGATGAGCGTCGGCTATGCCACCATCTATGGCGATATGGCGGGCGGCTATTCTGTGCTGAAAGACGCCTATAAGCTGACCGTTTTCAAGCTTAGTTTGTGGCGCAACCGCAACAAGCCAAGCCTTGGTCTGGGCCCCGACGGGCCGGTGATGCCGGAAACGGTAATCACCAAGCCACCGAGCGCCGAATTGCGCGAGGACCAGAAAGACAGCGACAGTCTGCCGAACTACGAGATTCTCGATCCGCTGCTGCACGGCCTGATCGAGGAAGAATTGTCGGTCAATGATCTGGTCGGGCGCGGTTTTGACCGGGAAACGGTGGTGCGGATCGAGCGGCTGCTGTATATCGCCGAATATAAGCGCCGCCAGGCCCCGCCGGGCGTCAAGCTGGGCACCAGAAATTTCGGCCGCGACCGGCGCTATCCGATAACCAACGCATTCAGGACCGTATGACCATAAAAACCCGCTTTGCTCCGTCTCCCACGGGCCATCTTCACGTCGGCAATATCCGCACCGCGCTCCACAACTGGATGTTCGCGAAGAAAGAGGGCGGCACATTTCTGCTACGTCTCGATGATACCGATGCCGAGCGGTCGAAGGAAGAATATGTCGATGCGATCCGGGCCGATCTGGCGTGGCTCGGGCTGGCAGCCGACGAAGAGCAGCGCCAGTCGGCGCGTTTTGACCGTTATCAAGAGCATCTGGCGAAACTGAAGGCCGATGGCCGGGTCTATCCTGCCTATGAGACCGCGCAGGAACTGGACCTGAAGCGCAAAATCCAGCTCGGCCGGAGCAAGCCGCCGATCTATGACCGCGCAGCGCTCGATCTGACCGCGGAGCAGGTCTCCGCCTATGAAGCGGAAGGGCACAAGCCGCACTGGCGCTTCAAGCTCGATCACGAAACGCCGATCACCTGGACCGATTTGATCAGGGGCGACCAGAATTTCGATCCGGCTCTATTGTCTGACCCGGTCATCCTGCGCGAAGACGGCAGCTGGCTCTATATGCTGCCCTCGGCGATCGACGATATCGAGATGGGAATCACCCATGTCGTGCGCGGCGAGGACCATGTCGCCAATACCGCGGTGCAGATCCAGATGTTCCAGGCGCTCGGCGCGCAAGCCCCTGAATTTGCGCATGAAGCCTTGCTGGTCGGAACCGAAGGCAAGCTTTCCAAACGACTTGGTTCGCTTGGTGTCAGCAGCTTTCGCGAGAAGAATATCGAGCCGCAGGCGATTGTCGCCCTGCTGGCCCGCATCGGGACCAGCGATCCGGTCGAGCCGGTTGCCGATGTCGAGCAGCTGATTGCCACGTTCGATTTTGCCCGCTTCGGCCGCGCGCCGGCCCGGTTTGACGATGAAGAGCTGGCCCAACTCAACCAGAAGATCGTGCATCTGCTGGATTATGCGGATGTGAAAGACAGACTGCCCGAGGCGATGACCGCCGAAGCCTGGGCGGTGATCCGCCCGAACCTGCACGATATGGGCGATGTCGACCAATGGTGGCAGGTGGTGACGGGACCGATTTCCTTGCCCGAATTCTCGCCGGAAGATCGTGAGTTTCTTTCGATCGCTCACGATAAAATGGAAGATTTGGAAACATCTTTCGACATCTGGAAAGACCTTACCGGAGCGCTCAAGGAAGAGACGGGTCGCAAGGGAAAGCCCTTGTTCATGCCTCTGCGCCAAGCGCTGACCGGACTCGACCATGGTCCGGATATGAACGCCTTGCTGCCCCTGATAGGTCATGAGGACGCGCTTGCCAGACTGGCCAAAGCTGCCACCTAACTAGCTCTATAACAATGACTTTATTTCCCAGCACGCCGTTGTTTGCAATATATAATGTAATGGTATATCATTACAGTTGACGATGGGGTCAGATAGTCAAACAGGCACCGGCCGCTTCGCCATTTTTGAGGATGGTTGAGAGGATATGATGATGAGCTATGTTTCCGTTTACGAGAACAAGACGCCCCGTTCGAAAGGCGTGGCTATGGCGATTGCCGTTCACGCGCTGATCATTGCCGGAGCGATGGCGATGCCCGATATAGTGGTGCCGGAGAAATTCGAGGGGACCATCTTCGCCTTTCCGGTGAAGGTTCAGAAGCCACCGGAACCGGTCATCGAAGACAAGAAGCCCGAAGTCGAAATAGCGGGTCCAACAAGGCAAATGCCGCCTGAACGGCCGATCAATATCGAGCTTCCCGATACCTCTGTTCCGGTCAACCAATATGGCAATATCGAAATCAAGGTCGGATCGGGCGGAATTGGCGACGAGTTCCGCTTCGATCCGATAAAAATTGCGCCGGACCCCGTGATCGTCGGTGCCAGCCTGAACAGGCGCTTTGCCCGGGATTTCCAGCCCGCTTATCCCGTCGGTCAATTGCGCCGGGAAATTGAGGGCACCGTCAGCGTTCGGGTACTGGTCGGCACTGACGGCCGGGTGAAGGACATTCAGCTGATCGAATCACCGCATGAGGATTTCTGGACCGCGACGCGCAAGCAGGCACTGGGAAAATGGCGTTTCACAGCCGCTACCAAAGACGGAAGGCCGGTGGAGAGCTGGATGACATTGAAAGTCCGCTTTGAAATCAACGGCTGATAGCCACACCGGGTGGCCGGTCCGAATCTTCCCGGATCAAATTTGCGGGAAGGGCTGGTCATCCGGGTGCGTCCGCACTATTTGGAGCCAATGGGCCTGTTGAAAGATGTATCAGTAACCGGCGGCTTTGGCGATCTGATCGCCGTTTTTCGCCAGAGTGAACCGGGGGAGCGCCTGCTCCCGGGGATATTGGCGATCGCCTGCACGTCGATCATATTGTTTCTTTTCTGGCTCGATCCCAAGGTAAATACGTACACATATGTACCGGCAGAGGTCATTTATGTCGAAAACTGGACCGCCGACCGGACCGATGAGGAAATCCTGGAAGACCGCTGGGAAATCCAGTGTCTGAAGGACAAATTGGAAACAAAGCGGCGCGAAGCGGTTAAATCGCTGGGGCGGATGTCGGGCATGGATGTTGACGAAATCGAACGCGAAGCGATCGCGGAACGTCTGGCGCGCGGCGAGGTAGAGGTGGAACGTCCCGCCGGTCTGCAATGCTAGACCCTGTTGGCGACGCACAATATATGGCAGTGGCTCTGGCTCTGTCGGAGCGCGGCCGTGGCCGGACCGGTGCCAATCCCAATGTCGGCTGCGTCATCGTCAAGCAAGGCGTGATCATCGGCCGTGGCTGGACCCAGCCCGGCGGCCGGCCCCATGCCGAGGAAATGGCGCTCGCCCAGGCTGGTGCCGCTGCCAAAGGCGCGGATATATATGTGACTATGGAGCCCTGTGCCCATGAGAGCAGCCGGGGCCCGACCTGCAGCAATTCGATCATTGACGCGAAGCCCAAAAGAGTCATTGTCGCGACGCTTGATGCGGATAAACGGACCCGGCGCAGAGGCATTGACCGGCTGGGTGATGCAGGCATTACTGTTTCGGTCGGCATCCGCGAGCCAAAGGCCCGCCGTGCAATGGCCGGGTTCCTGTGCCGTCTTGAAAATGCCCGGCCCTTTGTCACCCTCAAACTGGCAATGTCGCTCGACGGCTGTATTGCCATGGCCGACGGGTCAAGCCAGTGGATCACCGGCGACCGGGCGCGGGCACATGCCCATCTCGAGCGTGCGCGCAGCGATGCCATATTGGTCGGAGCCGGAACCGCAAGAACCGACCGGCCAAAGCTGGATGTCCGGCTTGATGGTCTGGCCGACCGTTCGCCGCAACCCGTCCTGCTGGGCAATGATCCGGATATGCCGGGGCATTGGCTGCAAATTTCCGAGCCGGCTGCGATAGCGGACCTCGCCGATATCAACTGGCTGCTCGTCGAAGGCGGCGCTAAAACCGCGACATCCTTCCTGCAGGCGGGTCTGGTAGACCGGCTGTTGTTCTATCGCGCACCGATCATCATCGGCGGCGGCCTGCCCGGCATTGGTGATATCGGGCTGGAAAAGCTCGGCGACGCGCACGGTCAGTGGCGGCTTAGCGAACAGCGCCAACTGGGGCAGGATATGCTTGAGATATATGACCGTGCAGCCTAGGTTCCGCTCGGTTTACGGCAAATATAGGCACAGCAAATAGGATCGCCCATGTTCACAGGCATTGTTTCAGATATCGGCACGATTTCCTCGCTCGACCAGCGCGGCGACCTCCGCGTGCAGATCCAGTGCGGCTATGACATGGCCGGTGTCGACATGGGTGCGTCGATTGCCTGCTCTGGCGTCTGTCTGACAGTGGTCGACAAAGGACCCGACTGGTTCGCGGTTGACGTCTCGGGCGAGACGCTCTCCTGCACGGCCCAGGGGCTGTTTGCCGCCGGCGGGCGGCTCAATCTGGAACGGGCGCTGAAGGTCGGCGATGAACTGGGCGGTCATATTGTCACCGGTCATGTCGATGGCGTTGGCGAAGTGGTTTCCAGCAAGATTGCCGGCGATTCGACAGAAATCATCATCCGGGTGTCAAAAGACCTGGCGCCGTTCATTGCCGCCAAGGGGTCGATCACGGTCGATGGCGTCTCGTTGACCGTGAACGCGATCACCGACGACGAAGAGGGCTCGCTGTTCACGCTCAACATCATTCCCCATACCGCGCAGGTCACCACATTGGGCGATCTGGACAGCGGTCGCGCGGTCAATCTCGAAATTGATATATTGGCGCGTTATCTGGCGCGGATGGAAAAGGTCCGGTCGCAGGCCTGATCCGAAGGCAGGCGACCGGCAACCGGCAGATCAGTGCGTTAGAACGGAAGCCATCTCTGCGACTTGCTGAATTTCATATAGCCGACATTCGCTCCCAGTCGCAGACCCGCGCCGAGCCGTACCGGGATCAGCACCTTGTCGCCGCTGCGCAAATAGCTGACGTGGAAGCCGCCGATGAAATAGGCCGCGCCTTCGCCGGCCGGGAAGCGCTGGTATAATTCTTCGCTGTCGTAGAGATTATACACCAGCACGAAGGTATTGGCCGCATTGCCGCCAAAATCGAAACCGATCGACGGCCCTGTCCAGTAGACCGGACGCTCGCCCTCTACCTTGTGGTAGAGCTTGCCCGAACCGTAGCGCAGTCCGACGACAAAAGCCCCACTGGCTTCGCGTCCGGCGATATAGGCATTGGGTCGGCCCTGTTTTTTCAAAATATCTTCGATGACTTCGGCCAGACCTTTCGCACCCTTGCCGAATACGCCTTCCGCAGCGCCGATCAGATCATCGTCCTGATAGGTATTGCTGTCCTCGGCAGGCGTGGTCATGGTGCTGCCGGTCTGGCCCGTGCTTGTCGCCGGGTCATAAGGCGCAACAATATCCGCGTTGATATCGCTGTCGACCGCAGCATCGTCGACCATGCCGGGTCCCGTGCTATCGGCCGAAAAATTTCCGTCATAGTCGGGTGTCGCCAGATCGGCGTCGATCGCATCATTCGGATCGATATTTTGCACCTGGGCAAATGCCGGCGACAGACTAGGTGCAGTGGCAAGGGCCAAAACAGCAAATAGCCCCAAAAATTTCTTCATGCACAACGGTAACATGGGTAAACTCCTTCCCAATACCAGCCAGTCACGGCCCTCGGCTGTTGCGCATGACCACGCAATGAACGGACGACGAAATGAGTCGATTCTGCGGCGGTTTGAGTCTCCAGGCCAGAATCGCAGGGATTACCGCCTTTTCTGATCCGTTTTCACAAGGGCAACTTTACCCGTTGCAGCGAAGGCTGTGCATGGTTATAGCGCGTCCTCTAGCCAACTGCGCGGACACGTGGGTGAGCGGCTGAAACCACCTCCCTGCTAAGGAGGCAAGGGCCTCACGGTCCTTCGAGGGTTCGAATCCCTCCGTGTCCTCCATTTGCTTTTCCAGAAAAATCCTATACCATCCAGAAACGCTCGAAAATCTGCGTATTTTCAGCGATTTCTTGTAGATTCCGTCCAGTCCGATCCGAGCTTATCCAGAGCAAAGTTGGGGTATATTGGGGGTAAGGGTCTACCAAAAAGGGGGTATAAAAATGCTGACGGACAAAGCGGTAAGAGCTGCGGTTGCAAAGGAAAAGCCATACAAAATCAGCGATGGAAACAGCCTGTCCCTTCATGTTTCTAAAAAAGGGCGCAAGACGTGGCGGTTCAAGTTCCGATTCGAGAAGAAGGAGTAATTGCTGATACTAGGGACCTATCCCGATATATCCTTGGCCGACGCCCGAGAAAGGCGCAACGAAGCGCGTAAGTTGCTGCGCGCAGGTCGTGATCCGCGACATTCGTTTATTCGCTTGCAACTGGTCGGCGATACGACCGGCTCCAAAAGTTTTGAGGCGCTAGCTCGTGAATGGTACGATCTCAGGCAACCGCGTTGGAAGCCTATCCACGCCAAAGACGTCATTAGAAGTCTTGAACGAGATATATTTCCTATACTGGGTCCGATGCCGCTCACTGAAATTGATGAGCAACTATTGCTGGTCGTATTGCGAAAGGTTGAAAACCGCGGAGCGATCGAGACAGCCCACCGGCTTAGGCAAAGGATAAACGCAGTGTTTGTCTATGCCCGGTCGATAGGCATCAAGGTAGATAACCCTGCAACCCATATTGGTCAGGCGCTGCAACCGGTGCCCCCATCACGCAAATTCCCGGCAATTCTTTCGGTGGATGGTATACGCAAGTTGATGTCTGACACAGATCAGGCTGGCGCCTCGCCCATCACAAGATTGGGCGCGCGGTTTCTGGCACTCACCTGTCAGCGGCCGGGTATGGTGAGGCAGATGGAGTGGCGCGACGTCAGTGGAATTGATTGGGGCAATGCTGATGCGGACATCTCGGAAGCTTTGTGGACCGTTCCAGCAGCGAAGCTAAAAATGGAACTGAAGCTGCGAGTAAATGCCGAATATGATCACAGCGTTCCGCTTGCACCGCAGGCTGTTGAAACGTTGCGGGCTGTAAGATGGCTCACCGGACGCGATCAATATGTGTTTCCGAATTCACTATCCGGTTTGAAGCCAATGAGCGAAAATGCGATTGGCTTTCTTTATAACCGGGAGGGGTATCAAGGAAAGCATGTGCCTCATGGCTGGCGCAGCAGCTTCTCTACCATCATGAACGAAATGGCTGAACGGGAACTGGGTCAGGACGCGCGGTTGCTGGCTGACCGGTTCATCATCGATTTGATGCTTGCCCACACGCCATCAGGAATGTCAGCGACCGAGCTTGTCTATAATAGAGCTCGATACATGGCACGAAGAAGAGAAATAGCTGGAATATGGGCTGATATGATTATGGAAGGTGCCGTTCCTTCAAGTGAGATTATCAACAGTCCCCGGCGCTAACAGTGAGATTAGGCTTGCCGCTTATTGGCATTTTCCTCGATCCATTGCACGATTTCGGATTCCAGCCAAAATGACCCCCCACCGATTTTTGTTTGTTCGGGAAACGTTTTCTCGGTGATTTTGATATATATAGATGACCTGCTCAGGCTGACCATCTCCTTAACTACAGGTAGCTTGAGGAATTTCGGTCCAACGCCTGGCGGATCGCTCGATATTGTTTGGTTCGGGCTTGGGTCTCTGTCACCATGCTGGTCCATCTTGGCATTTTCTGCAGACAGCTTCCGATCATGACCAAATGGATCAAGGATTTGATCGACATCGTCCAAACCAAAGGCTTCAGGACGCATCAAATCGCCAGCCCATTTTTTAAACTGCTCTTCACCGACAAATATGCGGTGGGTTGGCTGGGCCTGCGCATCCATCCAATGCTCAAGATTGAGCGCCGCAACTGCAAACCGGTCAAGCGGTTCGTCAATCTCCCAAGCATCCGGCTTGAGAGCGATGATGTCTCCACCGCCGATGGGACGGGCATAAGTCGACAATTTGCCGTTCAAAATCTCTTCGGACATCAGTTCAGCCTCCAAGCGAACCAATTCGCGCATGATGTCGTTATCGCCTTCATCGGAAGGAGCGCTAAATATGTCGGGCAATTCATATGCTTCAACACCAACGCGATCGGACACCAGCATGGCAAAAGCCATTTCCAGTGGAATACGTCCTGCAGAGCCCGCACTCAGGCGGCCTTCATAAATGGACCAAGGTCGAATCGTTTCTGTCATGGCTATATCCATAGGGCCCGAACGATTACGGATTGCTCAATCTGCTGGTCACGCATCTTTAACGTATTTGGCGCCGCGGATCCGGTTGGGCTGGCGACTGTGGATCCAAAAAAAGAGCAGCTAATGCAGCGGAGCAAACGCGCGAGTGACCCGTACGCGCAAAGATCGAAGAATATGACGGGACGCAGTTGCTAAACGGCAACCGTGCCCCGCCAGTTTAATTGACTAGACCACCGGATCGACCGTCTCATCACAGAACTTCACCTTTAACAGATGTTCGCCAAGGACACTGGACCCATTTTCGTAGGCCAGCTCCCCCCCCCGGGCGCCTCACCGGTCGATCCGGTTCTGGAGTCATAGATGCGGTTTGGCGAAAAGGCGCTTAAAGACAAACCTTCTGCCACGACGCGATTGGAACCGATTCCCAGATACTATCCAAGACCAGATGCTGGGCATAGCATTTGAGCACATCGATCTGAGCCCGCGCCAGCTGGCGATTATGTCCGCTAACACTAAGCGGTATTTTGTACCAGAGGCAGCCCGTTCGAGCCAAAAGCCATCCGCAAGTTCCTGATATCGCACTTTCTGCTGTTTGGTTGCTCCGAACACTGGCCTGCCCCCCGAAAAGTGGTCCATATTGAAAGTTAGGATTTCGGCTATTTATGGCTTGAAAGGAGCTTTGAATGGCACGGA
>CANLBM010000002.1 GCA_947488845.1 uncultured Sphingomonadaceae bacterium | reverse complement strand
TGCAAAACCGCAGGCGGGTGAAATATGTTAAAAATCATCCTTGACGGGGATGCGATTAGACGACCGTTACAAGTCCATATAGCATGGATCAACCGCCATCGCAGGACCTTCCAAGCGCAGGACCGTCAACCAAAGCGAGAGTACGTGTCGGGCGAGACGCACTATTTCCTTGGACGTGGATATCGACTGCAATTGAATCGGGGTGGTCGAAGTTACCGCATCCGGATCGCGGGCTCGGGCAAGTTAGAATTTTCCGCTCCAGCCGACGCGAGCTGTCATCAACGAGAGCAAGCCATTCTGCGCTGGCATCGGCGTGAACTGCGCAAGCGAGTCGAAGTCGAAGCGAAAAGATGGGCCGCTAGGCTTGGTATTCCAATACCTATTGTCGGAATCAAGCGTATGCGAACGAAGTGGGGAACATCCAATCCCTCAGCCAAACGCATCTGGCTGAATCTGGAACTTGCGCAAAAGTCCCCTCAGTCTATCTCATACATCGTTCTGCACGAACTCGTTCACTTTCTTCACAGAAAACATGATGAAAACTTCGTGGCGCAGCTCGATGCGCTGATGCCCAAATGGCGATCAATTCGGGCTGAGTTGAACCAGTCACCTCTCGCCTATCAACCTTGGTATCAAATAGAACTCTGAAGTCCGTGAGCAAACCAAGCGCAAGTTTAGAGAAGCTGTCCAATCAGAAGATCGGACGATGGGTCGACGAAAAAGCGGCCCACCGCATCGTCATGATAGGCTGCGAGCCATACATACTTGGCCCGGACCGTGTCCGATGCAGCAATAGCATGCGCCGCCAGAATCGCGTCGCGATGCCATGTCACCATCTCCTGACAATCTCGTGTGTAGGCTTCGTTTCGCATCCGATCTCTTGTCTGCGCATCGGCGTGAGTATATTTTTTGCGATCGTTGGCTGCAATAGCTCCGTCGGCAGCCTCAAGGCAAATTGGTAGGTAGTCGATAAACCATTGGGAAGTTCCGTTTGGCAGATCGTCGTAGTGTCGGAAGTACTTTTCGATGGGGTCAGAATCGTCGCTGTAGAATTTTCGATGAGGATGTTCGGAAAGATGCTGCATTAGATCGGCGGCGATTGCGATCATCGGGACGCACGCGGCGTGCTCTAAATTGTAGGCAGTGACCATTGCGGGACTAATCATAGTATCCCGGCGCTTATACCACAGGCCGTATTCAGACGCTCCCCGAATGAAAATCCCATTCATAACGCATCGGCCCTGTGCCATAGCGATATCCGCCACTTCGTTCATTAGAACGTCAAAGTCGCCATCCCATTTCGTCGATTCAGAGTATGATGAGACCGAAATCACTAAGCAGTCAGAGAAGGCTAGCACTTTCTTCGACCGGAGATTTTGAGACTGCTTTACGTGCTTGTCACCGGGCCGATGTTCGAACCATTCTTGGACTCGGCGCACATCGGCTTCAATCGCCTCCAACTCTTCCTCTTGTCTCATCGCCATGACCCGCTCTGAGAAGCCGAGCAGGTCAACGAACGATACCATTCCCAAAGTAATAAAACGGGTGTTTATGGCCAAGAATTGGTTCTCCTTAAATGGGCGGACTAAAATCGCCGCTGCTAAGGCTCGAAATTATAGTTTTCGACTGACACGGAACAATAACAACCGACAACCGCTCTATTCTGGTACCCGACCGATGCCCCAGTGGTTCTAGGCGGTGCTTCTCAAAGATGCAATTATCTATAACCCATTGAGTTAATGGTGAGCCCTGCTGGGTTCGAACCAGCGACCTACTGATTAAAAACCTGTAGTTCTTTGCGTCGTCAGATTGAACGCAATCCAATGAGCAATGTGGCACAGCTCTTACACTGCTCTTACACGAGCAGTCTCGCGCGGTTGGTTAGAGCAATTGTAAAACTCTTAACTCACTGATTTTTCTATTAAACATATTGGTCGGGACGAGAGGATTCGAACCTCCGACCCCCACACCCCCAGTGTGATGCGCTACCAGGCTGCGCTACGTCCCGACCGAGGCTGCGCATATATGGAGGTCGGTCGGGCTTGGCAAGTCGTTTGCGTCCGGATTCCAACCTTTCCCGAATACGGATTTCATTGCGCGCTCGGCAAGCGCGTGATAGGCGCGCGCATCATCTGGGTTGGCGGCTTGGGGGCTTGAAACAACAGCCCGGGCACCACACATAAAATTTTGCAATAATCGGGACGAATTCATGACAAGTATTTCTATATTATCTGCAGCAGCTGGCGCTGGTGGTGCCGGAAGTTTTCTGATGTCGATCATGCCGCTGGTTCTGATCTTTGTGGTTTTCTATTTCCTGCTGATCCGACCGCAGCAAAAGAAGATGAAAGAGCATCAGAGCAAGATCGGTGCGGTCAAGAAGAATGACGAAGTCGTGACCGGCGGAGGTCTTGTTGGCAAGGCCGTCAAGGTTGATGATGAATTTGTAGAAGTCGAGATCGCCAACGGTGTCCGCGTCAAAGCGGTCAAGGCGACCCTGACGGATGTCATGCCACGCGGTGGTGCCAAACCTGCGAACGACTGAACGCGGTGATATAGAAAGTTAGTTTCGATGCTCGATTTCCCGCGCTGGAAAGTCATTTCCATTTCCCTGCTGCTGGCCTTTGGCGTGATGATGTCACTGCCCAGCCTGCTTGGCGCGAACGGCCAGAAATACTGGCCGAGCTTTTTGCCGAACGAAACCATCAATCTGGGGCTTGACCTCCAGGGCGGTAGCCATATCCTGCTCGAGGCAGATCCGGCGGACGTTGCGACGACCCGTCTGGAGACGATGGAAGAATCGGTGCGGGCGGAAATGCGCCGCGCCAGTCCGCGGATCGGCATTGGTGATATTTCCCGCAAAAACGGCGTGTTGAGCTTCATGGTCCGCGACAGCACCCAGGTCGACGCCGCGCGCGAAGCAATCCTTCCGCTGACCAGCGGCGCTGGCCTGACCGGTCAGCGCGACTGGGATATCGAAGTGCGCGATGATACACGCTTTGTTCTGACGCCGACTGCTGCGGGTCTGGAAAATGCCGTCGAAAATGCGATGGAGACGGCAACCGACGTGATCCGTCGCCGGATCGATGAAATGGGTACGCGCGAACCGACGATCATCCGCCAGGGCGACAACCGCATTGTGGTACAGGTTCCCGGTCTCGACGATCCGGAAGCGCTGAAGGCCTTGCTCGGACAGACCGCAAAGCTGGAATTCAAGCTGGTTGATTTTGAAGCCGATCCCAATGCTGTGGCCGCAGGCCGGGCGCCGGTCGGCAGCCAGATTTTCCCCTATCCCGACAATCCGACCGGATTGCCGAATATCGCGGTGAAGCGCCTCGGCGGGATCAGCGGCGACAAGCTGACCGACGCTGGCCAGGGCTTTGACCAGCAAACCAACGCGGCGGTCGTCAACATCACCTTCGATAGCGAAGGCGGGTCCAAATTTGCCCGTCTGACCCAGAATAATGTCGGTCGGCCCTTCGCGATCATTCTTGATGGTCAGGTGCTTTCCGCGCCGAATATCAATGAGCCGATTCTTGGTGGCTCGGCCCAGATTTCCGGCAATTTCACGGCCGAAAGCGCGAACCAGCTTGCCATTGCCTTGCGATCCGGTGCGCTGCCGGTCGAGCTGAAGATCGTCGAGGAACGCACCGTCGGTCCCGATCTGGGCAAGGATTCGATCGACAAGGGCATGATCGCTGCAATTATTGCCACCGTCGCCGTGCTGACCTTCATGGTTGTGACTTATGGCCGCTTTGGCATGTATGCCAATGTCGCGCTCGCGTTGAACCTGTTCATCATTGTCGGGGTCATGGCGATGTTCAACGCAACGCTGACATTGCCGGGGATCGCCGGGTTCGTGTTGACCGTCGGGTCTGCGGTTGATGCCAATGTGCTGATCAACGAGCGAATACGCGAAGAACGCAGGCGAGGGCGACGAGTTATCCAGGCGATTGAAGTCGGCTACAAGGAAGCCTCCCGTGCCATTCTTGATGCCAATGTAACCAATGTCATTGCCGGCGTGTTGCTCTTCATGTTCGGCTCCGGTCCGGTCAAAGGTTTCGCGGTCGTTCTGATGATCGGTATCGTTTCTTCCGTATTTACCGCCGTCGTCGTCACCCGGATGCTTGTGGTGCTCTGGGTACGACGAGCCCGTCCGCAGGAGTTGGTGATATGAGATTACTCAAACTTGTCCCGGACGACACCAATATCGGCTTCCTGAAATGGCGGAATATCGCCATGGCGTTCAGCATATTGACGATCATTGCGTCGATCGGTCTGGTCGCTGCCAAGGGACTGAATTTCGGCGTTGACTTTATCGGTGGCCAGATGATTCAGGCGACATTTACCGAGACCGAAACGGCGCCGATTCCCGAATTGCGCGACCGTATCGGCGCACTCGGCTATGGCGATGCAACGATCCAGCGCTTTGGTGACGATAATGAGGTATCGATCCGGATGCGGCTGCCGGCTGATGCGGAATCGCGCCCAGAAGCGGCCAATGAAATGACCGCAAAGATCGTATCGACGCTGAAGGCTGACCATCCCGATGTCCGTATCGATGGCGTGGAGTCGGTCTCCGGCAAAGTGTCGTCTGAACTTTTCGAAACCGGCGCCTATTCACTGCTGTTCGCGATGATCGCGATCTCCATCTATATCTGGATACGCTTCGAGTGGCAGTTCGGTATCGGCGCGCTCTTCGCACTGTTCCACGATGTTGCACTGACATTCGGCCTGTTCGCGCTCACGCAGATGGAGTTCAATCTTAACACCGTCGCGGCTTTGCTGACGATTATCGGCTATTCGCTAAACGATACTATTGTCGTGTTTGACCGGGTTCGCGAGAATCTGAAGAAATATCGCAAGATGGATATCATCGCCTTGCTCGACCTCTCGGTAAACGAGACGCTGGCGCGGACGGTGATGACCAGCCTGACCATGCTGATTGCGCTTGGCGGCTTGATCATTTGGGGACCCGATGTGATTTTCGGTTTCTCTGTAGCGATGTTCTTCGGCGTATTTGTCGGCACATACAGCTCGGTCTACATGGCCGCGCCGATCCTGATATGGCTCAAAGTCGGTACCGACACATTTGTGCCAGCGGAGTCAGGCAATGACAAAGCAGAGAGAATGGACGGACCGGAGCAGATTGGCTGATCATTGGTAGAGCTGCGCAAAGACGTCGAGTTTACCGGACCGGTCATCACCGGCTTTACGGCTGAGGGCTTCAAAATCGGGGACCAGCGGTTCGAGCAAGGCCTGCTGATTTCACCCGAGCAGGCCGTGGGCTGGGCCGGATCGGGGCTAGACAGGCTGAATCTGGCGGAGATATTATCCGGCCTGAACCTGTCTCCCACACCGGAATTCCTGCTGCTGGGGAGTGGCCCGTCTATGCTGCAACCGCCAGCTGCCTTCCGGCGGGAAGTGGAAGCGGCAGGCTTGGGGCTGGAGGTCATGGACAGCCGGGCTGCAGCGCGGACATGGGGTGTGTTGCGGGCCGAAGAACGCTGGATAATCGGCGCGTTTCTGCCGCTGGTCTAGCTCTTTCCGGCGGCCCGGCGCAATATCGCCTGCAACTGGTCACCGTTGTTTTTCCAGCTGAACTTGCTGACCGATGATCGCACCAGCTCCTGCGCTGGCGGTTCGGCCAGGATCGACCTGGCTGCATCGACAATTGCTTCTGCAGTCTGATCGACAACCCGTCCGGCAGACGCACTGGTGACGAGTTCCCGCGCACCGCCCGCTTCGCTGATGATCACCGGCGTACCACAGGCAAGCGCCTCGACCCAAGCATTGGCAAGGCCTTCGGACTTGGAGACGAGAATCGCGATATCAGCAGCCGCAGTCAGATGCGGCAGTTGATCATGCGGCACGTTGCCGAGGAAGCGGACCCGATCGGTTACGCCTAATTGCTTGGCAAGAACACGGTAAGCTTGCTCTTGCTCTCCCTGACCGGCGAGCATCAGCGTGGCGTCGGGAAGCTGCGTCAGAGCCCGGATTACCAGATTCTGATTCTTGCGCGCGATCAGCGCCCCGGCGGTGATGAACAACGTCCCGCTGACGCCCAGTGCTAGTTTTGCAGCGACTCGATCGACGGGCCGGAACTTGTCCTGGTCGAGTCCGGTATAATGTACCGATATTTTGTCGCTATCGATGCCGAGAGCGACCATATCCTGCTTGAGCGCTTCGGAGACTGCTAGCAAGGCGCTGGCCTTCTGCGCCGCCTGCAATATCTGAAACCGGCATTTCGGATCAACGGTCCAATGATGGATGTCGGCCCCGCGCGCCTTTATCGTGAACGGAATGCCAAGCGTGTCGGCCAGCCGCATTGCGGCCGGGCCATCGGGATAGAAAAACTCGGCATCAATCACATCGAACGGGGACTGCTCATGCAGGTCGCTTACCAATGGCAGCAATGCTTCGGCGATCCGCCGCGGATTACTGCTGCCTCCTATCTTCGGGATCAGTCTGACAAGGGGGCGGTAAACATTGAGCCCGCGCCATTGTTCATGCTCGGACAAATCGGCCAGCGCTTGATATTGCCCCAGCTTGCTTAGCGGCCAAGGCGGTATCCCGACCGGATTGATGACGGTTACGTCGGTTGACGGAAGTCTCGCCAATTCGGAGGTTTGTCGCTCGACAAATATACCGAAATTGGGGGCTGCCGCATTCGGGAACAATGTCGACAACGTGAGAATGCGGAGCGGTCGGGTCATGGCATGTTTCCTAGCACAGAGGCCCTAAAGCTCCCTTACCAGCCGAACAGCGACTCCGATCCATTCGGGATCGCTGACAATCTGTTGTCGTGCACCGCTGCCGAGGGGCAGTATCTGGAGGCGATTATTCTCGCGACCGATCAAGCGGCCGAAAAGATAGCGGCCGGCGGGGCGAGGGACCAGCACATCTCGATTGAGCGCGCCGCCAAATTGATTTGCGGTACGTCGGGAAAGCCAGACATCGTCCCCGGCACGATAATCACCGACGCTGCTCTTGACCCGCAACGCGACCATCCCCGGTTCGATTGCGGGCTGATAGATATTCTCGGTCTTGTCGAGCGCGTGGGCGCCCTTGTGATCCAGAATTGCGGCAACCGGCAGCTCTTCCTGGTCGGGCAGGGACAGAAGCGTAGCGCTATCGACGCCCAGCGCATCGGCAATCCGGTTCAACCAGCCGAGCGACAAGGTGCGCATGCCCGTCTCCAGTCGTCCGATGGTTTGCGCGGTGGTCGGAGGGTCGCACCGTCCGGCTACTTCATCCAGCGTCAATCCCTTGGCCTTGCGAACGTCTCTGATGCGGCTGATCATATCTGTCTCCAAACCTATATGGTTTGTTCTTTCCTACAATATGTCCCAAATGGCAATGGTGAATTTTCACCAGCTTGGAGATGTTATGTTGGCCAAAGTTGCCAAATGTCATACCGGTCCCCGTTTGCTCGCGGATCGTGCATTGCCGCAGGACGGCGAGGACCGGCACAATCGCGAACCGAAAAGGACGCGTGCGCGCAGCGTCACCGTCAATCTGTCGGAATCGCCCCTGTGCTGGCTTCACGCGAGAGGCCATTTGTCCGACCGCCAGTTCGATGCGGGCGAAAAGCTGCGGGCAGATTGGGAGCGGGCCAATCTGGCACCCAGGATCACGATGCGCTGGGATGCTGCGCCGGTTGCCGATGGCAGACGCAATGCGCCTGCGGTCCTGGACGAGACCGAGGCGCAGCTTGCCGCCAAATTGCGCTTTGAGAAAGCGATAGATTATCTGGGCAGGGATCTTTCCGATATCGCCTGGCGGATCATTTGCGGCGGCGAGGGGACACCGATTGCCGAGAAAAATCTCGGCTGGCCTGCCCGGTCGGGGAAGCTGGTGCTGAAAATCGCGCTGGACCGGTTGGCAATCTTCTATCGACTACCCGGCTGATCAGGGATTGAGCAGTTGCTCTACTTCTTCCGCCAGCTCCAGCCAGCGCATCTCGGCGGCGTCCTTTTCCTCGATCAGCGCACTATTTTCCTTGGTCAGAGCCTCGAATTTCGGGAAGTCCCTGACATAAAGCTTGGGATCGGCGAGCGCCTGTTCGATTTCGCCCATACGCTGGTCAATCGTCTCGATCCGTTCGGGCAACTGGTCGTAATCGCGCTGATCCTTGTAGCTGAGCTTCTTGCTCGGGCTGTTTGAACGAGAGGCAGGCTTGTTCGATGCCTGCGCCGGTTTGGATGAGCTTTTCTGGTTCGAGCCACTTTGTTTGCGTTGGGCTTCCCATTCGGCGTAACCGCCAGCGATGACGTCGACATTGCCGCTACCATCGAGGCCTAGAGTGACGGTTACCGTGCGGTCGAGGAAGTCACGATCATGGCTGACCAGCAGGACGGTGCCTTCATAATCGGCGATCACTTCCTGAAGCAGATCGAGCGTTTCCAGATCAAGGTCGTTGGTCGGTTCGTCAAGCACCAGCAGGTTGGACATGCGGGCAAATTCGCGCGCGAGCAGCAAGCGGGACTGTTCGCCTCCCGACAGCGTGCCGACCCTTGCGTCGATCAGGCTGGGCGCGAACAGAAATTCCTTGAGATAGCCCTGAACATGTTTCTTTGTGCCGCGAACGTCGATCCAGTCACTGCCGTCGGCAAGCACATCGCGGACCCGCTTGTCGGGAGTTAGCAGGCTGCGCTGCTGGTCAATGAAGACGCCGTTCAGGGTCTGGGCCAAGACCACGCTGCCGGTATCGGACTCCAGTTCCCCGGTCAGCATCTTGAGCAAGGTGGTTTTGCCGGCGCCATTCGAGCCGACGATCCCGATCCGGTCGCCGCGCTGGATGCGCAGGGAAAAATCCCGGATGATGACGCGCTTCGCATCGCCCTCACCAAATGACTTGGAAATATTGGTCGCCGTTATCACCGATTTGGTTCGGCTGTCATCGCTTTCGGCTTGCAGCTTGGCGGCGCCGGCTGGACCGATCATGGCAGCGCGCTGGGCCCGCATTTCCCATAGTTTCGCGAGCCGGCCCTGATTGCGCTTGCGCCGCGCAGTGACACCGCGTTCGAGCCAATGTGCTTCGAGTTTCAGCTTCGCGTCGAGCTTCTCCGCCGAACGGGTCTCGTCAGCATAGATTTTTTCCATCCATGCATCATAGCCGCCAAAGCCGACTTCCAGCCGCCGGATAGCGCCGCGATCGAGCCACAATGTCTGCTTGGTCAACCGGGTCAAAAACGTCCGGTCATGCGAGATGGTTATAAATGCGCCCTTGTAACGTCCAAGCCATTCTTCCAGCCAGTCGATTGCACCAAGATCAAGGTGATTGGTCGGCTCGTCGAGCAGCAGCAAATCCGGTTCCGACGCCAAGGCGCGGCAAATCGCCGCACGGCGTTTCTCGCCGCCGCTCGCCTTGTCGGCGCGTATCGAAAGGTCTGTTCCCAGTTGGTCGGCAATAGCTTCCACTTCATGCAGAGCTGGCCCCATGTTCCCGGACAGGGCAAAGTCGCGCAATGTCTCAAACGGGGTCAGATCAGGTTCCTGTTCAAGCATCACAATATTGACGCCCGGCTGGATTACCCGTTTACCCTTGTCGGATTCAATCTCGTTGGTGATCAATCGCAACAAGGTCGTCTTGCCCGCGCCGTTACGCCCGATCAGCGCCAGCCGGTCACGCGGCCCGACGTGCAGGTCGAGATCGCGGAACAGCCATCCTTCGCCCTGATGCAGGGATAGATTTTCGTACGAGAAAATGGGTGGTTGTGACATGGTTCCCGCGCGTTAGGGGCAAGCGGGCTTTCGCTCAAGCATTCTCTTCTGCACAAAGGCCATTGACCCGCCGCAGCTTATCGGATTGTTAGGGGCGAAATTGCCATTTTTGATGTTAGGGGCGGGCTTTGGACTTAGTATATCTGAATGGTGAATATGTGCCGAAGTCGTCGGCTAATATTTCGATATTTGACCGGGGGCTGTTGTTTTCCGACGCGGTCTATGAAGTAATTTCGGTGATAGACGGCCGACTGATCGACATGGACCGACATGTCAGCCGGCTTGAACGGTCGCTTGGCGAGCTTTCGATCAACGCTTTCGCCGACTGGACCGCGATATCGCAATATCTGGTCGCGGAAAACAAGCTGCAGGAAGGCTTGATCTATCTGCAGGTCTCGCGCGGGGTGATGGAGGAGCGGGAATATCGCTGGCCGGCACCGGATACAGCTCCGACCATATTCGCCTTTACCCAGAAACGGGCGCTGCTTGAAAATCCGATGGCAGACTGCGGAATGCGCATCATCACCCGGCCCGACCTGCGGTGGCAGCGCTGCGATATCAAGACGACACAATTGCTTTATGCATCGCTGATGAAAATGGAGGCGGTGGCAGCCGGAGTAGACGATGTCTGGATGACCCGGGATGATATGATTACCGAGGGCACATCCCAGAATGCGCATATCATCAGCCGTGACGGCGTGCTGATTTCGCACCAGCTTGATCGCCGGATACTGCCCGGCGTCACCCGCATCGAGATGCTCGCGCAGGCGGTTGCGATGGAACTAATGGTCGAGGAACGCGCTTTCTCGATAGATGAGGCGAAAAACGCGGCTGAAGCGTTTGTTACGTCATCGACATTGCTGGTCATGCCGGTCGTCGAGATTGACGGCCACAGGATTGGCGATGCCAAACCGGGTGAGCGAACACAAAAAATCCGCCAAAGCTATTTAGCTGCCGTTCAGAGAGCTTTGTCTACAACGAACTGAATCAATGGAGATAATTATGAAATATTCGATCCTACTTGCCGGAGCAGCCTTGGCATTTGCGCCAATAAATACCGCACAAGCCGCGAACGTCGAGATTGTCGCCCATAATCCGGTCATCGAACTCAGCGTCTCCGAGCAGGTCGACAGCGCACCGGACACCGCCACCTTCAGCACCGGCGTGGAAACCAGGGCGCCGACCGCAACCCAGGCCCTGCGCGACAATTCGGTGCAGGCCCGCGCCGTAATCGACCGCCTCAAGTCGCTCGGCATTGCCGAAAAGGATATTCAGACCACCGGCATCAATCTGCGGGCGGATTATGATTATGATCAGGAAAGCCGGGAGAACCGCTTTGTCGGCTATGTCGTTTCCAACCAGGTATCTGCAACCGTAAAGGATATTTCCAAGCTCGGCCAGATTCTCGATGCGATCGTCACTAGCGGCGCCACCAATTTGAACGGTCCTTCTTTCTCGATCAGCGATGACAGCAAGTTGAAGGATGTGGCGCGGGAGCGCGCGCTTGCCAACGCAAAAGCGCGGGCGATGAGCTATGCCCGGGCAGAGGGATATAGCGGTGTTCGCGTGCTTTCCATAAGCGAAGGCATGTCCCATCAGTCGGAGGCACCCATGATGCGGATGGAGGCTTCCACATCGAAGTCTGCTCCGCCAATTGCTCCGGGACAGGTCGGAACTGTCGTATCGCTGAACATTACATATGAAATGACCCGTTAGTCGAACCGTCTCTAACATGAACCCGCCATTCACCTGATGTTAAAACCGCCGAGCCTAGGAAGGTGACGATGTTGAAGATAACCGCCTTTTTGTCCCTTCTCGCGCTCGGCGTGGCAGCGGTTGCGCCGCAAGTGGCTTCGTCCATGGATCGCCGTGGCGAGCAGAATGAGGCACGCGCGCAGATGATGGCGGGCAAGGTGAAGTCGATCCGCTCGATCGAGAACCAGATTTTGCCGAGAATGGCGGGCAGCGAATATATCGGACCGGAGTTTGATCCGGGTGCGCAGGTCTACCGTCTGAAGTTCATTCGTGACGGGCGGGTAGTGTTCGTCGATGTCGATGGCCGGACCGGCGCGATTTTGCGCCAGACGCGTTGAGCAAGATCGGCTATTTCCAGATTTTCTGAATCCCGTATTTTCTTATATCATTGTGCGTTTTCGGGATGGTGATATAGGCTATCCCAAAGAAACAGGCATTATTTCGGAGGACAAGCATGCGCGTCTTGATCGTTGAAGACGAACCCACGCTGGGGCAACAGCTGAAATCGACACTGGAAGCCAATGGCTATGCCATTGATCTGTCGACAGACGGCGAGGACGGCCATTTCATGGGTTCGACTGAAGACTATGACGCGGTGATCCTCGATCTCGGCCTGCCCGAGATTGACGGCCTGACCGTGCTCGATCGCTGGCGCAAGGAAGAACGCAATTTTCCCGTGTTGGTTCTGACCGCCCGCGACAGCTGGTCGGACAAGGTCGCTGGCCTGGATGCCGGTGCCGATGATTATCTGGCGAAACCGTTCCAGACCGAAGAATTGATCGCCCGTCTGCGCGCGCTCATTCGCCGCGCCTCTGGCAATGCCTCTTCGGAACTGACCGCAGGAGCCGTGCGGCTCGACACGCGGTCGGGAAAAGTGACGCTAGACGGTAGTCCGGTCAAGCTGACGGCTCAGGAATATAAGCTCCTGTCCTATCTTATGCACCACAAGGGCAAGGTAGTATCCCGTACCGAACTGATCGAGCATATTTACGATCAGGATTTTGACCGCGATTCGAACACGATTGAAGTCTTCGTTACCCGCATCCGCAAGAAACTGGGCGCGGACGTCATTTCGACGATACGGGGGCTTGGCTATAGCCTTGAGGATCCCGAAGCCTGAATGAACCAGCCCAGATAGATCTTCCGGTCGATGAAAAGGCACCGACAACCGATATTCCGCTGAGCACCCGGACCACGGGTTCCCTCGGTCGCCGGATGATCGGGATTGCTGCGGCGTGGATTGTCATCCTTCTGTTCGGTGGCGGTTTCGCGCTGGACCGTGTGTTGAACGATGCGGTGACCCGCAATTTTGACAATCAACTGGAATATGTGCTGACGGCTATGATCGCGTCGGCCGAAATCGGTCCCGATGGCGAGGTTTTTCTGAACCGGCCGCTGGGGGACCAGCGCTTTCTCGAGCCTAATAGCGGTCTTTACTGGCAAATCAGCGGCGATGGTCATGACGACTTTCCCTCCCGCTCCCTGTGGGACCGTACGCTTGAGTTCAACAATAGTCATGACGACCGTGAAACCCATATTTACGACAGCAGACAATTCCCGGATGAACCGCTGCGACTGCTTGAACGCACAATCATTCTGCCCGATTCCGAAACGAAATGGTTGTTCCAGGTGGCGCAAAGCCGTGATGGCCTTGATAGCCAGATAGCCAATATCCGTTCGATCCTGGTCAACAGTTTCCTGATTCTCGCACTCGGATTGATCGGTATGGCGGCGCTGCAGACGCTCTATGGCCTGTGGCCGTTACGCAAAATCCGCATTGCCATCGCGGCGATGCGGACCGGGCAGCAGCGCCGGGTGGTCGAACCGATGCCAAACGAAGTCACACCGATGGTCGACGAACTCAACGCCTTGCTCGATCATAATGAAAAGCAGGCAGAAGAAGCGCGGCGGCATGCCGGTAACCTGGCCCACGCGCTGAAAACCCCGCTTACCGTGATCATGAACAGCGCCACCGCCAAAGCCGATGATCTGGCCGATACGGTGATACGCGAGGCAGGTGTGATGCGGCGGCAGGTCGACCATCATCTCGCGCGCGCGCGGGCAGTGGGCCGGCGAGGCCATGCCCACAGCCGGGCCAAGGTCTGGCAAAGCCTGCAGGCCGTCGAACGGGCGGTTGGACGGCTCTACCCGCATGTCCGGATCGATATCGACGGAGACAAGGAAGCTGTCGCGTCGGTCGAGCGCCAGGACCTTGACGAAATGATCGGCAATCTGGTCGAGAATGCTGCCAAATATGGCGGCGGGAGTGTATTTATCACCGTCGAAACCAACGACAAATTTGTCGAACTGCTGATCGAGGATGATGGGCGCGGGATTCCCGAGAAGGACCGCAAGCGCATATTCGATCGCGGCGCCCGGCTCGACAGCGGCAAGCCCGGCACAGGGCTGGGCTTGGCCATTGTCCGGGATGTTGCGGAAATTTATGACGGATCGGTATCGCTGGAAGAAAGCGAAGATCTCGGCGGGCTGCTGGTACGATTGCGATTGCCGAAGAGCGAGATCGTCGAGGGTTAGTCGGCTTCGCTGCGGATCCGTTCATGATGGCGAATCACTTCATCGATGATGAAACGCAGGAATTTTTCCGAAAATTCGGGATCGAGATTGGCGTCGCTGGCCAGCTGGCGCAGCCTTGCAATTTGTTCCTGCTCCCGACCTGCGTCCGCCGGTGGCAGATTGTTTTTGGCTTTATATTCGCCGACCGCTTGGGTCACCTTGAACCGTTCGGCGAGCATGAACACCAGCGCTGCGTCGATATTGTTGATGCTTTCGCGGAATTGTTGCAGCTTTTCGTCCATGTTTCGTCGCCTGATTATCTCCAGCTGCGGATTTCGTCCCACATGTGCGGGGCGCAATCGAACCGGTCCTGATTTCACTTGCCATATCCCTAGTGACTTGCCACATCCGGTGCAACATGTCAGCAACGGTCCATCATCTCGGGCGGGACTCCGCACCATCGCTTGAACCCCTCATGTCACTGGTCGCCAGCGATATGAATCAGGTCAACAGCGTGATTCTCGATCGGATGCAGTCCGAAATACCCCTTATACCGAAACTTGCCGGACATCTGATTGCCGGTGGCGGCAAGCGTATGCGCCCGATGCTGACTCTCGCGGCGGCAAAGCTGATCGGATATCCGGGTGATCGCCATTTCAAACTGGCCGCCGCGGTCGAGTTTATTCATACTGCCACGTTGTTGCATGATGATGTTGTCGATGGATCTGACCTGCGGCGCGGCAAAGCTGCTGCAAATCTGATTTTCGGCAATCCGGCTACTGTATTGGTCGGAGATTTCCTGTTCAGCCGTGCCTTTGAACTGATGGTCGAAGACGGCTCCCTCAAGGTATTGAAAATATTGTCAAATGCGTCGGCGGTTATCGCTGAAGGGGAGGTCAACCAACTGACCGCCCAGCGCAAGATCGATACCAGCGAGGATCGATATCTCGATATCATCGGCGCAAAAACGGCCGCATTATTTGCTGCTGCCAGCCGCATATCTGCGGTTGTGGCCGAATGTGACGAAGAAGCCGAACTGGCGCTGGACAGCTATGGCCGCAATCTCGGCATTGCGTTTCAACTGGTTGACGACGCGATCGACTATAGTTCCGACCGCGAGACCATGGGTAAGGATGCCGGTGACGATTTCCGCGAAGGCAAGGTGACCCTGCCGGTCATTCTGGCTTATGCGCGCGGCACCGAGGAAGATCGCAAATTCTGGAAAGACGCGATCATCGGCCACAAATCCTCGGACGAGGACCTGGGGCGAGCAACCGGATTGCTGCGCTCGACCGGCGCAATTGACGATACAATGTCGCGGGCCCGCCATTACGGCCAGCGGGCGATTGATGCTCTGGGTATTTTTCCTTCCGGCAAAACCCGGGAAGCAATGACCGAAGCAGTTGAATTTGCCATTTCCCGCGCCTATTGAGGCGTTTCAGGACAGGAACAAAACATGGGCGCACGAATTTATCAAATTCCCAGAAACGCAATGCAGTCGGGCAGGGCCCTGACCGACAAATGGGTATTGGAATTTGAACCGTCAGAACCCCGCAAGCCCGATCCTCTGACCGGTTGGGCAGGGTCTGGCGATACCCAGCGGCAGGTTCAGCTGCACTTCGACAGTTGCGATGCGGCAAAGGCTTATGCTGACAAGCACGCAATTGCCTATGCGATCATTCCAACGCCGCATAAGACCTTGAAAATTCAGGCTTACGCGGACAATTTCCGCTAATCAGGCGTTTCCCTCTCGTAGCGCCACCGGGTTGCCTATGAAAACGGGAAAAACAACAGGAGTTTGACGTCGATCGCAAGACCGGCTTGGCGTTTGGTCGCGATGAAATCACCCAGCTCGGTCAATGCCACACGGTGAACGGAGATATCTTCTCCGTCTGTTCCGCCGCCATCGCCGACTTTTGTCAGTCCGCTGGCCCTGAACAGCGTAAAGCTTTCCGACACCATTCCCGGTGATGAATAAAATTCTCCGCAATTCTCGATTGTTGCAGCGCGATAGCCGGTTTCTTCTTCCAGCTCGCGCACCGCAGCAAGCGAGGCGTCTTCATCGGGATTATCATCATGGTCGCCGACCAGTCCGGCCGGAAGCTCGATGCAGGATTTGCCCAGCGGCACGCGATATTGCTCGACCAGAAGCACATGCCCTTCGTCGATCGCCAGAATCACCGCAGCGCGGATACCGCGGCTGCGGGACACATATTCCCACTTGCCTTCGCGCTTGGCCGTGATGAAGCGGCCTTCCCACATGATTTCGGTCTTTGCGGCCTTTTCGGTGCTCAAAGTTCGATCAGCCGGTCGGGTAGCTCGTTCGGGTTCTGATCGGTCTTGGGGAAATGCTCAGCCAATACAAGACCCATTTGCCGTACCGCTTCGGCCATGCCTTCGCCCGGCGTGCCGGCTCGCACCAGATCAATCATCGCAACCATTGCATCGCCCCAGATGACGGGCTCTACTTTTGCGACAATGGCTTCGTCGGCCACGATTTCCGCCCGATGTTCGCGCATTGATAGATAAAGCAGGATGCCGGTGCGACCGACGGTCCGGTGATCGGTCGACACCCGGAACAGGGATATCGCCCGTCTGCGTACCCGCGCTTTTTTGATCGGGGGTGGAATCAGCAGGAACAGCAAAGGCTTCCACACCAGAAGCAGCCGCGTGCCGAAAAATTTCAGCGCGGCAAATATAAACAGGGTCCAATAGGGCAGGGCAGTGATCCCGCTCCAGCCGCCGGCCAGCCAGTCAATTATGTCCAGATAGATTTCCGGGAACAGGCTGATGATCAACAAGGCCGTCAGTGCCACCAGACCGGATATGGCCCAGGCGACATCGCCATAATGGTCGGACTCACCGATCACGATGGTGACGATTTCTCCGTCGGTGCTCTTTTCAGCGAGCGAAACGGCGGACGTGACGATCTTGTGATCGTCCGGTGTAATCTGGTTCACTTTGCTCATTACCAGCCCCCCGATGCGCCGCCGCCGCCAGAAAAGCCGCCACCTCCGCTGAAGCCGCCGCCACCGAATCCACCGCCTCCACTGCTGCCGCCGCCCCAGCCTGAGCCGCCGCCCCAGATGACCACTGGACCGGCCCCGCGGCGATAGCGTTTACCACCGCGGTTCGAGAACATCGGGATGATAACGAAGAATATCAGAATGAAGATCCAGAAAATCATGAGGCCGATATTCTCGCCGTCACCTTCTTTTGATTGTTGTTCGGCCTGTTGCGCAAATACGCGAGCTTCCTCATCCGGAAGAGTCAGCTGGGTCGATATCTGATCCACGCCAGCGACAATTCCCGCGACCATATCACCGTTACGAAATTCCGGTAGAATAGCATTCTGGATGATGATCGCTGACAGCGCATCCGTCAAAATGCCTTCAAGCCCATAACCGACTTCGATACCGACCTTCCGCTCGTTTGGAGCGATGACCAAAAGAACGCCATTGTCTTTCTCAGGATCGCCCTGACCATCTTGGCCAAGAAGCCAATGCCTGAATAGGCGATTGCGATAATCCGAGATGTCATAGCCTTCAAGGTCGTTCACGGTTGCGACCACCAGTTGCCGGGTACTGTTGTCCTCCAATGCCTCAAGCTTGGCGGTGAGCGCAGCCTCTTGCTCAGGGTCCAGCAAATCCGCCTGGTCGACCACGCGACCGGTGAGTTCCGGGAAGCTTTGGGCAAAAGCCGGGTTGGTGACCGCCAGAAAGGCGATCAACAGACCGGCAATGACCGTCTTGACGGGCCGCATGGATATAGGAGCGGTCACTCCTAGAACTTTACTTCAGGGGCTTCGTCCGCGCCTTCTGTGGTTGCTGCAAAGGGTTCCATCGGTTCGGCACCGTGGATGATCTTTGCGCCGATAATATCGGGGAAGGTGCGGATCGTCGTATTATATTCGCGGACCGCTTCGTTATAATCGCGGCGGGCGACATTGATCCGGTTTTCCGTGCCTTCCAGCTGGCTTTGCAGCGCTAGGAAATTCTGGTTGGATTTGAGATCGGGATAAGCTTCGACCGTCGCCATCAAACGCCCCAGGCCCTGTGACAGCGCGCCTTGCGCAGCTGCAAATTCCTGGACCTTCGCGGCATCGCCAAGATCATCGGCACTAAGCTGGATGGACGTTGCTTTTGCCCTGGCTTCGACCACGGCGGTCAGCGTGTCCTGTTCCTGGGTCGCAAAGCCTTTCACGGTTTCCACAAGATTAGGGATGAGATCGGCACGGCGCTGATAGGTGCTTTCGACGTCCGCCCATTTGGCTTTGGCATTTTCTTCCGCCGTCGGCACGCTGTTGATTCCGCAGGCGCTCAGCGACAGGGCCACGGCCGGAACCACCAGAAATTTGATCAATTTATTCAACATGTTTGAAATCCCTCCATCCACACGGCTTGGCGCCGCGACTCTTTGTAAAAATAGGTATCAATCGACGCTTTTGCAACGACTTCGCTCGACTATTGCGCATTTTTCACCCATTTACAGGCCTTTATAAATGGATGGGAAATGATATGCTAAACGAGTTTAAGGACTTTATTCTGAAGGGCAATGTGCTCGATCTGGCGGTGGCGGTGATTATCGGAGCAGCTTTTGCGACGATTACCACATCATTGACAGAAGATGTGATCATGCCGGTTGTCAGTGCAATCTTTGGAGCGCCGGATTTCTCGACGATGTTCATCCTGCTTGGCTCGCCGCCAGCCGACTATGCCGGCGCGATGACCGATTATGCCGCCTTGAAAGAAGCCGGTGTGCCAATGCTCGGCTGGGGACAGTTCCTGACAGTGGTGATCAACTTCGTCATTCTGGCTTTCATCATCTTCATGATCGTCCGCTACGCGACAAGGGTGATGAAGAAAGCAGAAGAGGAAGCGGCCGATCCGGGACCAAGTGAAATTGATCTGCTGACCGAAATCCGGGACAGCCTGAAAAAATAGAAATTTCAGATCTCCAATATCGCCTCTTTTGCTGCGTGGTTTGTGTAATGCAAAGCATCTATCGCGAAAGGGGCGATTTTTGTTTGTGGAGCCCGCTGGTTTTCTGGACCAATGCGATAAATACACACCGAAATATGAATAATATTCTTTATCTTACAATAAGATAAATGGGGGCTTCATTTTTTGAGATACAATCGGATTTTTCGATCCTATAGGCTCGCTCGGCTGGATTGATTCTCAGCCGATTTGAACGACTATAGGGGACTAATTATTATGCGTAAATTCGCTGTTCTGGCTGCATCAGCAGCTGTATTCGCTTTGAGTGCCTGCAATGCTCCAGCTGAAGACGCTGTAGTAACCGATGAAGTTGCAACCGAAGAAGTTGCACCTGCTGAAGATGCTATGGTTGCTGAAGAAGTTGCACCGGTAGCTGAAGAAGCAACCGCTGAAGCTGCTCCTGCCGACGCTGAAGCTGCACCTGCAGACGCAGCTGCTACCGAGTAAGCTACACTATCTGAAATTCCCTTGGGGGAACTAGAGGAGGGTCAACCGGGAAACCGGTTGGCCCTTTTTCTGTTTTTTTGCGTATTTGGGAACCAATCTTTCACCGACAGGTTGATATCGCCGAGGAGCTCTTTTCTGCTCCTTCTAATTGACGAGGGAACATTATGCGTAAAATGATGATTTTGACCGCTTCTTCTGCTGCTCTGGCGCTAAGCGCCTGTGCACAGGAAGATACCAGCGGCGCAGAAACCGAAACCGAAATGCAGGCTCAGGAAGCCGAGATGGAAGCTGATCGTCTCGACGAAGCCGCTGACGCGGCTCCCACCGAAGCCGGCGAAGAGATGATGGAAGACAAGGCCGAAGCCATGGAAGACAAGGCGGATGCCCTGGAAGACAAAGCTGACGCTGAAGAAGGCGTTCTCGCCCAGTAATCACGAATTCCCTTTGGGGAACTAGAGGAGGGTCAACCGGGAGACCGGTTGGCCCTTTTTCTTGTCTGTGCACTGTTCATTCAGAATTATCTCCCTATATAGGCCCTGTCCGTTTCGGCGGACTATGGTGATAAATGATGGCGTGTAATAGACACTACGGACCCGGGGGCAGTACCCGGCGGCTCCACCATTTCAGGCGATTTGCAGCGATGCGGGACGCCTTTGTTGATGGGGCCGAATTAGGATCGACGGGTGTTCAAAGGCGTCGTTTTTGCCCGGCCTGAGTATGCCGTGATTGCTCAAAACCTATAAGTGCAAATGATAATGAAGCACTCGCTATCGCTGCCTAACCCATTGACCTCACGGTCATAAGTTAGAAAGCTACGCGCGGTTGAACCCACCGGGCAACAGAAGGGAATTCAGCGGTTTGGAAGGCACCGGGCAACAGAAGCCTTCCACCTTGTCGCAATATTAGAACAGAATATTCGTAGTTGGTCGAAAGGCGGATTTATCCGACTTCGGGCGGTCGCGGCTCGGCTGAATATTCTAATATTCGGATCCGTAAGTTCTGTGCAGCTCAATCGCCTCGATCATCTTGGCACCGGCCATGAAAACCGCACCGGTCGTTGCCAGAAACAGCAGTTTCCCGCCCCATCCTGGATATTGGGCCAGATAGACCTGACCGCGCGCAACCGCACCGGTGGCAAGTGCATAGGTGATGAGGAAAGCCTCGAACTTGGTCTTGATAATGAACAGGCGTTTGATTTTTCTCCACATGCACATCCAGTAGCAAACGCCGTGCCAACTGCAGAAAACCAGCGTTTCCTGACGCAAAATATGGTAAACTGTAAGTTAATCCGACATTGAACAGGCGCTAGCCCACCAGTTTCGATAATCCGCAAATCTCGAGCAGTCGGGCTCTTGCCTCGCCAACAGCAGCGGCAAGGTTCGGGTTGGCCAGCTGATCGGGCCGGATCGCTTCCGGCCAATATTCCGCCACCACATTTTCCATCCGATCCAGCTTCTGCCGCGTCGCCATGAACCGTTCGTCCACGGTTGCAGGGTCGGCGACAACCCGCAAGCGCAGGCAGGCGGGACCGCCGCCATTGGCCATCGACTGCCGGACGTCGACGGGACAGAGTTTGCGGATTGGGCCGTTACCGGACACAAGTTCTGTCAGATAGTTCCAGACGGCATCATTCTCTCGTGCTTCGGTCGGCAGGATCAGGGCCATGCCAGCACCGTCAGGAAGTGTCACCAGTTGGGCGTTGAAAAGATAGGATTTAATTGCGTCTTCCAGGCTGACCTTGTCGGTCGGTACGATAATGATTTCCGCATCAGGCATCTGGTTCCGGATCGCGTCATAGAGCGTCTGGGGTTGTTCGAAGGCCTGTTCATGCGTGAACAACACTCGTTCATTGGCCACGGCGACGACATCGTTGTGGAACGCACCCGCTGCGATGGCAATCTCCGCCTGCTGCGCAAAGATCACACGCTCCGGGTTCAGGCCATGTATCCGAGCCACTGCCTTGCTCGCCTCGATATGCTGGCGAGCAGGAAACGGACCGCCGCTTTTGCCATAGACAAATATCTCGAACCCGGCTGCATCGTGGTTAGTACATAGCCGCATATGATTGGCGGCGCCTTCGTCTCCGAACGGCGATGGTACGGGTGCATGAACCGAAAAATATCCATTATTGGCAAAAGCCAGCCTCAACTGCGCGAGCGTTCCCGGCCATTCATGGCTGCGGTGAGCCATGGTCTGCAGATTGGCGACGGTGAGATGGCATTTGCCGTCGGGAGCATCGGGCGCGGGCGAAATGGTTGCGGCATTGGCGGCCCACATCGAGGAAGCGGAGAAGGCTGCTGCTCGCAAATGCGGCTCTGCGTCGGCAACCGTCGTCCCGAGCGCCGCTAACCAGCCCTCGTTGGGCCGGTCAAGCGGCATGAAAAAGCCTTGTGCCAACCCCAGTTCCAGATTGTGTCGCATCTTGGCAATGCCTTGCAGGGCGGCCTCTCGCGGGTAGGCGGTTGCCCCGGCATTGTTCGAGGAAGCAATATTGCCGACGCTCAGTCCGGCATAATTATGGCTGGGACCGATGATACCGTCAAAGTTGATTTCAACGAGTCCGGTCATCGCGGGATATACCGGATTTCGTCCCCGACCGTGAGACCGATATTGTGTGCGGCCTTTTCGTTGATCGTGACACCCTCGTCATTTTCGTCGAGCATGGCATAGGTCGCCTGGAAATCCATCAGGTGGCCGTGTGAAATGATCACTTTTGTATCGCCTTCAGCGAAAGCGGTGATCCTTGCCGATTTTGCATTGCGGATGCTGGTCACGTCATCGGTCTTGGCGATCATCGTCGGGCCACCGTCAAAAATATCGACATAGCCGTCATAGGAGAAATTCTCGTTCTCCAGCATTCGCATGGCGGCGCGGCCGTTGGGATGGGGGACACCGATGGCGGCCCGTGCGGATTCGCTGAGCATCGCGGTATAGATCGGGTGTTTGGGCATCAGGTCGGCGATGAACTGGTTGCCGTGAATGGCGTTGAAATAATCGGCTTCCTGAAAACTCATGCCGAAGAAACGACCCGCCAGACCATCCCAGAAGGGAGAACCTCCGGCTTCGTCGATGATACCGCGCAGTTCGGCAAAAATCTTGTCGCCGAACCGGTCGCGATGTTCCTTGATGAAAAGATAGCGGCTGCGGGCGAGCAACATGCCGAGGCCACCAGCGCGTTCGCCGGGATGCAGGAACAGGCCGCCTACTTCGCTCGCGCCTTCCAGATCAGTGACTAGACCCAGCATCTGGGCGCTGAACGTCCTGTTGAGTTCCTTGCTCGTCTGCGAAAGGGTGCTCAGGCGATAGGAATAGAAGGGCCAAGTCTGGCCCACTTTGGTGAATAATTGTGATGTGCCCCGCACCGCTCCGGTTTCGACATTCTCCAGCACCATGACAAACAGATCATCGCCATGCGCATTGCTGTCGCTCTGGTAGGCGCGTTCGGATCGTTCCAGTTTCTGGGTCAGCGAAGTCCGGTCGGCAGGCAGGTTTGTAAATCCGCCGCCGGTCAGTTTCGCCATTTCGTATAAATGCTGCAGATCGTCGACCCGCGCTGCGCGTATCCGGAAACTCATAATCCTCCCTTTGCGGCAATCCGCATGATTGTCAGTGCCGATAATTGTGTCCGTTCGACCAGACTTTCCGTGATCAAAAATTCATCCGAACTGTGGATGGCTCCTCCGCGGACACCCATAGTATCCACCACCGGAATGCCACAAGCAGCGATATTATTGCCGTCGCATACACCGCCCGTCCCGCGCCAGTTGATATCAAGGCCGAGTTCGGCACCGCATTGCTTCACAAGACCAAAAAGCTTCTTTGCCTGCCGATCAACTGGTTTCGGTGGACGGCCAAAGCTACCGTGGCAATGAACGCCAAGATCGTGCAGCTTCGCAATATCCGCAACTAGCTGATCAAGAGCGCGTTGCGCCAATGCCTGATCTTCCAGCGTTCTGGACCGAAAATTTACCCGCAGGATGGCATGATCTGGGACAGCATTGTTCGGGCCACCTCCATCTATTTTTGCCGGATTTACGCTGAGACCATCGCGATGCAATGCTTTCAGCTGCAAAGCCATGTCTGCTGCCGCGATCAGCGCGTTACGGCCGTCATCCGGGTTACGGCCGGCGTGCGCGCTCTTGCCGGTAAATATGATCGAAAAATTGCCACTGCCGCCGCGCTCTCCGGCTAGTGTGCCGTCGGGTAGGGCGGGTTCATAGGTCAGCGCAGCCGTCTTGCCCTCGGCCAGTCGCTGGATCAGGGACGCGGATGATCCGGAACCGACTTCCTCGTCGCTGTTGATCATCACGTCATAGCCGATGCGGTTGGCAAAATCGCTTTGCTCGAGCAATTGTAACGCCCCGAGCATGACCGACAGACCGCCTTTCATGTCGGCGAGGCCCGGGCCATTCAAGACGCCGCTTTCCAGTTCGACGATCTTTTGAAAAGGATGGTCGGCTGCAAAGACAGTGTCCATATGGCCGGTCAGCAGGATACGAACGGGTGCTTCCGGGCGTACTGAGGTGACCAGATGTTGGCCACGCTGGATCTGATCAACTGCGCCGTCAGCGCGCACCGTCTCGACCGGTTGGGGATCGATCAGGTTGGTTTCACCAGGCAATGCGGAAAAGGCATCCGCCAACATCCCGGCAACGGCTGCCAGGCCATCGAGATTGGTGGTACCGCTGTTGATTTCTGCCCATTCAAGCGTGCGCGGCAGAAGCGGCAAACTGACTGCTTTTTCCAGCATCTCTCGTTCGGGTAAGGAATCTGCTTTCATTTGAAACCGATAGCATTTCAGAACGCTAATCGTAACCTGTTTCTCACAGCCTTCCTATTGCTCAGGCAAGTCGTCTTGCGCCTCCTCGACAAGCGTCTGGAAGCCACTGCGTATTTCTGCCCAGACCACAAGTTCTTCGCTGTTTGTTTCCGGGACTGTGTCCGAAATGACTGAAATCGCCGCGTCGATCAATCCTGCAAACCACTCGCTTGAAACATTTAGAGCATGTTTGTGATGCGGGACTGTGCTTCCGAACATAATCCGGATTTCCTCCGGTCTGTCATACCAGTTCATCAGGCAGTAAACCACGCTTTCGACCATTTCGGCTTCGAGCTTGACGTTGTTGCCAAGGCCATGTTCCCGAAACGAAATTTTTGCCCCGGGATGACTGGCATAATATTTTTCCATGATGGGCTCTGTGACGTCATCCAACACTGCTGCCGCCCGATCAAGGCCAGCTTCCAGAAGTTCATTTTTTTGTTTCGTTTCCATATGTCTCGGTATTTGAACCTGTAAGTTTGCGTTCGCAATGACTCAATTCTGCCATTTACAAAACGGATGCACAACGTCATATCCTGCCGCAATTCCTCCCCGGACTATCTGCAAATCGGCACCGATATTCGCTTTCAGCATCGAAAAGTGCCTAACCATTGAAAAGGAAACTCCATGTCCGAATATGTTAGCCAGAACGGTATCCAGATCGCGCGCGAACTGTTTGATTTTGTGAATGATCGTGCGTTGCCGGGAACCGGCGTGGATGGTGCCGGGTTCTGGACCGGATTTGCGGAACTGCTAGGGAATTTTGCTCCGCGAAATGCGGAACTGCTGGCCAAGCGCGAGACGCTGCAATCGCAGATTGATGCCTGGCATATCGACCGCAAGGCGAAACCTATTCATCAGGCTGAATATCAAGACTTTCTGAAAAGCATTGACTATCTGGTTGATGAACCAGAGTCTTTTCAGATTACGACCGAAAATGTCGACTCCGAAATCGCGACCATGGCCGGACCGCAACTGGTGGTGCCCTCGCTCAATGACCGGTTCGTTCTGAACGCGGCCAATGCCCGCTGGGGCAGCCTTTATGACGCTTTCTACGGCACCGATGCCCTCGACGCGCCACCGGCCAAGCCCGGTGGCTATGACCCGGAGCGCGGCGCTGCGGTTATCAAGGCGGCCAAGGCTTTTCTGGACGAAACCTTTCCGCTGTCGAGCGGATCATGGACCGACTATGTCGGTGGCGAAATCAGTCTGGCTGATCCCTCGCAACTGGTTGGCCGCAATGGCCAGTCTCTACTGCTCAAGCATAATGGACTGCACGCCGAAGTCGTGATCGACCCCGCCCACCCGATCGGCAAGGATGATCCTGGCCATATCGCCGATGTTCTGATGGAAGCGGCGCTGACTACAATCATCGATATGGAGGATTCGGTCGCGGCGGTGGATGCCGAAGACAAGACGCTGGCCTATACAAACTGGCTCGGCCTGATGCGCGGCGATCTCGATGCGTCCTTTGAAAAGGGCGGCAAGTTGGTCGAACGCAAGGCCAATCCGGATCGCGACTATATCGATCCCGGTGGCAAGCCATTCACCCTGCCGGGCCGTAGTCTGATGTTTGTCCGCAATGTCGGGCATCTCATGACCAATCCCGCGGTTCTGCTGGCGGATGGTTCGGAAGCGCCGGAAGGCCTGCTTGACGGCGTATTCACCAGCCTGATCGCGATGCACGATATCAAGGGGCTGAGCAAATTGCGCAACAGCCGCGCCGGGTCGATCTATATCGTGAAGCCGAAGATGCACGGGCCGGAAGAATGCGGCTTTATCAATGATCTGTTTGATGCGGTGGAAGACCTGCTCGGGCTGGACCGTCACACGATTAAAGTCGGTGTCATGGACGAAGAACGCCGGACTTCTGCCAATCTCGCGGCCTGTATCCATGCGGTGAAGGACCGGGTTGTGTTCATCAACACCGGTTTCCTCGATCGTACCGGTGACGAAATCCACACATCGATGCAGGCCGGCGCGATGCTGGCCAAGGGTGATATCAAGAAGAGCGACTGGATCACCGCTTATGAACAGCGCAATGTTGCCATCGGCCTGGCCTGCGGCATGTCCGGCAAGGCGCAGATCGGCAAGGGCATGTGGGCCGCGCCCGACATGATGGCCGACATGATGGAGCAGAAAATCGATCATCCGATGACCGGCGCCAACACTGCCTGGGTGCCCAGCCCGACAGCAGCGACGCTGCACGCGATCCACTATCACCGTGTCAATGTCTTCGACCGGCAGAAAGAGGTCGCAGCGGACGGCATAGCGCCGCTCGACAAATTGCTGAGCGTGCCGCTGGCGGACGGCCACAACTGGTCGGACGCAGAAATCGAGCATGAGCTGGATAACAATGCGCAGGGCATATTGGGCTATGTCGTGCGCTGGATCGATCAGGGAATTGGCTGTTCCAAGGTTCCGGACATCAATGATGTCGGCCTGATGGAGGACCGCGCGACATTGCGGATTTCTTCCCAGCATATGGCCAACTGGATGCTGCACGGCGTCTGTTCGGCCGAGCAGGTCGATGCTGCCTTGTTGCGGATGGCCGCCAAGGTTGACGGTCAGAACGAAGGCGATCCGCTCTACCGGCCGATGGCCCCCGATCCCGATAGCAGTCTGGCGTTTCAGGCGGCGCGTGATCTGGTGTTCAAGGGCGTCGAACAGCCCAGCGGCTATACCGAGCCGTTGCTGCACGCCTATCGGCGGAAGCTGAAGGCGGCTGGCTAGGAGAGCAGTCTGGCGAGTTCAACGAACTCGGATACACCGAGCGTCTCGGGCCGGCGTTGGCTGTCAATGCCGGCCTGCTCAAGAGCTTCGAGACCGCCGGGCAGTTTTTTCAGGCTTTGCCGCAGCATCTTGCGTCTCTGGCTGAATGCGGTCTGCGTCAGGATTTCCAGCTTGGCAAAATCGACGCCTTCGGGCTGGGTCGCGGGAACGATATAAACGACCGCCGACATGACCTTCGGCGGCGGCGTGAAGGCCGAACGGTGGACGGTCATCGCAAGCTTCGCCGTGCTGCGCCACTGGGCGAGGATCGACAGACGGCCATAAGCGCCGGAACCCGGCTGGGCGACGATCCGGTCGGCGACCTCGCGCTGGAACATCAGGGTCAGCGATTGCCACTGCGGCGGCCATTGCGGCGCCGAAAGCCATTGGATCAGCAACGCAGAGCCGACATTATAGGGCAGGTTGGAGACGATATGAAACGGCCCGTCAAACAGGCTGCCGTGGTCAACGGCAAGCGCATCGTCATTGATCAGCTTCAGTCGCTCCGGAAAGAAATCGGACAATTCCTTTAACGCTGGCAGGCAGCGCTCGTCGCGTTCAACAGCGGTGACCGACGCACCTGCCTGAAGCAAGGCGCGGGTCAATCCGCCGGGGCCGGGCCCCACTTCGAAGACCGATTGCCCGTCGAGCTTACCGGGTACCGCGGCAATCTTGTCGAGAAGCTGCATATCGAACAGGAAGTTCTGGCCCAGTGCCTTGCTCGCGGTCAGGCCGTGTCTTTTGATCACCTCCCTGAGCGGGGGCAGGATAATATGCCGGCTCAATGGCCGTGGATCTGTCGGTTGGTGACCGCAGTGGCTGCCATCTGGATCGCGGCAATCATCGATCGTGGATCTGCGAGATCTTGTCCGGCGATATTGAATGCGGTCCCATGATCGGGTGACGTCCGGACGATAGGCAATCCCAAGGTGATGTTCACTCCATCAAAAAAATGGAGGGTTTTCAGCGGGATTAGGGCCTGATCATGATAGGGACACAGAGCAACATCATATTTGACCCGCGCTTCCTCGTGGAACATCGTATCGGCCGGGAGCGGATCGGTTATGTCCATGCCTTCCTGACGGAGCTCATCGATCGCCGGTTGCATGATCCGCTGCTCTTCCTCACCAAGATTGCCATTCTCGCCGGCATGCGGGTTGAGCCCCGCTATTGCGATGCGGGGATTTTTTATGCCGAAATTACGGATCAACGCTTTTTCGGCAGCGCGGGCGCGAGCGAGGATCAGCCGTCCGGTGATATGCTCGGGAACGTCCTTCAGCGCAATATGAACGGTCATGGGAACAACCCGCAATGATGGTCCGGCCAGCATCATCAGGGCATTCTCCCGTGCTATACCGCAACGCTCCGAGACAAATTCTGTCTGGCCGGGATAGCGAAAGCCGATCTTGTAGAGCTGCGACTTTGATATGGGAGCAGTGATGACCGCTCCTGCATCTCCGGAGCGCGCCAGTCCGCAGGCGATCTCGAGTGCATGAAGGGAGCATTGCGCGCCATCAAGCGATGCCTCTCCCGGCACGGCGGCCGCCGCTTCATGTATATGGAAGACGGGCAATGCGTTGTCGAAGATCTCGCCAGCCTGCATCGGCTGCTCAATTTTCTGGGCCGGAACACCTGAGAGATTCTCGAAATCAGCAAAATTTCCGATAGCAAAAAAAGGCTTCAGATCGGCTTCCTTCCGCTGCTTCCAACTCTTGCCAATGATTTCCGGTCCGACACCAGCAGGGTCGCCGCAAGAGACTGCAAACGGTTTGGCGTTCCAATCCGGCATTAATTATATTCGATGATGGCGTCGCGTCTCAGATCGCGTAAATAAATCTGGGCTCGTTTGTTGATGCGGTCATTTTCCAAACGGGACATGATGTCATCAAAGGACGGTGCAGAGGCGCTTTGTGGATCATCGCGTCCGCACAGGATAAGCACCCGGACGCCGTCTTCGACTGAACCAAAAGGCTGGCTTGCCTGACCAATTTGCAACTCCGCGATCGTTCCTTGCAGGGCAGCAGGCAGATCACGAAGCCTGACTTGGTCGTTGTCAACCACGCTGGCGCCCAGTTGCGCCGCAACCTCGTTAGCCGCTCCGCAGCCCTTGATGCTTTGTGTTGCCATTGCAAATTTTTCGGCTTGTGCGGCAGCTTGTGATTCGGTGATCCCAGCCGGAAAGCTAATTGCCAATTGCTTGAGACTAAGCAAAGCATTGCGGGGATCAGCGGTAAGAACCTGGCGTGAGTCAATCAGATAGAGGATGGAAAACCCGCCTGGTACATCGATTGGTCCAACAACCTGTCCGACCTGCATCTGTTCCGCTGCATCAGCAAGCGTCTGCGGCAATTGAGCGGGGCGGACCCAGCCCAGATCGCCGCCGGTTGCCGCGGTAGAAGCTTCCGAAAACTGTCGTGCGTAGGCAACAAAGGAGCCACCTGCGCGGATCTGTTCCAGGATCTTCCGCATATTTTCGGCGACCTGTTCAGCTGTTTCCTGGGAGGCCGACATATAGATTTCGCCAATACGAAACTCGCTTGTGCCCTTCGAAGCGTTTAAACGCTCGATGATGGCGTTGACCTCTTCGTCGCCGACATTGATAAACGGCTGGATATTACGCCTAAGAAGACGGCTCCAGGCCAGTTCACCCTTGATTTGGCGTTTCAGCGTATCGGTCGAAGAACCTTGTGTTCGGAGATACTGATCGAAAGCCCCGATGTCCTGTTTGAAATTCTGTTGGGCTACTTGGCGGAAGGTGGCCTCGACCTCCTCCGGGGCAATGTTGATTTCATTGGCCTCAGCTTCTTGGATTTGCAGCGTTTCATCGATCAGGTTTCTCAATACTTGAAGTCGCAAGCGCTGTATCTCTTCATCAGAAACCTCGCCGCCATTGGCTGCGACAATCAGTGCCAAGCGATGGCCGACGTCGGTTCCGGTTATGATATCGCCGTTGACTATCGCTGTAGCGCGGCGAACATTCGGGTCATTCTTACCGAATATTGTCAATTCATCGGGAATATCTAACCCGGTTTGCGGTAGCGAAGCATCTGCAACGGTTTGGCTTGCGGATGGAGAAGCGCCTGCAATGGCAAGCCCAGCAATCAACGTCGCCTTGGTTTTAAAACCCTGAATTTTCATATTCAATAAATTCATTTTTTGTATCTTCTCAACTACTAAGAGTTATTTTCATGCGGCAAATACCAATTGTCTGCTGAACCCAATATGAGCGGGTTACCCCGTTTGAAAGTCCTTTACACGCCCAGATTGCGCAAGGCCAGCCGGAACAGGAAAGTACTGCCGCGCTGTGCATCGCCGGTATCCTCATAATCATAGCGCCATGTGACACCCATGGAGAGACAACCGTCGTCATAAGCGACGCCAAGACGATGTCTCACGGGGTCATAGCCATCTGCTATCGAAAGAGGGTCTTCGCTATGATCCGTCAGATCGATGATGGCGGAGCCAAAAACGGACCAATATTTGTCGATCTGATAGCGGCCGCCAATTCGAATTTCTTCGCGGTCTCTAAGGTCTTCAATTTCCGATCCGATATTGCGGTTAAGGCGCAGATATCCGATTTGAGCGTAAGTGCTTTTCGAACCGACAGTCGCGTCGATCTCGTTACGCCGAACGGCAAGATTGTCCTTGTCCAGCCGAAAGCGGTGTGTGAATTTCACGACATCCTTGAACCGGACATTGGTCCGGCCGACGATATCGGAAAACCGGTCGGACAGGCCTGTGCCGTCCGGGACAATATTATCGTTGTTTTCCAGCCGATAGCTCTGGCCAACGATCATGTTCAGTTGCAGATTCGGACGATTGATTTCCCATTCCGCTCCATAGGTCGCTCGGACATTGTCCTCATAACGATCGTATCCGGGAAAGCGGTTGAGCGCGAAAAGGTTGCTGTCTTCCAGATCGACGGCACGGGAATCTTCATTGGGAAGCGAGAGATTGGCCAAGCCCGGAGTCGCCACAATCTGAAAACGCGGTGTGATCGTCTGGGTGCCACCAAAAGCCTCGCCGATGAGAGGCCATTTCACATCAATAGCAGCGGTTGCAATTGCCCTTGTCTGCCACCCGCCTTCACCACGATAGATGGCAGTTTCGTTGAGCGCATTGTCGTCGCTATGGTATACATCGCCACGCACAAAACCGGTGAAGGTGATTTCCTGCCCCCAATCGGTGAGTTGTCTCAAATCCCAGCGGGCAGAACCAAAGGCGCGTTGCGTATCCTGACCCTCGCTGCGTCCTATTGCCAGACTATTTGCCTGTAGCTGCAGGCGGCCGCCCAGAATCGGATCGTCGAAGCGCTTGCGATAATCGATGACAGGAAGAGCGACGGGAACCCGGTTTTGGGGATCGTCCACGCGTAGCGTCTGAAACGCCCAGCCAGCAAATGAAAAATAGCTGCTGTTGCTTATCCGTTCAAGGTTGATGGTTGAACGGAGGCTATCGTCGTCACTGATGTCGTAGCGCCGCAGGAAGGTGCGATCCGATACGATGCGAGCCGATTGGGAAACCGTCCATTTGTCATCGAGGCGGAATCGTCCGTTGGTCGCGAAATAGCCGCGAAAATCATTTTCGGCGTCGGGCGTCAGCGTCGATGCGCCTGTCGGAATGCGAGAACCATATGTCGCATAGCCGGTAATCTGGAATGCTCCTTTCTCATCAAGGCTGCGAAACGTCCCGCTGACAAGCGGTGCAACATCGGTAAACACCTGCGCTGTGACGGTGGCATCCATATTGGGAGCAATACTGAAATAATAAGGCACTGTTACGCCAACGCCGTTCACCGAGTCGAACTTGACATCCGGAACCAGAATACCGCTGCGGTTTTCGTCACTTATGGGGTGCGAGAGGCCGGGCAAAGGTATGACGGGTAACCCAAAAATCTCGATACGAGCGCCTTCATATCTTACTCGCTTTTTAATCGGGTCATAGATGACCTGAACTGCCTTGATCTGCCAGCTAGGGTTTTTCGGGCATCCCTCCTCGGTCGTCACGGCGCATGCAGTATAGGCTGCATTATGGAGCGCAAGCGTACCATCTGCAAAACGTTCGCTTCGTTGCGCTGCCAATCTGCTGCCATCATCCAGAACCAGCAGAAGATTGTCGACCGCCCCGTCTCGCAGGCTATCGGTCAATTCAATCCTGTCGCCGTAGGCCACGTCACCATCGGGACTGGTTGACCGGATGTTGCCTTCGGCGACGACCAATCCTGTTTTCCGGTTCCACACAACCTGATCAGCACGCAACTTATAGCCGTCGCGATTGAGCACCACATTGCCCTGAGCGGTAACGACATCATTCGTGAAATCATAGTCAAGCGTGTCGGCTTTGAATTCGATCTCGTCTTTTTGCTGATTAGCGGTCGTGGTCACGTCGATCGGCGTCTGACCGATCGCCGAGGTCGGCGTTACAGTTGCCAAAATTAGAGTGAGAAGGGCGGGTGAAGATTTCATCGACTGGCTCAACCTGCTTTTGGCCCCATTTCGGACAGTATCAAATATCGCGCTGTCCATCTTCTGAACGCCTATTGCACCAGTTTGCTTGGTCTGCAAATTTTCTTTGCCAGATTCTGATGAACAGATGCTTGACCCAAAAACCAAGACGGTGCAGCAACACCCCATGATAGGATGAATGCCGGCCGGATCATGAATGAGTCGGTTCGCCGAGTGAGCCCATCAGGCTTTTCACTCTTCAAAACACAAAAATAAGGACAGTTTCCCGATGAATTTTAACTTTGCCAATGAGCGGCCTGCGGATGCTGATGCGATCATATTTGCGATCAACAAAGAGGGTTTGAATGATGTCGAACTTAAACTGGAGCAAGCGAGCACCGTGAAAGCGGCCGCAGAAGCCGCCCGGTTTGAAGGAAAACTTGGTGAAGTTTTTGAAATTTTCGTGACCGAAGCAGGCAAGGTTTTGCGGATAGTGTTGACAGGCTTGGGCAAAGGCAAGGCGAAGGACGCCGAATCTGCTGGTGGTTCAGCCATAGCGAAAATTCTTGCATCCGGTGCCAGGCATGCCGTTATCGAGCCATCAGGTCTGGACGAGGAACATCTGTCCCGACTGGTCTTCGGTGCAAAATTGCGCAGCTGGCGGCATGATAAATATCGGACAACCATGCCGGAAAAGCAGAAGGTTACCCTGACCAAAATCACTGTGCTTGATCGGGATCTGGAAACCGCCAAGGCTTGGCAGGATCTTTCTGCCGTGGCTGACGGGGTTGCGCTGACTCGCGAGCTCGTCGCGGAACCGGCAAACGCTATCTACCCTGAAAGCTTTGTGGCCCGTTGCGAAGAATTGAAAGAGCTCGGTGTTGAATTCACGGTTCTTGGCTGGGACGAAATGGAAAAACTCGGCATGGGCGCTTTGCTTGGCGTATCCCAGGGTTCCGAGCGTCCTCCACGGTTGCTCGCCATGCGCTGGGACGGTACCAATGGTGCGCAGAAGACACCGCTTGCTCTTGTCGGCAAGGGTGTCACCTTCGACACCGGCGGTATTTCGCTAAAGCCGGGCGCCGGTATGGAAGAAATGAAATGGGATATGGGCGGCGCTGGTGCCGTTGCCGGAACCATGAAAGCGCTCGCCGGCCGCAAGGCCAGGGCGCATGTCGTCGGCGTTTGCGGACTGGTCGAAAATATGCCGGACGGCAAGGCACAGCGCCCCGGTGACGTTGTAACCAGCATGAACGGGCAGACCATCGAAGTAATCAACACCGACGCAGAAGGCCGGCTGGTGTTGTGCGACGCGATGCACTGGACGCAGGAAACATTCAAACCGGAAGTGCTGATAGATCTGGCAACGCTGACCGGTGCGATGATTATCGCGCTGGGCAATGAACATGCCGGCTGCTTCAGCAATGATGATGATCTGGCTGAAGATTTGATCGACGCAGGAAAGGATTCGGGCGATCCCCTGTGGCGGCTTCCCGTTGGCCCTGCCTATGACAAGCTGATCAATTCGCCGATTGCCGACATGAAAAATGTCGGACCGCGCGGGGCAGGGTCGATTACTGCAGCGCAATTCCTCAAGCGGTTCGTCAAGGATGGCGTGAAATGGGCGCATCTTGATATTGCGGGTATGGTCTGGGCCGACAAACCCAGCCCGGTGTGGGACAAAGGCGCGACCGGCTATGGCGTGCGCCTGCTCAACCAATATGTTGCCGACCATTTCGAAGATTGATTCGCCTGTGACAATGCGGCGAAGTCTGGCTCGAAAGTCACTTGGTGCTGGTTGATTTTTACCATCTGACTCGCGATCCGGCGGAGAAACTGGTGGCGATGCTGGCGAGCAAGTCGCTGGAAGCCGGAAAACGGGTTTTGTTGCTATCACGGGATGAGGCTGGCTGTGCGGCGCTCAGCAGCACCTTGTGGCGCGAGGAGCCGGCCAGCTTCCTTGCCCATGATTTTGCCGGTTCAGAACGACAGGCCGATCAGCCGATCCTGATTTCCGATCAATGTCAGCCGGCGAACGGAGCGCCCTATATCATTTTTTCCGATGGCTTGTGGCGAGAAGAGGCTCTGGATTTCGAGCGCGCTTTCTTTCTGTTCACCGCCGACCAGATCGATCATGCACGCACCGTCTGGCGGGAATTAACCGCTAATGATACCGTCACTCAGCGCTATTGGAAGCAGGATGGTGGCCGCTGGGTCGAAGGTCCCTGATTAAGGCGGTGTGGCGGGGACGTTAACCGTCCCGAGCGAACCGTGTTCTAATCATCGAAAACTTGCCATGGTGCAGTGCAGCGGCTAAGGGCGGCCCAACTTTTGATTATCCCTACATTTATGGAGCATTATCATGGCCGTGACACGGACATTTTCAATCATTAAACCCGACGCCACCCGTCGCAACATCACCGGTGCTGTTACCAAGATGCTGGAAGAAGCAGGACTGCGCGTCGTCGCTTCCAAGCGGATCCACATGAGCAAAGAACAAGCCGAAGGCTTTTATGCAGTTCACAAGGAACGTCCTTTCTTCGGCGAACTGGTCGACTTCATGATCAGCGGTCCTTGCGTCGTGCAAGTTCTCGAAGGCGAGAATGCAATGCAGGCCAACCGCGACATCATGGGTGCGACCAATCCTGCAGATGCTGCTCCGGGCACGATCCGCAAGGAACTGGCCGAAAGCCTCGAAGCCAACACCGTTCACGGTTCGGACAGCGATGAAAATGCGGCGATCGAAATTGCCTATTTCTTCAATGAAGACGAAATCGTCGGCTAAACCCAACGCATTTTGACGACTATTGACGCCCGGTTACAGTGTTTGTGACCGGGCGTTTTTTATGGTTATCGAGCAAGCTAGGTGGGGCAAGGCCGATCTGCTCGCTCGACAGGTTTCGCTGCGATTTTTATCCGAAACTTCCTGACAACTGACAGAATTTGCGTGTAGCATATCCCGTGAATCGACACCCACTCTGAAGGAAATTTTCCTATGCAAAACAATCTTTTTTCGATGCACGAAAAAGTCTGCGTTATCACCGGCGGTTCCAGGGGGTTGGGGAAAGCCATGGCACGCGCCTTTCTGGAAGCCGGAGCGGAACGGGTCTATGTCACTGCGCGCAAAGCCGAGGAATGCGACGCGACCGCCAAAGAATTGTCCGGTCTGAGCGATAGCGGCGGATGCATCGCGCTTCCCGGCGACATGAGCAGCGGAGAAGCAATTGCAGAATTCGCAAAGGCGCTGGCCGAGAGGGAAGATCACATTGACGTGCTGGTCAATAATGCCGGCACCGGCTGGACGGCGTCGGTTGAAGAATTTCCCGAAATAGGCTGGGACAAGGTCATGGACCTCAATGTGAAGACGCCGTTCTTCCTCACCCAGCAGCTTTTGCCACTATTGAAAGCAAATGCCACGGCAGAAAAAAGCGCCTCCGTCATCAACATTGGTTCAATAGCCGGAATCATGGGAAGCGCCGGAAGTGGTATTAGCTATGGTACATCCAAAGCAGCTATTCACCAGCTGACCCGCAATCTTGCCAGCCTTTTGGCCGATGATCATATCCGGGTGAACGCAATAGCGCCCGGACGCTTCCACTCCAAAATGACGAGCCTGGTCGAGCAAGACAAGGATCAATATGAGCGGGAAATCAAAATGATACCGCTGCACCGCTGGGGGCATGACGCGGATATCATGGGACCGGCACTCTTGCTCGCAAGCAATGCGGGGGCTTTTATGACCGGTGAAATTATCACGGTCGATGGCGGATATCTGCTAGTCTAGATCTTGGAAACGGGTGTTCCGGTGGCAGAGCATCCTCTGTTTCGAAAGGTTCGCGGGGTTCCCAAGTCTAGGCGATTCTAAACATCTCCGCGTGATTTCCGACCGTTATCGCGGAACTTGTCGCCTCTTCGGAGCGTTCCCAGTCGTGGAAGGCTTCGCGTTTTATTATGATCCAGCGGCCATCGCGCCGTTCCAACTTGTCGCAATAGCGGCCGGCGACGATCCAATCGGTGGCCTTGCCGTGGGTTTCGCATGGGGCGAAATCGGGGTTGCCCGCTTCGATAAAGTGATAGGCGACAAAATTGGCTTCGGTGGCGGCGCTGTTGCCATCGTCGGACAGGTCGATATGGACGTTGGAGATTGAGTGGTGGGTCCCCGGGATATGTTCCAGTACCTGGCTGGCAAAGCCGATAAATTCGTCGGGAGGTCCTTCATATTCGGCATGTTTGTGGACATGGTCATCGGCGAAGCAGGAACGGACCAGCTGCCAGTCGCGGCGATCGATTCCCTTGCAATAACGGTGCAGGATATCGCGAATTTCCTCGCGTGCAGACAGTTGTTCCAATGTGTACATCCTTGATATCTCCCAATTTTGCCAGTCGTTATTATTTGACTCCGGTCCTAGCCTGGAATCAATATCTGATGAGGAGATAAAAGCATGGGCAGACTGCAAGGCAAAGTGGCAATAATAACAGGTGCAGCCAAAGGTTTGGGTGAAGCGGATGCCCGGATGTTCGCACGTGAAGGTGCAACAGTCATCCTGACCGACATGGATGCCGAAAATGGCAATCGCGTCGCGGGAGAAATAGGGGGCGCCGCCGAATTCCAGCTCCAGGACGTCGCTGATGAACAGGGTTGGGAGGATTTGATTGCCGATGTCGTCTCCCGTCACGGAAAACTCGACATATTGGTCAATAACGCCGGTGTTGTCGAACCCGGAACGATCGAGACGCAGACGGCAGAGGAATATCGCTTCGTCATGTCGGTGAGCGCTGACGGAGCATTTTTTGGCTGCAAATATGCGGTTCCCGCGATGAAAGCGTCGGGCGGCGGAGCGATCGTCAACATGTGTTCGATTGCGTCGATCATAGGCGAGCCGATTGTGGTTGCTTATGCCATGGCAAAGGGAGCGATCGAAAGCCTGACCCGCAGCGTCGCCGTGCACTGCGCGAACAATAAATATAATATTCGCTGCAACAGCGTGCATCCTGCCGGTATATTGACGCCGATGGTCGAGGCCATTGGCCCGAAAGTCATGGGCCGCGACGATCTCCGCCCGTCGAGCGACGGACCGGCGCCGAGCGCACTGGGTGAACCGGATGATATCGCCAACACCGTTTTGTTCCTGGCATCGGATGAAAGCAAGTTCATAAATGGGGCGGCCATTCGTGTCGACAATGCAAAGTCTGTGGTGGAGGGTGTGGTTCCCTGATTCATTGATCGAGAGTGGCGGTCTTGAAACAAGTTTCCGTTTGGCCGGTCAGGCGCTCTATGATGCCAAGAGAGCCGGCGGGAACCGGAGACGCTTCGCGTCGTCCAGCAAGCCCGAGCTGGTTGCGGCCTGAAATGCTATTTCCACGATGACTGTCTTATCATGTGTGAACATGTCTGTGAACGGCCGCAGCGCGCTAGTCGTTATGCTGATAAGGGCTCCAGGAAAGGGAGGATGACGGCGTCGTTTCATCCACGATGGTCGTCACCCGATGACAGAGTTCTCTTCATAACCACCGACGTTCGGCGCAACGGCTTGCCATGAACCGTGAAAATCGAGTAGCTTAGCCGCATGGATCGTGAACAAAATAACGGCATGGAAGAACAGTTGCCAGTTTCCCAATCGGACATGCCCAAGGCTTCGGTCATGGCGTTGATTGAAAAAAGCCCGATTGCTTCGGTGGTCAGCAATCCCCGTCTTCCCGATAATCCGATCGTTGCGGTCAACGATGCTTTCCTTCATCTGACCGGATATGGGCGCGACTTCATCGTCGGCCGAAACTGTCGATTTTTGGCAGGGAAGGCGACCGAGCCGTGGTTGACAGAAGAAATCAGACGCGGTGTGCAGCAACGAAAATCTGTTCTGGTCGAGATATTGAATTACAAGAAAGACGGCACGCCATTCCAGAATGCAGTGCTGGTCGCTCCCCTGTTTGACGAGGAAGGCGAACTGGAATATTTTCTCGGATCGCAGGTGGAAATCGACGCCGATTCGCCGAGCCTTGCCAAGGCGCGGCGGATGCGGGCGGTTGCGATTGTCAAAGACCTGTCGAAGCGGCAGCGCGAAGTGCTGCAATATATCGCCAAGGGCCTGCTCAACAAGCAGATCGCTTATGAATTGGGGCTCAGCGAGCGGACGATCAAAATGCATCGATCTATCCTGATGCAGCGGCTCGATGTGCCCAGCGCCGCCGACATGGTGCGGTTGGCGGTCGAAGCGGGAATGTAGGCGCTACCGCATACGGTCCAAGGGCCGTATCGCTCTCTCGCCAGGCCCGGGCTAATCACAAAATCGTATCGCGGGTTGGGTCTTTTTTTAACCTCACACCGGGTCGCATTTATTTTTGGGCAGCGGGTACTCCCTCCTCTCTGTTGTCCAAGAGTTCCAGCCCGTGATACACTTCTTTCTAGAATTGATCAGCAATCGCGGCCATTTTGGTCAGCCGCTTCGGCGCGACCCGTTGCCAGCTTTTGCGGAGCCAGTCGGCAATATGGTCCCAGTCGGTGTTCCCTGTGTCGAGGCGGATCGCAATCCAGCCCGATTTCCCCAGAAATTTCGGCGAATAATAAAGTTCCGGATCGGCGTCGATCAGCGCTGCCTGCTCATCCAGTCCGGATGTTTTAACCAGCAGTCCGATGCTTTCCTCGCCATATAATCTCTGGGTGAAATAGGCGAAATATTTGCCATTTTTCTCGCCGCCGACACGCCAGCCGGGCGATCCGAAGCTCAATCGTTCCGAGCTTTCCTCCAGCGCCAATGCGCGGTCGCGGATCTGTTGCAATATCCAGTCGGGATTGCTCTCGCGGGTGACATATTGCGCGAGTGTTGCCGGATAGAGTTGATGCTCGGCGATCAATGTCCGGCTGGCAAGGCTGTCGGCGTCGTCGTCCGGCAAGATCGCGACCTCGGTCTGAGCGAGCACCGGCCCGTCATCGAGTTCCGGGGTGACCAGATGGACGCTGCAACCGGCAACATTGTCACCCGCATCAATCGCGCGTTGGTAGGTGTCGAGGCCTTTGTATTTTGGCAGCAGGCTAGGATGGATGTTGAGCATCCTGTCCGACCATTTCTTGACGAAACCGTCGCTCAGAATTCTCATGTAACCGGCCAGGACGACATATTCGGCGCCGGAACGGAGGATCGCGTCGTGCATGATTTCGTCATGGGCTTCGCGGGCCATGCCTTTGTGCGGATGGGCGAAGGTCGCGATGCTCTCTGCCTCGGCCAGCCTTAGGCCCGGGGCCGCGGGATCATTGGATGCCACCAGCGCGATGTCATAAGGACAATCCGGTGATTTGGCGGCATAGACAAATGCGGCCATATTGGAGCCGCGACCGGAAATTAATATCGCGATTCTGGCTTTTTCAGCCATTGTGGGTTGCGGTCCAATCGGCGGTGGCCGACCATGTTCCCCGATTGCCGTTCACCGAACATCCCTTGGTGCCATCGCGGACATCACCGACCCGGTGGACTTTTTCACCGGCGGCTTCGAGATCCGATGTAATCGCCTCCGCTTCATCGGGCGAGACCGCCAATATCATGCCGATTCCACAGTTGAATGTGCGCGCCATTTCCTCGGGCTCGATATTGCCCTGTGCCTGCAGGAAGGCCATCAGCCGGGGCTGTTCCCAGCTCGCAGCATCAACATGGGCATGCAATCCGTCGGGCATCACGCGCGGAATATTCTCCAGCAAGCCGCCGCCGGTGATATGGGCAAGGGCCTTGATCCGGCCGGATTGCATCAGCGGCAGCAGCGATTTCACATAGATGCGGGTCGGTGCGATCAGGGCCTCGACCAGCAATATATCGGGATTGAAAAGAGCGGGGCGGTCCATTTTCCAGCCCTTGTCCGCAGCGAGTCGGCGCACCAGCGAAAATCCGTTGGAATGAACGCCTGAAGATTCGAGACCCAGCAGGATATCGCCGGCCGCGACATTTGCTCCGGTGACAACCTTTTCACGTTCGACCGCGCCGACGCAGAAGCCGGCCAGATCATAGTCGCCTTCGGCATACATGCCGGGCATTTCCGCGGTTTCGCCGCCGATCAGCGCGCATCCGGACATTTTGCAGCCTTCGGCGATTCCAGCGACAACCCGTTCGGCAATACCGTTTTCGAGCTTGCCGGTGGCAAAATAGTCGAGGAAGAAAAGGGGCTCTGCGCCCTGGACGATCAGATCGTTGACGCACATCGCGACAAGATCGATTCCCACCGTATCATGCCGGTTATAGTCGATTGCCAGCTTGAGCTTGGTTCCCACGCCATCATTGGCGGCAACCAGAAGCGGGTCATCATAGCCGGCGGCCTTGAGATCAAAAAAGCCCCCGAAGCCCCCGAGTTCCGCATTGGCACCGGCGCGTGCAGTGGCTTTGGCCAGCGGGGCAATAGCCTTTATAAGGGCATTGCCCGCGTCGATGGACACACCGGCTTTCGCATAGGTGTAAGAATCCGGCTCATTTTGCTTTTCACTCATAACTTGAGCGATTAGACAACTCGCGGCTGGATTTCCACGCCATAATCGTCAAAAGGGCGCAAATGAGTATTTTGACTGACTTCAGGATCAAGATTGCCGCCGTCATCGCGGCTGTAATGATGCTCGCCGTGGCCGTCGTCTATGCGCAGCTCGACGGTTCAGAACGCGGAGTTGCACCGCTTGCCAGCACTGGCGATTTCGAGGTCATGGGCGTAAAAGTCGATGTCCATGGGGATAATGCCTTTGATGCCCGAAAAAAGGGATGGGAAGAAGCACAGCGTCTGGCCTGGAAGATGTTGTACAAAAACACACAGGGCGGCGAGAGTGCAGGCCTGCCTGACGGGACGCTTAACACGATCGTCTCTGCGATCGTCGTCGAGCAGGAGCAGATCGGACCAAAACGCTATATCGCAACGCTAGGCGTTATGTTTGATCGGGCCAGAGCTGGCTCGATTCTGGGGGTTAGCGGTCGACGTTTGCGGTCTCCACCGATGCTGGTTCTGCCGATCATGTGGAGCGGCGGATCACCCCAGGTGTTCGAAAACCGCACCGAATGGCAAAAAGCCTGGGCACGTTTCCGGTCCGGTGAAAGCGCGATTGATTATGTCCGCCCTTATGGATCGGATAGCGAATCGCTTGTGCTGACCGCTGGGCAGGCCAATCGTCCGAGTCGGCGGTGGTGGCGGAATATATTGGATCAGTTCGGCGCAGCCGATGTTATAATACCTATCGTTCGGTTGACCTATATGTATCCCGGCGGTCCGGTGAAAGCGCGGTTTACAGCGCGTTATGGACCCGATAACAAATTTATCGACAGTTTTTCTCTAAGAGTGGACCGTAGCGAAGATATTCCCAAGATGTTGGATCAGGGTATCGCAAAACTGGACAATATCTATACCAGCGCTCTGGCGCGCGGCATATTGAAGACCGACACGTCGCTGATTGTGGAAGATCCCTTTAATCTGGATGATCTGGATCTTGCCGATTTCGAAATCGGTGACGATGTGGCGGTCGAGGTTGGTGGCAGCGAAACTGCGGCAAGCGAAGAAACGAACAGTGCATCAGAAACTGTTGGCGAATCGCCTGTTGCAGGTCCGTCTGTGACGACCAGCATTTCCTTGCAATTTGATACGCCGGACGTTGGTGCGGTCGGTCGCGGCGAATCGTCTGTGCGTGCGATCCCCGGCGTTGCCTCTGCTTCGACCTCGAGTCTCGCGCTTGGCGGCGTTTCGGTCATGAGCGTGACTTATAGGGGTGATATCGCGGCCCTAGCCCAGGCGCTTCGATCGCAGGGCTGGCAAGTTCAACAGGGAGCAGGCACATTGCGTATCAGTCGTTCCGGACAGTAAGGAAACGAGACCGTGAGCCAGATAGCCTTACCGCTTGAACAGGGCCTGTCGCCGGAACAGGACGGATATTTGGTGACCGCCGCCAATGCCGAAGTTCATCAGCAACTGCAGAATTGGCGGGACTGGACCCATCATACGATGATTTTGACCGGACCCGAAGCCTCCGGCAAGACGACGATGGCGGCAGCATTCAAGGCGGAAAGCGGCGGACTATGTCTCGAGGTTTCTTCCCAACGCGAGCATACCGAGATATTCCATCTGTGGAATCGAGCAAATAACGAGAAAAGGCCGCTACTATTATTCTCTGCAGATCCGGTTGCGGAATGGGGTATTTTGCTTCCCGACCTCAAATCCCGTCTCGCCGCATCACTGCATCTGGAAATTGGCGCGCCCGATCAGGCGATGATCGATGGACTCTTTCAAAAATATTTCACCACGCGCGGATTAACGATATCCGAAGACGCTTTACGCTATCTGGAAAAGCGGATGGTCCGGTCCTACGCGATGGTCCGGAAACTGGCACAAAAAATGGATGCGCTGGCGATTGAGACGAAAAAGCCGATAAATCTGGCTATCGCGAAATCCGCGCTGGGCTTTTTTGACACTGGTGATGAAAAGGTTGATGGATAAGCGATGGATGATCCAGTTGCAGAGACGCTCGATGAGGATATGTTGCTCGGGGGCACTGGCAATCTCTCGGAAGATGCCAGTCAGCGCTATTTTAATCGCGAAATAAGCTGGCTGGGCTTTAACGAGCGGGTCATCGAAGAGGCCGAAAACAGCGCCCATCCATTGCTCGAACGGCTGCGCTTCCTGTCCATTTCAGGTAACAATCTCGATGAATTTTTCATGGTTCGCTTTGCCGGATTGGTGGGACAATATCGGCAGAAAATCGAGGAGCGGTCGGCCGATGGTCTGACTCCCACGCAACAGTTGGACGCGATTGCGATCCGCGCGGACGCTTTGCTCGAACATCAGCAACGCGTGTGGTCGGCTTTGTCTAAAACCTTGGCGGAAGAAGATATATTCGTTTCCAACGTCGAAGCACTGACCGGTGATTCCAGAGCCTGGCTCAGACAGCATTTTCTTGACCAGATATTCCCGGTCCTGACCCCGCAGGCGCTTGACCCGGCTCACCCTTTTCCGTTCATTCCCAACAAGGGGTTGAGCGTGGTTTTCGATCTGGTCAGGGAATCGGATAATCAGGGTATAAGAGAGCTGGTGATGATCCCTTCCGGTCTCCCTCGCTTCATTCGCTTGCCGGGCGAATCGGCAATCTATGTCTCGGTCGAGACCGCCATCCAGGAATTTTCCGACATTCTATTTCCTGGCTATGCTGTAAAAAGCAGCGGTTTGTTCCGGATCATTCGCGACAGCGATATCGAAGTAGAGGAGGAGGCCGAGGATCTCGTGCGCTATTTTCGCAGCGCGATCAAACGCCGTCGTCGCGGCGATGTGATCCGGCTGGAAATGGGGCCTAAACTCGCCGAACCAGTGGTCGCGATGCTGCGCGAACATTTGCTGCACGAGGGTGCCACCGAAAGACGGGTCAACGGTCTGGTCGGTGTAGGCGATCTCGATATATTGGTTGACGAAGATCGCCCGGATTTGAAATTTACTCCCTATAGTCCCCGCTTTCCCGAGCGTATCCGCGATCATGGCGGTGATTGTTTCGCCGCCATTCGCGACAAGGACATATTGGTTCATCATCCTTATGAATCCTTCGAGGTGGTAATCGAATTCTTGCGGCAGGCCGCTGCCGATCCGGACGTCGTCGCGATCAAGCAGACCCTCTATCGTGCGGGCAAGCAATCGGCCATCATCCGTGCGCTGATTGACGCGGCGGAAGCCGGTAAATCGGTAACCGCGATCGTTGAACTCAAAGCGCGCTTTGATGAAGAGCAGAATCTGCTCTGGGCGAGTGCGCTGGAACGGGCTGGCGTGCAAGTCGTTTACGGGTTTATCGAATGGAAGACCCACGCGAAAATATCGATGGTCGTGCGCAAGGAACAGGATGGCTATCGTACCTATTGCCATTTTGGAACCGGGAATTATCACCCGATTACCGCCAAAATCTATACTGATCTCAGCTTTTTTACAGCAGACCCTCGGGCCGCGCGGGATGCCGCACAATTGTTCAATTATATCACCGGCTATGTCGAACCCAAGGAGCTGGAACTGATCTCGATGTCGCCGCGGAATATGCGGAAAGATCTGATGGGATTGATCGACAATGAAATCGACAATGTCCGTTCCGGCAAGCCGGGCATGATCTGGGCAAAGATGAATTCCCTCGTCGATCCGGCGCTGATCGAGAAATTATATCAGGCGAGCAATGCCGGGGTCGAAATTGATCTGGTCGTTCGGGGTATTTGCTGCCTGCGGCCGGATGTGCCGGGCATGTCGGACCATATCCGGGTAAAATCGGTGGTTGGCCGTTTTCTGGAACACAGCCGGATATGGGCTTTCGGCAACGGCAGGGAGCTGCCGAATGACGGTGCAAAACTCTATATTTCGTCGGCTGACTGGATGCCGCGCAACCTGGACAGGCGCGTGGAATATATGATGCCGATCACCAACGAGACCGTTCATGACCAGATACTGGATCAGGTCATGGTAGCCAATTTGATTGATGACGAACAGAGCTGGGAATTAAATGCCGACGGCAGCTACACAAGAGTGAAGCCTTCCGACAAGCCGTTCAACCTGCATCGCTATTTTATGACCAATCCATCTCTATCCGGACGCGGTAAGGCGCTTAAGAAAAGCAATGCCGTGCCCCGGCTCAGCTTGCGTCGGCGCAAGGATAAAGCGTGACCGGGGTGCTCTCAGGCAAAGCTGTATCGTCAAATTTCGCACGAACGAAGAAGCGGCAATCCTGTCGGCGAACGGCGATTGTCGATATCGGGTCCAATTCCATCCGGCTGGTCGTCTATCAGGGACCGGCGAGGGTTCCCGCGACCCTGTTCAACGAAAAAGTCATGGCGGGGCTGGGACGGGATTTGTCGACGACTGGGGCGATTGGCAAGGATGCAATGGAATTTGCAATACGCGGTCTGAAGCGTTTCCATCGCCTGTGCACCGATATGGAGGTCGATAGCATATTGGCTTTTGCTACCGCTGCAGTACGGGATGCCACCAACGGTAATGACCTGCTCAAAGCAGCGCACGAAATCGGCTATGATGTCGCGGTGCTGCAGGGAGAGGAAGAAGCGGAGCTGGCCGCGCTGGGCATAATTTCCGGAATACCCGATGCGAGCGGTATCGTCGGTGATCTCGGTGGCGGCAGCCTGGAACTGGCGATGATCGACAAAGGCAAGGTATTGGACCGCTTTTCCTTCCCGCTCGGCGTGCTCAGGGTTGCCGATCTGCGCGCCAGGGATACGGATGGCCTGAAGACCAAGATCCGCAAGATGCTCAAGAAGACCGGGTGGGACAAGAAAGGGCAACAGTTGCCCCTTTATCTCGTCGGGGGTTCCTGGCGCTCGCTGGCGCGGCTTGACATGTATGACAGCAAATATCCGCTGCCGGTCATTCACAATTATGAAATGGAGCCGCAGCGTGCCAGACGGCTGGTCAGCCGCTTGGCACGCCTGAACAAGGACAAGCTCAAGAATGTGCCCGGCCTGTCCTCGTCGCGGATACCGACGTTGAACGATGCCGCATGGCTTTTGTCGATGCTGGTTCGCTACCTCGATAGCAGCAAGATGGTGGTTTCTGCTTATGGCGTGCGGGAAGGTATGTTGTTCAAGAATATAAGCAAGCAAGAGGCGACCCGTGACCCGCTGTTGCTGGCGACGGAAGACGCCGGTACTGCCCAGGCGCGATTCCCCGCGAACAGCAAATTGCTCGGCGAGTGGATAAGCGAGATTTTTTCTGACGATCCAGCCGAGTGGCACCGCATTCGTCAGGCCGCCTGCAATCTGGGCGACGTTGCCTGGCGCGCAAATCCCAATTTCCGGGCCGAGCGGGGGCTGGAAATCGGACTGCACGGAAATTGGGTGGGCATCACCGGGCCGGAACGCGAGATGCTGGGGCAGGCGCTGTTTACGAGCTTCGGGGGCGGCAATCATATTTTTCCCGGTGGCGGGCAGCTTGCCGACGAACAGGCAACGAAGCGGGCGATATGTTGGGGGCTGGCCATGCGATTGGGGCAGCGGCTCAGCGGCGGGACTCGCAATCCGCTCGAACAGACGGAAATCCGGAAATCCGGCAAGAAGCTGGAGTTGCAGGTTGCCAGTGATCTGATCGATCTTTACGGCGACGCGGTTGCCAAGCGGCACGCAAATCTGGCGAATATGATGGGACTGGAACCGGTAATGACTGGCATCTAGGCCGACACCATGGCTATTCGCTGATAGGTGCGTCGCCTTCTTGCTGGTGGGTCATTTTCAATTTGCCATCCTTGACCGTGAAGCTCACCCGGCCTTCAACCAGATCCAGCGCATCCCGACCAAATTCCTCATAGCGCCAGCCTTCCAGCAGCCCGACGCCTTCGCGTTCTCCGGCGACTATACTCTCCAGGTCATCAGCGCGGGCCAACAGACGTGACGCGACGTTCATCTCGGCCGAACGGATTTTGAGCAATAATTTCAGCAAATCTGTCACCAAAGCATTGGATTTGCCATTTTTGGGGCGACGGCCAATTTTAAGCGGCAGATCATCCTTGGACAGCGGCTTCGCCTGTTCGATGATATCCATCAATCGCGCGCCGATATCGTTATTCTTCCAGCCGGCGGAAAGGCCACGGACCTGTCCCAGCTTGTTTTGATCCTTCGGCGGGTGCGCGGCAATATCGGCCAGAGTTTCATCGCGCATGATCCGTCCGCGTGGCAGATCCTTGGACTGGGCCTCGCGTTCTCGCCAAGCGGCAAGCGCCTTCAGTCGGCCGAGCATCTCGAGATTGCGTCCCTGCGACTTGAACCGCAGCCATGACATTTCCGGATCATTGACATAATTGTCGGGATCGGCGAGCTTTTCCATCTCAGCGTTAATCCACATGCCGCGACCGGTCTCGCGCAATTTTTCCAGCATCATCGGGAAAATTTTGGCGAGATGGGTGACATCGGCCACCGCATATTCCAGTTGCCGCGCATTGAGCGGGCGGCGCGACCAGTCGGTAAACCGTGCGCCTTTGTCCAATGTGATCCCAAGCCAGCTGTCGACCAGATTGGCATAGCCGATCTGTTCGCTCTGGCCGATCGCCATCGCCGCTATCTGGGTGTCGAAAATCGGATGCGGGGTCTTGCCGGTAATATTGTGGATGATTTCGACATCCTGCCCGCCGGCGTGGAAAATCTTGAGCACATTTTCATTGTTGACCAGCAGTTCCATCAGCGGACCGAGGTCAACACCTTTAGCCAAGGGGTCAATCGCGGCGGCTTCCTTGCCGTCTGATATCTGGATGAGGCAAAGAATGGGCCAATAGGTATTCTCGCGCATGAACTCGGTATCAACGGTGACGAAATCTGCCGTCGAAAAACGGGCGCAAATATCGGCGATGTCCTGATTGTCGGTCAGCAAATTGTGGATGTGCATTTTTATCCTATACAGCGGGCGGCTCGTCCCGCAAACAATTCATCGGCAGAGGATAAAATTGGGGGAAGATCATGGCATTTTGGTCACTGATTCTGATCATCATCTTGGCATTGCTGTTGCTTGGCCAGATTATGGCGCAGTGGGGGGATGCCTGTCTGGCGGTCGCCGATCCGCGACCGATTGGCGGCAAGACCATCGAGATCACGATATTGGCCTGGGGCTTTGCCTCGCGCCGCGGGGGAGCGACGCAGGCGGATGATTGTTACCAACTCGGTATCAACGACATGCGGTTTTTCATGACCGGCAAGGCCGTACTGGTCTGTCTGATCACCTTCGGCTTCGTGCGGAAGGTCAGCATCGCCTATCGCTGTTACGCCGGGGACCATGACGTAGGAGAAGCCTGATGGCACGGATCGTGAATCTCGGCCAGCAGGTCTGGACTAACTATCACCAGACCGCGGAATGCAATCTCAAGGGCCGGATCGAGCTGGTCAATGGCGACGAGAGAAACGGTCGGGCGCATCTGAAAGGCGTGGCGGAAACAGTTCGAGAGCTGCTCAGGGAAGCCAGGCAATATCAGATCCCGGTGCGACCGATCGGAGCAGGCTGGTCGCCATCACCGATCAATGTGGTCGAGGATGGCTGGCTGGTCGAAACCTTGCGGCTCAACCGGACCTACAAGCTGTCCGCAGAGAATCTGCACGCAGATTGTGATGTCGAGGCCGAGTCACTGCTGCTGGTACAGGGTGGTGCGACGGTAGACGAGGTCTATGAAAGCGCGGAAGAAATCGGCCGGTCGCTGCGCACCGGCGGGGCCAGCAATGGCCAGAGTTTTGCCGGCGCCTGCGCCACCGGAACTCATGGCAGCGTCTGGCAGGCGGGCGGCATCCAGGACCATGTCCGGGCGGTGCAGCTGGTAACGCCCGACCGGATATTGTGGATAGAGCCGAAAAAGGGCGTTCTGTCGGACGGGTTCATCGCGCAGACCGGTTCCGAAATCATCCGCGACGACCGGATATTCGCCGCTGCCCAGCTGCATGTCGGAGCGATGGGCTTTGTCACGGCAATGCTGATCGAGACCGACCCGATCTATATGGTGCAGAATATCCAGAAAGCGGCCAGGATAAAGCGCGAGCATATTGACTGGCTGTGCCGTGGCGAATTCAAAAGATTCTCCTGCGGATTCGGACTGCATGAAGAGCCATATTTTCAGCAACTTATAATGAATCCTTTCGACCCTTTCGACAAAAAGAGCCTGTTGCGCTTCCTGTACAAGCGCCCGTACGACTCCGGCATCCCGCCACCACCGCCGGGCGACATGGGGGCCGGCTATGACGCCCTGACCCTGCTTGGCAAGGCGATGGCGGAAAGCGACTGGTTCAAGGCGGAGATATTGCAACTGGCGATGGAGCAAGCCTATCCTGACAACCGAGATGTCGATGATCCGCCGGCCATTGCCACCTGGGGCCACACGACCGAGGAACATATGCCGATTGCCAGCCTGTTCAACGGGTCGGTAACACTCGATCGTAGCAAGCTTAGCGAAGTCTTTGATTTGATTATCGATAGTTTCAGACGCGGAGGAGGGGGCACGGTCGTGACCCTGCGCTTCGTCCGCAAGGCCAAGGGCCTGCTCGCCCCCGCGCACTGGCCCGACAATGTTGTTATCGACTTTGACGGCCCCAATGTCGAATCCAGCCATGAAGGCTACAAGAAGGTCGTCGAAGCGTTGGATGACGCCGGCATCCCCTTCACCCGCCACTGGGGCAAGACCAACAATCTCGACGAGCAACGGTTGAAGAGCGACTATGGTCAGAATTTCTCCGACTGGAAATGGGCGCAGGCGCAGGTGATGCCGGATGCGGCGGACCGGCAGGTGTTTGCCAATGATGAACTTGTGAAACTGGGGCTGATCTAGGTTGTTCGATAAAAAATATGCTGAAGCTGCCATTCCGCTTCCGCCGCAGTTGCGGACGTTCAGGTCATTACTAGCTGTTCCCAATTGTGGACATCTAAAATATAGGTAGAAGTTACGAATGAAGAGTCAGAAACTACCAATCAATCCCGTTGACGTCTTTGTCGCTCCTATGCTCAACTTACCAACTTGGGGAGTCAAGAAGGGCCATGGTAGCTTCCTCACATTTGAGTTTGGCGAACCAAAACTGGTGGTTGTTGAGTCCAGATTGGCAGACGGAAAATTTCGGAGAGATGTGCATGTGCATGGCGATTGGCATCTTTGGATTTACTGCTGTAATTGGCGCATTTTTCAACTTGATGAGCAAATCGCATGGAGCGAAAGTGAAGACAGGTTGATCGAAAAAGCCGCCGCGAAACTGAATGGCCAAAAGTTGACGTTTGTAGCAGTCGAGCCGCAACGGGGGAGCTCCGTTTTCACTTTCGATCTGGGCGGGAAACTGGAAACTTGGCCATACGGCGACGATCCAACCGACAAACAATGGATGTTCTATGGTCTGAACAAGGTTTTGGAATATCGGGCGGATGGCAAATTCAGTTTAAATCGTGCGGATGCACAAGCCGACTATGAGGGATGACCTCAGTCCTTGAAGCGGCTAATATTAAGCACATTGTCGACGCAGCCGTCCCGCCGATGACTGTTATGGGCGACAAAGAAGACTTTGCGGATGCGAAAGCTGCCTGTTCGCTCCCCACCCAATTTTTGCCGTTCACGAAAGCTAAAGCTAGAGGCCGATCCCGGAATACCCCTGACATCCAAAACTCCGTATCTACTGCCAAGCACAGCCTCTTCCACCAATCTCAAGCCTTGACAAATGGCGCGCAGACCTGTGTTACGCCTGCAATCTTTCCATCGAGGAAAGCACCCAATTCCAAAGGTCCATCATGCACGCATATCGCACCCATAATTGTTCCGCGCTTCGCTCTTCGCACGTCGGCGAGGAAGTCCGTCTGTCCGGCTGGATCCACCGCAAGCGCGATCACGGCAATCTGCTGTTTGTCGATCTGCGCGACCATTTCGGTCTGACCCAGATTGTCAGTGAAACCGGCAGCGACGCGTTCAAAATGTTGGACGGGGCGCGTGTGGAATCGGTGGTCACCGTCACCGGCAAGGTCGTTGCCCGCGATGATGAAACAGTGAACAAGAATCTGCCGACCGGTGATGTCGAGCTGGTTGCCGATACCGTCGACATGCAGGGTCCGGCGGAAGAATTGCCGATGCCGGTGTTCGGCGAGCAGGAATATCCCGAGGATATCCGGCTGCGCTATCGCTTCCTCGATCTGCGCCGCGAAAGCGTGCACGCCAACATGATGCTGCGCTCCAAGGTGATCTCCAGCCTGCGCAACCGGATGACGCAGCAGGGCTTTACCGAGTTCCAGACCCCGATCCTGACCGCGTCGTCACCGGAAGGCGCACGCGATTATCTCGTGCCGAGCCGCGTCCATCCCGGCAAATTCTATGCGCTGCCGCAGGCGCCGCAGATGTTTAAGCAGATGCTGATGGTTGCCGGTTTCGACCGCTATTTCCAGATCGCTCCCTGTTTCCGCGACGAAGACGCCCGCGCCGACCGTTCACCGGGCGAATTTTACCAGCTCGATTTCGAAATGAGCTTTGTCACCCAGGAAGATGTGTTCCAGACGCTGGAACCGGTTCTGGCTGGTGTGTTCGAGGAATTTGCCAATGGCCGTTCGGTTACGCCGGCTGGCGAGTTTCCGCGCATTCCCTACAAGGAATCGATGCTGAAATATGGCAATGACAAGCCGGACCTGCGCAACCCGATCATCATCCAGGACGTCAGCGAGCATTTCAAGGGCTCCGGATTCGGCCTGTTCGACAAGATCACCTCGACCGGCGGCACCGTGCGCGCCTTTGTCGCGCCGGGAGCGGGCAAGAACAGCCGCAAATTCTTCGACGCAATGAACGACTGGGCGCGGAGCGAGGGCTTTGCCGGGCTCGGCTATATCAACATGAAGGAAGGCGCGGCTGGCGGGCCGATTGCCAAGAACCATGGCGAAGAAGGCACGGCGAAGCTGCTCGCCGATCTCGGCTGTGGTCCTGACGACGGCGTGTTCTTTGCCGCCGGCAAGGAAGCCGATGCAGCCAAGCTTGCAGGTGTTGCACGGACCCGCACTGCGGAGCAACTCGATCTGATCGACAAGAATGCGTTCAAATTCTGCTGGATCGTCGATTATCCGATGTTCGAATATGATGACGAACTGAAGAAAATGGATTTTTCGCACAACCCCTTCTCGATGCCGCAGGGCGAGCTGGAAGCGCTGGAAAGCAAGGACCCGCTCGACATTCTCGCCTGGCAATATGATATTGTCTGCAACGGCATCGAACTGTCCTCGGGCGCGATCCGGAACCACCGGCCCGACATCATGTACAAGGCATTCGAGATCGCCGGTTACACCAAGGAGCAGGTCGATACGGAATTTTCCGGCATGATCAACGCGCTGAAATATGGCGCGCCGCCGCATGGTGGTTCGGCGCCGGGCGTCGACCGGATCGTGATGATGCTGGCCAACGAGCCGAATATCCGCGAGGTTGTGCTCTTCCCGATGAACCAGAAGGCCGAAGACCTGATGATGAGCGCGCCGAGCCCAGTGTCGTCCAAGCAGCTGCGCGAATTGCACATCCGGGTGGTCGAGCCGCCGAAGGAAGGCTAGGCTCAAATCCGTTAGTGGTGAGCCTGTCGAACCACGCTTATCGATAATCGCCCTTCGACAGGCTCAGGGCTAACGGAACAGATATATGACAAATCCCGAACTTCACCATTTCGCCTCGTCCCATGGCGATATCTGTTATTTCGAATGGGGCGAGCCGGGTGCGGGGCCATCGGTGCTGCTGCTCCACGCAACCGGCTTTCACGCCCGCTGCTGGGATCAGGTTGTTGCCACTTTCCCGGCCGGAACCCATGTGATTGCGGTGGATCAGCTAGGGCACGGCCGCAGCGATGCACCGATTATCGCCGACTGGAGCGGCGTTGGCGGCGCGACTGCCGAGCTGGTGCAGTCGCTCGGGATCCGGTTCGCGGTCGGCGCGGGGCACAGCATGGGCGGTCATTGTCTCGTGCAGGTTGCGGCCAGCCATCCTGATCTGCTGGAACGGCTGGTCCTGATCGATCCGGTGATAATGGCGCGCGAATTTTACCGGAACCCGCCCGATTATCGCGGCACCAGCGAGATGGTTGCCAAGCGGCGCAACAGCTGGACCGGACCGGAGGAAATGCTGGAGCGGTTCAAAGACCGGCATCCCTACAAGCTGTGGGACCCGGCGGTGCTCAGGGACTATTGCGAATATGGGCTGCTGCCGGACGGGCAGGGCGGATATCGTCTGGCCTGTCCGCCGCAGACCGAGGCATCGATCTATGCGACCAGCGCTTCGGTCGATCCATGGCCGCTGATCGATAGCATTGCGCAGCCCGTGAAGATATTGCGGGCGCCGCAGCTCGTGCAAGAGGGTGCTTTTGATTTCGCCACGTCGCCGACCCCGCCCGGGCTGGCGGATGGTTTTGCCGATGGCAGTGATGTCTATTTGCCCGACCTGACGCATTTCATGCCGATGCAGGATCCAGAGCGGATTGCGGAACTGATCATTAGCGGCTAATGTTTTGTTCATATTGGCATCGATATTTGTGAACGACCAGCTTTCGGGGGATGGACATGAACAGATTATTGACCGCAGCGATCACCGGCTTGATGGCCTTCACAGGCCTTTCTACCGCTGCGCGAGCAGAGGTTTTGACTATTGAGGGGATGACACCTGCCAGTTCTTCGGAATTCTCTGAAATTCAGTCCATATCAATCGGGCGATTTGGTGGTTCGGACGGCCGCGCGCTGGCGTTTGAACTGGAAGACAGTCTTTCGGCGGCCTCGGTTTTTGGCCAGCCCTATTTTGACATTATCGGTGGACGGTCTGCGGTAGAGTCAGATGCAAGTCTTTCGGGCCATGTAACCGCGGGCATTGAAGAATATGAAACGGTTGCCAAGCGGCGGCGCTGCGTGAAACGCGGTGAAAAGGACAAATGTGTCACCTATAAAGATATCAAGGTGGATTGCCTGACCCGCAAGATCGATTTTCAGGCGCAGGTCAGGGCTACACGCTATAGCGATGGCCGCAGCATTTATGCGCAGAGCTTTCCGGACAATGAGGAACAGACAGTTTGTTCCGGCGATGACCAGGATTTTGCGAGTAGTGAATCGGTGATCAGGTCGATGGTGGTCGAGGCTGCCAGCGCGATTCGCAATGATTTCGCTCCACGTGAATATCGGGTAGACGTCCGAATATTGGAAAGTCGCAAGGGTATGACCAAAGTCGAAGGAAATTTCTTCAAGGCGGCGATCAAGATGACCAAGAGCAACGCCGCGGAAGCCTGCCGGATGTGGGACGAAGCGGCCAGAAACGGGCAGGTTCATATCTCGCTGACGTTTAACCGCGCTCTTTGCGCGGAACAGCGCGGTGATCTCGACTCGGCACTGGCTCTCTATGACGAGGCGAATAGAATATCGCCCGGAAAGCTCGAAGTGATCGAATCGATAGGCCGCATCAGCGCGCATCGGCGTGCGCTGGGTGAATGGGAATTGCGGCAGTCGGGACGCCGCGAAAGTTAAAATGCGCCAACAGGGTTAACCGGTTGGTTCATTTCGCGATATTGTAGTATATTGCGAAGCTTACATGGCAGCGTTCGCCGAGGGGCGGGCAGTGACGGGTGCAGCCACCAACCCTGGAACCCGGGGGGCAATTGCGGGACGATGGAGCACAAATGACCATAAAACTGTCCGACTATGAAACCGGCGACAAATTTGATGGTGATTATATTGATGCACTAAAGGCGCTGCAGGACCGGCTCGCGCATATTCATTTCAAGCATATCATCCACGGTAGCCGGTCGATTCTTGTATTCGAAGGCTGGGATGCGGCAGGCAAGGGTGGAGCCATTCGCCGGATGACCGGGGAATGGGATCCGCGATATTATGATGTCTGGCCGATTGGCGCCCCGACCCAAGAGGAAAAAGATCGCCATTTCCTCTGGCGCTTCTGGCAGAAATTGCCGGGTAGTCGCGAAATCGGTGTGTTCGACCGCAGCTGGTATGGCCGGGTGCTGGTCGAACGGGTCGAGGGCTTTTGCGAGCCGGCCGACTGGAAACGCGGCTATGACGAGATAAACGAGTTTGAAGCGCAGCAGATCGACGGCGGTACCAATCTTGTGAAGCTTTTTTTCCACACCACGCAAGAAGAGCAGGACAAGCGCCTCACCAAACGGCTCGACACGCCACACAAACGCTGGAAGATTACCGCCGAGGATTTCCGTAACCGCGAGAAGCGCGATGACTATCTCGATGCGATGCATGACATGTTCGAAAATACCAATACGCGCTGGGCGCCGTGGAAGGTGATCGACGGCAATGACAAGAAATCGGCGCGGATCGCTGGCCTGACCCATGTCGCTGATACGCTGGAAGCGGCATTGCCAAAGGATTTACCAGAGGCCGATCCCAAACTGGTGAAACTGGCAGAGAATGCATTTGGCTATGAGGCCAAGGCCTAGATCCTTAGTCTGCCGAGCGGCGGTTCGGGCAAGTTTCAACTCTGCCACCATCAAGCATGATGGCCCAATCTCTATATCCCCGCGAAACTTAGCTCATCCTCTGGACTTGGCCACTGTGTCTCGTTTCGTGGGACGAGCGGAAAGCCAGATTGCGCAACCGGCAAATAATGTAGCGACTGAACCGCTTGCTCCCGAGAATGGCACGGTCCCGAGGCCCAGACGGACGGCTGCGATATTCAGAACAATGGCAATCACGCCGGCAACCATGCTGACCAGACCGATCACTCTGGCAATGGTTCTGTCATTGCGAAATAGCGACAGTCCGAAAATCAGTGCAACCAACCCCAGGATGGCCTTGGCGAGGTTGTAGAACAGAAACGATCCCGCCAGCAGTGTGCCCATAAGTGGCGCAAATTCGATACCCGCTTTGGCGGCTGGCAGAAACATCGACAGGCCGATGCCCGACTGAAGGATGTTTATCAGTCCGGATACCAGCAGTGCAGCCCAACCCCATTGCAGGTGCGAAGACCGGACAAGTCCGACGAGCGAAGCAATTGCAATGCTGGTGAATAATAGAAGTTCCGTGGTCCAGATCGTGGATCTCAGAGGCCAGCCATCGACAATTCCAACGCCACTAAGGGTCGCCACATAAAGCGATTGGGTCGCTACGGTAAGCAGAAGCATGATCGATATAAATATGGCTATATGGCGCGTCGTCTGTGGCATAGATTCTCCGGAAATCTCAATGGTTCGAAGTCTATTCCAAGGGGAAAGGCAGATTCGTTACAAGCCGGATTAAAAAAAGAGGATTGCCAACTGAAGTGGGTCGCGGTTTCGCCGTTAATGGTAATTAACTAGAAACGAAATTTAGGAATTGGCCGATGCTGCGTAAAATCCAGACCAGCCAACTCGAGTTGGGAATGTTCATTCATTCCATGGAAGGGTCGTGGTTTGACCACCCGTTTTGGCGATCGCGGTTTCTGCTGGATGACGAGGCGCAGATAGAGCACATCCTATCCAGTGATGTGGCTCGGGTAACAATCGACGAATCACGGGGCAAGAAATTGTCACCATCGTTAAAGCCTTTGGCGATCCTCGCAGCGGAGGAAGCAAAAGTCTATACGCCAAAGCTGGCAAAGGTGCTCGAACAGTCGGCTAATCAACGGCCCCGGTCCTATCTGCGGGACGTTGCGGAACCGGTCTTCAATCGGCTGACCCCGCGCGAGCGCGCGGCAGAGGTCCGCAAGGCATCCGGCACGATCAAACGGTCGCGGGCGGCGGTAATGGCTTTGTTTGATGACGCGCGCGACGGCAAGCCGGTCAAGTTGCGCAAATTGGCTCCGCTGGTCAAACAGATATCCAGATCCGTCAATATTGATCCTACGATCATCCTCAATATCGCCCGGATTAAAACCAAGGATGAATATACCTATTTGCATTCCGTCTCGGTATGCGCGCTAATGATCAATCTGGCCCGCAAGATGGGTTTTCCCGAGTGGCAAATGCACGATATCGGGATGGCCGGCCTTTTGCATGATGTTGGCAAGACATCTATTCCGGACAGTATATTGTCGAAACCAGGCAAGCTCGACAAGAGCGAATGGGACATCATCCGCAATCATCCGCAGATGGGTCACGATATATTGTCAGCGTCGGAAAGTGTCAGCGACATCGTGCTCGAGGTTTGCCTGAGACATCACGAGAAAATGGACGGAACCGGATATCCGGGAGGGTTATTTGCCGATGACCTCAGTATCTTTACCCGCATGTCTAGTATCTGTGATGTATACGATGCAATCACGTCCCAACGACCCTATAACGCCCCGCTTTCAGCGTCGGAAGCGCTTGCGGAAATGATGTCGTGGTCCGGTCACTTCGATCAGCTCATCTTTTGCGATTTTGTCGATAGCCTGGGCATATTGCCGGTCGGTACCATGGTGCGCCTGAATCACGATGAACTGGCGATCGTGATTGGCGAATCTCCCTCGAACTATTCCGCGCCGATTGTGCGAAGCTTTCATTCTCTGGACACAAACCTCCCGATAGCCCCTAAAGATATCGACCTTGGTCGCGAAAGGTCAAGAAAGCTGCTTGCAGTGGAAGATCCTGCCGACAGGGGTTTTCCGGACTGGCCAAGTTTCTCCGCGATGTTGCAAAGCAATGCGCCCGTCTCTTGACCTCTGTGAAGCCAAGAACATCTGTCCGGCAGGTCTGAGATCTGCCGGAGACCAGAATCGCATTTCTGCTGCCTTCTTGTCGGGCCTCGCCTGTGCGCAACTTTATCCCCGGCTGTTTTTCCCAATATAGCGCGATAGCGGCGTCTCGTTACGGATCGTCGGACCGCGCGGGTTTTTCGTGTCATAGACCACCGCATTTTCGAGCACGCGTTTGACATAGTTGCGGGTTTCGGAAATCGGAATGTCCTCGATCCACTGAATCCAGTCGATCCCGCCCATGCGCGGATCGCCGTTGGCGCGGATCCATTTGTTCACATTGCCGGGACCGGCGTTATAGGCCGCGACCGCAAGCGGGTAGCTGCCGCCGTAATAATCCATCATCCGCTGGATATAGCCGCTGCCAAGCTTGATATTATATTGCGGATCGTCGGTCAGCGACGAGAGATTATAGGACAGGTTCGCCTTGCCGGATTGCTCGCGGGCAGTGCCGGGCATCAGCTGCATCAGGCCACGGGCGCCGGCATGGCTGATCGCGCCTTCGGCAAACTGGCTTTCCTGACGGGTGATCGCGTGGATCAGGGTCCAGGTGCTTTCATGACCGAATGGGACGGGCATGGTCGGGAAGGCGGTTTCGTCAATCGCGCCAATTCCGGAACCGAGCGCGCTGATCCCCTTGATCACGCCAAGATCGCGGGCGCCGATGCGGGTGGAAAGATCGCTGATCAGCATATAGTCTTTCGCGGTTTTTGCATTGCTGGCCAGGGCGCGGTGAAAGCGGATCTGTTCGCGCCATGGACCGGTGCGCACTGAGGCCTTTACGGCGACGACCAGCGGGTCGACGTCATAGGTGGCGCGGTCGGCGTCGGTGATTTCGACATCCGGCTTGCGGTTGAACACCGGCAGCGGACGGCCGAGCCGTTCCAGCGACAATTGACCGTAGAAATAGTCGGGGAATTTGGCCGCTTTCTCGAAATAGGCATTGGCCTGTTCGGTCTGGCCTGCATCTGCTGCGGCACGGCCGGCCCAATAATAGCCTTTCGAGGTGATATTGGGCGAATCATAGGATTGTGCATAGAGATCGAACATGCGGATCGCCTTGGCGGGCTGGCGCATGCCGTTGAGCGCGGAGGTTCCCGCTACCCAGGCGAGATCGGAATATTTGTCGCGTACGCGGCTGTTCTGCTCGGCTATCCGGGTTGGTGTGTCGTAGGCATCCTCGATTTTCGAGGCGATTTCATAAGCCGTCGTCCATTGCCGGTCATTGGCGGCCGCTTCGGCGTTGATCAGCATGGCTTCGAACCATGTTTCCGGCATGGCCGGTTTGACGCGCAGCGGCAATCTGCTGGCGAGCAACTGACGTGCCGCATGGCTCTGGCCACTGTTGCGCAGATAGCGGGCACGATCTGCAAGATAGCCGGCATCATCGCGCGCGATGGCGCCGACCGCGCTGGCCTGTGTGTTGGCGTCTGACGATTCGGTCAGTTGCGCCAGCCGGGCAGCGAAGACCGCGCGTCGGGCAGGAGAAGTGAAGGCAAGCTGGCCCGCCGCATCGCGCGTCGCCCGCGCCCACAGGAGGGCATCCATCCGGGCATCGTGATCGTCGATCGAGAGGACCGAACTGAATCGCGATATCAGGGCGGCTTCATCGTCTTCGGTCAGCGTGCCGCCACGCCATGCCTGTCGTGCCATGGTCGTGGCTTTGTCGCTCTGACCCGACGCCTGCAGAGCTACCGCATATTTGGCGGCGCCGGCGTTGGTGGTCGGTGGAAATTTTTCAAAAAATGCGAGAACCCGGCTCGGCGAGAAGCTGTTGATGTTGATTGCCTGCTCCGCGTTGCGCCGCATCCGCGTGTCTTCCGGCCAGCCGGGATAGGTCACCAGAAAACCGGCATAATCCTCGAAGGAATAATTGTCGGACTGGGTGAGTACCCGCCAACGCTGCAGGCCAAGAACGGCGTTGCCGCCGGTCGGATCGGATAGCTCGCTGTCGTTCCCTTGCCAGCCCAGTTGTTCGGCTGCCATGCAGGTAGCAGGGGATAAAAGCAGCGCCGCGATGACAATTCTTGATACCATGCTGGACATTTTAGGGGTAGGCTCCTTATCAGGCGCTGAACGGCGAACTATATCGCAGTTAATATTGCAATTGACTTGGTTGTGGCCTTGCCCATTTCCAAGATAAATATAAAGGATTATTCCATGTTTTCCGGCTCAATTCCGGCTCTGGCGACGCCCTTTCGCGACGGATCGTTTGCCGAAGACCAGTTTCGTGCACTTGTCGACTGGCAGATCGACCAGGGCAGCAGCGCCCTTGTGCCCTGCGGGACCACTGGTGAAGCGTCAACCTTGTCCAATGCCGAGCATCATCGGGTTATCGAAGTGTGCATAGAACAGGCCGCTGGCAGGGTACCGATCATCGCGGGTTGTGGCTCCAATGATACAACCAATGCCCTGTTGCATCTTACCTTCTCGAAAAAATGCGGGGCGGCAGCCGGTCTGGTAGTGGCACCATATTACAACCGGCCTAATCAGGAAGGAATCACCGCCCATTTCACCACCCTGACCGAGAGCATCGATCTGCCGCTGGTTCTATATAATGTACCGGCGCGCACCGTCACCGATATCCAGCCGGAGACGGTTGCTGCCCTGTCGCAGTTGCCCGGTATCGTGGCGATCAAGGATGCCAGCGGTGTGCTCGACCGGGTCACCGAACATCGCCTCAATTGTGCCGATGATTTTGTCATGCTGTCCGGCGTCGACGAGCTGTCACTGGCGTTCAATGCGGCTGGCGGCATTGGCTGTATTTCGGTTACCGCCAATGTGGCTCCGAAATTATGCGCGGAGTTTCAGGCAGCCTGTGCGGCGGGTGATTATGCCAAGGCGCGCGAGCTGAACGATGTCCTCTATTCATTGCATAAATCCCTATTCTCCGACGCTTCGCCGGGGCCGATCAAATATGCTTTGTCCCGCGTGTTGCCGGACTTCTCGACCGACCTGCGGTTGCCCATGACGCCGCCGTCGGAAGCCAGCCGCAAGGCCGTGGATGCAGCCCTGGAAGGGGCAGGTCTGATCTGATGGCAAAACCGCGGCCGGTGGAATTCGACAAGCAAAAGATCGTCGCCGAGAACCGGCGCGCCCGCTATGACTATTTTCTCGAGGAGCATTTCGAGGCGGGGATCATGCTGACCGGCACAGAGGTGAAGTCGTTGCGTTTCGGTTCGGGGGCAATCGCGGAAAGTTATGCCGAGGTGAAGGACGGCGAAGCCTGGCTGATCAACTCCAATATTCCCGAATGGAGCCACGGCAACCGTCACAATCACACGCCGACCCGTCCCCGCAAACTGCTGCTGAGCCGCCGCGAGATAAACAAATTATATGCGGCCGTGATGCGCAAGGGGATGACGGTTGTGCCGCTGTCGATCTATTTCAACAGCAAGGGCAAGGCGAAGCTGGAACTGGCGCTGGCTAAGGGCAAGAAAGCACCGGACAAGCGGCAGACCGAAAAAGATCGTGACTGGAAACGGCAACAGGGCCGACTGATGCGCGAGCATGGATAATTCCGATTTTAATCCTCCGCCAAAAGACTGGGGTGCTCGAACAATCAAGCGCTTTGGGGCTTGGCTGGACAAAAAAATGCCGACCCGAGCGAGCATGGCCAAGAATAGATATTTGAAGCCAATCGCGCACCGGTTTTTACGATCAGATTTGTGGCATTTTAATCGTCGTTCCGTCCCGCGCGGGGTGGCGCTTGGAATGTTGGCGGGCTTTCTGATTCCCTTGGGCGGCCAGACTTTTGTGGCATTGTTTCTGGCATTGCCGTTTCGCGCCAACGTACCGATCGCTGCTGTAACTACATTTATCACCAACCCGTTTACCTATCCGTTCTGGATCGCCGTTGCCTATCAGATTGGTAAGCATATATTGCGGATTGAACCGGGTGCATCCGGCCAGACAGTTCACGAAGTTGTTGATACGCAATTTTTGAGTCAGGTCGCTCAATGGTTGGGTTGGCTTGGGCGAGAAGCGGCGGTAACTTTTTTTGGATTTGCAGTGTTGGGCGTTGTTTTCGCGGCGGTAGGATATTTGATCAGTAGTTTTGGCTGGCGCTGGTGGATCGGTCGGAAAAGGCAGTCGGTGCTGGCAAAACGGCGTTCGGAACGGTTGGGCGATGGCGAGTAGAGCCGGGAATGGCACCGGATTGTTGAATCCCAGTACTCGCAAGTCGCTGGTTGGTGTTCGGATCAGGGTAGCGTTGCTGGTGGTAGCCGTCTTGGCATCTGCCGGTCTGCTATATTGGCAAGTTCAGAATATCGCCCTGATCAGCGCCTTTGTCGCTCTGGTGGTCAGCATGACAGCCATCGCCTATTTTTTGCGTCCACGAGATGAAGGGACCGATCGGCATTATGCCGATCCCGGCGATTGGGCGGTCACGCGGATGGTTGCCGACCAGTCTGAAATCGGTCTCGCGATTACTGACCGGGCTGGCCGACTGGTCTGTGCCAATGAGCTTTTCACCAAATGGTTCAATGGCCCTGCTGTGCCTCCCGAACTGCCGTTACAGGCAGGCGGCAACGAGCTGCTCGCGACGGCTGGCCGCACCGCCTGGCGGGATGGCCGCGGCTATGCGGAAGGACTAAAACGCGGAGTTGCTGAATATAGCGCGAAGGTTGTACGCGCGGGGCAGGGTGAAGAGTATCTTCTGTGGCAGATGATACCGCAAATCCATGCGGACATATTGGATGATATGATCCGGCTCGTCAGCGGTGGCGGTGGCCGGGCATTTTCAGAATCCGGTATTTTGGCCAGCGTCATTGGCGGTGAAGGGCGAATCCGGGCCTCGAATCAAGCCTTTGCCTTGCGCGCAACCGGCCGGGTTGATGCCAATATCTCGGGCCGCAATTTTATCAATTTCCTGCGCTCCGATGACAAGGGCACAATCTTCTTTGAACGCGAAGGACGGCATGGCACGCCGGTGCGTCTGTTCCATGTTCCGCTCGACCGGGAAAAGGAAAAGGCTCCGGCGTTGATCCTGTTGATCGATGACGATGGTGGCATGGTCGAGCGCGGCAAGGCGCTGGAGCAGGTTGAATCGATGTTGTCGCTGCTGCCCCTGGGCTTGGCGCTGACCGATCGGGACGGTCGTTTCCTGTTCCTGAATGAAGCCTTCGCCAAGACCGCCGGTATCGCGGAGAAGGAACAGCCACTTTATCCCGGCGACCTGATGATCCGTGACGATAAATCGGCGGTTGCCGATGCTGTACGACGCTATGCGAGCGGTCCGCCAATGGCAGGCGATCTGGCGGTACGTCTGCGCAACGGCGGCGACGAGCCCGTTGCACTGGGTATTGCCGGGGTTCGCGGCCTGGGCGAAGCGGCGGTGCTGCTGTCGATCCGCGACAATAGCGAAGAATCGAAATTGAAGAGCCAGGTCGCCCAAGCGACGAAAATGCAGGCTGTCGGCCAGCTGGCCGGAGGTGTAGCTCATGATTTCAACAATATTCTCACCGCGATCATCGGCCATTGCGATCTGATGTTGCTGCGCCATTCACCTGGCGACAGCGACTATGATGATATCCAGCAGGTCAAGAATAACAGCAACCGGGCGGCCGGACTTACCCGCCAGTTGCTCGCTTTTTCGCGTCAGCAGACGTTGCGGCCGCAGGTGCTGCAATTGCCCGACGTGGTGGCGGACGTTTCTAATCTGCTCAAGCGTCTGCTCGACGAAACGATCGAGCTTGACGTGCGGCACGGTCGCAATCTGGGTCTGGTTCGCGCGGACCCTGGACAACTCGAGCAAGTGATCATCAATCTCGGAGTCAACGCGCGGGATGCAATGCCAAAGGGTGGAAAAATCTCGATCTCGACCCAGGCGGTGGGTGTTTCCGACGTCCGTGCGCTGAAAAGCGAAATCCTGCCCGTAGGCGACTATACGGCACTGATCTTCACCGATTCCGGCAACGGCATTCCCCCGCATGTCATCGGCAAGATCTTCGAACCGTTTTTCACCACCAAAGCGGTCGGCAAGGGGACCGGCCTGGGGCTTTCGACGGTTTACGGGATCATCAAGCAGTCAGGCGGCTATATCTTTGCCGATTCCAAACCCGGCCAGGGCACGACCTTCTCGATCTATTTCCCGGTTCATCATCCAACCAAGGAAGACGTTGCGCGTGCCACCTTGAGTTCGCCCCCGGTCAAGGCCGCAGCCAGAAAAGAATTGTGGGGCAATGGCCATATCCTTCTGGTCGAGGATGAGGACATGGTCCGCGCCGTCGCCGAGCGGGCGCTGATCCGTCAAGGCTATACGGTTGTGACCGCAAGCGAAGGCGAGGAAGCCTTGGGGCTGTTGGCGGCGCAGGCCGAGGGTGAGCAGAAGTTCGACATTATCGTATCAGATGTGGTGATGCCGAATATGGATGGTCCCACCATGGCAAAGCATGTTCGTAAATTATATCCGGATCTGCCGATATTGTTCATGTCCGGCTATGCCGAGGAGCAATTGCGCAAATCGATCGATCTCGACAAGGTGAATTTTCTTCCGAAACCGTTTTCGGTGGCTCAAATAGCAGAAGCGGTAGGAGAGACTCTGGCCGAACATGCCAAGCAAGACTAGAATATGGCGATATTTCAACCAGTTTTCAATAAACTAGCCCCTCAATAAAAAAATTATGTTCCCCCCTTGTTCTATGAGAACAAATGCGGTACATCATCACAATCATTGATTGATGATGGTTAAGCATTTAGCGAAGGGGACAGGCAAATGGCCGGCAATTTAAAAGTCGTAGAATCGGATAATCAGTTGAACTCATCAGACAGACAAAAAGCATTGGACGCCGCATTGGCGCAGATCGACCGGGCCTTTGGTAAAGGATCGGCGATGAAACTCGGCCAGCGCAAGGCACTGGAAATTGAAGCTATCTCTACCGGTAGCCTGGGACTGGATATCGCGTTGGGAATCGGGGGATTACCAAAGGGCCGCGTGATCGAGGTTTACGGACCGGAAAGCTCCGGCAAGACCACGCTCGCCTTGCACGTGATCGCCGAAGCGCAGAAAAACGGTGGCACCGCTGCCTTTGTCGACGCGGAACATGCGCTCGACCCGGTCTATGCCAAGGCATTGGGCGTCAATACCGACGAGCTGATCATTTCCCAGCCCGACACCGGCGAGCAGGCGCTGGAGATTGTTGATACGCTGGTCCGCTCCAACGCGATCGACATATTGGTGGTCGACTCGGTTGCTGCTCTGGTGCCGCGCGCCGAAATCGAAGGCGAAATGGGCGATACCCATGTCGGCCTGCAAGCCCGTTTGATGAGCCAGGCACTGCGCAAGCTGACCGGCTCGATCAGCCGTTCCAAGTGCATGGTGATCTTCATCAACCAGATCCGCATGAAAATCGGTGTGATGTACGGCAACCCGGAAACCACCTCGGGCGGCAATGCGCTGAAATTCTATGCTTCGGTCCGGCTCGACATCCGGCGCACCGGCCAGATCAAGGAACGCGACGATATTGTCGGTAACACCACCCGCGTAAAAGTGGTCAAGAACAAGGTCGCTCCGCCGTTCAAGCAGGTCGAATTCGACATCATGTACGGTCAGGGCATTTCCAAGGTTGGCGAGATTATCGATCTCGGCGTGAAAGCCGGCGTTGTCGAAAAATCCGGTGCCTGGTTCTCCTATGACTCGGTCCGCATCGGGCAGGGGCGGGAGAATTCCAAGCGCTTCCTTCTGGAAAATCCCGAGATGATGGCCAAGCTGGAAAACCAGATCCGCGGCAAGCAGGAAGAAGTGGCCGAGGAAATGATGACCGGTCCGATTGGCAAGGCCGATGACGGCGATGACGAGAAATAGGTGACTGGACCATCAAGACGGTTAGCCGTCTTGATGGTCGCGCCTACCGGTCGAAGATCCTTCCGGTGGGTCGGCTTGCGCCGAAACCGTGAAACCAGAATATTGCAAGTTTTGCCGGATCACTCTCCCCCGAGGCGATCCCTGGCATAGGGCCGTCCTTCTGTCCCCCGACCGCAGGACGGCCCATTTTATTGGCATTTCCTATCGGCAATAAAGTGCCGAAATGCTGGAAAAGATTGACAACTGACTGTTTACAACGCTTGCTTGGCCCCAACTTTGGCAAACTTTATGCTTTCCGGAAGGGCCTAATAGCAATGACAATCACCCTGCATCACCTCGAAAACAGCCGCTCGCAACGCATAATCTGGCTGCTGGAAGAGCTCGGCCTCGACTATGAAATCAAGCGTTACGAACGCGACCCCAAAACCCAGAAGGCGCCGGCAAGTCTGAAGGCCATTCATCCACTCGGCAAGTCGCCGATGATCGAGGATGATGGCGAAGTGATTATCGAGACCGCCGTGATTGCCGAATATCTGGTGGAGAAGGCCGGTGGCAAGCTGGGCGCTCCTGCCGACAAAAAGGGAGCGCGGCTTTATAACCAGTATCTCCATTTTGCCGAAGGTTCGATGATGCCGCCGCTCTATGGCCTGCTGGTGGTGGGGCGTCTCGGCCTGCTCGGCCTGCCGGCGCGCAAGCCGGTCGGCCAGATGGTCACCGACCTGCTCGTCTGGCTCGAAAGCGAACTGGCGGACCACGACTATTTTGCCGGTAACCAGCTCACCGCTGCGGATATCATGATGAGCTTCCCGCTCGAGGCCTGCCAGGTCCGCGCGGGACTGGACGAGCGCTATCCGAATCTGCTGGCCTGGCTGGAGCGTATCCATGCCCGCCCGCAATATCGCACGGCGCTCGAAAAGGGCGGTCCTTACGCTTATGCGTGACGTTTGATCCATTCTCGGGATTGTCAACGGCAGATCGCTCGCCTAAGTCCAATTGATGCAAACCACCAATGATATCAGACGGTCTTTTCTAGACTATTTCGCCGCTCAGGGGCACGAAATCGTGCCCTCGTCGCCGCTCATTCCCTATAATGATCCGACGTTGATGTTCATCAATGCCGGGATGGTCCCGTTCAAGAATATCTTCACCGGAGCGGAGAAAAGCCCTTATTCGACGGCCACTTCCAGCCAGAAGTGCGTTCGCGCAGGCGGCAAGCACAATGATCTTGACAATGTCGGCTATACCGCGCGCCACCATACGTTTTTCGAAATGCTCGGCAATTTCTCCTTTGGCGATTATTTCAAGGAACAGGCAATCCACCATGCGTGGAACCTGATCACAAAAACCTGGGGCATTTCACCCGACCGTCTGACCGTGACCGTCTATCATGATGACGATGAGGCCTTTGACCTGTGGAAGAAAATTGCCGGCCTGCCGGACGAGCGAATCATTCGCATCGCCACCGACGACAATTTCTGGTCGATGGGTGATACCGGACCCTGCGGTCCGTGCAGCGAGATTTTCTATGATCACGGAGAACATATTGCCGGTGGCCCTCCGGGCAGTCCGGACGAGGATGGCGACCGCTTTGTCGAGATCTGGAATCTGGTGTTCATGCAATATGACCAGCGCGGCGAAGGCGATCGCGTTGATCTGCCCAAGCCGTCGATCGATACCGGAATGGGGCTCGAGCGGGTGGCCGCTGTCATGCAGGGGGTGCACGACAATTATGACATCGACCTGTTCAAGACGCTGATCGCTGAATCCGGTTCGCTGACCGGCACCGTCACCACGGGCGATAACCAGGCCAGTCACCGGGTGATTGCCGACCATTTGCGGGCATCCTCCTTCCTGGTCGCCGACGGCGTCCTGCCATCGAACGAAGGCCGCGGCTATGTGCTGCGCCGGATCATGCGCCGGGCCATGCGCCATGCCCATTTGCTGGGCGCCAAGGATCCGTTGATGCACCGGATGGTCGGTTCGTTGACAGGCGAAATGGGTAATGCATTCCCCGAGCTGATCCGCGCCAAACCGCTGATCGAAGAAACATTGCTTCGCGAGGAAAATAATTTTCGCCGGACATTGGCCAATGGCCTGAAGCTGCTCGATGCCGAAATCGCTGATATGGGCGAAGGGGATATCCTGCCAGGAGAAACCGCGTTCAAACTCTATGATACTTTCGGCTTCCCCTATGACCTCACCGAAGACGCTTTGCGCGCCCAGTCGCTTGGCGTGGATCGCGACGGCTTTGACAAGGCAATGGCGGAGCAAAAGGCCGCTGCCCGCGCCGCCTGGAAAGGATCCGGCGATCAGGCTTCTGATGCTGTGTGGTTCGATATTGCAGAGCGGGAAGGCAGTACCGAATTTACCGGCTATACATCTGAAGAAGGCGAGGGCGTCGTTGTCGCACTAGTCAAGGATGGCGTAGAGATTGAAGTCGCCAATAAAGGCGACACGGTTACCCTGCTGACCAACCAGACGCCCTTTTACGGCGAAAGCGGCGGGCAGATGGGGGATGCCGGCAAGATCTCCGGTACAGAAGGTTTCGCCGCGAGTGTGACCGATACCAGAAAGCCGCTGGGACGGCTTCATGCCCATCAGATCGAAATCAAGTCGGGCTCTGTGTCCGTCGGAGACATGATTCACCTCGAAGTGGATGGTAACCGGCGCACCGCGCTCCGGGCCAATCACAGCGCCACCCATTTGCTGCACAAGGCGTTGCGGCATCATCTTGGCGATCATGTGACCCAGAAGGGCAGTCTGGTCGCAGCCGACCGTTTGCGGTTCGACTTTTCGCATCCCTCGGCTTTGACCGAAGCGGAAATGAAGGCCGTTGAGGCTGATGTGAACGCGCAGATTCGCGGAAATAGTCCGGTTACCACCCGACTGATGAGCCCCGATGAAGCCGTAGAAGCAGGCGCACTTGCGCTGTTCGGCGAAAAATATGGCGATGAAGTGCGCGTCCTTTCGATGGGCCGGGAAGCTGATCTCGATTATTCGGTAGAATTATGCGGTGGCACCCATGTCCAGGCTCTTGGTGATATTGGTTTGATGGTCGTCATTTCGGAATCCGCGGTCGCCAGCGGCGTCCGGAGAATCGAAGCGCTGACCGGCGAAGCGGCGCGCTTGTGGTTTGCCGATCGTGATGCCAAGCTCAAGTCGATCGCAGCGACCCTCAAATCTTCTCCCGAAGAAGCAGCGGATCGCGTCGCCATATTGGTTGAGGAACGCAAGAAGCTCGACCGGGAACTGACCGAGGCGAAAACCGCGCTGGCATTGGCCGGCGACGGCAGCGGCGGGGCGCAGGCGACAGAGACCGAAACGATCGGCGATGTCGCGTTTAGCGGCAAGGTCATACAGGGCCTCAATCCCAAGGAGTTGCGGGGTCTGGTCGATCAGGCGAAAAAGGAGCTGTCGAGCGGCGTCAGTGCAATGGTTGCAGTCAACGATGGTCGTGCGACGGTTGCGGTTGGTGTGACCGATGACCTGACCGGGCGGTTGAGCGCTGTCGATCTGGTTCAGGCGGGCGTTGCAGCGGTCGGCGGCAAGGGCGGCGGTGGTCGCCCGGACATGGCGCAAGGCGGCGGGCCCGATGGCGCAAAAGCCGACGATGCGATTGCGGCTATCAGGTCTGTTCTTGCGGGCTGAGTCCGTCGGGCACCAGATCGTCGGCGGTTGCCTGTCCGGTGGATGTGGACATGGATTTCAGCTTGGGTTCGTATTCCAGATCGCCTTCTTCCTGGATCTGCTTGCGGTAGATATCGCGCAATTCATGGATAGAGGCGATGACGGGGCCCATGGCAACGCCATTTTCGACCAGCACGGCCTCTGACAATTGCAGCGATCCCTCCAGTGCTTCGGGCACGGCATTGGTTGCACCGGCCTGATAGAGTTCGGCGGCATGCTCGATATCACGCGCTCTGGCAATGATCGGCAGGTCGGGCACCCAGGCCCGGACCTTTTTGACAATCTGTACCGAGAGAACCGGCTCGTCCATCGTCAGCACCAAGGCCTTCGCATGGCCAAGCCGCAAACGGTCGAGCATTTCGTTGCGCGACACATTACCGAACATGATTGGATAGCCTTCGCGGCGGGCTTTGGCGACGGTGTCGATATTGGTCTCCACCGCGAGATATTTCTGATTATGGGTCGTCAGGAGATCGGCGATCAGCTTGCCGACCCGGCCAAAGCCGATGATGATGGTCTGCTGCGCTTCCACCGGCAATTCATCCGAGGCTGTGCCACCGCCGCTGCGCATTTCCATACGCCGTGCGATGTCATGGCCGAAGCGGGCCAGTAGCGGCGTGATGGTCAGGCCGATGGCAGTGACAATCTGCCAGAAGGCCGCGGTCTGTGGCTGGATGAGCTGTGCCTGCATCGCTGCAGCCAATACGATCAATGTGGTTTCGGATGGGCTGGACATCAAAACGCCGGCTTCGGTTGCCGTTCCTGCACGGGCACCGGCGAAGCGCAGCAGGCCGCCGGTAACGGCAGCCTTGACCACAACCACGCCGACCACCGCAGTGATAAGACTTGCCCAGTTTTCAAGGACAACGCGAATGTCGACTTGCATACCGACGGTGATCAGAAACACACCAAGCGCAAGGCCCTTAAACGGTTGAGTGATCACCTCGACTTCACCGTGATATTCGGTTTCCGCTATGAGCAGGCCGGCGAGAAGGGCCCCGACAATTGGTGACAGTCCGGTTGCTGCTGTGGCGAGGCTAGCGAGGATGATGACCAGCAAGCTGACGGCGAGGAACAGTTCGGGGCTCTTGGTACGGGCTGCCTGTGCAAAGATCCGCGGTAACAGCAATCGTCCGAGCACAAGCATGCCGGCAATCACCGCGCCGCCTAGCAGCAGTGTCCGCCACAGATCTCCCCATCCGCCATCGGCTGTAATCGCGGGAGAGATGGCGCCCAATAAGAAAATGATCGGGACAATGGCGACGTCTTCGAAGAGTAGCATGGCGAGTGCCGCTCGCCCAACCGGGCTTTTGGTGCCGGACATTGGTAGTACGAGAGCGGTTGAGGAGAGCGCTAACGCCAGCCCCAGACCGAGGGCACCAGCCGGATTCTGTCCGAGCAGATATAAGACGGAACCGATAATGAGTCCCGAGACCAGTAATTCCGCCGCACCGACGCCGAATACAAGCCGGCGCAGGGACCAGAGACGCTTGAACGATAATTCCAGTCCGATCGAGAAGAGCAGCAAAATGATTCCCATTTCGGCGAACGGCTCTATCGCCTCGCGATCGCTGATGGTGACAAATTGCAGCCATGAATATTGGCCCTGCAATGATCCGAGCCCCGATGGCCCGAGCAGGATGCCGACCAGAATGAATCCGATGATCGGCGTGATGCGAAAGCGGGCGAAAGCGGGGATGACGATTCCTGCCGCACCGAGGATCACGATGGCGTCAATGAAGGCGGGGTTTTCAAGCGGACTGTGCATGGGGCGACTCTATACGCGAACGATGCTATTTGTCAGCAGCTTACGTGACGGAGAATGCGAATGATGGATATTAATCGCGACATTGTGATTGTGGGTGGAGGTCCTGCGGGGATGGTGGCGGGATTGCTGTTCGCTCGCGCGGGATTGAAAGTGGCCGTGCTTGAAAAACATGCAGACTTTCTTCGGGATTTCCGAGGGGACACGGTCCACCCCTCAACGCTGGAGCTTTTCCATCAGCTGGGCATGCTCGATGAGTTGCTGCAACTCCCGCACAGCAAATTGGATCAAGCCTCCATCCATATCGCCGGCCGCCAGATGAAAGCGGTGGATTTCCGCTATTTGCCGGTGGCGGCACCCTATATTGCGATGATGCCGCAATGGGACTTGCTCAATTTCATCGCGACGAAGGCAACGCAATATCCCGGGTTTGATTTGCGGATGGAAACCGAAGCGGTCGACCTTCTGTACGACGAAACCAATCGGGTGTGCGGTGTCGAGACCGGCGACGGACGGAAGCTGGATGCCAGGCTGGTCATCGCGGCCGACGGCAGAAGGTCAGTGTTGCGCGGCAAAGCGGAGTTGGCTTTGCAAAATATCGGCGCGCCGATGGACGTCTTCTGGTTTAGGATCGACAAGCCGGAGGGGCAGGGTGGTGACGTCTTTGGAACGGTGCAAGCTGGCCGGTTCATGGTGATGATCGATCGTCAGGATTATTATCAATGCGCCTATATCTTCAACAAAGGGCAGGCTGATGAAGTGAAAGCCGCCGGGCTCGAGACATTTCGTGCTGGTTTGCGCTCGCTGGTCCCTGATCTTGGCGCGGCGTTCGATCAGATCAGCAGCTGGGGTCAGGTCAAAATGCTGGAAGTGGCGCTCGATCGCCTCGAGCGCTGGCATCGTCCGGGGCTGGTGGCCATCGGCGATGCGGCGCACGCGATGTCGCCCATTGGCGGTGTCGGTATCAATATGGCGGTGCAGGATGCGGTAACCGCTGCCAATGTCCTGGCCGGACCGATGGCAGCGGGAGCGGATCCCGATCCATTATTGGAGCAGGTCTATAGCCGCAGGATAAAGCCGGTGCGGCGGATGCAGGCCATGCAGAAACTTGCTCAGGATCGGGTGATTGCTCCGCTTTTGCGGCGGATCAAGCCGATCGAGAAGCCGATATTTGCGTTAAGGCTGCTGAACCGGGTGCCGCTGCTGCGACGGATCCCCGGGCGAGTCATCGGATTGGGCTTCGGGCGAGAGGATATCCAATCACCCGAAGCTCCCGTCATTCCGAAATAACTATTTCCAGTTTTCCATCTCTTTTTCGAGATTGGAACGAACCGCTTCAAAAAACTGTTCGGTCGTCATCCACGACTGGTCAGGACCGATAAGGATCGCGAGATCCTTGGTCATATCGCCATTTTCAACGGTCTGGATACAGACGCGCTCCAAAGTCTCGGCAAAACGCGTGACATCTGGCGTGTTATCGAATTGGCCGCGATAGATAAGGCCGCGTGTCCAGGCAAAGATCGAAGCGATCGGATTGGTCGATGTCGCCTTGCCTTGCTGATGTTGGCGATAGTGGCGGGTGACGGTGCCATGTGCGGCTTCTGCCTCCACGCAGTCCCCGGTTGGTGTCATCAATACCGATGTCATCAAGCCGAGCGAACCGAAGCCCTGCGCGACCGTGTCCGACTGGACATCACCGTCATAGTTTTTGCAGGCCCAGACGAACTTGCCGCTCCACTTCATTGCCGAAGCAACCATGTCATCAATCAGACGATGTTCGTAAGTGATGCCGGCCTTGTCAAATTTGTCCTTGAACTCGGCTTCGAAAATTTCTTCGAACAAATCCTTGAAGCGCCCGTCATAGGCTTTCATGATCGTGTTCTTGGTCGACAGATAGACCGGCCATTGGCGGTTGAGGCCATAGTTCATCGATGCGCGGGCAAAGTCGCGAATCGAGTCATCAAGATTGTACATTGCCATGGCAACGCCGGGGGAGGGGAACTGGAAGACTTCCTCGTCGATTTTGTCGCCATTGTCGCCTTCCCAGATCAGCCGCAGCTTGCCGGGGCCGGGAACCTTGAAGTCGGTCGCACGATATTGGTCACCGAAGGCATGGCGGCCGACAACGATGGGATCGGTCCAGCCTGGTACTAGGCGGGGAACATTGTCGATCACGATGGGCTCGCGGAACACAACGCCGCCCAATATGTTCCGGATGGTGCCGTTCGGGGATTTCCACATCCGCTTCAGACCGAATTCTTCTACACGGGCCTCGTCGGGTGTGATTGTCGCGCATTTTACGCCAACGCCGTGTTTCTTGATGGCATTGGCAGCATCGACCGTAATTTTGTCGTTCGTGTCATCGCGCACTTCGATCGAGAGATCGTAATAATGCAAATCAATGTCGAGATAAGGTTCAATCAACCGTTCACGAATCCATTGCCAGATGATGCGCGTCATTTCATCGCCGTCAAGTTCGATGACTGGATTTTTGACCTTGATTTTCGACATATCGTGTAGACTTTCCTGAAACGGGAGCAAAAGGGAGGACTAAGGTTGCGAGCCTCTTAGCAAAGATTGTCGTTTGTTCAACCTTGAGTTGGTGGCGACCGTGCAAAATCCGCACAGCGAATGCCCGATAAATCAACGGGAGTGTTGTCAGAACAATGGGCCGCCTCTAAGTAGCATCCATGGCAATCGAGAAATATTCAAACAAAGGACTGGGCGAAGCCAAATGGGCTTTTCCACCGATCCATCCCGAAGGTCGCAAATTTGCGGTCATCGCTGGCGTCATCACCGCGTTTTTTGCAGTCATGGCCTGGGAAACCCTGGCTTGGCCGATGGCGGGCATTACCGTGTGGGTGTTGGCGTTTTTCCGTGATCCCAAACGGGTTACGCCACTCGACGAGAAATATATTATTGCACCTGCCGATGGCCTGGTGAACCTGATCATGCCGGTGAAGCCACCCGTTGAACTACAGGGCGAGGGTGGACTTGGCGATGAAGAGCTGGTCCGGGTTTCGATTTTTATGAGCGTTTTCGATGTGCACGTCAACCGGACGCCCATCGAGGGAACGGTAAAGCGGCAGGCCTATATTTCCGGAAAATTTCTGAACGCGGACCTTGATAAGGCGAGCGAAGAAAATGAGCGGCAACATTTTCTGGTCGAACGCAATGACGGACTGAAGGTAGGCTTTACCCAGATCGCGGGTCTGGTGGCGCGGCGGATCATGGCCTTTGTCAAGGAAGGTGATTTTGTCGCCGTCGGACAGAGAATCGGCTTGATTCGTTTTGGTAGCCGTGTCGATGTCTATCTGCCCAAGGGGACCGAACCCAACGTCGTGTTGGGGCAGCGGACCATCGCCGGTGAAACCGTGATCGCGATGATCGGGCAGATGAAAGAGATTGAAGGCGTCGGCCAATGACAGTCGGACTTTTTGCTATAAGATTGCGGGCATATTGATGGCTGATAAAGGCTCCATGAGAAGACCCGAGAGAGGCATCCCCTTGCGCGCCTTTGTCCCGAATGCGGTCACGGCGCTGGCGCTGTGCGTCGGCCTGAGCAGCGTTCGTTTTGCCTATCTGGACAATTGGGTGCTGGCAGCCGGATCAATTGTCCTCGCAGGGATATTGGATGGTCTGGATGGCCGGATCGCGCGTCTGTTAAATGCACAGAGCCGCTTTGGTGCCGAGCTCGACTCGCTGTCGGATGTTATCGCTTTCGGTGTTTCTCCGGCACTGGTGATGTTTCTCTGGTCGACCCAATATATGCCACAATTTGGCTGGGTGCTGGCACTCACCATGGCTGTCGGTTGCGCGCTCAGGCTGGCGCGCTTCAACGCTTTGATCGATGACGAAGACCAACCCCATAAATCGGCCGGATTTCTGACCGGTATTCCGGCGCCGGTCGGTGCCGGGCTGGCAATGTTGCCCCTTTATCTGTGGATGATCACCGGTCAGGAAGTTTTCCGCCATTATGCGCTGGTGTCGCCTTGGATTTTCCTGATCGCGTTTCTGATGATTTCCAATACCGCAACATTCAGCTGGTCATCTCTGCGCCTGCGCAAGAATATCAGGCTGGAAGGGATTGCCGTGGTTGCACTGGTTGGTGTTGCCCTGATCAATTCGCCGTGGATCATGCTTAGTGCAATCAGTATCGGCTATCTGATATTGATTCCGTTCAGCGTCAGAAGCTACGGCAGGGTCAAGCGGCAACGCGCAGCGGAACGGGCTGCGGCGAGCGATACTGGTTCATAAGCTGCGGCGTTTTGACTGACCGGTGACGATAGGTCGCTCGTTGTAGCGCCATTGACGGGTGGTCAGCAGCAAATTCGCTCCGGATTACACTCGCGATTTTTCCGCGATATTGAAAAAACATCATCGCAATGACAATTACGGCAGCAAAAAAGGCGAGTGCAAAAAAACTGGCGATAGCGATACTAAGCATGATATAACCTCATCTGTTCTTTCAATGAGCACTTAATGTTCCATTTATGTTCTTTTTGTCAAGCGCTTTATGATTCATGATGAGAATACGAATCAGGAGTCGAACGGTTGCATGATTGCTGGACCGTATCTTCCGGCATCCGCAAGTCCTTCACAATCGGCTGCGAACGGCTGTGGCGTCACTCTCCCCCGAAACGTAGCCTGATGCCGCCGTTAAGAGTGAATCCGTCGAGGGGTGCCCAGGCATCGACTGTCCATTGGCCACTGGCAGCCCGTTGCGGAAGCAATAGCGGATTGTAACGGGTCTGGCGGATATTGAGCAGATTTTCTGCATTGACGAACAGGCTGATACCACCAAGGACGATTTCGCCCAGAATGCCGAGATGGACGTAAGACCGCGCGCTTTCCCTATAGGGGTTGTCTTCAAGCGTCTGCTTGCCGGTATAATAAGCTTCCAGGCCGATGCGGCCCTTGCCATGTTCTTCCCACATCCCGACCAGTCCCGCAGTGTGGCGCGGCGTCAATGGCGTGGTGCGGCGACCGGGGCCTGTGGGATCGGGTTCGCTGCTGTCGACGAAGACATAGCTTCCGGTCAAAGTATATCCGTTCCGCTTGAAGCGGAGGAGCAGTTCGGATCCTCGCACACGCGAGGTGCCGTCGATGTTGGCGAGGCGTACGCGGTCCGGCGCGATCTCCACAAGCCGGGTCGCATTTTCGATATTGGCTCCGAACAGGGTGACATTGGCTTCGAAGGGCCCACGGGCGTATCCGATATCCAGCGAAGCGGTGCGGGCTTTTTCAGCGGCAAGGTCGCCAAGCGGTTCCAGCCGTGACAGTCCCGCTGCCTCGATTTCGTCGACGAAGGGTGTGGGCGCAAAGAATCCGCCACCAAGAGATCCGCGGATCGTCCAGAAGCCGGGCCGGTAAAGCGCCGAAAGCCGGGGGCTGAACTGCGTGCCAAACTCGTCGTGAAAATCGACGCGGGCGCTTGCCGCCAGAGTCAGGTCTGGCGTTGCCTCATGCTCCAGCTGGCCGAAAATGCCCGGGACGTCGTAGTTATAGTCGAATGCGGAAAATGTCTTCGAACGAAAGCGGTCTGACTGAAAGGCGACGCCGCCGACCCAGCTGGTCGAACCGGTGCCGCCCGATACCGATGCTTCCGTAAACAGATTTTCGTGACGGTCATCCTCAATGGTTGTTCCGAAACGGTGCAGATGGTCCTGCCGCATCGCAGAAGCACGGAGATGCAAGGTCGCCGTGGACCCTAACGGCGTTTCTGCAACCAGACCGGCGTCAAGGCGATCGGTATCCTGTGTCTGCGGGAACGGTGAGCCGTCGGGTACCAGGCGACCGGGCAGGGTGCCGCCAATCCGCTCCTCGGTCATCATGCCCAGGGTGAGGTAGACAGAACTGCCGTCTTCACTGTCCCACTGAAAGCGAGGGCGGGCGGTCAACCGGTCGTAGGCCGGGATATCATACCAGCCATCGCCATCAATGTCCTGTCCACTTTGACGGTGCGCACCGGCGGTTAGCGACACCCCGAGGCCTGATGCGAGCGGCGTGGATAGATAGCCGGTGATGTCCTGCCCGTTGCGGGTAGTGGCATTCATCAGCATCTCTGCCGCGAACCGGTCGTCCGGACGTCGCGAGATCAGGTTGATCACGCCGCCGAGCGCCGATGACCCGTAAAGCGCGGAGGCGGCGCCCTTGATCACTTCTACCTGGGAAAGATCGGTAGGAGGAATCTGCAGCAGTCCGAGCGACGCGGATTGTCCGCCATAAAGCGGCAGGCCGTCGGCCAGCAACTGGGTATAGCGTCCCTCGAGGCCCTGAATGCGTACATTGGCAGCGCCAAGGGCAGGAGAGGTGACCTGCACACGCACCCCGCCGGTTTCGCTGACCAGCATTGCGATATTACCCGGACGCATGATCGCTTTTTCTTCAATCTCTTCACCCGCGATCACTTCGACGCGGATAGGCTCGTCCTGTACGCGGCGACGGTTGCGCGTACCCTGGACAATAATGGCTTCTTCGGCTTCGTCATCGTGATGGTCGTCGGAATGTGCCGCTTCAGCTGGGTTTTCTTCTGCTACAGTCTGCGCAAGGACGGGGGCGTTGAAAAACAATGTGCTCGCCGAAGCAAGAAGGAGCAGGCGGTAGCAGGATGTCATGAGAAGTCTTTCGTGAGAATATGGTGATTGGAACATTGCGGATTGGGCGATCGGATCGCCTTGAAGCGGGCGGGCATGGACAGATGCACTCGCAGCAAATCCACGCTCGACATGAGATTGTTAATATTGCTCGCGCCGCCGGGAATTGTTGCAGCAAATTTTCGCCATGCAGTCGGCCTCCTGTGGTCTCGATTCGCCGGGCCTTATGGACCCTGTAGCAACTAGAGGGTCAACCGATGCCTGCCGGGGAACTGGCAAATGCAGCAGAAGAGCGCAGGCAGGCAGGCTGGGCCCAGTTTATGGTTGCATTCTGCTTCGCTTCGCCTTAACGGCACGCTCATTCCACATGGAAAGCACTCATACCGGTGCCGATGGCGGTCTTTCAGGTCGTTTGAGGTTCTCAGCTTTCCAGAGGCATAACCGGATAAGGAGAAATATTATGGCGGCCCCTGTCGTCACCCTACAGCAATTGATTGAAGCCGGAGCGCATTTCGGCCACCAGACCCACCGCTGGAACCCGAAGATGAAACCATATATCTTCGGCGCCCGCAACAGTGTCCACATTCTTGACCTTTCGCAGAGCGTGCCCTTGTTCGCACGGGCGCTTGATTTTATCGCCAACGCCACATCGGCCGGCGGCAAGGTCCTGTTCGTCGGTACCAAGCGTCAGGCGCAAGAGCCTATCGCTGAAGCAGCGCGCGCAAGCGGCCAGCATTTCGTAAACCATCGCTGGCTCGGCGGCATGCTGACCAACTGGAAAACCATTTCCAACTCGATCCGCCGGATGAAGACTTTGGAAGAGCAGCTCGGTGGTGACACCGCTGGCTTTACCAAGAAGGAAGTCCTGCAGATGACGCGCGAGCACATCAAGCTTGAGCTTTCGCTGGGCGGTATCCGTGACATGGGCGGCATTCCCGATGTCATGTTCGTGATCGATGCCAACAAGGAAGAGCTCGCCATCAAGGAAGCCAATGTTCTGGGTATTCCGGTTGTCGCGATTCTCGATTCGAACGTTGATCCAAGCAACATCGCTTTCCCGGTACCGGGCAATGACGATGCCGCGCGGGCCATTCGCCTCTACTGCGAGTCCGTTGCTGCTGCCGCAACCAAAGGCGGCCAGGACGCTTCGGTTGCTGCTGGCGCAGATCTCGGAGCAGCCGTTGCTCCTCCGGTCGAGCAGATTGTTTCGAGCGAAGCCAATGCAAGTGCAATGGCTTCCGGGGAAGAAGCTGCGGTTGCCGATATTGCTGAAATAGCAGCAGAAATGGCGCCCGCTGAGGCAGCTCCTGCTGAAGCGCCGAAAGCGGAAGAAGAAGCGGCTCCCAAAAAAGCTGCCGCGAAAAAAGATGATACAAAGGCAGACGAGAAAGCCTGAACTTGAAGCATCTTTCTACAGTCATATATTGACTGCGATGAAAATAAACGGGGCGACATTTTATGTCGCCCCAATTTCACATTTCCTGAACAAGAAATTGAGGAACAGATTATGGCTATTACAGCAGCAGCAGTGAAAGAACTGCGCGAGCGCACCGGCGCCGGCATGATGGATTGCAAAAAGGCACTGAACGAAACCAATGGCGACGTCGAAGCAGCAGTTGATCTGTTGCGGACCAAAGGTCTTGCCGCAGCCCAGAAAAAATCAAGCCGTACGGCAGCAGAAGGCCTTGTCGGCGTTTCCGTCGAAGGCACCAGGGGCGTTGCTGTCGAAGTGAACAGCGAAACCGATTTCGTAGCCAAGAATGACCAGTTTCAGGATTTTGTTGCCAAGGTAACAGCTGTTGCGCTCGGTTTGAACGAAGATGATGTCGAGGCGCTTGCTGCTGCGGATTATCCTACCGGCGGTAGTGTAAAAGACGTTCTGACCAACAATATTGCGACAATCGGCGAAAATCAGGCGATCCGCCGGATGAAAACGGTAGCCGTCTCCAGTGGCGCGGTGGTTCCTTATATCCACAATGCGGTCACCCCGACGATGGGCAAGATCGGCGTATTGGTTGCACTGGAAAGCACGGCCGGTGCCGATGTTCTCGAACCGCTCGGCAAGCAGATTGCGATGCATATCGCGGCTGCCTTCCCGCTGGCACTGAACGCTGACGGTCTCGACCAGGAAATGCTCGCACGCGAGCGCGCTATCGCGACGGAAAAGGCAGCTGAATCCGGCAAGCCGGAAAATATCGTCGAAAAGATGGTCGACGGTGCGATGGCAAAATTCGCCAAGGAAAATGCATTGCTCAGCCAAACCTTCGTGATGGATAATAAAACTCCCATCGCGCAAGTCGTCGAGCAAGCCGGTAAAGATGCCGGTGTTGAAATCAAGCTTACCGAATATGTCCGGTTCCAGCTTGGTGAAGGCATTGAGAAAAAAGAAGAAGATTTTGCAGCAGAAGTTGCTGCCGCGGTTGCTGGCTAATCGAGCAACAGTTTGAATATTTCAGGCGGTAACGCTTGGCAGCATGGCGCGGACTATCTATGGTCTGCGCCATTGTTGTATTTGGGGCCGGGCTTTGATTCCGGCGGGATAGGATTTGCATGAAACGACCGGCGTTCAAACGGATATTGCTGAAGCTATCCGGTGAAGTCTTGATGGGCTCAAGCGAATTCGGGATCGATCCGGAAACGGTCAATCGCATCGCGGCAGAAGTGAAATCGGCCAAAGAGGCGGGTTTTGAATTATGTCTGGTGGTCGGGGGAGGTAATATCTTCCGCGGGCTGGCCGCTGCTGCCAAGGGTTTCGAGCGGACCAGCGCGGATTATATGGGCATGCTGGCGACGGTGATGAATGCGCTGGCTGTCCAGAATGCGCTTGAGCAAATGGGCTGTGACACCCGCGTGCTGTCGGCAATCCCGATGGCGAGCGTGTGCGAGCCCTATATCCGTCGCAAGGCCGTCCGCCATCTCGAAAAAGGCCGCATCGTTATTTTTGCTGCCGGAACCGGCAATCCCTATTTCACCACTGATACGGCAGCGGCACTACGCGCTGCAGAAATGGGCTGCGAGGCGCTTTTCAAGGGCACCAGTGTTGACGGCGTTTACAATGCAGATCCGAAGAAGGATCCCGCCGCAACGCGTTATGATGAACTGGGTTTTGATCAGGTGCTCAAAGACAATCTGAAGGTCATGGACGCCAGCGCCGTGGCGCTCTGCCGCGAAAACAAGATACCGATTGTCGTATTCTCGATCCGCGAGCAGGGCAATCTGGCGACCGTCTTGAGTGGCGGCGGTACCGCAACCATGGTCGGAACAACCGAATAATATCTAGAGGAAACAGCAATGGCAAAATATGATAAAGCCGATCTGCAAAAAAGGATGAATGGAACGCTGGAGGCGCTCAAGCATGATTTGAGCGGTCTGCGTACCGGTCGCGCGAATATCGCGCTACTGGATACCATCACGGTCGAGGTTTACGGTTCGAAAATGCCGCTCAACCAGGTCGCTACCGTATCGGTGCCAGAATCACGTATGTTGTCGGTTCAGGTTTGGGACAAGGGCAATATCCAGCCGGTGGAAAAAGCGATCCGTTCCGCAGGTCTCGGGCTGAACCCAATGACCGATGGGCCCAATATCAGGCTTCCGATCCCCGATCTGACCGAAGAACGCCGCAAGGATCTCGCTAAGCTGACCGGCCAATTCGCCGAAAAGGCCCGTATAGCCATTCGCAATGTCAGACGCGATGGCATGGATGACCTGAAGGCCGATGAGATCAAGAAGGAAATCAGCGAAGATGACCGGAAGCGGCTCGAGACCGAAGTCCAGAAGCTGACCGACGACATGATTGCGGAGGCCGACAAGCTGGCTGACGCAAAAGAACAGGAAATCCTCACCCAGTGAAGCTTACGCGTTCCAAGGGTGGCTCTGGAGATGCGGCGCAAAGCGTTGGCGCAATAGCAGATCCGACACATGGCGTCCGTCACATAGCGATCATCATGGATGGCAACGGACGCTGGGCGAAGCGCAAGCATCTGCCGCGCGCCCTTGGCCACAAGAAAGGCGTCGAGGCAGTACGCAATATTGTCCGCGTCGCCGGCAAAATGGGCATCGAAGTGATGACCCTTTATGCCTTTTCATCCGAAAACTGGAATCGTCCAGAGGATGAAATCAGCGATCTCATGGGTTTGCTGCGCCAGTATATCCAGTCGGATATCGATGAATTTGTTGAAAATGGCGTGCGTCTCAAGGTCATCGGCAATTACAAGGCGCTTGAGCCGGATATTGTCGCGATGATCGACAGTGCGATCGAGAAAACGTCCGTGAATGACAGGATGACGCTCGCAGTCGCGCTCAACTATGGTGCGCAGGACGAAATGCTCAGGGCGGTCAGGCAGATCGCAACCACCGTCAAGCGGGGCGACGTCGAACCGGACGGGATCACTCTCGACCATATATCCGGTGGGCTGGATACCGCAGACCTGCCCCCGCTCGATCTGCTCGTCAGGACATCGGGAGAATTGCGCCTGTCCAATTTTCTTCTTTGGCAGGCGGCCTATGCCGAACTCTATTTCACCGACACGCTCTGGCCCGATTTTGACAAGAAGGAGCTTGAGAAGGCTTTGAAATCATTCGGAGACCGCGAGCGACGGTTTGGTGGACGCTGAGCATGGATGAGCCAGTCGTTCCCAAGCCCGGCAAGTCGAATGAACTGCAAACCCGTATCATCGTGGGCGTGCTGCTGATCGCAGCAGCTTTGCTGGCCGGATATTTTGGCGGTATGCTTCTGTGGTTGCTCGTTGTGCTGATGGCGCTGGGCATCATGAGTGAATGGGCAGGGCTGACAGGGCGTCACGAAAATCGCAAGCTGGCAATGTATGCGCTGTCGGTACCTTTGGCGATCATGTCGCCATGGGCCGCCGGGACATCCTTTCTGGGGCTCGGTCTCATCTTCGGTGCGGCGATGTTCGTTGCGATATTCGACCGTTCGCTCAAGCTCGGCGCGGGCGTGATCTATGCCGGCTTCCCGGCACTTGCGATCCTCTATTTGCGCGATATCGACAATGGCATATTGATCATGCTCTGGACGCTGGCTCTGGTCTGGGCCACCGATATCGGTGCCTATTTTTCAGGGCGTGCGATCGGCGGACCGAAATTGGCTCCGCAATATAGTCCCAACAAGACCTGGGCCGGACTCATCGGCGGTGTCATTCTCACCGCAGCGGTGAGCTTTGTCCTGCACATCTATTGGGGTTTGCCTTTCTATCTGGTTCTCCTCAGCATTCCCCTGGCGATTTTGGCGCAAATGGGTGATCTGTTCGAAAGCTGGCTGAAGCGGAAGGCCGGCGCGAAGGATAGCGGTACAATCTTTCCCGGTCATGGTGGCGTGATGGACCGTCTCGACGGTCTGATTCCGGTCGCGCCGGTTGTCGCGTTGGTCATGCTGGTCGAGCACTGGCCAGTCCTGTCATGACCAAATCAATCTCGATATTTGGTGCGACAGGATCAGTAGGCCTGTCGACTCTGGATCTCGTTCGCCAGCATCCGGACCAATATAATATCATTGCCTTGACCGCCAACGGCAATGCTTCGAAGCTTGCTGCCCTGGCCAAGGAATTTTCGGCAGAGATCGCGGTTGTCGCAGAACATTCTGCCTATGATGAACTCAAACAGGAATTGGCAGGGACTTCGATCGAGGCGGCAAGCGGAGCGGAGGCTCTGGTCGCCGCTGCTGCCTTGGGCGCAGACTGGACGATGGCGGCAATTGTTGGCTGCGCCGGGCTGCCGCCAACGCTTGAAGCCTTGCGCTGTGGCAAGACGGTTGCTCTTGCCAATAAGGAGGCGCTGGTTTCCGCTGGTGGATTGATGATCACCGAGGCGCAAAAATCCGGGGCGACATTGTTGCCCGTCGATTCCGAGCATAATGCAATATTCCAGGCGCTGCAGGGCGGCCGGATCGATCAGGTCCGCAAGATTACGCTGACTGCGAGCGGCGGTCCGTTCCGCACATGGACGCGGGAGCAGATGGCGAGTGTTACGCCGGAGCAGGCGGTAGCCCATCCCAACTGGGATATGGGCGCCAAGATCTCGGTCGACAGCGCAACCATGATGAACAAGGGGCTCGAGCTGATCGAGGCCCATCACCTGTTCGCAGTCGGTCTCGAGAATATCGAGATATTGGTGCACCCCCAGTCGGTTATTCATTCGATGGTCGAATATCACGACCGCTCGACGCTGGCGCAGCTGGGTTCGCCGGATATGCGGATACCGATTGCCAGCGCTCTGGCTTGGCCGGAACGGATGATGACCAATTGCGCGCCACTCGATCTCGCTGAAATCGGCAGGCTCGATTTCGAGCGGCCCGACGAAGACCGTTTCCCGGCCACCAAGATTGCCAGAGCTGCAATTACGGCGGGCGGCGCAAAGCCGGCGATGCTCAATGCTGCCAATGAAGTCGCCGTCGCCGCATTTCTCAATCGTGCGGTTCAGTTTCTGGACATCACGGAGATTGTAACGCGGCTGTTAGATAGTTATAGCCCGCCGGAACCGAGCGCGTTGGCGGACATCTTTGCGATAGACAAAGAGACGCGCGTTCGGACCGAGCAACTGGTCGAGGAATTTAAGGTTTGACGGACAACCCCGGTATTTTGCTTACGCTTCTGGCGTTTCTTATTGTCATTGGCGTGCTCGTATTTGTGCACGAAATGGGCCATTATCTGGTTGGCCGTTGGTGTGGCGTCAAGGCAGAAACCTTTTCCATTGGCTTTGGCAAAGAGATCACCGGGTGGACCGATAAACGGGGGACCCGCTGGAAAGTCTGTATCTTGCCTTTGGGCGGCTATGTCCAATTCGCTGGTGATATGGATCCGTCAGGGATGAAGAGCAAGGAATGGCTCAATCTGCCGGCTGCTGAACGCAATCAGACATTCCAGTCCAAATCCCTCTGGCGCCGCGCCGCGATTGTTGTTGCGGGCCCGGCAATCAATTTTATCTTTGCCATATTGATTATCATGGGTTTTGTGATCGCCTACGGGACGAGTGCAACACTGCCGGTTGCGCAGGATATTTCGGAAAATTCGACTGCAGCCAGAATTGGGATGAAGCCTGGAGACAGGGTCATCTCGGTCGATGGTGAAAAAATTGACCTGTTCCAGGATCTGCAGCAGAAAATTATGCTGATACCCGATCAAAATGTGGAAATCGTCTACGAACGGGACGGCCAGCTAATCGCCAAGCAGGGCAAGATTGGCGTCAATATTTTGAAGGACAGATTCGGGAATGAATTCCGGCTTGGCTTGCTGGGAATGTCCTCCAGCCAAGTGGAATGGCGGGACGTCAGTCCGATCGAGGCTCCAGTCATAGCGGTCGAGAAAACCATTGGCATTGTCGGCCAAATCACGACAACGCTCGGTCAGGTCATAACCGGCAAGCGTTCGGTCAAGGAACTGGGCGGTCCGCTTAAAATTGCACAAGTTTCCGGTGAACAGTTCAAACTCGGGCTTGAGGCTTTCGTTCTCTTCGTGGCGTTGATCTCAATTAACTTGGGGTTCATCAACCTGCTGCCAATCCCCATGCTCGATGGAGGGCATCTGATGTTTTACGCGATTGAGGCGGTTCGGCGGAAGCCCGCCAGTCCTAAGGTGCAGGAATGGGCTTTCAAGTCCGGATTTGCATTGGTCATGGTGTTCATGCTGGTGGTGACGTTTAATGATTTGTCCTCTTTTGGTCTGTTCCGGGCGGTCTCCGGCTGATTGACCATTGATTGACTCGCTGCATTGGGGCAGGGGGTTCGCGAAGTTGGTGCATTGATGCCAGTTTCATTTTATTTTTGGTTTATGGTGTGAAAGCGAGTTTGTCTGTGGATCATAAAAAGCGGCTTCTACCCTTGTTGATGTGTGGTACCATTTTGGGTGGCACGACTGTTCCCTTGCAGGCGCAAGTGCAGGGAACGACGCCAGTCGCGCCTGCTGCTGCCGCTGAAGGCGAAATACGGTCCATAGTGGTCAATGGTGCCCAGCGACTGGAGCCGACCACGGTCTTGTCTTATATGAAATTGCGCGTCGGCCAGACCTACACGCAGGAATCTGCCGATCAGGCCCTTAAGGACCTGTTTGAGACGGAATTGTTCAAAGACGTCGGCATCCGCAACAACGATGGTGCCGTTATCATCGAGGTGGTCGAGAATCCGGTAATCAACAGGATCTTGCTCGAAGGTAATAAACGGATCAAGGAAGATAAAATCTATCCCGAGATCCGCTTGGCCCCGCGTCAGATATTCACGCGCTCGAAGGTCCGGGCCGATGTGGCCCGGATTGTCGAACTCTACAAACGCAAAGGCCGTTTTGCGGCCAATGTCGAACCCAAGATGGTTCAGCTGGACCAAAATCGTGTCGATATCGTCTTCGAAATCAACGAAGGCCCGAAGTCAAAAGTCCAGCAGATCAATATAATCGGCAATGAGGAATTTTCGGACGGTCAGCTGCGTGGTGAAATGGTCACCAAGCAGTCACGCTTCTATCGTTTCTTCAGTTCGAGCGACACTTATGATCCGGACCGTCTGGCCTTTGACCAGCAGAAACTCCGCCAGTTCTATCTGACGGAAGGCTATGCGGATTTCCGCGTCATTTCAGCTGTTGCGGAACTGACACCGGACAAGAAAGACTTCATCATCACCTATGTGGTTGAAGAAGGCGAGCGCTATCAGTTTGGTGAAGTGACGGTGGAAAGCGATATTCGCGATTTTACACCCGAATTTTTGACGCCGCAGTTGCCGATGAAGGCCGGAGATTTCTACGACGCCAAACAGGTTGAAGACACGGTCGAGCGCCTGTCCGAAACCGCCGGGCTTTTCGGATATGCTTTCGCTGATGTCCGTCCGCAATTCACGCGGAACAAAGAAACGCTAACCATGGATATCCTGTTCCAGGTTGCGGAAAGTGACCGTGTTTATGTCGAACGGATCGATATCAACGGAAACACCTTGACCCAGGACAAGGTGGTGCGCCGGGAGTTCCGCCTGAACGAAGGCGACGCGTTCAACAGTTTTCAGGTCAAGCGTTCCGCCAACCGGATCAAATCGCTGGGATTTTTCCAGGAAGATCTGGAAATCGAACAGAAGCAGGGCAGCGCGCCTGACCGCATCATATTGGAAGCAAATGTTGAGGAAAAGGCGACTGGTGAACTCCAGCTTTCGGCCGGTTTCTCCAGCGTCGAGAACTTCATTCTGCAGGCTTCTGTCAGGCAGCGGAATTTCCGCGGCAAGGGGCAGGAACTGCGCGCCAGCGTCAGTTATTCCAGCTATTCACAGTCGATCGAACTAGGCTTTACGGAGCCCTATCTGTTCGATCGCAACATTGCCGTGGGTGCAGATGTTTTCCGTCGTGATCTGAACAGTTTCAATTATGTCAACAGTGACCGCCAAACCACCTTCGAGCAGCTTACCACGGGTTTCCAGATCCGTGCCGGTGTCCCGATTACCGAATATCTATCCGCATCGCTCCGCTATGGCCTCAGCCAGGATGATGTGACACTGGAGCCATCGCTGTTCTTCACGGACAGCAATGGTGATGGAATCCGCGGCAACAGTACAGATGATGTCTGTGATCCTCTGCTTGCAGGGCGTTACCTATGCGACGCTCTGGGCAATCGCACGACGTCATCGATCGGCGCTTCGCTGATCTATGATGACCGGGACAATCGCGTCCGGCCAACGCGTGGTCAGTCGATTGTTGGTAGCATCGATTTTGCTGGTTTGGGCGGTAGCGTCAAATATCTTCGGGGCAGGCTGAATGCTTCCAAGCACTGGCGTGTTCTGGGTGACTTTATCTTTACGGCCAGTGCGGAAGGCGGTTATATCCACCCGCTGGAAAACCGCGGTAGTGAAGCAGATGGCATCGATGATATACGCCTGACAGACCGCTTTTTCCTGGGTGAACCGCAGATTCGCGGTTTTGACATTCGCGGTGTTGGACCACGTGTTGTGCGCTCCTCGACAATCCCGGGACTGGATACAAACGGCAATCCGATTAACGAAATTGTAGAATTGACCAACGGTAATCAAACCGATGACGCTATTGGTGGTCGCGCTTATTATCTGGGACGCGCGGAGCTTGAAATTCCGCTTGGATCCGGTGCCCGTGAACTGGGTCTGCGGCCTTCCATCTTCCTCGACGTCGGCGCCGTTTTCAATGTGGTTCAACCATTGCTTTTGACCGATCTTCAAACGCAATCAACCGGGCTTGTCGACAGTCAGGGCAATGCATCACCCACTGGTGCTGTCGCACCGCTCTACTTGACCACCGATGCAACGGGAGCGGCGGTTACCACGTTCGATGCGTCCACCAACGGGATCGCCAATCCAATCGCGACCAGCTTCACAGAGCGTTTCTATGGTGATACAATAAGCCCGCGCCTCTCTGTAGGCTTTGGTGTGAACTGGAACTCACCATTTGGTCCGTTCAGGATCGACATCGCGAAAGCTTTGCTGAAACAGCCAGGCGACGATACAAAACTATTCACATTTAACGTAGGAACACAATTCTGATGACACGTTTTTTCAAAACTGCACTCACCGTTCTCGCCGTAACTGCTGCGCCCCTGGCGTTTGGCTCGGTTGCAAGCGCTCAGGTTTCCGGCATCGCCACCGCGAACCCAACGATTGCCATCGCGAAGACAAAAGCTTTCTCAGCTGCCTATTCGCAAATTGGCACGCAGTATAAATCCTACTTCGACCAGATTGATGCGCGCAACAAAACGCTAAACGGATTGCGGGCGCAGCTGGATACGAACAACGACAAGCAACTGACACAGGAAGAGCTCGACGCGGCTGTAAGGGCGAAAAACCCGGTTCTGCAGAGCATTGATACCGAAGAGACTGAAATCCAGAAGTTGCAAACGCCTGCTATCAAGGCGCAAATGTTCGCTGTTGAGAGCATCTTCAAAGAATATGGCAATGCACAGCAGCAGGTTGTTACAAGCAAGAAAATCGGCGTTATCTTGAGTCCGGATGCGTTTATCTATGCGCCTGCTCAGGCCGACGTTACGGATGCGATCACGGCGGCTCTGGACACAAGAGTACCGACAGTCGGTACGACACCGCCAGCAGATTGGCAGCCGCAGCGCAATACTGTCTCGCTTCACCAGCAGCTACAGCAATTGCTGGTCGCAAGTGCGCGTAGTCAGGCCGCTCAGCAGCCACAACAGCCACCCGCGGCTCAGCCAGCCAGTCGCTAGTTGACCGTCGATGACCGAACCGTTCAATTATGATGTAACCAAAGTGATGGCGGTGTTACCACACCGCTATCCCATGCTGCTGGTTGATCGGGTGGAAGAGCTCGTAAAGGACGAATCCATCCGTGCGGTCAAGGCCGTCACCATGAACGAGGGTTTTTTCCAAGGTCATTTTCCGGGTCGTCCGATCATGCCGGGTGTCCTGATTGTCGAGGCGCTGGCGCAAGCCGCCGGCGTTTTGGCGATGGAGAGCTTCGACATGGTTGGATCGGGCAAGCTGGTCTATTTTATGGCCATCGACGGGGCGAAGTTTCGCCAACCGGTCGAGCCTGGTTGCTTGCTGTCCCTGAACGTGAAATTTGAACAGAAGCGTGCGCGTGTCTGCAAATTCTCCGGGCAGGCGATGATTGGCGACAAGCTGGCTGCCGAAGCGAACTTCACCGCAATGATCGCCGATCCGCCTTCGACGTAAGCTTTTGCAAAAGAATCTTGCCCTTTTGCCATTCCGCGGTTAATGCGCCGCTTCCGTTAAATTTATTCGCTTTGGGTCTGGTCGGAAACCAGCCCGTTTAGGAGCCGAAAATGAAATCCGATACGCATCCAGACTATCACATGATCACCGTTCAGATGACCGACGGCACGACTTTTGAAACCCGTTCAACATGGGGTAAAGAAGGCGATACGTTGCAACTGGATATCGATCCTTCCTCGCACCCTGCATGGACCGGCGGCAATCAGCGCCTGCTCGATCAAGGTGGCCAGGTGGCTCGCTTCAACAAGCGCTTTGGTGGTTTGTCGCTCAAAAAGAGCTGATCTTTATCGAGGCTACCGGTTAGCCTCGATAAATTACCACAATTTGATCTGGCCCAGCCAGGTGGATAGCAGTGAAAGCTTTTCCCGGTATATCTCTGTGGCCCGTTCTGTCGTGGTCTGCACAAATTGAATCCTTGCACCAGAAGAGAGTTGTCCGATCAAATGGCGGTCGGCTCTGATGACCTGTGCAATCCGGGGATAGCCTCCGGTTGTCTGTGCATCGGGACCAAGCAGATAGGGCTGACCACTCGGCGGCAACTGGATTGTGCCGGGGAAAACCGCAGCGCTAGGCATATTGGACGAGTCGCTGGCGACTAATGGCGAACCTTCCAGCGCCAAGCCCATTCGATTGGCCCGCGCTCCGACCGTATAAGAGCTCAGACATAGACCATCGAGCACCTCTGCATGAGCATTGGCCGCCTCGGGACCCGGTATAAACCGTAGGACATGGTCATCGTTGAAGTGCGGTCTGAGATTTTCCGGCGTGGTTCGTTCCAAGTCCGTGACTAGCGAATCCGGCGTAAAGAGAATAGCATCATCCTTCCTCAATGCCCGACCGTGAAAGCCGCCGAGACCCGCCGTGAGATAGGTGGACTGGCCACCGAGTAACCGGTCGGCATCAATCTCAGTAGATATCGCCACATAGGTCCGGCATCCCGGGCGGCTCGGGCCGATATCGAGCTGGTCGCCTGCCTTGATCTTCAGAGTCTGATGCTGGGGTCGGTCACGGCCGTTGATCCTGACATATTCGGCCGCACCTATGACCGCAATGGAGCAGGGCTCGTTTATTTGGAAAAGTGTATCCGTGAGCGTGATCTCGATCGCTACTGCATCAAGGGATTTGCCGACCAGAAAATTTGCCAGTGCCAGAGAAACGCAATCGGCGGCACCGGCGGCAGGCATGCCGATATGGCGATGTCCTGCAAAAGGTGCGCCCTGTAAAGTGGTTTGCAGCCCGGCTTTCAAAACGGTGATGCTCATTTGTTTGCTTCCAGTGGCCAATTGTCGAACGCATCTTTCGAAATCGGCTCGAAGCGCACAGAATCTCCGGGCGAGAGCAAGGTTGGCTGGTTTCTCGAGGGATCAAACAGGCGGACCGGTGTCCGACCGATAATCGGCCATCCGCCGGGACTGTCAAAAGAATAGATGCAGCTTTGCCGGCCAATGATGCCAATGGAGCCGGCTTTGACCAATTGTCTGGGGTTCTCCAGTCGGCCAATGGCGGGGCATGATTCCATGCTTTCCAGATAGGCAAAGCCGGGCATGAAGCCCAGCATGGCCACGCGTTGCGGGCGAGATGCATGCCAGGATGGCAATGTTTCCACTGCAATTTCCAACTTTCCGGCCACATAATCAAGATCGGGAGCTAATTCTTCGTCATAACATACTGGAATTGTTATTAAATTATGAAAGTCCTTGGGGAGGGGTGCCGCAGGATCCAGTTGATATCGAACCATGTTGACAGCGTCATCGGGCGAAACAAGGGCAGGGTCGAACTGGACTGCTATACTGTCGAGGCCGGGAACGATTTCTATCCAGCGACTGTCGGTAGAAAAAGCAATCTGCGCGGCCAGAACAGCTTCCCAGTTGGGCAATGTGATGCTGATCCAGTCATCGCACGCGTGGATAGCCGGTTCGTCGTCTACCACTATCTGACCGGCCTGATCACTAGCCCGACCTTTTCCAGCGCCAGACGCATTTTTTTTGCGGTTTCCAGAGCACCATCGCTATCCGAATGAAGGCAGAGGCTGTGTGCATCGATTTTCAGGAGGCTTCCATCCTTCGCAGTCAGATGGGTTCCTTGGGCCAGCGACAGTCCCTGACGGAGACGTTCGTCCTCGTCTGCAACTACGGCTCCGGTCTCGCTGCGGGGTACCAATCGACCGCTTTTCGTATATCGCCGATCGATAAAGGCTTCGGCTATGAAGGAGATCTTCCGCGCCATCGCATTTTTCTGGATGAGGGATCGTGGCATGCCAACCAACGCCAGATTGCTCCTTGTTGCCAACTCGACGAGCAGCTCGGCGAGCTGCGGATCATCCTGGGCATCGTTATACAGGGCGCCATGCGGTTTGAGATGGTTTAGCGGGACGCCGACTTGTTCCGCTATCGTTGTGATATCGTGCAACTGGCTGGTCAAACATGCTTCCAAATCTTCCAATGAGATATTCATCGATTGGCGACCGAAACCGCTGCGATCAGGGTAGGAGGGATGGGCTCCGGCCGCGATATGCCTCGACTTGGCAGCCGCCAGCATGGTCCGCATGGTGGTGGGCGAACCGGCATGGCCGCCGCAGGCAATGTTGCAGCTGGAGACGATATCCATGATCGCGATATCGCGCGCGATACCAGCAGCGCTCTCGTCCTCGCCAAGGTCGGCATTCAGATCAATCGTCGATGTCATGGCCAGAACCCCAGAGCGCGTGCGATCAACCGGAAACCCAAAGCTGTTGTTATCAGTAAAATGACGGCCCCCAGGATATTGGCCTTTAGGCCGTTGGCATGCTGTCCGAGCAGCTTCTCGTTGTTGGCCAGTTTGAGGAGAAAAACCGTGACGACAGGCAGCAAAAGCCCGTTGGCGATCTGGGCCACGAATATCAGTTCAACCGGACGATAGCCCAGCAGAGCTGCGAACGTTCCAGAAAGGATCACAATCAGCGCGCCGATCTGGAACGGCCTGCGCGAGCCGGAAGATTTGAAAATCTCCTGCACGATATAGCCGGTTGCCAATGGAGCGGTGATGGCGGAGGTTAGACCGGCGGCAAACAGTCCTGCGCCAAGCGTGAAGGTCGCCATGCTGCCGAACAGGGGAGTGAGCTGCTGCGCCATATCCACCGCATTTTCAATCGTCTTGCCGCTGCCAAAAAGGCTGGCCGCGGCGGTTGCCAATATTGTCATCGACACGAGCCCGCCGATCCCGATTGAAACCGTGGTGTCCAGCTGCGCTTCGGCCAGTTGCTCTTTGTCCCAGCGTGCGCGGACGCTCGCCGCATGAAGAAACAGATTATAGGGGACGATAGTGGTGCCGATGAGCGCAATTGCCGTCATCAAGCCTCCTTCCGGGATGGTGGGAACAAAACCTTGCAATACGGCCCCGAGATCCGGTCGGATCAAGAGAAAGGTCAGAAGAAAGGCGGCGCTCATCAACAGCACGAGCAGAATCAGGATATTCTCTATCCATTTCGGCTTTGAGAATATCAGCATGGATGATGCGAACAGGGCAATGGCGATAATTACCGGTGCTATGCCGAAAGCCAGTGGCCCGCCGTTGATCGCTTCCAGACCGAGCGCGGCGCCTGACATATTGCCCGCCTCATACGCTGCGTTGCCCAGCACGAGTGCAGAAATCAGCAGCACGGCAGCCAGCGCACGAATGATCGGCGATGCGACGGATTTGAGCATCGCTTCCGCCAGTCCGAGTTGTGTTACCAGCGCGATCCGGACGGCAAAGGATTGGAGGATGATTGTGGTGATGGTGGCAAATATCAATGCCCAAAGCAGGGCAAAGCCGAAATTTGCGCCGGCCAAAGTACATGCGGTCACGGTTCCGGGGCCAATGAAGGCGGCGGAGACCATCATGCCGGGGCCGGGCCGGTAGCTACCGAGTTTCATGGTTCTGAGTGCAACCTATTCAACCGTTCCATGGCCATGGTTTTTCACGATACCATTTGGTAATTACATATTTTGTGCCGCTCCGGACTTTCATTCCATGATGCAGTGTCCAGTTGTTAACGCTACCATCACGGTTGCGGTTATTCCAGCACAGCATTGTACCGGTTTCGGGTGTAAAACTCTTCTTGAAATGTGTGAAGCGCGTGGCACCCCCCGCATCTGGGGCACTGAGATAGAGCATGAATGTCCATGTGCGCTGACCGGCGATTGAGCAATATTTCTGAAAATCCTGACCGTCAGGGTCAAAAAAATCGGTGTGCGCCTTGAATTCTTGACCAACGGCATAGCGTTGGCCCTGCAGCGGTTCACCAAATTGCTTGTCGATATCGGCAAAGCTACAGATTTTCGCGTCAATCTCGGCCACGAACCCGTCCTCGTGATCCAGGTCGCAGGTTTCGCTCGTACGAAAATAGTCGTCGCCATTCGGATCGGCAATGGCCGAAGGGCGCCGCCTTTCGTCGATCAGCATCACTAGTTTGCTACATTCGTCGGCGGCAAGAAAATTTTTGACAATACATAATTCGATTTCCTTGCGTGGAAACCGCTGCACTTTTCCCAATGTGACGAGATAGTCAGCCGAAGTATCATTGGCATTTGTCATATGAACGTCCAAAATTGTTCCTAATTGCCTTATGTTACGATAAATGAATCGGTGTTGATCGCAACCGCTGTTTGCGGGTTCGGCCAATCCGAATATAAGCGAGGTCGATGCAAAAAATATCCACAAAGGCGTGCAATCGCAACGGTTTCACTCTGGTCGAGATGATGGTGGCGCTGTTCATTTTTGCGATGCTGTCGGTGGCGGGGGTAATCATGCTGCGATCCGCGGTCGACAGCGATGCGGTCACCGCCGACAATCTTGGTCGAATGGCGGAGATGCAGCGCTTCGTTTCCTTGATGGAAGCCGATTTGAGCCAGGCTTTGCCACGAACCTATCGCGGTGAAGCTGGCTACCAGATGCCTGCGTTTGGCAGCGAACAGGGCGGGAGCGAGGCAAGCTTCCTCAAATTTACCCGGGGTGGCCAGAGCAATATCAATGGCGAGGCACGATCCAATCTCGAGCGCGTTGAATATCGGCTGACCGACGGCAATCTGGAGCGGTGGCGATACCGGATGACCGATGGCGGCTCGATCGATCAACCTGCTGTCCTGATTTCCGATGTCGTTAACCTGACCTTGCGATTCCGCGACAGGCGCGGCCAGTGGTCTGGTGACTGGCAAACCGAAAGGCTGGCGGATCTGCCACGTGCGATCGAAATGCAGTTTGAGCAGGATGGGCGGCGCTATCGTCACCTCTTCCTCGTCGGGACGGGCTATTTGTGAGAAAATTGCGGGAAATCGGCACGGAAAAGGAACGCGGGGCAGCATTGTTGACGGTTTTGCTGCTGGTTGCAGTAATCGCGATACTGGCGGCGCACGGGATTGACCGGTTGGCCGGCGCCACCAAGCTGGCCTCCAATGCGCGGGAACTGTCGCAGGCCAAGGCCTATCTGATTGCAGCGGAATCGATTGGAATACAGTCTGCCGAAGAGATTGTGTCGGCCTCTCCTGGCCGGACGCTCAATGTTGGCGGCTGGAATGGCCGGGAACAGACATTTCCGGTGCCCGGCGGGATGATCAACGCATCGCTCACCGACGGTGGCAATTGTTTCAACATCAACAGTCTTGTGACGCAGCAGCAGGATATCCTGACCGCGAGGCCGGAAGGTCTGGCGCAATTTTCACGGCTGATGGTGACGCTGGGTATATTGGACGGAGATGCCGCGGACATTGCGGAATCGGTTGCCGACTGGATTGATAGCGATATGGTCGCTGCCCCGCGCGGGGCCGAGGATCAATATTATCTGCAACAGGAAGAGCCCTATCGCACGGCCAACGCGTTGATCGTCGATATCAGCGAATTGCGGACGATCAAGGGGGTGTCGGATGATGTCTACGTGCGCGTGGCTCCCTGGATATGCGCCTTGCCGACTACCGATCTCTCGCCAATCAATATCAACACGCTGCGACCAGAGCAGGCCATATTGCTGGCTATGCTGGGAGCTGTTCCGTCCGATCTTACACCAGCGCGACAATTTCTGGGGCGGCGGCCGGAACTGGGATATGGCAGTCTGAACGATTTCTGGGCGCAATCCTATCCAGCCAGCCTGGGAGCAACGTCCGAAGTCCAGAGCCAGGTCCAACTGACCACGCGCTGGTTCCGTGCGGACCTGACCGTGGAGATGCAAAGTGCATTGGTCGAGGAGCGGGCGCTGATCGATGCGGCGCGCCGACCGGGCCGCCTTGTCCATCGCCAGCGGGGGGATGCGCTTTAATTCAAAATTGCGCCGCTAAATGCTTGACGATTGCCACTGCCTATCCCTATGCACCCCATCGCAATGCGGCTATATAGTGCGCGGCTTGTGGCGATCGTAGCTCAGTTGGTTAGAGCGCCGGTTTGTGGTACCGGAGGTCGGGGGTTCAAGACCCCTCGATCGCCCCATTTTTCCCGAGAAGTAAAGCAGCACAAGGCCATCACCACCTGGCCGGGCGGGGAAAGTCTCTCTTTATTTGTAATTAAATTACAGCTATGGGACATTTAATTACACCAATTTGCTAGGAATTACCGCCATGAGCGTGATGTGGGATTTGCCGGATTTTGACGACCATGAAGCGGTCCATTTCTTCCATGATGTCGAAACCGGCCTCAGCGCGATTGTCGCCCTGCACAGCACCCATCTCGGCCCCGGAGCCGGTGGCACCCGTTTCTGGCATTACGAGAATCGCGAAACCGCGGTAACCGACGTGCTGCGCCTTTCGCGCGGCATGAGTTTCAAAAATGCGATGGCCGGTCTGCCGCTGGGTGGCGGCAAGGCGGTGATTCTCGCCGACCGGAATCGTACCAAGACGCCGGAAATGCTCGCCGCGTTCGGCCGGATGATCGAGTCGCTCGGTGGGCGATATGTTACGGCGGAAGACGTCGGAATTACCGCAGCAGACATGGTCGCTCTGACCAAGGAGACGAAATATGTCTCCGGCCTGCCGGTCAGTAACAGCGGCGAGGCTGGTGGCGATCCCGGGCCGTTTACCGCGATGGGGGTTTATCTCGGTGTCAAGGCCGCGGTGGCGCACAAGCTCGGTCGCGATAATATGGACGGCGTTCATGTCGCGATACAGGGCGTCGGCAGCGTTGGCGGCGGTCTTGCCCGTTTGCTGGCCAAGGATGGTGCGAAGCTGAGCATCGCCGATATCAACAAGGACCATGCAGCGGCGCTGGCCAAGGAAATTGGCGCTACCGTTGTCGGCCTCGACGAGGTCATGCGGATCGAGGCAGATGTCTTTAGTCCCAATGCCTTGGGCGCGATACTGGACAAGGTTTCCATTGCCCATCTCAATGTTCCTATCGTCGCGGGCGGTGCCAATAACCAGCTGGCGACTCCTGAAGACGGACAGCGAATCTTTGACCGTAACATCCTGTTTGCGCCAGATTATGTCATCAACAGCGGCGGCATCATCAGCGTTGGCCTTGAATATCTCGGCGATGGCGATGTCCAGGAAGTCAATCGCCGGGTCGCGATGATTCCGCAGCGGCTGACCGAAATCTGGGAACAGAGCGCGGCACAAAAACTGCCGGATTCGGATGTCGCCGACAATATGGCGATGGCCCTGATCGGTCGGGGTTAGACACAGGCCGAACTTTACACGGATCAATTGTTTTATTTTCTGTAACCTTTGCCTGAAAGTCTCGGTTTTCTAGCATTTTCTGGCTGCCATTCCGGCGCCTAGTGTAACCTTTGGATTTTCCGCACCGGGGCGCGGGGTTTCAAAGGTCGTGTGAGCATCCTCCTTCCGTTTTAATGTCAAAGAGCCTGTCTCGCGCATGGCGAAGGACAGGCCAGAGGATAGAAGATCGGGCCGGCTGTAGGAAAGCAGTTTTGACGGGATTACGGAAGAGAGGCCGCAGCGGCGCTCCCTTCCGTTCCATTCGTCAATATTACGGCGCGACGGCAGCCTTGATCTTTGACCAGCTGACCAGCTTGAAATTTTGCGTGCCGCCTTCATTGGCGCCATCCTGCATGACCATCAGGCCTTCGGGATAAGCGGGGCCAAAGTCGCCCAATATGACTTCGATGCCGTCTGTTTCCGAGGTGCCGTCGATGGCGCCATCGACGAGGCGAAAGCGGTTCACATAGGTGCCGGTGATCAGGTCATAGAGAACATAGGCATTGTCGCCCTGGCTGGAGGCAACCAGATAGCCGCCATTTGCGCCTTCGGGTGCCAGCGCGAGACCTTCGACATCGGCGACCAGTTCGCTGCCATTGATATTGGCAAAACGTTGTGGCTCGAAATCATCCGCGTTCAGATCGAACAGCCAGATGCCGGCATTTTCTTCGCCCACATAGAGCCGTCCGGTGCGGTCATCGACAACGCAGCCTTCCGGCTGAGTGGCCAGCTTGTGCTCGCGGCCGATGGTCGCGGTTGGCGTGCCGCCATCAAAGGACAGCGTGATTTCGCGGACAAAGCCGCTCTTCTCGATCATATAGGCAAAGGTCTCTCCGCCGCTGTCCTGTCCGAAGCAGAAGCCATAGGCTTCGCCGGACCCCGCCGGATATTTGCCCAGCAGCGACAGTTCCGCGGTTGCGGTGTCGAGCTTGTAGAGACCGACATGGGCATTGGCGGGATCATTGCGGATGCTTGCCCCGACCAGCACGGTCTTTTCGCCACCGAACATGACTTCGCGTAGATCGACATTGTTGAGTTCGCCTTCGGGCAGGAAGGATTTTTTCGATCCGTCCAGCCCGTAGACATAGAGACCTGCACGTTTGTCGGTGCCGATGATCAGGCTTTTCGCCGGATCCGCGGCATTGCGCCAGATCGCCGGATCATCCGCCGCATCGCGGTTGACCGTGCCGACCGGAACCGTTTCCACGTCAGCGGTCAGTTCGAGCGTCGGTGCCGAATAGACCGTAGCGGTGGTTGTCATGCAACCGGACAGCGCCAGGCTGCCGAGCAGGAGAGGGGAGACTATATTTTTCATTACATCGTTATCTTTGCGCCAAATTTGAAGGTCGAGCCATATTCTTCATATTGCAGCAACCGCTGGGTCGATTCGAAATTCTGATAGGCGAAATATTTGGCATTGTTGATGTTGATCCATTCCGCAAACAGCCGCACATTCTTGTTCAGCTTGAATTTGACGCTGGCGTCGAGCTGGAAATGATTGTCGACATAGCGATCCTCGCTGGCTTCAGCGCCGAGTTCATCCAGATAACGATCCCGATAGGTGCCGGCCAGACGGAAATCGAACGGGCCTTTCTCGTAACCCAGAACCGCGTTGAACGTGTGCTTGGAACTGCTTGGCAGTGCGATGCTGCGCAGGTCGGTGACGTCGCCGTCGGTCGGCACCGTGCCGGTGGCATCGGTATAGGTATAGTTGAAATTGACCAGAAAGCCGTCGAGCGGATCGGGCAGAAAATTGAGCGCTTGCGCAAAGCCCAGTTCGATACCGAAGACTTCGGCGCTGCTGCCGTTGATCGGGATGGTGGCCTCGTCAAAATCGATCCCGAAGCGGGTGCCGTTTTCCTCCAGCGTATCGACGATGAAATTCTTGATATCCTTGTAAAAGAGATTTGCCGTGAGGGCACCGTTCGAGCTGAAGTAAAATTCGGCGGAAGCGTCGAAATTCCAGGCCTCGTAAGGCAGCAGGTCCGGATTGCCGAATTCGCCCTCGCGTTCATTGTCGTCATTCTGCTCGACCGCGAAGCGTGGCGCGAGATCCGACAGATTGGGCCGAACAACACTGCGATAGCCGGCTGCGCGCAACACCAGATTGCGCTGTGGTTCGAAACGGATATTCAGGCTTGGCAACCAGTCATCATAGCTGCGCGAGAAGCTGTTGGGCGCGACCACAACCGTGTCTTCGGTAAACAGCACGCCACCGAAGGTTGCATCTTCCTCGACCAGAGTCACCGTATTGGCCGAAATGACATTTTCGGTGCGTTCGAAGCGCACCCCGCCAATGATGCGCAGCTTGTTGCTGTCCCAGCGGCCGAGCAGATAACCGGCGTAAATATCTTCCTGGTTCACATAGTCGGAAACAGCGGAGTCGAACTGGCTGTCGATTTCCTGCAGCTCGAAATCGCCGAAATTGGCCCGGAAATATTCGGTCGGACCGGTGTGGCTGGCAACCGGGCCGAGGTCGGTGATGCGATAGGTTTGTGTGCCGAGGACATCGGCCAATGTATAATTGCCGGTACCATCTTCGTAGAATTCCACGTTGTTATCGTGGCTTTTCTCGCGCCAGCGTCCCTTGAAGCCGCCCTGTACGGTGAAATCGCCGCCATTCATGGCAAAGATATGGGACACATCGAGACGCGCCGAATATTCCTCGTCCCGGGCATCCGACAGGGTTGTCAGCTCGACATCGTCAAGCTCGTAGCCGCTGGCATCATTGGCCAGCGCGCCGCCCGAGGCGAAGCTGTAAAGCGGGATCCGGGGATCGCTATAGTCGAACAGAACGCTGACACCGTCATTTTCGAACGCGTTGGAGAAGGTGCTGGGATCGAGTGAACCATTTTCATATTCGCTCGATTTAGACCAGCTTCCCGAATATTCGATCTTCCAGGGGCCGGTTTCGGTCTTGCCGCCGAGCACGATGGAGCGGATTTTCTGGCTTTCCATGCGGTCCTTGATGTCTCGTTCGATCTCGATTTCGCCGTCGGCGTCATCGAACAATGCGCTATTGGCATCGCCGCTGCTCGCTTCCTCGTCGAGCTTGAAGGTCGTGCGTCCGCGGAACTCCTGGTCGTCAAACTGGCTGTAGATACCGCGCAAATAAAGTTCGGTGCTGTCGCTGGCGCGGAAATCAAATGAGAGCGAAGCGCTGATCCGTTCGCGCTCGACATCATAGTCGCGATACTGGACTTCCTCGGCATAGACGACGCCATCATCGTTGACGTCCCAGCCTTCGGCCTCGATATTGTCGGTTTCAAACTTGCGCTTGTAATAGGACAGGCCGCCGGCGACGCCGATATCGTCGGTCAGACGGGTGGAGAAATCGATGCTGCCCTTTGGCGAGATATGGTCGGCATAATCATTGTAGCTGCCCTCGATCTTTCCGGTCAGCAGGTCTTTCTTGCGGTCGAAAGCGCTGACAGTTTTGATCTCGATCGAGGCGCCGATCGTATCGGCATCCATATCGGGGGTTAGCGACTTCTTGATTTCGATCGATTCGATAAGGTCGCTGGAAATGACATCCAGCGCGACCGAGCGGACATCGCTTTCGGGCGAGGGGATGCGCACGCCGTTGAGCGAGGAGGCATTCAGATTGGGATCAAGGCCGCGGACCGAGACGAAACGGCCTTCGCCCTGATCGTTCAATATGTTGATACCGGCAACCCGGCGAAGCGATTCCGCCACATTCTGATCGGGAAACTGGCCAATCGCGTCGCGGGTGATGACCGAGCTGACACCGTCGGCCTCGCGCTGGCGGGACAGGGCGCTTGCCTGGTTGGCGCCTTGGCCGATAACGAGAATCTCTTCGCCGTTACCGGTCTGCAGGACTATATCAGCAGTGGTTACTCCCGTTTCGGTAACGGTTATGCTGGTCTGGCTGGTGTCTGCGCCGATATAGCGGGCCTCCAGCGTATAGGTGCCAGCCGGTACATCGGGAAAACGATAGCTGCCATCGCGGTCCGTGGTGACCACCCGGTCCAGCTCGACGATGCGGACCTGGGCCGATTGCAATCCTCTGGTGTCGCTGGGGTCGCTGACCACGCCGTTTACCGTGCCGGCCCATGCCGTACCGGGTAGTGCGAGCAGAACAGCCGCCGATCCAATTAGTAACTCTTTGCGAAAATTAGATATTCTAGCCATTTTGCCCTCCGGTAAATCTGATGTACCGGGCCTCTAAGCGCTAATTGTGAAGGCAAATGACCGTTTTGAAGACTCCGGGATGAATCTTTGTTTACGGTTCCGTTACGAGCCGCAAATTGGCAAAATCAGGGTGCGGGAACGAGCGCCCCTATCGGGAATTCCGGCTATCGGTGATCCTGTACATTATCGGATGTCCCGGCGAGGGGCGGCCGGGGAGGCTTTTCAAAGCCATGCAATCCCATCCACCACTGCATGGCAATGATCGCGCCTTTTGCCGGTTGCAACAACGAACCCAGCAGAATGAGCCCCAATATTATGATGATTGCCAGATTGGTCCACATGGAGAAATCGGTTTCGTTGATCATGAAGATGATGACCGGCGCCAGGATATGGCCGGTCATGATGATTGCGACATAGGCGGGAAAATCATCCGCCTGTTGGGCGGTCCAGTCCTGACCGCAAGTCGGACAAATTTCTACTGGCTTGAGCAGTCGCGGGAACATCCGACCCTTGCCGCAGCTGGGGCAGCGGCCAAATAGGCCACGGACTGCCGCCTGAAACGTGGTTTTTGGCAGGTCCGGTGGACAATATTCGTCCACTCTATCCGGGTCGGCAACATCCTTGCCCGGCATATTGTCCACTATTCTATCCAGCAAAGTTTCAAATCCGGCCATCAATCTCATCCTGTCCAATTGTCATTGGAAATATGGGCTGACTTCATACCAGCCGCTTGCATTTGACAGTCGCAGGATGTCCAGCCCGCGACCGAGATGGCGATGAGCAGCCCGGTAAAAGTGCAAGCCGCATCGCCAAAGTGAACGTCACCATGTTCATTATCTTGTCCTGAGCCCGGCTTGCGAGTCAGCGTAAACGATGAAAGGTCACTATACAGACTCAAAATAAATTGTTAATACTGATATTTGATGTTTAATATATGATAATGGATAAATAAATGATCACTTCGCAACAAATGCGGGCATCCCGAGCCATGCTGGGTATCGATCAGAGGCAATTGGCGGAAATGGCCGGGCTTTCGTTGCCGACGATCCAGCGCATGGAGGCTTCCGACGGCCAGGTGCGCGGCGTCGTCGACACATTGGTCAAGGTGATCGGCGCGCTGGAGAATAGCGGGATCGAACTGATCGGCGAAAATGCTGCGAGCATCGGTATCGGCCGCGGGGTGCGTCTGCGCGAGACGATGGATGGCAAGACGGCAAATGCGGTCGGCTCGATCCTGTTCGACAAGGCGAATGTGAATGCGGAAACAGAATAGAGTTTCGTCCGATGCATAGCTTTACGCCCAAAATCATAACGACCATGCGCGAAGGCTATAATCCGGGCCTGTTCAAAGCCGATGCGATTGCCGGCCTGACGGTTGCCATTGTTGCGCTGCCATTGTCGATGGCGCTGGCCATCGCCAGTGGCGCATCGCCCGACAAGGGCTTGATCACCGCCGTTATTGCCGGATTCATGATTTCCTTTCTGGGCGGCTCCCGGGTTCAGGTCGGCGGGCCGACGGGTGCCTTTGTCGTGGTCGTTTTCAATGTCATTGCCCAGCATGGCTATGACGGCCTGCTGGTGGCCACATTCATGGCCGGGCTGATCCTGATTGCCGCCGGGGCGTTCAAGATCGGGCGCCTGATCAAGTTCATCCCGCATCCGGTGGTGACCGGCTTTACCGCCGGCATCGCGGTGATCATTGCCTCCAGCCAGGTGAAGGATTTTCTGGGCCTTACGCTTGAAAACCCTCCTTCCGAATTCCTGCCCAAATGGCAGGCCTATTTCGGGGCCATATCATCGGTGCATGTTGCGACCTTGATGGTTGGTCTCGGTGCGCTTCTGGTGATCGTCGCGCTCAGAAAATTTGCGCCGAAATTGCCGGGATTTCTGATCGCCCTGATATTGGCGGCGGCGGTAGTGGCGTTGTTCAAATTGCCGGTTGATACGATCGGTGCCCGCTTTCCGGATATGCCGACGACGATTCCAATGCCGTCGCTGCCGGATGTGACCTGGGCGAGGATGGTTGAATTGCTGCCTTCTGCTTTCACGATCGCCTTTCTCGCGGGGATCGAGGCGCTGTTGTCCGCAGTCGTCGCGGACGGAATGACCGGCACCCGCCACCGTTCCAACCAGGAGCTGATCGGCCAGGGTATCGCCAATCTCGGTTCGGTGGCGTTCGGCGGTCTGCCTGCAACCGGCGCGATTGCGCGGACAGCGACGAATATCAAAGCCGGAGCGAAAACGCCGGTGGCCGGCATGATGCACGCGCTTTTCATATTGGCGTTCATTCTGTTTGGCAGCAATCTGATGGCTTATGTGCCGATGGCCGCGCTGGCCGCAATCCTGTTCGTTGTCGCATGGGGCATGTGCGAAATCGACCGATTCATTGCCTTGCTGCGCATGCCCAATAGTGACCGGGCCGTCTTGCTGCTCACCTTCGGGCTGACCGTATTGGTCGATTTGACCGTGGCGATCGGTGTCGGAGTGACGCTGGCATCGCTGCTGTTCATGGCGCGGATGAGCGAAACCGTCCTGTTCGATAACGGCAATGCACCGGACCATGAGGACGAATCGCATGGTGATGACCTGGACCAGCGCGATGATCTTCCGAAAGGCGTTGAAGTGTTCCGGATCAGCGGGCCGGTATTTTTTGGGGTGGCAGGCGAATTGCTGGATGCCATGCGCAAGATCGGGCGCACGCCCAAGGTCATCATCCTGCGCATGCGGCTGGTGCCCATGCTCGATGCCAGCGGCGTGACGATGATCGAGGAATTTATCGGACAGGCGAGCGTGTCGGGCGCCAAGATCATCTTGTCCGGCGTACAGCCACAGCCGAAGAAAATGCTCGCGCGTATCGGCTTGTCCGAAGACACGGCCGGTATATTTTTCGAAGCCGATTATGCCGCCGCACTGGACTATGCCAAACAATTGACAGAGATAACGGTGCACTAGTCCGAACGGACATAGCGGTCGTGGATGGTGATCGGAAAACGGCCAGTCTGTGGATTTTCAGCGCCGCGATCTTTCGCAAATCGCAAAAGCACTTGTGGCCTTGCCCCGCTTCTGCCATCGAAACCCGCGATTGATGTTGATCATCCGCAACCGAGGCAATATCGCTTTACCCATGCACGCATATGCCAATCCCGCCCGTTTCCTGTCCGTTGCCAGACCGCTGACGCCGTTTCTGCTGTTCGGCGGCATAGCCATGGTATTGGCTGCGTGCGTCTGGGGTCTGTGGGCGACGCCGGCCGAGCGGCTGCAGGGTGATACGGTAAAGATCATCTTCGTCCATGTGCCGATGGCGTGGCTCGGCATGGCGGGATGGAGCGGCATAGCGATCGCCAGTATCACCGAATTGATCTGGCGGCATCCGCTGGCCTCGCATGCAGCGCGCGCGATTGCTGTGCCCGGAGCGTTGTTTTCTCTTTTATGTCTGATCACGGGATCGATCTGGGGTCGTCCGGCATGGGGAACATGGTGGGTCTGGGACGGCCGTCTGACCTCGATGCTCGTGTTGTTCTTTCTCTATCTCGCCTATATCGTGCTGGCCAACGAAACGAGCAAGGCTAACAGCCAGAGCCGGATTGCCGCAATTTTCGGTGTCGTCGGTATCGTCAATCTGCCGATCATCCGCTTTTCGGTCGAATGGTGGGAGACCCAGCATCAGGGCACCAGCATCAGCATCATGGGAAAATCGACCATCGATGCGCTTTATTTATGGCCTCTATTGGCTTCGGCGATAGGTTTCTCTCTGTTATTTGGCGCGATTGTGCTTATGCGGATGCGCGCCAGTCTGGCGCAGACCAAAGTCGATGCCCGGCTGAAAAGGATGGCGGCCGAATGAACCACTGGCCTTTTGTCTTTGCATCCTATGCCATAGTGCTTGTTGGTACGGCTGCGGTTATCGTGAACAGTTTTGTTGCGATGCGCAGGGCGGAACGGAAGGCAGATCAGTTGGGTAAACGGAAATGAAGGCAAAGCATCAAAGATTGACGCTGGTTCTGCTGGCGGTGGTTGCGCTGATCGGAGCCGGCTCGCTGGCGGCTTATGCATTGCAGGATCAGGCAAGCTATTTTTACACGCCATCGGATATTGCGGACAAGAAACCGGCAGCCGGTTCGGCTATTCGCCTTGGCGGCATGGTCGAAGATGGGTCGATCCAGCGCTCGGCCGATGGTGTGACGGTAGAATTTATCGTGCAGGATGGCACCGCGCGGCAAAAGGTCACTTATACCGGGATCACGCCCGATCTGTTTGTCGAGGGTTCGGGTGTAGTCGCCGACGGCCGGCTGGACGCCAACGGCTTGTTTGTCGCCGAGACCTTGCTTGCCAAACATGATGAAAATTACATTCCGCGTGAGCTGGAAGGCATTGATATGACATCCGGCAAGCATAAAACGGAGACGCTGGTCCAATGATCGCCGAAACTGGTTTGATCGCGCTATGGCTGGCCGCTGCGCTGGCGCTCCTGCAATTTGCTCTGGGTGCGATCGGTCTGCGCGCTGACAGGCAGGAATATTTTAAGGCAATACGGCCGGTCGCGGTTGCTCAGGGACTTTTCGTCGCGTTTTCGTTCTTACTCCTGATCTGGTTGTTCTTGCGTTCCGACATGTCAGTCAGGCTGGTGGTGATGAACAGCGCTTCGGTAAAGCCGTTCATTTACAAATTTGCCGGAACCTGGGGCAATCATGAAGGATCGATGCTGCTATGGGTGACGGTGATGGGATTGGCGGGTGCGTTTATCGCATTGTTCGAGCGCTCGCTGAAAACCAGGACACTGGTCGCGACTCTGGCCGCGCAAGCCTTTATCAGCCTCGGCTTTTACGCCTTCCTGCTGGTCTCCTCCAACCCGTTTGAACGGATGTTTCCGATTCCGGCTGAGGGGCAGGGCCTCAATCCTCTGCTGCAGGATCCCGGTCTCGCCTTTCATCCGCCAACGCTCTATTTCGGCTATGTCGGCCTGTCGGTGGCCTTCTCCTTCGCTGTCGGAGCCATGATTACCCGCGATGTCGGGGCGGATTTTGCCAAGGCGATGCGGCCATGGGTGTTGGGCGCGTGGATATTTCTGACGCTCGGTATTACCGCGGGCAGCTATTGGGCTTATTACGAGCTGGGCTGGGGCGGCTGGTGGTTCTGGGATCCGGTCGAAAATGCGTCGCTTATGCCCTGGCTGGCGGCGACGGCCTTGCTCCATTCGGTGACGGTGTTGGCGACGCGCGACAGTTTGCGCGCCTGGACGCTGATGCTGGCCGTGGTCGCGTTCTCAATGTCGATGATCGGGACATTCCTGGTTCGCTCCGGCATCCTGACCAGCGTTCACGCTTTTGCCGTTGATCCCGAAAGGGGCAGTTTCATACTGGCCTTGCTCGCTCTGTATATTGGCGGCGCGATGGCATTGTTCGCGCTGCGTGTCGGTACGGTGAAGGAAGGCAAACATTTTGAACTGGTCAGCCGGGAAGGCGCGCTGGTTGCAAATAACCTTCTGCTTTCGGTGATATTGGCGCTGGTTTTCATTGGTACGCTTTATCCGCTGCTGGTCGAAGCGTTGACCGGCGACAAGCTGTCCGTCGGACCTCCCTATTTCAATCTGGCGACCGGACCGTTGGCGCTGATGCTGGTCGCGGCCATGGCGGCCGGGCCGTTGCTGCGCTGGCGACGGGATAATCCGAAGACTTTGTTAAACCGTATTTCGATTCCGATATTGATCACTGCCGCTGCCCTGTTTTCACTCGTCCTGTTCACCACCGGCATGTCGGTCCTCGCGCTCCTCGGACTGGCACTGGCAGCCGGTGTCGCGGTGGCCAGTTTCGCGCCATTGTGGAAGCGTAACCTGCGGCGCACGCCGCTGCACACTTACGGTATGGTCATCGCCCATTTTGGCATTGCGGTCGCTCTCGTGGGTATGGCCTGCGAAAGCAGCTTTACCGAAGAAAATCTGGTCGCGGCAAAGCCGGGTGACGAAATTTCCATCAACAAATGGAAATTGAAATTTGACGCAATCGAGCCGATGGCAGGTCCCAACTGGACCGCGCTCGAAAGCCGGATCACAGCGCAATATGGCGACGGGACCATTCACGAGATCGCACCGCAAAACCGGATGTTTGCTGCAGCCCAGACACAGACCAGCGAAGCCGCGCTTCTGACCCGCTGGAACGGGCAGCTCTATGTCGTGCTCGGTGACGGCGACAGCCAAGGTCGCTGGCAGATACGGGTCTGGTGGAAACCATTTGTACCGCTGATCTGGTTTGGGGGGATATTGGTTGCGCTGGGCGGATTCCTGGCGATGATCGGTCGATTGCGGCGCGGATATAAACAGCGCAAGCAGCGCGAATATGCCGAGGCTACGATATGAACCGCTGGTTGCTATGGTTGCCGCTCGTGCTTTTCGGCATCTTCTTTGCTGCCGTCGCGACCGGCCTGATCATGCCCAAGGACAATATCATCGAGAGCAAGATGGTGGGCAAGCCGATGCCTGCATTTGCCTTGCCCGCTGCTGTTGAACAGCGGCCTGCCGTGAGCAGCACCGATCTCGCGCAGGGCAAGCCGACATTGCTCAATATCTTCGCCAGCTGGTGCGTGCCCTGTATTGCAGAGGCGCCGCAATTGCTGGCGCTGCAAAAGGCCGGAGTCGAGATCAACGCCATCGCCAGCCGCGATACGCCCGAAGATATTGCCAATTTTCTCAACCGCTGGGGCAATCCTTATGTCCGGATCGGGACCGACACGACCAGCAAGGTTCAGCTTGAGCTGGGTTCCTCCGGCGTTCCGGAGACTTTCGTGATCGATGGCAATGGTATCATCGTCCACCAGCATATCGGGGATATTCGCGAAGAAGATATTCCCAAGCTTCTGAAGTTGCTGGAGGACGCGAAATGAAGCGTTTTCTTGTTTTGTTGATCGCCTGTCTTGCGTTCCCGGTTTCCGCTCAAACCGGCTTGCCGCCGGCACCTTATGCCAACCGGCAACTCGACGACCCGCAACAGGAAGCCGCTGCGCGCGAGCTGATGGAGGAACTGCGCTGTCTGAAATGCCAGAGCCAGTCGATTGCCGACAGCAACGCCCCGATGGCGGGGGACATGCGTAGCCAGGTGCGGGAGAGAATCGCTGCGGGTGAAACGCCGGAGCAGGTCAGAAGCTGGCTCGTCGAGCGCTATGGAAATTGGGTGTCTTATAATCCGCCGATCGCTTCGGCGGTCACATGGCCGCTGTGGTTCGCACCGATCATCCTTTTGCTCGCGGCCTTGTGGCTGGCGCGCGGACGTTTCCGTAAACCCAAGGATGATGAATGATGGGCTGGATCATAGTTCTTCTATTGGTACTGATTTGTGCTGCTGCCCTGATCTTGGTTGGCAAAATGCCTCGTGCTACATATGAAATTACCGCTGCCGCGCTGTTGCTGGGCATTGCCGGCTACACCTGGCAGGGACATCCCGGTATGGCCGGGGTCTCGATCGAGCCGGCCGAAAAGCCCAATAGTTTTGACGATGATACGATCGACGCGCGCAACGAGATGGGTGAACGTTTCGGGACCGCACGGGAATGGCTGGTTTTCTCCGACTCCCTCAATCGCGCAGGGAAACACGGCGCTGCCGCAAATTATTTGCGCAACGGCGTGCGGGAACATCCCGATGACCCCGATCTGTGGGTCGGACTGGGCAATGCACTGGTGGTGCACGCCGACGGCGTGATTACACCCGCCGCGCAATTCGCTTTCCAGAAAGCCGCCGATCTGTCGCCAGAACATCCCGGGCCCCCGTTTTTTCTGGGGCTTGCTTATGCACAGTCGGGCAAGATTGATCAGGCGCGGGCGATCTGGACCGAACTATTGGCCCGGAGCAGCGAAGATGCACCTTGGCGGGCTGATCTCGAGTCGCGACTGGCGACGATGGAAAAGATACAACCTTCGCTGCCCGTCGAACCGGAAGCGCCGAAAATGCCATAAAAAAACGTTTATTATGAACGAGTTGATATTAGCGGTCAGTCGCTTTGTTGCACCTGCTAACGGCTCGTGCTAATCGCGCGCGCTTGCTGACACGAATGCCAGTAAATAGCTTGTTGTGTCCAAAAAGATCGGGGTATCGCCTTAACGGCTAACCAATGTTCGCAGAACAAACCGAAAGTGCAGAATCGTCGGGTAGCACGGTGCAAACGCACGGTTCGCCACAACGAAACACTGCGATTGCCAAGCTTGCCGCAGGCGCGATCGGGATCGTGTTCGGCGATATTGGTACCAGCCCGCTATACGCGTTTCGCGAGACGTTTATCGGAGCCCATCCCCTGGAACTGGACCGTATCCATGTTCTTGGCGTGGTCAGCCTGATTTTCTGGTCGATGACTCTGGTCGTGACGATTCAATATGTCAGCATCACCATGCGCGCGGACAACAAGGGGCAGGGCGGCAGCCTGGCGCTGGTCGCCTTGATATCCGGCGTGATGCGACGATCGAAATACGGCTGGCTGGCGATATTGCTCGGCGTTTTTGCCACGGCGCTATTCTATGGCGACAGCATGATCACGCCCGCGATTTCGGTATTGTCCGCGGTTGAAGGGCTTGCCGTTGTGCAGCCCGCATTGGGTCATCTTGTTATTCCGATTGCGCTAACCCTGCTCGTGTTTCTGTTCCTGATCCAGTCCCGCGGTACCGCGAAAATCGGCGCATTGTTTGCGCCGGTGATGTTCGTCTATTTTACCGTTATCGGAACACTCGGAATCATCCAGATCGTCGGGCATCCGTCGGTTCTTTATGCATTTAACCCCTGGTACGCCGTGCAGTTTTTCATAACCGACGGGTTCAAGGCATTCCTGGCTCTGGGTTCCGTGGTGTTGGCGGTGACCGGTTCGGAGGCATTGTTCGCCGACATGGGTCATTTCGGCAAGAAACCGATGCGGGTCGCATGGTACGGTTTTGTCATGCCGGCGCTGCTGTGTAACTATTTCGGACAGGGCGCAATGATCCTGTCTCTGGATGCTGCGGGTGCTGCAGCAGCGATCGAAAGTCCGTTTTTCATCATGGCGCCGGAAGTGCTTCGTCTGCCGCTTGTCATATTGGCGACAATGGCGACCTTCATTGCCAGCCAGGCCGTGATTTCGGGTTCCTTCTCCGTGACCCATCAGGCGATCCAGCTTGGCTTCATTCCCCGTCTGACGATCAAGCACACCAGTGCGTCGGAAGCAGGGCAAATCTATATTCCCTTCGTCAACTGGGCGATCATGATTGCGGTCATCCTGCTGGTGCTGACCTTCCAGAGTTCGAGCAATCTGGCCTCGGCCTACGGGATTGCGGTAACCGGCGCGATGTTCATCGACACCTGCCTGCTGGCCATCGTGATGGTGGTTCTGTGGAAATGGAAATTGTGGATTACCATTCCGCTGCTGGCCGTTTTCTTCATTGTCGACGGCGCCTATTTCGCGGCGAACCTGACCAAGGTTCCCGATGGCGGCTGGTTCCCGCTGGCCGTGGGTGGCGTCGCTTTCATCATCCTGACGACCTGGGCCAAGGGGCGCCAGATCATGCGGAAAAACATGGCGGAAGCGGCCATGCCGATCGAGATATTCACGAAATCTGCTGCCAACAGCGCCACGCGGGTCCCAGGAACGGCGATTTTCATGGCCTCCTCTTCGGCTGGTGTGCCATCGGCGCTGCTTCATAATATCAAGCACAACAAGGTGATCCATGAACGGGTGGTCATTCTCACCGTCAACATCAACGACGTTCCGACGGTCGATGCCAACAAACGTTGCGAAGTGAAGGATCTTGGCAACGGTTTTTACCGGCTCATTCTCCATTTTGGCTTCATGCAGGAAACCGATGTGCCCGAGGCCCTGAAAGCGGTGAAGGGCTGCGGGATGGAATTCGACATGATGACCACCAGCTTCTTCCTGTCGCGCCAAACGTTGCTGCCGTCGAAAAAACCGGAGATGATGGTCTGGCGAGAGAAGCTCTTTGCCTGGATGCTGCGCAACGCTGCGACCGCGATGGAGTTTTTCAAGCTTCCCACCAACCGGGTGGTGGAACTCGGCAGCCAGATGGAAATCTGACGATCGGGAAATCCGGCAGATCGTTTTGAACGTAACCTGATATCCGGGTTTGAGATGGCTGCGAAATTCTTAGGAAACCGAGTGGGGCACCGGCCTTCGCCGGGGTTGACGCTTCGTCACGCATCGCATGACGTGGCGCGTCAAATATTTGGTGGCCTATCGGGGCGCTGTCTACTAAATAGCGGCCATCCGATTCTTGCTACAGGAAATGCCCATGCGCATCGCTATCGCCTCCGATCATGCCGCTCTGGATATGAAGGCCGCTCTGGTTGACTGGCTGAATGACGCAGGCCATGACGTTTCCGATCTCGGGCCGATGACCGGCGACAGCGTCGACTATCCCGATTATGGCTATAAGCTGGCTGCCGAAGTGGCGTCGGGCCGCGCCGAACGGGGTGTGGCGCTCTGCGGTTCGGGCATCGGCATCTCGATGGCGGTCAACCGCAATCCCGCCTGCCGCTGCGCTCTGGTCTCCGAAGGCCTGTCGGCGAAACTGGCACGGGAACATAATGACGCCAATGTTATCGCCATGGGCGCCCGGCTGGTCGGCATCGAAATCGCGAAAGACTGTCTCGACGTCTTTCTGAAAACCCCATTTGGCGGCGACCGGCATCAGCGCCGGGTCGATAAATTGTCCGCCCCCCAAGTTGAAGGAACAAGCGCATGAGCAACGTCGCCGATATTCAGGATGTCAGACAGACCGGTTTCTTCGACTTTTCGGTCGATGAAAGTGATCCGGCGGTCGCCGGTGCGATCAACTCCGAACTGGCACGCCAGCAAAACCAGATCGAACTGATAGCGTCGGAGAATATCGTATCCAGGGCAGTATTGCAGGCGCAGGGCTCTGTCTTCACCAACAAATATGCCGAAGGCTATCCCGGGCGCCGCTATTATCAGGGCTGTGCGCCTTCGGACGCGGTCGAGACACTGGCGATCGAACGCGCCAAGCAATTGTTTGACTGCGGCTTTGCCAATGTCCAGCCGCATTCGGGAGCGCAGGCCAATGGTGCCGTGATGCTCGCGCTGGTGAAGCCGGGCGATACGATCCTCGGCATGTCGCTGGATGCCGGCGGCCATCTGACCCATGGCGCGAAGCCGGCGCAGTCGGGCAAATGGTTCAACGCGATCCAATATGGCGTCAACGACGACGATCATCTGATCAATTACGAGGAAGTCGAGGCTCTGGCCAAGGAACATCAGCCGAAACTGATCATCGCCGGTGGCTCCGCCTATCCGCGCCAGATCGATTTCGCCAAATTCCGTGCAATCGCCGATTCCGTCGGGGCCTTGTTCATGGTCGACATGGCGCATTTCGCCGGACTGGTTGCCACTGGCCTGCACCCCAGTCCGCTGGGCTATGCCGATGTCGTGACCACAACGACCCACAAGACCCTGCGCGGACCCCGGGGCGGGATGATATTGACCAATGACGAGGCGATTGCGAAAAAGATCAACTCTGCGGTTTTCCCTGGTCTACAGGGTGGTCCGTTGATGCATGTCATTGCCGCCAAAGCGGTTGCTTTTGGCGAAGCGCTGCGTCCGGAGTTCAAAAGCTATTCTGCGGCTGTCATCGAAAATGCCAAAATTCTGGCCGCCACGCTGAAAGAACGCGGTGCCGATGTGGTCGCTGGCGGTACCGACACCCATCTTGCTCTGATCGATCTGTCGCCGCTCGGCATTACCGGTCGCGACGCGGATGAAGCGCTCGAACGGGCAGGGATTACCTGCAACAAGAACAGCATCCCCAATGATCCGCAGCCACCGATGAAAACAAGCGGTATCCGGGTCGGATCGCCCGCCGGTACGACCCGCGGCTTTGGTCCGGCAGAGTTTAGACTCATTGGCGATATGGTCGCGGATGTGCTGGACGGGCTTCGCGAAAAAGGCGAGGGTGGTGATCCCGAGATTGAAGCAGATGTGCGCGAACGGGTACAGGCGCTTTGCGACCGCTTCCCGATTTACCAGGATTGATCGGAACAGCATAACATGCGTTGCCCCTTTTGTGCCCATGACGACAGTCAGGTCAAAGACAGCCGTCCGACCGAGGACAATACGACGATCAGACGCCGGCGTCAGTGCGAAGGCTGTGGCGCGCGGTTCACGACCTTCGAGCGGGTGCAATTGCGGGAAATAACGGTGGTCAAGAGCGAGGACCGCAAGGAACCGTTTGACCGGACGAAGATCGACCTCTCGGTATCGCTTGCTTGCCGCAAACGTGGTCTGGCGCAGGAACAGATGGATCAGCTGGTCTCGGGAATCCAGCGTCAGCTGGAAACCAGCGGCGAGACCGAAATCCCTTCGCAGAAAATCGGCGAGATGGTGATGGATGGCCTGAAGACGCTCGATAGCGTCGCCTATATCCGCTTTGCTTCGGTCTACAAGGATTTTACCGAGGCCAAGGATTTCAAGGAATTTGCCGGCAGCGTGAAAGACGTCGGCGGCGCGTGAGCAACCAGCCCGCCATCATATTGGTCAATCCGCAACTCGGACAGAATATCGGCAAGGCCGCAAGGGCGATGCTCAACTTCGGCCTGACCGAGATGCGCATTGTCAAACCGCGGGACGGATGGCCCAATCCCGATGCCGGGCCATCGGCTTCCGGTGCGGATCAGGTTCTCGAGCAGGCGCAGGTTTTTGAGACAACCGCCGAAGCGGTGGCAGATTGCGCGCATGTCTATGCAACAACCGTCCGCAAGCGCGGGATGACCAAGCCGGTTCTGGCACCTTGGGAAGCCGCCGAAGACATGGCGCAGGCAAGCGGCAAATGCGCGATATTGTTCGGACCGGAACGGGCGGGTCTGGAAGTTGTCGACGTCGAACTGGCCCGCAAGATCATCACCGTACCGATCAACCCCGAATTCGGATCGCTCAATCTGGCCCAGGCTGTCATCCTGGTGGCTTATGAAATATCCAAGATGGACAGCGTCGCCAATGTACAGCCGACGCTCGAAAAGAAACTGTCGGAACCGGCTCCGCAGAGAGAGCTGGATATGTTTTACGAGCATCTCGAGCGGGCGCTGGATAAAAACGGCTATTTCTATCCGGCAGAACGCGCTGGAGCGACCAAAGTGACGCTTCGCAACATGTTGACCAAGCCGGCGTGGACGAATGAAGAGGTCAAGACCTGGCGCGGGGTTATTTCATCGCTGGAACGGCCGCCGCGCAAGGACAAAGCGGAAAAGCCCTGACGGACGGGCCTATTTGCGCAGCTGGTCCCATTTCTGCAATTCATAGCTTATCGATGTTTCGACCAGCATTTCCCAGATCGCCGCCATCGTCGGCACGGGGATGCCGGCTTCTTTTGCCAGATTTTTGACGTTCTGCAGAACAGCGGCCTTGCGCGCTTCATCCCGCACGACGTTGCGATCCTGTTTGATCCGCGCCGCGGCATCCATGCAGGCAAAGCGAAGGCGAAGCAGGCCGATCAATTCTGAATCCAGTTGATCAACGGCTTTCCGCAAATGTGTCATATCATTAATTTGAGCAAGGGATTCAATGGTTATCGGCATCGAAACAGCGATAATTTAGAATGGGCATAATGTCGAGCAAGAAGGCGGATTGAGCTAGATATTCATCTGGAACGTTGATATGTGCCCCCCTAACAATATCATCAAAACTTGGATTCATCATGATTACACTATTTTTATCACTGGCAATGACGGGCGACACGCTGGCAATGGCTAGCGATCAGGGTTCGGCGGACGACAATAAGCGCGTATGTCGGTCTGTAGAGACTCTTGGCTCGAAAATTCCGAAACGGACTTGCCGTTCCAAAGCGGAATGGGCTCAGCTGGATGAGGCAAACGCACAGGCAAACTCAGAAGCCATGCGTCGCGAACAAAGCTACAGTCGCGGCACTCAGAACAGAAACGATTGACGCGTTACGTCATATTGTTTGCCTGAATTTTTGAGGCACGCCAAATATCAATTCGCTTGACAGATCGTTTGAAATCTGGGCAAGCGGCTTCCAGCAATTGGCCCCGCACCCCGGTGAAGCGGAGGCCGCGTCAGAACTCGCATTTTTATCGAGTTTGGATGGTGCGCTCCGGGAAGACTTAAAAACAGCAAATGAGGAGTCATTCACATGACCAAACGTACCAGTTCCAAATATAAGCTCGATCGCCGCATGGGCGAGAATATCTGGGGCCGTCCCAAATCTCCCGTCAATCGTCGTGACTATGGCCCGGGCCAGCACGGTCAGCGCCGCAAGGGCAAGCTGTCCGACTTCGGCATCCAGCTGCGCGCCAAGCAGAAGCTCAAGGGCTATTATGGCGACGTGACGGAAAAGCAGTTCCGCCGCGCTTATAAAGAAGCTGCCGCAATGAAGGGCGATACCAGCCAGAACCTGATCGGCCTGCTCGAACAGCGTCTCGACATGGTTGTCTATCGCGCCAAGTTCACCCCGACCATCTTTGCTGCCCGTCAGCTGGTCAGCCACGGCCATATCCGTGTGAACGGCGTCAAATGTAATGTTGCTTCGCGCAAGGTTGTACCGGGCGACGTGATTTCGCTGAGCGCCAAGGCGCAGGAAATGCTGCTCGTAATCGAAGCGCAGAGCCTGCCAGAACGTGATATTCCGGAATATGTAACGCCAGACGGCACGGACAAGGTAACCTATGTCCGTATCCCGACGCTGGACGAAGTACCTTATCCGGTGACAATGGAACCCAATCTGGTCGTCGAATTCTATTCGCGCTGATTGTTTTCAACGATATTTGCAAAAAAGGGCGGCTCCGTTGGAGCGGCCCTTTTTTTTTCGCGTTCCATATCTGTCCCGCGCTGTGATGGATGGCAACGCGATGGTTGAACCGTTCGCTTCTTGCGTTGCTGAAACGCGTCTGGCATTGGGCAGATAATGTTTTGGGAAACAGAGAATTTCAGAAGGATAGCAGATGTTGAAACGATCGCTTTGGGCGTTGCTGGTGCCATCGCTGGTACTAGCCGGTTGCACGAAAATTGATGACGGCGATGCCACTGCCGCGCTGCCAGAAATCGCGGCACCCGAATTGTCGGTCGAGACAATGAAGTCGATCACCGAAGAGCTTTCTTCTGACGCTTATGAAGGCCGTGCACCTGGTACGGCGGGCGAGGAGAAAACCCTTGCGCTGCTGACCAAGAAATTTGCCGAAGCCGGACTGGAGCCCGGCAATGGCGATAGCTGGTTCCAGGACGTACCGCTGGTCGGGATTACCGCGAAAAACATGTCTCCCCTGAAAATCAGCGGCGGAACGAGCGATTTGTCCTTTGCCTTTGGCAGTGACTATGTCGTCTCGAGTTATCAGGAACAGCCGAAGATCGATGTTGCCGGCAGCGACATGGTGTTTGTCGGTTATGGCATCAACGCTCCCGAGCGCGGCTGGAACGATTATGCCGGGGTCGATGTCAAAGGCAAGACGGTCGTCATATTGGTGAATGATCCCGATTTCGGCACCGAAAGCCTTGAAGGCGAATTTGGTGGCCGGGCGATGACCTATTACGGGCGCTGGACCTATAAATATGAAGAAGCGGCACGGCAGGGTGCTGCGGCGGCTTTGATCATTCACGATACCGAGCCAGCAGCTTATGGCTGGAATGTTGTCGAATCGAGTTGGACGGGTGAACAATTTTACGCCCAGTCCGCCAACGGCGGCGCGGACCAGACCAAATTGAACGGCTGGATTCAAAAGGACGCGGCGGCCAAGATTTTTGCGGCGGCGGGGCAGGACCTGACCGCGCAAATGGCGGCAGCGAAGAAAAAGGGCTTCAAGGCAGTCGATCTGAAGCTGAAAGCATCCGCTTCGCTAGAGAATGACATCAAGAAAACCGACAGCAAGAATGTTGTCGGGATTTTGAAGGGCAAGACCCGCCCTGACGAATATGTGATCTATACCGCGCACTGGGACCATCTGGGTCGCTGCAAACCGGCGGCCGACGGGGATGATATCTGCAACGGCGCGGTCGACAATGCGACCGGCACGGCGGCACTGGTCGCTCTGGCGGAAGCCCATGTGAAGGCTGGCGCGCCGGATCGCAGCATCATTTTCCTGGCCGTTACGGCCGAGGAATCTGGGCTATTGGGTTCCAGATATTATGCGCAAAATCCGATCTATCCGCTCAACAAGACCGTCGGTGGCGTGAACATGGATGCGTTCGGCATGGCTGGTCCGGCCAAGAACGTGATCGTGGTCGGCAAGGGCAAATCCGGTCTCGACCGCTATCTTGAGGCAGCACTCACCGGCGATGGCCGCGTGGCCGAAGCCGAACCGACGCCGGAGAAGGGCTATTATTACCGCTCGGATCATTTCAGCTTCGCCAAGCTGGGCGTGCCGATGATCTATTTCGAAGGTGGCGAGGATCTGGTCGACGGTGGCCGGGAAGCTGGCGAAGCGATTTCGAAAGACTATACCGACAACCGCTATCATGGTCCGAAGGACGAATATGATCCGAACTGGAACTGGGACGGCGTGATGGGCGATCTCAAAGTCTATTATACCGTGGCCCGGATGCTGGCGATGACCGAGGACTGGCCCAACTGGAACGAGGGCGACGAATTCCGTGCCACGCGGGATGAAAGCCGCGCTGGTAGCTGATTTCGATCACTGACCGGGTGATGAGATGGCCAGCAGAATGGGAACCGCATCAGGCGGTGTGGATCGGCTTTCCCGGCGATCCGGCGGAATGGCCGGTGGGACGGGAAGCGGCCCAGCGCGAAGTTGCGGCCTTTGCCGATGCGATTGCCGATGACGGCGCTGGCGAGACGGTTGTTCTGGTGTGCCGCGATGTGGCTGATCAGGATATCGCCCGATCGCTGGTTCAGCCCTGCGTAAATCTTGTTGTTGAACCCTTCGGCGATATCTGGTTGCGCGACAGCGCGCCGGTTTTTGTCGCGGGGCCCAGCGGGCTTGATGGCCGGAACTTTCGCTTCAATGGCTGGGGCGGAAAATATGAAATGGCCGGTGATCAGGATATTGGTCAGCGGCTGGCACAGCGGTTTGACCTGCCGGTCAGCGAGCAGGACTGGATATTGGAAGGCGGCGCAATCGATGGCGATGGTGCAGGCCGGCTGATCACTACGTCGCAATGCGTCCTCAACCCCAACCGCAACGACGGGCTGGACAGGGAACAGGTCGCCGGGCGGTTGCGCGATTCTCTGGCGGTGGAGGATATCTGCTGGCTGGGAGACGGGCTGGCGGCCGACCATACCGATGGCCATGTCGACAATCTCGCGCGTTTTGTGGCTCCGAATAGGGTCGCCATTCCGCAAGCGGATAATGCTGACGATCCCAACGAAGCGATCTTCGACGATGCCGCAGCGCGCGCCGCTGCATCGGGACTGCAGGTCGTTCGCCTGCCGTCGGCGGGGCGATATGAAGTCGAAGGCGAGATCGCGCCGGCCAGCTATATGAATTTCTATATCGGCAACAGGGTGGTGGCTGTGCCGCAATATGGGGCAGCAAACGATAGCAAGGCTGTGGATCAAATCGCGGCGCTGTTCCCCGACCACAAGGTGATCGGGCTGTCCAGCCAGGCGCTGCTGCGCGGCGGCGGCAGCTTTCACTGCATATCGCAGCAGATCCCGCAGACAGATTAGTCCTTTATTACATATTGTCTCCCCGTGAACACAGGGTAGAGATGGGGGCAGAGAATATTAATCGAGAGGAAAATATCATGAAAAATTTACTGATGGCGAGCGCTTCGCTGGCACTGCTGGCAATGGCCGCTCCCGCTACCGCCAAACATCATGCAAATGACGGCGCAGCAATGACCGACGCCAGCCTGCAATCGGTTCTGTCGCATGAGCGCCGCGCCGGGGACAAGGCCCGTGACATGTATCGCCATCCAGCCGAAACGCTGAGCTTCTTCGGTGTCAAACCGGAGCATATGGTGGTCGAATATGGACCCGGCGGCGGCTGGTATACGCGCGTGCTGGCGCCTTATCTTGCCGCAAGCGGACGATATATCGCGATCAACGCCGACAGCTCGTCCAGCAGCTTTCCCGACCGGGCCCGCGAAGCGCGGACCAAGGGCTGGCCCGAAAGCTTCCCGGCGACAGCAGCCAAGTGGACCGGGGTTGACGCCGGCAAGATACTTGCCTTCGAAAGTGACGAGATGCCGGATGACATGAAGGGCAAGGTCGACCGGATTCTGATATTCCGCTCCTTGCACGGCATGCTCAACGGAAACCGAGCGGACTCCGAACTGCGCGCCCTGCGTGATATGCTCGCCGATGACGGAATGGTCGGGGTCGTCCAGCACCGGGCCAAGAAAGACGCATCCTATGCCATGTCCAACGGCACCAAAGGCTATCTGAAACAGTCGTCGGTGATTGCCCTGTTCGAGTTGAACGGCTTTGAACTGGTCAGCCAATCCGAAATCAACGCCAACGCCAAGGACACGTCCGACTATGACCGCGGCGTCTGGACCTTGCCTCCGGTTCTGGCGCTGGGCGACAGCGACAAGGCCAAATATGAAGCAATTGGCGAATCCGACCGGATGACATTATTGTTTAAGAAGCGTCCTTAAACCGCTAATGGGGCTGCTATGACCAATTTATCCGTAGCAGCCCTGCAGCTGCCCCTGGGCGGCGATGAACAGGCCAATATCTTCGCCGTCAGCGGCCTGATCGCCGAAGCGGCGGAGCAGGGCGCCCAGATCATCCTGCCGCCCGAACTATTTGCCGGTCCCTATTTTTGCAAGACCGAAGACGAGGCGCTTTTTGCGCTGGCGCAGCCAGTGGGCGAAAGCACGCCGGTTCTGGCAATGCAGAAACTCGCCAAACAATTTGGCGTTGCCATTCCGGTGAGTTTCTTCGAACGCGACGGGCAGCATTATTATAACAGTCTCGCGATGATCGATAGCGATGGCGAGATCATGGGCGTCTATCGCAAAAGCCATATTCCCGACGGTCCCGGCTATGAGGAAAAATATTATTTCCGCCCCGGCAATACGGGTTTCAAGGTCTGGGACCTGTTCGGCACGCGGATCGGCGTCGGCATTTGCTGGGACCAATGGTATCCGGAAACCGCGCGGGCGATGGCGTTGTTGGGCGCGGAAGTTCTCTTCTATCCCACCGCGATCGGCTCCGAACCCTATGACGCCGACCTCGACACCAGCCGCATGTGGCGTCGCGCGATGCAGGGCCACGCGGTAAGCAACTGCATGCCGGTGGTCGCCAGCAACCGCATCGGTTTGGAAGACGACCAGGCGTTTTACGGGCATAGCTTCATTACCAATGAATGGGGTGATCTGGTGACCGAATATGGTTCGCAGGAAACCGGCGTGCTGACGGCATCGCTCAATCTCGAACAGGCGCGCAAGCACCGCGCCGGCATGGGATTTTTCAGGGACCGGCGTCCGGAGCTTTATCGGCGGCTGGCCGAGGACAAATAGGCAGCCTGCTCGAACACGTCCTCAAACATCTCCACCGTGAGCCGCCCGGTATTCAGATTATATCGGCTGCAGTGATAGCTGTCGATCAGGGTACGGCCGTCAGGGAGGGCGTGGTGCGCGCCATGGGCGAACTTGTGGTCCGCCAGTCGGAGACCCTCCATCCGGATGATGCTGTCATGGGCGATTTTGCCCAGCGCCACTATGACCCGTAATCGGGGCAGGGCGCGGGCGGCTTTTTTGAGATAATCGCGGCAATTGTAGATCTCGGCCCCGGTCGGTTTGTTTTCCGGCGGCAGGCATTTGACCGCGTTGAGGATGATCGCGCCGTTAAGTGAGATGCCGTCGGCGGGATCATTTGCAAACTGGCCGTCCACAAAACCATATTTGGTGAGGGTGGCGAAAAGCGTTTGGCCAGAGGCATCTCCGGTAAACGGTCTGCCGGTCCGGTTGGCGCCTTCGGTGCCCGGAGCGAGCCCCACGACAGCCAGCCATGCCTCCGGGTCACCAAAGGCGGGCACGGGTGCGTTCCACCAGTCCGGATGGTCCTTGCGCAGGGATTTTCTCAGGCTGACCAGTCTTTGGCAGCGGCGGCAACCCTTTGGGGCTTCGGCAAAAGCAAGGGGGCTATGATCGCTCACAGCCCCCGCCTAAGTTCAAACGGACCTATCGTCCAGATGATTAGTCTTTCAGTTCAGCCGGAACGATGCCGCCGGCGGCTGCGATCTTGTTCATGACCTGCTTGTGCAGCAGGATATTGTCTTCGGCGGAACCGCTATAGTCGCTGTTGCCGAGTTCCTGCGCCAGTTCCTTGCGGTTGCCATAGCTGGCGTCGATCTGAACCAGCTTCATCAGGTCGACGATCGAGGTGCGCCAGTTCAGCTTGTCGGCGCCAGGGATGCTGTCCAGACGGGCAACAACGTCGACTTCGCTTATTGCTGCGCGCTCAGCCGGGGCTGCTGCAACGGGTGTCGCCGCTACTTCGGGTTCAGCGGCCTTGGCTTCGCCACCAAATATCGCGTTCTTGATTTTTCCGAAAATGCTCATGTGTGGTTCCTTTATATATCAGGGGCCTTGCCGTTCTGCTTTCACGAGACCGCGCCCTTGGAGGGATATCTCGGTGCTAGCCGTTGCAGAGTCAATTGCCGCTCTCCGGCAACGACGCTTATCCGCCATCCCTAACGTGTAAACACTGGTAAATCCGCGGATTGGGCGGTTTATGCCGCGAAAATATGCTAAGGCCCTGACAAGCAAAGAATCAAACCATGCCGTGACGGCAATGAAGGAGAGCGACGATGAATATTATGGATATGTTGCAGCAGTCGGGCGGCATCGGTACGATGGCCAAGGAACTGGGCGTCAACGAGAGCGTCGCGGAAGCGGGCGCCGCAGCCTTGTTGCCCGCCATATTGGGCGGCTTCAAGAAAACGACGCAGGCGCAACCCAGCGGCCTCGACGGGCTCGGCGGATTGCTGGGCCAGCTCGGTGGCGGCGGACTGCTCGACAGCGTGCTTGGCAGCCAGCCGACTCCGGTAAACAAGGGCAATGAGGTGCTCGGCCAGATCTTCGGGTCGAAAGAAGTCAGCCGGACCGTTGCCGCGGGCGCGGAACAGCAGACCGGAATCAGCAGCGATCTGCTGAAGAAAATGTTGCCGGTCGTTGCGATGATGGTGGCCGGATATATGGCCAAGGAAAGCTCTGGCAGCGCCGGGAATGGCGGCGGACTGGGAGGCTTGATCGGTGGTCTGCTCGGCGGCGGCAGCAAGGCATCTTCGGGTGGCCTTGGCGGTGTCGCCTCGATGCTCGACCTGAACGGCGATGGCAATCCTCTGGACGACATCATCGGCATGGCCGGTAAACTGGTCCGCTAAACCGACTTTTATTGAAGGATAAAGATTATGAGCATGCTCGAAAAAATCATGGATATGTTGCCTGAGAATTTCAGTATCGACGATATTGCGGAAAAAGCCGGAATGACGGCGGACGAAGCCAAAAAGGGCGGTGAAGCGCTGTTCGCAAAATTGCGTGACGGCAGCACCGACAAGATGACCGCGATCAAGGAAGCGGCTGCAGAAGCGGGTGTTGACGCTGAAAAGCTTAAAGGCCTGCTGCCTGCGCTGGCGGAAAAAGCCGGTCTCGATGGCGAGGGCAGTCTGATGGACAAGCTGACCGGCAAGGAAGGCCTGCTGGGCAAGGCGACCAGTTTTCTGGACCGCGATGGCGACGGCAATCCGATCAACGACATCACCAATATGGCGAAGGGTTTCTTCAAGAAATAGGTTTGGATTCCAGTATCGCGGTGTCTTCCAGCGCTTCCAGCCGGAGGACACCGCTCTCTACGGCTGCGACCCTTGCAACGGTCCCTTTTTCCATATTCGGACCCTTGGCTTTCCATTCGCCATCGGCAACCTTTACCCGTCCGCTGGTGGCAGAAATTGTCTCCACAACGGTTACGGTCTTTCCGACCAGTTGCGCCGAACGGTTGTTGAGCAGCGGGCTTTCGCTTTCGACATTGTGAGTGAGATACCAGCGCCGCCCACCAAGCACCGCGGCTATGGTCGACAAGCCAAATACGGTAAGCTGGCCGGCAAAGGTCATGTCGATAAACAACGACAGAATGCCGGTCACCGCTGCTGCTGCTGCCACCCAGATCAGGAAGACGCCGGGCACGAACAGCTCCGCCAGCGCCAGCAGCGCGGCTAGGCCGAGCCAGACATATTCCGGATTGGTGATGGTGAAATCATCCATAGCCTATGCTCTGCTTTCTCGTTGCCTCACTTAATCCTTGTTGTCGAAAGGACCTTTGCGCGCGGGTGGCGAAAACATCTGGGTATTTTCGCCCAGTGCTTCCTTGGCCAAGGCGCCAATGCCGCCCAATGTGCCGATGAGCTGCGTGGCTTCGATCGGGAATAATATGGTCTTGGCATTCGGCGACGTAGCGAATTTTTCGACTGCCTTCACATAATCCTGAGCGACAAAATAGTTGATCGCCTGCGCATTGCCTCCGGCAATGGCTTCGGACACCATCTGGGTTGCTTTCGCTTCGGCCTGCGCCTCGCGTTCGCGGGCTTCGGCATCGAGGAAGGCGGCTTCCTTGCGGCCTTCAGCCTGCAAAATCTGGCCCTGCTTTTCGCCTTCGGAGCGCAGGATTTCGGAGGCGCGAGCGCCTTCGGCATCGAGGATGTTGGCGCGTTTCTCGCGCTCTGCCTTCATCTGGCGGGCCATCGCGTTGATGATATCCTGGGGCGGACGGATGTCCTTGATCTCGACCCGGGTGATCTTGATGCCCCACGGCGTTGTCGCATCGTCGATCACGGTCAGCAGTCGTCCGTTGATCTCGTCGCGCTTGGACAATGTTTCATCAAGGTCCATCGATCCCATGACCGTCCGCAGGTTCGTGGTGACGAGGTTGAGGATCGCGTTGTAGAGATCGTTGACCTCGTAAGCCGCCTTGGCCGCATCGAGGACCTGGAAGAACACCACGCCGTCGGTGGAGATCATCGCATTGTCCTTGGTGATGATTTCCTGTCCGGGAATATCCAGCACCTGCTCCATCATGTTGACCTTGCGGCCGACGCGATAGAGAAATGCCGGATAGAAATTGAACCCCGGTTGTGCCGTGGTCGTGAACCGGCCAAAATATTCGATTGTATAGTGATAGCCCTGTCGGACGATCTTGATGCTCGCAAAAAGATAGATGATGGTGACCAATAGCACCAATAATAATAGCGAAACGCCCATTTCCATTCTCCCTTGCGAACCGTCTCATTATCATTGATTATTTGCGCGATAATGCCAAGGGAAAAGCGAATTATTCGGGTTAGAAAAAGGGTTGTTGTTGCAATGCGTTACATTGGCGTCCTGGTGTTGTCAGGTCTGATTTTCTCCGGCGCGGCGCGAGCAGAGGCGATTGGCGAGGCGGATCTGCTCAAGCATATCGAGATGTTGGCGAGTGACGCGTTCGAAGGGCGAGGGCCCGGCACCACCGGTGAAAACAAGACCGTCAACTATATCGCTACGCAATGGGCTGAGGCCGGGCTGAAGCCAGCAGGCGAAAAAGACAGCTGGTACAAGCCGGTGACGTTGGTGGAGCGTGTGCCGGAGAGTTTCCATGTAGCTTTTTCAGCCGGAGCTTGGGGCAGGGCAGTGCGATTGCAGCAGGACGAGATCATTTTGCGCGGCCGGGATTCGTCTTTCCGGCAAGCAAATTTGGCGGTTGTCTTCGCCGGCTATGCGGAGGCGGGAGCAGGAAGTCCGTCGGTTACGGGAAAGCTGGTGTTGCTGCCGAGTAGGTCCCCAGAAGATCGTGACGATTTACCGGATTTTCGAACGCGCAAACTGCAACTTATTCAGGACGGCGCGATCGGGGTGATTTCGGTCCTCGAAGATCAGGACCGCTGGGCGAGATTTCAGCGCTTCTACCAGCGAGGATCGACGACATTGGCTGATCCGGAAAATCATGCGGCGCTCGAAGGGTTGATCAGCGTTGATCAGTTCAGGAAGCTGATCAGGCAATCCGGACTTGATACCGACAGGCTGCTGGAAGGCAGCGCCGCCATCTCGGTGCTTGACCTTGGTCTGAGCGCTGACGCGGCGGCCAAGACCGGGGTTCGACCCTATGTGTCGCACAATGTGATCGGAAAAATTCCCGGCACCAATCCCGGCGCCGGGGCTATTTTGTTCGTGGGGCACTGGGACCATTTCGGGATATGCCGGGTAGAAGATCCGCTGGTGCCCGCACAAGACCGGATCTGCAATGGCGCGGTAGACAATGCCAGCGGCGTCGCTTTGCTGATTGAAACTGCCAAACGCCTGTCCGCCGAAGATCATGATCGTGACATTTATGTTCTGGCGACCACTGCCGAAGAGAAAGGGCTGCTGGGCGCGCGGGCATTTGCGAGCGAGCCGCCAATCGCGCTCGAAAATTTCGTTGCCGTTTTCAACGTCGATACCATCGCGCTTTCGAACGACGGACAAAAGATTGCGGCTATCGGCCTCGGCCAGTCCGGCCTCGACCGGGATATCGAGACAGTCGCCGCGCAAGAGGGGCGCGAGATTGACCGCAGCGGCACGTCAGACGCCTATCTCGAGCGTCAGGACGGCTATGTTTTTCTGGAGCGCGGCATTCCGGCCTATATGATTACCAGTGCCTTTGCCGGTGAGGACCGGCTTCAGGCCTATATTAATGGTCCCTATCATGATGTTAGCGATGAGGTGAACGAAGACTTGTTGCTGGCTGGAGCGGCTGCAGACGCCAATTTCCACGTCGCGCTGGGCCGTTATTTTTCCTCGACGCGCACTTATCCCGGATTAGCCACTAGCGGCGGAGCCGATAACTGATTACATGGGCCGCCACAGAATCACATTCAGACATCGGAAAGTGGCGAAAATGAGCAGGTCAGGCAGACATAAAGAAATTCGGTTGGGACTGACTTTTGACGACGTCCTGTTGCGGCCCGCCGCCTCCGAGATCGTGCCGAGCCAGGCCAATACAAAGACCCGGCTGACCAAGCTGATCGGGCTGAATATCCCGGTTCTTTCCTCCGCCATGGATACGGTGACCGAGTCCGACATGGCGATCGTCATGGCGCAAATGGGCGGCATCGGCGTTTTGCACCGCAATCTCACGCTCGAACAGCAAACCGCCGCGGTACGGCAGGTGAAGCGATTTGAGTCCGGCATGGTCGTCAATCCGATCACCATCGCACCCGATGCAACGCTGGCAGAAGCACAGGCGACGATGGAACAGAACCGGATATCCGGTATTCCGGTGGTCGAGAAGTCGGGCAAACTGGTCGGCATATTGACCAACCGTGACGTCCGCTTTGCCGAAAACCCCAAGCAGCTGGTCTCCGAGTTGATGACCAAGAACAATCTGGCGACGGTTCCGGCCGGCGTGAGTCAGGAAGAAGCGCGGCGCACCTTGCACCAACGGCGGATTGAGAAATTGCTCGTGGTCGACAATGACTATCGTTGCGTCGGCCTGATCACGGTCAAGGACATCGAGAAAGCCGTCACCTATCCTAACGCCACGAAAGACGAAACTGGACGTTTGCGCGTCGCTGCGGCCTCGACGGTTGGCGAAAGCGGGCTCGAGCGGACCCAGGCACTGATCGATGCGGAATGTGATCTCATCGTGGTTGATACCGCCCATGGTCACAGCGCGATGGTCGCGCGGGCCGTGGAAGATATCAAGAAACGGTCCAATGGCACCCAGATCATTGCCGGAAATGTGGCGACCGCCGCCGCGACCCGCGCGCTGATCGATGCAGGGGCAGACGGTATCAAGGTGGGTATCGGACCGGGTTCGATCTGTACAACACGGGTTGTCGCCGGCGTCGGTGTTCCGCAGCTTACCGCGATCATGGAATGTGCGGAAGAAGCCGAGAAATCCGGCGTTCCGGTGATCGCCGATGGCGGATTGCGGACATCGGGTGATGTTGCCAAGGCGCTGGCCGCCGGTGCATCAGCCGTAATGATCGGATCTTTGCTTGCCGGTACCGAAGAAGCGCCGGGCGAGACATTTCTCTATCAGGGCCGCGCTTACAAAAGCTATCGCGGCATGGGATCGGTCGGCGCAATGGCGCGCGGATCGGCAGACCGCTATTTCCAGCAGGATATCAAAGACCAGATGAAACTGGTGCCGGAAGGGATCGAGGGCCAGGTGCCGTTCAAGGGGCCGGCGCGCGATGTCATTCATCAACTGGTCGGCGGCGTGAAAGCTGCGATGGGCTATACCGGTTCGGCTACGCTGGAAGATCTGCGCGAACGGGCCGAGTTTATCCGGATCACCAATGCCGGATTGCAGGAAAGCCATGTCCATGACGTAGCAATCACCAGAGAAGCGCCGAATTATCCCACGCGTTAGGAGCTTTGAATGGATCTCGTGATCGAAGCCAAGATATTGCTGCTGATGTTTGTCTGGCCTGCGGGACAGGCGGAAAACAATCCGCTCTGGATAAACGACGTCTATGCGACGGTTGAAAGCTGCGAACATGAGGCTTCCGAGCGGAAGGCGATGATCGAGACGGAATATGGTGCGGACGCGCGGGTAGTATATTATTGTTTCGACGCCGACGATCGCATGGATAAGTGACCCCCTCGGCACGGCTGCAGGCCGCGATAGAGATGCTGGACTGGATCATTGCCGCAGCACGGGACAACGGCGCGTCTGCGGACAATATCGCGAAGAAATTCTTCAAGGAACGGCGCTATGCCGGGTCGGGTGATCGCCGCGCCATTCGCGAGCTGGTCTATTCCGCCATCCGGCGCTGGGGAGACCGGCCGGAAAGCGGCAGGCAGGCCATGCTTGGCCTGATCGACGAACAACCCGAATTGCGAGAGCTTTTTACCGGCACGGCTTATGGGCCCGCTGCAATCGAAGCGGATGAAGCCGTCGCCGGCGGCGCGCAAATTCCCGAATGGCTGGCCGACCGGTTTGCCGGTCTGATCGACGAGACCGAGCGCAGGGCGCTGTTTGATCGCGCGCCGTTGCACGTGCGGGTCAATGGCCAGCGTTCGACGGATCTGGAAGTGAAGTCGGCATGGCCCGACGCCGTCGCGCTGGCGCTGCCTCATGCTTATGAGCTTCCGACCGGTACCCAGCTGGAAGACAAGACATTGTTCCGCGAAGGTGCCATCGAGATTCAGGACCTCGGTAGTCAGGCCATCGCCATGGCTGGCGCTGTCGCCAAGCCGGAACTGGTCCTCGATATGTGCGCGGGAGCGGGCGGCAAGACGCTGGCTCTCTCTGCGATGCTTCCTCCGGAAAGCAGAATTATCGCGGCGGACACCGATCGCGGCCGGTTGAGCCGGATAGAGCCGCGGAAGCGGAGAGCCAGTGCGCGAAATATCGAAACAATATTGCTCGCGCCCGGCAAGGAAATCGAAGCGCTGGACCATCTGAAGGCCCGTTGCGATCTGGTGTTGATCGATGCGCCCTGCAGCGGGACGGGCACCTGGCGGCGCAACCCCGAACTGCGCTGGCGGATGACGCCAAAGCGGCTCGAGCACACGACAGAATTGCAGCTACGACTCATGGAGCTGGGCAGCGAGATGGTCAAACCCGGCGGCCGGCTTGTTTACGCCGTTTGCTCGCTGCTTGACGCGGAAGGTGGCGACCAGACCGACCGGTTTCTCGAAAACCATCCGCAATGGCGGGAAATATCGATTGATTTGCCGATTGGCCGCCCATATCGTAAAGGTACTCTTCTTTCACCGCATCATGACGGAACGGATGGCTTTTATTTTACGTGCCTCGAAAAATTGTGATAGCAAATCATGTTAAGCCAGCATGCAGATGAGCCTGGCTATGGTCGCGAGAGTCTATTGGAGCTGATTATGCGTTTTTCACCGGCCGTTGTTGCCTTGTCCCTTGTTTTTGTCACTGTTTCCAGCGCCGGTTTTGGCCAGCCGGCCGATATTGAAATCAAGCAGCGCTCGGCCGAATATATGCAACTGGGTGAAGCCGCGCAGAAACGTGGTGAGCTTGATCTTGCAGCGGATCTTTATGAAACATCACTGGTCGTCGATCCGCGCAATGGTTCGGCCTTCATCGCTTTGGCGCAGATTGCCCGTGTACAGCAGCTGCCCGGCAAGGCGATCCGTCTGTATCGCGAGGCGCTCATATTGGATCCGAACAATCTCGACGCCTTGGCCGGACAGGGTGAGGCTCTCATTCAGCGGGGCGCATTGGAAAAAGCCCGGGTGAACCTGTCGCGGATTGAAACCTTGTGCCGGTCGCGCTGTTCACAAAATGACCAGCTGGCGTCGGCTATCAAACTGGCGGACAAGAAACCGGTTCTGTCCGCAGAGGCGGTTACACCGAAGCCGAAAATCGGTGACGAAGAGCCGGATACCGAAACACCCTGACGGGCTTGGTTTTCCAGACGTCTAGAAGTTATAGACCAACGTTGCGCGACTAAGGGTATCGGTTTTGATACTGCCGGCTGCAGGGTTGGTTTCATGTTCTATCGTATAGGAAAAGCGTGCTGAAAGTGAGCCGAGAAGCTTTGCGTCAAGCGCTGAGGTGGCATTGATCGTAGTGTTGTCGCTATCGATGACGGCAGTGGCCGACGTGAAGCCTTTTGCATCGCTGGCATAAGTGCCGCCGGCATCCTGGGAAAATTTCAGATGATCGGAAATCTTCCAGTCAAAGTCCAGTCCGGCCAATGCGGCCAGGCTGCTTTTGCTCTCTCCGTCGGCGAAGTCGGTTATCCGGATTGCCGGGCCAGCCTTGATTGCGAGCCGCAAATCCTTGGTTTTAAGCAATCCGTAGCCCAATCCGCCCGACAGTGTGTAGCGGGCAGAATATCCCTGAAAACGGTCCCGCTCAAATTGCGCCAGACCATAAGCGTAAAGGCTTTTGTCGAACTTGTAATTGGGCTCGATCGTTGCGCTCAACTGATCGCGGGTCGTTACGCCGGCACTGCGTTGATAGTCGGCACGCGCCTGAAAATTCAAACGCCATTTTATGGCGTCCTTGGCCAGTTTGACGCCGCCGGAAAGGCCCAGATTGCTGGTATTCCCGGTTGAACGAAAACCTCCAAGTTCCCCCTGGCCTTTCCAATGTTCAAAGAAACCGGCCTCTTGTTTCTCGCGCAGCTCGGCTTCGGCTTTCGCAGCCAGTTGCGCATTATAGCTCGACATGATGGCATCGATTTCAGCGTGATCATCCGGATTGGTGGCTTTGGCCAGTTTTGCGACAGCCTGCACATCCTGTTTGTTGCCGGACGCAATGGCAGCGTCGATCATTGCCTTAACCGGTGCCGGTAGTATGGCACTGGCAGGCGCGGAAATGCTCGCCGCAATGATGATTACGGCTGCGGAGGCTGGTCGGGACATAGGGGGTCTCGCTTACTCGAACTAAATCAACGGCAAAAACTCTTTCAATACCGCCCGATACAGATCCTTTTTGAAGGGAACGATGATATCTGGCAAGCCTTGGGGATCGGTCCATTTCCAGTTTTTAAATTCCGGTTGGTCGGTCTGGATATCAATATGGTCGTCATCGCCGGTGAAGCGCATCAGAAACCAGCTTTGCCGCTGGCCGCGATATTTGCCTTTCCAGATCTTGCCGAGCAGTTCGTCGGGAAGGTCGTACAGATATTCTTCGGTGCTGCGGCCGATGATCCGGACAAGGTCTGCGACCACACCTGTTTCCTCGCGCAGCTCGCGCAAGGCTGCTGCTTCGGCTTTTTCGCCTTTGTCGATCCCGCCTTGCGGCATTTGCCAAGCGTCGGGATATTGGCTTTCGGCCGCGTCCAGTCGCTGGCCGACAAATATCTGGCCCTCCCGGTTGGCGAGCATGATACCGGCGCACGGCCGGTATGGGAGATTGCTATAATCGATTTTATTCTGCCTTTCAAAAATGTCCTGCTGCGCGGGATCCCTGACATAAGTCAGGCGAATCCCCGGGGCGCGACAGGACAAGAAGTTTGGAGGCGTTTATAGCGCATTTATCACTGCCTAACCAAGCTACTCTTGCTTCAGGCTTCAAACATTTGCGTGCGGGGTAATTAATAGGGAAACGCTACCGATATTCTAGCAAATTCCGGCAAGCGTTACGCTCTATGATTCCAGCGATGCGAGCAATGTCTTCCAGGCGGCAATCATCTTGTCGACATCCTGTTGCGCCGAAGGCACTGCCTTGCGGAGATTGATGAAGCCATGAACATTGCCTGCCATTTCGATGAAATGCGTGTTTACACCGTGGCGGATCAAATCGGCGGCATAATCGCGGCCCTGATCGCGCAGTGGATCGAGGCCGGCGGTGATCAGCACTGTTGGCGGCGATTTGGCAAGGTCTCCCAGATAGGGTGATACATGAATATCATCGTCGTCCGGGGCATAATGGCGGTCAAAATATTCCATGCTCTCTTTGGTGAGCAGAAAACCTTCGGCAAATTCGTCCATCGATCCACCCTCTGCATCCATGCGGGTCGCAGGGTAGATGGGGAATTGGGCGACGACGGGAACCGATGCTGGTTCGGTTGCGAATATTTGTCCGACCACCAACGCGAGATTGCCGCCGGCGCTATCGCCGCAGGGGATCAGGCCGCTGATCTTGAGTTTGAGCTGTTCCTGGTTGTCGGCAACCCAGCGCGTCGCGGCAAGACTGTCTTGCGGTGCCGCAGGGAAGGGGGCTTCCGGGGCCATGCGATAATCAACCGCTACAACCGGGATGCCCGTTTCGCGCGCGATATAGGTGCAGAAACTATGGTGGGATTCCAGATCACCAATGACAAAACCGCCGCCATGGTAAAATATGATGACAGGTGTTTCTGCGCTTCGTTCGGCTTGGCTATCATATAGGCGGAGCGCTATATCACCGGCTGGACCGGGGCAGGCGATATCCTCGATCCGTGGCAGTTCGACCGCGTCGGCTTCGAGCATTGCGGCCATCATATTATACATTTCACGGGCTGCAGCGGGATCGACTTCCGACATCAGCGGCTGGTCGGATTGGGCCATCATCGTCAAAATCATCTGTACATCAGGGCGTACATAAGCGTCGGTCATCGATCATCTCCTAGCGTTTAATTGACCGATTAGATCAGGCCGCGTTCACTAGGCAAGCGCTAATCGGGACGGGCGTCCCAAACAAATGCTTTATCCCTATTAGTTTTTGTGGTTTGAAGCGGGGCGCATTGCTGCTCTAGAGCGGGATGCGTAATAATAATAAAGGCACGGAAAATCCATTATGGCCACCGCATTGAAGCAGGAACAACCGAATAGTCCCAATAGTGACGGCGCAGAAAATGTTGTCGTCCGTTTCGCCGGAGATAGTGGCGACGGGATGCAGCTAACCGGAGGACAGTTCACTCTGTCGACGGCGCTGGCGGGCAGTGATCTTGCGACCTTTCCCGATTTTCCGGCTGAAATCCGGGCGCCGCAGGGAACCCTGTTCGGTGTGTCCGCTTTCCAGATCAACTTCGGCAGTCGTGCGATCGAAACCGCTGGTGACCAGCCCGATGTGCTGATCGCGATGAACCCGGCAGCGCTGAAGACCAATGTCGATGCGCTGCGTGCAGGCGGTCTGATCATTGCTGACGCCGGCGAGTTCGGAAAACGGAACCTCGACAAAGCGAAATATGAGAATAATCCGCTGGAAGACGGTTCGCTGGCGAAATGGCAATTGCTCAAGCTGGATATTTCCGCGCTGACGCTCGAAGCGGTGAAGCCGTTCGGACTGGGCAACAAGGAAGCCCTGCGCTGCAAGAATATGTGGACGCTGGGGCTGGCGCTGTGGATGTTCGAGCGCGACCGGCAGCCGATTGTCGACTGGCTGAAAGGCAAATTCGCGAAATTGCCTGATGTTGCGGAAGCCAATATCGCGGCGCTCAACGCCGGCCATGCTTATGGCGAGACGGCAGAACTGTCCGGTGACGGACTTGGCAGCGGCCATCTGACCTCGCGCACGGTCGGTGCCGCTCCCTCGGCACCGGGCAAATACCGGACGGTAACGGGCGCGGAAGCGCTGTCGCTCGGTCTGGTCGCTGGCGCGCAACTGGCCGGCTTGCCGATGTTCTTTGGCGGTTATCCGATCACTCCGGCCTCGGCGATCCTGCATCACCTGTCGCGGTTGAAGGAATTTGGCGTAACCACATTCCAGGCGGAAGACGAAATCGCCGCAATTGCTGCAGCGATCGGCGCGAGCTATGCCGGTAAACTCGGTATCACCTCATCGTCCGGGCCCGGCATTGCGCTGAAAGGCGAGGCGATGGGGCTGGCGATCATGACCGAGCTACCCTTGGTGATTGTCAATTCGCAGCGCGGCGGGCCTTCGACCGGTCTTCCGACCAAGACCGAGCAATCGGATCTCTATCAGGCTGTCTATGGCCGCAATGGCGACGCGCCGATGCCGATCATTGCAGCGCGCTCGCCCAGCGATGCGTTTGAATGTGCGATCGAGGCGGTGCGGATAGCGGTGCAATATATGACTCCCGTGATGCTGCTCACCGACGGCTATATCGCCAATGCCGCGGAGCCGTGGAAGATCCCGGATGTTAGCGGTCTGGAGCCTTTCCCGACCACCTTCCTGGAAACGATGCCGGAAGGCGGGTTGAAGCCTTATGCCCGCGACGAGAAGCTGGCGCGGCCATGGATCAAGCCGGGCACGCCGGGATTGATGCATCGTATCGGCGGCATCGAAAAAGGCATTGATACCGGACATATTGATTATGGTGCCGCCAACCACCAGAAGATGACCGAAATCCGTCGTGACAAGGTCCTCGGAGTTGCGGACAGCGTTCCCGATCAGGATGTCGCGCTGGGCAAGGCAGGCGGCAAGCTGGCGGTCGTCGGCTGGGGGTCGACCTTCGGGCCGATCCATCAGGCGGTCCGTCGGGCTGTCGAAGCGGGCAAGGATGTCGCCCATATCCACATCCGGAATATCTGGCCGATGCCGAAAAATCTCGGCGACTTGCTGAAAAGCTACGAACGCGTGATCGTACCGGAAATGAATATGGGACAGCTGAAAACGTTGTTGCGTGACCAATATCTGGTCGATGCCAAGCCCGTGAACAAGGTTTCCGGCCAGCCGTTTACCATCGCCGAGATCGAGACGGCGATTGAGGAGAATTTGTCATGAACGAGATGACCAAAATCACGACCACATTGAAAGACTGGGAAACCGACCAGGAAGTACGCTGGTGCCCCGGTTGTGGCGATTATGCCATTTTGAAGGCCGTACAGCGGACCATGCCCGATCTGGGTGCCGATCCGTCCAAGACGGTTTTTGTCAGCGGTATCGGCTGCTCCTCGCGCTTTCCTTATTATATGGAGACCTACGGCTTCCATACGATTCATGGTCGCGCGCCGGCGGTGGCTACCGGCGTCAAGCTGGCCAATCCCGAACTCGACGTATGGATCATCACAGGCGATGGCGACGCGCTGTCGATCGGCGGCAATCACACGATGCACTTGCTGCGCCGCAATCTTGATTGCCAGGTGATGCTGTTCAACAACGAGATTTACGGACTGACCAAGGGCCAATATTCGCCGACCAGCCGTCAGGGCACGCAAAGCCCTTCGACGCCTTACGGTTCGGTCGACCGGCCTGCTTCGCCCTGTGCCTTTGCGCTGGGTGCCGGGGCGCGCTTTGTTGCTCGGGGTATCGATATTCACAAGGGCCTGCCCGACGTACTCAAGGCCGCTCACGCGCACAAGGGCACGTCCTTCATAGAGATTTTCCAGAATTGCATCGTCTATAACAAGGATGTGTTCGAGGAATTTGCGGCGAAGAAAACCGCAGCCGACACGCAATTGCATCTGATGAACGGCGAACCGATGCTGTTCGGCAAGGGCACCAAGGGTATCACGCTCAATCGCAAGACCCTGCAGCTCGAAGTCGTTGATATTGTCGACGGCGACTGGGAAGCGGCTGACGTGATTGTCCATGATGTCACCAACCGTTCGGTGGCGCATATGCTGATCGAAATGCAGTTCGGCGAATTCCCGATGGCTTTGGGCGTGCTCTATGACGATCCGCGGCCGACATTTGAATCGGCTGTTGTGGCGCAGAATGAAGCGGCAGCGGCTGGAAAGACGCCGGATTTGCAGGCTTTGCTGAGCAAGGGGCAGACCTGGACGGTGGCTGAGGGCGGGCCGGAACTGTAAAGTTTTTTGGCTCGCACGAAGACACGAAGCCACTAAGATGAGAGTGTGCAAGATCTAGAGTCCATCGCCAGAATCTCCATCGATTGCGGGTTTCACCTGCACAAGGATATTGGGCCGGGGCTGCTTGAGTCCGTCTATGAAATATTGCTTTTTGAAAGCCTGAAGGCAAAGGGGCTTTCTGTCGAAAGACAGAAGATCATTCCTATAACGTTCAGGGGCCGGGTTTTGCACGAGGCCTTTCGCGCCGACCTCATCGTCGAAAAGCGACTATTGATAGAATTAAAGTCTACCGAACGTCACTCGCCGGTTCATGCCAAACAACTGCTAACCTATTTGCGGTTGATGAATTTGCCATTGGGTTTCCTGATGAACTTTGGCGCAGCCACTTTCAAAGAGGGCGTCAAACGTCTGGCAAATAACTATTTCAGAGGCTAGGCAACGGAAATTCTTTGTGCCTTCGTGGCTTCGTGCGAGATAAATTTTGGATAACCTAACCCACAGCCTCGCCGGTGCCGTTCTCGGCCAGATGGGGCTCAAGAAAAAAACCGGCCTCGGCATGGCGACGCTGATTATTGCCGCCAATATTCCGGATATCGATGCGGTGGCGACCTTGCTCGACGGGGTGCAGCATCTGGCGATCCGGCGCGGGATTACTCATGGGCCGATCGCTATGCTGCTGTTGCCGCTGCTGCTGACCGGGATCATGATCGGCTTTGACCGCTGGCAGGGGATGCGCGGGAAGCGGCCGGCGGATCGTTTGCCGATCCACAGGGGCTGGCTGCTGGCACTGGCCTATATCGGCTGTCTCAGCCATCCGGCGCTGGACTGGCTCAACAGCTATGGCATCCGTCTGCTCGAGCCCTTCTCGTCGCAATGGTTTTACGGCGACAGCATCTTCATCATTGATCTCTGGATCTGGGCGGCGCTGATCGCGGGCCTGTGGCTTTCGCGGCGACGCGAGAAGAAGCGGGCTGGCAACTGGCAGCGACCCGCGTGGATCAGCTTTGCTGCGGTCTGCGCCTATATTTTTGCCAATGGCATGATCACCGGCGAGGCGGAAGCGGAGACCAAGTCGCTGCTCGCGCGCAACGCTGCTCAGGGCGAGGCGAATGGCGAAGCAAATATGGTGGTGGCCAATCCGGTACCGCTCCAGTTCTGGAAGCGGGAAATGTTGTGGCGGAATGAATCTGCTTATGGGTCAGGGGCTTATGATCTCTTTGGTGGACTGGTTCTTGATGAAAAACAGGACATGTCCGAATCCGGACGGGCGCTGCTTCCCGAACTGGCAACCGCCAGCGATGACGCCGCGGCTTTCCTGTTCTGGTCGCGGATGCCGGTTGTCGAGCGGGATCAGTCCGAGGCCATTGTCAGGGACCAGCGCTTCATGGATCCGCTGGTCGGGGACCGGTTCTCGGTTCGGGTGAATGTCCGAAAAGACAGGTTGGATCAAACGGTCCCCTGAGTCATGGAATTACCATGACAACACCCAAAATCATCTGGTTCCGTCGCGATCTGCGCCTTTCCGACCAGGCCGCCGTCGCCGCTGCCGCCGCTTCCGGCGGCCCGGTCATCCCGGTCTATATTCTCGACGACGAAACGCCGAAACACCGCATCATGGGCGGGGCTTCGCGCTGGTGGCTGCACCGGTCATTGGAAGATTTGGAAGCATGTTTTCAGGCTTTGGGATCACGTCTGATCCTGCGTCAGGGGCCGGCTGCGGAGCGTTTGGCCGAAATTGTCAAATCGACCGGCGCGGATGAAGTCCATGCGCTGCATCATTACGAGCCGTGGTGGATCAATGCCGAGCGGATGTTGGAAAAATCTCTCGGCGACGAGGCCCGGCTGATCCTGCATGATGGCAATTATCTGCTGCCGCCCGGAACGGTGACGACCGGCGCCGGTACGCCCTATAAAATCTACACGCCGTTCTGGAAGGCGCTCCGCCAGCATATGTCGCCGGGGGAAGCCGCTTCCGCGCCTGACAGCCTCGATGCACCAGTCAGCTGGCCGGACAGTGATGCTCTGGACGATTGGGGCCTGTTGCCGACCAGACCGGACTGGGCCGCAGCTTTTGGCGACCATTGGCAACCCGGGTCGGCGGGCGCGGAAGACAATCTCGAGGATTTTGCCGACAAGGCGGCGGAGTATGACAAAGGGCGTAATCTGCCGTCCGAAGAACTGGTATCGCGCCTGTCGCCGCATCTGCATTTTGGCGAGATCAGCCCGGCGACCGTCTGGAACCGGCTGGCGGGGCAGGGGAGCAAGGTCGAGACCTATCTCAAGGAGCTGGTCTGGCGCGACTATGCGCAAAATGTGATCGACCAGTTCTCGCAATATGGCGGCGAGAGCTATCGCGAGAAAATGCGCGCGCTGCCGTGGCGCGATTTGGGTGATGATGCGGTGAAAGCAGACTTCGAGGCCTGGTGTCAGGGCCGGACCGGCTATCCGGTCGTCGACGCAGGGATGCGCGAACTCTGGGCGACCGGCTGGATGCACAACCGGGTGCGGATGATTGCCGCCAGTTTCCTGATCAAGCATCTGCTGATCGACTGGCGCGAGGGCGAGAAATGGTTCTGGGACACGTTGGTAGACGCCGATTACGCCTCCAACAGCGTCAACTGGCAATGGGTTTCGGGCACCGGTGTCGACAGCAATATGTTCGTCCGGATCATGGCGCCGCTGACCCAGTCGGAGAAATTCGATGCGGGAGACTACATCCGCCAATGGGTGCCGGAACTGGCTGATATTGATGATCCCTATATTCACGATCCGGAGGATCATGGCTGCAGGCCAGCGGATTATCCCGCCAAGATCATCGGCCACAAGGAAGCGAGACAACGCGCGCTCGACGCTTATGCAAAGGTCAAATGAGCCGGGGAATTGAAATCTGCGCGCCAGGCCGCTATCAATGGCGCAGATCACAAGGATATCGGGTCGATGAACAAGTAGGTCGCCGTCAGGCATTATCAAAATATATGCTTTCCAGTCCGCCGGGCTGGACATTTTGACACCTATATTCAGGACCTCTTATGCACAGATTATCAGGAAAATTTTGCGTTATCACCGGTGCTGCCCGCGGCATCGGCAAGGCCATTGCCAGGGCCTTTGTCGACGAAGGCGCGACGGTTCTGCTCACCGACTGCGATGCCGAGATGCTGCAGTCAGCCGGAGAGGAGCTAGGCTGCGAAACATTGCCGCTCGACGTGGAGCAGGAAGCCGACTGGGAGCGGCTCGCGGCCTTGCACCCGAGGGCCGATGTCGTGGTCAACAATGCAGGGATCACCGGTTTTGAAAAGGGCATTGGCCCCCATGATCCGGAAAATGCCTCGCTCGAAGACTGGCGCGCTGTCCACCGGGTCAATCTGGACGGGACCTTTCTTGGCTGTCGCTATGCGATCAGGGCGATGAAGGACAAGGGCACGGGATCGATCATCAACATCTCGTCGCGCTCCGGGCTGGTCGGCATACCCGGCGCAGCGGCCTATGCCTCGTCCAAGGCCGCCATCCGCAACCACAGCAAGTCGGTCGCGCTTTATTGTGCGCAGCAGGGCTGGCAAATCCGTTGCAATTCGATCCACCCCGCCGCGATCATGACGCCGATGTGGGAACCGATGCTGGGCGAGGGCGAAGCGCGAGAGGCCTCGGAAAAGGCGCTGGTCCGCGATACGCCGCTGCAGCGGTTCGGCAAGGACAGCGAAGTGGCGGCGATCGCGGTGCTGCTGGCGTCCGACGAGGCGACCTATATCACCGGGTCGGAACTGAACATTGATGGCGGCATTTTGGCCGGGTCTGCTGCCGCGCCGGGAAGCTGACCGATTACCGGGAACTAAGGGATAGTTCTACGTTGCCAAGCGGTTAACGCTGGTCCATATTTGCGCCATGAACGTCGAAACTCCCAAACGCGGGCAGCATCTGCTGGATGCGCGCAAACGCTTTGCCACAGGCAGCGGTTTTTTCGCGCGCCTGTTCGCGCCGGGCTTTCACCATATTCTCGACCGGATCGACGCGGGCATGGATCACGGCACGTTCGAGGGTAAATTGCCCGACGGGACTACCAGAATATTGGGAGGCCGCGGCGACGGGCCGATGGCGACGGTCGAGCTGCACAGCTGGAACGCCCTGCTGCGGCTGATCAACGGCGGATCGGTCGGCTGGTATAGGGCATGGGAACTGGGCGAGTGGGAAAGTGACGATCTGGTGTCGGTGTTCGACCTGTTCACCCGCAACCGCGAAGGTTTGAAAAGCACCGGTCGGGCTTCCGGTTTTTTCAACTGGGTGGTCAAGCGCCGTCACAAGAAGCGGGACAATGACAAACGGCGCGCGCGGCAGAATATTCAATATCATTATGACCTCGGCAATGACTTCTACCGCCTTTGGCTTGACGAGAGCATGAGCTATTCCAGTGCGATTTTCTCCAATAAAAACAATAGTTTAGCTGATGCGCAGCATGACAAGGTCGCGGCCATTGCGGAGCGGTTGTTGACCAGTCCGGGCGACAGCGTGCTGGAAATCGGCTGTGGCTGGGGCTCGCTTTCCGGCAGTCTGGCGCGCGATCATGGTCTGGACGTGACCGGCATTTCGCTGTCCGACGAGCAGACCGCCTGGGCGCGGGAACATCATCCCGAGGCCCAGTTTCTGATACAGGATTACCGCGACGTGGAGGGGCAATATGATGCCATTGCCAGCGTCGAGATGGTCGAGGCGGTCGGTCAGCAATATTGGCCCGATTTTCTCGATTGCATCGCGCGGAACCTGAAACCCGGCGGCCGGGCGGCGCTGCAATATATCTCGATTGCCGATGATATTTTCGAACAATATGCCTCCAGCGCCGACTTTATCCAGACCTATATATTCCCCGGCGGCATGCTGCTTTCGGAAAGCCGTTTCCGGGCACTGGCCGAGGAGCGCGGTTTGCAATGGAGCGACCAGCTGAATTTCGGCCTCGACTATGCGGAGACGCTGAGAATCTGGCGCGAGCGTTTCGACGATGCGGTCGAACGCGGCGCCCTGCCGACCGGTTTCGACGAGCGGTTCGTCCGGCTATGGCGATTCTATCTCGCTTATTGCGAAGGTGGTTTTCGCGGCGGCGGCATCGATGTCGCTCAGGTTACATTGATAAAATAAACATAATAACGGGAGAACGGATGATGAGGATTTTGGGGACATTGGCATTGCTGGGCGCAACCTGCCTGAGCCTGACGGCGTGCGAGCAGGTGCAGAAAGCGGCGGCCGACGTTGCCGGTCTGCCGACCGACAAGAATATCCTGTTCTGGACCGATGCCCAGCGCGACAAGGCTTTCCGGATGATGGACACATTGGCCCCGTCCAACACGATTGAAGCTGGTGATAATGTACGGAAACTGGAGGCCGGAAATCCGCTTCCGGATAGTTTCGAAGTGGCCGGAAAACCGCTGTCGATCAGCGAATATATGGAACAGCAAAGGCTGGCCGGGATGGTGATTTTGCAGGATGGCAAGATCCGCAAGGAAGAATATCGCCGCGATTTCGACAAGGACGGGCGCTGGACCTCTTTCTCGGTCGCCAAATCGCTGGTCTCGACGCTGGTCGGCGCGGCCATCAAGGACGGGCATATCAAGTCGATCGACGATCCGCTGACCGCCTATATCCCGGAGCTCAAGGGCAGCGGCTATGACGGGGTCACGGTATTGCAGCTGCTGACCATGACCTCGGGGGTGAAGTGGAACGAGGATTATGCCGATCCGAAATCCGATGTGGCGCTGTTCAACGAAACCAAGCCGGTCGACGGCATGGATCCGATCATCGTCTATATGAAGACGCTGGAGAACGAAGCGACGCCGGGCACGCGCTGGCAATATAATACCGGCGAGACCAATCTGATCGGGGTGCTGGTAGCCAAGGCAACCGGCAAGACATTGTCTGAATATCTGTCCGAAAAAGTCTGGAAGCCTTATGGCATGGGGCAGGATGCCGAATGGCTGCTCAACGAAGGCGGCAAGGAGATTGGCGGTTGCTGCATTTCCGCGACGGTTCGCGACTATGCGCTATTCGGGCAGTTCGCGATGGAAGGCGGCAAGATCGGCGGGACTTCGGTCGTGCCCGAGGGCTGGTTTGCCAAGGCCGGCAAGAAACAGGCGGACATCGGCGCACCGGGTCGCGGCTATGGCTATCAGTGGTGGACCTTTGATGACGGCAGCTTTGCCGGTCAGGGCATTTTCGGCCAGGGGATCTTTATCGATCCGGCGCACAAGCTGGTGATTGCCACCAACGGCAACTGGCCGAGCGCGTCACCCGACGAGCAGAAGAACCAGCGGAACGCCTTTTACGAAGCGGTGCAGAAATATGTGGCGGCAGAGCCGCCGGTCAGCTGACCTGGAAATGCTCGCCGGTTTCGAAATCGCTGGCGAGTATTTCCACCAGCCGGTCGGCGACCGCCGAGGGTGGCTTGAGACTGGCCGGGTCTTCGCCCGGATAGGCGTTCGCGCGCATTTCGGTGCGGGTCTTGCCGGGATCGACAATCGCCGTGCGAATCTTGCCCAGATTGCGCATTTCTTCACCGTAACTGAGCACAAGTGTCTCTAGCGCGGCTTTTGATGCACCATATGCGCCCCAGAATGCACGCGGCTTGCGACCGACGCTGCTGGTGATCGCCAGCAGGCGGGCGTTTTCGCTTTTGCGGAGCATCGGATCAAATCCGGCGATCAGCGCCTGTTGCGCGATCAGATTGAGCGTAAGGACCTTGTTGAATTCCTTGCCATCAATGGCGGGAACCGGTCCCAGCGATCCGAGCATGGCGGCGTTGAGCACGAGGATGTCGAGTCCGTCCCAGCGACCGGAGATCGCGGTGGCGAGACGCCCGATGCTGTCGCCGTCGGTCAGGTCGAGCGGCGCGATGGTCGCGTTGCCGCCGGCCTGATGGATCTGCTCTTCGATTTTTTCGAGATCGTCGGCGCTGCGCGCGGTGATGACGACATGGGCGCCTTCCTTCGCCAGGGCGAGGGCGGTTGCTGCACCGATACCGCGGCTTGCACCCGTAACGAGCGCCAGTTGACCTTCAAACTTCATGATCAGTTCGCTGATTGCTTGAGGCGGGGCAGGTCGCCGGATGGTTCACGGTCCCGCGCCGTGCCGGATGAATCCGAACGCTCGTTGAGCATCGTCAGCTGGTCCGTTTCTTCCTCGCCATCGCGGTCGGTGAGAACGGTCGGATAGGCGCCGGTGAAACAGGCGTCGCAATATTGCGGCTGGAGATCGTGGCGGGTGTCTTCGCCCGCAGCGCGGTAGAGACCGTCGATCGAGACAAATGCCAGGCTGTCGGCCTGGATGAATTCGCGCATTTCCTCGATCGATTTGCGGGCGGCGAGCAGCTTTTCCCGCTTCGGCGTGTTCACGCCATAGAAGCAGCTGTGCATTGTCGGCGGGCTGGCGATCCGCATATGGACTTCGGCAGCACCGGCTTCGCGCATCATCTGGACGATCTTGAGGCTGGTGGTGCCGCGCACGATCGAGTCATCGACCAGCACGATTTTCTTGCCGTTGACCAATGGCCGGTTGGCATTGTGCTTCAGCTTGACGCCGAGATGGCGAACACCGTCGCCCGGCTGGATGAAGGTCCGGCCGACATAATGCGACCGGATGATGCCCAGTTCGAACGGGATGCCCGATTGTTCGGAAAAGCCGAGCGCGGCAGGGGTGCCGCTGTCGGGCACGGGGATGACATAATCCGCATCGACCGGGCTTTCGATCGCCAGCTGCGCGCCGATCCCCTTGCGGACGCTGTAAACCGAGTTGCCGTCGACAATCGAATCGGGGCGCGAGAAATAGACATGTTCGAAAATGCAGGGCCGGGCCTGATTGTTCGGGAAGGGACGATGGGAGCGCAGTTCACCGTTGGTGACCACGATCAGTTCGCCGGGTTCGACGCTGCGGACATATTCCGCGCCGACCAGATCGAGCGCAACGGTTTCGGAAGCGAAGACATAGGCTTCGCCGATCCGGCCCATCACCAGCGGACGGATGCCGAGCGGATCGCGGCAGGCGATCATGCCTTCGGCGGTCATGCAGATCAGGGAATAAGCGCCTTCGACCTGCTTCAGGGCATCGATGAACTTGTCGAGCAGGGTACGATATTTGGAAGTGGCGACGAGATGGATGATGACTTCGGTGTCACTGGTCGACTGGAAAATCGAACCATGGCGGACCAGTTCGTCCCGCAGTGCCAGGGCATTGGAAATATTGCCATTATGCGCGATGGCGAAGCCGCCGGACGCGAGGTCGGCTTCGAGCGGCTGGACGTTGCGCAACGTGCCCGCACCGGTGGTCGAATAGCGGACATGGCCGCAGGCGGAATCGCCGCGCAGCCGGTTGATTATTTCTTCGCTGTCGAAATTGCCGGCGACCGGGCCGAGCGCGCGGTGGCTGTAAAATTCCTTGCCGTTGCGGCAGGTGATGCCGGCGGCTTCCTGTCCCCGGTGCTGGAGGGCGTGGAGGCCGAGCGCAACCATGGCGGCTGCGTCGTCGATGCCGGCGATCCCGAACACGCCACACTCTTCCCGTAGCTTGTCGTCATCAAACGGGTGGGTTGTCAGCATATCTCACCTGGCATGTAATTGGACGGGCGCGGGATGCCTGCCATATAGGTACGAAAGGGGGCTTTGTCTGCCCCCAATGTCATAAAATCATAATATTGCGTGATTGGGTAGAAAGGGGCTCTGCCAATTGCGCCATTAGCCGTTGCACGGGAACGGATCGCGCCTTAATCCATTGCCATGACAAAAAATGGACATGATCGAGAGACCGGCAATTCGCTCCAGCCGAAATATGATTCGAACGGCCTGATCACGGCGGTCGTCAGTGATGATTCGTCCGGAGAGCTGCTGATGCTGGCGCATATGAACGCCGAGGCGTTGCAGCTGACGCAGGATAGCGGCGTCGCACATTTCTTTTCCCGCAGCCGCCAGTGCCTGTGGAAGAAGGGCGAAACATCGGGCAATATATTGTCGGTCACCGAAATGCGGATCGATTGCGACCAGGACGCGCTGTGGATCAAGGCTGTGCCGGCGGGTCCCGCCTGTCATACCGGTCAGCAAAGCTGCTTTTACCGGAAAATCGTCGACGGAAAGCTGGAGCTGGTTGTTTGATTCGTTGCCTTCCTTTGATTTCGGTTCTGGTTCTGGCGGGCTGTGGCCAGGAACAATCCGGTCCTGAAAAGACGGACGCGGAACTTTCGTCGCTGGAACAGGCCGCGATCGATGCGGGCGTCATCCCCGATGTGCGCAACGTCACGCTTTCCGGTGCCTTTGAACGGCGGAGTGATCTCGGGACAGACAGGTTTTGCGCGGTCGGCAATGATGAAAACGGCTATCAGGTCGGAATGATCGCGATGTTCGGGCCGGACACAATTTGCGAAGGCATGGGCGAAGCCGAACGCGATGGCGAAAATGTCCGCATCACCCTTAATAGTGAAGAAAAGTGCAGCTTTACCGCCCGGTTTGACGGTGTCGAATTGAGTCTGCCCGGCGCCATGCCGAAAGGTTGCGCGAGCTATTGCAGTCCGCGCGCCGGCTTTAACGGGGTCAGCTTCTATCTGGTCGGCGAGGGCGATGCGGTTGCCCGTTCCACCCGTGGGCATGATTTTGAAAGTCTTTGTCCGGGCGGCGAGGGTTGACGTTTACGTTAGCGTAAGCTATAAGGCCTGCATGTCACAATCGCCAAACCACGCCGAAATTGATACGCCCGATCTGCAAAATCGGGAAGCCTATACGATATCCGACCTGTCGGCTGAATTCGGAGTCACCGCCCGTGCCTTGCGATTCTACGAGGACGAGGGACTGATTGCCCCGAACCGAAAGGGACTGTCGCGCGTATATACCAAACGTGACCGTGCACGCCTTGCCTGGATCATGCGCGCCAAGAATGTCGGGTTCAGTCTGACCGAAATCCGCGATATGATCGACCTCTATGATCTTGGCGACGGCCGGAAGACGCAGATGCAGGTTACCGTCGAGAAATGTCAGGAAAAGGTGGATACGCTGAAGAAGCAGCGGGCCGACATCGACAGCTCGATCAAGGAACTGACCGGCTTCATAAAGACTGTGCAGGACGCCATGGCGGACGCAAAAGCGCAGCATCAATAGAGGATAGACGCCGGCACTGTCCGGCACCCCATTTGAGTAGAAAGTATTATTTATGCCCAGCTATACCGCCCCTATCGGCGAAGTCCGTTTCATCCTCAACGAAGTTCTCAATCTGGAGAGCTATGCGAACCTGCCGGGGTTTGAAAATGCGACGCCGGAAATGGTCGACGCGATCCTGACCGAGGCTGGCAGATTTTCCAGCGAGGTCCTGCATCCGCTCAACCAGTCTGGCGACGAGGAAGGCTGCACGCGTCATGAAGACGGATCGGTCACGACGCCAAAAGGTTTCAAGGAAGCCTATCAGCAGCTGACCGACGGCGGCTGGACAACCCTGTCTTCGCCGGAAGAATTCGGCGGCCAGGGCCTGCCCCGGGTGATCGGCAACGCGGTGATGGAATTCATGGTGTCGGCCAACCAGGCGCTGGAAATGTACACCGGCCTGACCCAGGGCGCGATTGCCTCTATCCTCACCGAAGGCAGCGAAGAGCAGAAGCAGGTCTACGCAACCCAGATGATTTCCGGCAAATGGACCGGAACGATGAACCTGACCGAAGCGCATTGCGGCACCGATCTCGGCCTGATCCGCACCAAGGCGGAACCGATGCCCGGTGGCAGCTACGCGATCACCGGCCAGAAGATTTTCATATCTGCCGGCGAGCATGACATGGCGGAAAATATCATCCACCTCGTGCTGGCCAAGACCCCGGGCGCGCCCGACAGCTCGAAGGGCATCTCGCTCTTCATCGTGCCGAAATTCCTGGTCAACGAGGACGGCTCGCTGGGCGAACGCAATGGCGTCAGCTGCGGTTCGATCGAGGAAAAAATGGGCATCCACGGCAATGCAACCTGCGTGATGAACTATGACGGCGCCACCGGCTATATGGTCGGCGAAGAGAATAAGGGCCTGCGGGCGATGTTCATCATGATGAACGCGGCGCGTCTGGGCGTTGGCCTGCAGGGCCTCGCGCAGGGCGAAATCGCCTATCAGAATGCGGTGATCTATGCCGGTGACCGTCGCCAGGGCAGGGCGCTGACCGGTGCGCAGGATCCGGAAGAGAAAGCGGATACGCTGTTCGTCCACCCGGACGTGCGGCGGATGCTGATGGATGGCAAGGCGTTTACCGAGTCGATGCGCGCACTGGTGCTTTGGGGCGCTTTGCAGGTCGATCTGGCGGACAAGGCCGGAACCGAAGAAGACAGGCAGTTGGCCAATGATCTGGTCAGTCTGCTGACCCCGGTAGTCAAAGGTTATGGCACCTATATGGGCTATCAGATCGCCACGGAATCGCAGCAGGTTTATGGCGGCCATGGCTATATCCGCGAATGGGGTATGGAACAGTTTGTCCGCGATGCGCGGATTGCCATGATCTATGAAGGCACCAACGGTATCCAGGCGATGGATCTGGTTGGTCGCAAGCTCGGCCAGAATGGTGGCCGTGCGGTTCAGGCCTTTTTCAAGGTGGTGGCCGACGAGATTGCCGAAGCCAAGACCCACGAGAAACTGTCGGGATTTGCCGAAGCGCTTGAAAAGGCCAATGGCGAACTGCAGAAAGCGACCATGTGGTTCATGCAGCACGGCATGGCCAATCCGAACAACGCCGGCGCCGGCGCTTATCATTATATGCACATCATGGGTATTGTTTCGCTCGGATTGATGTGGTTGCGGATGAGCAAGGCGGCGCAAGCCACGCTCGACGCGGGCACGGACAATCCGAAATATTACGAAGCGAAGCTGGTGACCGCGCAATATTTTGCCGAGCGCTTCCTGCCCGATACCGGATCGCTCCGCCGCAAGATTGAGGGCGGTGCCGAATCGATCATGGCGCTCGATCCGGAAATGTTCGCGGTCGCCTGATCCGATCGATCAAGCGGCTTCATTCTGCTCCGCTTGTCGATAGGCTTCTTCCCATTGACCGAGGTTTCGCCGGGCATCCTGCACGAAGGGTGACCGGCGAATGCCCCATATCGCCAGATCATTGGCAAGCCTGCCGAGAAACCGCATCGGGCGTTTGACCTGTATCAGCAGGATGACCCGGCGCTGACCGGTCCGGTTGTGCACTTCGTGATAACAGCTGTCATCGAAGACCAGCCATTTGCCCGCTTCCCAGAAGCATTCTTCATCCTCGAGACGCATTGCGCATCGTTCGGGTTGATCGGGGATGATCAGCCCGAGATGGCAAGTGACCAGACCACGCGTAACCCCGCGATGGCGGGGAATCGTCGCGCCGGGTTCCAGAATTGAAAAAAAAGCCGAATTGAGATCGGGTATCCGGGAGACCAGTTCCGCCGTGACCGGCGCCCGTACACAATTTTCCGGCACTTCATAGCCATAGCCGAACAGAAAGAACGAGCGCCAATTGCCGTCGCCGGCAATCCGTTGGTGATCGGGGGATATTTCGTTGAGCGGCGGCACCGCGTCGCGATGGCGCAGGATTGAAACGGCCTCCCGCGCGATCTCCTGCCAGTGCTCCGTCAACCGGTCAGTCCACGGAAAGGCTGAGGCCGGAAGGATCGGTTCGTTGGGAATTTTCGAATGGGCGGTCGAAAGTCTATTCATCGCGCCGCGCAGCCGTTTGCCGACCCTTATGATCAGTGGCCGGCTATTTGTTTTCGTCACCGTTGCAGATGCGTCTGCAACCTTTTTCCCGGACATGGCTTACAACCTTTCTGTTGAAATGCCCCGGACCCGTTTTTCGGATTATATCGAGAAATGTGACCATTTTTCGACAAACTGTGGTCGGCAATCTGTCAAAGCTTGCGGCAATAACTGGTTGCGACAGACTGTGTTTATTTGCAGATAGATTACGAAAATCAGCAGCTTAGCGCCTATTTTGCCCATATAGTCGATGGTTGCTGGACCCGCGTGCGGGCTTGCCTCACAACAGCTGCGACAGGGGAATGATCTGCATAAGGAGTATATGCAATGCATTCCAACATAGCCTTGAACGGCCTACGCCGGATGACACCCTATCTGATTACCGTCGGCTTGGGTCTATCCGTTCCAGCCAATGCTGCACAACCAGAAGTTTCGGACGAGACGCCGTCCGAAGTCCCGGCCCCGACCATCGATACAGATGGTGACGGGATCATGGACGCCTGGGATCGCAGCGGCGACGGTCAGCCGGATGCGTGGGATACCGATGGTGACGGCCAGCCGGACGCGCTCGACAATGACGGCGATGGCAAGCCGGACTAGATCAGCTTTACGACAATGCGAGAAACACCGGGCCTATTGCTGGTCCGGTGTTTTTCTGGTTTCAAATACTTCGGCAAACATGCTGAGCATCGCGGCCTTGCTTTGCCGGTCGGCCGAGGCATTATATTTGACCGCGTCCAAAGATCCGGCTGTGCTGCTGACATCGGTAAATCCGTGAAGAACACCGGAATAGATATGAACATGGCAATCGGCGCCAGCGATATCCATTTCTTCGAGAAAGGCGCGCATCTGCTTGGGCGGAACCAGCGGATCGGCCCGGCCATGGCAGACCAGGATGCGCGATTTTATAGTCCCGCGCTTGGCCGGCAGCGGTGTCGCCAGCAGACCATGGAAGCTGACCACCAGAGCAATGTCCTCCCCGCTGCGTGCCATTTCGAGTACGATTTCACCGCCCATACAATAGCCGATCGCGCCGATCCGGCTATTGCCCAGCTTCGATCGCTTGCGCAATTCCTCGAGCGCGCAGCGGAACCGTTCCCGATAATATTCTGCGTCCGCGCGCAACTCGTTCGCCATCAGACGCGCTTCGCGCATATTTTCGACGGGACCCTTTCCATATAGGTCGCAGACCATCGCGCTATAGCCCAAAGAGGCAAGCCATCTGGCGCGGTCGAACATCTGCTTGTTCGGACCCATGATGGTCGGAACAATCAAAATACCCGCGCGCGGATAGCGGCTGGGCTGCGCCATATAGCCTAATAATTCTACGTCACCATGCCGATAGGTGAACTGCTGGACCTCGATGGAGCTCATTCTTCGGGCAAAAACTCTGGAACGGAAAGATATCGTTCGCCGGTGTCATAGTTGAAACCGAGGATTCTGGCCTGCTTGCCGAGTTCCGGTAATTTCTGGGCAATTGCCGCCAAGGTCGCGCCGGATGATATGCCAACGAGCATGCCTTCTTCCTTGGCAGCCCGCAGCGCCATGGCTTTGGCTTCGCCGGGATCGACCTGGATCGCGCCGTCGATGCTTTGCGTGTGCAGATTGCCGGGGATGAAGCCGGCGCCAATGCCCTGGATCGGGTGGGGACCGGGCTGGCCACCGCTGATAACCGGCGAGTTTGTCGGCTCGACGGCATAGACTTTCAAATGGCTCCAATGTTCTTTCAGAACCTCCGCGACGCCCGTGATATGACCGCCCGTTCCGACACCGGTGATGATCGCGTCGAGCGGATCATCCTTGAAATCATTGAGAATCTCTATGGCGGTGGTGCGCTTGTGCACTTCGAAATTGGCGGGATTTTCGAACTGCTGCGGCATCCATGACCCAGGTGTCTGGTCGACCAGTTCCTGTGCCCTTTCGATCGCGCCCTTCATGCCTTTTTCTTTCGGGCTGAGGTCAAAGCTCGCGCCATAGGCGAGCATCAGGCGGCGGCGTTCGAGCGACATCGACTCGGGCATGACCAATATCAGTCTGTAACCCTTGACCGCGGCCACCATGGCCAGTCCGACGCCGGTATTGCCCGATGTCGGCTCGATGATCGTGCCGCCGGGCTTGAGCGCGCCGGACTTTTCCGCATCCTCGATCATCGCAAGGCCGATCCGGTCCTTGATCGATCCGCCCGGGTTGGAGCGTTCCGACTTGATCCAGACATTGGCGTCGCCGAACAGGCGCTGCATCTTGATATGGGGAGTATTTCCGATTGTTTCGAGAATGTTATTGGCAATCATTATCCTGCACTCCTGTTATCTATTCATTCCTGCTGCCGGTTCGGATTCGAGGTCTTTCGGCGGATCAAATGTCTTGGCAGCACCGAGTTGGGGGAACAGGCGCGACCATAGTCCGGTGACCACTATAGCACCGGCGCCGCCCGCTACAATGGCCGCAATGGGTCCGACCAGAACCGCGAGGCCTCCGGACAGTGCGTCGCCAAGTTCGTTTGATGCGCTGATTGTCATCTGGCTGACCGCGCCAACGCGTCCGCGCTTGGCATCGGGCGTGTGGAGCTGGATCAGGGAACTGCGGACATAGACCCCGAACATGTCGGCGGCTCCGCATATTCCGAGGCAGGCCATCGAGAGATAGAGGTTGGTGCTGAGACCGAAGCCGATTGTGCCGAGTCCGAATACGGCCATTGCGCCGAGCATGCTGTTGCCGACATTCTTGCTCAGTGGAGCGAAGGAAAAGATCAGCGCGACGATCACCGCGCCCACGGCGGGCGAGGCGGCCAGCAGCGACAGGCCGATTTCACCGGCGTGCAATATATCCTTGGCAAATACCGGGATCATGGCGGTTGCGCCGGCGAGGAACATGACCAGCAGGTCAAGCGTGATCGCTCCCAGCACCAGCTTGTTGGTCCAGACATAGGCCATGCCGTCGCCGACCTGTTGCAGCGGGCTTTTGGTCTTGTCGGCTGCGGCCCGCGGTACCGGGCCGATCAGGAAAATCGCCAGAGTCGCCAGCGTATAAAGCGCTGCGCAGACAAAATAGGGTAGGGCCGCATCGACCTTGTAGAGCGGGCCGGCCATGCCGGGGCCGGCTATCACGCCGACTTGCCAGGCTATTGTGGAAAGGGCGATGGCGCGGGGAATCGAGGCTTTCGGGACCAGATTGGGCGCCAGCGAGTTGATCGCCGGTCCGAGAAAGGCGCGGCAGATTCCCAGCAATACGGCAATCACGTAGATCGACCCGAGCGTGATTCCGCCCGACGCGGTCATCAGGCCGAGAGCAAGCGCAATCAGGGCCTGCGCCGCGAGCACGATACGTGCGATCCAGCGGCGATCCATATGGTCGGCGACCCAGCCGACCAGCGGTGTCAGGATGAATAATGGCACGAACTGGAGCAATCCGAGCAGGCCCAATATGCCGGCCGACGCGCTGATACCCATGTCGACGCGGGCCAGATTATAGGCCTGCCAGCCGAGGATCAGCATCATCGCATAAAGCGCGAACATCGACGCCAGGCGCGAGAACCAGAGATAGCGATAATTGGCTATAGTAAAGGGATGTGGTGCGGGGCTGATCACGAGATGACTGCTAGCGATTCCCGTAACTTGCTGCAATCAATTCATGCCCGGACGGAAAGATTCGGGCGTCCCGCAGTTCGTCGAATAAGGCTGGCCAAGCGGTCGGCGACTATGCCAATCAACAGCCACGATATTAATTGAATGGAATTTTCCCCGGGGAGATTAAAATGAAGATGCGCAATCTATTGCTGGCGGTGTCGCTGGCCGCCTTGACCGTGAGCGGATGCAAGAAAATCGAGGCCGAACCGGTCGCGGCAATGGAGATTGATCAATCGAGCGCCTGGGGCAGCTATCTCTCCGACTTTCTGGACGGGTATTTTCCGGTCAATCCGAATTTCGCCGTCTATCAGGGCAAGCATGAATTTGACGGCCAGCTTCCCGACTGGAGCGCTAAAGGCCTCAAAACGGCCGTCGACATCCGCAAAAAGGCGATTGCCGACGCGATGGCGATCGACGCTGCCGACCTGAGCGAGGCTGAAAAATTTGAACGGGATTATCTCGTCAACGTGATGGAGGGCGAGCTTTTCTGGCTGGAAACCGCCGACTCTCCGCACAAGAATCCGGCTTATTATGTCGGCGCGCTCGACCCCAATGTCTATATCGCCCGGCCCTATGCGGATGCGGCAACGCGGATGAAGGCGTTTATCAAATATGCCAATGCGGTCCCGGTGGCGGCCCAGCAGATCAAGGACAATCTGAAACTGCCGCTGCCCGAGACCTATCTCAAATTCGGTCAGGCCGGATTTGGCGGTTTCGCCGACTATTTTACCGGTGACGCCAAGGCAGCCTTTGCCGAAGTAAAAGACCCCGAACTGCAGCGTGCATTCGATGTTGCTGCGGCTGCGGCTGCAGCGGCGATGAAGGATCTGGCCGGTCATATCGGTTCCGTTCCGGCAACCAAGGACGGCTATGCTCTGGGTGCCGAGAAATTTGCCGCAATGGTGAGCAAGACCGAGGGCGTCAACATCTCGCTCGACGAGCTGGAAGCCATCGGTCAGGCCGATCTAAAGCGCAACCAGGCGGCTCTGGCCGAGGCTTGCGGCAAATTTGCGCCGGGCGCGAGCATCGTTGACTGTTTTGCGAAAATGGCAGCCAACAAGCCGGAAAAGGGGCCGGTGCAGGAAGCCCGCGACCAGTTGCCGCCCTTGCGCGAATTTTTGATCGAGAAAGATCTGGTGAGCATTCCCGGCACCGAAGTCGCTCAGGTCGAGGAATCGCCGCCTTATAACCGGCAGAACAGCGCCTATATCGACATTCCCGGACCATATGAAAAAGGCCTGCCGAGCGTCTATTATATCTCGCCGCCGGACCCGTCCTGGGACGAGGCAACCCGCGCAGCCTATATCCCCGGCAAGATGGACCTGCTCGGCACCACGATCCACGAGGTCTGGCCCGGTCATTTTCTGAATTTCCTCCACGCAAACCGCGCGGAATCTATCTTCGGCAAATTGTTCGTCGGCTATGCCTTTGCCGAAGGCTGGGCCCATTATACCGAGGAGATGATGGTCGAAGCCGGCCTGCACGATGGCGATCCGGAAACGAAAATCGGGCAATTGTCCAACGCGCTGCTGCGCAACTGCCGCTATCTCTCGGCCATCGGCCTGCACGCGCGCGGGATGACGGTCGAGCAGAGCCTCGATATGTTCCGGAAGCAATGTTATCAGGACCTGGGCAACGCCACCCAGCAGGCGGCGCGCGGAACCTATGATCCGGCCTATCTCAATTACACGATGGGCAAGCTGATGATCCGCAAGCTGCGCGAAGACTGGACCGGCGGCGATCGCAGCAAATGGAAGGCTTTTCACGACGAATTCCTCAGCTACGGCGGCCCGCCGATTCCGATGGTCCGCAAGGCGATGATGAAGGAAGCCGAAGCCAGGGCGGTGTTCTAGCGATGAGGGGGAGCGAGGAGTGTCTGCCAACGCAGGCGCTCCATGCCGCCCGTTAAGGCTGGTCCTTAACATTCCCGCCGCCGCCGTACCGCTGCGGGACGGCCCGAAAAATGGCGGTTTCTTGCCCGCATATCCATGGTAAATACTCCCTTAACGAATGGAGTATTCAGTGATGGTCGAAAAAATCGCATATCGGGTGAGCGCATCGATCCTGCTGCTGACGGGCCTGGCGATTGTCGCGATGCTGGTCATGGGACTGACCCGCGCCGATGCCGGCTCTTCTTCCGAGCGGGCGACCGAAGCCGTTGCCGACAGCGCGGCAGCCGAAACGGCCGTGGAGAATGTCTCCGTAGCCGGGCCGGTTTTAGCGGAACCGGCTGATATCAGCGATAAACTGCCGCTGAGCGACAAGTTTGTGGTCAAGCGCATCCTCCAGATCGACGAGCCTTTTGTGCACGGCTATTTCAAATGGGACGACGAGGGCGTGCCGGCGGGTGAGCTGGTGGTGACGGTCGATCTCAAGGCCGAGAGCATTTCGGTCTTTCGCGGCGGCTATGAAATCGGAGCGGCGGTGATCACCTTCGGCGACTCGCTCAAGCCCACGCCGACCGGCGTCTTCCCGATCACCCAGAAGAACAAGGACCATGTCTCCAATATCTACGGTTCGTCCATGCCCTATATGATGCGGCTGACCAATGACGGGATCGCGATCCATGCAACCGATGTCAAATGGGGCTGGGGCACCCGCGGCTGCATCGGCGTACCACTGGAATTTGCACGGCTTTTGTTCGAACAGGCCAGCCTCGGAGACCGGGTGATTATCACCAACGGCAAGATGATCGGCGTCGGCGACTCCATCTTATGAACATTGTGGCGCGGCCCATCTGTGCCGACGCCGTGCTGGCCGCTCCGCGGGCCCCGATCTAATTTACGCCAGACGCGCGAAAGCCTTACAAATGCCGCCGCGCCTCCCTATATGGAGGGCAGGCCTTCGTGATTGCCAATCTGCAATCCCCACCGGCATTGTCTCTTCACGCTCAAAAATTCCTTTGATCGGCTTTCCTGAGGCAGGACATCATTCGCAGCACTATCGTTTGAGTTTGTTCGCCGTCTGCCGTTCCGGTCGCTTGTTTTCTTTGCAATGACCCGCTGGCTGCCGCGCGAAAACCACCCCTGGAAGGAAATATCATGGCCAAGTCACAGAAGAAATCCAATCGCGAGGTCCGCAAACCCAAAGCCGAGAAGAAAAAGACCAATGCGTCCAATCCTTCGGCCAAGCCGGGCGTAGTGGCGGGCCTTGAAAATATGAAAAACAATCGCGGGTCCTAGGATGACAATCCGGACGCGAAATACAGGACAAAGATAATGCGCGTAAAAGCCGCTACATGCCGCGAACAGGAAGCGCGACAACTCGATCTCGCTGCCAATGACCCTCTGGAGACCCGTCGCATCGTCGCTGCGGCTGCCGCCAAGGCATGGGGTCTCGAAGCGATTCAGGCCGAACGGCGAGAAGCCGGCCATCTCAGCCCGCGCGACAAGCTCGACGCGGAGATCACGTCCGAATTTGCCGATGAAGACGCCGCAAACGCGTTGCAGGGCGGCTCCTGATATGGAGCTTCGGCTGATAGTTGCCTATAGTCTGATCGTGCTGCTGGTTGGCGGTCTGAGCGCGGTCGTGATCTTTATCCGCAAGAAAAACAAAAGGAAACGCGGGGAATATTGAGGGATGATGTCCCGGGTCCGGCGATCGGGGACGCGTTTGGTGATTGACAGTTACGGTCGATATGTGCACTATGGTGGACAATTGAGATGTGTAGCGTCATGATTGCTGAATGGTTCAGATCGTTCGCACCGGGATTTATGAGCGTTGGGTCCGGAAACTCAAGGACCGTCATGCAGTGGCTCGCATTTCGGTTGCTATCCGCAAGATTTCGCTGGGCAATTTGGGAAACGTCAAGCCGGTCGGCGGAGGCGTAAGCGAGGTCAGGATTGATTATGGTCCAGGATATAGGCTCTGTTTTGTACAACGCTCGAGTGGCCATATCGTCATCTTGCTGTGCGGCGGCACAAAGATACGGCAGGGTGCCGATATCGGCCGGGCGAAGCAAATGGCAGAAAACCTGTGAGTATCGTGATGGCTGATAAACTGGAATTGAAACCCTGGGATGTTACCGAATATCTCGACTGCGAAGAGATAATCGCGGAATATCTGGCGGTTGCCTTCGAGGAGGGTGATTCCGAACTGATCCGCGTCGCGCTGAATGATGTCGCGCGCGCGCGCGGGATGACCGATCTGCAAAAGCAGACCGGCCTGTCCCGTTCGGCGCTCTACAAGGCGCTGGGCGAGGGCGGCAATCCGACGCTCGATACGCTGCTCGCGATATTGAAGGCGCTGGGGGTGAAGATGTCGGTGGTGGGGTGAAGACTCAAGGCCCCTCCTCTTCAGAGGAGGGGTTGGGGTGGTGGCGAGGCGAAGCCGAGCTTGCGCGAAAAAGCCACTCACCGGCATCGACCCGGTTCGCGGTTATTCCATTCCATGAAAGTGAGAGATTGATAGAGGTCTGCCTGCGTTCGCAAAATTCAGAAATTGGCATCGAACCAATTTCCTCATAAACCACCCCTGACCCCTCCTTTGAAAAGGAGGGGGTGAGAGCAGAACCGTTCGTGGTGAGCCTGTCGAACCACTGCTTTCGCCGCTAGAGGTCCTTCGACAAGCTCAGGACGAACGGACGTGTAGCCTTAATATTACCGGTAGCCCTCAAGCCACCTCCACAAAACTGTCCAAAACCCTTTTGTCACCCGACTTCTCGAACGCGATCTCCAGCTTGTTGCCTTCCTTCACCTTCACTTCGCCATAGCCGAATTTGGTGTGGAAGACGCGCATGCCGACTTTTACGTCGTCGCGGCCCTTGCTGCCGAGGGAGACGGCGCTGCGGCGGGCTTCCTTTATGTTTTTCGGGGTCTTGTCGAAGCCCGATGATGCCGCGCGCTGCCAGCCGGGGCCGCGTTTTCCGGCGCGGGTGGCATTGGCCGAGGCGAGATGGGCGAACGGGTCGCTGTTCTCGCTCCAGTTGGCGCGCCACAGGCTTTCGCCGCCGCTCATGCTGCTTTCCTGCTCGATATGGTCCTCCGGCAATTCGCCGATGAAGCGCGAGGGGATCGCGCTGTTCCACTGGCCGTAGATTCGCCGGTTGGCGGCGTGGAAGATCGTGCATTTCTTTCGGGCGCGGGTGATCGCGACATAGGCGAGGCGGCGTTCTTCCTCGAGGCTGGCTATGCCGCCTTCGTCAAGGCTGCGCTGCGAGGGAAACACGCCTTCTTCCCAGCCGGCGCAAAAGACATATTCATATTCGAGTCCTTTTGCGCCGTGCATGGTCAATATCGTGACCTTGGCCTCGTCGTCGCGGGCGTCATTGTCCATGACGAGGCTGACATGTTCGAGAAAATCGCCGAGCGTTTCATATTCTTCCATCGCGCGGGCGAGTTCGGTGAGATTCTCGAGGCGACCGGCGGCTTCGGTAGAACGGTCGGCCTGGAGCATCGTCGTATAGCCGCATTCGTCGAGGACGATCCGGGTCAGCTCGGCGTGATCGGTTACGCCGGCCAGTTCGCGCCAGCGCCCGAAATTGCGCATCAGTCCGAGCAAGGTGCTGCGCGCGCGGGTCGGCAGTTCGTCGGTATCGCAGATGCTGAGCGCAGCAGCGGGCATCGATATGCCCTGGGCGCGGGCGAGGCGGTGGACTTTTTCCACAGTTTTATCCCCAAGGCCGCGCTTGGGCGTGTTTACGATCCGTTCGAAGGCGAGATCGTCGGCGGGCTGGGCGATCACCCGCAGATAGGCGAGGGCATCACGGATTTCCTGACGCTCGTAAAAACGGAAGCCACCGACGATCTTGTAGGGCATGCCAATCGAGATGAAACGGTCCTCGAACTCGCGGGTCTGGAACTGGGCGCGGACGAGAATCGCGACATCGTTCAGCGATGCCTGCTTGATCTGCTGCAGCGCCTCGATCTCGTCGCCGGCGCGGCGGGCTTCCTCGGGACCGTCCCAGACGCCGACAACCTGTACTTTTTCGCCTTCGGTTTCCTCGGTCCACAATGTCTTGCCGAGACGACCGCTATTATGGTTGATCAGACCCGATGCGGCGGCGAGAATATGCGGGGTGGAGCGGTAATTCTGCTCCAGCTTGACCACCTTGGCTTCGGGAAAATCCTTCTCGAAGCGCAGGATGTTCGCGACCTCCGCGCCGCGCCAAGAATAGATCGACTGGTCATCATCGCCGACGCAGCAGATATTTTGATGGCTCTGGGCGAGCAGCCGCAGCCAGAGATATTGCGAGCTGTTGGTGTCCTGATATTCGTCGACGAGAATATATTTGAACCGCTCCTGATAGCGTTTCAATATCTGCCGGTCGGTTTTCAGCAGGTTGAGAATATGGAGCAGAAGATCGCCAAAATCGCAGGCGTTGAGCGCGATCAGTCTGGCCTGATAGGCAGCGTAAAATTCCTGGCCGCGGCCATTGGCGTAGCGTTCGTTTTCACTGGCATCGAGGTCCCGGGGATTGAGCCCCCGGTTCTTCCACTGGTCGATCAGGCCGGCCAGCATCCGTGGGGGCCAGCGTTTCTCGTCAATCTCGGCGGCGCGGATCAGCTGCTTGAGCAGCCGCAGCTGGTCATCGGTATCGAGAATGGTGAAATTGCTCTGCAGGCCGACCAGCTCGGCATGCTGCCGCAGCATTTTCGCGCCGATGCTGTGGAAGGTACCGAGCCACGGCATGCCTTCGAAACTCTCGCCGACGATTGCCCCGATCCGTTCCTTCATCTCGCGGGCGGCCTTGTTGGTAAAGGTCACCGCGAGAATCTCGCTCGGCCAGGCCTTGCGCGAAAAGACGATATGCGCCAGTCGCCGGGTGAGGGCGGCGGTCTTGCCGGTGCCTGCGCCAGCCAGCACCAATACCGGGCCTTCGGTCGTGAGAACGGCTTCGCGCTGCGGCGCGTTCAATCCCTTCACATAAGGCGGATCGGATTCTTGCTGATGTTTGACAGGTTCGGACACGCGTGAACAGTTAGGGAACATCGGCGACGGCGGCAAGTGGATTAGGGCCTTTTGCGGAACTTTTCCCGATCCAGATCATTGTAGCATAACCGGATCAACCGAGATGAAGGAAATGGAAATGAGCAAGCGATTGATATGGAGCGCCGTTGCGGCAACCGGATTGATGATCGGTGGCGTGGCACATGCAAATCAGCCTGAAGACGGCGCGCAGGCCACGAAGCCCGTGGCGGCCAAGGACGGCAAGACCGTGATGATTGACGGCAAGGAAGTGGCTGTTTGCACAAAGGACGTGCTCGACAGCTGCATCAACCCGCGCGAGGCGGGCCTGAACTGGGGCAATCGGGCGCTGGATTACTGGCCCGGAAAACCGGCCAGTGACAAGGGCCCTGCAACCGAAGAAATGCCAGCCGCTGATGGTGATGCTCCCGTCGATGAATAGGTTGTTGCATCCGGCGGGGGCGCTAATGAAGCGGTCCCGCCTCTATTCATATCCCTGAACCAAAGGACAGGTTGATAAATATGTTGCGACGCACCATTTGTTAACCAATGGACGTCAAAGCATCCCCCCAGGAGTATGAAATGAGCAAGAGACTGACCGCCAGCGCAATTGTCGCTACCCTGTTGATGGCCGCTACGAGCTTTTACAGCATCGCGCAGCAAGGCCATATTGAAACAGCATCGATGACCGTCCTGATGGGCGGCTAAATGCCTTCCGGGCGCAGCAGATGAATGCGCGCCTTGCTGCTGTTACGGACACAATCCAGATCAAATCCCTTTACGACCACGTCTTCGGTCCTGCCGGTTTCAACCGCAATCCAGCTTGAAGGCGCGAACCAGCCGTGGCGGCCGAGCTTGTCCAGTGCCACGGCGCCAGCGCCGGAATCATAGGGCGGATCCATCAGGATCAGGTCATAGGGCTTGCGGGCCTGGCCAAGATGCAGAACCGAACCGATCCGGACATCGCTAACGGCACCGGCATCAAGTTTTTCGATATTCTTCTCCAGTGCCCTGATCGCGTCACGATCCTGTTCGACAAAGGTGCAATGGGCAGCGCCGCGCGACAAAGCCTCGAGACCCAGCGCACCGGATCCGGAAAACAGGTCGAGTATCTGCAAATCTTCGAAATCACCGAGCCGGCTGGTCAGCATAGAAAATAGCCGTTCGCGGGTGCGGTCGGCGGTTGGACGGGTTATCTCGCCCTTGGGGGCAACGATGGTCCGGCCCCGCCATTTACCAGCAATTATGCGCATCTCGTTCCGTTCGTCCTGAGCCTGGTCCTATTTCAACGACTTGCGAAATTGCACCAGATCATGCTGCCGCACGACCTCGATCTCGCCTTTTTGCAGATCGCCAAGCACGAACGGGCCGTAACGGGTCCGGATCAGGCGTGATACTTCGAGCCCGAAATGTTCCAGCACCCGGCGCACTTCGCGGTTCTTGCCTTCTGTCAGGGTCATTTCGATCCACTGGTTGCGACCGGTGCGCCGTTCGAGATTGGCGGTAATCGGGCCATAATGCATGCCCTCGATCGTGATGCCGCGATAGAGTTCCTCGAGCTGGTTCTGGCTGATGTCGCCGAACGTCCGCGCCCGGTAGGTGCGTTCGATACCGTTTTTGGGCAATTCCATCTCGCGCTTGAACTCGCCGTCGGTGGTCATCAGCAACAGACCCTCGGTGTTCATGTCGAGGCGACCGATCGGCATCACCCGTTCCATGTCGGGCAGGACATCATAAATGGTCTTCTTGCCGGAAAAATCGCGTTCTGCGGTCAGATAGCCGTTGGGCTTGTGAAAACGGTAGAGCTTGGCCGGCGCCGGTTCGGCAACCGGGTTGCCATCGACGGTTATTCCGGTCAGGTTCCTGAGCAACAGCGAGGGATGTTCGACAAGATTGCCGTTCAGTTCAATCCGCCCGGCTTCGATCATCCGCTCGATTTCGCGCCGCGATGCGACACCGGCACGGCCGAGAAGCTTGGCAATGCGCTGCCCTTCGCGGACATCGTTCGGCGCTGGTGCCGGTTTCGCCGCCGATTTTGCTCCGGGGGTCGGTTTTGCGCGATATATCTTTGCTGGTTTTTCTTCGGTCATAGGCGGGTTCCATGGCGGAAAAATGCGCTGTCCGCAATCTGTAACCTATGCTGTGGTGGCTGCGAATGACTATTGTCACCTAGTCCGGAGTGGAAAATGAAAACGATTGTCTTGTGTGCGTTGATCGGCGGAGCGGCTTTTGCCGGATTTGTCGGCGCGCAACTGGCACCGAGTTCTGCAGCCAGTGCGGTTCCGGTGACAACCACGGCTAGCCGTTCCGATGCCACCGCGAGCTCCAATCCGGTGGTCATCGAGCTTTTCACCAGTCAGGGCTGTTCGTCCTGTCCCCCCGCAGATTTGCTGGCCAGACGGCTGGCAAAAGACGACTCCCTGCTGGTGATCACGCGGCCGGTGACTTACTGGGACCGGCTCGGCTGGAAGGACACGCTGGCGCGCGAAGATAATACACGGTTACAGCGCGCTTATGCCGCCAAGCGTCGTGAAGGATCGGGGGTATATACCCCGCAAATGGTGGTCAACGGCGGTGGTGGAGCAGTGGGGTCTCGCGAAAATGATATTCGGTCGCTGGTCCGGCGGGCTGACCGGTCTGGTCCGACGATCACGGCTGTGACCGGTGCCGGCGGACAGATGATCATCCGCATCAGCGGCAAGTCCGACTATCTCGCCGGGATTTCCCTGATCGCGCTCAGCTCCTCGGAGACGGTGCGCGTCGGACGTGGTGAAAATGGTGGACGGACGACGCATTATGTCAATGTGGTGAAGGCCGAACGCAATCTCGGCAGCTGGCGCGGCCGACCGATGGAATTTGCGATATCGCCGGAGAATTTCAGGGTCCGCGGGGCGGACAAATATGCAATCATATTGCAACGCCCCGGAGCAGGGGCAATTGTCGGTGCCAGGTTGCTCGATATCTGACCCGTGACAAAATCAAGCTGGCATTCAGGTGAATAGGCGCTAAAGATTCCTGCAGTTCGAGGGAGAAACTGGCGTGAGTGAGCAGGTAGAAAAATTGGGATGGCGCAAAGTTATCGCGTCATTGGGCAATCGCAAAACTCTGTTCATGGCCATTTTCGGTTTCGCTGCGGGCTTGCCTTATGCTTTGCTCCTCGGAACTCTCTATGCATGGCTCTCGGACGCCGAGGTCGATCTGGAAACCATGGGCGTGTTCTCGCTGATTGGTCTGGCTTATGCGTTCAAATTTCTGTGGTCGCCAGCGCTTGATCGCATCAACGTCCCGTTCCTGAAAAGGCTGGGAAAACGCAAGCAATGGATCGTCACCGCGCAAATCCTGCTCGGCTTCATTCTGGTCGTCCTTGCCACGCTCAATCCGGTGTCGTCGCTTGGACTATTTTCCCTGTTGGCAGGAATAGGTGCTTTTGCCTCAGCTACGCAGGATGTCGTCATCGACGCATGGCGGGTCGATGTGGCCGACGAAGTCGCAACAATCGATATTCTGTCTACCGTTTATCAAATGGGCTACAGGATCGCTGCCCTTGTTGGCGGCGCACTGGCGCTGTTTCTGGCTGAGCGGACCGACTGGCCAACAGTTTACATGACCATGGGGGCGATCATGCTCCTGATCGGTTTCGCCGGCCTGTTTGCGCCCGATGCTGAGACAACCGTCCAGACTGCAACCGAAATGGCCGATGAACATGGCTTGCGGAAAACCGGGCAGCTCGATCCGCGAGTCCGTGGATGGGCGCTGCTGGCGGTCGCAGTTCTGTGGGGCTGGGCCTTGCTGACGGTGGGAACATTTATGGTCCGGTCGCTGGGTAGCGATGCCGAGACCCGTCCGGATTCCGTCGCATTCATCTCCACGATGGGGCCGCTGATTGTCGTGGCTACGGTGGTGATCCCGGTCTTTATTTCAGCATTGCTGGTGCGTTTCGAACGCAAGGGTCAATATCTGTTGACCAAGGATGTGCCCGCGGAATCGACCGCCGGACGGTTTCTTGACCATGGCTACCGCGCGCTAGTCCTTCCTCTCACCGAATTTGTCGGACGGTTGGGCTGGGCGCTGATCGTTATTCTGGGGCTGGTTCTGACCTATCGGATTACAGATTCTATATGGGGTAGCTTTGCCTATCCATTCTATCTCGGCGAACTCCAATATACCAAAGACGAAGTCGCTGTGGCCTCGAAGTTTTTTGGTATTGGTGCGTTGATGATCGGTCTGGCGGCCGGCGGTTATATGCTCACTACTTTGGGCCGCATGTTAACCCTTACCCTGGGCGCTGTTCTCGCGGCTGCAACCAACTTGCTCTACGCTGATCTGGCGAGAGGAGGAGCAGTGGTGCAATCGGTCAGCGATATAACCGGCTTCACCTGGCTGGTTGCCAATCTGGGCGGTGACGCCGGGCTTGCGAAGCTGATGATGGCTATTGCTGGCGAGAATATTGCTGTCGGTATCGCCGGAGCAGCCTTTGTCGCCTATTTGTCGTCGATTGTCGCCAAGGGTTATAGCGCGGTTCAATATGCGCTGCTTTCATCGCTCACCATGCTGGTCGGGACATTGGGTCGTGGCGCATTGGGTCAGATGATCGAGGAACAGGGCTATTTTCAGGTGTTCATTCTGACTACGCTCATGGGTGGTATTGCGGTGATAATCTGCATCATCGAATGGGTGCGTATTTCGCGTCTGGGCGCCAAGTCGGGGATAGACCAAATTGCGCTTAAGGGCGTTTAATCCGGAACCTGCTCGTTCTCTTTCAGAACGTCGCCCGCCAGATAGAGCGATCCTGCGATCAGTACGGTCTTGCCCGCGCTGAGCGAGATGGACTGTAGCGCAGTTTTGACATCGCTTGCTTCCGTCATCGCGGCACCGGCATCCGGATAATCGGCCAGAGCGTGCGATTCATGGCCCGGTACCGGGATCACCGTCACGCTGGCTAGCTTCTCGTGCAGCGGCGTGATGATCGCGGCGGCATCCTTGTTCGACAGCATCCCGATCACCAGGTCGATTGACGCCGCTTCATAATCGGCAAAATATTTCGCGAGGGCCAGTCCGGCGCTGACATTATGGCCGCCGTCGACCCAGACTTCTGCGTCGGATGGCAGCAGGTGGGTTACCGGTCCGGCGATCAGGAAATGCATCCGGCCGGGCCATTGCGCCCAGCCCATGGCGGCCTTGAGCGCGGCATCGGAAATGGCGAGCTTGTCCTGATGGCGCAGCATCGCGATGGCGAGCGCGGCATTGTCTGCCTGATGCGCGCCGACGAGGGCGGGCAGGGGCAGGTTGAGCCTGCCTTTATGATCCTTGTAGTGCAACTGGCCTTCGTAAATCGCGGCACCCCATTCATCGCCGCGCGGAAAATGCTGCGCACCAATATTTGCAGCATGGTCAGCGATCACGTGCAGCATTTCGTCAGCATATTTTTGCGTGAGCAAGGGCGCATTCTTCTTCGCGATGCCCGCTTTCTCCCAGGCGATGCGGACCATCGGATCATCCGGTGCGCCCTCTTCGGGGGAGAGCAGAAAGCCTTCGTGGTCGATGCCGAGCGCCGCTATGCCGGTCGCGACGGGGCTGGAGATCACATTGGTCGCGTCGAGCCGGCCGCCGAGGCCCACTTCCAGGATGCAGGCATCGGCCGGTGTCTCGGCGAAGGCGAGGAAGGCGGCTGCCGTCGTTGCCTCGAAGAAGCTCGGATTGATATCCTCGCTGATATCGAGAACCCTTGCGAGCAGGTCCGCTAGATAGTCGTCCTCGACCAGCTGGCCGGCCAGCCGGATGCGCTCGTTGAAGCGAACCAGATGCGGGCTGGTATAGACATGGGCCTTGAGCCCTTCCGCCTCGATCGCGGCGCGCAGGAAGGCGCAGGTCGAACCCTTGCCGTTGGTGCCGGCGACGTGGAAGACGGGGGGCAGTTTTTCATGGGGATTGCCGAGACGGTTCAGGACTTCGCTGATCCGCTCCAGCCCAAGCACATCGCGGCCGGGCGAGAGCATCTCGAGCCGGTCGAGCTGTTTCTGGACCGCCGGATTATCGGAACGTGCGCCGTCGGCCATCTACTCCCCTCCCGCTTGCGGGAGGGGCCGGGGGTGGGCCTGAATATTGGAATCGGCGGTTCTGATCATGGAGATATTCCCACCCCTAACCCCTCCCGCAAGCGGGAGGGGGAATCAAGCGGCGGTTTTCCATGCCATCAGATAGCCCATGACCTGTGCCAGTGTCGCACGCAATTCCTTGCGGTGCACCACTATGTCGATCATGCCGTGCTCGAGCAGATATTCTGCGGTCTGGAAACCCTCGGGCAGTTTTTCGCGGATGGTATTTTCGATCACCCGCTGTCCGGCAAAGCCGATCATCGCGCCGGGTTCGGAAATATGCACGTCGCCGAGCATCGCGTAGCTGGCGGTAACGCCGCCGGTGGTCGGGTCGGTCAGCACGACGATGAACGGGATACCCGCCTCGCGCAGCATCGAAATTGCCACCGTGGTCTTGGGCATCTGCATCAGCGACAATATGCCCTCCTGCATCCGCGCGCCACCGGCGGCGGTGAAGATGATATAGGGGCACTGGTCCTTGAGAGCGCGCTTGGCACCATCGACAAAGGCCTGACCCACCGCCAGTCCCATCGAACCGCCCATGAAGGCAAAATCCTGTACCCCGACAACGCAGGGGATATTCTCGATGGTGCCCTGGGCATTGATCAGCGCATCCTGCTCGCCGGTCTTGGTCCGCGCGTCTTTCAGCCGGTCGGCATATTTCTTCTGGTCTTTGAATTTGAGCGGATCTTCCTGGACCGCCGCCCAGGGAATCATTTTCCAGCTATTCTCGTCCATGATCTGGGCGAAACGTGTCATCGGACCGATGCGGCCGTGATGCTCGCATTTCGGGCAGATGTGCATATTTTCCTCATATTCCTTGAGGAACACCATCGCTTCGCATTTCTTGCACTTGTGCCAGAGATTCTCGGGCGTTTCGCGCTTGGTGATCGACGCGATCTTGTTGCGGACATTGCTTAGCCAGCTCATATTGTCATTCCTCTATTCCGTTCGCATCGAGCGAAGTCGAGATGCCTCCGCTTGCGGCCTGTGTCTCGACTGCGCTCGACACGAACGGTGTACGATTTCAAATCTCTCTGGCCGTCCTGATAGCATCGGACAGCGACTTTACATAGTCCCTGACATAAGGCGCGGCGTCTTTTCCATGTTCGCCGACAATTTCGACGATCGCCGAGCCGACAACCACGCCATCGGCGACCTTCGCGATATCGGCGGCCTGTTCGGGTGTGCGGACGCCAAAGCCGACCGCGACCGGCAGGTCGGTGCCGGCTTTGAGCCGGGTGACGGCTTCTTCAATACTGGCCTGTGCAGCCTGTTGCTGGCCGGTGATGCCGGCGACCGAGACATAATAGAGAAAGCCGCTGGCGTTGTTCAGGATTTGCGGGAGACGCTCGGCATCGGTGGTCGGCGTCGCAAGGCGGATCACCGCGACATCCTTGGCGCGCAGGGCGTCGCCGAGGCTTTCGTCTTCCTCGGCCGGGATATCGACGCAGATCACGGCATCGACACCGGCAGCAACGCAGGCATCGGCGAACCACTCCGACCCTCTGATCGTCATCGGATTGGCATAGCCCATCAGCACCAGCGGCGTATCGGGGTGACGTTCCCGAAATTCCTTGGCGATCCGGAAAATATCGGCGGTTTTTGTACCAGCGGCAAGGCTGCGGATATCCGCTTCCTGAATCGAGGGACCATCGGCCATCGGATCGGTGAACGGCATGCCGAGCTCGATCACATCGGCCCCGCCTTCGACGAGAGCGTCGAGGATGGCACCGGTGTCGGCAGGGGTGGGATCACCTGCGGTGACGAAAGCGACGAGGGCTGCTCGGTTGGGTGGGAAGGATTGGGAGAGGCGGGTCATTGCTTCCTGCCTTTCCGATTGTTCCAAACACCGACGAGTATGTAGCAGACCAATACCACTGTCGAAAACTCAAGTGCTTTCAACAAGACCTGTTCAAATGATCTTTCCCAATTCCAGAATACTTGTTCTGAAAACGATCCGTAGGCTACGAATGCAATAAAATATAACATCCATAATTTTAGATATTTCATATCTCCGTTCCCAAAGCCTCGGCGACGGTAAAAATATCCTTGTCGCCGCGCCCGCACAGGTTCGCCAGAATGATCTTGTCCCGGTCCATCTTCACCGCTTCGCGCGTCACCGCTGCAATCGCATGGCTCGGCTCAAGCGCGGGAATAATCCCTTCGGTGCGGCAGAGCAGCTGGAAGGCGTCGAGCGCTTCGGTGTCGGTGGCGCTGTCATAGTCGACGCGACCGGATTCCTTCAGCCAGCTGTGTTCCGGGCCGATGCCGGGATAGTCGAGGCCGGCGCTGATCGAATGGGCTTCGGTGATCTGGCCATCCTCGTCCTGCAGCAGATAGGTCTTGTTTCCGTGCAGAATGCCGGGGCCGCCGCCGGCGAGGCTCGCGGCATGTTGCTTGTCGAGGCCATGGCCGGCCGCCTCGATGCCGAGCATCTTCACGTCCGGATCATCGAGAAACGGATGGAACAGGCCGATTGCATTGGAACCGCCGCCAATCGCCGCAACCAGCATATCGGGCAGCCGTCCGACGCGGTCGAGCATCTGGGCGCGGGCTTCCTTGCCGATCACGCTCTGGAAATCGCGGACCAGTTCGGGATAGGGATGGGGGCCGGCGGCGGTGCCGATAATGTAGAATGTGTCGTGGACATTGGCGACCCAGTCGCGCAGCGCCTCGTTCATCGCGTCTTTCAGCGTCGCCGCGCCGCTGGTCACCGGGACCACTTCGGCGCCGAGCAATTTCATCCGGAACAGATTGGGTTTCTGCCGCGCGACATCGGTGGCGCCCATGAAGATCGTGCAGGGCAGGCCAAAGCGGGCGCAGACGGTTGCCGTGGCCACGCCATGCTGGCCGGCGCCGGTTTCGGCGATAATGCGGGTCTTGCCCATGCGCATGGCGAGCAATATCTGGCCGATGCAATTGTTGATCTTGTGCGCGCCCGTATGGTTGAGCTCGTCGCGCTTGAACCAGATTTGCGCGCCTTTGCCGTCCGGTGCATCCTTGCGGACTTCCTCGGTCAGGCTTTCGGCATAATAGAGCGGCGAGGGACGGCCGACATAATTTTGCAGCAGATCGTTGAACTGCTCCTCGAAGGCCGGATCGGCTTGCGCCGCGCGATAATGCTTTTCCAGATCGAGGATCAGAGGCATCAGCGTTTCGGCAACATAGCGGCCGCCGAATTCGCCGAAATGGCCACGGTCATCGGGCATGTTGCGGAAGCTGTTGGGGGGAGTGTCGTTCATGGGTTTATCCGTTAGTCCTGAGCCTGTCGAAGGACGCCTATCGTCGCAGAGCGCTGTTGAGCTACGCCCGCCCTTCGGGTCGACAAGCTCAGTGCTAACGGCCCGCTAACGAAGTGACGCGTCATAGTCCCGCACCGCTTGGCAAAAGGCGGCGATTCTGTCCACCTGTTTGACGCCGGGCGCGGATTCGACGCCGGAGGATACGTCGACCAGCGGGGCGTGGGTTGCGTTGAGAGCGCTTGCGACATTATCCGGGTCAAGGCCCCCGGCGAGGCCCCAGTCGATCTGATGGTCGTGATCCGCCAGCAAAGACCAGTCGAAGCTCGTACCGGTGCCGCCGGGCAAGGCCTTGGCAGGCGCGTCGAACAGAAGCCGGTCAGCCGCGCCGACATAGCGGGCACTTTTTGCCAGCGTCGGCTTGTCCTTCACGCCGAGAGCCTTCCAGATTTCGAGGCCGCTGTTGTCGGCGACCAGTTTCAGCCAGTCCGGCGTTTCGCTGCCGTGGAACTGGATCACATCGGGTTTGACCACGCTAATGGCTTTGCCGGTAAGCTTCGGGTCGGCGTTGACCAGCAGCAGCACGATCTTCACCCGGTTGCCCACATGATTGCGCAGCTCGGCCGCGCGTTCCAGTGATACATGGCGCGGGCTTTTCTCGAAGTGCACAAGGCCGATATGGGTCGCACCGGCTTCGACCGCTGCATCGATGGAAGCTTCGGTGGACAGGCCGCAGATTTTGATTTGGGTTTTCATGCGAGGGCTATTAGCGAGACAAACAACATTCGTCATCCTGAACTTGTTTCAGGATCCCGTGAGATTATGCTGAGCCGGTGGGGGTCCTGAAACAAGTTCAGGATGACGATGACTTGCTAAAGCGTCGCCTCGATCGCCCGCGCTACTGCATTGGGATTGTCCGCGCCGGTGATCGGCCGGCCAATGACCAGTACGCTCGCGCCATTGTCGCGCGCCTGTCTTGGCGTCACAGCGCGTTTCTGGTCGCCCATCGCGCCGCCTTTCGGACGGAGGCCGGGGACGACGAAAAAGCCGTCTTTCCAGATTTTGTGCGCCGCAGCCACTTCATTGCCGGAACAGACGATGCCATCCAGTCCCGCTTCGCGGGCGAGGCCAGCCAGTCTTTCGACCTGATCATGCGGCGTGCCCGTATAGCCAATCCGGCCCATATCATTCTCGTCCAGCGAGGTCAGCAATGTGACGCCGACAACCTTGGTATGTTCGTTGGCCGCCGCCTTGGCGTCTTCCATCATCGCACGGCCACCGGAAGCGTGGACCGTCACGATCGCCGGCTCCAGCATGTTGATCGCCTGCATCGCCTTGGCAACGGTATTGGGGATGTCGTGCAGCTTGAGATCGAGAAAGATGGGCAGGTTGAACTTCTGGATTTCGTGCACACCATGATGACCATGGGCGCAGAAAAATTCGAGGCCCAGCTTCAGCCCTCCGACATGTCCTTTTACCGATTGTGCAACCGCAATCGCCTGTTCGAGATCGGGCGTGTCGAGCGCGACAAAAATGGGGTTGGTCATAGGCCGGTCGCTTTGTCGGTGCTGACGGATGACACAGCCGGGGTGGTTTCTGTTGACGCGGCTGGCGTTGGTGCACGGCTGGTCGCGGGTGTCGGGGTAGCTGACGGCGTAACGGCCGGTCTTACGGCATTCTCCAGCGTCTTGATCCGGCGGGAGAGTCTCCATTTGGAGCCCCTGAGCAGCAACCAGGTGGGCACGAAGCCAATCAGGAACGCGCCGACAACAAAGGTCGAAACCCGAGCTTCGACAACTGCAGCGCCCAGATCCAGCGAAGAACGCGCCTCGTTGGTCCACCAGAAAATGAAGGTTGCCACCAGCAGAAGAACCCAGAACAGGATTTTGATAAATTGCATGACTCAACCTTTTCTCTGTGCTGCGGCTATCCTAGCCCTAAAAAGGGCAGGTGGCCAGACGATATGGGTCGGATGCTAAGCTGTCGTTCCGAATACCCGGTCAAAAATAGTATCGACATGCTTGAAATGATAATCGAGGTTGAACCGTTCCTCCAGTTCTTCATCCGACAATTTGGCGGAGACATCGGGATCGGCCTTGAGCAGGTCGAGCAGGGCAACTTGTCCATCCGATTCCCAGACTTTCATCGCGTTGCGCTGGACGATGCGATAGCTGTCCTCGCGGCTTATGCCGGCCTGGGTGAGCGCCAGCAACACCCTCTGCGAGTGGACCAGGCCGCCCATCCGGTCGAGATTTTTCTGCATCCGTTCGGGATAGATCAGCAGCTTGTCGATCACGCCGGTAAGGCGCACCAGCGAAAAGTCGAGGGTGATCGTCGCATCCGGTCCGATCATCCGTTCGACCGAACTGTGCGAAATATCGCGCTCGTGCCACAGCGCGACATTCTCCATCGCGGGTAGGGCGTAGCTGCGGACCATCCGGGCGAGGCCGGTGAGGTTTTCGGTCAGGATCGGGTTGCGCTTGTGCGGCATCGCGCTGGAACCTTTTTGGCCCGGCGAGAAATATTCTTCGGCTTCGAGCACTTCGGTGCGCTGCAGATGGCGGATTTCAACCGCGAGCCGTTCGACCGATGAGGCAATAACGCCGAGCGTTGCGAAAAACTGCGCATGACGGTCGCGCGGGATCACCTGGGTCGAGATCGGTTCGACGGTGAGGCCCAATTTCTCGGCCACATGTTCCTCGACCTTGGGATCGATATTGGCGAAGGTGCCGACGGCGCCGGAAATCGCGCAGGTGGCGATTTCCTTGCGCGCGGCGACCAGCCGTTCGCGGTTGCGTTCGAACTCGGCATAGGCTTGGGCGAGTTTCAGGCCAAAGGTGACGGGCTCGCCGTGGATGCCGTGGCTGCGGCCAATGGTCGGGGTGAATTTATGTTCATAGGCCCGCCTCTTGATCGCCACGAGCAGGTCGTCGATATCGGCCAGCAAGATGTCGGAGGCGCGCGCCAGTTGCACCGCGAGGCAGGTGTCGAGCACGTCGCTCGAGGTCATGCCCTGATGCATGAAGCGGGCTTCATCACCGACATTTTCCGCGACATTGGTCAGGAAGGCGATCACGTCATGCTTCACCTCGCGCTCGATCTCGTCGATCCGCGCCACATCGAACTTGCCTTTGGCCCAGATCGCTTCGGCCGCCTCTTTTGGCACCACGCCGAGCTCCGCGAGGGCGTCGGTCGCATGCGCTTCGATTTCGAACCAGATCTGGAATTTCGATTCGGGTTCCCAGATGGCAACCATTTCGGGACGGGAATAGCGTGGAATCATTTTTGGTCCTTGGACAAAGAGGATGATTGCGGCAATGAAGTGCCTTGATTTGCCGCTCCGCTAGCAGCTACGAATTGAGTCGGCAATGCGGCCGCGGAAACAGGGAGAATAAAATGCGATTGGCAGTGCTCACCGGTGGCGGCGATGTTCCGGGTCTCAATCCCTGCATCCAGTCGATTGCGACTTCCGCCTGGCAGCGCGGCTGGGATGTGGTCGGGTTGCGTCGCGGCTGGGAAGGCGTGCTGGAAATCGACCCTTCTGATCCCTGGGCCAATGAAAATAGCGTGATGATGCTCGACAAGGACCGGGTCCGCGGCATCGACCGGCAGGGCGGCACTATATTGCACAGCTCCCGCTGTGATCCGCGGGTGACCGACCTGGGCGACCAGACGCAAAAGGTGCTAGATACCCTTGACGCTCTCGAGGTCGATGTCCTGATCACAATGGGGGGAGACGGCACGCTGCGTTTTTCCGCCTATCTGTCCGGCCTCGGGCGCAACGTCATCTCGATCCCCAAGACGATGGACAATGATGTCTATGGCACCGACTATTGCATCGGTTTCTCGACAGCCGTCACCCGCTCGGTGCAGGCGATCAACTCGCTGCGGACCACGGCGGCGAGCCATGAACGGATTGCGGTGATAGAGCTGTTCGGCCGTCGGTCGGGGGAAACCGCGCTATTGTCCGGTTTTTTGTCGCAGGCGGACCGGACGGTGATTGCCGAGGTGCCGGCGGATATGGACGTGCTGCTGCCCCTGCTGCTCGGTGACAAGCAGGCAAATCCCGAATCCTACGCAATCTGTCTGGTGTCTGAGGGCGCCAAGCTGTCCGGCGCGACCGATTTCGTCGACGAGATCAACAAGTCGAACACCAGTCGTACCGGCCTTAACATTGGCACCCAGCTGGCGCGGGAGATCGAGGCGCGCAGCGACGAGCGGACGATCGTGCAGGAACTGGCCTATCTTATGCGGGCAGGGGAGCCCGACGCGATGGACCGCATGGTCGGCTTTGCCTTTGGCGCGCTGGCGGTGCAGCTGATCGAGCAGGACCGGATGGCCAATATGGTCTGCCTGACCGATGGCAATTACGGCGTCGTGCCGATCGGAACGCTGCTGGAAGACAGCAAGGGCGTCAATGTGTCGGGACTGTATGACGCGAACCAGTATCGGCCCAATCTGATCCAGGTCGAGGGCATGCCGATGTTCCTTTATTGAAGGCTGGCCGGTTTTCTAGATCAGACCTTTCGACCGGAAGGATGTATGCCCGTCGCGGCCGATAACGATATGATCGTGAACGGCAATGCCCAATGTGGCGCCGGCAGCACAAATGTCGCGGGTGATTGCGATATCCTGCCGGCTGGGGGTGCTGTCGCCGCTGGGGTGATTGTGGACGAGGATGATCGCTGCTGATCCCAGAGCAAGCGCACGCTTGATGACTTCGCGGGTATAGATGGCCGCCTGATCAATCGATCCTTCGCTGACCAGTTCATCGCGGATCAGCCGGTTCTTGCTGTCGAGATGCAGGACCCGCACCCGTTCGTGGGCGAGATGCGCCATGTCGGCGCGCAGATAGTCGAGCAAGGCCTGCCAGCTCGCGAGGATCGGTTGTTCGCGTACCGGTGCGGAAATCAGTCGCAATGCGGCGAGCTGGACAATTTTCAGCGCCGCCACGCTGGTCTCGCCCATGCCGGGGAGGTTTCCCAATGCGTCAGCGTCGGCGACAAGAAGGCCAGGAAGCCCGCCAAATTCATCGATCAATTGCTTCGCAAGCGGCTTGGTATCGCGGCGCGGGATGGCGAGCGCGAGCAAATATTCGACCAGTTCGTGATCGTGCAATGCGTTGCCCTGACCCGTCAATATCCGCTGGCGAAGCCGCGCGCGATGGCCGCTGCGGTGGTGCGACGAGATGGACTGGATTTCATGTTCTGCGGCCATATCCCGCTTATAAACAGAACAAACAGAGAACTTATTCGATAAGCAGAAAACAGGCCGAATATGTCCAATATTCGAATAAAGCTGTGAAATCTCGTCTCTTCAGACACTTGTACATTGCAACTTAAGGAAGACTTCTGCATTTCACCTGTAATGGAAGATGAAATCGCAAATGACCCTGTCGGTCGCCGCTCCCGGTTTCGACTGTTCGGCGGGATATTGCTTGTTCTGATTCTGATCGCGCTGGTCCTCCTGTGGATCAGCCGGACGACGCTCGCCGACAATGTCATCCAGTCGGAACTGGAGCAGATGGATGTCGCGGCCAGCTACGAGATTGAAGATATAGGGCTTCGCAAACAGGTCATTCGCAATCTGGTGATCGGTGATCCCGAGCGACCGGACATGACCGCCGATCTGGTCGAAGTCGGCAATTCGCTGACCATGGGCGGCGTCGGTATCAACTGGATCCGGGCGAGTGGCGTGAAGCTGTTCGGCCGGCTGGAAAATGGCAAACTCAGCTTTGGCGAACTCGACAAATTCACCGATCCCGAAGATGACAGCCCGCTGGCGCTGCCGGATATGTGGCTGGGGCTGAGCGATGCAAAGCTGCGGATTGACAGCGAATATGGCGTTATCGGGCTGGCGCTGAACGGTCAGGGCGAGTTGCACGATGGCTTCAGCGGAGAAATCGCGGCGATCAGCCAGAATCTGGATGCTGGCGGTTGTGCGATAAAGAAGCCGACCTTTTTCGGCGAGATCGCGATTCGCGGCAAGAAGCCGCATTTGCAGGGGCCGTTGCGGCTGCCGGCTGTGGCCTGCAGCGACCTCGATCTGACAGCGGAAGATTTCGCCGCCCAGGTCTCGGTTGATCTGGGTGAGGATCTGGCCAGCTGGTCGGGCAAAGTCGGCCTGCTCGGCGGGCCGCTTCGCTATGCCAATTATAGCGGTCAGGAAATCAGGGCCTCGGTGACTTTGGCGGGTGATTTCAAACAAAGTAAAGGCGATGTCGATCTGACCGCAAGCGGGATGAAATCGCCATATGGTCGCGCCGATAGCTCGCGGATCGAGGGGCCGTTCGCGCTCGGCTATGGCGATGGGCCGATGACCGCCAGCTATGCCGGACAGCCGGAAATTCGCGGGGTTCAGGTGGCGCAAAATCTGTTGCGGCAGGCGGGCAGCCTGTCGGCATCAACCGCGGGAACGCCGGTCGGTCCGATTGCCGCGCGGCTGGCAAAAGCCGTTCAGCAGGCCGGGAACCGGCTGGATATATCCAGCGACATCAAATTTTCGAAGACGGCTGCGCGGACGACGCTTTCGCTCAATGCGCTGGCCGCTCGCTCGCGCTCCGGCGCTACGCTGGATCTGAGTGATCCTTTGCTATTGGCCTTTACCGACAAGAATGTCCGGATGCTGGCTGACGGAAATATTCGCCTGGAAGGTGGCGGTTTCCCGAGCGCCAAATTTATCCTCGACGACGGCAGCCTCTCACGCGGTTTTTCCGGGCGGCTCGAAATGGCAACCTACCAGGCCGGTTCGGCCCAGCTGAAAATTCCGGCGCTCGCCTTTTCTCCGACGCGCCAGGGCGGGACCAACGTCGACGGCCGGATAATATTGACCGGGCCGCTGGGTGACGGACAGATTACCGGCCTGCAAGTGCCGGTCAGTGGCTCTATCGCCGGAAACGGCAGTTTTGCTCTGTTCCGCCAATGTATCAACCTGCAATTTGCCAGCCTGCGCACCGCATCCCTGAACGCAGGACCGACCAGCGCGCGGCTTTGCCCACAAGGCAATGCGATCGTTTCCGGCAACGGATCGGGCGTGAATATCGCGGCCAATGCGCCATCGCTCAAGCTGAATGGCGACGTTGGTGGCACGCCGCTGGCCATTTCCAGCGGCGCTCTCGGATTTTCACTGGCCAACGGCCTGAAGGCGCAAAATGTCGCCGTCCGGCTGGGAACGGCGGACAGTATGACGAGCCTCGACATGGCCGTGCTGAGCGCGGCTTTCGGGCGCAGTCTTTCGGGCCGGATCGAAGGCGCCTCCGGCAAGGTCGCCAATGTTCCGCTGCTGATGGAAAATGTCGAAGGGGACTGGCGCTATGAAAATGGCAAATTCCTCGCCGATGCCAGTCTGCTGGTTCGCGACGAGCAACCGGTGGAACGGTTTCGTCCTCTGGTCAGCAACGATGTCAAACTGGGTTTTGACGGCAGTGACCTGACTGCAACCGGCTGGCTTCGCGAGCCGGAAACGCTGACCGCTGTTGCGGCCATCGATATTGTCCATGCCTTGAAAAAAAGTGAAGGCAGGGCGCTGATCGACGTGCAGTCGCTGGTGTTCAATGAAAAGCTGCAGCCGGAACAGCTGACTCCGCTGACTCTGGGTGTGATCGCCAATGTCCAGGGTGAAATATCGGGGGTCGGGCGGATTGACTGGGATGCGTCTGAAAATGGTATTAAAAGTACCGGAACTTTCCGGACGAATGGCATGAATCTGGCCGCGGCCTTCGGTCCGGTGACCGGCCTGGCCGGCGAGATACAATTTTCAGATCTGCTTGCGCTGGAAACCGCGCCGGGCCAGCTTGTCAGTCTGTCCGAAGTCAATCCCGGCGTCGCGGTCTTCAACGGGCAAATCCGCTATCGTCTGCTCCCCGACTTCAAGTTGCAGGTTGAAGGCGGAGAATGGCCATTTGCCGGCGGCCGACTATATCTCGAGCCGACCATATTGGACCTGAGCGAGGAAGCGGAAAGGCGGCTGCAATTCACCGTCGAGGGCGTCGATGCATCCCAGTTCCTGACCCAGTTTGATTTCGAGAATATGACCGCGACCGGTGTGTTCGACGGCAAGCTGCCGATGGTCTTCGATCAGGATGGCGGCCGGGTGGTCGGCGGTTATCTGGTGGCGCGGGAAGGCGGCGGCACGCTCGCCTATGTCGGAGAGCTGACCTATCAAGACATGGGCACGATGGCCAATTTCGCCTTCAATGCGCTCAAGTCGATCAGATATCGCAATCTGACCATCGGCATGGACGGGGACATTGCCGGCGAAATCATCACCGAGGTAAAATTCGACGGGTTGCAGCAAGGCGATGGCGCGAGCCGGAATTTCATCACCAAGCAGCTCGCGCGCATCCCGATCCAGTTCAACGTCCGGATACAGGCGCCGTTCATGCAATTGATGAGCAGCGCCAAATCCTATTACGAACCCGAAATATTGGTAGGCCAAAATCTGCCTGCGCTGCTCCGGGCCCAAGAGAACCGGGCCAAAGCCGCGGTGAAGGTTCTGGAAGAAGATGAATAGTCCATTCAGCGAGGGGAAAGCGATGATGCTTTATCAGACAAGTCAATTGACGGATCGACCATATGGTGCGATTCGACGCAATATGAGGAGTTTAACCACCACCGGCCTGATTTTGGGGGCAGCAATCGGACTTTCCGCCTGTGTGCAGGTTTCTGCACCGGACAAGCCGATTGTCATCAACCTCAATATCAATATCAAGCAGGAAGTGGTGTATCGCCTGGATGGTGATGCAAAAGACCTTATCAACAAGGAAGCGGATATTTTCTAATGTTTGAACAAGTAAAGAAAAACAAGGCCTTGGCCATTATCGGCGGACTGATATTAACGGCTGTAGTTGCCGCACCGGTCATGGCTCAACGCGATCCCGCTTATGAAGCTGCGCGCTCGTCGGGAAAGATCGGCGAGAAGCCCGACGGCTATCTCGGCTATGTGACGGCACCGTCTCCGGCGATCAAGGCGCTGGTCGAGGACATCAATATCAAGCGCAAGGCGGCCTATACCCGCAAGGCGCAGGAAACCAACTCGACGGTCGAGCAATTTGCCTTCACTTCGGGCTGCAACCTGATCATGCGGACCGCGCCGGGCGAGAAATATCAGACGCCCGCCGGTACCTGGAACACCCGCGACGCGAGCGATCCGGTCCGGGATTCGCGCTGCCTGAACTAGTTTGAACCGGAATGACAAAAGGCGCGCCGATCCGATCGGCGCGCTTTTTTTTTGGTTATCAGACCGCGAAGAATTGCTGCGAAATGAAGATTTTCGCTCCCAGGCCGATCAGTATCAGCCCTCCCAGCACCTCGGCCCATTTGCCGACCCTTGTGCCCATCAGCGCGCCCAGAAAGACACCGGGATAAGTCATCAGCGACGTGGTCATTCCGATCACCAGACACGCCAGCAGGATCGGGGCGCCAAAGCTGGGGAGGGTGATCCCGGCAACTGCGGCGTCAATACTGGTGGCAACCGCCATGACGAGCAAGGGCCAGAGCGTCAGATCCTGACTGGGCGCTTCCGGATCACAATCCAAGCCTTCCCGGATCATCCGCAGACCCAATATGCCCAGTAGCACGAACGCAATCCAGTGAGCCACCGATTGCATGACAGCGGCAAAAGCCATTCCGAGAGCCCAGCCCAGCAGGGGCATGACCGCCTGGGCAAACCCGAAAGCCAGGCTCATTCGCAAAGCGGTGGACCGGCTGGGGCGACTGGCTGCGCCCTGGGCGACGGCTGCGGCAAAGGCATCCATCGCAAGGCCCAGTGACAGCAGAAAAAGGGTTGCGAAAATCATCGCCGCCTCCTGAAGATTTTCGCTCGGGAACTCAACAGTCCTGTGAGCTAATTCTGATCAGATGGCGCAAATCGCAACGCTATTGCATTTCTTGACCGCAGGTATCCACAGCGCCCGGGTCCCGGGCGACACCGGCCCGGCGCTCGGTTCATCTGTCATTCGCGACAGCGAGCGGATAATCGCGCTATCGTTTTGCGCGGATGCTGGCAGTGATGATGATGGTCGGGCTCTCTTTTCCGGTGACTGGTAAAATCTACCGGTGAGACAGTTTCTGCAGGATCGCGTCGAGACTGTGCATAAGCTGTTCGCATTTCTGCGGGTCTAGCGCGTCCGGGTGAGGGCGGGCAAACTGACCGCTGTCATTGTCGAAATAGAGGCCGGATGCCTTGGCAAATTCTTCGGACAAGGCCGCACGGACCAGAATATCCACGCCGATCCCGACGTCATTGCCTTTTGATCCATAGGCTTCTCGCACCATCTTGGTGCCGAGGAACGAGCCCGGATTGACCGCGACAATCATCGGGCCATCGGGTGCCAGTTCCTGCGCCAGACTGTGCGACCACATGGTCAGGGCGAGCTTGCTCTGTCCATAGGCCGCGCTGTCGGACAGGCCCGCATGTCCGGCCAGTGCGTCTAGATCCACCGGTGACTGCGCGGCCGAGGACAGGTTTACCACGCGCCCAGACTTGTCGAGCAGGGGCAATAGGCGTCGGGTCAGCAGATAAGGGGCAATGGTGTTGACGGCAAACCGCACGTCGAGACCAGCCGCTGTCCTTGTGTCGGCAACGGCAAAGACTCCCGCATTGTTGATCAGCACATCGATCCGCTTGTGCCGCGCCGCAACCGCTTCGGACAATGTCTCGACAGCAGCCATGTCGGACAGGTCTGCGACATAAGTCTCGACGCCTCCGTGATCCGGCATAGCGTCGAGCCCGGCTTTCGCGGCAGCCAGTTTGTGCTCGCTGCGCCCGTGCAGCAAAATATTGTGCCCAGCCGCGCTCAGCGCCCTGGCGGTTTCAAGACCGATGCCGTCGGTCGAGCCGGTTATCAGAATCGTTTTCGGCATGAGATATCCTTGTTGCTGGCAATAGAAGGGCGGGTGCCGGTCGAATTGTCAACGGACAGTGAAGGAACCTATGCTGCGTATATAGATGATGCTTTCGCCGCCTGCACTGTTCGTGATCTCGTGAGTCGCCGAGCCCGTTGACCCGAAATAGCTGCCGGACGGCAAGGCTTTCTCTTCGTTGCCACCTGTCTGGCTGTGGCTGACTGCTCCCTGGATGACTACGGCGCGCAAGGGCGATCCGTTGCCGTGGATTTCCCCGGAAAAGCCGGCGGGCAGTTTGAGCAAGGTCCCGCTCAATTCGCCCGGTCGCGGGTTTCCCCAGAGAAAGGCCATTTGCGGAGCGCTTCCGGTTTCTGCGCTGTCCGGCAGTTTCAGCCAGTCAATATCCGAAGCGTCGAGCCAGACAAAATTGGAGGGGTCGACGTTGATCGGCCGTTCGCCATTGTCGAACGCCTCGTCGGCCGGTTTGACGAGATAGGGGCCGTCCTGGATTTCGATATAGGCGAGATTGCTGGTGCCTTTGGCCGCGGTGATATGCGATTCACCGGCGAACTGGGTCCAGAAGGAACCGGCGGGCAGCCACATATTGGCGGCGGCGGGATCGTCATTGTGGACCAGACCTTCGATAACGAGGCCGCGATAGGTGACATTGTGGATATGCGGCGGCGAGGCAAAGCCTTCGTCGAATTTGACGAGGAAACCGGACGCGCCCGGGGCGGTGCGATCGCCCCAGAGATTGCCGGCCCGGGGGCTGGCATCGCCACGGGCAGCGTTAAGCGGTCCCCATTGCACGTCGTCCGGAACGACGGTTTCGGCAGCGGATACCGCCACGGCCGAGGGAGCCGCGTCTCGCGCGACCGCCGGTGGACAAGCCACGACGGTCGCGGAGAGTGCGGTAGCGATCGATACCAAGGTTTTCTTTGTCATTGTGCGGGTGTCCTTTGACTGTTGATTATCGATCGCCCGGGCTCAGGCCTCGATCAATATGTCCGAAAGCGGCAGGCGCGATTTGGGCAGCCTGGCATTATAGTCGGCTTCTTCGTCGCTATAGCCCAGGGCAACCACGACGAGGCTGTTATAGCCTTGCTCGCGCAGACCGAATTGCTCATCCAATACCTTGGTATCAATGCCTTCCATCGGGGTTGCGTCAATGCCGAGCGTCGCAACACCGAGCAGGAACTGGCCGATGTTGAGATAGACCTGCTTGTCCATCCAGTGCTGTGCGTCCTTCATGTCCTGCTTGTGCAGATTGACGAACAGGCTGCGGCCGCCGTGCATCTGGGCGCGGAAGGTTTCCGGATCGCTGTCGAACCGGCCGTCCTGTTCTTCCTGGTCGAGGACCTTCAGCAGAAAATCCTCCTCGATCGCGAGGCGGCTGGCGAATACGACAACATGCGAGGCGTTGCGGATGCTCGGGCTGTTGAACGGATAGCGTTCGTCGGTCGATTTGGCGACCCGTTCCTTGCCTTCGTCGGTCGAAGCGAGGATGAATTTCCACGGCTGGGCATTGGTGCTCGACGGGCTGAAGCGCAGCAGGTCACGAATCTTCTCGACATGTTCCGGTGCAATCTTGCGGTCGGGGGCAAAGGCTTTCACGGTGTGGCGGTGCTTGGCGAAATAGGTGATGTCCTGACCGTCGTTCAGTCTGGCGGGGTTGCGGTCGCCATCGGCGGGGATGATGCGCTGGCTGTCTGCCGCATAGTTCAAATTGTCGGCGGCTGGGGTCTGGGTTGCGGATAATTGCGTCATGATTAGGTGCTCCTTGTTGTTGGGCACGATCATAGCAATTCCGATTATCGGGGCTATCGGCTAAAAATGAAAATGATTATTTGCAAATACAAAATAATGGATCAGGCCAGCCCGCCATAGCGTTCGCGGTTGGTTTCGATGATCCGCCTTTGCATGAAGTCGAGAAACGCCTTGACCCGCGCCGGGATCACCCGGCCCGGCGGGCGCACCGCCCAGATATTGGTCTCCCGCGCCACTCGATATTCGGGCAGCACATGGACCAGCCGGCCCGCCCTTATATCCGGTCCGACATGCCACAGAGCTGCCAGGCCTATACCCACTCCGGCCCGGACCAGCACGCTCATCGCCTCGCCATGATTGACGTTGACCGGACCGGAGGCGGCAATATCGTGCAGCTTGCCGTCGGGACCGCACAGCTGCCAGTTGCGCATGGTGCCGAGCGGCAGGCAGGCATGGCCCACCAGATCGGCCGGTTTTTGTGGCCGTCCCGCGCGTTCGAGATAGGCGGGCGAAGCCACCAGCCATTCGGGATTGGCATCGATTTTCTGTGCCAGCAGCGAGGAGGGGGCGAGGTCGCCGATCCGGAAGGCCAGCTCATAGCCCTGTTCGACAATATCGACGATCGCATCGGTCAGGTTGAGGTCGAGCGTCACATCGGGATGCTGGGCAAGAAACTCGGCGAGAAACGGGACGATATGGGCCCGCCCGAATGTTGCCGAGGCGGTGACCCTGAGCAGGCCCGACGCCGATTTCGTTGACCGGGTGAGAACCTGTCTGGCCTCTTCGGCGGCGTCGAGCACACGTTTGGCATGGTCGACGAAAACCTCACCGTCGGGAGTCAGGGATATCGAGCGCGTCGTCCGGTTGAGCAGTTTGACGCCAAGATCGGTTTCGAGCGCCTGGATCCGCTGCGTAGCGTTGGTTGGTGAAAGATTGAACTCGGCGCCGGCTTTGCCAATTGCACCCAGCGCCGCCACGCGCACGAACAGATCGAGATTTTTCAGATCAAATGTCACATGTCTTCCCCGGCTTCCGCTTTATGATGGCGCTAGCATATAGTGCCATCAAAAGGGCGCTAAAACAGACCGCGGCGTCAAAAGGGCAGTGGGCCTGAGGAGAATCCCGTGGGGCCACGAACAGGAACATGAAGCGCAATCCGGCTCAACAGCCCTGTCGCAGCCCGCTATACCGGGGGGTGGCCCGTCAAAATATGGCGGATAACCCGCCGTGGAAACACCCAATTTTCCGCATCGCAGCATCGCTGTTGACTTGGGCACGCTGCTTTCCTAAACGGACCGCGCCTTGGCGGGTCGGCCTGCTGTTATCTATGGCTCTTTTTGGCGCTCTTTGGGGCTTTTGAAAGGATCATTATGGCAGCGAGCGAATCTGATCGGGATCCCCTCGAAGAGGATGTGCGGGTTTCATCGCTGGAAGAGCGACTGGTATCGGCACAGAATAGAGAGCGGATCAAAGCTAAGCACCTGAACCGGGAGCCTGATGCACATCAGCAACTCGGGATGCGCGTGCTGAGCTATCTGATCGGGGGTGTGGTCGTCGGTTTTGGATTGGGTTGGCTTTTTGACAATCTGTTCGGAACTTCGCCATTGTTCCTTCTGTCGTTCTTTTTCCTCGGGATTGGAACGGCGTTCTGGAGGATTTACAAAATTTCGAGCCAACCGGTGGACGACATCGGGACGGCATTAGCAGATGATGATGATTGACGATCAGGGGTTAGATTAGTGGCTACAGAAGGCAAAATTGATCCTATGCACCAGTTTGAAGTGCAGCCCATCTTTGATGGCTTCACTTTATTCGGACAGCAGATCAGTTTCACGAACAGTGCGCTCTGGATGTTCCTCGTCCTCGGGCTTCTCTATGTGTTCATGATGGGCGGAATGAAGCGCGAACTGGTTCCCGGTCGCTGGCAGATCATGGTTGAAGGCATTGTCGGCTTTGTCGATAATATCATTGCCACCAGCATCGGCCCCAATGGCAAGAAATATACGCCCTGGGTGTTCACCTTGTTCATGTTCATCCTGTTCTCCAACCTGCTCGGAATGATGCCATTCGGTATCATTCCCGGTATCCATCCGTTCACCGTCACCAGCCAGTTCACCGTCACCGGTCTGCTGGCAGCGATCAGCTTCTCGATCGTCCTGGTTGTCGGTTTCTGGAAACATGGTTTCAAGTTTTTCAGCCTGTTCATTCCGCATGGTACGCCAGTTGTGATGATCCCGCTTATCTTCATGGTCGAGCTTTTGTCTTTCCTCGTACGTCCGTTCAGCCTCGCGCTGCGGTTGTTCGTTGCGATGATCGCCGGTCATATTCTGATCAAGGTGTTCGCGAATTTTGTCATTCAGGCGATTGACGCGGGCGGCGCCAGTTGGGGTATCGCGGTTCTCAGCATTATCTTCATCGCCTTTGTCAGTGCGCTGGAATTGCTGGTTTGCGCCATTCAGGCCTATGTTTTCGCTCTTCTTACATCGTTGTATATCAACGATGCGGAAAATCTTCACTAAGTCACTTTCAATCTAGTCTTACAATACGGAGTTAAAAAAATGGATCTCTCTTCTGCACAAGTTATCGGCGCTGGCCTGGCTGCAATCGGCGTTGGCGCCGCTGCTACCGGTGTTGGTAATGTTTTCGGTTCCTTCCTTGAAGGCGCTCTGCGTAACCCATCGGCGGCTGACGGCCAGCAGGGACGTCTGTTCATCGGCTTTGCTGCTGCTGAATTGCTCGGCCTGATCGCTTTCGCTGTTGCCATGATCATTCTCTACGCTCCGCCAGCTGTTACAACAGCAGATGTCGTTGCAGTAGAAGCAGCCGCTGTTGAAGCGCCTGCTGCTGTAGAAGCACCGGCAGCTGCACCAGCAGAATAATCTGCTGAATGCGCTGGCCTTGCGCAGCTCGGCCAGATTATCGGTTTTGCGTCTTGAATTTACAGGTGAATAATGCCTCAAATTAGTCAGCTCTTGGAAGTCTACGGTAGCCAGTTTTTCTGGCTGCTGATCGTGATCGGAATCATCTATTTCGGCATAGCCCGGAATATGGTGCCCAAGATCAGCAAGACGGTCGATGACCGCCAGAAGCGGATTACGGATGATCTTGCTGCAGCTCAGGCTGCGCAAGACAAGGCCGAGCAGATCGAAACCGATTATCGTACCAGCATCAACGATGCGCGGGCCGATGCTCTTGGCAATATCAACGAAGCCAAGGCGAAGGCGGCCAAGAAGAACGAAGCTGCGGTCAAACGGGCCGATACTGCCTTTGCCAAGAAGGCTGACGAAGCGGATGCAGCCTTGAAAGCGGCGAAGACGGCCGCTCTCAAGGAAATCGAAACCGTGGCAGCCGAAGCCGCTCAGGCAATTGTCTCGACGGTTTCCGGTGCCAAGGTTTCGGCCGCTGATGCGAAGAAAGCGGTCAAGGCCGCTTTCTGAGCGCCTGCTGAAGGAGATAGACGATGCTATTGACAATTTTGGCAGAAAGCGCGGAAGCAAGCGCACTCGGACTGAATGCAACCGGTTGGGTTGCCGTGGGAATGCTGATCGTATTCGGCATCATGCTGTGGGCAAAGGTTCCGAAGATCATTGGCGCTATGCTCGACAAGCAAATTGCCGAGATCAAAAAGACTCTCGACGAAGCGGCCAATCTCCGCAAGGAAGCCGAGGCTTTGAAAGCGGAATATGAAGCCAAGACCGCAGGCGCGCAGGCGGAAGCTGAAGCGCTGATGGAAAATGCCGAAAAGGAAGCGGCTACTCTGGTCAAGCAGGCAGAGGCCGACACCAAGGCGCTGGTCGCCCGCCGCAAGAAAATGGCGGAAGAAAAAATCGGCGCGGCAGAACGGTCCGCGATCGCCGAAGTTCGGGCCAAGGCAGCGACAGCAGCAACCCAGGCAGCGCAAGCCCTGATTGCCGCGCGTCATGACGCTGCTGCTGACAAGGCTTTGATCGACAAGGCCATTGGCGATATCGGTAAAACGCTGAACTAGGCTGCTGCGTCTTCGCTCAGGCGGAGACACGGTTTTCAAATCTGATTTCACATCACCGTTCCGGATTTCTGCTTTTGCGGGAATGCCGGAACGATTGATTCTGGCATTGCGTCCCATGCCGCCCTAGATATGTTGCATGTCCAAAGCCGACCGTCCCGATCATCCCAATGCCGCGTCCCGTTTCAACGAGGATAAAGCGACCTATGCGGTGCGCGGGGAGGGCGATACGCCTGATCTCGAAGCCGGGATGGCGGCGATCCGCGAGGTCCTCAATACACTTCCCACACGTCCTGGCGTCTACCGGATGCAGGACAAGCGTGGCGATGTTCTCTATGTCGGCAAGGCGCGCTCGCTAAAGTCCCGCGTAGGCGCTTATGTCCAGATGAACGGGTTGCCACAGCGATTGATGCGGATGGTGGCGCAGACCCGCTCGATGACAATCGTCACCACCGGCAGCGAAGCCGAGGCGTTGCTGCTCGAAGCGCAGCTCATCAAGAAATTCCGGCCCGCCTATAATGTGCTGTTGAGGGACGACAAGAGCTTCCCCTTCATTCTGCTCCGCGACGACCATGATTTCCCTCGGATCACCAAGCATCGCGGCGCGCAGCGGATCAAGGGCCAATATTTCGGCCCGTTTGCCAGCGCCGGTTCGGTCAACCGGACGCTCAACGCGCTGCAGAAACTGTTCCTGCTCCGCTCCTGCACCGACAGCTTTTTCAATAACCGCTCGCGTCCCTGCCTGCTTTACCAAATCAAGCGCTGTTCGGCGCCCTGTGTCGACCGGATCAGCAAGGAGGATTATGCCGAACTGGTCAAGGATGCGCGCGATTTCCTCTCGGGCAAGTCGACCGAGGTGCAGAAAAAGCTGGGGGGCGCGATGGAGAAGGCGTCGGAAGGTCTCGATTTTGAAATGGCCGCGGTCTATCGCGACCGGCTGAAGGCGCTGACCTTCATCCAGGGCAGCCAGGCGATCAACGCGCAGGGTCTGCCGGACGCCGATATTTTTGCACTGGCGGCCAAGGGCTCGACCGTCTGTATCCAGGCTTTCTTCATTCGCGGCGGCCAGAACTGGGGCCATCGCAGCTTCTTTCCCGCCCACACGACCAGCGTCGAGATCGGAGAGGTGTTTTCCAGCTTCCTGATGCAATTTTACGAACAGATGCCACCGCCGAAGCTGGTCCTGCTCGACCGGGAATTGCCGGATGCGGAGCTGCTGGCCGAGGCGCTGAGCACCAAGGCCGACTATAATGTCAGCGTCTCGAAACCGCAGCGCGGGGATCGCCGGAAATTGCTGACGCAGGCCAGTCGCAATGCCGAAGATGCGCTTGACCGTCGTCTGGCAGAAACCTCGACCCAGGCCAAGATCATGCGCGAGATGGTCGATCTGCTCGAGCTGGACGCGGTTCCGGACCGGATCGAAATCTATGACAACAGTCATATTCAGGGGACCAATATGGTCGGTGGGATGGTTGTTGCTGGCCCCGAGGGCTTCCGGAAGAATGCTTATCGCAAGTTCAATATCAAGAACCCGGATATCGCGCCAGGCGACGATTTCGCGATGATGCGTGAAGTGCTCGAACGGCGTTTTGCACGCGCGCAGAAAGAGGACCCGGATCGCGACAAGGGCGAGTGGCCCGATCTCGTCCTGATCGACGGTGGCAAGGGCCAGATGAGCGCAGCGCGTGGCGCTCTGGCCGAAATCGGGGTCGAGGATGTCGTGATGATCGGCGTTTCCAAGGGACCGGACCGCAATGCCGGACGCGAGACATTCCACCTTCCAGACGGCCGCCAGATCAACCTGCCGATGAACAGCCCGGTGCTTTTCTATCTCCAGCGCCTGCGCGACGAAGCGCACCGCTTTGCGATCGGCGCGCACCGGACGCGGCGCGCCAAATCCGTCGGCCACAGTTCGCTGGATGACGTGCCGGGCATAGGTCCGGCCCGGAAAAAGGCGCTATTGCTGCATTTCGGCACAGCGCGGGCGGTCAAGAACGCCTCGCTGGATGATCTGCAGGGCGCGCCCGGCGTGTCGGCGACCGTGGCGCAGAAGATTTACGATTATTTTCATGGGTAGCCTTCGCACCTCAGCCATCATCTGCTCGGTCCGCGCCCATGGCGAACATGGCGCGGTGGTCCGTTCGCTGACCCCCGAAAACGGACTGGTCGCCGGCTATGTTCGCGGCGCCCACTCCCGGACGATGCGTCCGGTGCTGATCCCGTCCAATATCGTGCAGGCCGATTATCGCGCGCGGACCGAGGATCAATTGGCGTCGATGACTGCGGAATTGCAATTGAGCCGCGGGCCGTTTCTCGGCGAGCCCCTGGCCAGCGCGGCGCTGGACTGGGTGACCGCCTTGACCGCGGCGACCTTGCCGGAAGAACATAGCTATCCGCAAATCCATTCCGCCCTGTCGGCCCTGCTGGACGCGATATGCGGCGCTCCGTCTGCCAAGGGTTGGGCGGTGGCTCTGGTGCGCTACGAGTTGTTGCTGCTTTCGGAACTGGGCTTTGGCCTGGCGCTGGATAAATGCGCGGTGACCGGTTCGGCCGAGGATCTGGTCTATATCAGTCCAAAGAGCGCGACGGCGGTCAGTGCAGGAGCGGGCGCACTGTACAAGGACCGCCTTTTGCCGCTCCCGGCCTTTCTGACAGAGCCGACACCCCCCGAATGGGATGACATATTCGATGGATTGCGCGTCACGGGTTTTTTTCTCAAACGCCATTTTTTTGACGAGGGCCGCAAGGATATGATGGCGGCGCGATCGGTTCTTGTTGATCGGCTGAAAAGGGTGGTTGCCTAATCGCGTGATTCTCGGCAGGAAGCGGCGCATTCACAAGAAGGAAATTTCATGCTTATTGCAGTGCTTGCCGGCGACGGGATTGGTCAGGAAATCATGGTCGAGGCGCTACGCGTACTCGAGGCTATGGACTTGCCGGACCTGCGGCTGGAGCACGCGGATGTCGGCGGTATCGCCTATCGTAACCATGGGCATCCTCTGCCGCCGGAAACGGTCGCACTGGCGAAGTCGGCCGATGCGGTCCTGTTCGGCGCGGTGGGTGATCCGTCTTGCGACAATCTCGAACGCCATTTGCGCCCCGAGCAGGCGGTGCTCGGCCTGCGCAAGGAAATGCAGACCTTTGCCAATTTGCGGCCCGCGAAAATGTTTCCGGGGATGGAAGATGCCTCCGGTCTGAAGCCGGAAATCGCCCGCAGCATCGATGTTGTGATCGTCCGCGAGTTGAATGGTGACGTCTATTTCGGTGAAAAGGGCATGCGCAAAACCGCCGATGGCCTGCGCGAAGGCTATGATGTCATGTCCTATGACGAGAGCGAGGTCCGGCGGATCGCCCATGTCGCTTTCAAGACCGCCATGGGCCGTGACAAGCGGCTCTGCTCCGTCGACAAGGCCAATGTGCTGGAAACATCGCAATTGTGGCGCGACGTGGTGACCGAGCTGTCGAGCGAATATCCGGAAGTCGAGCTCAGCCACATGTATGTCGACAATGCCGCGATGCAGCTGGTGCGCAACCCGGGCCAGTTTGACGTCGTCGTGACCGGCAATCTGTTCGGAGACATATTGTCCGACCAGGCGAGCATGTGTGTCGGGTCGATCGGCCTGCTGGCCTCGGCCTCTCTCGGCGAAGGCACCAAGGGCCTTTACGAGCCGATCCACGGCAGCGCGCCGGATATCGCCGGGCAGGGGATTGCCAATCCCTCGGCGATGATATTATCCGCCGCGATGATGTTGCGGCACAGTTTCGGCATGCACGCCGAGGCTGACCGGATCGAAGCCGCAGTGGCCGCCGTACTGGCACAAGGTGTTCTCGGTCATGATCTTGGCGGCACAGCGTCGACCAGTGAAATCGGCGACGCTATTGTCGCGCAACTGACGGGCGGCTAGGGAAGCGATATGAAAAGAAACACGGGCCAAAACCGCAATGTCACCAAGAACTGGCGTCCGGCTACCCAGGCGATTCGCAGCGGTACGATGCGCAGCGAATTCGGCGAGACATCCGAAGCTCTGTTCCTGACATCCGGCTATAGCTATGACTGCGCCGAAGACGCGGCTGCCCGCTTCGCCGGCGAACAGGACGGCATGACCTACAGCCGCCTGCAAAACCCCACGGTGCGGATGCTGGAAGAGCGGATCGCAATCATGGAAGGCGCGGAGGCCTGCCGGGCCACCGCATCGGGCATGGCCGCCATGACCGCTGCCTTGCTGTGCCAGCTGGAGGCGGGCGATCATGTTGTTGCCAGCCGCGCCCTGTTCGGGTCCTGCCGCTGGCTGACCGACAGTCTGCTGCCCAAATTCGGCATCGAGACCACCGTGATCGACGGCCGCGAGATCGAGAATTGGGAACAGGCGATTACGCGGAAGACCAAGGTATTCTTTTTCGAAACCCCGGCCAACCCGACCATGGAAGTGATCGACCTGCGCAGCGTCTGTTCGCTGGCGCGGGCCAAGGGCATCGTCAGCGTCGTCGACAATGCCTTCGCCACCAACATGCTCCAGCGGCCAATGGAATTTGGCGCCGATGTGGTCGCCTATAGCGCCACCAAGATGATGGACGGGCAGGGGCGTGTGCTGGCCGGTGCCGTCTGTGGCACCGAGGAATTTATCGAAGGTCCGCTGCTTGCTTTCATCCGCAACACCGGTCCCACATTGAGTGCGTTTAACGCGTGGGTCGTGCTCAAGGGGCTGGAAACGCTCGACCTGCGCATCCGCCGGCAGAGCGGCAATGCGCTCGAAGTGGGCAAGTTTCTCGAGCAACGGGTCGAGAAAGTCCTGCTTCCGGGCCTGCCCAGTCATCCGCAACACAATCTCGCGATGAGCCAGATGGAAGCTGCCGGGCCTATCTTCTCGCTCTATGTCGGCGGTGGCCGGGCAAGGGCGCATGCTCTGCTCAATGCATTGAACCTGATCGATATTTCGAACAATATCGGGGATAGCCGTTCGCTGATGTGTCATCCCGCCTCTACCACGCATTACGGTTTGGCAGAGGAATCGAGGCTGGAAATCGGGATTACCGAGGACATGCTGCGGATCAACGTTGGCCTCGAGGATCCGATCGATTTGATCGAAGATCTGGATCAGGCCCTTTCGTCAGTGGGGCTTTGACACTATAACATGCTGATGGAATCATTCTTTCCGTTTGCCGAAACCACCGACGGGGTCACCGTCCGCGTTTCCGTGACCTTCCTGCCCGAGCAATCGGACATCGATAGCAAGCGCTGGTTCTGGGCCTATCATGTCCGGATCGAAAATCATCGCGACACGGCGGTGCAATTGCTGACCAGGCACTGGCGGATCAACGACGAGCGCGGCGGACTGCAAATGGTCGACGGCGATGGCGTGGTCGGCGAACAGCCGATTATCCAGCCGGGCAAAGCGCATGATTATGTATCGGGTTGCCCGCTCAATACCCAGCGCGGTTCGATGGAAGGCCATTTTGTCATGGTCGGCAGCACGCCACCGGCCTTCGAAGTCCGTATCCCCCGTTTCATTCTTTCCGAACCCACGGTCGAGCAATGAAGCGCACCCATTTGCCACTGAACGGGCTGCGCGTGCTCGATGCTGCGGCACGGCACCTGAGCTTCACCAAAGCGGCCGATGAACTGGCGGTAACGCCCGCTGCGGTCGGGCAGCAAATCCGTGCGCTCGAGGACATGCTTGGCGTGGTGATGTTCCGGCGCACGCCCAAAGGTCTCGAACTGACCGACGAAGCAGCGGCGGGTCTCGATGCGCTCCGCTCCGGTTTTCTGCAATTTGAAGAGGCTGTACGCGCTATGCAGTCGGGCCAGTCCTCCCACAAGCTGACGATCGCGGCACCGCGTGACTTCACCCAGAAATGGCTGAACGAGAGACTGGCCAGTTTTTCCGCCGACCATCCGGATACCAGCTTCGCGCTGGTCGCGGCGGATGATGAAATTGATTTCACCGAAGCCAATCTCGATGTCGCGGTATGGCTGGGCGACGGACCGGGACAGCATGAAGGCAAGATGCTGGGCGATACGGTGTTCGTGAAGGTTTCGGCTCCGGGCCAGAAGGGCGGCAACAAGATTGACTGGCCGGGCTGCCCGATTTCCGAAGGCGAGGAAACGCTGATGCGCGTCGCCGATGGCGGTCTTGCAATAGAGGCGGCGGTCAATGGCTTCGGCTATGCCTGGGTTCCCAAAATGCTGGCCCAGCGCGATCTCGCCGCCGGGCGGATCGAGATCATCGGCGAAGACAGCGTGTCCTCGCGCGGCTATTGGCTGATGGCGCCGCTCCCGCAATGGCGGCAGCAGAAGGTCAAGGCGCTGGTCGAGGCGCTGGCGGGCGCATAGCCTGGTCTCGTATTCGCCTATTGCTCCGCGAGCAAATTTATCAGGCGTGTGGTCAGGGCCAGTAGTTCACTCTCCTGCAGTGATATTTCTTCATTATTCCAGTTGACGGAGACGGCGTAATCTTTGCCGGCTTTCGACCGCAGCAGGAAATTGAAGGACAATACGCCTGGTTCCGACCCACCCTTATAGCCAAAATAGCTCCATTTTTCGGCCGCATCCCGGCCGATACCTAGACTGATCGCCAATAGGGCCAGGCTTTCCTCGCTCGCGTTTCGGCGCAGATAATCGAGCAACCGGACGATGTCCGCCGGGGTCGCAAACCATTCCAGCTGATCGATAAAATTCGGGCCGTGTGTCAATATCCGGGAATCGACGCTGTCCAGGGTCAACGCACTGTCGAATTTTGCGAGCATCTGTTCGCGTTCAGCCGGACCGGCGTTGAGATATTGTTCTCGCTGCTCTGCATGGGCCGGCATCTTCAGGGCCGATGCCTGGCGCGTCATCAGCAAGGGACGCAGCTCGTCCGGGTTATGGTGGCCCGTTGCTTTCACAATTCCGGCTAGCTTATTCTGTCCGAGCACCCGGATCAACGTATCGGTAGCACTATTGTCGCTGATCGAGATCATCAGGGTTGCGAGCGTGTGGAGCGTGACCGGCGACCGGTCGGGCCAGTTCTGGCTGATGCCGGACGGATGGGATTTCGGGCCCAGTTGCACGACATCGGACCATTGTCGCTCACCGGCTCGCACGGCGCGGTCGAGCTCGGCCAATATATAGAGTTTGAATGTGGAAGCGATGGCATAGCGGGCGTCGGGATCCACCGCCACGACAGGCGGGAGGGTGGGCGCATCCAGTTGCCGGATCAATATTCCCTGACGACCGGGCAGGGCATCAATCGCAGCGATCACATCATCGAGCGAGCCGGCATCGGCTTCGAACCCCGTAAGGAGGAGGCCGGAAATACGATGCGGGGGGGTGTTTTCGAGATCAATGTTGACCGTAACTATCGCTTTTTCAAAACGTATCTTGAGGATCGCGGAATTGGCGTTGCGCGGGGTGATTGACGCAATCTCCACCGCTTGTCCGTGCTGCGTTCGTACTTGCCCGGTTAGCGTACGGAACTGGGCAGGCGGCACGGCGTTGCGGAAATTCTCGTCGAAAACCTCGGCTTCGATTTCTTCACCCCGCAGCAGTCGGAGCACATCATTGGCGCGGGTCGAAAGCTGATTGGATATATCGGAATGTGTCTGCGCTCTGGCTGAACTCGCATTAAACCCGAAGGAAAGAGGCAGAAGGCAAAGAGCGAAGACATATAAAAACCGCACGATAATCTCCCTAACCCTATTCAGTCAGGTTCCAACCACTAGGCGTCGATCACATCTTCATCAAGGCTGGCGGCATTTTGCTGGATGAAGTTGAACCGGTGCTCGGGGTTTTTGCCCATCAGCCGGTCGACCAGATCCTTGACGCTCGCGCGTTGCTCATATTCCTGTGGCAGCGTTACTTTGAACATCGAGCGGGTTTTCGGATCCATCGTCGTTTCGCGCAGCTGCGACGGGTTCATTTCGCCAAGACCCTTGAATCGGCTGACGTCGACCTTCTTGCCCTTGAACGGACCATTTTCAATTTTTGCACGGGCTGCATCATCCTGCGCATAAAGGCTCTTGCTGCCGGCGCTGATACGATAGAGGGGAGGCCGCGCGAGGTAGAGATGCCCTCGCCGGACCATTTCGGGCATTTCCTGAAAGAAAAAGGTCATTAGCAGTGTCGCGATATGGGCACCGTCGACATCGGCGTCGGTCATGATGATCACCCGCTCGTAGCGCAGATTGTCGGGCTCGCAATCCTTGCGTGTGCCGCAGCCCAGCGCGAGGATCAGATCGGCGATTTCGCTGTTGGCCATGATCTTGGCATTATTGGCCGATGCCACGTTGAGAATCTTGCCGCGGATCGGCAGGATCGCCTGGGTCTTGCGTTCGCGGGCCTGTTTGGCCGAGCCGCCGGCGCTGTCGCCTTCGACGATGAACAATTCGGTGCCTTCCGGATCGCCGATCGAACAATCGGTCAGCTTGCCGGGCAGGCGGACCTTGCGGCCCGAGGTTGCGGTCTTGCGCTTGACCTCGCGTTCGGCCTTGCGCTTCAGACGTTCGTCCATCCGCTCCATGACGAACCCGAGCAAGGCCTTGCCGCGATCCATATTGTCGGTGAGGAAATGGTCGAAATGGTCGCGGACGGCATTTTCGACCAGTTTGGATGCCTCGGGTGAGGTCAGTCGGTCCTTGGTCTGGCTCTGGAATTGCGGATCGCGGATGAACACCGACAGCATCATTTCGCCGCCAGAAATGATGTCATCGGCGGTAAGCTGGGACGCTTTCTTAATCTGCACGAGTTCGCCGAACGCGCGCAATCCTTTTACGAGAGCGTTGCGCAGGCCGGTTTCATGGGTGCCGCCATTGGGTGTCGGAATAGTGTTGCAATACCAGCTGTAGCTGCCGTCGGTCCAGATCGGCCAGGTGATCGCCCATTCGACCCGTCCTTGCTTGTCGGGAAAATCCTGATTGCCGGCAAAGAAATCCGTGGTGACGCACTCGCGTCCCGACAATTGCTCGCGCAGATGGTCGGAGAGGCCGCCGGGGAACTGGAACACCGCTTCGGCGGGAACATCGTCGCTGGCCTGGCTCTCGTCGCATTTCCAGCGGATTTCGACGCCGGCGTAGAGATAGGCCTTGGAACGGGCCAGCTTGAACAGCCGCGATGGCTTGAACCGGTTTCCTTCGCCGAAAATCTCGACATCGGGAACGAAGGATATGCTTGTGCCGCGCCGGTTGGGTGCCGTGCCGACTTCCTCGAGACTGGATGTCGCGAGACCTTGCGAAAAGGTCTGGCGATAGATGGTCTTGTTCCGCGCCACTTCGACGACCGTGTCGGAGGACAGGGCGTTGACGACCGAGACACCAACACCGTGCAGGCCGCCGGATGTCGCATAAGCCTTGTCGGAGAACTTGCCGCCCGAGTGGAGCGTCGTCATGATCACTTCGAGCGCCGATTTTCCGGGAAATTTCGGGTGCGGATCGACCGGAATGCCGCGACCGTTATCGGTCACGGTCAGGCGATTGTCCGAATCCAGCGTGATCTCTATCCGGCTGGCATGGCCGGCAACCGCCTCGTCCATACTGTTGTCGATGACTTCGGCAGCAAGATGGTGAAGCGCGCGTTCATCGACGCCGCCGATATACATGCCGGGCCGCTTGCGGACAGGTTCAAGACCTTCCAGAACCTCGATGGCCGAAGCATCATAGTCACCGGTTTTGGATTGGGTTGGCGGGTTGGAACCGAACAGATCATCAGACATGTTCGATCCTATAAGAGCGCAGGAGTCACACTGGCAAGAGACTTATTGGGTCTCTTGCCAGTACATTGAAAAATCTTGTGATTTGGCGGTTTGTTCAGCGAACCCGCGGTCCGCCAAAAGGCAGCGGTGGCGGTGCGCGACGGGCACCACGAGGCAATTGGGCCTGGAACGCGCGACCGCAATGTTCGACGCAATAAGGAAATCCCGGATTCACTTCTTCCCCGCAAAAATGGAAGTCGGGTTCGCCGGGATGGTTGATCGGCCAGCGACAGATTTTGTCGTTCAGGTCGAGCAGGCTGGTCTTGTCGGCAATTTCTTCGCTTGGCTTGGCTGGAACCAGACGGCGGGGCGGCGCTGGTGGAATCGGCGCCTGCTGGTCGCCGGGACCTTGACGCAAGAAGCCGCCGGGGCCGACGGAAACGATCTTCGGTCCGTCATGCTTGGGCTGACGGGCCTGTTGTGCTGCATGGGTACGGGCTGCCGGCGTTGGGGGTGGCATGGCACGACGCGCGACGTGCTCTTCCTTCGGCTTGGCGACGGCGCCAGCCTTTGCCGGTGGCTTTTTCGGTTTGGCCGCCGGCTTTGCGTCTTTTTTGGCTTTCGGCTTGGCTTTTACCGGGGATGGGCGTGACTTCAGGCCAAGGCGATGGGCCTTGCCGATCACAGCGTTACGACTGACGCCGCCCAGTTCTTCTGCGATCTGGCTGGCAGTCAGGCCTTTTTCCCACATATTCTTCAGCGAATCGATCCGCTCATCCGTCCAAGCCATGCAAAGTCCTAATCATCTCGAGTTCGGGGGCGATATAGGGTTGCCGGGGTTAATATACAACCACGTTAATGGTCGGGTCGCAGCGCAATATAGGCTTGTGATTGGCACTGGGAGCCGATAGGCGGAAGGAATATGCTCGACGAACCCGAAAAAAATCACCCATCAGACCTTCCGTTCAATGCCACGCGCTTTGCCGAGCCGGGTGTGCCCGTCATTCGCGGAGTCAATTGGGCCGGATTTTCAGCCCTTTACGGGAAAGAAGTGCGGCGGTTCTTCAAGGTTCAGCTGCAAACGGTCTGGGCACCTTCGATCACCACATTATTGTTTCTGGTGATATTCACCGTTGCCATGGGTCGTGGCGATCGTAGCGTAATGGGTGTGCCGTTTGCCGACTTTATCGCGCCCGGCCTGATCTGCATGGGCATGTTGCAAAATGCATTCGCCAACAGCAGCTTTTCGATGCTGGTCGGCAAGATCCAGGGCACGATCATCGACTATCTGACTCCACCATTGTCGGTCGGGGAATTGCTGGCGGCGCTGGTCGGTGCTTCGATGACACGGGCAGCACTGGTCGGCTTTGCGGTCTGGCTGGCGATGTTCATCTGGCCCGGCGTTGATGTCGGAATTGCGCATTGGTGGGCGGTGCTCTGGTTCGGCGCCATGGGGGCCGCAATGTTGTCACTGCTCGGCGTGCTGACATCGATCTGGGCGGAGAAATTCGATCATGCCGCTGCCGTTACCAATTTTGTGGTTGCGCCATTGGCGCTGCTGTCCGGGACATTTTATTCGATCGACCGCCTGTCGCCGGTGTTTCAGGCCGTGAGCCACGTCAACCCGTTTTTCTATGCGATCTCTGGATTCCGCTACGGCTTTCTTGGCGTGGCGGATTCGCCGATAGTGGCGGGCGCGCTGATATTATTGGCGATCAACATCGGCCTCACGATATTATGTTATTTTCTGTTGAAATCGGGCTGGAAGATCAAGTCCTGACCCGTCGCAAGCCTGCCTTAATGCCGGTGGATGCCATGTAGCTTATATTGGCCGCTCTCTGTCGCATGGAACAGCCGCGCGACATCAGGATGCCCGATCGGCTCGCCGCTATCGTCAGTCAACAGATTCTGCTGGCTGACATAAGCAACATAGCTGCTGTCATTGCTTTCCGCGAAAAGGTGATAAAAAGGCTGGTCTTTGGGCGGCTGCAGATCTTTCGGAATGGCTTCATACCATTCTTCGCTATTCGCAAACACCGGATCGATGTCATAGATCACGCCGCGAAAATCAAAAATGCGGTGGCGTACGACATCGCCAATGGCGAAGCGGGCATTGAGAATGTCCGGTGTGTTGGCTGGCAGGGGATTGCCTGACTTATATGGATCTGATGAATTCATGATCCTAATTTAGGCGCTTTGGGATCAGATGCAAGCACCGCATCTGCAATCGTGCATGGCGAAGGTTGGTGTCAGGGCGAAGTGCAGGTTTGTCCGGTATCTGGGGCTTTTCGAGATGCGGCACTTCCCGTGCTTCCTCTCTCAAGCTTCTGCCCAATAGTTTCTGTCCAATATCGAATTATATCCGCTTCCGTCGCTTCAGCATCAATATTCTTTCGATCGCCAAGCGATCACAATATTGCCGGGATCGAATGAGAACAATCGGTAAATCAGGATATTATCGATTCATGAAATTTTATGCTTTTGCGGTCTAAGATGGTCAATTGCTTCTTCATTTCTAACGCGACCCCCCCCAGGAGTTCGAATGCGCGTACTCACTTGCCTATATCATGAACATAATCTCTGGATCGTAGCTTTGGCGGCCGCGATGTGTCTGGTCGGATCACTGACATCGGTGAAACTGTTCCAGCGCACCTTCACAGAGACAGGTGCATCACGCTACCAGTGGTGCTTTCTCTCCGCTTTTACCGCAGGTTCGGCGATCTGGGCGACGCATTTTATTGCCATGCTCGGCTACCGGCCTGACGTTCCCGTAACGCTGGACGGAACTTTGACCGTCATCTCGGCGCTGACAGCAATTGTGGGTATTGCTCTGGGCTTGCTGGCAGCCTGTTCACGCAATCGTTTTATAGCGGTTTTTACGGGCGGCGGGATTATTGGTCTGTCGATTGCTTCGATGCATTATCTCGGAATGTTTGCCTATCGCGCTGATGGCATTGTCAGATGGTTGCCCGAATATGTGATTGCTTCGCTAATCCTGTCTGTCAGCCTTTCTTCTCTGGCCGTTGACCGGGTCAGAAAAATTGGCATGTCGAATAATATCGGACTGCCATCCGGATTGTTCGCCGCAGCAATCGTTACCTTGCATTTTACCGGCATGGCGGCCTTTTCCGTGATCCCGCTGCACGGCGTGCAGGGCGGCGCGGACAGCGAAGCCTTTGCAGCATTGGCAACAGCAGTCGCAACTGTTGCATTGATCATCATCGGCGCGGGCATCTCGACCCATATGCTTGAGCGGCGGACACGGTCGAAATCCCAGAAGCAGCTTCAATATATAGCGCTCCACGACGCATTGACCGAAGTCGCTAATCGCCGTGCATTCGCCGAAGCCTTGAAGGTTGAATGCGAGAAGCTTGAAAATCATGGGCGTCCGTTTGCCTTGCTGATGATCGATCTGGATAGATTCAAGCCGGTTAACGATACCCTTGGTCATCCTGTCGGGGATATTGTTCTGCAGAAAGTCGCGTGGCGGTTGCGTTATGCGGTCCGTCGCGGCGATATGGTCGCGCGGATCGGCGGCGACGAGTTTGCTGTCATTGCTTACGGGATTACCTCGGAAGATGCTGCAAGTGCCTTGGCAGGACGGGTTGTGGAAATTCTGGGGCGACCTTTCATCGTTCAGGGGCAAGTCGCGGAAATTGGCGCAAGCGTTGGCATCATCCTCGCGCCTGATCACGGGAGTGACCCCGAGACACTGGTACAATATACCGATATAGCACTTTATACAGCAAAGCGGGCAGATCAGCGGGGATATCGCTTGTTTGAACCATTGATGCAGGAGATTATTCAACGCCGCCGTTTTCTGGAAACAGATATCCGCCGTGCTTGCATGCGGGAAGATTTCAAAATTGCCTATCAACCGATTATCGATTCTACGACAGGCGCCTATACCGGAGCGGAAGCTTTGTTGCGATGGACTTGCCCGGAGCGGGGCGAGGTCGAACCATCCGAATTTATTCCGATTGCAGAAGAGCTCGGTCTGATTTCGCGGATCGGCGCCGGGGTTCTCAAACAGGCTTGTCTTGATGCCGCGTCGTGGCCCAAGCATCTCGATCTGGCGGTCAATATTTCACCCGTTCAGTTGCTCGATCCGCGATTGCCGCAGACTGTCATGCAGGCCTTGGAGGATTCGGGTTTGCCAGCGACACGTCTGGAACTGGAAATCACCGAAACCGCGCTGCTCGGCAATGACGAGATTGTCATGCGCACACTGACGCAATTGCGGGAATATGGAATACGTATTTCTCTGGATGATTTCGGAACCGGATATTCATCGCTAAGCTATCTGCACCGCTTCCCGATTACCCGAATCAAAATCGACAAGTCTTTTGTGCAGAGACTGCCCACCGATGCAGGCAGCGCATCGATTGTCCGGGCCATCGCTCAGCTTGGTGAAAGCCTCCAGATGAAAATAACGGCCGAAGGCATCGAAACTGACGAGCAAATGGCGTTTATTACCGAGCACGGATGTAACGATGTGCAGGGCTTTCTGATCAGCAGACCCGTTAACGCCGCCAATATTGGCGATCTGTTCCACGGCGAGAAAAACAGGGCTGCAGCATGAACGCGTTCACATCCCACAAGCAATTCTCCCGACTGCTGTACACCAGCGCTCTCGACATCGATCAATCCGGCGAGCAACCGGAGCAAACCGCCCGCAAAATAGCCGAAGGCTCAGCAGCGCAAAACCGGTTGTCTGAAGTGACCGGTAGCCTGCTCTTTCTGGACGGAGCGTTTATCCAGATTTTGGAAGGGCCTCCTGAGCAAGTGGAAAAGACTTTCGAACGCATTTGCTGCGATTTTCGGCATGTCGATGTGCGGTTGATTGATCTGGTCAATGTTTCAGAGAGATTGTTTGAAGGCTGGGATATGGCTTGCCTGTGTGCCGATGAAGAAACGTCCTTGTCCTTCCGCGACGGATTGCAGGAAATCCGTTTCCTCGTCGGAATAAACGCAAGGCAGGCGACTCTGCAAATGCGCAGCCTGCTCGATAATCAAGCTGTTGCGGACGAAGCCTGAGAATCAACCAGTCGCTTGTCTAAAGCAGATACTGATAAATTTGCCGGCCCTTACGAATCGATTGTCGCGCAATGATCGACGATTGGCCACCGCTCTCAATCCGGTCGGCGTCAGGAAATGATGGCGGGCAGGTCGTGATGGGACACCGGTCAAGCCGGAGTCCGGCTGGACATCGGGCCTGCTTTGTCTGTGGAGGTGCGTTAGGGATTCGAACCCTAGATACCATTGCTGGCATACCGCATTTCGAGTGCGGCGCTTTCGACCACTCAGCCAACGCACCTCATAGACGGGGCAGCATCTAGCGATGATCGAGCGGCCCCGCAACCCATATCGGAACGTCGGGAATATTCGTCCCGTCCTTCGCTCCTTCTGGATCAGAAAGCGCCAGGTTCCCGCCGACCGATATTCGAGCCGGAGAGGTAATTCGTGTATCCTTTTTTCGACATCTTTCCGCAACCGGCTGCTGAGTCTGACTTGAAATCTCGTCGGATCAGGTCCAATTTGCCACCATTCCTGTAGCGGTGTGAGCGAGAGTTGCCAGTTTTGTCGAAGATGCTCACAGACATTGATGTTCAAGGTCCTGGCCATTGGCTGACAAGGCTGTTCCTTAGCGGTCTTCTGGTCATTGCAAGCCTGTCGTTTGCAATTCAGCCCCCCGCTTCGGAAGGCCCGGGAGCCAAGCAAAGCCACGACCAGTTTTTTACCACTACCGCCTCGGGTGCGGGGTCCTATATTCTGGGCAAGACATCGCAGACGATACAGCTTGCCCGAAAGCAGATCGCAAAAGACAGCGGCCCGGACAAAGCACCGAAAATATTGATTGCCGGCCGTTTCCCGGTGTCCGGTACGGTTGCCGGATTTGTTTCCCGCAACGCACATGCCGGCTATTTTGCAGACCATATATTATTTCGAGGCCGTTCGCGCGCGATATCGACGCGAGCACCCCCGACGCATTTTTCAGGCTAGAGAATAACCAGACTCCCCGGGAGTCTTTCGGCAATCTCACGAAACAGGCTGTCTTTGCAGCATGCTGTTCGTGACTGAAATTGAAATGCACAAAATGAATGAAATCGAAAATGGCGCTGTCGTGCAAACGGCAGAGAGCGGGCGTTTATATATTGAAAAGCTGCTCACAAAATATCCGTCAGTAACCGACGACGAAAATCTCGCAATACTGGAGTTTCTGGGAAATGCGTCGGCACTTGATGCTGCCTTGTTGACTTGCAACGAGATAATTGCGGAGAAACTGAAGGCGTTCAGAAATGACAACCGGAAGCAGCTTGGCTTCACCTCGCGAAGCTGGGTAGGCTTGGCAATCTTGCTGGGTTTGGTCGCACTTGCGGTCTACTTGATGTGGGACCTTGGAATTTAGCAGAAGAATGTTCTTTAGTGGCCACAGGGCAGGCGCATCCTGTCCTGTGGCATATCGTCACGCAAGTGCTTCGACAGAGGGTATAAAAATAATCTTCCGGGATGGATGAACATCCGGGGCTGTGTCGTTCTCCTTCCAGTAATTCAAAAAACAGGAGACATGACAGTGCGCATAACATCGATATTTTTAAGCTTGGCCCTTGCCGGTACGGCAACTGCTCCGGCTATTGCCCATGCTGGCGACGACAGCCATGCTGCGGTCCGGACGGAACCGATTGCCGGCGTTTACAATAAATTCTGGTATAATTATCTGACCGACGTTCTGGAGGCCGACAAGGAGCTGAAAAGCGACCTGCGCCGCGCGACGGACGAGGAAGACAAGCGCGATGCCTGGGAAGAATATAGGCACGAGCTGGTCGACGCCGACAAGGATTATGTCGAGGAAATGCGGGACCGCAATTACCGCGTTGGCCGGGTGACCATCGGCAATTAGGTAATTTCTCGGGAACGAAAGAAAGGCGGGATATTCTCCCGCCTTTTTTATGTCTGCTCGATCGGTCAGCCGTGGCCCGGAAAGCTATTTCCAGCCCGATTCCAGCAACTGGCGTTCGGTGTCGGCGTCGACTGGCTGATCCGCCATCATCTCTGCGGCGACAGCATTGATCTCGCTGCTGGATGCCTGCCGATAGTCGCCCTCGGTGCCGCCGGGCAGGGTGCTGTGCATCTTCCACTGCTGTCCCTCGCGACAGCCGATGCCCGAGACCGCCTCACCGCTGAAGCTGCGGCAGATATTGCCGCCCTTGGTGCGGAAGGTCAGGCCGATGCGATAGTCGCTGTCATCACCTTGCGCCGAGGCGAGCTGGGTTTCGAGCGCGTCCTCGAGCGGTCCACTGGCGACCAGCGCGCCGCCTTGCTCGACAAAGGGAGCGTTCGATCCGCCGCCCAGTCCATATTGACCGACCACGACACCGAGAGCCAGGGTCGCTGCCATAGCGCCCCATTGAGCGATGCCCATGCTGCGGCGTCGTTGCTTGCCGAGGTCCTTGTCGGCCTTGCGCGCGCTAAAGCTGCTATCGACGCTGGACGCAGCAGCGGCGGTCAGCATCGCCGTCAGGCGGTCGGGAACTGCTTCTTCGACCACGGGATCATAATGGGCGGACAGCTTGTTGCGCAGCGCTTGCGCCTGTTCGATCCGCTCGGCCAGTGCTGCGTCGGTCTCGATCGCCTTCTCTATGCGCTTGACGGTCACGGCATCGCATTCGCCATCGACATAGGCCATGATCGTTGCTTCATCAAAACTCATGCCGCTTCTCCAAGTTCGCGTTGCAGGGCTTCGCGGCCGCGCACCAGGCGGGAGGTCAATGTTCCGATCGGGATGTCGAGCAGGGCCGCCGCTTCCTTGTAGGCAAAGCCCTCGACCAGAACGAGAGACACTGCCTCGCGCTGCTCGACCGGCAGGCGATCCATCGCGCGGTCGACGTCATTCAATTCCATCCGGCTTTCCATCCGGCGGTGATCGTCGCCGGCCACATTTTCCATCGCGTCATCATCATTGGCCACATGCTCGCGGCGGCCTGCGGCGCGTACCGTGTCGATCCATATATTGCGGGTAATTCTGTACATCCAGCTATCCAGTCTTGTTCCAACCTGCCACTGGTCGCGCTTGTTGAGAGCGCGCTCAAGGGCCATCTGACACAGGTCATCTGCGTCATTGATATCGCGCGTCAGGCTGCGGGCAAAGCGTCGCAGTCGCGGGAGTAGCTCCAGCAGATCCTGTTCAAAGGCCATTCAGCGCTGATATCCTTTATTCATTGTCTGTGGATGAAACGACGGACCTCGTTCGTTTGATCCACGAATGCGAAAATAAATGCAATCGTCTTGGGATTGCCAAACCGCAAACGGTGGATAAGGAAGCAGATATGAGAAGCACAGCCAAATGGGTCGCCGCAACATTGTTGCTGCTTACGCCCGCCGCTGCCTTGCCGCAGCTGGCCTTGCCTAGTGTCGGGCCAGTTTTGCCGGATCCCGACCGTTCGCTGCGCGATCTCGCCGAGCCATTGATTGATCCGGTGAGCGGCGTGGTGGACAGCGGGGTTCTCGACCGTTTGAGCAAGTCTGAACTCGGGACATTACTGAAGCGGCTGCGGACTGGCCGGGTCAACCAGTTCCTGCGGCAGAACCGCGATTTTGTAGAACTCGACCGCAACGGTGATCCTGCCGTTCGCGGTGTGCTGATCGCCACCGGTATATCCGCTGCATCGTTCGAACTTGCCCGAAAAGAGGGCTTTAAGATATTGGAGCGCGCCGAAATCGAGGGTCTCGACCTCAGCTATGTGAAATTCGCAACCCGACCGGGCAAACAGCTCAAGTCGGAAGAGAAACGGCTGCAAAAGCTTGCACGCGAAGCAGAGGTCAGCGCAGACAATATCTATTTCACCAGCGGCCCGGTTACGATGGCTGCCGGTGCTGCGACCTTGGCTGGCGGCAAGGCATCGTCCGGCGCCATGGGGCTGATCGATGGTGGCGTCGCCCGTCATAGCGCGATTGCCATGCCCGTGGAGCAGCGCGGCTTTGCCCAAGGCGGCCCTGTGGCGAGCAGTCACGGTACCGCGATCGCCTCGCTCATCTCTGGTAGCCTCGGGTCCCGTTCCCGGGGCCTGCTCGCCGCCGATATCTATGGCAGCGATCCGGCTGGTGGCAATGCAACCGCCATTGCCAGCGCCCTGGGCTGGATGGCGCAACGGGATGTGCCGGTGGTGACGATCAGTCTGGTTGGCCCGAACAATGGTCTGCTCGGTCGCGCGGTCAAGGCGGCGCAGCAGAGAGGCATGCTGGTCGTTGCCGCGGTCGGGAATGACGGGCCCGCCGCGCCGGCCCGCTATCCGGCAGCCTATAAAGGGGTGATCGGAGTGACTGGCGTCGATCACCGCGAGCGCGCGTTACCGGAAGCCGGCAGCGCAACGCCGATCGATTTCGCCGCACCCGGTGCTGGGATGAAAGGCGCATCGCCCGACGGCAAACTGGTCCCGCTGCGCGGAACCTCTTTTGCCGCGCCGCTGGTGGCCGCGCGTCTGCTCTCTCATTATCCCGCCGCGAATATCGGCAAGATCGAAGCGGCGGTCAGAGGTTTGATCCGCGAAGCAAAGGACCTCGGGAAAAATGGTGCGGATAAAGTCTATGGCCATGGCCTGGTCTGCGGAAATTGTGGGCTTCGCTAGTTTTATTCAAATTAATTTGCGGATCATGGATTAAATCCGGAATCCGCATCGTTCTCCATACAGACGGCGAAAATATCATCGTCCTGCAAGGAGAAAGAACATGAAGAAACTTATTATCAGCACAATGACTCTCGCATTGATGACCGCAGCACCAGCCTCGGCACAATTGCTCGGTGGCAGCGGCGGACTGGGCGGCGGCCTCGGTGGTTCGCTTGGTGGTACTCTGGGTTCGGACGCCATCGGTCGTACGACCGGCACCATCGCCGGTAGCGGTGATGTGACAAATTCCACCCGGATTGATCGCACGATTGATACGCAGTCGGGTCAAGTCGCTACTGATGCGCAGAGCAATTCCAGCGCCAATGGTTCCCTGATCGGGGCTGCCGATTTACCGAGCAATGCCGTCACCGGTTCCGCTAATGGTTCCGCTTCAAACTCGGCGAACGGCAGTGCCAACGCCAGCCTGATCGGGACCGATGCTGTTCGTTCAACCACCGGGCAAGTTGTTGGTACCGCCCGCAACGCAGCGGGAAGCACGCAATCGGCAGTCGGTGGTGTTGCTTCAAATGTTGCCAATAGTGCATCGGGTGTCGGTTCGCTGACCGGCAGCGCCGCTGGTAGCGGCATGGCAATGGGTAATCTCGGCCAGCTGGCCGCTTCCGGCAGCTCGGCTGCAAATGCCGGCGGCATGTTCGCGGTCGCACCCGGCATGCCCATCGAAGATCCCAAGGGCCGGGTTGTCGGCTATGTTCAGGCGGTCAAACAATCGGGGTCCGGTGTCGTGCAATCGGTGATCGTCGAAACTGGCAACCGTACCGCAGAATTGCCCGCCGCGAATTTCGCCGGATCGGGTGATGTTCTGGTCACCGGGATGAGCAAGGGTGAAGTCAAAAAAGCATCGAAAGCTCAAGCGCAGCAAGCGGATGGCGAATCGAACCAATAAGCAGGTCGTCGAAATGGTGCCGATGATCTAGTCGCGTACCCCTGATCATCAAGCCATTTCGCACAGGAAGCGTGCCGGATATTTGTCCGGCACGCTTTTTTGAGTCGTGCCAACACGATCACGTGGGCATTTTTTTGTTGGCGAAGACATCATGGATCGATGTTTTCTCTAATATTCACTGGGAAAAGCTTCCGTTTTTTGCCACGATAGGCTTCGGGCAAAGGACATCTGAATGACCAAGAAGAAAATCGCCGACTATCAATCCCATTTGCAAGACGTTCTGGACGCTCCGGAAGGCGCGCATATCGCAGCCCTGTTCGATTTTGATGGCACGATCATTGCCGGCTACTCGGCAACCGCGATGCTGTGGGAGAAAGTAAAACGGCGGGAAATGACCGCTGAAGAAGTCGTCGAAACGATCAACGTGATGGCCCAATATAGCACCGGAAATATGGGTTTTTCGGGGCTTATGACCGGCGCGGCAAAATTCATGAAGGGCGTGACCGAAGAAAGCTATTTCGAATTTGGCGAAGAGCTTTACGAAAAATATATAGCGCGGAAAGTCTATCCGGAGGCGCGGACGCTGATTGAGGCCCATCGCGCCAAGGGCCATGCGATTGCCATCGTCTCGTCCGCGACTATCTACCAGATCGAAGCAACTGCCCGGGATCTCGATATCGAGCATGTGCTTTGCTCGCAATATGAAGTCGAAAACGGCGAGTTTACCGGCAATATCATCCGTCCTCTATGCTTTGGCGAAGGCAAGGTGATTGCAGCCGAAGGCCTTGCTGCGGAATATGGGCTGGATCTCGATAACAGCTATTTTTATTCCGATAGTTACGACGATATTGAATTGCTGGAACGGGTCGGCAAGCCGCGACCGCTGAACCCCAATGGAAAATTGCGCGAAGTGGCGCGGGAAAACGACTGGCCGCTGGAGAAATATGAAAGCCGCGGGCAGGGCAAACCGGTGGACTATGTCCGGACTATCTATGCGACCGGGTCGCTTGTCGGGTCGGCGATTGCGTCGCTGCCGATCTGGGCACTGACCGGATCGAAGCGCGAGGCAATGAATTTTTCCACCGGCCTGTTCGGTGATATCGCGACCGCGTTGACGGGTTGCGAACTGGAAGTGACCGGCGAAGAGAATCTCTGGACGTCGCGGCCCTGTATTTTTGTCTTCAACCATCAGAGCAAGGCTGATGTGATGATCCTCGCCAAGCTGATCCGAAAGGACATCGGCGGGGTGGCCAAGAAGGAGGTCCGTGATACGCCGGTGATCGGCAAGTTGATGGAACTGGCCGGAACAGTATTCATTGACCGTGCGAATGCGAGGAGCGCGATCAAGGCGATGGCGCCGTTGATCGATGCGATCAAGGTCGACGGCAAATCGATCGTTATCGCTCCGGAAGGTACGCGTACCCTGTCTCCGAAATTGGGCCCGTTCAAAAAAGGCGCCTTCCATATGGCGATTCAGGCTGGTGTCCCGATGGTTCCGATCGTCATTCACAATGCCGGCGATGTTGCTCCGAAAAACGAATTCTTGATGCGCCCGGCAAAGGTCCGGGTCGATGTTCTGCCCGCGGTGGATACCAGCAAATGGTCGGTACGGACGATCAGCGAACATGTCGCAGAAGTACGGGGCATGTTCCTCGAGGCTCTCGGACAGAGGGAAGAAGAAAAGGCACTCGAAGCGCTGATCAACGAAGAACGGACACCGGTAAAAAAGACCGCCGATGTCGAGCGATCCGCGACGCCAGACGCTGTAGCAAAAAAGCCGGTAGCAAAGAATAAGGTTGCGGGTAAGAAACCCGCAGAGAGCATAAAGCCGATGGCGAAGAAATCCGTTGCCAAAAAGCCCGTAAGTCGATCTATCTCGGCAAAGAAGTCAACCACAGTCAAGCCGGCGAAAGTTCAAGCGGCGGAATAAGCTTAAAGTCAGGGAGCGGGGATGAAAGAAACAATGCAAATAGCAGAATCCGGGCCCTTGACGGCGAAAGGTCCGAAGCTATTTGTTATCGACGCGCGCAATGGTGTCGAACGGCGCTATCTGCTCGATTGGCTCCGCAAAACCGTCGCCGAGGATGCTGCTGGCGAGAAACTGAACTGGGTCTCGCTGCCCCTGTCCGATGAACGGGCCAAGTTGCGCCTCGGCTCCCTGGGTGAAAAGCTGAAGGAAAATCCAGTTACTCTGGTTATCCCGGTGCGCATTGCCTGGCGTATTCCCAACTTCGAGAAAAGCCGTGCGGTCAAAATGCGTCATGTCATTTTCGGCGATCCACGAAACCCGGGCAGTTTTCGTGCCCGGTCCATTCTCTTGCGCAACAAGCGCCGCGCCCATTGCCTGACCGGACAGCCTGCGACAATCGGCGAACTCAAACAGCGGTTTGCCGAGCTCAGCAAGGATTATGACCAGACCGACACTGCGGAATTATCAGCCTTTGTCGTGCGACAGGCTGGTCTGGTGCTGGATATTTCGGAACGCGAGCTGCGGGGTCGACGCTACAAGGTTCCGCGGCATGTTGCAGACGGTTTACGCAGCGATGCCCGTTTCAGGGCAGCGATGACGAATCTTTCCAGTGATCTGGGCAAGAGCGAAGTAGAGCTCTATGAGCGAGCTGCAAAATATATGAAGGAGCTGATCGCCCGGCCCAGTCCCATGTTCATTGACATGAAGGCAAAGCTTGACCGGTTCATGTTGTCGCAGGGCTATGAGGACAATGTGGTTTTCGATCGCAAGGAGCTGACCCGCCTGCGCCAGACGATGCGGGACCATCCGACCTTGCTGCTGTTCACCCACAAAACCTATATTGACGGTGTCACCGCCACCGATCTTGCCTATCAGAACGACTTGCCACTCATCCATTTGTTCGGCGGCATCAATCTGGATTTTTTCGGTCTGGGTTTCATGCTGCGCCGCGCCGGGACAATCTTCATCCGGCGGAGTTTCGAGAATAATCCCGTCTACAAGCTCGTGCTGCGTTATTATGTCAGCTATCTGCTCGAGAAACGTTTCCCGATGACCTGGGCCTTTGAGGGTACACGCTCCCGGCTCGGCAAGCTGATGCCGCCACGCTACGGTTTGCTCAAATATGTCATGGACAGCGCCCACAGCAACGATATCGAAAATGTGCATATCATTCCTGTCGTCACCAGTTTCGATCTGATCCGCGATGTCGAAGAATATGCCAGCGAGCAGACCGGGCGGATCAAGAAGCCGGAATCGCTGAGCTGGTTCATCGGCTATCTTCGCAGCCTGCGGGAACCGATGGGCAAGGTCTATGTCGACTTCGGCGAACCGGTGGTTATCAAAAAGGCACCCAATCCGAATGACCGGCTGGCCTTGTCGAAAATGGCATTTGAGGTCGCGGTGCAGGCCAATCGGGCGACGCCGCTGACGCTGACGTCGCTGATGTGTCTGTGCCTGCTCGGCACCGCGCCGCGTGCGATGACGGAAGTCGAACTGCGTGCTGTGATAAATTTTCTGGTCGGCTGGGCACGGGAGCGTGACATCCGGTTGAGCGACGATCTGACGGATAAAAATCTTGAAGGTGTTCAGCGTGTTATAGAGACATTGGTCAATAACGGGTTGCTCGTCCGTTATGACAAGGGCCCGACGCTGGTATACGCGATCGAACCCGATCAACATCCGATTGCCAGCTATTATCGCAACACTATCATTCACCATTTTCTCGACAAGGCGATCATTGAACTGTCGCTTTTGAAGGCACGGGAAGTCGACGACCGAAAGGCAGCGGATGTGTTCTGGGAAGAGACCGATCGTCTTCGGGATTTGTTCAAATTCGAGTTTTTCTACCCGGACAAGCAGCAATATCGGGATAATCTGAAGGCAGAATTGCAGCGGGCAGATCCGGATTGGCAGACGAAGCTCGAGGACGGGGGCGTGAAGCTCGCCAGTCTCACCAACCGTTTCCAGCCGCTGATCGGTCATGCGGTATTCCTGCCGTTCGTGGAGGCCTATACGATCGTGCTGGATATCCTGTCGCGGCTGGAGCCCGGCCAAGCGATAGACAAGAAAAATTGTGTGGCAATGGCTCTGAAAGAGGGGCGGCAGGCCTATCTGCTCCGCCGGATCACCAGCGAGGCCTCGATTGGTAAAATCCTGTTTGAAAATGGCTTTAAAATGGCAGCGGGTCTGGGCCTGACCGGTGAAACCACCCCCGAAATCATTGCCGAACGCAAAGCTTTGTTGAGGAAGTTCAGGGCACTTTCGCGCCGTATGGAAAAATCGCGGCTCGAATTGCTGACACTGGCCGACAGGATCTTTGAATGACGCGGCCGCCGAAAGGACATTATAAATGACCGAGCAGAGCAACATAAGCCAACTGAGTGCGCAGGACGCCCAGTTCCTATATATTCAGTCTGCCACCAACCTTACTCATGTGATGGCGGTCTATATCTATGATCCGTCCACTGCTCCTGACGGAAAGGTGAGGTTCAAGGACATAATCGAACATATGCGCAAACGCATGGATGTCTCGCCGATGTTCAAAAGGAAATTATACCGGCTACCTATGGATATCGATCACCCTTATTGGGTGAAAGACGAGCATTTCGATCTGGAAGCACATATCTCGCATGGCCGGTTGCCGGAGCCTGGCGACTGGCGGCAATTCTGTATTCACGTCGCTCGCCATCACAGTAAACCTCTGGATATGAACCGGCCACTATGGGACATGTATGTGCTGGAAGGCCTTGATAATATTCCCGGCTATGCCAAGGGCAGCTACGCGATATTGACGCGGATTCACCATTCCACGATCGACGGCGTGTCCGGCGCGCATTTCTTCGCGGCGGTCTCGGATAAGGATCCGCAAGGAACGCCTGCGATCCCGTTGCCGGAAGGCGAGCCGGCAACCAATGATCTGCCGACAACATCCGAGATATTGAGCCGCGCGATCAACAGTACGGTCACGTCACCGGTGAAATTGGCCCAGGCATTGCTGAAATTTGCGCCTGCACTGCTGTCATCAGCACAAAAGTCGATGACCGGCGGTAACGAGGAAACGGCAACCGGTGTTCCGCAGACTCGGTTCAACGGTCCGGTCACGCCCCACAAGATGTTTGATGCGATCACCTTCGATCTCGACGAACTGAAGAAGATGCGTCTCAAAGTGAGCGATGCGACGATAAATGACGTGGTTCTGACGATCTGCAGCGGTGGCTTGCGCCATTATCTGGCCAAGCATAAGGAGCTTCCGAAAGATTCTCTTGTCGCTGTAGCGCCTGTTAACGCCCGCAGCCGTTCCGGCGATGAAACCAATCCCGGCAATAATATATCGGCCATGACGATCAAGATCTGGTCGAATATTGCCGATCCTGTCAAGCGCCTCGAAGCGATCAGGGATACCACGCGCGAAACCAAGGCGGCAAAATCCGGCCTTAGTGCCCGGATCATGACGGATCTCACCAAACATATCCCCGGGGTCACCATGGCGGGCGTGGCCCGCATTCTGACCGACGAACGTTTTGCTCCAAAAATGAGCAATTTGATGGTTTCAAACGTTCCTGGCCCGCAGATTCAGCTATATATGAACGGAGCGAAGCTCACACACCAATATGGTTTGGCGCCACTTGCGCACGGAATGGGACTGTTTATCGCTACGCCGAGCTACAACGGAACAATTTCGTTCAGCATCATCTCGGATCGAAAAATGATGCCCGACGTTGAATTTTTCCGAGAATGCCTGCAAAGAGCGTTCAACGAACTGCGAGATGCCAAGCCTAATGCCGATGCTCGTCAGACGAAAAAGCGGGCGGTATCACCTCAAGAGCCGGTAACGCCCAGAGATGGTTCGGTAATGTATCGACGGGTTGCCAGAAAACCCAGAACGGTTGCTGCAAAAGCAAGCGGCGGAGGCAAGCCGGAAGTGAAATAGGGAGCGGATAGATTGCGCGACGCCCGATTCCCGGGGGACGGCAAATACCATGCGTAAATTTGGTGGAAGAGTGAACCGACGATGATCCTGAACACGACTTTGAAGATGGAAAAAGCCATGGCCCAGGCCAAGAGCTATTCCGAATGGTCGAAAGCCGCGAAAGCGCACGACAAATCCACTGGAGTCGATGTATGGAAGACATCCGACGAGAGTAAGCATTTTGATCACAAGTCGATCCGTCGCCGCCTGAAACGCCTCTCGCGACTCTGGAAAGCGCAGGACAATGCAGGTCTGCTTTATGCCCTGAACGAAGGTATCCACGGCAATATGGACGGAATGGGCCATGCCCGCCTTCACCAGAAAGCGAAATTCGGTACCAAGCAGCTCATTCAGGATTATGTCGACGCGATTGTAAATTCGCTGGAATATCTGGCCAGTGACAAGGTGACCGACATACCGTTCGAAGAAAAACTCGATTTCTTTCGCCGGGCGCAGCATTGCTACGGACGATCAGCCTTTCTGATGAGTGGCTCGGGTGCTTATCTCTATTTTCATGTTGGCGTTGCAAAGGCGCTTTGGGAAGAAGGATTGCTGCCCGATATCATGTCCGGATCCAGTGGCGGATCGGTCGTTGGTGCATTGATCAGTACGCATGCCGACAAGGAAATACCGCCATTTTTCAAACCGGAAAACCTGACACTCGGTGCGGATCACGAAGACGACGGGCAGGGCGGATTTCTGGGCGGCCCCAGTCGTATGCGAGCGGATGAAATACGCCAGCGTCTGACAGACTTGCTTCCCGACCTGACATTTCAGGAGGCTTATGAGCTTACCGGCCGCCATCTCAACGTTTCGATTGCTCCGGCAGAAAAACATCAGACGTCGCGCCTGTTGAACGCCATCGCATCACCCAATGTCTATATTCGCGAAGCGGTTCTTGCCTCTTGCGCGGTTCCTGGCATCTATCCGCCGGTGACATTGGCCGCAAAAAACCATCGCGGCGAGCGGGTTCCCTATCTTTCCAATCGCAAATGGGTTGACGGTTCGGTGACGCATGATCTGCCGGTAAAAAGGCTCGCGAGGCTTTACGGGGTCAATCACCATATTGTCAGTCAGGCAAATCCATTGGTCACGCCGTTTGCGACCGATTTCAGCCAGAAACGCAACCCTCTCTCCTCGATCCGCAATGCGTCGACAGCAACCATGAAAGCATGGTTCAACGCCAATGTGGAAATGATGCAGAAACCGCTATCCTATTTTCCGCGCCTGAACAGCATGGCGAATATGGCGCTGTCGGTGATCAACCAGGATTATACGGGTGATATCAATATAATCCGCCCGACCATGTTCTGGGGGCCATCGAAAATTTTGAGCAACCTGCCGGTTGAGGATATTGCCGAACTGATCCAGCTTGGCGAGCGCACGACCTGGCCAAAAATCGAAATGGTGCGGATCCAGACCAAGATCAGCCAGACGCTTGACCGGATCCTGTTCAATTATGAAAATGAACTGGCACATGATCACGAATTGGTGGTGAAGAGGAAAATTGCTTGAAACAGGAAGACGGGATGCTCCCGCTTCCGCCGGAATCGAAGGCGGCGGGTGCGCAAATTTATTGGCATAAGTGGCTGCCTGAGGGCAAACCCAAAGCATTGATCCTGCTTGTTCATGGTTATGCAGAACATTCCGGACGATATCAATATTTTGCAAAACATTGTCTCGATAGAGGCTATGCCGTCTATGCCATGGACCATTGGGGCCATGGAAAATCCGACGGGACACCCGGTTTTGTACCCGACTTTTCGGTATTTCATGACGGCGTGACCCTGCTGCTGGCCCGTGCCGAGCAGGACTTTCCAGATTTGCCGGTGATGCTCGTGGGGCACAGCATGGGCGGATTGATCAGCGCCACCTATCTGTTGTCGAACCAAACCAAATTTGCAGCCTGTGTGCTGTCCGGACCCGCCGTAAAGGCGGCGGAAGAGCCTTCCGCATTTCTGAAAGCCTTGAGCGGCTTTCTGTCCCGCTTCTTTCCCAAGCTGGGTGTGCTTGAACTTGATCCGAATGGCGTCAGCCGCGATCCCAAGGTTGTCGCCGACTATCTCGCAGATCCGTTGGTCTATAACGGCAAAATGGGTGCACGGCTGGCTACTGAAATGCTTGGCAATATGGCCAGAATTCAGAAGAATTCATGGCAGATTTCACTGCCGATGCTCCTGCTCCACGGTGGCAAGGACAGTCTGGCCGCCGCTGACGGATCGAAATATCTGGATAGCCATATTGCCTCGATCGACACGACGCTCAAAATATATCCGGAATTATTCCATGAGATTTTCAACGAGCCGGAAAAAGACGAAGTATTGAATGACATGACCGACTGGCTGGATGCACGCTTGTCGGCAAACAAGGGGTAACCGCGAGCCATGAATATGCTTATCACAATCGTGGGAATTGTCATGGTGGCACTAATTGCCCTTTATGTCCTGTTCCCGCGTATCTTGTTCGGCTTTTTCCGCGATGCGCTGCGCAGACGAGGCAAGCTAACGGCGAAGTCCATCAAGGTCGGCGATATGCTCTGGCCCTATCTCGAAGGCGGCTCTCCCGATGCCGAACCGCTGGTGCTGCTGCACGGTTTTGGCGGCGACAAGGATAATTGGGCGGCCTATGCGCCAGAGATTGTTGGAAAATACCGGCTGATTGCTCCCGACCTGCCTGGGTTCGGAGAAAATATCCGGGATATTGACCGGGATTATGACATGGCCACGCAAGCATCACGCGTGCGGGACTTTCTGGATGCAATGGGTATCGAGAAATGTCATATCGGCGGGAACAGCATGGGCGGTTTCGTATCGTTGCGCTTTGCGCTGGATTATCCGGAACGCCTGATCTCGATGACCCTGTTCAACAATGCGGGTGTCGTCGGAGCCAATGAGAGCAAGCTTCAGAAAGAGGCTCAACAAGGCAAGAATCCGCTCGAGATCCACAGTCCCGACGATGTGAAGCGAATGCTCGCCTTCGTAGCGCACAAGCCGATGAAGGTGCCGGGGCAAATTCGGAAAATATTCTATGAAGATTTCGCCGTGCATCGGGAGTTGCTCGACAAGATCTTCTGGACTTTGGTCGATGATGGTACGGCCAAGCCCCTGAACGACCAACTTGATCGGGTTAAGGCACCGACCCTTATCATATGGGGCCGTCATGACCAGTTGATCGATGTCAGTTGTGTCGATGTGCTCGAAAACGGCATTCCCAACTCTGAATCGGTCGTTTTTGAAGATGTCGGTCACATCCCGATGATCGAAAATCCCAAGGGCACCGCCAAGCATCATCTGGAGTTCCTTGCCAAACACTGAAAATCCTTTCAGTCTAGTCCGGATGGTTTCCGGTTAGCGTAGTCATCAACGAAGGGATGTTTATGGAGTTGAAAGTCGGATTACTGGGTGGCGGGTCGTGGGGAACGACGGTCGCTTCTTTGGTTTCAAGAAATGCGCCGATAAAGCTTTGGGCGCGAAATCCGGAAACGGTCAGCGATATCAACGACAATCACTGCAACAGCAAATATTTGCCGGGTGTCAAATTGCCACCAGCTGTGACCGCGACGTTGGAAATTGGCGAGGCGGTGTCCGGTGCCGATGTGCTCGTCATGGGCATACCCTCGAGCAGTTTTCGCAGCGTGCTGGAGGAAGCAAAACAATATCTCCGGCCATGGGTACCCGTTATCAGCCTGACCAAGGGACTGGAACTGGCGACGAGCAAGCGGATGACCGAGGTCATTGAAGAGGTCCTTCCCGGGCATCCGGTCGGCGTTCTGACCGGTCCCAATCTGGCCCGCGAAATCATGGCGGGGCAGGCGGCGGCCAGCGTGATCTCGATGGAAGACGAGATTATTGTGAAGCAGTTGCAGCAGCTTTTCCACTCGGGCCTTTTTCGCGTCTACACCAATACCGATCTGCTTGGTTGCGAACTCGGTGGTGTGCTGAAGAACATCATCGCGATTGCCGTCGGCATGGGCGATGGTCTGGGTGCCGGCGACAATACCCGGTCCGCATTGATCACCAGAGGGCTTGCCGAAATTACCCGTTTGGGGGTGGCGATGGGCGGCAGGCCGGAAACATTTTCCGGGCTTACCGGTATGGGCGATATGATAGCGACCTGCACCAGTCCGTTGAGCCGCAACCGTCACGTGGGCGTCGAGCTGGGCAAGGGGCGCCATATCGATGAAATCATCGATGAAATGCTCATGGTGGCAGAGGGCGTCAAAAGCGCGCCAACCGTGATTGCTCTGGCGAAGAAATATGGTGTCGCCATGCCGATCGCCGAGGATGTTTTTGAAGTTACCAAAGGCAATCGTTCCGCTGTGCGGGCATTCCGCGGACTGGTGAATCAATCGGCCGGGGCGGAGTCAGACGCAGGTTGAGATATTTGAATCTCATCAGGATTTCAGCGTCCGAATTGTTTGTTAAGCATAGTTACGACGTGGAAAACTGTGTCATTTTTGATGATATTAACTATTTTTCGCGGCCTTATTCCGACTCAAGTGACTCAAAGATAAGAAAATTTCCGAGTCAATTAAGCATGTTAAGAAATCTTATGGGTTTTACTTGCTTTGAAATGGGGCATCCCATAAAATTTGATAGCATAGGCAGGGGATTTTGTTAGGCTGAGTATCGTCGGGCACCTTTGTCACGCAGGGAGTATAGTATGGAGTTTCGCAGCCACGCGGCCAATGATGCGAATGAGAATCTGCTGGTTGAGGCGAAGGATTCGCTAATCCACGCGGCATCCACTCCCGATCCGGATATTTTTAGCAAAAGTTTCAATGAAATCGAGCTGCGCTTTGATCGTTCCGACGAGATATTCTGGTGTTACATGAACCAGAAATCCCGACCGAGTTACACCTATGAACTGGGAGAAGAAATCCAGCAGGTTCAGGACTGGATTCACTCCAATTACGCTATGGATGGGGCCCAGAGATTGGATCCGTTGCGTTATTTTGTCTGTGGATCCCGGACGCCAGGTATCTACAATCTCGGTGGTGACTTGAAACATTTCGCCGATTGTATCCGTCGCCGTGATCTGGGCGCATTGAAAAAATACGCACGCACATGCGTCCATATGCAATATGAAAATAGCACCGGATTTGGCGCGCCGATCATCACCATGGCTCTGGTGCAGGGGGATGCGCTGGGTGGCGGTTTCGAGCATGCCTTGGCTTTTGACATATTGGTGGCCGAAAAAAGCGCACGATTGGGCCTTCCGGAAATATTGTTCAATCTCTTTCCCGGCATGGGCGCCTACAGTTTTCTCCGGCAGCGGCTTGGTCGCAAGGATACCGAGCGGTTCATCCTCGAAGGCAAGCTGTTCACCGCCACCGAACTGTATGACATGGGTGTCGTCGACATATTGGCAGAGGACGGCATGGGCGAGGCCGCGATCATCGAATATACCAAGGAAAATCGCAGGCGCTATCATGCGGAACGGGCTGTCTACCGTGCCCGGAAAATTGCAAGCCCCGTGAGCCTTGAAGAGCTGCTGGAAATTACCGATACATGGGCCGAAACCGCGCTTTATCTTGAAGAAGCGGATGTTCGGAAGATGGAGCGTTTGGCAACAGCGCAAGACCGCCGGATTCAGCGGTCGCTGCGGGCGGTCTGACGATCAATCGGATTGACTGCCGTGATGTCGGGAATCCGGTCGTTGTGGCTGTTTGTCGAAACGCGATTCAGACAGTCACCAATATCGGCAACCTGCTGTTCGATTTTTGCCAGATATTCAAACCGTCGGTTCTTGAAATCTCGTTCGCCGATCACTTCGAGCTTCGAGCAGGACTCAACGAGATAGGTCGCACCGACATTCGCGGCGCCACTCTTGAACGCATGGGCGTGGAATCGAAAATCATCGACCGATTGCTCGTCGACTGATTTACGGAATGCAATCAGGATTTCGGCGGCATCCTCCAAATAGGCGTCGATAATGGATTGGACGAAAGCCTCGTCTCCGATCGAGCGAAGATAATCCAGCTGAGCCGGATCGATGGCGGGGACATCGGATATGCTAGTCTGACCGTTAATGCTGGTGACCACTTCCAACGGATCGGAGCGGGTATTGTCTGATAGCTGATCGGCGATCTTGACCGTTTGTGACGCTATCACTTCGATCAGTTCATTTGCCTCGATCGGTTTGGTCATTCGCAGATCCATGCCCGCATCAAGACATTTCTTCTCGGTTTCCTCGGTCGAGTCCGCTGTTAGGCCGATGATCGGTATATGCTTGCGCGGTCCTTCTATCTGACGCCAGAGCCTGCAGCATTCAACACCGCCCATGACGGGCATGTTCACGTCCAGAAACACAATCTCGAACGAACCTTTTTCGAGCTCTTCGAGCGCTTTCTCTCCGTCGGCAACGATGGTAACGTCATGGCCCGCATTGGCCAGAATTGTCTCGAGTACCATCTGGTTCGTCCGATTGTCGTCTGCGATCAAAACCCGAACGGATGGGCCCTGGGCAGTTTGGGTATCGTTGCGTGTTTCTGAATGATTGTACTGCGTCCCGGAATCGGCAAATGAACAGCCGATCTGGACTGCGCTGCGGATGGTGCTGAAATCTGAACCCGCAGGGAGAAGCGTCGCGAAAGCCGCCCGTAACTGAAGGTCTGACAGATTTTTCTTTTTGCCTTCGGTGAACAAAACCGGCGGAAGTTTTGCTTCTCGAAATGCCGACCACAACGGTGATCCGTCATCATGTTCGCTCGCAATGGCATCATCCAGAAGAGCAATGTCATAGAATCCACCATTATGTTCTTGGAGAATTTTTGTGATATCGTCTGCTTCGTGGCACTGGATATGGTCTATTATTATCGGTTGATGGTCGGTATTGCAGATGACCGGTGCATGTTCATCGCGGGTCAGCGATAGAATTCGGACGCTATCTTCGTCAGAGCTTTGCTTGTCGGATTCCAGCGTTTCGGCTGGAAATACCAAGGTAAATGTGCTGCCTTGGCCGAGCTCGCTATCGACAGAAATATGTCCGCCCATTTGAGTAGCCAATTTATCGCAAATCGCCAGTCCGAGCCCGGTTCCGCCGAACTCGCTTGCTATCGTATCATCCGCCTGATGGAAAACATCGAAAATCTTCTGATGGGCTTCCTTTGGAATGCCGGGACCGGTGTCGGTCACCGACAGCCACATCTGCCCGGGCTCATTCTCCGGTCCGAAACCACATCTCATGGTAATTGACCCTGATTCGGTAAATTTGACTGCGTTGCTGGTCAGATTGATCAGAATGTTGCGAACATAATCGAGCTGACCCTTAATGATCCTGTTGCTGTGGGGCTCTGCTTGCAGCACGATCTTGAGATCTTTCTCGTCGGCAGCAATCTGCATGATCTCCCGAACTTCGGAAAGTACGTCGACAAGGGAGAATGGCTTTGGCTCGGGCAGTTCATCGCGAGAATCGGATTGCGCGAAGTTCAGCAGCTGATTGATCAGGTGCAGCAAATGCCGACCCGCGGAGACACTGGTCGCAACCATCTGATGCTGTTTGTCCGGCAATTTCATGTCCAGCAGATGGGTGCCGTAGCCGATGATGGCATTCAGCGGAGTCCGCAATTCGTGACTGATGCTGGCAAGAAACAGGCTTTTCGCCTTGCTCGCCTCCTCAGCTTCTTCTTTGGCTTGCGAAATTTTGGTGATCAAAGTGGAGCAATATGCCGGGATCACCAACAGCCCGACCAGAAGGCCGATCGATAACGATGGGCTATTGCGCCAAAAGTCGACGGTATAGATGGTCAACCCGAATGCGATTGCCGCCATCGCTGAAGCCAGGAACAGCCAATACACACCAAAACGAAAGCCGTTTCCAAGAATGACCCAGAGCATTAGCGGGTAAACGGCTGCCACACTCTCGCCGCCGATCTGGAATAGGAAGGCGGCTGCACCAAAATCGGTGCAGAGTCCCATGAATCGCCGCACACTCGAAGGTTTCCGGTGAACGTGATAGGCAATTGCTATCGCCACACTAACCGCGAAATAGACACCGAAACCAATGATCAATCCGGCAGGGGCACTCAAGATCGCGCAAGCCGACCATGCCAGAACAATCAATATGATCCGGTTCTTGATCATTTCATGTTCCCGATCACGGACTTGGCCATCCATGCCGAAGTGCGGGTCTATGGGATGATTATGCGATTTCGGCGAACCGCGCGATGTTCGGGATAACACGGTGGTTAGCCTTCCGCCGATCGACTCGGCAGATGGGTTTTTCGACCATCAAATAATTTACGGAGATTTTCCGCCCGTTGCGGGCGAGCAATCTGGAAGCCCTGGATTTCATCGCAGCCCGAAACCCGCAACAGTTCCAGTTGGGCATCGTTTTCAACGCCTTCGGCGACCACCCGCATACCCAATGCGTGGGCCAGATGGGCGATGGTTCCGATAATCGCCCGGTCAGCCGCACTATGTTCGATGCGTGATATGAATGTGCGATCGATCTTGAGGCAGTTGGCGGGCAGATCCCGCAGATATTGCAGGGAGGAATAGCCGGTCCCGAAATCATCGATCGAAATTCCAACGCCATGGCTGCGAATACGTTGAAGCGTTGCCCTGACTTCTTCATTATTGTCGATGAGCAGTTCTTCGGTGATCTCGATGGTGATTTTGGAAGGTTCAATGCCGTTGGCTTTGATGCTGGCCAGCAATTCATCGCAAAGATTGTGATTTTGAAATTGTCGCGGTGAAACGTTGATTGCGACGCGTGGCAGATCAATGCCCTGGACCGCGTGGGCCTTTATTTCGCGGCATACTTCGCCAATCACCCAGTTGCCCAGCAGATCCATGAGCCCGCTGTCATCGGCCACGCGGATGAACTGGATCGGAAGTAATCGTCCCCGAACGGGATGATCCCATCTGATCAGAGCTTCCAAGCCGACATATTCGAGCGTTTGGGCGTCCACAATGGGTTGATATTCGAGTGAAAACTGGTTTTTGACAAGCGCGTCACGCAATTCATTCTCGAGTGCGGCATCGGCTTGTGCAATTTCGTTCATATCTTCCGAGAAGAAGCGATGACAGTTCCGGCCATTGGCTTTGGCGTCATACATGGCAAGGTCGGCCATGCGCAGAACTTCTTCATATTCATCTCCGTCACTGGGGATGAGGCTTACGCCGATAGATGCGCTGATAACCTGACCGACGCCGCTGATTGCATATGGTTCGTTGATAGAGTTGAGAATTTTGGCGCAGCGTGAATTGATCGAATCAATGCTTTCGAATTTGCTGAAAATAACGGCAAATTCATCACCGCCAATCCGTGCTGCAAAATCGTCGGGGCCAATGACCCTGGAAATCCGATCTGCGACTTCCCGCAACAGGGCATCACCGCTATGATGGCCGCGTGTATCATTGATGACCTTGAAACGGTCGAGATCAAGCAGCAATAATGCTGCCTCGCTATTCGTTTTCTTGCAGTGATCAATGGTGGACTTCACATTTTCGGCAAGCAGTACCCGGTTGGGAAGGCCGGTCAGCATGTCATGCAATGCCAAGTGGGTCCGATGCTCCTCGGCAAATTTCCGGGCCGTTATGTCAACCGCGGTTGTCAGAACGCCAATCGCTTCACCTTTGTGGTTGAGCAAAGGTGATTTGTTGCAGTGAAAAATCAGGTCAACACCATCGCTGGTGATTTTTTCTTCATAATGGGGAATGGCAAGGCCGGATTTTAGCACAAGTTCATTTCTGCGACGGGAATTGGCGGCCAAGGTTGGTTCGAAAAACGCAGCAAAATCCGCGCCCACCATTTCATCGGGATCCTTGTCGAACAAGGCGGATTGATAGGCATTTGTGAACAGGCAATTGCCCGAACGATCTGTCGCGTTGATCATGATCGGGATTGTGTCGATGATCTGCTCGAGCATACTTTTGCCCGACGGGCCTTCGTTTGTCGTTGTTTCGCCGACAGCGGCATGCTTGCGTTCGATTTCCGATGCACGCCGACGCAGCGTGACACTTTTCTTGCTTTTCGTAAGCAGGGACAAGGCACGACTGCAGAATTCGACATGGGAAACGGGGCTTTGCAAAAAGTCCGTCGCGCCCGCATCGAGCGCGGCAAGCCGGCATTCGCGATCCTGATGAGCTGTGATGACAATGGCCGGAATTTCGCTGACACCGGGCATCATCCGGACTTTCCGGATAAATTCTGCACCGTTCATTTGCGGCATACGGTAATCGACCACCATCAAATCCGCCTGGTTGTCACGCAACCAATGTAGCGCCTCCACAGGGTCAGCATAAGTGACGGCGGAATATTTCTCCCCCATCAACGTGACAAACTGAGCGTAGATCCTCAGGTTCGTTGGCCGGTCATCGACTATCAAAACGCGCGTGTTCATAGCGTTATGCACTACAGGCCTATGTTCAAGATAAGGTTAACACCCGATTATGAATTTATAACATTATAATTCAATAGATTAGCGGATATTCGCCATGAACGGGAATAATATCGGCTAGCCAACAGGCTGATATCCTGCGTCGCGACTGCGACAATGCGGGAAATGAGGGCTTTAACGACGAATCAGATATGCAAGGCATCTCGAGCAGGCACTAAATCAAGTGCCGCTAGGGGAATGCCAGCGAGTCGGACCACTGGCATTGCTTTATTTTGTGATTTTGGGTTAAAGTGCCGGAGCATTTTTGGAGATGGGGTGCATTCTCCAAAATCACTTTCCTTCGTCGTGAGATCGGCGAAAATCCGCTGTAATGTAGCGGTCAATCCATGGGGGAACAATCAGTGATCCGGATAGGGTTTTTGTTGATTATATGTCTGGCGTCAATTTGGCCCGCGACAGCCGACGCCAAACGTGTTGCGCTTGTCATCGGCAATTCTGCCTATGTTAACACTGGCTCGCTGCCCCATCCTGTAAATGATGCCAATATTGTCGCCGATTCCGCCCGCAAAGCTGGTTTCGATGACATCACCCTAGCGCTGGATCTGACGGTAAGCAGCTTCCAGCGTGAGCTCCTTGCGTTTCAGGAAAAAGCCAAGGGTGCCGATGTCGCCATGATCTATTATGCCGGCCATGGTATAGAGGGACAGGGCAAAAACTGGCTCATACCGATTGACGCGAAACTCCAGGCCGCGGTGGACCTTCCCCGTGAAACGATCGACCTTGATCGAATGGCGGGATCGGTCTCGGGTGCCCAAGTCGGGATGATCATACTCGATGCATGTCATGGCAATCAATTCGGCAAGGGTTGGGCTTCCGGATCCCGGGCTGTCCCGCAAGGATTAGCAGAATTTGGTGCCGATGGCGTGCTGGTCATTTATGCGGCCGCGCCGGGAGAGATAGCAACCGACGGAAGCGGCTTCAATTCTCCCTTCGCGAAATCGCTGGCCAAAAGATTGCCGGAGCCAGATTTGCCGATTCAGATGCTGGCCGGTCTTGTCCGTGATGACGTCCTGGCGGCGACAGACGGCAGCCAGCGTCCGTTTATGAGCGCCGATATCACGGGCACTCCAATTTATCTGGTGCAAACGACCCCGACGGAATCGCAACCGGCTGCTGCTCGGTCGATTGTTTCGCAGCCCGCTTCTTCTCTGTCACCTCCGGTTTCCAGCGAGGCTGGTGCAGTAGCGAACAGTCTTGCGGGAAACGCAGCTTCTTTGCCGCCGGGTTCGCCTGAACTTGCCAGTCTAGCACTCGATCCCGGCCAGAGGCCGGAATCCGAACTGGCTTATGTCCCACCCGCGGCGGCAGAACCAGAATTACCGGTCTTGCCGGCGACACCGCTACTGGTCACGGAAGGCTACCCGGACTGCAGGGAGAGCCACCAAGTTTTTGTAATGCCGTTTGACAAGGCCGAAGACATAAATCAGTGCACGGTCAAACTGGACAAATATTACAGCGAGGTTCTGGCCCCGTTTCGCGAACGGATGATCCAACATCAAGAGGCGATCTCCAAACTCTATGTCGATAAGGTCGGCGGCAAAATGCAATATTCTCCCAAGAGCCAGAATGGCTTTTACGAGAGGATGATGAAAGAACATGCGGATTCCGATCCTGCGGGGCGCAATCTGGCTGATTATCGAGCGGCCGAAGCACGATATCAAAAGGATCGGGAATATCTGCAGGACCGTTTCTGCTTCAATACCGGATGCGGCGGCTATCCGGTACCGGAGTTTGACGTGAAACTCGCCCTTGCGCAGCCAAAACTCAGAATGGACCGGTCGGCTGGGGGGGCGGAAGGTTCTGGGCAACTTGCTAGCGCCGAGACAACCGTCAGCGACAGGAAGAAGAAAAAAGCAAAGTCCGGTTCCAAAAATTGCAAGGGCGCGAGGACCGGTGGCGGACTGCTGGGCGGACTGCTGGGCGGCGTGGTCGGCGACGCGGCGGGGCTTGGTAAGGTGGGAACATTGATTGCCGGCGGTGTGGGTGCCGTGCTTGGTGCCGAACTGGCCTGTCAACTCGACGAGAAGGAGCAGGAAAAAGCGGCCGAGGCCACGATGACCATTGTCGAGAAAGAAGAGGTTGGTGCAGTTGCAACATGGCAGAGTCCCACCCGGGCCGATGTGTCTGGTTCCTCGACCGTGACGGCACTGACGGCTGAACCTGATGGCCGGAAATGCCTGAGCATCACAGATGTTGCGATCATCGACGGCGAGGAAACGAGAATAGCCAAGCAAATGTGCCGTGGTCCTGGAGAGAAAAATTACTCCTTGATGGCGTGATTCGGCCGGGATGCTCGGAAACGTCGCATACCATCCTCAAAAATTGATGGTCGGGAAGAGAGGATTCGAACCTCCGGCCCCTGCGTCCCGAACGCAGTACTCTACCAGACTGAGCTACTTCCCGATCCGCCCGCTTTTTCCGCGCGAGGGATGTGATATGGAGATTATAAGCCAGTCTGATTTGCGGTTCAAGCCAAAGCCAATGGGCAGTATAAAGACTCCTGCTTGATCTTGCGACAACCGGATTTGGTTGAGGATATTGGCATAGCGGTCTAGCATTTGCGGAACACATGGTTGGAGTATGACGGTTTGATTCCCGGACAACATTATGAGCAGCAATATCTTGATCTGATGCGACAAATCTGGACGCAGGGTGACGAGCGAATTGATCGTACCGGCGTCGGCACGCGTGCCATTTTCGGTGTGACGATGCGCTTTGATCTTGCCGATGATGCCATCCCGTTGCTTACGACCAAACGTGTGTTCTGGAAAACGGCGGCGCGAGAAATGCTCTGGTTTCTCACCGGTGATACCAATATCCGCGAGCTGGTGAAGCAGAAGGTGCATATCTGGACCGACTGGCCGCTCGACAAATATCGCAAGGAAACCGGCGAGCAGCTTGACCGGGATGGGTTTGAACAGCGTATCATCGAAGACGATATTTTTGCTGCCAGATGGGGCGATCTCGGTCCGGTCTATGGCAAGCAATGGGTCGACTGGCCGCGTTACACTCCGGCAGGCGAGGGGCTCTATCGCCGCGAAGAAAAGGGCTTCAACCAGATCGAATTGTTGATCGAGGGAATCCGGAACCATCCCGGCTCGCGGCGTCATATTTTCACCGGCTGGAATGTTGCCGAACTGGACCAGATGGCATTACCGCCCTGTCACAAGACTTATCAATTCTACGTCTCCGGCGGGAAATTGTCGGGGTTACTCTATCAACGCAGTTGCGATCTCGGGCTCGGTTTTGCGTTTAACGTGTTTTCGGCGGCCATGCTGATCCGGATGATTGCTCAGCAATGCGACCTTGAGCCGGGGGAACTGGTCTGGAACGGCGGCGATGTGCATCTCTACCTGAATCATGCCGATCTAGTGGAAGAACAGATTACACGAACGCCTTCGGGGGCTCCCAAGTTGAAAATGCTGCGCAAACCTGATTCGATTTTCGATTATCAGATCGGTGACTTCGCGGTGGAGGATTATGCTCCGCAATCCCATATCGCCGCACCGGTTGCGGTTTAGCTTTCAACCAGCGGAATTCCTTTGATGTGGCTTGATCCAGTTGCCGGAGAATGCCGGCTCCGAATTTTATTTCGTGGTAGCAATGTAATCCTCTAGTTAAATATGATACTAATGTACTGTAGCGCGATTCGTGCGTTCTGTTTTTGAGTAGTGAGCTAGTAGTTAAGGGGTCGTTCAACCAACTCTTTGGGGAGAGCATAGAATGTCGTTTCGTACCATCAATCGTTCACTATTAGTCACAGTGTCGTCGGCAACCTTTTTGGCGAGTTTTTCGGCAGCGGCGCAGGCCCAGACCGGGCCCACCATGGTAGAAGATGCCCCGTCCATCGTTATTCGGGATGATCTGACTTTGAACGACCCGCCCCCGGTTGGTATTCTTGACAATGTTGTGGATGTCACCGGTGTTGGACAGATGACCGTACGAGCAGATCAGAACACCACTTCTCTAGGACTTTGCACCGGCACCCTGATTAATCCGCGCACCGTTATTTTTGCGGCCCACTGCGTGAACGATCAGGCTGCCAACACATATGGTTTCGCGACAGGAGGAACGGCAATAGCCTTCGGCTTCAGTGCTAATAATCTCCCGGGAGTTCGCCGTTGGGTTGGACTTGACGGCGGTACAGCCAACCAGACCGACGTGGGTTTCAACATCTATAACGTCGAGCAAGTCTGGTATGACGAACGCTCTCTTCCTACCGGTTTCCTGGAGGCTGATGTCGCACTGGCGACGCTTGATACCCATGCCGGTGGCGTTCCGACCTGGACGATGTTGTTCTCGCCGTTAACGGACGAAACACATGGCATCATAAACGGTTACGGAGCGCGAGGGCTGGGACCGAACGGGGCCAATCTCGGCATTGATTTCCGGCGGCGTATCGCAGAGAATATGATCTCGTCCGCAAGTTCGCTAAATGACAGGAATAATTTCCTTTTCGGTCCGGACGACTACGGATTGCCACAAACTCTGTATAATACAGATTTCGATAGTCCGGCAGGTCAGGATGCCTTTGATTCCTTGAACGGAGCGTTTGATTTCGATCTTTATGACGGTGCGGCGTTGCCGCGCGAAGGCACCACTGCGGGCGGTGATTCCGGTAGCGCATTGGTCGCGGACGAGTTGTTCGACATACCGGTTATCACAGCGGTATTGTCTGGCGGCTCAAGATTTTTCGGCAATAATCCGGCAGATCCGCTGAAATTCCAGCCATTCTCATCCTATGGAACGCAAAGCTTCTATCAGCCCCTCTATCTGTTCTGGGACCAGATTGTGGCAAATAACAGCTATGTTTATGCGTCGAGCCGTCCTGGAAATCGTGACTGGCTGAACCCGCATCATTGGGTGCAGGATATGGACCCCAATTACGGGATCAGCGTTGATGGTGAACTCGTCAACGCACTGCCGGGCTTTGAGGCGCCGGGCGTTACCGGCGACACACCGAAATTCGGAAATATCTGTTTTCTGGATGACTGCGTTGACCTGTCGACCTTGAGCGCCGAATTTGATGAAGGAACGCCGAACAGCGTCTATATCGAAGGCGGTCCTGGTAGCCGAAACTTCGTCCCGGATAACATTGTCGCTGATCCATCGGCCGACATTCGTGCGCGCTATTATGAAGTGACGCTCGCTGCGCACGGCACCACCAGATTGCGCGATGAAGTAACCATTGACCGGCTGAACCTTCAGGGTGCGGCGCGGCTTGATATTCGCGACGATGGTAATCTCAAAGTCTGGGGTGATTATACCCAGACTGGCGGGTGGCTTGACCTTAACGGTAACCTCACAACCGGCGAAGCTTTCATTGGCACAGGGCTGCTGACCGGTAACGGCTTCTTTGATCCGACATTTCTGACTTCGGTCAACGGTTCGATAGCACCCGGGGATGATTTCGGGGATACTGGAACCTTGACGATCGCGGGTGATGTCATCCTGGCTTCCGGAACATTGTCCCTTTTTGATGTTAACCGTTCTGGCAATGACCAACTGGCGGTTGTTGGCGATGCCGACAATCTCGGAATCATTTCGTTGGGCGGTACCGCAGCTGTGATCAATGCATTTGGTCGGAGCAGCGCTCGCTATGGCCAGACTTTTGAGATCATCACGGCTGAGGGCGGTGTCGAAAATACCTTTGACAATGTGGTGGGCAGGATCGGTGTCCTTTATCCGGAGCTGAGCTATGGTTCGAACAATGTTATCGCGAGGATGCGGGTTATCCGTTTCTCCGATTTCTTCCGGAGCAGCGGCGTAACCAATCCGTTTTCCCTGGCATTCGGCAATGCGCTCGATAGCGCGCGCGGTCACTCTTATACCGATCTCGCCAATGTCTATGGCTTGATTGATGTCATGGAAGCGCCTGAATTGAATGCGACTTTCCAGAGCCTGTCGGCTTCGCAAGCTGGCCGGACAACCACTTTGGATGAACGGCAAAGCTCTACGATGCGGACTTTGGTTTCGGATCGCCTGTCATTGATGGGGTCCGGTCAGGGCGTCGCGGGCAAAATTCAGATTGTGGGTGCTCCCGAGGTCTTCGATGGTCGCCGTCAGATGATTGGCAGTACCGCGTCGCAGATCAGTTTTGCCAAAAACTATCAGTCTTCCAGTTGGGATGCCGTGGCGCTGCCGGAGAATATGAGCGGTTTCATGTCTGCGGGATTTGAACAGTCATCGCTGGCATTTTCGGACAATAATCCGGGGGTACAGCAAGGCAGCTGGCATATTGCCATGGGTCTGGAATTCGGTCTGGATGATCGCACCACATTCGGCACGGCGTTCGGCTATGCCAATGGTGTGCAGGAGGTCGGAGGCAGTGTTGCCAATGTGGAAACAAATCAGGCCTCGGTTTACGGCAACTATCGTCTTGGTGGAAATTTCTACGTCGGCGGCCAGGCTTCCATGTCCTACTCACAGATCGACTCCAATAGTCGGGTCACGGCAGCGCTTTCATTGAGCAACCTGAATACCGATTCTCTGGCTTTTGCGAGCGAGATCGAGGCTGGCTATAACATCGATGTTGATGGCTTGATGCTGACGCCACGGGCCAGCATTGGTTATTCTTCCTATAATGTTAGCGGCTTCCGCGACAGTGCTGGTAGTCTGGCGCTGGCCGTGGATGAGATCAGCCGCTCTGGACTGGAAGCCAAGGTCGGACTGAAAATATCGGGCAGCACCAAATTGGGCTTTGCATCGGGATGGTCGTTCCAGCCTGCCATGAAGCTTGACTATGTGAACCGCGTTTCCGGGAATGACACGAACTTCCAGGTCCGCTTTCTGGATGCTGAAAATGTATCGCTGCTATTGCCGATCGGTTTGCAAGATGCGTCTTATGGAGAGATAAAAGGCGGATTCAGCTTTACGAAGGGCGACCTGAGCTTTGGTGCTGCGGTTGAAAGCCGGTTGGGGCAACAAATCTATCGTGATGATCGCGCTATGATGAACATGGCGCTGCGCTTCTAGATATCGACATCTTCCCATCTGACAAGAAAGAGGGGGCATTAAATTGCTCCCTTTTTTTATGTATCGGCATAGGACAGATACATTGACCTTTATGCGAAGATGAAATAATATAACAACCGGTTGAAATAAATATTGCACTGCAGCGTTGCGGTGCAGCAGGAGAGTTTGGATGGTTGATGACAATCGCAAAAGCAATTTGCCGCCCCTGACTTTGCACATCCCGGAACCGAAGTTCCGGCCGGGTGATGTGGTTGACTATAGTGATCTGGATATCCCTCAGGCCGGTGCCCAAGCGCGCCCGGATATAAATACCGCGCCCAAGGATATGCGGGACATGGTCTATGACATGGTTCGCGTTCTGGATGATGGTCACAAGGCTGTCGGTCCCTGGGATCCCAAGCTTGACGACGAAACGCTGTTAACGATGCTCCGCACGATGGTGCAGGTGCGTACGTTTGATGACCGGCTGCATCGCCAGCAACGTCAGGGGAAGACCAGCTTCTACATGAAATGCACCGGCGAGGAAGCGACGTCGGTTGCTGCCGCCATGGCATTGCATGCCGATGACATGTGCTTTCCCAGCTATCGCCAGCAAGGGATATTGTTCGTCCGCGGTTATCCGATGATCGAGATGGTCAACCAGATTTTCTCGAACAAGGCGGACAAGCTCAAGGGGCGTCAGCTGCCGATCATGTACAGTTCGCGCGAGCTGAATTTCTTCACCGTGTCGGGCAATCTGACCACCCAATATCCGCAAGCAGTGGGCTGGGCGATGGCGAGTGCCAGCAAGGGTGACAGCCGGATTGCAGCGGTCTGGTGTGGCGAGGGTTCGACCGCCGAGGGTGACTTCCATGCGGCTATGACCTTTGCTACGGTTTATAATGCGCCGGTGATCATGAATGTGGTCAACAACCAGTGGGCAATTTCGTCCTTTTCCGGTTTTGCCGGAGCAGAGCGTACCACCTTTGCCGCGCGCGGTGCCGGTTATGGCATTGCCGCGCTGCGAGTGGACGGCAATGATCCGCTGGCGGTCTATGCAGCCACAAGCTGGGCGGCAGAACGGGCGCGGACCAATCAGGGGCCAACGCTGATCGAGCATTTCACCTATCGCGCGGAAGCGCACAGCACGTCCGATGACCCCACCGCCTATCGCAGCGCGCAGGAGCGCGAGGAATGGCCGCTCGGTGATCCGATCAACCGGCTTAACAAGCATCTGATCCAGCGCGGCGTGTGGAGCGATGAACAACAGGAAGCGCTGGACGCGGAATGTCTCGAAGCGGTCAAGGAAGCGGTGAAGGAAGCGGCCAAAAACGGCATATTGGGCCACGGTCTGCACCAGCCGTTTGAAACCATGTTTCAGGACGTGTTTGAAGAAATGCCCTGGCATCTCAAGGAACAGGCCGCACAGGCCAACAAGGAACGGGAAATCAAATGGCCGTCATGAACATGATAGAGGCCATCAACAGCGGCCTTGAAACGATGATGGAACGCGACGACAATGTCGTGATCATGGGCGAGGACGTCGGCTATTTCGGCGGCGTGTTCCGCGCGACCGCCGGGCTTCAGGAGAAATTCGGCAAGACCCGCTGCTTTGACACGCCGATTTCCGAATGCGGGATTATCGGCGCTGCGGTCGGCATGTGCGCTTACGGTTTGCGCCCGGTGCCGGAAATCCAGTTTGCCGACTATATCTATCCCGGCATGGACCAGCTTATTTCGGAAGCGGCGCGGTTGCGCTACCGCTCGGCGGGCGAATTTACTGCACCGATGACCGTCCGGTCACCGGTCGGTGGCGGTATTTTTGGCGGACAGACGCACAGCCAGTCGCCGGAAGCGATGTTTACTCATGTTTCGGGTCTGAAAACGGTCATTCCGTCAACGCCTTATGACGCCAAGGGACTGCTGATCGCCTCGATCGAGGATAATGATCCGGTGCTGTTCCTCGAACCCAAGCGGATCTATAATGGTCCGTTCACCGGCTATTATGACAATCCGGTTTCGCCCTGGTCCAAATTTGCCGAGTCCGAAGTGCCGGAGGGCCATTATACTGTGCCGCTCGGCAAGGCGAAGATCGTGCGCGAAGGTGATGCGGTTACGGTCCTTGCTTATGGTACGATGGTCCATGTCGCCAAGGCGGTGGTCGAGGAACATGGCATCAACGCCGAGGTCATCGATCTGCGGACATTGGTGCCGGTCGATATCGAGACGATCGAAAAGTCGGTGAAGAAAACCGGACGCTGCCTGATCGTGCACGAAGCGACGCGGACCAGCGGCTTTGGCGCCGAGCTGTCGGCGCTGGTGCAGGAACGCTGTTTCTATCATCTCGAGGCACCGATCGAGCGGGTTACCGGATTTGATACGCCCTATCCGCACAGTCTGGAATGGGCTTATTTTCCAGGTCCGGTCCGGATCGGCGAAGCGTTGGAAAAGATTGTCAGGGATTTGAAATCATGAGCAAATATATATTCAACCTGCCGGATATCGGTGAGGGTATTGCCGAAGCGGAAATCGTCAAATGGCATATCAAGATCGGTGATGTCGTGGCCGAAGACGACCAGATTGCCGACGTCATGACCGACAAGGCGACGGTCGAGATGGAAGCGCCGGTTTCGGGCAAGATCATTGGTCTGGCCGGTGAAGAAGGTGACATTATCGCGATCGGTTCGATGCTGGTCGAGATCGAGGTCGAAGGCGAAGTGGATGCCGACCAATTGGAAGATTTGGAAACATCCAGCGCGGTTCCGAATGAGGCGGGTCAGGTCGAAATTGATGTCTTGCCGTCAACACAAGTGATTGATAAAAACGAAAATAGTTCGGAAATTCCAGCAGGGCCAGTTGTTCGGAAAGAGTCTGAAGAGCCTGCTGAAGATCCAACAAGTCCTGACGCCATGCCCGCCGAGAATGACCGGCAGAAGCCACTTGCGACGCCCGCCGTCCGCAAGCGCGCCGCCGATCTCGGGGTCGACCTCAGCCAGGTCAAGGCGCAGGGCGAGCATATCCGTCACAGCGATCTCGATGCCTATCTGAACTATGGTTCGGGCCAGGGGTATCGCCCGGCCGGAACCGTGCAAAAACGTGACGATGAAGTGATAAAAGTTATCGGAATGCGCCGCAAAATTGCACAGAATATGGCAGAATCGAAACGGAATATTCCGCATTTTTCCTATGTCGACGAAATCGACATGACCGAGCTGGAGGACATGCGCGCCGATCTGAACGCCAATCGCGGCGACCGTCCGAAGCTGACCATGTTGCCGCTGATGATTGTCGCGATCTGCAAATCGCTGCCGCAGTTTTCGATGCTAAACGCAATATATGATGACGAGGCCGGTATCGTGACCCGCCATGGCGCGGTCCATCTCGGGATGGCCACGCAGACGGGGCAGGGGCTGATGGTGCCGGTGCTGCGCGACGCGCAGGAGATGAATGTCTGGCAGCTGGCATCGGAAATCAGCCGTCTGGCCGCCGCAGCGCGCGACGGCACGGCGACGGCGAAAGAATTGTCGGGATCGACACTGACCCTGACGTCGCTCGGGCCGTTGGGCGGTATCGCCACAACGCCGGTGATCAACCGTCCCGAAGTGGCGATTATCGGACCGAACAAGATTGTCGAACGCCCGATGATCATCGACGGCGAGATCGAGGCACGCAAGCTGATGAACCTGTCGATTTCCTGCGATCACCGTGTGGTCGACGGCTATGATGCCGCCAGCTATGTGCAGGCGCTCAAGCATTTTCTGGAAACGCCGGTGCTGCTGTTCGCTGACTGAGGCGGGCAATGCTTCTCCCGTGAGGGAGAAGGATACAGAGCCTTATGAGCGAAGCGAATTAGGCGGCGTTGGATGAGGGTGTTCTGTCCTCTGAAGCGCAGAACACCCTCATCCAGCTGCGACTAGGCAGACAAGCTGCCAAGTCTTCGCATCCTTCTCCCTCACGGGAGAAGGGGGGCGGAACACCTTAGGCCCTTAGAGCCCCAGACTTCCGAGCGTTTCCTGATCGAATTTCAGGCGGAAGGTGATGAAAGGCCCGTCGCGGGTATAGCGGCTTTCTTCAAAGTCGCGATCGGCAAAGCCGACGACATTATAGCCGACCGAGATATAGCCGTTCTTGAACGGGGTGATCCCGACGCTCGGTCCGCCGGAATAGGCGACGCTGTTGAAGTCATTGCCGATCCGCGCGGTGGCCTGGCCGCCAATGTCGATCGTGTCGGAAAGGTCGAACTTGATATCGGCACCGACGACATTGCTCCAGCCTTCGACATCATCCGGTCCGAAGCGATCGAAAACATAGCGGCTGCCCCAGAAGAAACCATATTCGCCCACTTCGGTGAAGATACTGTCATCGGCATCAATCGGCGTGTAATTAACGCTCAAGCTATTGATAATACGACGGGAAGTGACATTGCCATCGACCAGCAGAGGCGCTCCGCCGATCGGGGCGGATGCACCGGCGACGGCGTTGCGGACGCGATCCTCGCGGAATTCCAGCTTTTCGAGCCACGACCACTGGCTGTCGGCCGGACGATGCGCCCAGCTGGCTTCGGCTTCGACGACCCGCGTGCTGATTCCCGTGTTGTCTTTGGCAACAAAGACACTCGCCAGCGCGCCCACGGCACTGCCTTCGCCGATCTGCTTGAGAGCTGCGGTGGTAAATCCGTAACGTTCGGTGACGTCGCCGTCGCGATATTCGGCGCGGCCATTCCAGCTCCAGTCATCGGTGCGATAGGTGAAGCCGGCGGTCAGTGCCAAAAAGTCTTCGGTCAGTGTCGTATCATTGCCCAGGAAACCGCCCGAAGCAACCGGCTGCTGTTCGTTGATGACATCGCCGCGATCAAATCCGCCAATCGTTTCGTTGCCGTCGAGCGAGAAATCGATCGTCCACTTGTCGTCCAGCGGAATGCTCTGGGTCAGGCCGTAAGCGGCAAAGGTGCGCGGGCCGAATTCGGTGATTTCCTGCTGGTTCATGCTGCTGACGATGCGCGCGCCATCCCACGGCGACACGTCGACGCCGATCCGGGCCGTCCGGGCATCGATATTCTCGCCGTCGGCAATCTCGTAGGTGCCGATGATCTTGATATCCTTGGTAACCGCATAGCGCGCCGAAAAGCTGTGCCGCGCCGGGAAGTCGATGCTTTCATCCTGGCCACCCAGGGCAAATTCGGTCTGGGCATCCAGTTCCAGCTTGCCGTCGAACAGCCGCTGGGTCGCGCCCAGCCGGACGAGCCTGGACTCGTTGACCGTGCCGTCGGACAGCCGGTCATTGGCATAGACGAGGCCGGCGCGGAACGACGTGTCCTTCGTGCGATATTCGAGTTCGGCGGTACCGGCGCGGCGCCGGGCGCCCGATGTCAGGAAATCTTCCTGATAGCTGGTGACCGCCAGCGACAGATTCTCGCGGACCCTTACGCGGGCGTCGATGCCGAATTTGCGGGTGCCGGTTTCAGCGGCATTGAGCTGTCCCAAACCATAGCCGGTCGCCTGACGCCGGACATAGGCGAGCAAATCGAATTTCGAGCCATGATGTTCGGCTTCGACCAGCCAGGCTGTGGCGGCTTGCCCGCTGCTCGTCGGGTTGACCGTTTTCGCTTCATTGTCGGTAACGGCCAGTTCCGCGCGGAATTCCGTGCTGACGTCCGGCCGATAGCGGATGTCAACGCCGAGCAGGTCGGTTTTGACGCTCTCGTCCTCGTCATGCACGGCGGTTGCACCGATTTTCAACTTCTGGTCGGAGGTCTGGTAGGTTGCACGGCCACCGGCGTTGAGATTGCGGCCGCCAATGCCGATCACTTCATATTCGGCAATGATGAATTGCGGATCGAGACCGCTGCCGCGGCTCAGGATCGGTTCGCGGAAGCGCAAGGTGCCGGCCAGATAATCGATATCGTAATCGATATGCCGGGTCAGCTCGCGCTGTTCGACGATCCGGTCCGAGCGGAAGCGGTCGCGGGTTTCGAGCGTGATCCGTTCGCTGTTGGCGAGGATGTCGCGGGTGGCGAGGGCATAAGGACCGGAAAGGCCATTGCTCTGGATTTCCTCGCGACGGAAACGGTTGGGCGAATCCGCGCCAAAGGCGTTGAGATGCACCTGATCATTTTTATATTCCGCCTTGATGCCGTTGAAGGCGCGCTGGTAACGGGCCAGCTCTGGCTCGTTGATGCCGGTTTCATAGTCACCGAAAAGCGCGTAGAACTGCGGACGTTCCAGCTTGAGATAGAGGCGGCGCACCGAGGCCGCGTCATAGCGCTGCTCGCTACGGTCTGCGTAAACCGTATAATAGCGGCGCGGATCGATCACGCCCTGAAAGCGGGTTTCGTCTTCTTCCTTGTCGCTGTCATAGGCGAGGGTCATCAGCCATTTGCCGGTCACGCGGCCTTTGGCATAAAGCGCGATGCGGCCGTCGACGTTGATATTGTCATCATCTTCGACCAGATCCTCGAGCCGTTCGTCCAGCGTGTTGAAGCCAAGCGTACCAGCGGCAAAGCCTACCACGGTCCAGGGCCGGTCACCCGGATCAAGCCATGTCTCGATACGCTGGGTGCGTTCCACTTCGCCATCGCGGAAGGGGAAAGAAATGCTGAGCGAACCGGAAGCCGTGGTCGGCGCCAGTTGGATATAGGCGATGCCTTCCTCGCCCTCGACCCGCCATACCGGCGCGCCCCGTTCTAGACCGGCCAGCTGGTTGGCTTGCCGGGCATCGATTTCAATCGCCGGTGCATAAGGCGCAGGGACGCTGAAGTCACCGACCATGCCGTTGCGGGCGGGCTTGCCGGTGCGATCCGTTAGCCGCACGGCAATTACCGGACGGGTCACGCCATCGGCAACCAGAACCGACCGGTCCTTGAGCAATTCTGCATTCAGCGGACTGCCGGCATAATGGACCGTGCGTTCCAATTGCTGGACGAGCGCGCCATTCTGATCCACCACCCGTGCCACGAATATATTGCTCCGGTCCTCGATCTCGACGCCGCGCCAGGTGCTGACCCGGATTTTGCCGTCCGCGCTCTTCTTCGTTCCGTCAAAAGCCAGGGGATTAACCGGCTTGCCGTTGATCGACAATTCAACCCTCTGGCCGTCGTGATGCTTGATCGCGACGCGCAATGCCTTGACGCGCGGGTTATGGTCCACTTCGGGGAACAGCCATGCGATGCCGGGTTCCTGGCCGCTCAGCCAGTCGTGACCGGCTCCGGCTGCTTCCGGATCTGACAGCACTGCGGGCTTGTGATAGATATATTTCTCGCTGATCGCTCTTGGGGCAACCTTTCTGGCACGGAAATCCGCCCGTTTCAGTGCGCCACCACGGCCTTCGACAAAGCGGGAAATATTGCTGCCAGCGGTCCGTGTATTGCGCGCGCAGTCGACCGGTGCGAGATCGGCGGGGAAAGTGGACGGATCGACCTGGGCCACGTGCAGGCCGGGTTTCAGCCCTTCAAAATGATAGCGGCCGTCGCTGTCGGTAACCGTATAGGTCCCGTCCTGCAAGATCACCCGAATGCCGCCAATTCCCGAGGCTTTTTCGGGGTCGGTCGAGCAGCCGCCGTCGGTGATCCGGCCGATCAGCGTGAATCGTTCGGAAATGCCGTCGCGTTCCACGCGAACCAGCGCATCGACGGTCGGACTGATTGTGCCCCGATCATCGCTCGCCGAAGCGAGATTGAGTGCGTCTCCGGGCTGTGCATCCTGACGCACTTCGGCGATATAGGTCAGCAGGCCGCTGCCCGAAGGGGGCAGGGGTGGTACCTCAACGGTAAATTCCTGTCCGTTGGCCTGGACATCGGGGGTGACCAACTCGCCATTATAGCGGACCGTACCGGTTTTCAGGCGCATTGCGCCCGGCAGCTGATCGGAAATGGTAATCTGGCCGGTGGTCCGGACGGCATCGCTGTTTTGCACCGTGACCCGATATTGCACGGCGTCTCCGGGCGCCGCCAGCGTCACCGAGGCGGCCTTGCTGATCTGCAGAGCTGTGCCGGGCCTGTCGAGTGGCACATCGACGCGCACCGGTGCCGGGTCATTCAATATGATGATCCCGCCATAGGAGCCGTCCACAATAGTGAACGGCATCCCGTCGGTACGCCGCAAGGGGGCGAGTTGCTGGGGCGTGGCCGTTGATGCGAAGCTGTAAGGCCCGGGAGGCTCGACGAGCAGGCGATATCGGCCCGCTCGTGCGAAGGGAAAGCGATAGAAGCCGTCGGTGAAACTGTAGACGGTGCCGCCGCTATCGGTCACCGTGTCGCCAGTAATCACTGTGCTGGGAAAGACCGATACGCCATCGTCACCGAATACGTCGGCCGGTTGTCCGGTTGCGGCATCGATCAGGGTAACGCGCGTACCCGAGACGGGCGCGCCATCACCGCTGTCGAACGTTTCGCCAAACGGATCGACCAATATGCCCAGTTCCACCATGCCAAGCGGGTTTCCGGCGATTTCGTCGATGGCTACGTCCAGTGTATCGCCGGGGTTGACCGATAGCTTGCAGTCTCCCTGTACCGGATGCGGCGGTATTGCGGCGGTGTTGATCATCCCTATAAAACGAGCCGTGTCCGGCCCGGTTTCCGAGACTGTGATCACTTCCCGGTCACCAGCCGGCGTGGAAAGGACGATATCGAAGCTGTCGACCGCCAGCGGGTCCAGATTCTTGCCTGACGCAAGAATGGACACGATCAGCGGCGCACCAGCCCGGATTCTGTGCGTGGGTGTGATCGATCCCGGATTGGTGGGTGTTCCGGCAAAAACACCGTGCAGCTCGATTGCTATATTTCCTGCCGAACCGCGGCACATCGTGCCCGGAATGGGCACCTGTTCGGCGCCGGGAGGGTCGCTGAACTGATAGGTGGTGATCTCGGGCGGGGCATTGGTCGCCGGGACCACCTGAATATCGACCCGGTTGGACGGTTTCTGCAGCCTTTGGCCGCCTATATCCCATTCCGCCTGTGCGATATTGCTGATCAGCGGCAGGTTACGGGCATGCGACTGCTCCCCGGCAAACGCGGGTTGCGCGAGTGCCGTAGAGGCAGGCGCGGTTAATGCGCTTGCAGCAAATGCCAAGCCGATTGGCCTAAGAAAGTCGGGGAACAGACCCACGATTAACAGCGAAAGATGGTGGCAAACCGCCAAAATTCCGGTTTGCCACCATGATTCGAAGTGCCTAGTCCACCGTTACACGGAAGATCATGGCGCGGTTTGTACCCGCGGCAATGTCGGACAAGGTACCGCTAACGGTTGGATTCGCAAAGCTGCCACCCGCAACGCCACCAGAACAGGTCTGGGTCTGGGGCGGACCGGCTGCAATCACGGCCGTCGCGTCCACCAGGATGGACCCGGTGACGAACGTGATGCCATTGCCACCAACATCTGCTGGCAGCGTATCGGTTATAGTGACACCTGTTGCCAAAGCCGACCCGGCTCCGTTGGCGACCGAAATACAATATTCGACAATCGCCCCTGGAATGGCCTTTGGATTGGTCGTGTTGTTCACCGGATCGCTGACAACGCGGCTGGATTTGAACACCGAAATGTCCGCTCCAGCGACCACGTAAGTGTCGGTATCGCTGTGATAACCGTCGCCTGCGCCATCACCGGTTCCGGTGCCGGCGCCATCGGCAAAGACGTTCTGGACAACGGCGGCATCATCTGCATCGCCCGCGTTATTGACAAATGCCGTACCCTGTATGCCCACACCGGTTGTAGGAACGCCCGCACCGCCATGGCCTGCAGCTTGACCTATCAGGACAATATCAGCCAGATCGCCGGTGACAACACCGCCCGGGATGTTGGCAACCGCGTGAATAGTGACGGTAGCATCTTCAGCCAGATTGTCGATGTAGGTGATTGGCGTATCACCAGCGTCAAAGACGCCGGCCGTTGCGCCGTCATCGAGATAGTAGGTGATCGCGCCGGTGACGTTGAAATTGTCTCCGCCGAGCTGCTCGGAAGTCAGCAACACGTCGATCGTGTCATTGGTCTGGTTGCTGACCGTGTAGGTCACGGCTTGTTGTGTCGAACCCGGAGCAACGGAGGTGTTCACCCCGTCGCTTTTGGTCACAACAAGATTTACTTCCCTGTCGACGACAAATGTGTCGCTGTCGGTTTCTGCGGTCTGAGCAGTCCCCCCCACATTGAACGCAACGCTAACGTTGTTGGTAATGCTCGTGCCCGCATCAGTACCCAAGTCTGCAGCGAACGCGGGCTTTGCACCCAGCGCCGCTACAGATATGGTACTAGTGGCAACGAGAAGTTTCAGTATACTGGTCATAACTGTCTCCTGTTTCACTTAATTGGATTGCCTAACCCCGCGGCAATCCATGGCGGTTGCGATCACTTCACAGTGCCGCGGAAAATCAATTTCCCCTCCGATCCTGCGGAAAGGGCACGACTGAATTTCCATTTTACGTGTGTCACATCCGTCATGAGGGCAGGGCGAACGTCGCCATTGTCCCTCGGGTAGGTGAGGGCCGAAAGCGGCCCCCATGTTTTGCCTCCGTCAACGGAGACAATTTCGGTGCCATCGGACGTTCCATTGAACGCCACCGCTTTTGGTAGCGGGTTGGTGACAGAGAAATCGGATGCCGGCGCGCTGCCGACATTCTTATATTTGACGACGAATACGAGATTGTCGCCGGGAATGACTGTTTTCGGCTGCTCGAGAACCACAGCGGTGGTGCCGTTCGGTTTTGCCACCTTGCGCTCGATGAAGACGTCGCTCGACAGGCTGACATTATTGGCCGCCATGGCGGTGCCAGGAGCTATCAATGCAATGGCAATGAATAATCTTTTAAACATGCGGCTATCCCCCTGAAAATTGTCAGTCGATGGTTACTTGAAATGTGATGGTGCGCGTCTGTCCGCCCGGAACCGTGCCCAAAGACACTGCGATCGAGCTGCCGTCGAAAGCGCCCGCGTCGGCATCGCCCGGTGCGTCGGTCAGCGCCGCGCCTTCCAGAGTGATGCTTTCGGCATCATATGTCGTGTCCGCAGGGATATCGTCGGTGATCGCCAGATTGGTCAGATTGCCGGTGCCGGTTGTCGTCGCAACCAGCTGATATCGGATAACCGCGCCTGGCACGGCTTCTGTTCCGCCAAAGGGATCGACGATGGTCGCGCTTTTGACCAAAGTGACTTCGGCCGCCTGGATCAGAAAAAAGCCGCTGTCTTCGTCGCTCGCGCCGGTTGAGCCAACCACCGCGTCGCCACCGCCATCGCCCTGTCCGGCGAATATGTCGCCCGGTGTACCGCTGCCGGTGCTGGCCACGGCAGAAAGCTCGATTTCGGCGCGATCGGCGTCACTGGCGGAAGCCGGAATGGTCGAAAGGATGAAAACGTTGATGCTTTCATCTGGTGCCAGCACCGGGTCGTTGGTGCCGGGCGTATAGATGGTGTCGACTCCGGGATCGTAGACGCCGTTGCCATTGCTATCGAGAATGATCTGTTCGAATGTCGTGTCAAATTCATCGCCGGGCTTTGCCGTATCCGCTGACAGCGTGAACGCTTCGTCGCCGTTGCCCGTGTTGGTGACCTGATAGGTGGTTGCCTGTCCGGTCAATGCGGGCGAGGTGGCTATATCTCCGGGATCGCTGGAAACGACTGTGACATCCAGCAGTTCATCCACTTTGATTGTGACGATATTCGAATCAATGGTAACGGGCGAACCGCCTGAGGGTCCGTCATACGTGGCCTGTGCCACATTGACGATGTCGGTTCCCGCAACCGTGCCCGCCGCCTGTGCGGATACGGGCGTCAATAAGAGTGCAGCGGCACCCGCCGCAAGCGACAGCCGCCGTCGGACGGGAATTGCTGCAAGGGGATGCGAACGCCATTCGCAGGCCGGTTTTTCTTGTCTGGTCATTCGATCTATATGGCCAAGAAAGAAAAATATTTGGTAAACGGTTTCCAGATGACGTCATGAGTTTTTTACCGTCAGAACCGGCGGATAACAGCCAATAATTTTAGTTAATTAACCAGTCGTTTCTCGCTGATTTACCCCCTGTTAACCGTAATGCGGTGTAACTATCGGCAGCTGCTACCGTCAATATAAGGTTTTGCGGCTGTTCGGGACTCGTGCCTGACAAGCCTGATCGGGAAGGGCGATAAATCTTGGCCAGATCAGCCATTTTGAGAAATATCTGGGATAATCGAAAGAGTGTAGTTGACAGGGATGCAGCGCTCTTATACTTGCGCTGCTTCACCGCCTATATAGGCACATAAGCGGGTGTAGCTCAGTTGGTTAGAGCGCCGGCCTGTCACGCCGGAGGTCGCGAGTTCAAGTCTCGTCACTCGCGCCATTTCCCTTGTTTTCCGGGAGATGGCGCAAAGCCCCCTTATTCATCCAGGTCAGCAACGGACGGATCGGAAAGATCCAGCCAATCCCCAGAATGACATAGGCTGGCAATTGCAGCCAGAAATTGAGCCCGCTGAGATGGTCGATCAGAGTCACGGCGATTCCGCACCACAGCAGGATCAGCAATAATATCAATATCATGCCGACCGGCTTGCGCCAGCTGGGCTGATCTTGCCGGATTCTATCGGGTTCTGATGTCATGACGTCATCCTAAATCATTCTATTATTTCACATTCCGTCACGATCATGTGCAGCGGTAGATCATGGGGCTCGCTCGGGATCTCTGTCGCTTCCTGCACCGACCAGGCAAGGCCGATGCGCGGGATATCAAGATATTGTGCAAAGCTGCGGTCATAAAAGCCGCCGCCCTGACCCAGCCGCCGCAGGGACCGGTCAAAGGCCACCAGGGGAGCGATGATGATATCCGGATCGGCCAATGGACAGCTTTCGTCGGGTTCGGGGATGTCCGCGAATCCGGACACCAGCATGTCGATGTTCGACACCAGCCGGAATTCGAGCGATCCGCCGTCGGTAACTCTTGGCAGGGCGATGCTGACGCCACTCTCTGTCAGATATTCGATCAGCCGCTCGGTGGGCGCTTCGGAACCCATGCTCCGATAGACGGCAACCGTCCGTGCCGGTTCGATCAGGCGGGCCAGTGGCGAGGGAGGGCGCCGGAAGGACAGATTGCGGCTTGCCACGTCGAGCTGACCAACAAAGGCATCCCGCAGCCTTCTATATTCTTTACGCAGTTTCTTCTTATTATCTTTCAAGATACTCAAAAAATGCGCTTTCTTTGAAAATGTGACGGGACCATCTTGGTCGTTTGCCGGAAAATCCTCTGACGCCTATTACGTCAGGTGGGCGCCATATGCATCGGACCCGACTGCAAAACAGTCCGCAATCCGGGCAGGGACAGCTCCCTAGGAAGTTATATCGCCTCAGGGATGTTCGTATCAAGCTCGTGCCAGACAGTACCCGTCAAATCTTATCTAGGCGTGATATGGGCGTTACTCAAGGCTATTTGCCAGTTGTTCGGCGCGATCGGCCAGTTTTTCCAGCGCCGCTACAACCTGGTCGCTGATTGGGCCGGTTTGTGGCGGCGCAGGGGCTACCGCAGGCTGGGTCGACGCGGCTTGGGCGCTGTGCAGGTCGTCGGCCAGCAGCAAGGAGGTAAACAGCAGCATCCGGCTTTCGGTCAGGCCCGACGGATCCCCGGATTCCCGGGTTTTCTCGTCAACCATTGTGGCAAGCTTGGTGAGATGTGATTCTTCGCCGTCCTGACAGGTGACCATGAATGTTCGGCCGCCGATTTCCAGTTTCATTTGCGCCATATCAATGTTCCTGTCTTTCGATCAGGCTGTCGATCGTCTGGATCGCCTGTTGCATTTCCGACTTCAGCGCCTCGTGGCGCGCCGCCAGAGCTGGGTCGATATCTCTGTTTTCGGTGCTTTTTGCCGATTCTATGCGACTTAACGCACGTTCAATCCGGCCTATGGCAAGGATGACTGGTTCATTGTCCATGAGCATTTTCCATAGCTTGCTTCCAACAGGTGAGTTCCTGTCTTGCGTTGCTATCAATCTATTCCAGCGCCGTAAACACTAGATCCTTAAAAGCGGTCCTTGACGCCGCCTTGCTGGATCATCAAAGGAAGAGGCAAAATAGCGAATCGCAGCATTTCGTTGCGCGCTTCCACTCGCCAATCCGGGAGATTAGACCAGTCATGACTGTTACCGAAAAGAACATGGCAAACGCCATCAGGGCGCTAGCCATGGATGCGGTGCAAGCGGCGAACAGCGGTCATCCGGGCATGCCGATGGGTATGGCGGATGTTGCCACCGTCCTGTTCAGCGACTTTCTGAAATATGACCCGCAGGCGCCGAAATGGGCGGATCGCGACCGGTTTGTACTGTCTGCCGGCCATGGCTCGATGCTGATCTATTCGCTGCTTCACCTGACCGGCTACGCGCGGCCGACGCTGGAGGATATCAAGAATTTCCGCCAGCTTAGCTCGCCTTGCGCGGGCCATCCGGAAAATTTCAAGCTGGAAGGCGTCGAGACGACGACCGGCCCGCTGGGGCAGGGCTTCGCCACCGCGGTCGGCATGGCGATTGCCGAACGGCATCTCAACGCGGTTTTCGATAATGATCTGGTGGATCACAAGACCTGGGTCATCGCCGGTGACGGCTGCCTGATGGAAGGTATTAATCATGAAGCGGTTGGCCTGGCCGGGCATCTTGGCCTGGGAAGACTTAATGTTCTTTGGGATGATAATGGCATAACTATCGATGGTGGAACGGAATTATCGACCAGCGAAGATATTCCGGCACGCTATCGTGCATCTGGCTGGCATGTCGTTTCCTGCGACGGCCATGATTTTGACGATATCCGCAAGGCGCTCAGCGAGGCGGAAGCGGATCCGAGGCCGTCGCTGATCGCCTGCAAGACGGTTATTGGCTATGGCGCTCCAACCAAGCAGGGCACTTCGGCGACCCATGGTGCTCCGCTCGGCGATGAAGAGATTGCCGGAACCCGCGATGCTCTCGGCTGGGAACATAAACCCTTTATTATTCCGGAAGATATATTGACGTCGTGGCGTCAGTTGGGGGCGAAAGGCGCTGCTGCGCGGAGCGATTGGGAAGGCCGTTTGAACGGACATGCCCAGGCAGCGGAATTCAAACGGCGCATGGCCGGCGAGCTGCCGGACGGCAGCGCGATGCAGGACTATCTTGCGGGTCTCGCCAAAGATCCGCCAAAATGGGCCACGCGCAAGTCTTCGGAAATGGCGCTGGGCGCAATTACCGAAGCGCTGCCCGAGATGATTGGCGGCAGTGCCGATCTTACGGGTTCAAACAATACAAAAACTCCATCCACCAAACCTCTGACAAAAGACGATTATTCGGGGCGCTATATCTATTATGGCATCCGCGAATTCGGCATGGCAGCGGCGATGAACGGAATGGCGCTGCACGGCGGGATCATTCCCTATGGCGGCACATTCCTGGTGTTTACCGATTATTGCCGCGGCGCGATGCGGCTTTCCGCGATCCAGAATGCCCGGGTCGTCTATGTCATGACGCATGACAGCATCGGTCTGGGAGAAGATGGGCCGACTCACCAGCCGATCGAGCATATCCAGAGCCTGCGTCTGATGCCGAATATGCACGTCTATCGGCCCGCCGATGCGATTGAGACGGCGGAATGCTGGGCGCTCTCGATCAAGCGTGCGGAGGGTCCATCAACCCTCGCGCTGACGCGTCAGGGCTTGCCGCCGCTGCGGGATGACGTCAGCGTAAACCTCTGTGAAAAAGGCGCCTATCGCCTGAAGTCAGCAGAAAATGAAAAGCGTGTCATATTGATCGCCACGGGTTCCGAAGTATCGCTGGCGATGGATGTCGCCGCCAAACTGGAAGCAGCCGGTGTTGGCGCTGATGTGGTCTCCATGCCTTGTACCGAATTGTTCGACGGACAATCCGACGACTATCGGAATGAACTGCTCGGCGGTGATGCCGTGCTACGGGTCTCGATCGAAGCGGGTACGACTTTCGGCTGGGAACGCTATACCGGACTGAACGGTCTGCGTTTCGGTATCGACAGTTTCGGGGCTTCTGCGCCGATTGACGATCTATATGCGCATTTCGGCCTGACCGTGGATGCCATCACCCCACAGATAATGAAGAAAATTGGCTAAAATTTGCCGGTAATTTTGGATTCAAAGGAGCAATAGCAATGACGAAAGTAGCAATTAACGGATTTGGCCGGATCGGCCGTCTTGTGGCGCGCGCGATATTGGAACGGGATGATGACGGCCTTGAACTGGTCGCGATCAACGATCTTGCGGACGCAGAATCCAATGCGCTGCTTTTCGCTTATGACAGCGTGCATGGCCGCTTCCCTGGCGAAGTGACTGCGCATGGCGATCATATCATGGTCAATGGCAAGAAAATCGCCGTGACATCCGAACGCAATCCCGGCGACCTGCCGCATGGTGAAATGGGCGTCGATATCGTGCTCGAATGCACCGGCTTCTTCCAGTCCAAGGATGCGGCGCAACCGCATATCGACGCAGGCGCGAAGCGGGTGCTGATCTCGGCACCGGCGAAAGGTGACCTGAAAACGGTTGTCTTCGGGGTCAATCACGACGTCCTGACGTCATCGGATATCATTGTATCCAATGCATCCTGCACGACAAACTGCCTGGCACCGGTTGCCAAGGTGCTCAACGATACCGTCGGCATCGAACGCGGCTTCATGACCACGATCCACAGCTACACCAACGACCAGCGGATGCTCGACCAGATTCACAGCGACATGCGCCGCGCCCGGGCCGGTGCGGTCAACATGATCCCGACCACCACCGGTGCAGCCCGCGCCGTCGGTCTGGTTCTGCCGGAACTGAACGGCAAGCTCGACGGCTCGTCGATCCGCGTTCCGACCCCCAATGTCAGCCTGGTGGATCTGGTGTTCACGCCGGGCCGCGACACCACCGTCGAAGAAATCAACGGAGCGCTGAAAGCCGCGGCAGACGGCCCGATGAAGGGTGTCTTGGTTTTTGAAACCAAGCCGCTGGTTTCCAGCGACTTCAACCATCAGCCGGCAAGCAGCTCGGTCGACAGTCTCGAAACAACGGTCATGGACGGCAAGCTCGTCCGCGTCGTCAGCTGGTATGACAATGAATGGGGCTTCTCCAACCGCATGATCGATACCGCCAAGGTCATGGCAGGCCTGATCTAAATCATAAAGGCTCTCAATAATGTCTTCTAAAGACTTTAAAACACTGGATGATATCGGTGATGTTCGGGGGAAATGCGGTCTGGTCCGCGTCGACCTGAACGTCCCGATGGCGGATGGCAAGGTGACCGACGATATGCGGCTCAAGGCTTTGTTGCCGACGGTCGTCGAATTGGCCGACAAGGGCGCAAAGCTGCTGTTGCTCGCCCATTTCGGCCGCCCCAAGGGCGAATATAAGCCGGAATATTCGCTGGAGCCGGTCGTCGCCCCATTGGCTGCGGTGCTGGGCCGCGACGTCGGTTTCATGCAACAGCCCGATGCGGACGCGATAGCGGCCTTGCCCGATGGCAGCATTACCGTGATCGAAAACAGCCGCTTTGCCGCGGGTGAAGAGAAAAACGACCCCGGCATGGCCAGGGCGATTGCCTCCTTTGGCGACTTCTACGTCAACGACGCCTTTTCGGCAGCGCACCGCGCGCATGTAACGACCGAGGGCATCGCGCACCATCTGCCGTCTTATGCCGGTCGTTCGATGGAACGCGAGTTGACCGCGCTCGACAAGGCTCTGGGCAATCCGGAACATCCGGTCGCTGCGGTTGTCGGCGGGGCGAAAGTGTCGAGCAAGCTCGATGTGCTGCGGCAGATGGTCGAAAAAGTCGATCATCTGATCATCGGCGGCGGCATGGCCAATACATTTCTGGCGGCGCGCGGCGTCAATGTCGGCAAATCCCTGTGCGAACATGATCTGGCCGAAACCGCCAATGCGATATTGGAGGCGGCCGACAAGGCCAATTGCACGGTGCACCTGCCTTATGATGTCGTGGTGGCGAAAGAATTCCGTCCCAATCCGCCAACCCGAACCGTCAATGTGCACGAGGTTGCGGCCGACGAAATGATCCTCGATATCGGTCCGGCCGCTGTCGAGGCCTTGTCCGACGTGCTCAAGACCTGCAAGACTCTGGTCTGGAATGGTCCGCTGGGCGCGTTTGAAACGCCGCCTTTCGACGTAGCGACGGTCGCTCTGGCGAAAACAGCGGCGGCCTTGACCAAGGAAGGGCAATTGCTCTCGGTTGCGGGCGGCGGCGACACCGTGGCTGCGCTCAACCAGGCGGGCGTTGCCGATGATTTTAGCTTTGTATCGACTGCGGGCGGAGCGTTTCTCGAGTGGATGGAGGGCAAGGTCTTGCCCGGCGTCGAAGCACTCAAACGATCCGATTAAAATTTAATGGGAATACAAAAATGGCGAATAGTGAAATGTTGAACAAGATTGAAAATGGTCAGGGCTTTATTGCCGCGCTGGACCAGAGCGGTGGCTCTACACCCAAGGCACTGGCCGGCTATGGCATTGGCGAGGACAGCTTCTCCAACGACGACGAGATGTTTGGACTGATCCACAAGATGCGCAGCCGCATCATCACCGCGCCGAGCTTTGGCAGCGGCAAGGTCATCGGTGCAATTTTGTTCGAGAAAACCATGAACGGTGAAGCCGACGGCAAGCCTGTTCCGGAAGCTTTGTGGGATCGCGGTGTTGTGCCCTTTCTGAAAGTCGACAAGGGGCTCGCCGACGAAGAAAATGGCGTGCAGCTGATGAAGCCTATTCCGGACCTTGACGAGCAATGCAAAAATGCCGTCGCCAAGGGCATGTTCGGCACCAAGATGCGTTCGGTGATCAACAAGGCCAATGCCAAGGGTATAGCCGCCAATGTCGCGCAGCAATTCGAATTCGGCAAACAGATATTGAGCCACGGGCTGGTGCCGATCATCGAACCGGAAGTGAATATAAAGAGCGACGAACGCGCCGAATGCGACAAGATATTGCTCGGTGAATTGACCAAACAGCTTGATGCTCTGGCGGATGACCAGCGGGTGATGCTGAAATTGTCGATTCCCGTCGAGCCCAATCTCTACAAATCGCTGATCGATCATCCCAAGGTTGTGCGTCTGGTGGCGCTGTCCGGCGGATATTCGACCGAAGACGCTTGTGCGGAACTGAGCAAGAATGAGGGCATGATCGCCAGCTTCAGCCGCGGATTGCTCCAGGATCTGCGGGTTTCCCAGAGTGACGAGGAATTTGACGCGGTGCTGGGCGGCGCGATCGACCAGATTTATCGCGCTTCGATCGCCTAGGAAGCCGGAACAAGGAATATTTTGTGCAGAGCGCTGATCCCCGCTGGTCCGATGTCGACGATTATATCGTCGAGCATCTGATTGGCGGGGATCCGGCGCTCGAAGCCTGTCTGGCTGCCAACGCTGCTGCAGGATTGCCGCCGATTGATGTTTCGGTGCCCCAGGGACGTATGCTCGAATTGCTGGCACGGTCTAACCGGGCGCAAAATATCCTCGAAATCGGGACCCTGGGCGGATATTCGGCGATCTGCCTGGCGCGGGGTCTTGGTGAAGGCGGCAGACTGGTCACGCTCGAACTGGAGCCTGACCATGCCAGGGTCGCGCGCCGCAATCTCGAAAATGCGGGGCAGGGCAGCAAGGTCGAAATATGCGTTGGCGAAGCGGTCACTAGTTTGCAGGGCTTGCTGGAGCAGGGCGGGGCACCGTTTGATCTCGTCTTTGTCGATGCCGACAAGCAGAATTATGCCGCCTATCTGGACTATGCACTGAAATTGTCGCGTCCGGGCGCTTTGCTGATCTTCGACAATGTCGTCCGCGAAGGCCGGGTTGTCGATCCGCAAAGCGAGGATCCGAAAGTCCCCGGCACCCGCAAGCTTTATGAAATGCTAAAAAACCACCCGAAGCTCGACGCCACGGCTATACAGACCGTCGGCGCCAAGAAATGGGATGGTTTCCTGATGGCCGTAATCCGGGAAGAATGAACGAACATGATTGATCCAGGCTGCCAACTCTATCTGATCTCGCCGCTGGAAACCGGCGGCGATTTTCCGCAACGGTTGAGAAGCGCGCTGGAAGCGGGGCCGGTTGCGGCCTTTCAGTTTCGTGTGAAAGACATCGGTCAGGAAGAAGCTGTGCGGCTTGCCGCGCCGTTAAAAGCCGTTTGCGACGAATTTGATGTGGCCTTTATTGTCAACGACGATATTGCGCTGGCCAGACAACTGGGCGCCGACGGCGTGCATCTGGGGCAGAGCGACGAGAATCTGAAAAATGCCCGCGCCGAACTGGGGCTTGATGTCCAGATCGGGATCACCTGCCATGACAGCCGCCATCTGGCGATGGAGGCGGGAGAGGGCGGGGCCAATTATGTGGCTTTTGGCGCATTTTTTCCCACCGCGACCAAGGAAACATTTCACACGCCGGAGCTGGATATCCTGAAATGGTGGTCCGCGATGATGGAAATTCCCTGCGTGGCGATCGGCGGGATCACGCCGGATAATTGTCAGCCGCTGGTTGATGCAGGGGCGGATTTTCTGGCGGTAAGCGGTGCCGTCTGGAATGATTCCGAAGGTCCGGCCCACGCCATTCAACGTTTCACTGAAATTTTGGAAAAGAGCTAGCCGCTTTTACGAAGAGCTTCTGGTCTTGCCGACGTTGGAAGACAGATATTGGGCGACAAAGTTGCTGGCCGAGGGCGGGGCAAAACTGGGCATTTGTTCGATATCGCGCAGATAGCCTTCGGTCGGCTTGAACGAGTGCATTTGACCAGCAGAAATTGAATAGCCGAACAGGCCTGCGGCCAGTGCGCATCGTTTGACGGGTGCCGTTTCGCCGTCGTCACGGCGGGCCCGGATGATTTCTGTCTCTACCATGGTGCGGTTATAGCTGCCGGTCGATTCTGTGTATTGTATGAAAAAGACCTTATGCCTAATCCTGTCGCCTTTCGTGTCAGCGGGCTTGCCTATTGTCGGCCAGCAGATTACAGCGCCGCTCAATCAAACAATCGATCGAGCGAGACAAGCGATGAAAATCAGCGGTGTGGATATCCGTCCGGGCAATATATTGGAATATGAAGGTGGCTTGTGGAAAGTCGCCAAGATCCAGCATACCCAACCGGGCAAAGGCGGCGCCTATATGCAGGTAGAGATGAAAAATCTCATTGATGGCCGGAAGACCAATGTTCGTTTCCGCAGCGCGGATACAGTCGAGAAGGTCCGGCTTGATACCAAGACCTTTCAATATCTGTTCGCCGATGGCGACATGCTGACCTTCATGGACAAGGAAAATTACGAGCAGTTGACGTTGCCCGCCGATTTGCTTGGCGATGCTGTCGAGTTTTTGCAGGATGGCATGGATGTTCAGCTGGAACTCTATGACGAGAAACCGATTTCGGTTCAGTTGCCTGACCAGATCGAAGCTGTGATTGTCGAGGCCGATGGTGTGGTCAAAGGCCAGACGGCGTCTTCCAGCTACAAGCCCGCGGTTCTCGACAATGGCGTCCGCGTCATGGTGCCACCGTTCATTTCGGCGGGAACCCGGATCATCGTCGACGTTTATGCCCGCGAATATGTCGGTAAAGTTTCCTGATAATATAAACGCCCTTCCCGATTGCGGGAGGGGTAGGGGCGGGCATGACCATGTTGCTCGCCCGCTCTTTGAAAAATAGATAGATCCACCCACAGCCCCTCCGGTAAACAGGAGGGGGGAGATAATTAAATGCCAGCACATTCCGCCCTTATCACCGTCATGGAGCGCGCTGCGCGCAAGGCGGGATCGCGCCTGCGCCGGGATTTTGGTGAAGTCGAACATCTTCAGGTTTCCAAAAAGGGTCCAGCCGATTTCGTTTCCAAGGCGGATATGCGCGCCGAGCGGATTCTTTATGACGAACTGCTAAAGGTTCGTCCCGGCTGGGGCTTTGTCCTCGAAGAGGGCGGCATGATCGAGGGAGAAGAAGGCAAGCCGCGCTGGATCATCGATCCGCTCGACGGCACGACCAATTTTCTCCACGGCATCCCGCATTTCGCAATCTCGATTGCGGTCCAGGAGCCATCGCTCGACGGCCGCGGCTGGGGCAAGATCACCAGCGGACTGATCTACGAACCGCTCAACGACCAGACATGGTGGGCGGAGATGGACAAGGGCGCATGGCTCGGCGAGCGCCGTCTGCGCGTGTCGGCCCGTCGCGATATGTCAGAAGCACTGATTGCCACCGGCATTCCTTTCAAGGGGCACGGCGATCTTGGTGAATGGGCGCGGATTTTTGGTGCAGTGGCACCGCAAGTCGCCGGCATCCGGCGCAACGGTTCGGCCGCGCTTGATCTCGCCTGGCTGGCGGCCGGTCGCTATGACGGCTTTTTCGAAGCGGGTCTGAAGGTCTGGGACGTTGCTGCGGGCATTTTGATGGTCCGCGAAGCCGGTGGTTTCGTCACCGACTATACCGGCGGCGATCAGCCAATCGGTCAGGGCGAGATATTGGCCTCGAACGAAGCGCTGCACAGCAAGCTGCACCGGATATTGGCAAAGTCACTGCTGTAAGTGCGAATGGCTCGCAAAAGGCCGTAAATTTAAGCCATTTCGACCTTGCGGCATGGGGAACCACTGCCTAAAAGCAGCCCGAATATTAGCGAAACGAGTCTGTTTGTGGTCGATCTTTCCGAATATGCACCAATTTTGTTGTTCCTGTTCGTAGCCGTTGGCTTGTCAACAGCGTTCGTGTTTCTGCCGATGGGCGTCTCGCGATTGACCGGAACCCATAACCCCAGCGCCGAGAAGCTCTCGGAATATGAATGCGGCTTTCCCGCCTTTGAAGATTCGCGCAGCCAGTTCGACGTGCGCTTCTATCTGGTGGCGATCCTGTTCATCATTTTCGACCTCGAGGCGGCGTTTCTGTTTCCGTGGGCGGTGTCGCTTGATCTGACCGGCTGGACGGGATGGGCGACGATGATGGTCTTTCTTGCGGAATTGATCATCGGTTATATTTATGCTTGGAAAATAGGAGCGCTGGAGTGGGATTAGAGGCTAACACCACGGGTTCGGCGATTCTGAACGCCGACGGCACGCCAATGCGTCCGAATACCGATCCCGACGAGGGGTTTTTCAAGGACCTGAATTCGGAAGTGAATGACAAGGGCTTTCTTGTCACGTCGACCGAGGAACTGTTTCAATGGGCGCGCACCGGGTCGCTCTGGTGGATGACCTTCGGTCTCGCCTGCTGCGCGGTCGAGATGATCCACGTCAATATGCCGCGTTACGACATGGAGCGCTTTGGTGCCGCGCCGCGCGCCAGCCCGCGCCAGTCGGACGTGATGATTGTCGCCGGAACGCTGTGCAACAAGATGGCTCCGGCGCTGCGCAAGGTCTATGACCAGATGTCCGATCCCAAATATGTGATCTCGATGGGCAGCTGCGCCAATGGCGGTGGCTATTATCACTACAGCTATTCCGTCGTCCGTGGCTGTGACCGGATCGTTCCGGTCGACATTTACGTGCCGGGATGCCCGCCGACCGCGGAAGCCCTGCTCTACGGCGTGATGCAATTGCAGCGGAAGATCCGCCGCATCGGGACGTTTGAACGGTGAATATGGTCTATTCGATAAATCTGTGCGCCCTGAGCCTGTCGAAGGACGCCTATGGGCTTGAAGCGTGGTTCGACAAGCTCACCACTAACGGTTTTACAGCGGTGATCGTGTAATGGCCCATTCTGCTCCAACAATATCCAGCAACACCGGCGTTGCGGCGAAGCTTGGCAAGGCGATTGGCGCAGCGCTGATCGATACGGTCGAGGCTTATGGTGAAATCAGCTTTACCGTCGAGCGCAGCAAGCTGGCCACGGTGCTGGACAAGCTGCGCGACAAGCATGAATATCAGCAGCTGATGGAAATTGCCGGCGTCGACTATCCGGATCGTCCGGAACGGTTCGAGGTCTGCTATCATCTGCTCAGCCTGACCAAGAACCACCGCATCCGGGTCAAGGTTTCGACCGACGAAGACACGCCGGTGCCTAGCGTCACGCATATATGGGAAGTCGCCGGCTGGCTCGAACGCGAAGTGTTCGACATGTACGGCGTATTGTTCGACGGCAATACCGATTTGCGCCGCATCCTGACCGACTATGGTTTCCAGGGCCACCCGTTCCGCAAGGATTTCCCGCTGACCGGCTATGTCGAGATGCGCTATTCCGAGGAAGCCAAGCGCGTGGTTTACGAACCGGTGAAGCTGGCCCAGGATTTTCGCAGTTTCGATTTCATGTCGCCATGGGAAGGCGCCGATTATATCCTGCCCGGTGACGAAAAAGTGGGCGGCGTTGCGCCCCCGCCGACACCTAAGACGACGGACAAAAAGAGCGATACCGGCGCTGGCGCAAAGGCGGACAAGGAAGCGGCCAAGCCTTCGAAACGCAAGGAGTCGAAAGCCAAGAAGCCGGCTCCGAAACGGACCAAGTCCGGCACGCAGAAGAAGGGGGAGGGCAGGTGAGTTACTGGTCCGCAAACCCGTTCGTCCTGAGCTTGTCGAAGGACATGGTGTGTCGCAAGCCGGGCTTCGACAAGCTCAGCCCGAACGGCATTGAATCGGAGATATCCAATGGCTGACTATCTCGACGAAATGGATCATCTCGCCGACGACACCGATCCGACGGTCGGTGATCTGGAAATCCAGAATTTCACGATCAACTTCGGTCCTCAGCATCCCGCCGCCCACGGCGTTTTGCGGATGGTGATGGAGCTGGACGGCGAGGTCGTCGAACGCGTCGATCCGCATATCGGCCTGCTGCACCGCGGCACCGAGAAGCTGATCGAGCACAAGACCTATTTGCAGGCGCTGCCCTATTTCGACCGGCTCGACTATTGTTCGCCGCTGGCGATGGAGCATAGCTATGTGCTGGCGATCGAGAAATTGCTCGATCTGGAAGTGCCTCTGCGTGGCCAATATCTGCGGGTGCTGTTCGCCGAGCTGACCCGGATCTGCAACCATATGCTCAACATCGGCGCCCATGTCATGGACGTTGGCGCGATGACCCCGAATATCTGGGTGTTCGAAATTCGCGAACAGTGCCTCGAATTTTTCGAACGCGCCAGCGGCGCCCGCATGCACAGCGCCTGGTTCCGGCCCGGAGGCGTCCATCAGGATGTGCCGTTGAAGCTGCTCACCGATATCGCCGATTGGCTGGACGAATTTCCGGTTCTGTTCAACGATGCGATGAGCCTCGTCGTCGGCAACCGCATCTTCAAGCAGCGCAATGTCGATATCGCGACCGTGTCCAAAGAGGATGCGGTGCGCTGGGGCTTTTCCGGTCCGGTGCTGCGCGGCAGCGGCGTGGCCTGGGACCTGCGCAAGTCGCAGCCTTATGATGTCTATGACCGGATGGAATTTGATGTTCCTGTCGGCACGCGCGGCGATTGCTATGACCGCTTCATGGTCCGGGTCGAGGAAGTGAAGCAAAGCGCGCGGATCATGCGCCAGTGCCTCAACGAAATGCCCGACGGGCCCGTTGCCTCCACCGACCGCAAGATCGTCCCGCCCAAGCGCGCCGAGATGAAACAGTCGATGGAAGCCTTGATCCATCACTTCAAATTGTACACCGAGGGCTTCCACGTTCCGGCCGGCGAAGTCTATGTCGCGACCGAAAGCCCCAAGGGCGAATTCGGGGTCTATCTGGTCAGCGACGGCACCAACAAGCCCTATCGCTGCAAAATCCGGCCGACCGCTTTCTCGCATCTGCAGGCGATGGACTTCATGACCAAGGGTCATATGCTGCCCGACGCCACCGCGATCTTGGGCGCGATCGATATCGTATTTGGAGAGTGTGACCGATAATGGCTGAAGCACCAACCATCCCCGACGAAATCGAAACCCGCGCCAAATGGGGCGATTTTGCGTTTACGCCAGCGAACGAGAAGCTCGCCAAATGGCAGATCGCGAAATATCCGGCCGGCCGCCAGAAATCGGCGGTGATGGCGCTGCTCGACCTTGCCCAGCGGCAGGTTGGTGCGGATACCAAGACGCAAGGCTGGCTGCCGGTGCCGGTGATCGAATATGTCGCCGCTTATTTGGATATGCCCTATATGCGGGCCTATGAGGTCGCGACCTTCTACACTATGTATAATCTCGCGCCGGTCGGACAGTTCCATGTCCAGGTTTGCGGCACCACGCCCTGCATGCTGCGCGGCAGCGACGATGTGATGGCGGCGTGCAAGAACAAGGGGCTCAACAAGGGCAAGACCACGCCCGACGGCCTGTTCACGCTGACCGAGGTCGAGTGCATGGGCAATTGCTCCAACGCGCCGATGGTCCAGATCAACGACGATAATTACGAAGATCTCGATTATGACATCATGACCCGGATTCTCGAGGATCTCGCTGCAGGCAAAGATATCAAGGTCGGTTCGCAGATCGGTCGCAAGACCAGCGAAGCCGAGGGCGGTCCGACGAACCTGCAGGCGATGGTCGAGGAAAATCACGATTACCGGGGGGAATGGTGATGGGTGTTTCATATTTTCCTCTCCGTGCGACGCATGGGGAGGTGGCAGTCCGCAGGAATGACGGAGGGGCGGCCTCGCAAGCTGCACTCCGCGGAATATACCCCTCCACCACGCTTCGCGCGGTCCCCCTCCCCATTGCTGCGCAACAGGGAGGATATTGATGCCATGCAAGTCGACGGATATGCAGGCTGGATCGGGCTCGCTGTGGTCATCATCGGTATCGTTGGCGGCCTCTGGGGTCGTTGGAGGAAAAAATAATGGCGTTTGATTTCCTTCAGGACAAGGACCGCATCTTTACCAATGTCTATGGTTTCCAGTCATGGGACCTGAAGGCGTCGCAGAAGCGCGGCGACTGGGACAATACCGCCGATATTATCAAGCGCGGCAATGACAAGATTATCGAGGAAATGAAGGCCAGCGGCCTGCGCGGTCGCGGCGGGGCGGGTTTCCCGACCGGGCTGAAATGGTCGTTCATGCCCAAGGAAGCACCCAAGGACAGCCAGGGCAATCCGCGGCCGAGCTTTCTCGTCATCAACGCCGATGAATCCGAGCCGGGCAGCTGCAAGGACCGCGAAATCCTGCGCAACGATCCGCACAAGCTGATCGAAGGCGCGCTGATCGCCGGTTTTGCGATGCGCGCGCGGGCCGCCTATATCTATATCCGCGGCGAATATATCATGGAAGCCAAGGTCATGGAGGCGGCCGTCAAGGAAGCCTATGATGCGGGGCTCATTGGTAAAAACGCCGCCAAGTCCGGCTATGATTTCGACGTCTTCGTCCACCGCGGCGCCGGCGCATACATCTGCGGCGAAGAAACCGCGATGATCGAAAGCCTGGAAGGCAAGAAGGGCCAGCCGCGCCTGAAGCCGCCATTCCCTGCCGGTGCTGGCCTCTACGGCTGCCCGACCACGGTCAATAATGTCGAGTCTATCGCGGTGGTCCCGACGATCATGCGCCGTGGCGCCAGCTGGTTCGCCAGCTTTGGTCGCGAAGGCAATCACGGCACGAAATTGTTCCAGGTTTCCGGCCATGTCGACAAGCCTGCGGTGTTTGAAGAAGCGATGTCGATCCCGTTCCGGGACATGATCGAGAAACATTGCGGCGGCATCACCGGCGGCTGGGACAATCTGCTGGCGGTCATTCCGGGCGGGTCTTCGGTTCCGCTGGTGCCGGCCGAGCAGATCATGGACGCGCCGATGGACTTTGACGGGCTCAAGGACCTCGGCTCCGGTCTTGGCACGGCTGCGGTCATCGTCATGGACAAGTCGACCGACATCGTCCGCGCGATTTCCCGGCTCAGCTATTTCTACAAGCATGAAAGCTGCGGCCAGTGCACGCCGTGCCGCGAAGGCACCGGCTGGATGTGGCGGGTGATGGAAAAAATGCGCGATGGCGACGCGGATATCGAGGATATCGATACGCTATACGAAGTCACCAAGCAGGTCGAAGGCCACACCATCTGTGCGCTCGGCGACGCGGCGGCCTGGCCGATCCAGGGGCTGATCAGACACTTCCGTCCCGAGATGGAGCGGCGGATACACGAACATAAAGGCACGGACGTGCTGGAGGCAGCGGAATGAAGATCGCATCGGTAATATTGGGCGCCCTCGTGGCTGTGGGCATCGGAAGTCCCGCTCTCGCACAGGTCGATCCGGACATCCAGCTCGGTTCGAAGATCCCGGTCCGTCCTGAAAAGCCCGATCCGGTCAGGGATGGTCTGGTCAGGGACCGCTATGTCAGTTGCGCTTATGGTCCGCACCAGAAGCAGATTGATGGCCTGCTGGTCATCAGCGACCCGTTGACGGTCGATTTCGAGGGCGCTGGGATCGAGGAATCAAAAATGTTCCGCCAGTGGAATATTCGCGAGTGTTTTGTCATGCAGGGCGATGCGGTCCAGAGCTCGATTTCCTTTTCTCCGTCGGCCTTCCGCTACATGATGCTCGAAGCAGCCTATTTGCGCGCGCATCCCAAAGTGCCGGCCAATCACGAGATATGGGCAGCCAAGCCGCGCGACTATGTGACGAGCGGAGAGATGTTGCCAACGGCAAAGGCTCTGGGGATCATGTCCGACTGTATTGCGAGCCAGGATCCGGTAAATGCCGACAAGCTGCTCCGTACGGCTTCCGGCACGAAAGCCGAAAAGGATGCGGCCGTCGCTCTGGTTCCGGCCCTGAGTGCCTGCATCGTCGCCGGCCAGCAGCTGCAGCTCAAGCCCGCCAATATCCGTGGCTTTGCAGCGGACGGAATGTGGCAGCGCTTCGTCGTTGGAGCGCCGTCCGCCGCCGATAGCAACCCGACGGAGGCACAGGACTAATGCCTAAAGTTACCGTAGATGGCATCGAAATCGAAGTGCCGCAGGGCGCGACCGTGCTGCAGGCTGCCGAGCTTGCCGGCAAGGAAATCCCGCGTTTCTGCTACCATGAACGGCTGAGCATCGCCGGCAATTGCCGCATGTGTCTGGTCGAGGTGAAGCCGGGACCCCCGAAGCCGCAGGCGAGCTGTGCTCTGCCCGCTGCCGAAGGTCAGGAAATCCGTACCGACAGCGAAATGGTCAAGAAGGCGCGCGAAGGGGTGATGGAATTTCTCCTGATCAACCATCCGCTCGACTGCCCGATTTGCGACCAGGGCGGCGAATGCGATCTTCAGGATCAGGCGATGGCCTATGGCAAGGGCGGCTCGCGCTACGAAGAGAACAAGCGCGCGGTCACCGAGAAATATATGGGGCCGATCGTCAAGACCGCGATGACCCGCTGCATCCACTGCACGCGCTGTGTGCGCTTCGCGGAGGAAGTGGCTGGCGTTGAGGAAATTGGTGCGATTGGCCGGGGCGAGGGGATGGAGATTACCTCCTATCTCGAAGGCGCGGTGCACAGCGAACTCAGTGGCAATGTTGTTGACCTCTGCCCGGTCGGCGCTTTGACCAGCAAGCCTTATGCCTTTGAAGCGCGTCCGTGGGAATTGACCAAGACGCTTGGCATCGACGTGATGGACGGTGTCGGCACCAACATCCGCATCGATTCACGCGGCCGCGAAGTGCTGCGCGCACTGCCGCGCGTCAATGATGACGTGAACGAGGAATGGGCGACCGACAAGACCCGCCACGCAATTGACGGCCTGATGAAGCGCCGTCTCGACAAGCCTTATGTGCGCCGGAACGGCAAGCTGGAAGAAGCCAGCTGGAACGAGGCATTCCAGGCGATTGCCGATGTGAACGCAGGCAGCTCGGTTGCTGCGATCGCCGGTGATCTGGTCGATTGCGAGACCATGTACGCCGCGAAAAAACTGCTCAAGTCGATGAAGTCGGAGATGCTCGAAGGGCGCCAGACCGGACTGTCCTATGACACGTCCAGTCTCGCTGCCGTGAATTTCAACAGCACCATCGCCGGCATCGAGGACGCGGACGTGATCCTGCTGGTGTCGACCAACCCGCGCTGGGAAGCGTCGCTGGTCAACACCCGTATCCGCAAGGCTGTGCGCCAGGGCGGCGCGAAAGTCTTCGGCATCGGTCCGGAAGCGGACCAGACCTATAAGGTCGAATGGCTGGGCGACGATATGGGGCTGCTGGCGAAGCTGCCGAAAGCGGCTGCCGATGCGCTGAAAGCTGCGGAGAATCCGGCGATCATACTGGGCGGCGGCGCATTGAGCATCGAGGGCGCGCATGGCGCGGCGCTCAAGCTGGCGAGCAAGTATAAGTTGATCCGTGATGGCTGGAACGGCTTCAACGTCCTGCATATCGGGGCCTCGCGCACCGGCGGTCTGATGCTCGGCTATGCATTTGACGGCGGGATCAAGGCAATTGCGGCGAAGAAACCGAAACTGCTGTTCGCGCTCGGTGCGGACGAAATGAATTATGAAGCATTCAAGGACAGCTTCAAGGTGTTTATCGGCCATCATGGCGATGCCGGTGCCCATGCGGCGGACGTGATCCTGCCGGGCGCCGCCTATACCGAGAAAAACGGCACCTATGTCAATCTGGAAGGTCGGGTCCAGCGTTCGAACAAGGCGATTTTCGCGCCGGGCGACGCGCGCGAGGACTGGAGCATCTTGCGGGCTTTGTCCGATGTGATGGGCAAGACCCTGCCGTTCGACAGTTTCGAGGAATTGCGCGCCAGGATGGCGAAGGATCATCCGGAACTTGCACAAGAAGGTCTTGTCGCGTTCGACTGGGCGCCGCCGACGGGTTTGCCCGACAAGCCAACAGGGCAGGGCGTCCATCCGATCAAGGATTTCTACCTGACCAACAGCATCGCCCGCGCGAGTGCGACGATGCAGCGCTGTTCCGCGGAATTGCTGCACGCCGATGACGAATTGATGGAGGCGGCAGAGTGAATCATGTAACCGCCATTTTTCCTCCCTGTGCGAAGCACGGGGGGCGCCGGGTTGGATTGCCCCCGGCAATCCAAGATCGATCTGGGAGATCGATCGACCCTAAGCCGGACCGCGCGAAGCGTGGTGGAGGGGCCCTGGCCTCGGCAAGTTGCCCCTCCGTCACGCCTTCGGCGCGCCACCTCCCCAAAGCTGCGCTTCAGGGAGGAAATATCTGATGACCGAATTTCTTCAATCCAGCTTTCTTGGTGCCGAGTTCGGCTGGCTTGTCGCCACGCTTGCGCTGATCCTGCTGATCGCGCTGCCTTTGATGCTGGCTGTCGCGATGATCATCTATGTCGACCGGAAGATCTGGGCGGCAATGGCGCTGCGGCGTGGCCCCAATGTGGTTGGCCCCTTTGGCTTGCTGCAATCGTTCGCCGATGGTCTGAAAGTATTCCTGCAGGAAACGATCATCCCGTCTAGCGCCAACAAGGGCCTGTTCCTGCTCGCGCCGATCATCACCTTCACCGTGGCCCTGCTGGCCTGGGCGGTGATCCCGTTTGGCGAGGACATGGTGCTCGCCAATATCAATATCGGCCTGCTCTATATTCTCGCGATCAGTTCGCTGGGCGTCTATGGCGTGGTAATTGCCGGCTGGGCGAGTAACTCCAAATATCCGTTTTTCTCCGCGATGCGCGCGGCTGCACAGATGATCAGCTACGAAGTTTCGATCGGCTTCATCCTGATTTCGGTGGTGCTGTTTGCCGGAACCTTCAATCTTACCGAAATCGTGCTTTCGCAAGAGGGGCATATTTTCGGCATGGTCAATGCTTACGGCATGAACCCGCTGCTGTTCCCAATGGCGGTGGTGTTCCTGATCGCCTCGATGGCGGAAACCGCGCGCCATCCGTTTGACCTCACCGAAGCGGAAAGCGAGCTGGTTGCCGGCTATCAGACCGAATATAGCTCGATGTCCTTCGCTCTGTTCTGGCTCGGCGAATATGCCAATATCCTGCTGATGTGCGCGCTCAACGTCATCCTGTTCTGGGGTGGCTGGCTGCCGCCGCTCGATGTCGACTGGATTCCCTGGTTCGACATTCCGGGCATCATCTGGCTGTTCGGCAAGATGTTCTTTTTCTTCTTCATCTTCAGCTGGGTGATGGCGACGGTACCGCGCTACCGCTATGACCAGCTGATGCGTCTGGGCTGGAAAATCTTTCTGCCGCTGAGCCTGCTGTGGGTTGTTCTCGTCAGCGGATATGTGATGATCGACAAATTTGGATTGCCGCTATGAGTATCGCCCAACATATCAAAGCCTTCACCCTGTTCGAATTTATCGGCGCGCATCTGCTGACGCTGAAATATTTCTTCAAGGCGAAGAAGACGATCAACTATCCCTATGAAAAGAACCCGATTTCGCCGCGGTTCCGGGGCGAGCATGCCTTGCGCCGCTATCCCAATGGCGAGGAACGCTGCATTGCGTGCAAGCTGTGCGAAGCGGTTTGCCCGGCGCAGGCGATCACGATCGAGGCCGAGCCGCGCGAAGACGGTTCGCGCCGCACCACGCGCTATGACATCGACATGACCAAGTGCATTTACTGCGGTTTCTGCCAGGAAGCCTGCCCGGTCGATGCCATCGTCGAGGGCCCGAATTTCGAATATGCGACAGAAACGCGCGAAGAACTGATTTACGACAAATCGAAACTGCTGGAAAACGGCGACAAATGGGAGCGGGCAATCGCGGCAAATCTTGCCGCCGATGCGCCGTACCGGTAATGGGCGCTGTGATGATTGAGATGGGGGCACTTTTGCAAAATTGCGCTGTATATTTCCTCCTTGTGCGTAGCACGGGGAGGGGCACCATCCGCAGGATGGTGGAGGGGGCGAGTGCGCAGCGCTCGCTTCGTTCGCGGCCCTTCCGTCACGCCTTCGCCAAGGCTTCGGCGCGCCACCTCCCCAAAGCTTTGCTTCAGGGAGGATGTGTATAATGCAAATATTCGCCTTCTATCTCTTCGCATCCGTCGTGCTGGCCAGCGGTGCCATGTGCATTTTTTCGCGCAATCCGGTGCATAGCGTATTGTGGCTGATCCTGGCGTTCTTCAACGCAGCGGGCCTGATGGTCCTGGTCGGTGCCGAGTTTATCGCGGCGCTGCTGGTCATCGTCTATGTTGGCGCCGTCGCGGTCCTGTTCCTGTTTGTCGTGATGATGCTCGACATTGATTTTGCCGAACTGCGCGCTGGTTTCATGAAGCATCTGCCGCTCGGGTTGTTGCTCGCTTTGGTGCTGGTGGTCGAAATCATCTTTGGCGTCGGTGCCTGGCAGTCGTCGGGCATGGGGCAGGCCACCGCCGCGGTCGGTATCCCGGAAGGTGCGCCGTCCAATATCGAGCAGCTGGGTGCTTTGCTCTACACCAAATATGTCTTCCTGTTCGAAGCCGCGGGCATGATCCTGCTGGTCGCGATGGTTGGTGCGATCGTTCTGACCCACCGGACGCGCAGTGGCGTAAGAAAACAGAATGTCGCCAATCAGGTCGCCCGCCGGCCCGAGGACGCGACCCGCAACACGCAACCCGAAGTCGGCAAGGGAGTGGAATTGTGATCGGCATTGAACATTATCTCGTCGTCAGCTCGATCCTGTTCGTGATGGGCATGCTCGGCATATTCCTCAACCGCAAGAATATCATCATCATCCTGATGGCGATCGAATTGATCCTGCTCGCGGTGAACCTCAATTTTGTCGCGTTCAGCGCCTTTCTCGGCGACATGACCGGGCAGGTGTTCGCCATGTTCATCCTGACCGTTGCCGCAGGCGAAGCCGCCATCGGGCTGGCCATTCTCGTGATTTATTTCCGTCAGCGCGGCACAATCGCCGTCGATGATGTCAACCGGATGAAGGGGTAGCGCCGGTGAATTTTATTTCTGTCATCCCAGCGAAGGCTGGGATCCAACCCAAATCATGTGCTCCCACTGCAGGCGGGTTAGGCCCCAGCCTTCGCTGGGGCGACGAGGTTAGTTCGTGAACAGCATCACTCTCATAGTATTCCTGCCCCTGCTGGCAGCGATAGTCGCCGGTTTCGGCAACCGTATCATCGGCAATGTGCCGGCGAAACTGATCACCACTGGTGCACTTTTTGCCGCCTGCGCGCTGAGCTGGCCGATATTCATCGGTTTTGTCAGCGGAACCAGCAGTGCCGAAGTCGTGCCGGTCATGACCTGGATTATCTCGGGGGACCTGAATTTCGACTGGTCCTTGCGCGTCGATACACTGACCGCAGTGATGCTGGTGGTCGTGACCACGGTCTCCGCGCTCGTCCATCTCTATTCATGGGGCTATATGGACGAAGATCCGGACCAGCCGCGCTTCTTCGCCTATCTGTCATTGTTCACCTTTGCCATGCTGATGCTGGTGACCGCGAACAATCTGGTGCAGATGTTCTTTGGCTGGGAAGGCGTCGGACTTGCGTCCTATTTGCTGATCGGTTTCTGGTTCAAGAAGCCGAGCGCCAATGCCGCGGCGATCAAGGCTTTCGTCGTCAACCGCGTTGGTGACCTTGGTTTCATGCTGGGTATTTTTGCTACGTTCCTTGTCTTTGGCACGGTCTCGATTCCGGAAATCCTCGAAGCCGCACCAGCAATGGCCGGTTCGACGATCACTTTCGCGGGCATGCGTCTCGATACGATGACCATAATCTGTCTGCTATTGTTCATCGGCGCGATGGGCAAGTCGGCACAGCTCGGTCTACACACCTGGTTGCCGGACGCGATGGAAGGCCCGACACCGGTCTCCGCGCTGATCCACGCCGCGACCATGGTCACCGCAGGCGTGTTCATGGTTTGCCGTCTCTCGCCGATGTTCGAAACCAGCCCGGTCGCCTTGACCGTTGTAACAGTGGTTGGCGCTGCCACCGCGATCTTCGCCGCGACCGTTGGTCTCGTGCAGAATGATATCAAGCGGGTGATCGCCTATTCGACCTGTTCGCAGCTCGGCTATATGTTCTTCGCCGCCGGTGTTGGCGCCTATAATGTGGCGATGTTCCACCTGTTCACCCACGCCTTCTTCAAGGCGTTGTTGTTCCTCGGTGCCGGTTCGGTGATCCACGCGATGCATCACGAGCAGGACATGCGCTATTATGGTGGTCTGCGGAAAGAAATCCCGTTGACCTTCTGGGCGATGATGGCCGGTACGCTGGCGATCACCGGCGTCGGTATCTACTGGCTTCACGCCGGGTTTGCAGGCTTCCATTCCAAGGACGCGATTATCGAGGCGGCATTTGCTTCGGGCAGCCAGGTCGGCCAGTTCGCCTTCTTCATCGGCGTACTCGCCGCCTTGCTGACCAGCTTCTACAGCTGGCGCCTGATGTTCCTGACCTTCTGGGGCAAGCCGCGCTGGATCCAGTCCGAACATATCCAGCACAGCGTTCACAAGACGCCCGAACAGGCTGGCGACGACACGACCGGCGGCTATCACCCGCATGAGAGTCCCTTGACGATGCTGGTGCCACTGGGGCTTTTGTCGATCGGCGCAGTGTTCGCGGGCTTTGTCTTCAGCCATGCCTTCATCGACGATGGCAGTTTCTGGAACGGCGCGATCGCTTATGATGCCGGACTGATGCACGCCATGCACGAAGTGCCTTTGTGGGTAAAATTGTCGGCGACCGCCGCCATGCTAACCGGCCTCGCGACCGCCTATTTCATGTATTTCCGCGGCACCGACCGTCCGGCGCGTCTCGCCGCGACCTTCAGCCCGCTTTATGCATTTTTCTTCAACAAATGGTATTTCGATGAGCTTTATGACCGGATATTCATCCGCCCCGCATTCTGGTTCGGGCGACTGTTCTGGAAGAAGGGCGACGAAGGCACGATTGACCGCTTCGGCCCCAATGGCATTGCTGCGGTCATCGCCAGCGGTTCCGGCGTGATGAAGCGCTTCCAGAGCGGATATCTCTATACTTATGCGCTCGTCATGTTGCTCGGCCTCGCGGCCGCCGCGACCTGGATTATCGTGCAGGGAGCCAGCTAATGAACCAGCTCGATTTCCCGATCCTGTCCCTGATGATGGGGCTGCCGATGCTGGCAGCGATTATTTGTCTGTTCCTCAACGCGCAGGCCGCGCGCTGGCTGGCGCTTGCTACGACTCTCGCACTGTTCGTGCTCGGCATTGTCCTTTGGGCCAATTACGACATTGGCGGTCCGCAATGGCAATATGTCGAGCGGTCCGATCTGTTCGGCAATTTTGCCTGGGCGCTGGGGATCGATGGTATCTCGATGATGCTGATCATGCTCACCGTGTTCCTGATGCCGATCTGTATCGGTGCCAGCTGGGAATCGATCCAGACGCGGGTCGGCGAATATATGGCTGCCTTCCTGTTCATGGAGGTGCTGATGATCGGCGTCTTTGCGGCGCAGGATATCTTCCTCTTCTATATCCTGTTCGAAGCGGGCCTGATCCCGATGTACCTGATCATCGGTATCTGGGGCGGTGCGAACCGGATCTACGCCAGCTATAAATTCTTCCTCTACACCTTGCTCGGCTCGGTGGTGATGCTGATCGCGATGCTGTGGATGGTGCAGGACGCGGGAACCAGCGACATTCCGACCCTGCTCAACTATGATTTTGCGCCCGAGGCCCAGACCTGGCTGTGGCTGGCCTTCTTCGCCAGCTTCGCGGTCAAGATGCCGATGTGGCCGGTCCACACCTGGTTGCCCGACGCGCATGTTCAGGCACCGACCGCCGGTTCGGTCATATTAGCCGGCGTGCTGCTGAAAATGGGTGGCTACGGCTTCCTGCGCTTCTCGCTGCCGATGTTTCCCGAAGCGTCCGAACAGTTCATCTGGCTGGTCTTCGGCCTGTCGATGGTGGCCGTGATCTACACCTCGCTGGTGGCGCTGGTGCAGCAGGACATGAAGAAGCTGATCGCTTATTCGTCGGTCGCCCATATGGCGATCGTCACGCTCGGCCTGTTCGCGTTCAACCGCCAGGGCATCGAAGGCGCGGTCATCGTGATGCTGAGCCACGGCCTTGTATCCGGCGCACTGTTCCTTTGTGTCGGCGTGATCTACGACCGGCTGCACACGCGGGAAATCGACCGCTACGGCGGACTGGCGATCAACATGCCGAAATATGCGATCCTGTTCCTGCTTTTCACCATGGCCTCGATCGGTCTGCCGGGCACCAGCGGTTTCGTCGGCGAATTTCTCTCGCTGATCGGTCTCTACGAGGTCAACAGCTGGGTCACGCTTGTCGCGACAACGGGGATCATCCTCGGCGCAGGCTATATGCTCTATCTCTATCGCCGGGTTGCATTCGGTGAACTTGTTCACGAGGATGTCAAAGCGATGCCGGATCTGTCTGCACGGGAAATGGCGCTGCTCGCGCCGATCGCCGCTGCTGTAATGTGGATGGGCGTCTATCCCGAAAGCTTCATGGCCCCGATCCGCGGCGATGTCGGCGCGCTGGTTGCGCGCATCGACCGCGCGGCTCCGGAAGGCGATGCGCATCTCAAGATGGGCGAGGCGAAAGCCGTCGCCAAGGACCATGCAGAAGGGGAGGCACACTGATGGGTATCGGAAATTCCCTTTGGCTGGTTTCGCCGGAAATCTTTCTCTCGATCTCGAGCCTTGTCCTGCTGATGGTCGCTGCCTGGGGTGGTGACAAATCGGCCCGTCTGGTGACGATATTGTCGGCAGCGGCGCTGTTCGGCGCGTCGACGCTGTTGATGAGTCTCGCCCATATGCCCGAATTCAAGGGCGGCGTGTTCGCTTTTGACGGCCAGTATCGCATGGATGCTTTCGGCAGTTCCGCGAAATTCCTGATCTATATCGCGGCGATTGTCTCGCTGATGATCGCGCCGCGTTTCTTCCAGGCCGGCGGCAAATATCGCGCGGAATATCCGATCCTGATCCTGTTTGCCTGCATCGGCATGGGCATGATGGTGTCGGCAACCGACATGATGACCCTCTATATCGGTCTCGAGTTGAACAGCCTGTCGGCCTATGTTCTGGCCAGCTTCATCCGCACCGATGTGCGCTCCTCCGAAGCGGGCCTGAAATATTTTGTCCTCGGTGCTTTGGCCAGCGGCATGCTGCTGTTCGGCATCTCTCTGGTCTACGGCTTTGCCGGCTCGACCAGCTTTGCCGTGATCGGCGATACGCTGAGCGGTGATCTTTCCACCGGCCCGCTGATCGGGCTGGTTCTTGTCCTGTCGGGACTGGCGTTCAAGATCAGCGCCGTGCCGTTCCATATGTGGACGCCGGACGTTTACGAAGGCGCGCCGACTCCGGTCAGTGCATTCTTCGCCAGTGCGCCGAAAGTGGCCGCTGTTGCTTTGACCGCTCGGGTGATCATCGATGCCTTTGGTGGCCAGACTTCTGCCTGGCAGCAGATCATCGTATTCGTCGCCCTGGCGTCGATCATTCTCGGCGCGGTTGCCGCGATCGGCCAGCAGAATATCAAGCGGCTGCTTGCTTACAGTTCGATCAACAATGTCGGCTTTCTGCTCATCGGTCTCGCGACGGGCACGGCAGCGGGTATTTCGGCGATGATGTTCTATCTCGCCATCTATGTCGCGATGACATTGGGCAGCTTTATCTGCGTGCTGGAAATGCGCGACAAGGACGGCAGGCCGCTGGAAAGCCTCTCGAGCCTCGCCGGACTGTCGCAGACGCGTCCCGGACTGGCTGCTGCCTTTGCCGTGTTCATGTTCTCGCTTGCCGGCATTCCGCCTTTGTTCGGTTTCTGGGGCAAGTTCCTGGTCTTTGATGCGGCCGTCGCAGCTGGCATGTTGCCGCTCGCGGTAATCGGTATTGCCGCTTCGGTCATTGGCGCGTTTTACTATATCAAGGTCGTCAAGATCATCTATTTCGATGATCCTGCCGGCGAGATCGTGAGCACAGGTCACAAGACCGAGAATATCCTGATTGCGGTCATGGCATTGTTCGTCTCGCCGCTCGGCTATCTTGCGATACCATTTGTAGCGCCGATTACTGCCGCAGCGGCGGCGTCGCTCTTCTGACTATTTCGTTAGAGACCGTTGCCGAAACCGCATCGACCAATGCGGATGTGAAGCTGCTGGCGGAGCAGGGCAATGCGCCAGAGGGGTTCTGGCTGCGCGCCGAGAAGCAGGTTGGCGGCGTGGGACGACTGGGGCGCAAATGGGAAAGCCCGGCAGGTAATCTCTATTGCAGCACGGTGGTTGATATTCGCCCGGGCGATCCGACACCGTCCAGCCTGTCCTTTGTCGCCGGACTGGCCGTTTATACTTCTATCCGTTCGTTTCTTCCCGGCGCTGAAATGATCCTGAAATGGCCAAATGATGTTCTGGTATCGCACGCGAAAATCTGCGGTATCCTGCTGGAGCGGGTGAGAAACCAGATTGTGGTGGGCATCGGCGTGAATATTGCGGTCAAACCGGAGATCGAGGGTAGGGCGGTGACCAGCCTCGCGGCCGAGGGCGCTACAATCGACGCTGCCGGTTTTCTGGACCACCTGTCCGAAACATTTGCCGCATTTGTAAATATCTGGCGCGATCAGGGGTTTTCGCATATTCTGACGGAATGGCAGAAGCTGGCCCATCCGGTCGGCAGCACTGTCACGACCAGTGACGAACGCGGCGAGAAAACCACCGGCAAATATGCCGGCCTGACCCGTGATGGCGCACTCTGCTTGAGAAAAGCCGATGGAACGCTTATCGAAATACACGCCGGTGACATTTCCATCGGATAGAGAGAAGAGTCGCTAATGCTATTGGCAATCGACGCCGGAAATACCAATGTTGTGTTCGCCCTTTTTGAAGGCGATAGCATTCGCGCGCGCTGGCGCATCGCAACCGATGCTCGCCGCACCGCGGATGAATATGTTGTCTGGCTCCGGCAGTTGCTGGAACTGGAAGGGCTGGAGCTTGGCGCGGTTGATTCGGTGATCATCGGTACGGTGGTCCCGCGGGCGCTCCATAATCTGACGGTCCTCTCGGAAAAATATTTTGGCGTGACCCCGCTTGTCGCTGGCCGTGGCGCAGCGGAATGGGGCGTGGCCCTTGATGTCGAGCAACCCGATAGCGTCGGTGCCGACCGCGTACTCAATGTTATTGCGGCGCATCAGAAATATAAGCAGGATATCGTGATCATCGATTTCGGTACCGCAACCACGTTCGATGTCGCAGACTATGAAGGCGCCTATAAAGGTGGTATCATCGCTCCCGGAATTAATCTTTCGCTGGATGCTCTGGTCGGAAAGACCGCACAGCTTCCGCGTATCGCGCTGGAATCGCCCGAAAGTGACAATGTCATCGGCACCACCACCGAAAGCCAGATGCTGATTGGCATTTTCTGGGGTTATGTTGCGATGATCGAGGGTCTAGTAGCACGGACCAAGGCACAAATCGGTCGTCCGACCAAAATCATTGCTACCGGCGGCTTAGCCGTACTTTTTGACGAACATACAGACGTATTTGACCATCTAGAATCAGACCTGACTCTTCAGGGCCTGCATTTCCTCTATCAGCGAGCAACACACGCTAAATGACAAAATCTAAAAAAGAACTTCTCTTCCTGGCCCTTGGCGGGTCGGGCGAAATCGGCATGAATGTCAATCTCTACGGCTGTGACGGCAAGTGGGTGATGGTCGATCTCGGCATGACCTTTGCCGACCCGAGCTATCCGGGGATCGACCTGATTCTGCCCGACCTCGAATTTATCGAGAAGAACAGCAAGGATCTGCTCGGCATCGTGCTGACCCACGGTCATGAAGACCATATTGGCGCGGTTCCCTATTTCGCCGCCGATCTCGATGTGCCGCTGTTTGCAACGCCGTTCACCGCCGGCCTGATCCGCCGCAAGCTGGAAGAAGTCGGGCTGGAGCATCAGGTCAAGCTCAACATCATTCCCAACGAGGGCAGCTTTGATCTCGGCCCGTTCGGCTTCCGCTATCTGCCGATCGCGCACTCTATTGCCGAGGGCAATGCGATGCTGATCGACACGCCTTACGGCAAGATTTTTCACACCGGTGACTGGAAGCTCGATGACGAGCCGGTGCTCGGCGTCCCGTCTTCGCCGGAAACGCTCAAGCAAATCGGCGATGAGGGCATATTGGCGATGGTCTGTGATTCGACCAATGTCTTCAACGAAAAAGCGTCCGGATCGGAAGGCGAAGTGCGCCGCAACCTGATGCGGGTGGTCGAGGATATCGACACGCGGATCGTGGTCACCACCTTCGCATCCAACGCTGCCCGATTGCAGACGCTCGGCGAGGTCGCCATCCATGCCGGACGCAAGCTCTGTGTGGCCGGGCGTTCGCTCGACCGGATCATCGAAAATTGCCGCGAAAACGGCTATCTCAAGGATTTTCCGCCGACGGTCGACTTCCAGGAGGCGATGAGCCTTCCGCGCGACAAGGTGATGATCATCGCAACCGGCGGTCAGGGCGAGGCACGGGCCGCTCTCGGACGGATTGCCGGCGACAGCCACCAGATCAAGCTTTCCGAAGGCGATCATGTGCTGTTCTCGTCGAAACAGATTCCCGGCAATGAAATTGCGATTGGCCGCATCCAGAACCAGCTCGCATCAAAGGGCGTTGTGATGATTACCGAGCGTCAGGAACATATCCATGTTTCCGGCCATCCCGGTCAACCCGAACTCGCCCAGATGTACGACTGGATCAGACCGGAAATCCTGGTCCCGGTTCACGGCGAGATCCGTCATATGAAAACGCAGGCCCGTTTCGCTCTCGAACACGGCGTTCCGAAAGCGATCTTCCAGCAGAATGGCGATGTTGTGCGACTGGCTCCGAATGGTCCCAAAATATTGGGACAGGAACGCACCGGACGGCTTGTTGTCGATGGCGACGTGATCATCCCGGCTGACGGCAGAACATTGAACGACCGGCGCAAGACCGCTCATAACGGCATGATCTCGGTGGCCATCGGTCTCGACCACAAGGGCAAGATCTTCGGGCAGCCGGTGCTCAAGATGCACGGCGTACCGCTCGAGGAAGACGAAGAGGATTTCCTCGACGAAGTCGTCGACAAGATTGTCGCCAAATATTCCAGACCGGTTGGCGATATCGACAAGTTCAACGAAGCCATCCGCTTGCTTGTTCGCCGCGCGGCGACCGAATGGACCGGTAAGAAACCGATCGTATCGGTGCTCACGATAGAGGCCTGATCCATGGAACCCACGTCCGTCATCGCCATCTATGTGCTGTTCTGGGTGATGGCGGCGTTCATCGTCCTGCCGATCGGCATTCGTAATCATCATGAGTCGGGTGAGAAGATGGTCAGAGGGCAGGCGGATGGCGCGCCGGTCAACTTCCGCCCGCTGCGGATATTGTTGCTGACAACATTGCTGGCCACAGCCGCGTTCGGCCTATTCTACGTGAACTATGCCAATGGCTGGATCACGCTCGACGATATCGACTTCTTCAACAGCCGCGAACGGATGCGCTAGCTGCGCAGCCGTTCGATTGCCTGGGCGAGGGCGACATATAGTTTCCCGACGTCCGACGACAGCAGGGTGACGCTGATTGCGCTGCCATCGCGGGTGGCGAGCACGCCGCGCAGCATCGCTTCGAAGTCATGGATGTAGCGGTTCACATGTTCGCGGAATTCGTCATTGGCTGAATATTGGGCGAGCACTTCGCGCACTTCCCGGTTGTCGAGCAAGCGAACCGCCCGCCGGGTGAAGATACCGCGATCGCCCTTCAGATAGGCAGCCCATTCGGTGTCGGTGACATCGTTCGACAGAATCTTTCCGACGTCGATCGAGATGGAATTGAGCGACTCGGTCAGTTGCGCCACCCGCCGGGTGAAATTCTCGTCGCTGCTCTGCTCTGACTTTTCCTTGGCAAACAAGATGCGCTGCTCGAGCTTGGTGGTCATGTCCTCGATGGCGGCCAATTGATCGGTCAGATGGGCCGCGGTCGACTGGGTCGTTTCAACCGCGCTCGATACAGCCCTCTCCAGCTTCGGAGCGATCGATCCGATCTTGTCATCGATGATCCGGTTCAATGCTTCTTCGCTCACCCGTTCAAAAGCTTCGGTCGATCCGGCAATCGACTTTTCAAGCACTTCGCGCGAATGTTCGGAAGCCTGTTTTGCCGTGTCCTTGACCCGCAGCAGCGCGCTGATCAGTTTTTCGCCGGCGCTTTCCGCCAGGGTTTCATTCTGCTCGCGGATTTCCTCGAGCGATTTAGAAATCTCCGCAATCTGTTCGACAATCGATTGGCCTGCAACGTCGCCTTCTTCCCGCAATTGCCGAATCTGTTGCTGCTGCTGGCTGATCGACAGGTCGGTTTGAGCGATTCGCTCCGCTATTTTTCCAGCGTCTTCCTGCGCCTTGTTCGCCTCGCTGGCGATCTGGCCATAGAGAGCCAGGCTTTCCTTCGATTTCTCCGTGACCCGCTCGAACGCATTGGGCAAGGTTTCGTCCATTTCCCGCGCGCTGCTATCCAGCGCCACGAGCAGGCGTTCCATGCGTTCGATCATGCCATCAGCGGCGCCATGGCCGCTTTCGAGTGATCGCTGCAGAGCATTACTATTCTGTTCCATCGCGGTCATGGCAAAGGCCAGCTTTGCCGTCTTGTCGCCGCTTTCATTGTCGAGCTTTTTGATACTGCCGGCGATTTCGGAAATCGTCTGGTCCAGCGTAGTTGCCAGTGCTTTCAAACGCAGCTCTTCCTCGTCAGCGACTTTGCCGGCGCTCGCCAGAGCCGCTTCCAGAGCGTCGAGATCTGCACGTATTGCCAGCGCTGATTCCGATGTTTCGGAAGCCAGGTCGGATCGTGTTTTGCGGAGCGCTTCGATGGTTTCCGCCGTCGTTTTCTTCAACAGGTTCGCCAGTTCGGTTGAGCCGTTTCCGGCGTCATCAAGCTGTTTCGTCAAACTCGTTTTAATTCGTTCCGCTTCGACCGCGAGGCTTTCAACAGAGATGGCCGATTTGTCGGTCAGTTCATCGAGGCTCTTCTTGGCCGCAGATCCGACTTCTCCGATCCTTCTGAGGGTCGAGACCATGGCGGCCATTTCGGTCTGCGCCGTCCGCCCGGCATTGCCGATCTGATTGGTTACGTCCTTGGCGGTGTTGATGACCACCGGCAGATGTTCGCGCAGCTGCTCAAGATTTTTGTACGCGGATTCACCGACTTGATCGAGCTTGACCATTTTGCCGAGACCGTCTTCCAGCGAACTTCTCATCAACTCTGCCGCATTGACCAGTTTGACAGAAGACTTGTCCCCGAGAAATTCGAGTTCGCGGCTTTCGTGACTCAGGAATTCGCGCGCAACACTGAGCTCGTTATTGACCGTCTTCAGTCGTGCTTCCAGCAATTCGGACTCGGCGCGTAGCGAAGAGGCCACGTCATTGAACCGATTCGCCTCCTTGCTGCTGTTGCGCATGTAGAGCAGATAAGCCACGCCCAGCGTCGCGATCGGCAGACACCATTGGGTCAGCAGGTCAATTCCAGCCTTGGGGGATGGTATTGCGGTAAAAATATCGCGGTTGGCCCAGAAGAAAAATCCGGTCCAGCCCAGGGCGGAAACAGCCAGCAATAACACTGGTATATATCGGGTTCGGGGCGGTGCAATCGTTACATCGTCGGTATAATGGCTCCAGCTGTCCTCCGACGGAATCTCGCTATCTTGCTGAATTTCTGCGGTTAATTCTTGCTCTTCCGCTACCGGATCGCGCGCACCACTCTGCACGTTTGCGGTTGCCATTGCCTGTTCGCTGTCGGAAGTTTCATCCCGATCGCGCCACATCCCGATTATCTTATTTTCACCTGTCATGAAGTCTATTTAACACAATATCGAATCATATAAACTATAAGTTAACCATATCGGGTGTATTCGACAAAAATGTCATTTGATTATGGAGCTCTGGATGCCGCTCTAACGGCCGCAGTAGGTGACGACCAGTTGCTCATTGCGGAACTGCGTGCGGCGTTTCTCGAAAGCGCAAACCGACAAGTCGATCTTCTGAGCAGAGCGCGTTGTGATGCCAATTGGGAATATGCCGCCTGGCGCCTGAAGGGGCTGGCTGCCAGTTTTTCTGCGACCAAGATCCTGCAACTGGCCGATGAGGCCGCTCATTCGGCGCCGGGCGATCCGGTGATATTGCGCAAGCTGCAGCGTGCGGTGTCCGAAGTCGAGGTCCATCGGGACTGAATCCCTTTTTGGCGTAATAACTGCTCGACTGCGCCTTCTTCTCCAGATTATCGATTGGCATGTTCGGGTGCCGCCATCTATGGATAGGAACGACCTTCCTATTCATCGACCGGGACCCAAATATTCGTGAAACTCGCACTGATTTCCCTGGCAAAAGACGATCTCGACGGAAACGGTCCGATTGCTTTGCTGCCGTTATTCGGCGGAACTCTGCTCGATTTGCAGATTCGCGCCGCGCACCGCTTCGGTTGCGAAAAATTTATTTTCCTCTGTCCCGTGACCCATGGCGCTTTGTTGCAGAAGATCGATGCAATGAAACAGCAGGGACTGGATGCGGAATATGTCCGCAGCCCCAGTGATCTGGTACAATATGCGACCGACGAGGATCATATAATCTATATCGCCGATGGTATATTGCCCAATGCGGAGATTGTTGAACAATTGAGCGGGGCACCGCAGGAACTGCTTCTTACCGTGCTGCACGGGGACGAATATCAGGAGTTCGAGCGGATTGACCTCAACCAGCGCTGGCTTGGTATTGTTTCGCTAAACACATCGCGGCTGAGTGCATTGATTGACATTCCCGATGACTGGGAGGTGGGTTCCGCCTTGTTAAGAACCGCGGTGCAGGCCGACTGTCCGCGCGCGATTATTTCCGATCGCAGAATGGGCTCGGGGGCAATCGCCCACGTGCAAAGCGAAATCAGTGCGGAGCAATATACCCGGCGCAAGTTGAGGGACATGCCCTCGAAGAGCAGCAATTTTCTCAACCGCTTTCTCCTGCACCCTTTGGCCAAACGCAGTCTTCCGCGGCTCTGGCGGAAAAAGGCTGCGCCGCAATATCTCGGTATATTTACGCTGACAGCCGGGGCTGCCGCGATCCTGGCGGCTGCATTCGGCTATGGTATCGCATCACTGGCCCTGCTTCTGGCCGGCAGCGTGGCGCAATATATGCGCGCAGCAATGGTGCAATTCGACAGTGCTGTCACCGCAAGGGACCGGACCGGCATGGCTCTTGATTTTCTTGCGGTAACCGCGGTGCTGGTCCTGCTGGTCAAAGCCTCTGTTGCACTGACTTTAGTGCCAAATCTGGTTATCACATTCCTGTTGCTGGCCCATCTGCTTCTCTTGAGGGCCGGAGCCCGTGATCGTCGCCTCGCATTGATGAAGCCGGATATGCGGTTGATCTTGCTCGCACTGCTGTTGGCCACTATCTTCGGCGCGTTTCCATATGGCCTTTATGGCGCAACGCTTTATTCCGGTCTTTTCCTTGTTCTTGATCGATATTTGACCAAAGATTCGCCGGAAAAACCTGCCTTGCGGGACCAATAGCCGAATCCCGCTTAGCGGCTTGTTAACCACATTGGGGTACGGACAGGCTATGGCACAGCGAGTTTTTTCGATGAACGAGACGATGAATAATGATATCATCCGGCATGCTTCGGCATTGGCTGATAAATCGTCGTTCATTGCTGACGATTTTGCACAGGCCCTGTTTCCGAAAACCAATGTGTTTTTCAATGACCGGATGCGGTCCAATGCGCGACAATATCTGCGCGGTGTGATCGGCCAGATCGAACAACGTATTTGCCTGATAGCTACCCAGGAACTTGGTGTTACGCAGGATATACTCGTGAAGATTGCCGCAGGCGGAGCAGGTCAGAGCTTAAATCTGCTGGAAAATTCCGGTTTGCTCAAGACGGTTGAAATCGTCCAGCATCTATTTGTCAAAGCGCAGCAAAGCGAATTGGCGGCCAGATTGTTGCAGAAGATTTCGCAGTCGGATCTTGAAGCGACGCTGACCCGTCACCTCGATCATGACGATCCGGTCATTGCGGAAGCCGCGATGGGCCTGCTGGTCGCGCAATCGAAAACCACCAGTGCGGTCGGTGAGATATCCGCCAGTCTGGCCGATTTGCCCGCTGAAATTGTTTATGCCTTTGCCTGGCCGGTAACAGCCTCGCTCGCACGGCTTTCCGGCTTGTCCAGTCTGCAATTGCAGGCGGCAACCGAGCGGTTTCTTGCCTCGCATGACGAAAGCGCCAGTGTAGCGCGCAAGGCCGACCGTCTCGCCCAGTTGATCGAGCAGGCCAAGGCGGCGGAGGACCAAGTCCCGCATCCGATGAGAGATGGCCTGTCCCTTTTCATTGCGCGACTGGCCAGACAGACCGGTTTGGCAAGCGATCAGATTGTAACTTTCACAGCTGAACCGGATATGGCGCGTCTGGTCGTTGCCATGCGTGCCGCGGATTTTCCCGTGCAGGAGGCCCTGTCGGTATTTTTCGCTCTTGATGACGGCGACAATATTCTCACGGCAGCGACCTATGGAGAGACCGACCGGGACCGGGCGCTGGCTCTGGTAACAAGCTGGGCCGCACCGCGCAGCTTCCAGGACGCACAGCGGGTTCTCGCCGACGACAGTCTGGGTGATCGGGCCAAATGACGCTATCCAGCAAACTGGCCGAACCGGTGCGCGGGCAGGTGGATTTCGACGGAATACTTTTGTCGGCCGATCCGCTGTTGATGCGGCTTCACCTGCGCAGCGGCGGCGCTGAAGGTGGACCATTGGCGGTGCCGGAGCTGGCAGAATTGTGCCGGATCAGTCGCAGATTAGGGATGAATCTGTCGCGAGCCGCACAGGCATCCGATGATGACTGCCGGATTGACATGTGGGTTGAGACACGCCTGATTCCGTCAGGAAATGACCAGCAGCTCAGCCTCGCCATTATTGACTGGAAAGAGCGCCCTCATGATGACACGGGCAAAATAGATTCGGCTCGCGAACGTGATTTCGACCGGTTGGAAGGGCGGGGTGCGATAAGAACCGACGCCGCGTTGCGGATCATCGCTCAGCAAATGCCGCTCGAGACCGGTCAAGCTTCGGACGCGATTGGCCAGTCTCTGCTCGATATATATGATGTCATTCCACCTTCGGCACATGCGAGATTGCTCGAATCGGTGGCCGAGCGGCAACCGATCCGCAATCAGCGGATGCGGGAGAAAGGCGGCAGCCAGCGTCTGTTCGTGCTGCAAGGGCAGCCGTTGATAGACAAGGCAGGCATTTTTGCCGGCTATCGTTTTACGGCAACGCCGGATGATCCGGAGACCAGCGGCAAAGACCGGAAGGCTGTGGCCGGAAAGCTGATCAGCGACAGCCTTTTCGGTTCCCAGCTTGGTCCGGCCCTGCGTCAGCCGCTCGGCAAGATCATCGCCAATGCCGAAACCATCAGCAGCAAGCTCGAAGGCCCGCTGCGGGGTGACTATGCCAGCTATGCCAAGGATATCGCCTCGGCCGGGCGTCATCTGCTGGATCTGGTCAATGATCTGTCCGATCTCGAGGCCATTGAGCGTCCGGAATTCACCGTTGCTGCCGATGATATCGATCTCGTAGATCTGGCGCACCGCGCTGCAGGATTGCTGGCGGTCAAGGCTTCGGATCACCAGATCCGTATCGATCTGCCCAAGGAGAGCGACAAGCTTCCCGCTCGCGGTGAATTTCGCCGGTCACTGCAAATACTCGTCAATCTGATTGGCAACGCGATCCGCTATTCACCCGACGGCTCGGTGATCAAGGTACGCGTTTCTGCCGACGACGAGTTTGCGCGGATTTCGGTGACGGATCAGGGCGACGGCATTGCTGCGGAAGATCAGGACCGGATTTTCGAGAAATTCGAGCGGCTCGGTCGTTCGGGCGATGGCGGCAGCGGCCTGGGACTGTTTATCTCGCGCCGGCTGGCTCATGCTATGGGCGGAAGTCTGACGGTGGCAAGTGCGGCGGGTAAAGGTTCCACTTTCACCCTGTCGTTGCCCGACCGGAAAGAGTCATAAAAAAGGGGAGCACTGAGGCTCCCCTTCTTCTAAAAATGTCTATTGTCTCTAGCGCTTGTCGATCGGGACAAAGTCGCGTTTGGCCGGGCCGGTGTACAACTGGCGCGGGCGGCCGATGCGCTGGCCCGGATCGGAAATCATTTCGTTCCACTGCGCAACCCAGCCGACGGTGCGGGCAAGGGCGAACAACACGGTGAACATCGAGGTCGGGAAGCCGATCGCCGACAGGATGATGCCCGAGTAGAAATCGACGTTCGGGAACAGCTTCTTGTCGATGAAATAGGGATCGTTGAGCGCCATTTCCTCGAGCTGCAAGGCCACATCAAAGACCGGATCCTTGACCTTCAGCGTTTCGAACACTTCACGGACCGTTTCCTGCATCACCGATGCACGCGGATCGTAATTTTTGTAAACGCGATGGCCAAAGCCCATCAGGCGGAACGGATCGTCCTTGTCCTTGGCGCGCGCGATATATTCCGGAATACGATCGGGATGGCCGATTTCCTTCAGCATGTTGAGCGCCGCTTCATTGGCGCCGCCATGGGCAGGGCCCCAGAGGCATGCAATGCCGGCCGCAATGCAGGCAAACGGGTTGGCACCCGATGAACCGGCCAGGCGGACCGTCGAAGTCGACGCGTTCTGCTCGTGATCGGCATGGAGGATGAAAATCCGGTCCATGGCTTTTTCAATCGCCGGATGGACTTCATATTCTTCTGCCGGAACGCCGAATGTCATGCGCAGGAAATTGCCGGTGTAGGACAGTTCATTGTCGGGATAGACGAACGGCTGACCGATCGAATATTTATAGGCCATCGCCGCAATCGTCGGCATCTTGGCGACCAGACGGTGGCTCGCGATCATCCGCTGCGCGGGATCGTTAATGTCGGTGCTGTCATGGTAGAAAGCCGACAGCGCGCCGACCACGCCGCACATGATCGCCATCGGGTGAGCATCGCGACGGAAGCCCTGATAGAAACCGCGCAGCTGTTCGTGCACCATGGTGTGGCGGGTGATCGTGTTGTTGAAATCGGCATATTCAACCGCGGTCGGCAATTCGCCCCGGAGAAGAAGATGCGCGACTTCCATGAAGCTGCTCTGCTCGGCGAGCTGTTCGATCGGATAGCCGCGGTGCAGAAGCACGCCTTCGCCGCCGTCGATGAAGGTCAGCTCGGATTCGCAGCTGGCGGTCGAGGTAAAGCCGGGGTCATAGGTAAAGGCACCGGTCTGGCCGTATAATTTGCGAATATCGACGACATCGGGGCCAACTGTGCCCGTCAGAACCGGATATTCGTGATCTTCGCCATTGATGCTGAATTTTGCGTTATCGCCCACGATATTGTCCTTTCTGCTCCTGAAAACTCAGGTTTTTTCTATTTGATCTGCAAGACGGCCTAGCGATTCTTCCTTACCAAGAAGGATCAGGACGTCAAAAATTCCGGGTGAACTGGTGCTTCCTGTCAAGGCGGCGCGCATAGGTTGTGCGAGCTTCCCCAATCCCAGTTCGGCAGACTCCGCGATCGCTTTTATGACTTCTTCCGTTGCCTCGAGTGTCCAGTCTTCCAGATCAGTCAAGCCAAGGTGAATCGATTTAAGCAGTGTCCGTGCGGGATCGTCTAGCAGATTTTCTGCCCGTTCGTCGAGGCCAAGTGGTCTCTTTTTAAAGAGAAAAAGACTGGATTCGGCCAATTCGATCAGATTTTTTGCCCGGCTTTTCAAAACCGGCATCGCCTGACCCAGCAATTCCTTGTTTGCTGCCGTCAGCGCCTGCCCCAAATCCTGCTCGATCCAGGGGGTCGCGAGGCGAACCAGATCATTGTCGGCGGCATCGCGCATATAATGGCCGTTCAGATTCTGAAGCTTCTTGGTGTCGAAACGCGACGGCGATTTGCCGACTCCAGAGAGGTCGAACCATTCGATGGCCTGCGCGCGCGAGATGATCTCGTCGTCGCCATGGCCCCAGCCGAGACGCAGCAGATAGTTGAACATCGCGTCGGGCAATATGCCCATGTCGCGATAGGCTTCTACCCCCAGCGCGCCGTGCCGCTTGGATAGTTTCGCGCCGTCATTGCCGTGGATCAAGGGAATATGCGCGTAGAGCGGTTCGGGCCAGCCCATCGCACGGATCAGGGCAAGCTGGCGGAAGGCGTTGTTGAGATGGTCATCGCCGCGAATCAGATGGGTGACGCCCATGTCATGATCGTCGACCACGACCGCGAGCATATAGGTCGGGGTGCCATCGGAGCGCAGCAGGATGAAATCGTCAATCTCGCTGTTCTGGACCGAAACATCGCCCTGGACCATATCGGAGATGGTGACCTTGCCGGCCATTTCCGTCTTCAGCCGGATTGCAAATGGCGCGCCGTCGGGGGCTTCCGACGGATCACGGTCGCGCCAGCGGCCGTCATAGCGCATCGGCTTTTTCTCGGCCCGCTGCTGTTCACGCATTTCGGTGAGTTCTTCGGAAGTCGCGAAACATTTATAGGCGTTGCCCGATGCCACCAGTTCATGGGCGACTTTGGCATGGCGCGCAGCGCGTTCGGACTGGAAGACGGTTTCGCCATCCCAGTCGAGACCCAGCCAGTCGAGCCCTTCGGAAATCGCGTCAATCGCTTCCTGGGTCGAACGGGCCTTGTCGGTATCTTCAATCCGCAGCAGCGCTTTTCCGCCATGATGCCGGGCAAACAGCCAGTTGAACATGGCGGTACGGGCACCGCCAATGTGCAGAAATCCGGTCGGGGAGGGGGCAAAGCGGGTTACGACCATATTTGTCTCTTTCGGCTGTTCAGCATCATTTGAATTCACGCTTGATGGTCCCTGTGATAGGTATTGAAAATGCGGGATGGATTGAGCCCGAATGGCACCACAGGCACCGGGTCCGGTTTGACTGGCACCGCCCTTAGCACGCTGTTTCATCCGCGACAATTGTCTGATTCATGGCGTGGCGCGCAACGCTTCAAATTGATTGAATTGCAGCTTGAGAAGGAGCGGGACCAACTGCCTCTATGGGTGCCGGTGGCGCTCGGCTGCGGCATCGCATCCTGGTATGTTCTGGCCAATCCCGCCTGGTGGCTGGCGTTTGTCAGCCTGTGCGGGGGTCTTGGCCTGTTCGCGCTCATGACGGGACGAGATACGCGCGCCGGGAAGGCGATATTCTGGTTCGCGCTGCTGGCGGCCATGGGCTGCGCCTTGATCTGGTTCCGTTCGTGGAGCGTCGCGGCGCCGGTATTGGAACGGCCCGTTGTCACCACATTCAATGCCGGGATAGAACGTGTCGAACCGGTGCTCGCCCGCGACATGGTCCGGCTGACGCTGAGGACCGGCGAATATCCCGGGCTGCCTCCCAGGGTCCGGGTCAATGTGCCGCTGGAAAAAGCCGATCCCGATTTGCAGGACGGGGCGCTGATCCAGCTCCGCGCCCGGCTGATGCCACCGGCGATGCCGGCGCTGCCCGGTGCCTATGATTTCTCTGAACGCGCCTGGTTTCAGGGGCTCGGCGCGACCGGCCAGGCGCTGGGCGAGATCACCATATTGCGCCCCGCCAATCCGGCTTTTGCGTTGTCCCGATACCGGCAAAGCCTCTCGGCGCATGTGCAGTCGCGGATGTCGGGTGCTGCCGGTGCGATCGGCGCAACACTGGCTACCGGCGATCGTGGTGCCATCGATGAAGTCGATGCCGAGGCGATGCGGCGCAGCGGGCTGGCGCATCTGCTGTCGATCAGCGGGCTCCACGTGACCGCGGTGGTCGGCGCGATCTATCTGCTGGTGCTCAAGTCGCTTGCGCTGTCGCCGGCGCTGGCGCTGCGCTTTCGCCTGCCGATCGTGGCGGCCGCCTGCGCGGCGCTGGCGGCGGTTGCCTATACGCTGATGACCGGGGCGCAGGTGCCGACGATCCGCGCCTGCGTCGCGGCCCTGCTGGTGCTGGTGGCGCTGATGATGGGACGCAGCGCGATCACCCTGCGGATGGTCGCGGCGGGGGCCATGTTCGTGCTGATATTCTGGCCGGAATCGCTGGTCGGGCCGAGCTTCCAGCTCAGCTTTGCGGCGGTCACCGCGATTATCGCGCTGCACGAGCATCCGCGGATCAAGGCGCTGGTCATGCTGCGCGAGGAACATCTGTTGCGCCGCGTCGGGCGGTTCGTCTTCTCGCTATTCCTGACCGGCCTGGTGGTCGAGATCGCGCTGATGCCGATTGCGCTTTATCATTTCCACAAGGCCGGGATTTACGGCGCTTTGGCCAATATCGTCGCTATCCCGCTGACAACATTCGTGATCATGCCACTGGAAGCGCTGGCCTTGATGCTGGACAGCGCCGGTTTGGGCGCGCCCATCTGGTGGCTCTGCGAACAGGCATTGGGTGGCCTGATCGCGCTCGCCCATTTTGTTTCCAGCCGGCCCGGCGCGGTGACGATGCTGCCCTCGATGCCGGCTCTGGCATTCGGCCTGGTGATATTCGCCGGCCTGTGGATCTGCCTGTGGCGGGAGCGATGGCGCTATCTTGGCCTGATTCCGGCAATAATCGGAGTCCTTCTGATCATTACCAACCGCGCGCCGGATATCTATATCACCGGCGATGGCCGTCATGTCGCGATCCGCAACGATCAGGGAGAGTTGGCGATGCTTCGCACGAGCGGGGGAGACTTCATTCGCGACATGATCCGTGAAAATGCCGGGGTGGAAGGCGAATCGCTGGCGCTGGAGGACTGGTCCGATGCGGCGTGCAACGGCGATGCCTGTGTTGTCACACTGACCGGAGGGGATCGGGAATGGGTGTTGCTGGCGACCCGCAGTTCGCATCATATCTCCGCCCTGGCTTTGTCAGCGGCCTGTCGCCGTGCCGATATCGTGGTCAGCGACCGGTGGTTGCCGTCAAGTTGCCAGCCGCGCTGGATCAAGGCGGATCGCCACTTGCTGTCGCGGGTTGGAGGCATGACTGTTGATCTGGAGAAGCAGAAGATATCGACCGCACTGGCCTGGACCGGCAGGCATGCGTGGACCCGCTATGATTCCGGAGGTGCCGGCGAGAGAAAGGCCGATGCGCGGAAAACTGACGTCAGGAAAGCCGATCAGTAGCGGCGCAACAATCCGGCCATCTTGCCCTGGATACGCACTTCGCCTTCGCCATATATCTGCGGCTCATAGGCGGCATTGGCGGGGTCGAGGCGGATACTCCGGCCATCCTTGCGGAGATATTTCAGCGTCGCCTCTTCCTCATGGATCAAAGCCACGACAATCTCGCCATCACGCGCGACTTCGGTTTTCTGGATCAAAGCATAGTCGCCATCGAGAATACCGGCGTCGATCATCGAATCGCCGGAGACTTCCAGCGCATAATGTTCGCCGGGGCCGAGCAGGGCGGCAGGCACGCTGAGCGCCGACTGGCCTTCCATCGCCTCGATCGGAGCGCCGGCGGCGATCCGGCCGTGCAGCGGAATTTCCAGCACATCATTATTGGCGGCCGGAGCAGGGGCCGAAACAACTTCGCGCACCGGCGTTTCCGGGTGCAACGAGACAACATTGGAGGGTTCCGCTTCGTGCAAGCCGCCTTCCGGCAGTTTCAGCACTTCCAGTGCCCGCGCCCGGTTGGGCAGGCGGCGAATGAAGTGCCGCTCCTCGAGCGCGCTGATCAGCCGGTGAATGCCGGACTTGGACTTGAGCCCCAGCGCTTCCTTCATTTCCTCGAACGAGGGCGAAACGCCGCTGTCCTTGAGCTTTTCATCAATGAAGCAAAGAAGTTCATGTTGCTTTTGCGTGAGCATGTCCAGTTTCCTGTTCCGGGAACGAATAAGGAACAATTAAGAAACAAAACGGGGGAAGTCAAGCGGGAAGTGATTAATTCCACTGGCAGATAGGGCAGGCGACTTGGACAAATTGCTCCGCTGCCTTGATGGCAGCTATTCGCGTTTTCCGTGACAAAGCTGTCGTTCCGCTTCCGCCCCGATTGTGTTGAAAAACTCAGCCTTGCCAGCGGCGTGAAGTTCTGATTCAATATTCCTGTGGAAGCGGGAGATACTGC
>CANLBM010000001.1 GCA_947488845.1 uncultured Sphingomonadaceae bacterium | reverse complement strand
TGCAAAACCGCAGGCGGGTGAAATATGTTAAAAATCATCCTTGACGGGGATGCGATTAGACGACCGTTACAAGTCCACTAGCCACCGTTTTGTATTCCGCAGTTTACCTATCCCTCGGAAGCTTGGGGACTATTTTCGGTAACTTACCTATCACTAAGCTATTGATATAAAAGGGAAAACTCGGTGGTGCCGCTTAGAGGATTCGAACCTCTGACCCCCGCATTACGAATGCGATGCTCTACCAACTGAGCTAAAGCGGCATCGCCGAAGCGGATGGGCTCCGGGCTCATCCGTTTTCATTGATCGCGGGCCATTACCAGCAGAGCATTGCCGTGACAAGTCCGCACAGTCGATAATTCGGGCGATGATGTCTGTTTGCGTGCTTGTCATAACCCATCCTGCCCGAAGGTCATTATCGGGAAATTTACCATATATTTACCATGGGCAATGCATATCAGGGTGGAACCAATGGAATTGCAGTGGGGAAGCATGGAAAACCTACGAAATCACGGCGAACTTAACGATCAGGATTTGGCTTCGGCCCCTGACTATAACGTCTATGAAGAGGATGACGGCGCCGTCGAAGCGCCGCCTGCCATTGGTCAGGACGAGCGCCGCATGCATGTGCGCGCCTATAATTTCTGGGCCGGTCTTCTGGGCGAGCGACAATTTCCGAGCGTAGAAGATCTGGAGCCTGAATCCGATGACGATTTCGGACCGAATAGTGTTTTGCTCGACTTTACCGATGGTTTTGAAAATCCGACAATCCAGTTTCTCGGCCGGGCGCTGCGCGACGAGTGCGAGATCGATGATTCGATCACGTCGATCGCCGACGTGCCTGCACGTTCGCTGCTGTCGCGGATTACCGACCATTATCTGCAGATTATCGCCAATCAGGCGCCGATCGGTTTTGAAGCCGAATTCGTCAATCAACGCGGCATCACGATCATGTATCGCGGGATACTGCTGCCCTTCTCGACCGATAACGACACGATTGATTTCATCTACGGTGTGATCAACTGGAAAGAGGTCGCCGCCGACGCCGTGCGGCAGGAAATCGAGGACGAAGTGTCCGAAGCGATGCTGGCAGCACCGGCAAAGATTGCGGCAGGGCCGGTCTGGGATGATGGACCGCATTCGGCCTATCTGGACGAGTTCGAACTCACTTCGGACCTGGAGCTTGCGCTGGACGATAGCGCCTATGCAGTTGCCGAGCCGCTCGATGACGATGCAAGTCTCGCCGACTGGTTATGCGCGGCCCGGAAAAGTGCCGACGATGCGGCGGATTGCGTAGAGCGTAGCCGCGTCGCGCTCTATTCCGCGATCGGCCAGGCCTATGATTTCTATCTGATGACCGAACAATATCCGGACGATTACCGGATGCTGCTCGAAGATTCCGGTCTGACGGTCCAGGACCGTGCGCCGATGACACCGATTGTGAAGCTGGTATTTGGCGCTCAATATGACAAAACCAGACTGACCGAATATGCGACAGCGCTCAAATATGCAGATCGCAATGCGATCGAAAAGGGCGCACTCGGTAATTTTCTGAGGCATCATGATGGCGGGCTGAAGGCGATTGTCCATGCCGAGCGCGAAGCCAATAGACCGACCGGTCTGTTGACCAAGGCCCGGACTGTTGGGGAAGATCTGCTGGCGAAACTTCGCTCCGCGCCTTCTCGGCAGCTGCAGGATATCGAAACCGGAGATTCCGAATTCGTGGTGCTCGTCGCGCGCAAGGATGCGAACGGCGATCTGTCGATTGTCGGACCGGTACGCGGCAATGACAAGCTGACCGGACAGGCGCTCAAACATACGCAATTCTGATTGCGGCCGCGGCGGGGCCGTGCCTGTCGTTGTGCGGCCGATAGTAGCTTATGTAACCAAAATATCACTATTCCCAATAATCCCCAAATAGCACCCAAAAGGTCCGGCTAGCCTCTTGAGCAGGTTGGGGATTGGGCGCATAGCTACGCCATGCTGACGGGTTCCAACTCGTCTCGATCCATCTGGGGGAAACATGGCAGCCAGTCTCAAACCAAAATCCGGACAAACAGGTAAAACCGCTAACAGGCTCGAAACGGCGCTGATCGCCGCGTTTCGCGAAAGCGCCTTGCCGGGCGAGAATATCGGCTTTGACCAAAAGGCCTGTGAAGAAGCGGCCCGATACACCTTGCGATGTGCGCACGAACGGCAGGGCAGCGAAGCCAGCCTGTCGCTGGAAAGCGTCAGCGGCCAGCAAAATCACCGGCATTTGCGTCTCGCGATAGTCAATGATGACATGCCCTTTCTGGTCGACTCGGTTTGCGCCACTATTGCCGGTTTCGGTTTGACTGTGGAGCGGCTGATCCATCCGGTTGTCGCGGTGCGGCGGGATGCCAAAGGTCATCTGATTGAGATTGCCGAACAGGCGACCAGTGGCGAGAAGCGCGAATCGATAATCTACATTGAACTTGAGCGGACCGACGCCCGTATCCGCCGGGAACTGATCAAGACGCTGCGTTCGAACCTCAAAGATATTGCCGCCGCCGTCACTGACTGGCTGAAGTTGCAAATCGTACTGGGTGAAAATGCCGATGCGCTGCCCGAAGGCGAGGGCGCGACCTTGCTGCGCTGGTTCCTCGACCGGAATCTGACATTGCTGGGCCATGAAATCGTCAACCCAGAGGGGGAGCGTCGGAACGAGCTCGGCCTGGCGCGTATGCGACCGCAACCGATCTTGTCCGAAGAAAGCCGTAGACGTGCATTCCAATGGTTTGAAAATGGCGGAACCGCGCCGCTGATCATCAAATCCAATCAGCTGTCAACGGTCCATCGCCATGTCCTGATGGACCTGATCATCGTTCCGGTGAGGGATGAAGGCAAGATTGCCGCTCTGTCGATCATTTCGGGGATGTGGACCAGCGCCGCGCTTGCTGCCGCGCCGGAAAATATTCCGGTATTGCGCACACAGCTGACCCGCTTGTTCGACAAGTTCGAATTTTCCGAATCAGGTCATGCAGGGAAAAGCCTCACCCATGCGCTGACGGCGCTGCCGCATGATTTGCTGATCACTTTCGCGCAAGACGATCTTGAAAAACTCGCGCTGATCTCGATGTCGCTGATCGATCGGCCCCGACCCAAATTGCACAGTGTCATATCGCCTCTGGCGCGCCATCTGTTCGCCTTCGTATGGCTTCCGCGCGAACAGCTTTCGACCGAACGCCGGGAAAATGTCGAGAAAATGCTGACGGACGCGACCGGCGCGAAAATATTGAGCTGGTCCAATACTCTGGAAGAAGGCGGCGTGTCTTCCCTGCGCTATACGCTCGACATGGGCGTCGATGGCAGGGTTCCCGACCCTGACCTGCTTGATCAGGAGCTGGAGAATATGGTCCGGGGCTGGAAACCGGAAGTCGAACGGAATCTGAGAGAAGGAGGACAGGAAAATCGAGCGGCGGTTCTGGCGCAGCGCTACGCAAATTGTTTCCCGGGAACCTATCAATCGACCTATGGTGCGCTGGAAGCCGCGAAGGACATCCTGCGGCTGTTCAAGCTCGAGCGGGGCGGGCAGCGGTCGACCCGGCTCTACCGGCTGGCCAGCGATGCCGAGCATCTGCTGCGGTTGAAAATCTATCATCTGGGCGGTGCTTTGCCGTTGTCGGATGCCGTTCCGACGCTGGAGAATTTCGGTTTTACCGTACTCGAATCGGTTCCGACTCCGCTGGATGATGGCCGACTGGGCTATATTCACGACTTTCTGCTGGTACTGCGATCCAAGGAAGGGTGTGACCGGCTGATTGCCCGGTCCGACGAAATAGAAGCGGCAATAACCAGCGTGCTGGATGGTGAGGCCGAGAATGATGCCTTTAACCAGCTGATCACGACCGCCGGCATTGACGCGCGATCGACGGTGTGGATGCGGGCCTGGTTCCGCTATTTGCGCCAAACCGGTCTGAGCTACGGCCTGATGACGGTTGTCGAGGCTTTGGCCGAGGCTCCGGATGTCACCGCGGCGATGATCAGACTTTTCCGTGCCCTGCATGATCCCGCTTTTGACGGGGACCGCTCGCGCGCTGCGCACCTGGCCACACATGATATGGACAGCGCTCTGGTCGGTGTTCACGCGATTGACGACGATCGCATATTGCGCCTGTTCCGGGCGGTTATCGAATCCATATTGCGCACCAACGCTTTCGCCTATCGGGCCGGCGAAGCGCTGGCCTTCAAGATAGAGAGCGCCAAAATTCCGGAACTTCCGGCTCCGGTGCCTTGGCGGGAAATATTTGTCTACAGTCCGCGCGTCGAGGGCATCCATTTGCGGGCAGGTCCCGTGGCTCGCGGCGGCTTGCGCTGGTCGGACCGGAGAGATGATTTCCGCACCGAGATATTGGGTCTGATGAAAGCCCAGCGGGTCAAAAATGCGGTGATTGTTCCGACGGGTGCGAAGGGCGGGTTTTTTGCCAAACAACTGCCTGTGGGCGATGACCGTGATGCGTTTATCACGGAAGGTATCGAAGCCTATAAAATCTTCATCAGCGCGTTGCTGTCGGTGACGGACAATATTGTCGAAGGCAAAGTCGTTCCCCCTTCGCAGGTAGAGCGTCTTGACGAAGATGATCCCTATTTTGTTGTGGCAGCCGACAAGGGTACCGCCAGCTTTTCCGATATCGCCAACCAGATCGCAATCGATCGGGGTTTCTGGTTGGGTGATGCCTTCGCCAGTGGCGGCAGCAATGGCTATGATCACAAGGCGATGGGGATCACGGCTCGTGGTGCATGGGTATCTGTGCAGCGTCATTTTGCGGAAATGGGCGTTGATGTGCAGAGCGCACCCGTTACCGTCGTCGGTGTCGGTGACATGTCGGGCGACGTGTTCGGCAATGGCATGCTGCTGTCGAAGAGCTTGAAGATCGTGGCCGCCTTTGACCATCGTCATATTTTCATCGACCCGGATCCCGACGCTGCGAAAAGCTGGGTCGAGCGCAAAAGACTGTTTGAATTGCCGCGCTCCAGCTGGGATGATTATGACAAGAAGCTGATATCCAAAGGCGGAGCGGTATTCTCGCGCAGCTCGAAGACGATCAAGATATCGAAGCAGATCGGCAGCCTGCTCGGTCTGCCGGATGATGCCGAGACGACGCCGTCCAAATTGATGACGGCCATATTGGCCTGCAATGCGGATCTGCTGTGGTTTGGCGGCATTGGCACATATGTGAAGGCGACTTCCGAAAATCACATCGAAGTTGGCGACCCGGCCAATGACAAGATTCGTCTTGATGCCGAGCAACTGCGGGTGAAGGTGATTGGAGAGGGTGCCAATCTGGGCATTACGCAAGCCGCACGTATCGCCTTCGCTGCCAAAGGCGGACGGCTCAATGCCGATTTTATCGACAATAGCGCCGGGGTCGATTGCTCGGACAATGAAGTCAACATCAAGATCGCGCTCAATGCGGAACTGGTCAGTGGCCAGTTGAAGCCGGAAGCGCGAAATATCCTGCTTGAATCCATGACCGACGATGTCGGTGCGCTGGTTCTGGAAGACAACCGGTTGCAGGCGTTGGGTCTCTCGATCGCGGAAATGGGCGGTGCAAAGAACCTGCCGTCTTATGTTCGACTGATCGACCAGTTTGAAGAACAAGGTCATTTGAACCGGTCCGTTGAAGGGCTGGCCAGCAACGAAGACCTGATTCGTCGCGGGCAGGAAAACAAGGGGCTATACCGTCCCGAACTGGCTGTATTAATCTCGACCGCCAAGCTGGTGTTGCAGGATGCCATTGAAAATAGCGATCTGGGTGATGATCCGGGCCTGAACAGCGAATTGCTTCTGGCATTCCCGGCCGCGATGCAGGAAAACCATCAATCGGCCGTCCTCCATCACCAGTTGCGTCGCGAAATCATCGCAACCAAACTGGCAAACCGGATGATCAACCGGCTGGGTCTCATCGACCCGTTCGAGCTGGCCGAGGAAGAGGGCTGCTCGCTCGGGGAAGTGGCACGCGCATTTGTCATGGCCGAACGCCTGTTTCACGCAGACCGGCTTTGGCACGCGCTGGAAGTAGCGGAAATCGGTGAAGATATCAGAATCGCCCTTTTCGATCGCCTCGCTTATGTCCTGCGCTCGCACATGGCGGATCTGATGCGGATCGGTGTGTCCGACGACCGTATCGACGATACCGTCAATATGCTGGCGCCGGGCGTGACGGCGCTGAACGAGAATGTCGAAAATCTGATTACCGCCGAAGGGCGTTTGCAGGCTGCAAAGCAGACGAAATCGATGGTCGAGGCAGGGGCTACTCCGGAAATTGCTGCGAAAATTGCCGATATCTACAAGAATGACGGGGCTGCCGGCATTGCCTATCTCGCGCATAGCCGCGAAATTGATGCCCTGGACGTGGCCGCAGCTTTCACCGCGCTTGGTAGCCAGCTGGGCCTCGACTGGGCGCAAATGACCGCCACCCGGATCAATCCGTCCGATCCCTGGGACCGTTTGCTGGTGGCAGGGCTGGCCCGCGATTTTCAGCAGATGCGTCTCGACTTCCTTCGCCGGACCCGGGGGAAGGACATGCCGCAATTTGTCGAAAGCTGGGCCGAGCGCAATATTGACCGCGTCGCTCAATTCAGAAAGATCATGGACCGGGCGCAGCAATCGTCAAAGCCGTCTATCGCGATGCTGGCACAAATTGCAGGGCAGGCGCGTCTGTTGCTGTCGCGCTAGATCAAATAGCCCAGCGTATGAAGGGACAGGCCGACCAGACCGCCCACCAGCGTGCCGTTGACGCGAATGAACTGGAGGTCGCGACCAACGGCATTTTCGACCCGGTCGGTGATCGTCTGCGCATCCCAGTCGCGGATCGTTTCTGACACCAGCTTGACGATATTGTCGCCGTAACTGGCGACAACGCCGATGACGGCGCGACGGCCAAACCGGTTGATCTGGAGGTTGAGAAGCTTGTCCTGCTGCAGGCTGTTGCCCAGCTGGATCAGCGCATCGCCAAATTGGCCAGCCAGCGCGGCATCGGGATCACGGGCCGCCCGCAGCAGTGCCTCTCTGCCTTGCTCCCAGATTCCGTCAAGCCAGGAGGCGATGGCCGGATTTTCAATCATCTCGAGCTTCCACTCGTTGACCTTCTCGCGAAGCTCCGGATCATGCTGCAATTCCGCGGCGAGTTGTTCGAGACTTTCTTCCGTTTTGGCCCGAACCGGATGGTTGGGATCGGCCGCCATGTCGGCGAGCAATTTGTAGAGACCGTCGAGGACCTCGTTGGCGACCCGGTCATCCAGGCCGGTCCAGCGCATCACCGCATTGGCGCGGTCGGTCACGATATTGCGGATAACCGCTTCGTTGGTGTCCAGCGTGCGATAGGCCCATCGGATGGACGAATCGATCAAGGGGCCGTGGCGTTTTTCGGCCATAACCGCTGCCAGAATCTGTCCCATCGGTGTCGCGATGTCGAGGCCTACCGCCTGCTTCTTGACGGCGCCCTTGAACATGGTTCCGAGACGATCCTTGTCGAGCGAGGCAATGGCGTCACCAAGCAGTCGCGAGGCGCCGAATTTAAGTCGACCTTCGCCGCCACTGGGTGCTTTCAGAAAGCTTCCGATGCCACTGGCAAGATCGACATTGCGCATCCGTTGGGCGACCAGACGTGAAATCAGGAAATTATCCTTGAGGAAATTGGCCAGCGTGTCGCCGATCCGGCTCTTGTTGCGCGGAATGATCGCGGTATGCGGGATCGGAATGCCCATCGGGTGACGGAAGAGGGCGGTGACAGCGAACCAGTCTGCAAGTCCGCCAACCATCGCCGCCTCGGCGAAGGCACGAACAAAACCCAGCGCCGGATGCACCGCTTCGTAGCTTTTGGACGTGAAATATATGATTGCCATGACCACCAGCATCCCGGTGGCGATGATTTTCATATCCCGGCCAGCATTCTGGTTTTTCGCCGACGCGTTTGCTCCGCCTCGGGCGCCTGTTTGAGAGGATATTGGCTTCACTCGGCGGGCTGGACCTCTCCACCGGGGCGATCATGACGATCATCGCCCGGCTTGTAGGTCAGCATCCGGTTGCGCAACCATGGCCCGGCCCGGCGTTCAAACCCGTCTGCGAGGCTGAAACCTGCAGGGACAATGACAAGGGTGAGCAAGGTTGAAACAATCAGACCACCAATCACCACGATCCCCATCGGAGCGCGCCACGCGCCATCACCGGTCAACGAGATAGCGGTTGGTACCATCCCGGCGGTCATCGCTACCGTGGTCATGACGATCGGTTGCGCACGCTTGTGTCCGGCATCCATGATTGCCTCGAACTTCGGTACGCCTTTCTGCATTTCCTCGATCGCAAAATCGATCAGCAGAATCGAGTTTTTACTGACGATGCCGAGCAGCATCAGCACGCCGATCAGTACCGGCATCGACACGGACGTGCCGGTAGCCCAGACCAGCAACATGCCACCCAGTGGCGCCAGGGCCAGCGAGCCCATGTTGACCAGCGGCGACATCAGGCGTTTGTACAGCAAGACCAGCGTCGCAAAGACCAGCAGGATGCCGGCAATCAAGGCGATTACGAAATTGACCGCGAGTTCCTGCTGCCACTCGTCTTCGCCAAAGGCTTCGTTGGACACACCGGTCGGCAGATTCTTCATGATCGGCAATTCGAAGATCGCGGCCATTGCTTCACCCTTGATGACTTCGGGCGCGAGATCGGCACCGACAAATGTCCGGCGGTTCTGGTTATAGCGCTGGATCGACGTCGGCCCGGAGCCGAAGCTTACCGTGGCGACGCGGCTGAGCGGAACCGTGCCTCCGGTCGCAATTGGGATTGGCAGATTTTCGATCGTCGTCAGGTCGGCGCGCGATGCAAGCGGCAACATGACACGGATCGGAATCTGACGATCCGACAGCGAGAATTTTGCTGCATTCTGATCGATTTCGCCCAATGTCGCGATCCGGATGGTCTGGCTCAGGGCAGCAGTCGTCACGCCGAGCTGGGATGCCAGGTCCATATGCGGAGTGATGATGATTTCCGGGCGGCTGAGGTCAGCGGCGATCCGGGGAGCGCGTACCAGCTTGAGGTCTTTCATCTGTTCCACCAGCTGGGCGGCGGTGGCATCCAGCAAGTTCGGGTCTGATCCGGTCAGCATGATCGAAATATCGCGTCCGGTTCCGCCGCCGCCATTTTGCGACTGGAACGAAATCCGCGCATCGGGAATTTTCTGAAGCTCAGGCGACAGGCTGCGCTCAAATTCCATCGAGGTTTTCTTGCGATCTTCCTTCAGGCTGACGAAAACCGTGGCGCTGGTTTCGCGGACCCGCGTCAGCGCGCGATCAACCTCGGGCTGGGCATACATGAGTTCCGACACCTGGTCGGCAATCTTTTCGGTTTGCTCGAGCGTGGTTCCAGGCACGACCTCTATCTGGATCCGGCTATTGTCCTGGTTTGTGGTCGGTTGAAATTCGCTCGGCGTGATGGCGAACAATATGACCGTCAGGCCGAAGGCGACGATACCGGTCGCCATCATCCAGATACGATGATCATGGCCGCGGGCCCGGAAACGGCCGGCGCGATACGCATACCAGTCGGCAAAGCGGCTGCCTAGCATTCCGGTCGACTGCCTGATGATATATGCCAGCAAAGTTGCGCCGGCGGCACCGGCGGCGATACCGGTGACCAGTCCCAAGATGGCTCGCAAAAAGTCGCTTGGTATCAAAGTCGGCAGCAGTCCGTAGACAAACATGCCCAGAGAGAATGCAATGCCAGCAAAGACGGCTACGATCACAGTGAACAAAAGGAAGCCGACAAGATATTGCCACCATGCCGCTTTGGCAGGAACAAGTGTCCGCCGGATGCGATCGGCTTGCGAACGGTCCAGCACCCATTCCAGCAAGCGCATATAGCGGTCCATCCAGACGCCTTCGCCATGTTCCGCCTGGCCATGAGACTTGAGGAAATAGGCCGCTATCATCGGCGTTATCATGCGGGCGACCGCCAGACTCATCAGCACCGAGACAACAACGGTTATGCCGAAATTCTTGAAAAACTGACCGGATATGCCAGGCATCAGTCCGACCGGCAGGAATACGGCTACGATGCAGAAGGACGTGGCGACAACCGCAAGGCCGATCTCGTCCGCTGCGTCAATCGACGCCTGATAGGCGGATTTCCCCATTCGCATATGGCGCACGATATTCTCGATCTCGACAATGGCATCGTCGACCAGCACACCTGCAACCAGACCGAGCGCGAGCAGGGAGAGAAAGTTGAGATTGAACCCGAGCAGGTCCATGAACCAGAAGGTCGGTATCGCGGACAATGGTATGGCAATCGCCGAAATCACCGTCGCCCGCCAGTCGCGGAGGAAGATGAAGACGACGACGACGGCCAGGATCGCGCCTTCGATCATCGCCAGCATCGAGCTCTTATATTGTGATTTTGTATAGATCACGCTGTTGAAAAGCGGGATGAATTCGATGCCCGGAACTTCCGCTGAAATCTTGTCCATGACGACGATCGCTTCGTCATAAACGGTAACATCGGAAGCGCCGCGCGCGCGGGTCATCGAGAAATTGACGACCTCCACGCCCTTCACCTTGCTGATCGAACTGCGTTCGCCAAAGGAGTCGGTTACCTCGGCCACGTCGTTCAGCTTGATCGTCTGGCCATTGCCGAGGGATATTTGTGTCTGGGACAAGGCATAGGCATCGTCGGCGTTACCCAAAACGCGGACCGATTGCCGGGTGCCACCCACTTCCGCCCGGCCACCGGCAGCATTGATATTGACCTGACGCAACACATTGTTGATCTGGCTCGCCGTCACGCCGAGCGCCTGCATCCTGTCCGGCCGCAGGATCACCCTGATTTCTCTGTCGACGCCGCCAAAACGGTCGACTTCGGCCATTCCGTCAACGGACAGCAGGCGCTTGGCGACCGTGTCGTCAACGAACCAGCTGAGCTGTTCGACGGTCATGTCGTCCGCCTTGACCGCAAAAAATGCAATCGGGCCGCCCACGGCATCGACTTTCGACACTTGCGGTTCCAGAATGCCTTCCGGCAGGGAGCCGCGGACCTGATCGACGGCATTTTTCACTTCGTTGACGCTGTTGTTTACGTCAGCGCCGATTTCAAATTCGACGAATGTGCTGCTGCTGCCTTCGCTCGCGGTCGAGCTAATATTCTTGACGCCGCTGATCGAGCGAACCGCCGCCTCCACCCGCTGGGTGATCTGGCTTTCAATCTCGGTCGGTGCTGCGCCTGGCTGTGAAATACGCACGGAAACGGCCGGAAATTCCACATCCGGGTTGTTCACGACATCCATGCGGTTGAAGCTCAGCAATCCCGCAAACAGCAGTGCGGCAAAGAGCACCAGAGGAGCGACCGGATTGCGAGTGCTCCATGCGGAAATATTGCGAAGGTTCATCGATCAGGCCTCAAAATCTTGCGCGACTCACGCGCCGCCGGCTTTTTTCTGGACTTTCGGTTGAACGGTTTCACCGGGACTCAGGAAACCGCCGGCTCGAAGTACGACCCTCTCGTTTCCATTCAGACCGGAGGTCACGGAAATTCCCGCCGCAGTTGTCGCACCGATCACCACATCGCGCCGCACCGCCTTGTTGTCCGCCCCGACAATATAGACAAAGCTGCCCTTGCTGTCATTCTGCAGTGCCGATTCGGGCAGAACGGCAACTTCGGAAGTACCACTCTCGATCCGCGCGCTGGCGAATCCGCCCGGCCGCAAAGCAGGGTCATAGCCCAGAGCAATTTTGGCGATCCCCTGACGGGATTGCGGATCAATGGTTGGCGAAATTTGCCAGACCTGCCCGGTCAAGCTCTTGTCGGTTCCGACCGGAGTGACTTGGGTGGTAATGCCTACGGAAATATTGGCCAAGTCAGCTTCGCCAAGTTGTGCCTGGAGTTCCATCTCGCCATTTTGTGCCAGCAGGAAGAGAACTCCACTGCCTTGAGTCACCGTCTGGCCCGGTTCAACATCGCGTTCCAACACGAAGCCGGCCTTGGGAGCCACGATATTCAGGCGGCTGTTGCGCGCCCGGGTTTCGTTCAACTGGGCCTGTGACAGCCGCAGACGGGCCGCGGCGGAATCGCGGGTTGCCGTCAACCGGTCGATATCTGCCTTGGAAATAAATCCCCGCTCGACCAGCTGCGCTGCACGATCCAGATTGGACTGCGCCAGTTCAAGGTCGGCTCGCGAGACGCTGACCGACGCCTCGAGCCCCGCCGCTTGCTGGGATTGGACGGATCGGTCGATACTGGCCATGATCTGGCCCTGCTTCACCCAGTCGCCAGCGTCGACATATACATTGGTTACCCGTCCGCCTTCACCGACCACGCTGACCGGAATCTCGCGCCGTGCCGCCAATGTTCCTGTTGCATTGATCGTTCGCGTGACTTGCTGTTTGCCGGGAGCCATGACCGTAACCATGGGGGCCTGACTCGCAGTTTCCTCATCGCCCGGGGCGCCGAAGAAATAATGATAGCCGATATATGCCAGCAAGAGCGCCAGAAACACAGCCGCTCCGATAATCAGGGGGCGGCGGTTGGCGCTACGCTGTACCGGGTCGTCCATAATCGAGATTTCATTGCTGGGAATGGTGGACTCATAGTTCATATTTTTACTCTTTGGTCAGGCCCATATCGCATTTTTGAACGGCAATACACAAAAGAATCGCTGATTTTCCGGTCAATTCAGATTTTCATCGACTGTGTTATCTCAATATGGCACCGGCGGCAAGCTGGAACACTATTCGGCCAGTTTTACAAGCCATGCTTCGACGAACAACCGACACCATCTTACGAAAGGGCCGGTTCGTAAACAAACCAGCCCCCCGAGTCTCTAATATTATACGGAAAAGAGGGTTTTAACGGACCCGGCCGCGCTGGATGAGATTCAGTATCAGCAATAGCACCACTGCACCGACAAAAGCGGTGAACAAGCCGATGATTGAAAATTCCTGAATGCTGCCGCCAAAACCGAAATAACGGCCGACAAAATTGCCGATTACCGAGCCGATGATGCCGACGATGATGTTCCAGAAGACGCCCATGGAGGCATCACGACCCATCACCATGCTGGCCAGCCAGCCTGCGATACCGCCGACGATCAATGCAATAATCCAACCCATATGTTCCTCCTGATTGTTTGCCAGCGTGCAATTCATACGCTCGCGAATACAGTCACATAGAGGATTTTACCGCAGACTTGAAGGAATAAAAGGAACGGCCGAGCTTGTCCGAGGCTCCCGGCAAGGTTTTATACCGAACAGGCGTCCATCAATATTTCTGCTGACGCTCGTACAAGTCCCGATAATGCTGGATTCGCGTCACGCGCAAACCCGGCATGCCCGAACGGTCGACAGCTCGTTGCCAGGAAGCAAATTCTTCCAGGGAAAGGTCATAGCGGTCGCACACTTCGTCTACAGTAAGCAGGCCGCCGTTGACCGCCGCGACCACTTCCGCCTTGCGACGGACCACCCAGCGAGTCGTGCCAGGTTTCGGCAAATCACCAATGGTGAGCGGCTCACCCAGTGGACCGACAACTTGCGCTGGTTTTATTTTTTGATTTTCGATCATACTACCCTCAAATTTTGCCTTTTGGCATTTGGCCCTGTTTTCTGTTCCGTCTGGTCTTCGTAACAGCAGAGCTTTGCGATTACCTGAATTGCCAAGGTAAACGTCGCGTTCATAAATCCGATTATTCATGCATGTCGTTGATTTTCCTTTGTACCAAGTCCGGACGAAAACAGCCGGATTCAAATAACGCTGTTTCCGTGCGACGGTTCCTGTCCGATCGAATCCGCCCGGCAAAAAAAGCCATGCGGTCGTCCATGAAGGTGGTTGGAGCCGGAGATTGGAGCCCCGGCCGTCCCTGACTTGCGGCAACATAATTCCGTGCTGACTGACTGGTTGACTGTCGCTCTATGGCGTGAGCGAGCAATGCCCGATGATCCGCAACGCGTGCGGCACGACCATTGCTTTTATCTAAAGCCATCCGTTTCAGGGTCTTATGGGGAAAGTTCAAATCCATGGACGCTGGTCTAGCAGCGAAGGTATAAACTTGTGTAAAAGCGATGTTTACACCGCCTTAGGACTAGTTAAGGAAACCTTCCGCCTGTCCACAGGTTTCGTGTCAAAATGGATCACATCGGGACGCAAAATAGGATAAGTTCGCAGCACTGGCGCAAACGCTATCACTTCTTTATGGGCTGCATTCATTATGACAGAAAGAATCAACGGAAATTTCCAGCTCGGTGACGATCTGACGGGCAAGCGCATTGTCGTCGCCATGTCCGGCGGGGTCGATTCGAGCGTGGTCGCGGCTCTGGCAGCGCGAACAGGTGCAGAGACCATCGGGATTACCTTGCAGCTATATGACCATGGTGAAGCCGTGGGACGGGTTGGCAGTTGTTGTGCAGGACAGGATATTCGCGATGCGCGTGCGGTGGCCGACCGGCTTGGCATTGCCCATTATGTTTTTGACCACGCCAGCCGGTTCAAGGATTCGGTCATGGACGTCTTCGCCGACGAATATATGGCGGGCCGAACACCAATTCCGTGCGTGCAGTGTAATATGGGCGTCAAATTCACCGATCTGCTGCAACTGTCTCGCGAACTGGGCGCCGACTGTCTGGCAACGGGCCATTATGTGCGACGTGTCGAGACTCCCGGCGGCGCCGAATTGCATCGGGCCCTCGATCCGGCGCGCGACCAGAGCTACTTCCTGTTCGCAACCACGCAGGATCAGCTTGACTATCTACGTTTCCCGCTGGGCGACATGCCCAAGACGCAAGTCCGCGAAATCGCCGAGGATATGGGATTGGCGGTGGCCTTCAAACCCGACAGCCAGGACATCTGTTTCGTTCCCAATGGTGATTATGCCAGCGTCGTGCGCAAATTGCGTCCGGACGCGGACGATGATGGCGAGATCGTCCATATCGATGGCAGGTCCATGGGCCGGCATAAAGGGCTCATCCATTATACCGTGGGTCAGCGCAAGGGATTGGAAATTGGCGGACAGGCCGAACCGCTCTATGTGATTCGACTGGAACCGGATGCGAAACGCGTGATCGTCGGTCCGAAAGCCGCTTTGGCGATTGCGTCAGCCTCTCTTCGCGACATCAGCTGGATTGGCGGCGATTATGCCGGCCCGGTAGAAGTCAAGGTTCGCTCGATGGCAAAACCGACACTGGCCCGGCTGGAAGGACAAAAGCTGCAATTCCATAATCCCGAATTCGGCGTGTCTCCGGGACAAGCCGCTGTCTTCTATCATAAGGAGCGGGTGTTGGGCGGTGGCTGGATAGACTGTACCGATGCGGTTGAGCAGCAATGGCTGGCGGGCGTTGAAGTTTAGGTCCTGAATCTGGCCTATTCGGCCTGTAACTGTTCGTCGGTCAGCATCACGCAGCCCCAGCCTTCGCGAAACTCGGCGGTCGCGGTCTCCATCAGCAACGCAGAGGCCGTTACCCTTTTACGCTCCTCATCCAGCGTCAAGCTTATCACTTCCATGCCCGGTCCGAAGTCCTTGCCGCAATCCTCGATATCCCGTCCCCCGACAAAATGGCAGGAACAGGCAACCCGCGCTCCATAACCGGTGCCGATGTCGAGCTGCCCCCTGATGCTGTTGTAATTATACACGAACAGGGCGATCAGGATGAGCAGGAACAGCGCAGCGACATATAGCGCGATCCGCATCCTGCTGCGGGGAGGTCGGGATGTGTCTTTTACAGTTGCCATAGCGGCTTCTATTGGTGCAACGATGCCATATGCACAAGATTAAACTCGCCTTGATACCGGCCCTTACACTCGCCCTTTCCAGTTGCGGAGGGAACGGCGAAACCAAGGCGGCTCCCCAGAAAAGCGCCGCGGAACTGGCCTATATCTCGGACGATAGTCCAGTCGCCAAGGCGCGTCTCGATGCGGCAATCGCGCCCTTGTTCGAAGATCCGGCGATGGCGGAGACGCGGGCCTTTCTGGTCATGTACCAGGGAAAGATCATCGCCGAACGTTATGGCGAGGACTATGATGAAGACACAAGGTTCATCAGTTGGTCGATGGCAAAAAGCTTTACCAGCGCGCTGATCGGATTTCTGGTTGCCGATGGCCGGCTGGTGCTCGATGATCCCGCTCCAGTGCCCGCCTGGCAGAGGCCAGGCGATCCGCGCGGCGATATCACGCTGCGGCATTTGCTGCACATGTCATCCGGGCTCGATCATACCGAGGGCCCCGAGGAAGACGGGAAGACTGTGTTCGAGGCGGACACCAACCGGATGCTGTTCATGGACGGCGCGCAGGATGCCGCGGCTTATGCCGAAGCCCGCCCGATGGAGGCCAAGCCCGGCGAGAAGTTCGAATATAGCAGCGCCACCAGCATCATTCTTTCCGATATCATTACCCGCACCCTGACCGACAGCACCGACCCGCTGGTCCGGCGCGATGTCACCTCGCGCTTCATCCGCGGGCGACTCCTCGAGCCTCTGGGAATGGATGGTACCTATCCCGAATTCGATCCCAATGGCACATTTCTGGGCGGCAGTTTCGTTCATGCCACCGCACGGGATTATGCCACGTTCGGAGAATTTCTGCGCCACAACGGTGCCCGCAAAGGCGCGCAGCATTTGCCGGTCAGCTGGGTGAAATTCATGAAAAAATCATCACCAAACGATCCGGCCTATGGCGGTCATATCTGGCTCAACAAACAGCGCCCCGAAGGCCGGAACAAGGTGCTGTTCCCCGACAATGGTCCCGACACCATATTCGCCGCTTTGGGCCATCTCGGTCAGCAGATCGTGGTTTCGCCCGAGCAACAGCTGACGGTGATCCGGCTCGGCAAAACCCAGGACGATGTCCTTGCGCCGATGAGTGCGCAGATCGGGCGGATCATGGCGCTGTTTCCGATCAGGGGTTAGGCGCCCGCCGGGGGTAGGCGAAATATCCCTTCAACCACCGTCACGCATCGCCCGCCGAGCCACGCCCGGTCACCGTCGAGACGGCAATTGACATAACCGCCGCGTTGGCTTGCCTGATAGGCGGTGAAATTGTCCCGACCCAATTGGCTGGCCCAATAAGGCGTCAGCACCGCATGGGCCGATCCGGTCACACTGTCTTCGTCGACGCCGCCGCCCGGCACGAAAACCCGGCTCAGCACATCGGTGTCCTTGCCGGGCGCGGTACAGATAAACTGGGCGTTGCCAAGCGCGGCGAGGGCCTTCAGGTCCGGCTTGAGGGCCAGCACCTCATCTGCGCTGGCATAGCGAAGGACATGATAGCGCCCCTCATGAAACTGGGTTTCGACCGGGCTTCCGCCGGTCAGGGCGACGATTTCCGGCATGGCTTTCGGCGCGGGCGGATAGGCAGGCAGGTCGAGCGCATAGCCTTCACCGTCCCGTTTGACCGTCAATATGCCGGCCTGGCGAGTCCGGAAGGTCACTTGCTGCCGTTCGGGATCTTGCGAGAGGATGATATGCCCGCTGGCGAGCGTGGCATGACCGCACAGGGCGATTTCCACCGTCGGCGTGAACCAGCGCAACTCGTAATCCGCGTCACCGCCGTCATCCGGCAGGTAAAATGCGGTTTCGGCGAAATTATTCTCCTCGCCAATCGCTTGCAGGACCGCATCATCCGGCCAGCTGTCGAGCGGCATTACCGCTGCCTGATTGCCGACAAAGGGGCGATCGGCAAAAGCGTCGACATGAAAATAAGGCAGGTTTGTCATGGGTAGAGCAGTCCTTCAGTCCAGCCATCACCGTCGGGTGAAAATATCCGGCGCTCGTGCAGGCGGTGCACCTGGTCTTGCCAGAATTCAAAATGTACCGGTGTAAGGCGATAACCCGACCAGTGCGGCGGACGCGGGACTTCGCCGCCTTCAAAGCGCTTGGTCATTTCCGCAAAACGGGCTTCGAAGGTTGCGCGGCTGTCGAGCGGGCTGGATTGGTCTGATGCCCATGCTCCCAGCTGTGAATCACGGCCGCGGGTCGCAAAATAGGCATCCGCGGTGGCGTCCGCTACGCGGGAAAGAGACCCTTCGATCCGGATCTGGCGGCGCAGGCTTTTCCAGTGGAACAATATCGCTGCCTTGGGGTTTTCCGCTATATCGCCTGCCTTGCGGCTTCGCTGGTTGGTATAGAAAATAAATCCGTCAGGGCCGTGGCCTTTCAGCAGGACCATTCGCGCGGACGGCTGGCCGTCGGCGTGGGCGGTGGCAATCGTCATCGCATTGCTATCATTGATCTCGGTTTTGCGCGCTTCGGCAAACCAGTTATCGAACAGGGAAAAGGGATCGGTCATGGCATGTCTCTAACATTCCGCGATGCGCTCGCAAACAAACAAAATTTTGCCCGGCGACAAGAGCGCATTATCTGCTAGGATCGTCGCCAACAGGGGGCGTTATGAACTGGGATCTGATTTTCACAATTACCAATAATTATGCGTTGCTGATGTGGCTGATACTCGCCTTGGCTCCGCGCCGCGCCCCGATCATGACGGGTATATTCTATGGTGGTGTGGGGCTTCTGGCCGGCGCCTATGCGGTGATTGTCATTCCCATGATGACAGGCCTGATCGACGGCGGCAGCGGCGGCATCCCAGACTTTTCCACCCTCGCCGGGGTCCAGCAACTGCTCTCGAGTCCGGGCGGCGCGACCATAGGGTGGATCCATTATCTCGCCTTTGATCTGTTCGTCGGTCTCTGGGTCGCACGCAATGCGGACAAATACGGGTTTGCGCGCTGGCTCCAGGTCCCTATCCTGTTCTTCGTGCTGATGCTCGGGCCGTTGGGGCTGGTTTTGTACCTGCTTTTACGTTTCACCCGGCATAACAAGGTTGCGGATGCCGTTATACCCGAATAAAACACTGGAGTTGAAAATTGGCGGGAAATACCAATCTCGGCATGGTAAGGATTTGAAAAAGGTTAGATAATGATAGATCCCTATCAAGCATTGGGAGTTGCCAAAGGCGCGGACGAGAAGGAGATCAAATCCGCCTATCGCAAGCTCGCCAAGGAACTGCACCCCGACAAGAACAAGGACAACCCGAAGGCGACGGAACGTTTTTCCGACGTCACCAAGGCCTATGACCTGTTGTTGGACAAGGAAAAGCGCGCGCAATATGACCGTGGCGAGATTGACGGGGAAGGGAATCCAACCTCGCCATTCGGCTATGGTGGCGGAGGCGGCTATCAGCGCGGGCCAGGCGGCCAGCCACATGATTTCGGCAATGGCGGCGCGGATTTCGGCGATATTTTTGAAGGTCTTTTTGGCGGCGGCGGTCGCAGCGGTGGCTCGCCCTTCGGTGGCCGTCAGCGCAGCGCGCCACCAGCCAAAGGCGCAAATGTAGCCTATCGGCTGAAAGTCGAATTTATCGCGGCAGCCACGCTGCAAAAGCAACGGATCACGCTTGAAGATGGCAAGACCATCGACCTCAGCCTCCCCAAGGGCGTCGAGGAAGGCACGCAAATGCGGCTCAGCGGCAAGGGCCGCCCCGGCCCGGGTGGCAATGGTGATGCGATTGTCACCATTCACATCAATCCCCATCCCTTTTATGATCGTGACGGCGACAATATTAAGCTGGAACTGCCGATCAGTCTAAAGGAAGCGGTGGAGGGCGCCAAGATCAAGGTCCCTACGGTTGACGGACCGGTCATGCTTTCGATCCCGGCCGGATCGGATTCCGGCAAGACGCTAAGGCTGAAAAACAAGGGCTTCCATGGCAAATCGGGTGTCCGCGGCAATCAGCTGGTGACTTTGATGATCGTCCTGCCGGAAAAAGACCAAAAGCTCGCAGAATTTGTTAAAGACTGGAATCCGAAAGACAATCCGCGCGCCGGCATGGGTGTGTAGGCTTGAACCGGAATCCTCAGTCAGAACTCTCTCCCGAGGCCCGGCGTCAGGACAGGAGAAAGTCGGGGCGATCGGAAAGTAGAGCCGGCGAAACGCTTGCGGATGAAAGCCTGGTTCGACGTGCCTTCATCATCATCGAGCGCACTGCGGTCGGCGTCTATCATGACGGTTTTACCTTCGCCGGCAATTTTGCCTATATGTCGTTGCTCGCGGTATTTTCCTTCTTCATTGTTGCTGCGGCGATTGTCGGGGGCTTTGGCCAGACTGCTGTCGGTACCGATTTTGTCGAGGCTTTTCTGGTAACCGTTCCGCCCTCGGTTGCCAGTGCGCTGCATGACCCGATCAGAGATGCGATGACTGCGCGAACCGGGCCCCTGCTCTGGTTCAGCGCGTTCGTCGGGCTATGGACCACAACCAGCCTGATCGAGACAATCCGTGAGATTCTCCACCGGGCCTATGGCGTGGAGGCGCAGCGCGCGTTCTGGGAATATCGCCTGACATCGATCCTGCTGATTCTCATGTCTGTGTTTTTCGCGATGCTGGCGCTGAGCGCCCAATTTGTGGTGGCCGGTGTGACCGGGTTTCTCGGCACCTATTTCCCGGCGGTCGAGAGCGATGCGCTTTGGCTCTCGCTTTCCAATGCGGTACCGTTTCTCGTTCTTTTCGGCACGCTCTACTCTCTGTTCCGCCTGCTGACGCCCCGCCAGTATCGGCCGCGCCAATATCCCAAATGGCCGGGAGCGGTATTCATCAGCGGCTGGTGGCTGATGATCACCGGATTGTTGCCGGTTTTTCTCAAATATGCCGCAAATTACCAGCTAACCTATGGCAGTCTTGCCGGAGTTGTCATCACGCTGATCTTTTTTTACCTTGTCGGCCTCGGCATGGTAATCGGCGCGGAGATAAATGCTGCTTTGGCCGAACGTCCGAACAGAAACGGATATAGCAAATGATCCGCTGGAAAATCATCTTGATAGCGTTTATCAGCGACGATTATCTGATTTCAGGAGACCGGGGCGATGAGTGATTTAATGAAGGGCAAGCGAGGCTTGATCATGGGGCTTGCCAATAACAAGTCACTGGCATGGGGTATCGCACAGCGCCTGGCGGCCGATGGCGCCGAACTGGCGATCAGCTATCAGGGTGAGGTCATGGCCAAGCGGGTCAAGCCGCTGGCCGAACAGCTGGACTGCGATTTCCTGATCGACTGCGACGTCAGCGATATGGGCCAGCTCGATTCCGCATTTGCAGAAATCGAAAAGCGCTGGGGCAAGCTGGATTTTGTCGTCCATGCAATCGGCTTCACCAACAAGGAAGCACTGCGCGGCAAATATTTCGATGTGACTCTCGACGATTTCCTGATGACCATGAATATCAGTGTCTACAGCTTTACCGCGGTTGCAAAGCGCGCTGCCGCCCTGATGAGCGCTGGCGGGTCCATGCTGACCTTGTCCTATTATGGTGCCGAGAAAGTCATTCCACATTATAATGTCATGGGCGTCGCAAAATCCGCGCTTGAAACCTCGGTCAAATATCTCGCGAATGATGTCGGTCCTGACGGCATCCGCGTGAACGCTATTTCTGCCGGGCCGATCAAGACCCTGGCCGCTTCCGGAATCGGCGACTTCCGCTATATTTTGAAATGGAACGAGCTGAATTCGCCGCTGCGACGCAATGTCACGATCGATGACGTGGGAGCTTCCGCGCTCTATTTCCTGTCCGATCTTTCCGCCGGGGTCACCGGCGAGACCCATCATGTCGATGCCGGCTATCATACGGTGGGCATGAAACAGGAAGACGCGCCGGATATAGCGCTGGATTGATCATTTCCGTTTTTTGGTGAATGATCGTTTTATACATAGAATTGAACCTATCAACGCGGAGAGCGGGTCTTGAGTTTTAACGTCTTTGGTCACGCCTTCCGCTTTTCCACCTGGGGAGAAAGCCACGGACCAGCGCTTGGCGCGCTCGTTGACGGCTGCCCTCCCGGGTTGGAATTGAGCGAGACGGACATCCAGCCGTTTCTTGACGCGCGGCGTCCCGGCCAGTCGAAATATACGACCCAGCGGCAGGAACCGGATCAGGTCAGAATCCTTTCGGGTGTTTTCGAGGGCAAGACCACCGGCACACCGATTTCGCTGATGATCGAGAATGTCGATCAGCGGTCCAGGGATTATAGCGATGTTGCCAAAGCCTATCGTCCCGGCCATGCCGACTATGCCTATGATCAAAAATATGGCTTCCGCGATTATCGCGGTGGCGGCCGGTCCAGCGCCCGCGAAACCGCGGCACGGGTTGCCGCCGGTGCGGTTGCACGGCTGGTGATTCCGGAAGTGACGGTCCGGGCCTGGGTTGCCGAAATCGGTGGCGATGCCATCGATCCTGCGAATTTTGATGCCAGCGAAATCGGCAACAACCCGTTTTTCTGCCCCGATCCGGTGGCGGCGAAACGCTGGGAAGCGCTGGTCGATGGCGCGCGCAAGGATGGCAGCAGCATCGGCGCGATTATCGCCTGCGAAGCGACCGGCGTACCCGCCGGATGGGGAGCCCCGATCTATGCCAAGCTCGACAGCGAGATTGCCGCGGCGATGATGACGATCAACGCGACCAAGGGCGTGGAAATCGGTGACGGCTTTGCCGCCGCCCGTCTGCGCGGCGAAGAAAATGCCGACGCAATGCGGCCCGGAGACAATGGTCCCGAATTTCTAGCCAATCACAGCGGTGGCACGGCTGGCGGCATATCCACCGGCCAACCGGTCTTCTGCAGGGTGGCGTTCAAGCCGACCAGCTCCATATTGACGGCTGTGCCAACCATCACGCCGCAGGGGGAAGCCACCGAAATATCGACCAAGGGCCGGCATGATCCATGTGTCGGGATCCGCGGCGTTCCGGTAGTCGAGGCGATGATGGCCGTGGTGCTGGCCGACCAGAAAATGATGCACAGGGCGCAATGCGGATGAAAGCTCTGTTTCGACCAGCAATCCTCCTGCTTGCTCCGCTCTTGTTGCTGGGGGCTACAGATGAAAAACCCCGTCTTACCTTCCAGGGTCTCGGCTCCATAGAGATCGGAATGAGTGAGGCGGTGCTTCAGAAACGGGGATTCAGTGATCCTGACCGATCGGCCGTTTCGCAGGCGGACCTAGAATATGCCGCTTGCCACTATCTTTCCAACGAGACCGAATATCCTGGTGTCCATCTCATGATCAATGACGGTCTGCTGGTCCGCATTGATATAGGCGCAAATGACGCCGCTATTGTGTGGAAGACTCTATCCGGCGCCAGCATCGGAATGACCGAGACAGAAGTCGTGTCGCTTTATGACGGCTGGATAAAAATTGACCATCATCCCTATCTTGATGATGCAGGATCCTATTTAATTCTCGACTCCAGCGAAGGCCTGTACAAGATGATATTCGAGACGGCGACTTCCGACGGCAGCGGAGAACAATTTTCGTCAGAGCCTTCCCGCGGGCCCAATGCTAATAAACGAGTCACCGATTTCCGGGCCGGACTGGCCGGACCGGTAAACTATATTGAAGGCTGTTCCTGATCCATGATCGACCTCATTCTTCACGTCATCAATGAATATATTCAGGCGAACAAGGCGATCATCGGTTTGGTGATTCTTGGTTTCATGTTCGCCGGCTTCGTGATGGAGCGTTTTCCGGCTGCAGTGGTCGCGGTGCTCGGCGCCTGTATGTTCCTGTTCCTCGGTATCATCGATTCCGACGGCCTGTTCTCGGTTTTCTCAAACACCGCACCAATCACCATCGCGGCCATGTTCATCCTTTCGGGGGCCTTGCTCAGGACCGGGACGATTGACGCGATTGCCGGGTTCATCATCAAACGGGCCAAGCAGCACCCCAAATTGGCGGTTGCCGAGATGTTTCTGGGCGCCTTTGTCGCCTCCGCCTTCATGAACAACACGCCGGTCGTGATCGTCCTGATTCCGATCATCATCCGCCTGTCGCGGGCGACCGGCTTCTCGTCCAAGAAATTGCTGATCCCGCTGAGCTTCATCTGCATATTGGGTGGTACGACCACCCTGATAGGAACCTCGACCAACCTGATTGTCGACGCGGTTGCCCGGGATCAGGGTCTCGCCGGGTTCGGGATTTTCGAGATCACGCCTTATGGCCTGATTGCCGCGACTGCCGGCACCGTCATGATGGTCCTGTTCAGCAGCTGGCTGCTTCCCGGCGGCCAGGTCCAGGGCGAGTTTGACAGCAACGACGAAAGCGCCTTTCTGACCGAACTGACCGTCCGCCGCAAGGCCGCCATAATCGACAGACAGCTCTCCACCGTTCCCGAATTGCGCCGGGCTGGCCTGGAGGTCACTGCGGTGAAAAGATTGAGCAGCTATATCCGTCATGATCTCGATTCCCACATATTGCGGGCGGGTGACCGGGTGGTGGTGCAACTCGATCTTGCCGAACTGATCTCTCTGCGAAAATCGGAAGATTTCAAGATCGGGATCGTCCACAAGGGGGATGTCGGGGCGCTGGGCGAAGAGCTGGTTGAGGCGACGGTGGCACCGAGCCATCCCAGCATCGGCAACCGGCTCTATGACATTCCCTTTCTGTCACAGCTGAACGTGCGCGTTCTGGGGATGACCCGTTATCGCAACCTGCCGCGGTCCGATCTGACCAACGCCCGTATCCACGCGGCCGACCGCTTGCTGGTGACCGGTTCCAGCGAAGATATCCGCCGCATGTATCAGAACCCCAATCTGTTCGGGGTCGGGCAGACCAAAATCCGTGCCTTTCGCCGGGACCGTGCGCCCATTGCGATCGGTGCGCTGGTGGCGGTGGTGGTTCTTGCTGCGCTAAACGTCATTCCGCTTGCGGTTGCCGCCATATTGGCCGTTGGCGCAATCCTGCTGGCCCGCTGTATCGATGCGGAAGAAGCATGGGGTTCGATCGACGGCAATGTTCTGGTCCTGATATTCGGAATGCTGGCCGTCGGGCTTGGCCTGGAACAGGCCGGCAGCGTCAATCTGCTGGTTGCCGAACTGACGCCGTTTCTCCGCGAGATTCCGCCATGGGGGCTGGTATTTGCCATCTATATCCTGTCGGTGATCATGACCGAGATTGTCACGAACAATGCGGTCGCGATCATCATCACGCCGATAGCGATAGCGCTGGGCACTGATCTGGGCGTCGATCCCCGGCCGCTGGTGATCGCGGTGATGTTCGCCGCTTCGGCCAGCTTTGCGACGCCGATTGGTTACCAAACCAACACGCTGGTTTATGCAGCGGGCAATTATCGGTTCACCGATTTCTTCAAGGCGGGCATCCCGCTGACCTTTGGTGTCGGCTTGTCGACCTGTCTGGCGATCAGCTTCTGGATGTAGGCGCAGCCTAAAGGCTTGCCGCTTTCTCCTGCGGTCGATAGGCTTGGGCTAATAAAACGGGGAAGATAGCATGCTGGCATTCTGGTTTAAAATTCCGCTTTGGCAGCGGGTGGTCGCGGCGCTTATTCTCGGTGTCATCACTGGCCTGATCTGGGGACCCGAATCCGAATCCGTCAAATGGATCGGCGATTTCTTCATCAAGGCGATCAAGATGCTCGTCGTGCCGCTGATCTTCTTCTCGCTTGTCGCCGGTGTGGCGGCGCTTGGTGATCTGAAGAAACTGGGCAGCGTCGGCGGACGGGCGATGATATTGTTCGTCATCACCGGACAGATTGCCGCCTGGCTGGGTCTCGCCCTCGGCACGTTTTTTCAGCCGGGCAATGGTGTCGATACCAGCGCGATTGAAAAGGGCGAGACGCCCGTAGCCAATGAAACCACTGCCATTGACATGATCCTTTCGATCGTACCTGACAGCCCCGTTCAGGTGATGGCCGATGTACGGGTCCTTCCGCTGATCGTTTTTGCGTTGCTGATCGGTATCGGCATCTTGATGGCCAAGGAAGACGGCAAACCGCTGGCAAAAATATTCGATAGCGGTGCAATCGTGATGCAGAAAGTCACGATGATCGTGATGGAACTGACGCCATTTGGTGTCTTTGCGCTGATGGCATGGGTTGCCGGCACACTCGGCATGGATGCGTTGCTCTCGCTCGCGCAATTGGTCGGGCTCAATTATCTCGGCTGCCTGCTGATCATCGGGATTGTCTATTCGGGAATGATCAAATTTATCGCGAAATTGCCGGTCCTCGATTTCTTCCGCGGGATCATCGATGCGATGGCGGTCAGCTATTCTACAGCATCGTCCAATGCCACCCTGCCGGTGACCCTGCGCTGCGTCGAACGCAATCTCGGTGTCAGCAATTCGGTAGCCAGCTTCGTCGTCTCGCTGGGCGCCACGATCAACATGAATGGTACCGCCATGTATCTCGGGCTTGCCACATTATTCGGCGCGCAGATATTCGGCGTCGACCTCAGCTTTGGTGATTATGTCCTGATCTCGATCACCTCGACGCTCGGGGCCATCGGCGCGGCAGGCATCCCGGGTGCGGGCCTGATCATGATGGCTCTGGTATTCGGCAGCGTTGGCGTACCGCTCGAGACGATTGCCTTTGTTGCTGGCGTCGACCGGATCATGGACATGATGCGGACGACGACCAATGTCTCCGGCGATGCTGCGGTTGCAGTAACAGTGGCGTCAATGACTGGCGAGATTGATCGGGCAGAAATGATCTCGGCGGATGATGTCTGAACCGGGCAAGACCCGGCTTGGTCCAAATGTTCTCTCCGTTTGATGGACCGTGGTTCGTGTCTCAGGCGGGGATCAGTACATTGCGATAAAGCGGGTCTTCCATTGCCCGGCCGGCGCCATTGGCAACACAGGTGAGCGGGTCATCCGCAATGCTAACCGGCAGCCCGGTTTTGTCGGCGATAAATTCGTCGATCCGTCCCAATAATGCGCCGCCGCCGGTCAGCACAATGCCCTGATCCATGATGTCTGCGGCCAATTCCGGTTTCGTATTCTCCAGTGCATTGAGAACGGATTCGGCTATCTGGCTAACCGGCTCGGCAATGGCATGGGCAATTTCGGCTTCGGTGATGGCGATTTTTTTCGGCATGCCGCTGACCAGGTCGCGTCCCTTGATATGCATGGTCCGTCCCTTGCCGTCCTCCGGGCTGACTGCGCTGGCGATGCCATGTTTGAGCAGTTCCGTGGTCGATTCGCCGATCGCCAGATTATGCTTGCGGCGTATATGGGACGAGATGGCATCGTCCATCTTGTCGCCGCCCATTCGTCCGGAAGTGCTGTAAGCCAGCCCCTGCAAAGACAAGATCGCGACCTCGGTGGTTCCGCCGCCAATATCGACCACCATCGCGCCATTTGGTTCCGCGACCGGTATCCCTGCACCAATGGCCGCCGCCATCGGTTCTTCGACAAAATAGACGGCGGATCCGCCGGCATTTGAAGCCGCATCGCGCAGGGCGCGCCGCTGGACGTTGGTAGAGCCGGAAGGAATGCAGACAACAATATCGAAACGCCGGAATATTCCGGGCTTTTTCTCATGCACTTTATGGATGAAATGTTTGATCATCTGCTCCGCCACATCCAGATCGGCGATTACCCCGTCCTTGAGCGGACGGATGACGGTAATATTGCTCGGTGTTTTCCCCATCATCAGCTTGGCGTCGCTGCCAACCGCGCGGACCTTCGTCACACCGTCATTGGTCTCGAGTGCCACCACGGAGGGTTCGTTGAGCATGATGCCGCGATCCCGCACATAGATAAGCGTGTTGGCCGTACCGAGATCGATCGCCAAGTCGAGTGACTGGAGTTTGAAAAAACTTTTCATAAAAAAGGAAATACTTCGGTTAGAGCGACCACATTGCCAATGTGACAGGATTGCAGGAACTTGGTGACACTGAGCGAATGAACCGGCGATGTATAGTTAATTAGCGCTGGCAATTTGTAAAATTGCCAGTCCATTCATGGCCATTTTGCAACGCTCCGGGTGCTCGATATTATCAACCCGCGTGCCGCCTGTCGGGATAAGCAGCCTCTCAATCGGCAAACGGATCTGTCACCAGAATCGTGTCTTCGCGTTCTGGCGATGTCGACACGAGAGCCACCGGACATTGGATCAATTCCTCTACCCGCTTGATATATTTGATTGCCTGCGCCGGGAGATCGGCCCAGCTGCGCGCACCGGCGGTGGTTTCGTTCCACCCGGCCATCGTCTCGTAAATCGGTTTGACCGCGGCCTGATCCTGATGATGCGGCGGCAGATAGTCATAGGTCATGCCATTCAGATCATAGCCGACACAGATTTTCAGTTCCTTGAAGCCGTCGAGCACATCGAGTTTGGTCAGGGCAATGCCATGGACGCCGGACACCGCCAGAGCCTGCCGGACCAGTACCGCATCGAACCAGCCGCAACGCCGCTGCCTGCCGGTAACCGTCCCGAATTCATGGCCACGTTCGCCAAGCCGCTGTCCGATATCGTCGTCCAGCTCGGTCGGGAAGGGGCCGGAACCGACGCGGGTCGTGTAAGCCTTGGTGATGCCGAGGACATAGCCGGTGCCGGATGGTCCGATGCCGGAGCCGCCAGCCGCCGTGCCCGAAATGGTATTGGAGCTGGTGACAAAGGGATAGGTGCCGTGATCGACATCCAGCAGCACACCCTGCGCGCCTTCGAACAATATGCGCTTGCCGTCGCGCCGCGCTTCGTTGAGGCGCTTCCATACCGGCTGGGCATATTGCAATACGCTGTCGGCGATTTCCTTCAGATCATTGAGTAGCCGTTCCCGGTCTACCGGTGGCTCGCCAAAGCCCGCACGCAGTGCGTCATGGTGCGCGCAAAGCCGGTCAAGCTGCGGGCCGAGATCGTCGAGATGGGCGAGATCGCACACCCGGATCGCCCGGCGGCCGACCTTGTCTTCATAGGCCGGGCCAATGCCGCGACGGGTCGTGCCGATCTTGCCCTTGCCGCTGGCGTCCTCGCGCATCGCGTCGAGATCGCGGTGGATAGGCAGGATCAGAGGGCAGGTTTCGGCAATGCCGAAATTGTCAGTGTTGATCGCGACACCCTGACTTTCCAGCTTGGCGATTTCGTCCCGCAAATGCCAGGGGTCGAGGACCACACCATTGCCGATAATCGACAAGGCGCCACGGACGATGCCCGAGGGAAGCAGGGAGAGCTTGTAGACCGCGCCATCAACAACCAGCGTGTGGCCGGCATTATGCCCACCTTGAAAGCGGACGACGACATCGGCACGTTCGGACAGCCAGTCGACAATCTTGCCTTTGCCCTCATCACCCCATTGTGCGCCGATTACCGTTACATTGGCCATGGATTCACTTTCTTATAATGGTTCCGGCTGATCGCCGTTCAAAATATGGGAACAACCAAGCACCTCGGCCTGGTCCTTGTCTGAAAGGGCGGCAACGGTGCGCCAGCCTTTTTCTCTCAACCGCGCGGCTGCGGATTGATCATGTCCGAGCGGCAGGAAAACCTGCTCGCTGATCTTCGCGCCAAAGCCGGCATCGATCAGCGGATTGGGGTAAAGCGAAAAGCCGACCGCCGCTTCGGATTCGCCATCGGGACGAACGATTTCATAGCTGCCGCCGCGTCCCAGCGCACCGATAAAGCTCTCTGCATAAAGCGTGAAGCCGAACCAGTTCTGATATTCAAAGCCATGCCGTTCGGTCGGATCCAGTGTCAGGCTGGCTTTCCCCTTGATACTCGCGGCGATCTGGGAAACGCCATCCAGTCGAGAATGGAGCAAGCCGTCGGTATCAAATTCGCGCAATCTCGCCATTGCCTCGTCAAACGGCCCGGTCGCTTCGATCAGCGGCAGATAGCCGGTTGCGCCCATGGCGCTCAGGCCACCGGCATCCTTCATATCCAGTTCACCACGCACTTCGCCGATCTGGGCTTCGTTCAGCGGCAATGGTCCCGCCGCCAATATGTCGATCAGATCGGGCATGGTGAAATCCACGGTGATTCCGGTTACGCCCGCACGCTCCAGCGCCTCAATCGCGACCGAGACAATTTCGCTGGCGGCGATGACGCTGTCGCTGCCGATCAGCTCCGCGCCGATCTGCAACCGGCTGCGTTCGGGCTGCAATTGTCCCGACCGCAGTTTCAATACCTGTCCTGAATAGCTCAATCTGAGTGGGCGCGGACGGTCAGCCAGGCTTGTCTTGGCTATACGACCGATCTGCATGGTCATATCCGGCCGCAGCGCCAATGTGCGTTGCGAGATAGGATCGACAAAGCGCATCAGGTCGCTTCTTGATGCGCCATGCATCTGTCCGGTCAGGCCATCTTCATATTCCGCGAGTGGCGGTGACACCCGGGCATAGCCGTGGCTGGCCAGCGTATCGAGCACATCGCGTTCCAGTCGCGATGCCGCCTCGGCATAAGGCGGCAGCGCGTCGTGGAACCCTTCGGGCAAGAGATTGGATGGCTTTTGCATGGCCCTGCTCCATAGCCCAAGCAACCGCTCAGGCCATCCTTTTTCTTTGCTGCATTGCTATAGAATTAAAACTTGAGCGCCTTGACCGTCTTCACGCCTTCCAGCTGGCAAACGGACCAGAGCACCGGCTCTTCCACAGGTGAATCGATCGACAGCAGCAATACCGCTTCACCGCCCGGCGCATCGCTGCGACGACCAAGGTGGAACGTGCCAATGTTGACGCCCGCTTCACCAAGTGTGGAACCGACGCGGCCGATAAAGCCGGGCTCGTCGCGGTTGACGATATAGAGCATGTCGCCTTCCATGTCGGCTTCGACCTTGATGCCGAACATCTCGACCAGTCGAGGTCCGGAAGATCCGAACAGGGTGCCGGCAACAGATTTTTCGCCTTCGTCGGTGGTTACCGATACCCGGACCAGCGTATGATAGTCGCCTTCGCGTTCATGGCGGATTTCGCGGACGTCGAGACCGCGTTCCTTCGCGAGATAGGGTGCGTTGACCATGTTGACGGTGTCGCTATAGGCTCGCATCAGTCCGGCGAGCACCGCTGCCGTAATCGGTTTCTGGTCCAGTTCGGCCGCCGCGCCTTCCACTTCGACGGCAACGCCCTTGATCTGGTCGGCTGCAAGCTGGCCGACGAGAGAGCCGAGCTGGGTGGCAAGTGCCATATAGGGCTTCAGCTTCGGGGCCTGTTCAGCCGAGAGGCTTGGCATGTTGAGCGCATTTTCGACGCCGCCATTGACCAGATAATCGGCCATTTGCTCGGCGACCTGGATCGCGACATTCACCTGCGCTTCGCTGGTGGAAGCACCCAGGTGCGGTGTACAAATAAGGTTTGGCGCGCCGAACAACGGGTTTTCCTTCGCCGGTTCCTGGGCGAACACATCGAGCGCAGCGCCCGCGACATGGCCTGATTCCAGAGCGTCCTTCAATGCCGCTTCGTCGATCAATCCGCCGCGCGCGCAGTTGATGATACGAACGCCCGGCTTGGTCTTGGCCAGCGCTTCGGCAGACAGGATATTGCGCGTCTGGTCGGTGAGCGGGGTGTGCATGGTGATGAAATCGGCGCGGGCGAGCAGTTCGTCCAGCAAGACTTTTTCGACACCCATTTCCACGGCCCGTTCTTCGGTCAGGAACGGGTCATAAGCCACAACCTTCATCCGCAGGCCAATGGCGCGTTCGGCGACGATCGAGCCAATATTGCCGGCACCGATCAGGCCGAGCGTCTTGCTGGTCAGCTCGACGCCCATGAATTTGGATTTTTCCCATTTGCCGGCCTGGGTCGAGGCGTCGGCGGCGGGAAGCTGGCGCGCGAGAGCGAACATCAGGGCGATGGCATGTTCTGCCGTGGTGATGCTGTTGCCGAACGGGGTGTTCATGACCACAACGCCCTTGGCGGAAGCGGCGGGAATATCGACATTGTCGACACCGATGCCGGCGCGGCCAACCACTTTCAGATTGGTTGCCGCTTCCAGTATTTCAGGCGTGACCGTGGTCGAGGAGCGAATGGCAAGACCGTCATATTCGCCGATGATCTTCATCAGTTCTTCCGGCGTCTGGCCGGTGATTTCGTCAACTTCGCAACCGCGCTCGCGGAATATCTCGGCGGCTTTCGGGTCCATCTTGTCGGATATAAGTACTTTTGGCATGATATATGTTCCTTGTCGGAATGATCGCACCGGCACGGGCCGGCTTATAGACCAATGACGTTATCGCAGGACATTGGTCAGGCCCCGGCTCTCGCCGGGGCGACACAAATTCAGGAAAGTTCGGCTTTCACCTGAGCATAGGCCCATTCGATCCACAGCAGCAGACGGCGAATGTCTTCCTGCTCAACCGTCGAACCGCACCAGATGCGCAGCGACGGCGGTGCATCGCGATAGCCGTTGAAGTCGTAGGCAATGTCCATTTTCTCGAGCATTGCGGCAATCTTCTTGGGCACGGAGGCCTTGGCATCGTCATCAAGACCGTCATACCAGTCACCCTGGAACACCATGCAGACGCCGGTGTTGGTCCATTTGGCCGGATCGCTGACCATGTTGCGCATCCACGGCGTGGCTTCGATCCAGTCGTGAACGGTTTTGGCATTGCGGTCGGCGCGGGCATGCAGTTCGGACAGGCCACCGATCGATTTTGCCCATTCGAGCGCAGCGATATAATCTTCGGTCGCGAGCATCGAAGGCGTGTTGATCGTCGCCCCCTCAAAAATCGCGGTGTTGAGCTTGTCGCCCTTTTTCACGCGGAAGATTTTGGGCAGCGGCCAGGACGGGCTGTAGCTTTCAATCCGTTCGACGGCGCGCGGGCTGAGGATCAGCATGCCATGAGCGGCTTCCGATCCCATGACCTTCTGCCAGCTGAAGGTGGTCGCATCGAGTTTTGACCAGTCCATAGGCTGGGCAAAGACGGCGCTGGTCGCGTCGTTGATCGTGACACCTTCACGGTCGGCGGCGATCCAGTCGGTATCGGGAATTCTTGCGCCCGAGGTCGTACCGTTCCAGGTGAAGACAATATCGTCACCCTTGTCGATCGAGCTCAGGTCGGGAATTTCGCCATAATCGGCTTCGAGGACGGTCAGATTGGCAGGCTTAAGCTGCTTGACAGCATCCTGGATCCAGACGTTGCCGAAGCTTTCCCACGCAGCGACGGTCACCGGGCGGGCGCCCAGCATATTCCACATCGCCAGCTCGACGGCTCCGGTATCGGAAGCCGGCACGATGCCGATCAGATAGTCGTCGGGGATGCCCAATAGCTCACGACTGAGGTCTATAGCATATTTCAGGCGGGCCTTGCCGGTCGCGGAACGATGCGAACGGCCCATGGCGATGGTGTTGATCTTGTCGAGGGACCAGCCGGGGAATTTGGCTGTCGGACCCGAAGAAAAATTCGGGCAGTCAGGACGCAATTCTGGCGTCGGTACATTAGTATCAGTCATTTAAACGCTTCTCCTTACAGAGAGCTCGCGCGGCGTTGGGACCGCGTGGCCCGGCGCCGCTTTGTATGGTGCAGCGCAGCATGTCAAGCGCGTTCTTGGTTGCTAATGAAACCGACTATTTCTTCCGGAACAGGATCTCGCCGCGGCGTGAAACCAGCAGTTTTTCAAGCGATACAGGGTGGAAATAGGCTTCCACGCGGTCACCTTCGGGGGTGGTGCCATAGACTTCGTAGCAGCCGCCATCGATTTTCGATTTTTTGATCGTCCAGCCTTTTTTGACCAGATCGGCTTTCAGCTCGTCCTGCGTTTTCCAACCGGATTGCGGGCCCGCTTCGCAGCTCATCTTGCCGGTCGCAAGGGCAGGGGAGGACAGGCCGGCGGTGGCGATCAAGGCGGTCGCAGCAGCGGTGATTACAGAATATTTCATTGTCAGTTTCTCCAGATCAATTCGGTCTACAGCGATTCGCGCTGCTTCAGTCCATTATTTCTTCTGCCATATATGATAATGACTCTCAATAGCTCCAATAGCAGAAGCGGAATAAAATGTGCCAGAGCCCCGCCTACGCCATCGTGGATTAACAGCCAATGAGCAAGCGTCAGCAATGCGGCGATATAGACCAGACGCTGCAACTGCTTCCAACTTTGTTTCAGGCGCCGCATCGACAGGTTGTTGCTGGTCATAGCCAGCGGCACGAAAACTAACAGGGCCGCCCAGCCGGTCCAGATACCCGGCGCCCAGAATTCGGCCAGAATGGGCTCGAGAGCCTCCATGTCGATGATGTAGAATATCAGGTGGAGCATGCCATATCCAAAGGCAGCAAGTCCGAAGGACCGGCGTCGCTTCATCATCCAAGCGATCCACTGCCGGTTCCCGAATATGACGGAGAGCGGCGTGATGATCATGGCGACGATCATGAACCGGGCGGAGAATTCTCCCGTCGGATGGAGCATGTCCATCGCGATTATATCGCCGGCCAAATATCCGCGGACCATCAGAATGGCCGGAATCGACAATAATATCCAGAAGACCGGCAGGCTGTTCAATTTCCGCAAAATTTTCATGCCATTGTCTTGGATCTTGCGGGCCGGATGGTCCAGCATAAAATTGTCGCAACTTGTCGCCTGGCCGGTGTGACGCCGCGGAAGGAAAAAATTAACCACGGCCATCAGGCTAAAATTAACCATCTTGTGCCATAGATAAGAACATGAAATTCACCTTAGACGACAAACGCCGAGGGCGAACAATCGCGACTCTGGGACTGGTTTCACTGTTGCTCAGCGCCTGTGGAGCGATACCCTCCGGCAACGGAGGCGGGTCGCAACGGCCGCAGGCCACCGCCGGTCTCGGCTCTTTCGATCCATCGCCTTCCGCGCGGCAATGTTTCAGTGACCTCGGAAAGGCAAATGTCCGTTTTTCGCCGCTGCCCAATCGCCATTTCAGTGGTGGATGCAGCCAGATCGACAGTATCAAGCTGCTTGATGTCGGGGCGGATGTGACCAATCTCGGTCCGGTAAAATGCGAGCTGGCCGGCAAATTTGCCGCCTGGACCGAATTCGCGGTGAAACGCGCGGCACGCAAATATCTTGGCAGCGACTTGAAGCGCATCGAAACCATGGGCAGCTATAGTTGCCGGAATATCGCTGGCTCGGGTAAATTGTCGCAGCATGCACATGCCAATGCCATTGACGTATCCGCCTTCGTGCTGAACGACGGGCGGCGAATCACGGTTGAAAACAACTGGAAAAGCGGACGCCAGGAAATGCAGTTTCTGGCCGCCATCCATGACAGCGCCTGCAAGCGTTTCGGCACCGTACTCAGCCCCAATTACAATGCGGCTCACCGCGACCATTTTCATCTCGACATGAGCGGCAACGGATATTGTCGTTAGGCTCAACAAGGCCACTGGCCAGTCGCTAATCTATGCGTTAGGGCTGGCCGATGACAAATAAAGATCTTCACGACAACCGTTTTCACCACGCCAAGCAGGAAGCCGAATTTGCCGAAAAGGCTGCGGTCAGCACGGCTCAGACCCGCGACCCGGCCTATCGGCTGGCCTTTCAGGATACCGAGTTTCTGCTCCGCGAGGAATTGCGCCCGGTCCGGTTCCAGCTGGAATTGCTAAAGCCCGAAATGCTGCTCGACGAAGCGAGCATCGGATCGACACTGGTGATGTACGGTTCTGCGCGCATCCCCGAGCCCGGCAAGGCCGATGCGCTGATCGAGGCGGCGCCGGACGAGGAATCCCGCAAGATTGCCGTGCGCCTCAAAGAAAAAGCCAAATATTATGACGAAGCCCGCAATCTTGCGCGCTTGGCCAGCGCCTGCGGCATTTCCAGCGACGGCAAGCGCGACTTCGTCGTCTGCTCCGGCGGCGGGCCGTCGATCATGGAGGCGGCCAATCGGGGTGCAGCGGATGCGGGCAAAGAGTCGATAGGGCTCAATATTGTCCTGCCACACGAACAGGCGCCCAATGAATATGTCACGCCGTCGCTAAGTTTCCAGTTCCATTATTTCGCGCTGCGCAAGATGCACTTCCTGTTGCGGGCGAGAGCGGTAGCGGTATTCCCCGGCGGCTTCGGGACGCTGGACGAATTTCTCGAACTGGTCACCCTGGTGCAGACCGGCAAGATGGAAAAGCTGCCGATATTGCTATTCGGCAAGGATTTCTGGAATCGGGTGATCAACTTCGATGCGTTGGCCGATGAGGGTACGATCAGCCGCAAGGATCTCGACCTGTTCCAATTTGTCGAAACCGGCGAAGAAGCCTGGTCGATTATCCAGCAATTTTACAACCTGGATTGCGGCTAGGGCAATCCGGGCGGCGAGCCTATTCTGCCGCCGCCGCGTCCGCTGCAACTGCTTCGGGAGCTTCTGCGTCAGCGCCTGCTTCTGCCGCCGCTTCAGCCGTTTCTTCCGCAGGTGCTTCGACGACCGGAGCAGCCGGAAGAGGCAGGTTGGAACCTTGTGCGTTCAGATAGGCCATCAGATTGGCCCGGTCTTCGGCCTTGCCCAGACCGGCAAAGGTCATCTTGGTGCCTTCGGCATATTTGCGCGGCGAGGTCAGCCATGCGTCCATGTTAGCCCAGTCCCAGTTGCCGGGGACGCTTTTCAGCGCGTCGCTATAGGCAAAGCCCGCGACATGGCCGTGCGGCTTGCCCATGGTTGCGTATAGATTCGGACCGATGCCGTTGGCTCCGCCCTGATTGATGGTGTGGCAGGCCGCACATTTGGCAAAAACCTTCTCGCCAGCGGCGATATCGGCGGTCTGCAACAATGTTTCGATCGCGGGACCAGCGTCAGCGCCACCAGAGGTTTCCACACCTTCGATCACATAGCCCATGACTTCGGGACGCTCGTGCTTGCCGGCGTGGAAATATTTACCACTGACGATGGAAAAACCGAGAGCGGCGATGCCGCCGGCCAGTACCCAGCCTGCGATGGTGTTATTGTTGCTCATAAATTGTCTCAAACCCCTGAGTGAGCGGCGGCCATGGGCCTGCCAAATTTGTGCTGTCTGTAAAGAGGGCGACGGACCAACGCAAGGCCTCAATTACCGCTAAAGATGCAAATATAGTTACAAAATGTGATGGGCAGCGGCAGACAGGCCACTAATTTCTTGCCCCTCCATGTTCCGTTCGACTATCGGAACGCAGCAAAAGAGGGGCATGATGGACAGCTTTCCGAAAAACGCACTGGGCATGGTCAGGAAAATGACCGAAAAAGGCGCTGAAATGCCGGCAAAGGCGATTGCCTTTCAAGGGGCGCCAGGCGCCAATTCACACCTTGCTGCGCTCGACTATGCGCCGGAGGGCCTGCCGGTTCCCTGCTTTGCATTCGAGGACGCGATCGACGCGGTGAAAAACGGGGCAGCGGGATGCGCGATTATTCCGATCGAAAATTCGCTCCACGGCCGGGTCGCCGACATCCACTTTCTGCTCCCCGAATCGGGCCTGTATATCGTTGACGAATATTTCATGCAGATCGAGCATTGTCTGATGGCCAAATCGGCTGATGCCGATATCCGGACCGCGATGAGCCATCCGCAGGCGCTCGGCCAGTGCCGTCACTATCTGCGCAAACGCGGTATCATTCCGGTAGCCTATGCCGATACCGCCGCCGCCGCTGCCTTTGTCGCCCAGCAGGATGATCCGCATGCTGCCGCGATCGCACCGAAACTCGCCGCGCAAATTTATGGTCTGCAGCCGGTCGCCGATGCAATCGAGGACGCGCCGCACAATATTACACGTTTTGTCGTCCTGGCACCCGAAGCGGCGAAGCCGGAAAGCGATGGCCCGCTGATGACGACCTTCATATTCCAGGTCAAAAATGTTCCCGCTGCGCTGTACAAGGCGATGGGTGGCTTTGCGACCAACGGGGTCAATATGACCAAGCTGGAAAGCTACCAGCAGGGTGGCAGTTTTGCCGCCACCGAATTTTATACCGATATCGAGGGTGCGCCCGGCGACCCGGCAGTCGACCGCGCGCTCGAGGAACTGAGCTTCCACTGCAACAATGTGCGGGTGCTCGGTACCTATCGGCAGGCGCGTTCAAGAACCATTATCAGCTGATCTGACGCCCCGGCTAACCGTTTGACGATTCGACATCATTGCCGAACAATATGATCATCGTCCCGAGCATCGCCAGCAGGATGAAGCCGAACCCCTTGAGCCGGTTGCCGGGAATCAGGAAGGCGCGCCGCGCCGCGATCACCGATTGCAGCGTGTAATAAAGCGCAAAGGCGCGGCTGGCATAAGCGATGATCTGGAAAATATTGACACTCCAGGTCAGGAGCAGGCCGATCGCGACCAATATTGCATAGCCGGTCCGCGCCTTGACATGACCCTCGGTCAGTTCCTCGACCAGCCCGCCGGAGCCGCTGGTATCGGCGATTGCTGCGCTGAACTGCGCGGCCAGCGCAGCGGCGACGAGCAGCAACGGCAGGATCGGTGTGATGATTCCCATCATGTCGATAATCGCGGTCTCGGTCAGCGCAAATTGTTCGCGCTCGAAACTATAGGCGAACAGGCCGATATAGATCATGTAGATCACCGCGCTGACGATCTGGGCGAGGCGCATCGACTTGATCCGGGTTGCCGCATCATAATTCCGGCCAAGATAGCGCGAGGTTTCAAAGCCCTGCACCGTGATGATCAGTCCGAAGGCGAGGGTGATCGCGGGCCAGCCGGACAGCAAGGGCGGATGGACGAAGAGCGTTGCTGCGCTCGCCTTCTGGTAAAAATACCAGGTCAGACCGACCAGCAGGCCGACGATGATCGCCAGTTTTAGCGTCACGGCGCTATATTCCATCTTCTCCAGCGCCTTGAAACCGCGGGTCCAGCCGACAATCAGGATCAGGATATAGATGGCCGAGGTCAGCAGCTTGGCATTGGCCGTGCTGTCAAAAGATGTCAGGCTGACCCCGAAGGCGCCGAACAGGTTGAGATAATAGCCGACCGAAATGGTGAAGGCAAAAACCAGCGCCCAGGACGCGGCAATCTCCAGCCGGTCGATGCCGTCATTCCGGACCGGCTGGCGAACATTGCGGTGGAAAATATTGAAGCGGATCGCCGCTCCGAACAGATAGGCGCCGAGACAGAGGCCGGCCATGATCGCCGGGGCGATATAGCCGTAATCTGACACCAGGATCGGCGCGAGTACGAGAAACCCGCTGCCGATGATCGAGGCCAGCGGCGTCACCGTCGCCCGCCAGACCCGCGATTTTGACAGGCGCGGCGCGAACAGCAGCAGGCCGGTTGCGACAGCCGACAGGACGATAAAGATATTGAGTATCAAGATAATGGCCGATGATCACGGAAGCGGGAGGGATAGAATAGCCCTCCGCCGGGCCGCTTGTCGATTATTAATACCAATGACATTGTAGCGTGCAACTGATCCTTGGACGTCCTGTCGCGTCTATCGTCCCGCCAGTTTCTTTGCCTCTGCCAGATGGGTCCTGCCGATGCGGATTTCGGTGCCGCATTTCAGGCAGGCGATCCACACGCCGCCGCCGTCATGGCGCAGGCCGGCAATCCAGTCGCGCCGGACCAGATGCGACCGGTGCAGACGGATGAATTCTTCCGGGTCCAGCCTTTCTTCCAGTCCGGTGATGGTCTGGTGCAGCAGATAGCTGACCGTGCCGACGTGCAGGCGCATATAGTCGCGTTCAGCCTCGATCCGATCGATTTCGGAGGCGACGATGCGGCGCAGTTCGGATTTATAGGGCACCCAGAATTCTTCCGCCCAGGGCGAGTCTTCTGCGGCATCGCCCCGTGGTTCGTTCGTGCGTTCGCGGACGCGGGAGATGGCGAGCGTCAGTCGCGCATTCTCGACCGGTTTCAGTACATAGTCGATTGCTGCCACATCAAAGGCCTCGACGGCAAAGCGGTCGAAAGCGGTGACGAATATGATTGCCGGAGCGTCGGGCTTGCCGGACAGGGCCCGTGCGACGTCGAGCCCGCCTTTGCCGGGCATGGCGATGTCCAGCAGCAGCAGGTCCGGTTTCAATTGCTCGGTGAGGCGCAACGCGGCTTCGCCATCACTAGCGGTGCCGATCAGATCGATATTCGGTTGCCGGGCGCAGAGCAGTTGCAGGCGTTCGATGGCCAGCGGTTCGTCGTCGACGATCAGAGTTTTGAGCGGTTTGGCTTCGATGTCTTCGATCATGGATTATCCAGCATCAACGGTAGAGTCAGTTGGGCAATATAGCCACCTTCCGCCGGACGTACAGTCTGAAGTCCGGCTTGCCGTCCAAAGCGGGTTTCGAGCCGGTCGCGGACATTCGCGAGGCCGATTCCGCTGCTCGTTCGATCATCATCCAGATCGACCGGACGCGGGTCGCCGTCGTCGGCGACCGTGAGGATCAGATTATCGCCATCCGATCGCGCGCTGATTGCGATGGTGACCGGACGCTTGCTGTGTGCAACGCTGTGCTTGATCGCATTCTCGACCAAAGGTTGCAGGATCAGTCCGGGGACCAGCACGCCGAGGAGATCATCGGGGATATTCACCTTCGTCCGGAGCCGGTCGGGGAAACGGACTGCCTCGATGTCGAGATAAAGATTTTGCAGATGCACTTCTTCCGACAGGGGCACATCCTCCAGCGGGTCGCCGGACAGGCTGGTCCGATAGAATTTCGAAAGATTGAGGATCATCTCCTCGGCTTCTTCCGGCTGGCTGCGCATCACCAGGGTGCTGAGGCTGTTGAGCGTGTTGAACAGGAAATGCGGATTGACCTGATAGCGCAGCGACCGAAGTTCCGCGTCTTGCGCGGCCTGGGCGAAGCGGGCAGCCTTGCGCTCGACCTGACGAACTTTACCGGCATAGCTCAGCGTCAGATAAAGCGAGGCCCAGCTGATAAGGAAGAAAAAGCGCGAGGTGGCATCTTCCGAAATCGCCTTCAGCGCCAGATTGTCCTGGGCCATATATTTGCGCATCTCCTCGACATGCGCTTCATCCCAGAGATTCTCGGGATAATAGATATTGAAAATATAATGATTGAACGAGGCAATGAGGATCGCACAGGGAACGGCAGCCGCAAAGATCGTGATGATCCGCGTCGATAGGCGTTTGTCCTCGAACCGCTGGAAAAACAGGTAGAGCAGATAGGTGATGCCGATCCCGAAAATCGTCACGACAATCCGTCGCATGGCCATTTCGCCCTGGGCCGGCCAATCGCCAATCGAGGCCCGCAGGGTCAGGACAATCACATAGAAAAGCCAGAACCCGAGTATCGACAGGATTGCAACCTGATGCCCGACCGACGGCTTGTGGTTTCCCAGTTCAAATTTTCTCATATATATTCAGTTCATGGTTTCGAGGCAGCTTAGGCCAATATGGTATCAATTGTCTCTAGTGGAATCGTGCCCGGTCGAAACAGGCTGGCGGTTGGTCGAAACGTTCCGCGTTGGTCGCGCAATTTCCGAGATTTTTGACCTGCTGCCCGGAATTAAATCACACATGTTTAACCAAATACTAACCATGTTCGGGTCAAATGTCTGAGTGGGATGAACCTACTAGGAGATGCGCGGACATGCCAAAGGAAATGCAAGCGGTTCCCGGTGCCATGACGCTGGCCGAGATGAAGGAATTCGCGGGCTTCAGCTCTGCGACCCAACGCTATATCCGGCGTTCGCTGGACGTCGGCCTTGTACGATCCGACGCGATTGAAACATGGTCGCGCGACAAGGTCGAAGAGGCCGGGATCAAGGTGCAAATGTCCTTATACCGGCGCATCAATGATATTCGCAAAGCCATTCCCGAAGATTGTGCGATCGACAGTATCGAAGCATTCATGCCGTCACTGATTTCGCTGGCCGCCTTTGATCTGGGGCAGGGCCGTATCCACAGCTTTCCGGCTTTCCGTTTCCTGTACGAACGTCTGCTTGGTCCGGAATCGCGTCCCTGGCTGCCCGGCGCATTTTGTGCGGCAGCATCGCTTCCCCATCTTCACCCGAAAACCCGCAAGGGTCTGCTGCAATCGATCAGCGAGGCCGCCGCGACCGCGCCGGGCTGGTCCAATCGCGAACCCAGCTTTTTTCCGGAATGGATCGACAAGGTGGACGTAAACAGAGCGGCGCATTGATCGCTTTGCTTTAGGACCTTGCCCTAGGCCGTCGCTGGTCGTCCCGTTATCGCTGCTTCATATTCGCTCTCGGCCCGTTCGATCAGATGCCGGTCGTCTTCGTTCCACGGATGAAATCCGGGCAGAAAGAATTTGCACCAGGGGATGATAATCGCCCGTGCGATACCCGGCTTGAAGAGCAGGAATTTCAGCAGCTTCATTTTCACGCGCCATCCGGCAAAGCCGTCCTGCGCCAGCAGGTCGAGCGTATCACGCCAGCGGTTGCCCCAGAAATTGCGGGTGATCAATATCATCATCACCGCTTTCACCTGCCAGCGTTTTCGCCGACTCCAGTCTCTCGTCGCATAGAGCCAGGTGTCATAGGCGACGCCCTTATGTTCAATCTCTTCCAGTGCGTGCCAGCGCCATAGGTCGGCGGTTTCTTCGTCGGAATTTGCCCAATGCAGCGGATTGGCCAGAAATTGCCGTGCCATGATCGCGGTAAAATGTTCCAGGATCATCGTCGCCGCCAGATTGGTTATTTCCGGCCGGTCTTTGGTCATCGCCAGCGATTCGGTAATGCGCTTCTCGATCCGGCTTGTGTCATAGCCATTTTCTTCAACCCGGCGGTTGAGCGCGAGATGTTCGCGACTATGGATCACTTCCTGCTGGACGAACGCGCGAATCTCTTTCTGCAATTTTTCCGGCGTATGGTCCCGGAATGCTTTTACGCTTTCGATGAAAAAAGCCTCGCCGCGCGGAAAGGTAAGGGACAGGCAATTGTAAAAGGCCGTCGCAACGGGATCGGCATTTTGCCAGTATTTTCCGGGATCATAACCCTCTTCCCGCCCGAAACGACGGTCGCGCGGTGTAATTTCATGACCCGCCGGCGTTGGCGTCTGGATGGTTTCCGGTTCGGCATTGACGGAGCTAAGCATGTTCATCGGATGTTTCCATTTTGCGGAATGCGGCCTATAGTCAGGATGTCAATAATAAGGTTACTAACATAAATGTCAATAGCGAAGCGACGTCTGTCCCCCGAAGCAAGCCGTAACATGGCGCTGGCTGCAGCCCGCAATTTGCTGATCGAAACAGGCCCGCAGTCGGTCACTCTGAAAGCGGTAGCCGCCCGGATCGGTCGCACCCATGCCAATCTGCTACACCATTTCGGTTCCGCATCAGGCTTGCAAAAAGCGCTCGCGGCTTATCTGTCCGCCGAAGTCTGCGGCATGATCGCGCAGGCGATCGTAAAATCCCGGACCGGCGAGGGGACTGTGCGGGATATTGTTGACCTGACTTTCGACGCGTTCGACAAACAGGGCGGGGCGGCGCTCTGGTCCTGGATGATGCTGACCGGAAATGAAGATGCGCTCGACCCGATTGTCGATGCGATTCACGCGCTGATCGACGATATTGGCGAAGACGGGCACGAAGATCAGGAAAAGCACGATGACACGCTGGCTCTGGTGCTTATGGCACTGGGTGATGCACTGATTGGCGAGCGTCTGTCCGGCTCGCTGGGTCTACCCCGCGATTCCGCTCGTGACATGGCGGAGCGACAGCTGGAAGACGCACTGGAACGCTGGAAATGTGGTCATGAAGCTTAGGCTTCCCTGATCTCAATCCTTCGCAAACAGTTGATCATCGCTGGCAAAGGCCTTGAACTCGAGTGCATTGCCGCTGGGATCCTGAAAAAACATCGTTGCCTGTTCGCCAGTCTGCCCCTTGAAGCGGATCGTCGGTGCGATGACAAAGGCGACGTCTGCTGCTGTTAGACGGTCGGCCAGCGCCTGCCAGTCGGGCATCGTCAGCACGACGCCGAAATGGGGAACCGGTACCTGTTCGCCATCGACCGGGTTGAGCAGCTGGCGTCCATCCATATGCTCGTCCAGATGGGTGACGATCTGGTGACCGTAGAGGCTGAAATCAATCCAGTGACTGTCGCTGCGGCCTTCCGGGCACCCCAGCAGATCACCATAAAATGCGCGCGCTTCGGCAATGTCGCGTACCGGGAAGGCGAGGTGGAACGGGCGTAACGGACTCGACGGTTCAGTGCTCATATTTGCGGCCTTTGTCTTCGGGTGCGGCGAGGGTGAAACAATGATCATAATCGAGGTCGGAACCCTGGCCGAGCGCCTCCTGTTGCCGGGCATCGGCCAGCATCGCTTCGCGCTCCTGTGTCAGCAGGATATCGCTTTCCTGACCGCTGAGTCCCTCGGCGCGCATCTTGTCGCGCGCGCGGCTGTCGAGAACCGTGGCGAGAGTCTTGAGATCCTGCGCCGTCTTGGACAGACCTTCGCGGCTGTGAACTTCCTCATAAGCCAGTTGCAGCATCCCGGCGCACTGGTTGAGGTCGGGCTTGGGCCTGGGCGGTATCGCGGCATCGAGCAGGGGCAGGCATTGCGCCATTTCCGCTTCGAAGACCTCGTCTGCCGCGGCACCATTGCCGCCCTTGGCCTGCTGCGCCGCGACCACTGCCACAATCTCTTGCCGAACCTCTTCTCTGCTCCTGCCGGTCTCGCTCATGATCCGTTCCCCGACCAGCCCGGCATAGGTCGCGCCGCGTTCGATAAGCAGGGGATAGTCGAGAGCGCTGGCGACGCCGCGCTCCTGTTCGGATGCGATGATCGCGAGGACGGCGACACAGGTGAGGTCGCGGCTCTGCGTTTCGGTAAGCGGCGTCGCTGGCGCCGCGGCCGGTTGCGAGAGGGCGAGGATCAGGAGAGAGATCAGGTTCATCGGCATGCAATAGCAATGAAATCCATGTTCCGGCAATTAGCAATTGAATGGCGACACCGAACACGGCAAAAGCCGCCGGTGTCAAAACTTCAAGATATGATCACCCGCCATCCTTACGGAATTTCGCTGCTTGCCGGCGGAATCAGCGCGACCGGCTTTGCGCCGCTGAACCTGTGGCCGCTGACGCTGCTGATGCTGGCTCTGTGGATGGTCATATTGATGCAGGCGCAGAGTCGCAAAGCCGCCTTTTTCGCCGGCTGGCTGTTCGGTCTGGGCCATTTCATCATCGGCCTCAACTGGATCGCCAAGGCCTTTACCTTCCAGGCTGCGATGCCGGGATGGATGGGCTATGTCGCGGTGGTGCTATTGTCGCTCTATCTGGCGGTGTTCCCGGCCTTGGCTGCTGTTACAGCATGGTCGCTCGGCAGGAAGAGCCCGTGGGCCTTCATCCTCGCCCTGGCCGGAGCATGGATCATCACCGAATGGTTGCGTAGCTGGGTGTTCAGCGGGTTTATCTGGAATCCCCTGTCCGTGACATTGCCTTCTGGCTTGTGGGCCGGCTCTGCCCTGGTCGGTACATATGGTCTTGCGGCGGTCGCTATAATCGTTGCGGGATTCTGTTTGCAGATCGCCGTCGCTACGAGCGGTCGGCGCTGGCGGCAGGCGTCGATCATGGCGCTGCCAGTCATTGTCATTCTTTCGCTGGCAGCAGTTATGTCGCCCCGTGCAGGCGCTGGCAAAGCGCCGGATGGTACGCCGATCACCGTCGTCCAGCCCAATATCGGTCAGCAGGACAAATGGAAGGCCGGCTACGAACAGCAGAATCTGGAGAAACTCGCCGAGTTGACGGTCCGGAAAGATGACAGGCCCCGACTAATTTTTTGGCCGGAAGCAGCAATCCCCGATTATCTCGAGACCGGATATCCGGCCCGCTATTATTACGGTCGCCCGCCCGAAATGGTGCGCCAGCAACTGGGTGCGTTGATGAAGCCCGGTGATGTGCTGGTGCTGGGTGCGCTCAAACTCGAATTTGACGAAGCCGAAGGCCGCGCGGTCGGCGCGCGCAACAGCGTCTTTGCGATGGACCAGCAGGGCGAACTATTGGGACGCTATGACAAGAGCCATCTGGTGCCTTATGGCGAATATCTGCCGATGCGGCCGCTGTTGTCGGCCATCGGCCTGTCCCGTCTGGTGCCCGGTGACTTTGATTTCTGGCCGGGGCCCGGAGCCCGTTCGCTCGATCTCGGCAAATTTGGTAAGGCCGGGCTTCAGGTCTGTTACGAGATCATATTCTCGGGACAGGTTGTCGATCGAAACAACCGGCCGGACTTCATCTTCAATCCCTCGAATGACGCCTGGTTCGGAGAATGGGGACCGCCGCAGCATCTGGCGCAGGCGCGCTTGCGGGCCATCGAAGAGGGATTGCCAGTGATCCGTTCCACGCCGACCGGAATTTCGGCGGTGATTGACGCGAACGGAATGGTCAGAGCCAGCATTCCGATGGGGCAGGCCGGCCGGATTGACAGCAGCCTGCCACAGGCGAAGGCACCCACATTATTTGCGCGTTACGGCAATCTTCTGCCGCTCGGTCTGGCACTGATTTTGCTGCTATCTGCCATTGCTATCCGCGTGCGCGGTCGTTAAAGCACATATAAACATTTCCTTATGTCCCTAAAGCTGATGTTGTTTCGGCTCAAAATCAGGATTTTGCCATGCGTTCAGAATTTATCTTCACCTCCGAATCGGTCTCTGAAGGCCATCCCGACAAAGTATCGGACCAGATTTCTGATGCCATCGTCGATCTGTTTCTTTCCAAGGATCCCGAAGCGCGGGTTGCCTGCGAAACCATGACCACCACCGACCGCGTGATTCTGGCAGGCGAAGTGCGTGGTTCGGGCATGATCGACACGGACGGCAATTGGGCCCCGGGCGCGCAGGAAGAAATCCAGACCGTTGTCCGCGAGACCGTGAAGAAAATCGGTTATGAGCAGGACGGGTTCCACTGGCAGAATCTGACCTTTGAAAATTATCTGCACCCGCAATCGGCGCATATCGCGCAGGGTGTGGATGAAAGCGGTAACAAGGACGAAGGCGCCGGCGACCAGGGGATCATGTTCGGCTATGCCAGCGACGAAACCCCGGACCTGATGCCGGCGACATTGCAATATTCGCATCAGATATTGAAGCAGATGGCCGCCGATCGTCACAGCGGCCGGGCACCGTTTCTGGAGCCCGACAGCAAGAGCCAGGTGACTTTGCGTTACGTCAATGAAGTACCGGTCGAGGCTGTTGCTCTGGTGGTGTCGACGCAGCACGCGCCGGGCTATTACAAGGACAGCGACAATCCGGCGCTTTACGAGGAACTGCGCGACTATGTGATGGGCGTGTTCCACAAGGTGCTGCCGGAAGGCTTCATCACCGACAAGACGGTGATCCATGTCAACCCGACCGGTCGCTTTGAAATTGGCGGCCCGGACGGCGACGCCGGTCTCACCGGACGCAAGATCATCGTCGACACCTATGGCGGAGCCAGCCCCCATGGCGGCGGCGCTTTCTCCGGCAAGGATCCGACCAAGGTCGATCGCTCGGCAGCCTATATCACGCGCTATCTGGCTAAGAATATCGTCGCCGCAGGTCTCGCCAAACGCTGCGCGATCCAGCTGTCTTATGCGATCGGCGTTGCCGAGCCATTGTCGATCAATGTCGATCTCCATGGCACCGGCAAGGTGAGCGAAGAACGACTGGAAGAAATATTGCCGGAGCTCGTTCGCCTCACTCCCAAAGGCATTCGTACCCATCTTGGCCTGAACAAGCCCATATACAGCCCGACGGCCGCTTATGGTCACTTTGGCCGCAAGGCAGAGGGTGATCTCTTTACCTGGGAACGGACCGATCTGGTTGATGCGCTGAAAGCCGCTATCTAGCGACGATCATGCGCGTGGAAATTTCCGAGCGATGACCGCATTCAAAGAAGGTGATCCCACCACGATCCGCCAGCTATACGGTCGGCGGCAGGGCCATGCGCTGCGCGACCAGCAGGTGGAACTGGTCGAAAAGCTGCTGCCGCAGATCGCTGTGCCGGTAGAGGGCCCGGTATCGTCCAGATCATTGTTTGGCGGCGACCGTCCGCTGCATTTCGAAATCGGTTTTGGCGCCGGGGAGCATCTGGTCAGTCGTGCCGACATGCTTCCCGATCACGGTTTTATCGGCTGCGAGCCCTATCTCAACGGCGTGGTCGGCGCTTTGCAGCATATCCGCGACGGCCATCTGGGCAACGTCCGCCTGCATATGGGCAATGCGCTCGACGTGCTCGAGCGGATCCCGGACGGATCGCTCAGCTTTGTCTATCTGCTGCATCCCGATCCGTGGCCGAAGGCGCGCCATGCCAAGCGGCGGTTCATGAACCACGGGCCGGTGGACCTGATTGCGGCCAAGCTGAAACCGGGCGGGGAATTCCGTTTCGGCACCGATCATCAGGTCTATCTGGAATGGGCCTGCATGATCATGAACCAGCGCGACGAATTTGACTGGCTGTGCGAAAGTCCGAATGACTGGAATATCCGCCCCGGTGGCTGGCCGGAAACGCGCTATGAAGCCAAAGCGCGCCGACTGGGTCATGACGTGTGGTATTTTCGCTACCGGCGCAAATAAACCAGTATATTTTAATCACCACTTGGTAGAAAACCCGAAATTGCGCCGGTTTTCATCGCGGTAATGAATTGTAAACCAAGCATTTTAAGTATGTTGCCACGCGGATCCTTAACCTTCCTTATCTACAAAGCGTTTAACCAAAAGCGGTCGCGTTGATGTTGATTTCCAGGAAGGTAGACCAGAAGATATGGGCAGGAAGCCACTTATCGCCGCAGCGGCGACCGAACCCGATCATCCACAGAAGAGCGCGACGCCCGACGATCTCCATATTAAATCCCGTAACCGGTATTTTGCCAGCGAATCGATCAAACGTCGCCGCTGGATTGGTGGCGATCCTTTTGCTTCCGCCTTTTTCAACGCCCTCTCGGTAACCTTCCCGAAAGGCGAGACTTTCTTCATCGATTCGCTCCGGAAATTCCGCAACCGGGTGCCGCCAAAATTACAGGGAGAAATCCGCGCCTTCATCCAGCAAGAGGCGACCCATAGTCGCGAGCATCATTGTTTTAACGAGCATTTGACCGACTGTGATCTGGATATTTCGCGGCTGGAACAAACCATCGCGGATGTATTGAATGGTATCCGGGCCAGACCGGAGATTTCGCATCTGGTAGCGACCATGTGTATCGAGCATATCACCGCAATCCTTGCGGCGGAGGTGATCGCCAATCCGAAGCATTTTGAAAATGCCGACGAACATCAGCGCAACCTCTGGCTGTGGCATGCGTCGGAAGAGATCGAGCACAAAGGTGTGGCTTATGATACCTGGCTATATGTGACCAGAGATTGGAATCCGCTCAAGCGCTGGTTTGTTCGCAGCACCTTCATGGCCAAAATCTCTCTCGGTTTTACAATCAACCGTATAAAGGGCGTGATCGACCTGCTTCGGCAAGATGACATATCCGGCTTTCGTGCGTGGACCGGACTGGCATATTATGCGCTGGTTGGCCCGGCACCATTCCGGCGGACGCTGTGGCCCTTGATGGAATTTTTCAAACCCGGTTTTCACCCCTGGGATATTGATGACCGCGACCTCATCCGGCTCGCCGAGAGCGAATATGAAGCCGCGATCATGGACGGGGACGCTGCCCCGGCCGAGATCACCGCATTTGACGATAGACGCAACGCCGCGCCTCTGAAGAAGGTTGCCTGAGGATTACGTCACGCCGCGAGGTCTCGCATGACATCGTCTGCAGAATCATCTTCCGACAGCGAAAGTGTGAACTGTACCGCATCGGTTTCCTGACCCCTCCCTTCTGAAAAACGCGGAGTAGTCCGCCCGGTAGGTCTGAAACCCAGTTTTCTCAGCACCTTTCCCGAAGCGGGGTTGTCGGCAAAATGCTCGGCCAGCATTTCCGGATGTCCAAGCGTCCTGGCAATGTCGAGAACCGCGCGACCGGCCTCGGTCGCATAGCCGCGACCCCAATGTTCCCGGGAGATCCAGTATCCCAGTTCGATATGCCCACTGCCATTGTCTCCAAAGCCGATGCAGCCGACGAAACGTGGTACTTGGCCATCCCGACTAAAGATCAGGAAATTGGGCTGCAGGATAGGCCGTGGGGCGACGAGAAATTGCGCGGCATCATCGCGTGTGTAGGGCCATGGCGCGCGTGCCAGATTGCGGACCAGCGATTCATCATTGATCGCTGCGAACAGCGAATCGATATCCTCGGGCCACCCTGGTCTTAACAGCAATCTTGGTGTTACAGAAAACATCGGGACTCTCCATCATCATGCACGTGACGCCCCTGCCTTGATGGATTAGCCCGCTAGCGGGTGACCGTTACAAGACCGTGACGTTATGACAGGGAGAGACAAAAAAAGGGAGAGGATGACCCTCTCCCTGAAATTGGTGGTTCCTTGGAACCTGCCGGGTCATCCTGCTGGAGGACAACCCTTTATCGATTGTCCGGTTATTCTGCGGCTTCCGCCATGAGGTCGACGGACACATATTTGCGACCGAGCTTGCCCTTGTGGAATTCCACTTTGCCGTCAACGAGCGCAAACAGGGTATGGTCCTTGCCCATACCGACATTGCGACCCGCATGGGTCTGGGTTCCGCGTTGGCGGATGATAATATTACCGGCGACAACAGCTTCGCTGCCGAATTTCTTTACGCCCAGACGACGGCCTGCTGAGTCGCGTCCGTTGCGGGATGAACCACCTGCTTTTTTATGTGCCATGGTTTAGTCCTCTTTCTTCGCAGCCGGCATTTTGGCTGCTGGCTTTTTAGCTGGAGCCTTCTTGGCAGCAGCTGGTTTGGTTTCTGTCTTTGCAGCAGCCTTTTTCGCTGGTGCCTTCTTGGCCGGAGCAGCTTTCGCTTCTGCGGCTGGCTTTTCAGCAGCAGGCGCAGCTTCTTTCTTCGCTGCAGCCTTGGCCGGAGCCTTTTCGGAACCGATCGCGCTGATCTTCAGCACGGTATGCTGCTGGCGATGGCCGTTTTTGCGGCGATAATTATGCCGGCGACGCTTCTTGAAGATGATGACCTTCTCGCCTTTTTCCTGGGCGATAATTTCAGCCGCAACGGTCAGGCCCTTGAGGTCCTTCATGTCGCCACCGTCTCCGGCCAGCAAAACGTCGTCCAGAGTGATCGAATCACCAGCTTCACCGGCTAGTTTTTCGACTGCGATAATATCTCCTGCGGCAACCCGATATTGTTTGCCGCCGGTGCGCACAATTGCGAACATGGCTTTTTTTCCGTTTCAAATTTGTGGTTCCAGCGCACAAGCCCGTTGACGCGAGTCTCTCGGCCCACGCTGGAAAGAGTGGGCAGCTAACCGATGAGGCTGGCCCTGTCAACCGGCTTAAGGCGATTTCGGCTATTCGGCGGACCTGGCAATGTTCCGTTTGATCCTCGGATATTTGCCGTTGCAGAGGGGATAAGCCTAACCTAAAGACAGAGCAATGAAAAAACTCTCCGCTTCGATGACGATTATCGCTGTTACGCTGTCCGGTTGCGCGATGAGCGAGGGCGATTTTCCATCGCTTCAGAAGCGGCCCTATGAAGATGGTGCTGTCATAGCTGAATCGGAGACGGTTCCTGCTGTCGATATCGCACTGCCCGCTGACGTACAAAGCGATCTGAACGCCGCAGTGGCGCGAAGCGGAGCGGCGCACAGCCAGTTTCAGTCGCGACTGCCAGCCGTCAAACGGCGTGTCGATGCCGCGCGCAATGCTGCGGTATCCAGCGAATCATGGGTCGCCGCGCATGTGGAACTGGCCGCGCTCGAGGGCGACCGGAGCCCGTCGGTCGAGGCCTTGGCCGATATAGACGCGCTTTATCGGGACCAGCTCGAGCGGGAAACGGTTGCGGGCGAATCGGGTGGTACGACCATCATCGCCCGGCAGCGCGATGTCGTGCAGGCGCAGGTGGACCGCCAACAAACCGAAATCGACGCCATGATGAACCGGCTGCGCTGATTCGCATCCGGCTCAGGCCGAATCAGTCCCGATATTACTGGCTCTCGATGGCTGCCTTGTGCGCCTTGGCATTTTCGACATAATGGGCGACGCCCATGCGCATGCCGGCAATCGCCGGTTCGGTCAGGTCGCGCATATATTTGGCTGGCGAACCGGCCCATAGCTGCCCCGTCGGGATGCGCTTGTTGGGGGTCAGTATCGCACCGGCGGCGAGCATCGCGTCGCCTTCTATTACACAACCATCCATGACCGTCGTGCTGAGACCGACGAAAGCGCGGTCTTCCAGCGTCGCGCCGTGCAGCATCACCATGTGGCCGACCAGCACGTCATTGCCGATGATCGTCGGGTTGCCGTTGGGCGTGGCGGGCGTCGCGCTGTCGCAATGGATGGTGGTGCCGTCCTGGATATTGCTGCGCGCACCGATGCGGATGAAATTCACGTCGGCGCGAATCACGCAATTATACCAGACGCTCGATTCGGGACCGATTTCGACATCGCCGATAATCTTGCAGCCCGGTGCGATAAAGGCGCTGGGATGGATTCTGGGAGATTTGCCATTAAACGGCAGGATGAGGGGGGCTGTCATATTCCGGAGTTCCATTCGTCAGCTGTGATTTTGTAGACAATAGTCGGATTCAGCTCTGGGCCGTAATTGGGATCGTGAAAATCCAGTTCGGGTTGGTGCCGCATGCCGAGGCGCTTCATCAACCCCCGGCTCGGCTCGTTACCCGAGACCGTCAGCGCCACGACATAGGGCGCGTTCCAGCGGGTAAAGGCGGCGTCCATGCAGGCGGTGGCGGCTTCCTTGGCATAGCCTTTGCCCCAGGCATCTTCGCGCAGGCGCCAGCCGATTTCATGGGCTCCGGTCAGCTTGGGCTGCGGCGCGTTGACCCGCTTCAGGCCGCAAAAGCCCAGAATTTCTCCATCGGACTTGCGCTCGACGATCCAGAATGTGTGACCGAAGTCGCGGTCATAGCCTTCCAGTCGTTCCATCGCTGCGTCGAATGTTTCCCTGTCCTGCACGCCGCCCAGCCAGCGCATCACATTGCGCGTGTTGAGATGTTGCATAAACGGCTCGATATCGTTTTTCCGCCATTTGCGCAGAAACAGCCGTTCGGTTTCCAGAACGATATCGGCGGCTTTGTCAGCCATGGAGCAAGCGCGCGGCATCGGCCGCAAAATAGGTGAGGATACCGGAGCATCCGGCGCGTTTGAAGGCGATCAGTTTTTCCATCATCAGGGCGTCATGATCGCCGACTCCGGCTGCGGCGCCGACCTTGATCAGCGCATATTCGCCGGACACCTGATAGGCGAAGACCGGCACGTTGAATTCCGCCTTGGCGCGATAGATGATGTCGAGATAGGCAAGGCCCGGCTTGACCATGATGCTGTCGGCGCCTTCGGCAATATCGAAGGCGATTTCGCGAATCGCCTCGTCGCTGTTGGCCGGATCCATCTGGTAGGTTTTCTTGTCGCCTTTCAGCAGGCCGCCGGACCCCACGGCATCGCGGAACGGACCGTAGAAGGCGCTGGCATATTTGGCGGAGTAGGCCATGATCTGGACATTGTGATGATGGGCCAGTTCGAGCACGTCGCGGATCGCGCCGACCCTTCCATCCATCATGTCCGACGGCGCGATGATGTCGGCCCCGGCATTGGCCTGGTTCAGCGCCTGCTTGGTCAGCATCTCGAGCGTGCGGTCATTTTCGACATAGCCCTTGTCGTCGAGCAATCCGTCCTGGCCGTGACTGGTATAGGGATCGAGCGCGACATCGGTGAGAATGCCGATATCGTCGCCCAGCGCGTCTTTCACCGCCCTGGTGGCGCGGCACATCAGATTGTCGGGGTTGAGCGCTTCCTTGCCGTCATCGCTGCGCTTGTCCGACGGCGTGTTGGGGAAAAGGGCAAGGCAGGGGATGCCCAGGTCGCGGGCTTCCCGTGCCCGCTCGACGATGCCGTCGACCGACCAGCGCGAAACGCCGGGCAGGGCGGCAATCGGCTCTTCGACGCCCTTGCCTTCGGTGATGAACAGGGGCCAGATCAGATCGGATGGCGACAGATGCGTCTCCCGGACCATGGAGCGGCTCCAGCCATGGGTGCGGGTACGGCGCAACCGGCTGTGCGGGAAGGAGGCTTGCTGTGACATGGGCAATGCTTAGCTTAGCAGGCAGCGGCGCTCAACTCTTCTGTGCATCTGTTTGGAAACCCGCTGCCGGGCCTAGCTCTTGAGCGGCTTGTTGAGCCGGTTGATCTCGCGTTCGGGCTCGGCCTGTGCCGTGGTACTTTTCAGCGTGCCCAATGCGGCGCCCGGTTCGACATGTTTCAGTTTCTGCAGCTCGCCCTTGAAGCGGCGCAGTTCCTGCCCGCCCAGTTGTGCGCGTTCGACAAATTTGACCGAGCTGGGATTGATCGCCCGCCCACCGCGATAGAGTTCATAATGGAGGTGCGGGCCGGTCGACAGGCCGGTCGAGCCTATATAGCCGAGGATCTGGCCCCTGCGGACCCGCCGTCCGTTGCTCACCGCAATCCGGCTCATATGGGCATAGCCCGAGGCAAGCCCGCCGCCATGTTGCACCTTGACGAAATTGCCGAAGCCGCCCTTGCGTCCGGCATAGGTGACGGTTCCGTCGGTCACGGCATAGATGGGAGCGCCATAGCCGCCGCCAAAATCCATTCCGCTGTGCATGCGCTTGTAGCGCAGGATCGGATGGCGGCGCATGCCATAGCTGGAGGTGATCCGTCCGTTGGTTGGCCGGGCCAGTTCGCCATTCGACTGGCCGACGCCTGACGCTTCAAACCAGTTGGTCCGGCCACCGCTTTGCCATTTCAGCATCTGGGCTTTTGGTTTTCCGTCGCGTTCGAGCCCGGCATAGATCAGATCGCCCACTTCAACCTCACCCGTTTCGGCGCGGCGATAGGACAGGATGATATCAAATTCGTCGGTGCTGCGAATATCGCGCGAGACGGACATTTTCGAACCGATGATCTGCAGATATTTCTGCACGGCGTCGGATGGCGCGCCCGCAGCACGCGCGGACCGGTAAAGGCTCGAGCCGACAACACCCTTGATCCGCAACGGGGTATCATCGACCAGAATCGGCTTGCGGTTGAGCTTCAGCCGGTTTCCGTCGCGCAGCACTTCAAGATTCAAGTCAAAGCGCGCGCGAAATGCCAGCTGGTCCAGCGGTCGCGCCTGATTTTTCGCCGGCCGGCGACCGAGTATGACGTCGATCTTGGTACCCGGCTTGATATCGCCGAGCGAAACCGCACCGCTGATCAGATCATTTGCCTGGGCGGCTTCGTCGCTGGCCACGCCGGCGCGTTGCAACACGCGGCGCAGGCTGTCGCCCCGGCCCAGCGTAGCGACCAGTTCGATCGAGGGGCGTTCGGGGCTTTCCGCCAGCGGGCGTACCGCGTCGGTTGCCGCCATTCTTATGCCGGTGTCAGACCCGTAAGCCAGCGGCGCGATCATCTGCGACCGGGCCTGATCGGCGCGAAACCCGATTAGCGGGTCGGCGCGATGTCCGGCAATCGGACCAAAATCGGGAAGCGCGCTGATCGCAAATCCGCTCAACGCAACGAGAGTTATAAGGCCGCGAAACCAGGCCGGGCTGCCGATATCCACGCCCAGGTCTGGCACCCACTCGATTTCGGCCAGAGATTCACGCCATTCGGCGACTTTTTCCTGAAAAGAATTCAATGAGGGCAATGACGATAGAAGAGGATTGGCTGCAATGGTTGCAGACCCCTGAACTTGCATGTCGATATCGTCGATACTCTTGAACAAACGAACCCCTTGGCGATACAATATAGCCTTGCATCATATATATGAGCAACCTCTCTGCAGGAACTTGGTTAAAGTCAAATTAACCCGCGGCGCAGGTGGTTTACATGCGGCGAAACGTGTAAAATCACGGCTATCCGGTCAGCGGCCGGAGATTTTTGTTGCAAGCCCCTTGCAACTCTGCGCCTGATCGGCTGTTGTACGGGCAATGTCCCGGTTCTCCCAGTCGTCCCTTGTCGCCGTTCTCGGCCCGACCAATACCGGCAAAACCCACCTTGCCATAGAGCGCATGTGTGCCCATTCGAGCGGGATGATCGGGTTCCCGCTCCGGCTACTGGCACGGGAAGTCTATGACCGGGTCGTCGCGCTCAAGGGCGCAAACCGGGTAGCGCTGGTCACCGGTGAAGAAAAGATCATCCCGAAAGATGCGCAATGGTATCTGTGCACGGCCGAAGCCATGCCGATGGACCGGGAATTTGCCTTTGTCGCGATCGACGAAGGGCAGATCGGTATCGATCCCGAGCGCGGCCATATATTCACCGACCGGATGCTCCACGCCCGCGGCCGGGACGAAACCATGATATTGGGATCGGAAAGCCTTCGGCCGCTGATCGAAGCTTTGCTTCCCGATGCCGAGATTGTCACCCGTCCGCGCTTTTCCACTTTGAGCTATGCCGGATCGCGCAAGCTTTCCCGGCTGCCGCGCCGTTCGGCGATCGTCGCTTTCTCGCTTGAGGATGTCTACGCGATTGCCGAAATGCTCCGGCGCCAGCATGGCGGGGCCGCGATCGTCATGGGATCGCTGTCGCCGCAAACCCGCAATGCGCAGGTCAAAATGTATCAGGATGGCGAGGTCGACTATCTCGTCGCAACCGATGCGATCGGCATGGGGCTCAATCTCGATGTCACCCATGTCGCCTTTGCTGCGCTGCGGAAATTTGACGGCCGCCGCAGGCGGCGGCTGACCCTCGCGGAGATCGGGCAGATTGCCGGGCGCGCCGGACGCCACCAGAAGGACGGGAGCTTCGGCACATTGTCCGGGCTGGATTCCTCCGACGAATTGCAGGCCGAGGATATCGAGCGTCTCGAATCGCATCGTTTCCCCAGGCTGGAATGGCTGTACTGGCGCAATGCCGAGCCCACTTTTAACTCGCTCGACGGCCTGATCCGTTCGCTCGAGGAAAAGCCGCAACGCGAGCGACTGCACCCCGCGCCGGAAGCCGTCGATCTCGCGGTTTTGAAAAAGCTGGCGCAAGATCCGGCTGTGTCCCGTTACGCCGACTCGCCAGCCATGGTGCGCCTGCTCTGGGAGGCCGCCTGCATCCCCGATTTCCGCAAGGTCGGCGCAGACCATCAGGCGCGTTTTGTCGCGTCTCTCTGGCCGCATCTGGCGCGGGGATCAGGCAGAATACCCCACGCCCGGATGGCACAGGAAATCGCCCGGCTGGAAAATTTTCAGGGTGATATAGCGACACTGGGAGCGCGCATCGCGGCCGCCCGCAGCTGGAGCTATATCGCGCAAAAATCCCGCTGGGTGGAACAGCCGGACGCGATGGTCGAACGCACCCGCGCTCTGGAATCGCGCTTGAGCGACGCGATGCACAGCCAGTTGACCCAGCGTTTTGTCGACAAAAGAACGCGGATATTGATGCGCGGCCTGCTCAAAGATTCGCTGTCGCAGGATGTTGCGATCGATGATGATGGCTTGGTGCTGGTCGAGGGACAGGAAATAGGAACACTCAAGGGCTTCCAATTTGTCGTGCCTTCCGATAGCCGGAGTGAGGATCGTAAAATGCTGCTTGCGGCGGCAGAGAGATATTTGGGACGGATTATGACGGAAAATGCAGACGCTCTTGCCAAGGCACCCGACAGTGTGTTGACGCTGGTCCCCGACTCGGCGGGACAGCCCGCTATTCTCTGGGGCGACAGCCGCCTTGCGGTCTTCGCCAGGGGCAAGAATCTCTTGCAGCCGGAGATTAAATTCGACCGTTCGATCAAGGATATGGCACCGGACGCCAGCCAGAAGGTGATCGACCGTGTCAAACTCTGGGTCGATGCGATGAAGGACAAGCATCTGCAGGGGCTGGTGAAAATTGACGCGCTGGCCAACGAACCGGAAACGCCTGCGGCGGTCCGCGCGCTGTTCGCGCAGATTGTCGATGCGGGCGGGATATTGTCCCGGCGAGAAATCGACCAGGCGATTCGCGCACTCGACAATGATATGCGCGGCCATGCCCGCCGGGCAGGTCTGGTGTTCGGCGCGCTGGATATTTTCCACCATGCGCTGATGAAACCCGGGGCCGTGCTCTGGCGGACGGCCTTGTTCGCCGCCTATGACGGCGAGCCGATGATAGAACAGGCACCGGACAATGCCGTACATCTCAAACAAGGGACCTTTGCTTCTGCCGGTCACGCCGCGCGTCTCGGCTTTCGCAAGATTGGCGAAGAATATGTTCGTGTCGACATGGTCGAACGGCTGATAAAACAAGCCCATGAGGCCCGGCAGCAGGGCGGTATATTCGCAGTTGATCCGGCTTTGGCGACATCTCTGGGCCTGTCGAAAAACTGCCACGAAGCGTTGCTCGCTCTGGCAGGGTTCGTCAAAACCGCCGACAAGCCGGAACCGGTTGCGCCACCCGTCACCGAAGCTAGTCCGGCGGCGCCGGCCGACGAACAGGGATCGGCGCCCGACGCAGCTGTCGCATCCGAAACTCCTATCACATTGGATAGCGCTCCGGAGGAAAATGCTCCAGGCGTTGCCGGCGAAACCGTTGACGTCTCAGCCGACAATATTCCCGTTCCGGAAACACCGGCGGCGGTCCCGCAATATTGGCGCTGGAAGGGCATGGCGCGGAAAAAGAACCAAAATCAGTTCAAGGCCCGCGAAAAATCGAACAAGCAGGCCAAGGGTGCGCCGGCCAAGCGCAAGGCGGAACCAGTCCTCGCCACTGCTGGCGGTGCCTTTGCCGAACTGGCCGCACTCCGGGACAGCATGAAAAAATAGGATGCGGGCGTGAGCGGCAGAGAAGCGGATCGCATTCCCGCAGCGCTTCCGGCGCTGCGGATCGACAAGTTGCTCTGGTTCCTGCATTTTGCCCATAATCGGATGATGGCGCGCAAACTTGCGGAAAAAGGCCATGTCCGGTTGAACGGACGGCGGATCGAGCGGGGGCATGTCAAGGTGCGGCAAAACGATATACTGACTGTACCGCAGGGCCGTGAAGTGTACGTGGTGCGCATATTATCGCTACCGGAACGGCGGGCTAATCTCGCGCTGGCGCAATCCTGTTATGAAAAATTGCAGACTGGCAATTGAATTAGCCGTCAAACCAACTGTTGACGTGCCAGAAATTGCACAATAGCAGGGTTGGATTATTGCCCTGAAATGGCGGACTGGTATTGGGGAGTTCACGACCAGATGACTTATGTTGTTACCGAAGCCTGCATCAAATGCAAATATATGGACTGCGTCGAAGTCTGTCCGGTGGATTGCTTTTACGAAGGCGATAATATGCTGGTCATCAACCCCAGCGAATGCATTGATTGCGGTGTTTGTGAACCCGAATGCCCGGCTGAAGCTATTCTTCCTGATACCGAGGACGGCCTTGAAAAATGGCTTGAGGTTAACACCAAATATTCGGAAGAATGGCCGAATATCACGGTCAGCCGCGAACCGCCTGCCGATGCCGACGAGTTCAAGGGCATGGAAGGCAAGTTCGAAGCCTTCTTCTCCGAGAAACCGGGCGAGGGCGATTAACTTCCGATAAGATCTCGCGGATTGCGTGGATACCCCGGAGCCAGCTCATATTATCACGCCGAAGCGATGAAATCCCGACGATGAGGTGACCTCATATCGTCGATTTCGGTCGTGATCCGTTGTGCAATGCAACGAAAAATTGCTTTTTTGATACGAATCTGCTACACAATAGCGATAATCGGCTGAACATCTGAAGTACGGATGGCGTTCAGTGATTAATTATACGTACGAAAGGGTTGTTTCGTAATTACGAATTTGGAACGTGACCAGCGTTCTTTTCCATTGATTCAAGAAAGGCTTTTTATGGCTGCGAATGTGCTGTCCTTTGATGTGGGCGATTATGTTGTTTATCCGAAACATGGCGTTGGCCGGGTTGTCGAACTGCAAAATGAAGAAATTGCAGGCATGCAACTCGAACTATATGTTTTGCGCTTTGAAAAGGAACGGATGACCCTGCGGGTTCCGACCAACAAGGCGGAAGGCGTGGGAATGCGCAAATTGTCGTCGGACAAGACGCTAAAGGAAGCCATGGAAACGCTTAAAGCCAAGCCCAAGGTAAAGCGGTCGATGTGGTCGCGGCGGGCTCAGGAATATGAAGCGAAGATCAATTCCGGTGACTTGGTATCGATTGCCGAGGTAACCCGCGATCTGTTCCGCGCCGATGACCAGCCGGAACAAAGCTATTCCGAACGGCAGATTTTTGAAGCGGCATCGAGCCGTCTCGCCCGCGAACTGGCGGCGATGGAAGAAACCGATGAACCGACGGCTCTGACCAAGATTCTCGAGATCCTCAATATTGCTGCACCGCAATATTATGAGGTGAAAGAAGATTAATCGATAACGTTCCGGCGTTCGTCGAAATTCTGAAAGGGCTGCCGCAGCAATGTGGCAGCCCTTTTTTCATGTCCGGAAGAGGCCAATTTTTCAGTTGATCCTTGCCGAATATTACTGTATTAGTTAATTAACACAGTAATGGAGGTTTGGATGAAAAATATAATATTTGTGGTACCGCTATTGGCGCTCGCAGCTTGCGAGGGCTCGATCGTCGATGCCGTCGGCGAAGCGGCAACCGGCACCACGAGCAGTTTTTCTGATGGCAGCCCCATCGGGACCAGCGCCAGTGACCCAGGCGCATTTGCGGGTGTTACGCTTGCCGGTCCAGACAATATTATATTCACTACCGGAGAGGAATTTTCGATCCGGGCTGAAGGTGATTCCGAGGCGATCGAACAGTTGCGCTATAAAATATCCGGTGACGAGATCAAAATTGGCCGGGAAGGCAATGGCAAATCCTGGGGCGATAACGGCAAGGCCACCGTCTATATCAGCGCGCCGTCATTGAAGAGTGCCAAGCTCGCCGGTGCGGGTGATATTGAAATCGATGCCATGACCACCGACTCAACCCAATTGAGCATCGCCGGGTCGGGCAATATCCGGGTGGCCAATATCGAAACGCCGTCGCTAAGCTCCAAAATTGCCGGATCAGGTAATCTGACCATCGCCGGTACCGCCGAATCAATCGACATATCGATTGCCGGATCGGGCGATATCAGCGGCAAGGATATGAAAGCCGCCAGTGCCAGCATATCGGTGGCGGGCAGCGGTGATGTCGAGCTGTCATCCGACGGATCGGTCGACGCCAAGGTCATGGGGTCCGGCGATGTCCGCATTCATGGCAAAGCCAAGTGCAAGTCCCGGGCAATGGGGTCTGGCGACATTACCTGCGGTTAAGACCGGAACCAACTTGCTGAAATCACTTGGCGATCCGCCGCGCATGTGGCAGATTCGCCGGTGATGGCAAATCTCTGGGAAAAATACGCGGTTCCGAAACTGATCCGCACAGCATGTTCGCAACCTGCGGTGATGAAAGATCGCAGCCAAATCGTCCCAAAGGCCGACGGCGAAGTGCTTGAACTCGGCTGCGGCGGCGGGATTAATCTGCAATTTTACGACCGCTCGAAGGTCACGAAACTGACCGGTCTGGATCCGTCGGCGGAACTGCTCGACTATACGCGAAAAGAAGCGCGCGAGCGCGGTTTCGAGATGGAAATACATGATGGCATTGGTGAAGCCATGCCATACGCCGACGCCAGTTTCGACACCGTGCTGACCACCTTCACGCTTTGCTCGGTGCAGGATGGCAAGCAGGTGCTTTCAGAAATGCGCCGGGTGCTGAAGCCTGGCGGGAAAATCCTGTTTCTCGAACACGGCCGTGCGCCCGACAAGGGACCGGAAAAATGGCAACGGCGGATCGAGCCGGTCTGGAAACATATTGCGGGTGGTTGCCATCTGCATCGACCTGTAGCAAAACTGATTGAAGCCAGCGGCTATGCGCTGATGGAGAATGGCGGTCATTATGCCCCCAAGACACCACGCTGGCTCGGCTGGATGGAATTTGGCGAGGCCCGACCATTATGAGAAAGATTTCAACCTTCTTATTGTCCGCAATATTGCTGCTGTCATCGGCCGCACAGGCCGCGGAACGTAAATTTTCCATCTTCGGATTCGAAGATATCCGTATCGGCAACGGCGTCGATGTGGTGCTGACGTCGGGCAAAGGTGCCTCTGCCCGGGCGGAAGGGGAAACCAGAGAGGTTCTGGACCGGGTTTCGCTGGAGAGAAACGGTAAGCAGTTGACCGTGTCCGTAAAGGCCAAATCGCTGAATGCTGACAATTACGAAGCGGACGCGCCGGTCACCGTGTATCTGAGCAGCTATGCGATCAGCGATATCTCGCATCTCGGATCAGGGCGAGTGACTATCGACAAATTGTCCGGCCGCACCCCTCGCTTGCGTCTCGGCGGCTTCGGCACATTGCAGGTTGATGCGGTCGATGCGGACCGGCTGGACGTGGCGATGACCGGAGGCGGTCAGGTTACGATCGCCGGCAAAGTGCGCGCTGCCCGGGTCGAGCTGCAAGGGGCCAGCATATTTGCAAGCCCGGATCTCACCGCCGAGAAGCTGACGCTGGTTCAGCGCGGACCATCCAGAAGCCATATGAAGGTCACGCGTGACGCCATCATCACCAATAATGGTACCGGCCGGATCGTGATCGACGGCAAACCCAATTGCACCATACGAACCGATGGCGCCGCCGAGATTGTCTGCGATCCTGACCGCTAGTTCAATGGATTGTGCCGATCGACTGGTCGATGGAAAGCAAAATGCACAACCGTTCCACTTGCCTCCACTTGCAATAATGGAGATGATTTCCCAGTAAACGGCTTTTGTCCGCACGATTGGCCGCTTCCAGCCCGGCTTCGTCGCCATAGTGAGAGATCAGCAATTCGGCATCGTTATAGTGAGTGGATTCTATAAATACGGGCAATTGCATCCCAGGCTCCTTAGTCGGGAAGCGACCCTGCCTCCGATTTGAACGTCAGAACCTACAATCGACCAGTGGAAATATCTTCAAAACCTAGGGTTAACAACAAACTGACCATAAGTTGGAGGAGAATCTCTGGCCATGGGACGCATCGTGAGTTAGGACATTTTCCATGAACCGTGAAACCTCAAAACATGCTTCCAAATCTTCCAATGATCGGCCCGCCAACAGGAATGGCGGCGGCGTCTTCATCGCAATCGGTGCGATGGTCGGCGTGTTTGCAGGAGGCTATATGGGGCAGCCTTCGGCCGGTTTGTTGGCCGGACTGGCGCTGGGCGCACTGGCGGCGCTGGCAATCTGGTGGAGAGGTCGCGGGGCATAACAGACCGCGCTTGTCAGGACCTTTGACGCCATCTATTATCGCGTCATGTTGAAACATATAAGAAATGTCGCGATTCTGCTCATCATTCTCGGTGTGGGCGCAGGATATTATTTCATGCGTGGTGATACTGCGCGTCTGCCACTGGATGCGACGACAGGCGTCGAGCCGACGCTAACAGATGTCCGCTCGGAAAATTTTCCGACGATCAATATCGCGAAAGCGGAGCCATGGGGCGCAGGAGAAGGACCGATCGCAGCCGAGGGGCTTGTGGTTGAGCGCTTTGCCGAAGGTCTGGATCATCCGCGGAGCATGTTCCGCTTGCCCAATGGCGATCTTCTGGTGGCCGAAACCAATAGTCCGCCCCGGACGAACAAGGGCATCGAAGGTTGGGTGATGCGCAATCTGATGAGCAAGGCCGGCGCCGGAACCGAGTCGGCGAACCGGATCGTACTGCTGCGCGACAGCGATCAGGATGGCAAGGTTGACGAGCGATTTACATTTCTGGAAAATCTAAACTCGCCGTTCGGGATCGAGCTGATCGATGACACGCTGTATATTGCCAATACCGATGCGGTTTATGCTTATCCTTATGCAGAAGGGGATATAAAGATTACGGCTGAGGGCCGTAAGGTCGCCAATTTGAATGCCAACGAGCCCAATAACCACTGGACCCGCGGTCTGCTCGCCAGCAAGGACGGCAAATATCTCTACATCTCGGTTGGCTCGAACAGCAATATTGGCGAAAACGGCATGGAGACGGAAAAAGAGCGTGCCTCGATATTGCAAGTCGAACTCGCGACCAACAAAAAGTCGATCTACGCTGCCGGTATGCGCAATCCCGTGGGGATGGCCTATCTTCCGGGAACCGACAAATTTTACACCGTTGTCAACGAACGCGACATGCTCGGCAGTGACATGGTTCCCGACTATCTCACCGAAGTTCGCTGGGGTGCGCATTATGGCTGGCCGTGGCATTTCTGGGGCGGCTATGTCGATCCGCGAGTGGAGAAGAATCTCGACCACCGTCAATATGAACGGCGTCCGGATTATGGACTGGGGGCGCATGTCGCGCCGCTGGGTCTTGCATTTTCGCATGGTCAGGCGCTCGGCAAACCTTTTGCCACCGGAGCGGTGATCGCGCGGCACGGTTCGTGGAATCGCAAGCCACTGGCCGGCTATGATGTCGTCTATGTCAATTTCAACCTGCGCGGAGAACCGGAGGGCAAGCCGGTCACGATCCTGAGCGGATTTACCGATGAAGAGGAACTGGCACGCGGCCGTCCGGCAATGGTCGCCTTTGACCAGACCGGCGCCCTGCTGGTCAGCGACGATGTTGGCGGCATCATCTGGCGAGTTTCACGCAAGGGTGCTGCAAAACCTGCCGTCACTGCAGAGAAATAGGCTAAGCCAGAAACTTGTCGGCGCGTCCGGCCAGTTCGACAATATATTGCCACGCCACGCGGCCCGAACGACTGCCGCGCTGTTTCGCCCATAGAAGCGCGTCTTCGCGCTCGTATGTCAGGCCGTGGGCTGCGGCATATCTGGTAATGATCGCCAGATAGTCATCCTGTGATGCGGCATGGAAGCCGAGCCGCAAGCCAAAGCGGTCGGATAGGGCAAGCTGGTCATCGACCGCGTCGCGCGGGTTGACCGGATCATCCTGCTCGCTCATCTGGCGTGATACGATGTGGCGCCGGTTCGATGTGACATAGAGGCGGACATTGGCGGGTCGCTGGCTGGCGCCGCCTTCCAGCATCGAGCGAAGTGCACGCGGTTCGCTGCTGCCTTCGGCAAATCCGATATCGTCGATGAAGATTATGAAGCTGCGCCTGGCTGAAGCAAGCAGCTCAAACAGCGCTGGCAGCGTTTCCAGATGATCCGATGGCGCCTCGACCAGAGCAATATCTTCGCCTTGCACCTGCAACGCCCGTACTACCGATTTGGCGAGTGCCGATTTGCCCATTCCACGCGACCCCCAGAGCAGCACATCATGCGCCGCGTGGCCTCTTGCATGGCGGCTGGTGTTGTCCAGTACCCGCGACTTTTGCGGGTCAATACCGGTAAGCAGATCAATGTCGACCGGATCGAACGGCGCAATCATCTTTGGGCTGTGCCCGTCCCAAAGGAAGGCGTCGCCCGATGACAGATCGACCGCACTGGCGGCCGGCGGCGCGATGCGTTCGAGTGCTTTGGCTATCCGTTCCAATATTTCCCTGTTGCCCGTGTCCGGCATGATCAGCCCGCCAGCTCGGCGCTGCTCAGGCTGTACAAAATATCTGCTCCGCCCATCGCGGCGGCCTTGAGGCCCAATGCTTCCGGAACAATATGGTCGAGATAATAGCGGGTCGTCACCAGCTTGGCCTTGAGGAACGGATCATCGCCGCTTGCCAGTTCGGCACTCGCAATCCGGTGCTGTTTCTTCATCAGCATGCCGCAGGTTGCCGTTGCCAGCATGGTCATGAATGCATAGCTGCCGGCCAAACGATCGTCGATCGACGCATCGCCGCCAGCCATCCATTTCCGGATATCGTCGCAGGCACCTGCCAGCGCGAGCAGGCTTTCTTCGCCTTGTGCCTCGGACCGGATATCGGCAATCAGCCCGGCCATCGCCTCGCCGCCATCGAGGCCCAGCTTGCGCCCGACCAGATCGGCGGCCTGAATACCGTTGGTGCCTTCGTAAATCGGTGCAATCCGGGCATCGCGGAAGTGCTGGCCGGCTCCGGTTTCCTCGATGAAGCCCATGCCGCCGTGCACTTGTACACCGATAGACGCGACTTCATTGCCGATATCGGTGCCATAGCCTTTGATCAGCGGCGTCAGGATTTCGGCGCGGGATTTGGTGCCTTCGATGCCCAGGGTCGCGCGATCGACGCTCGACGTTGCATAATAAAGCAAGGCCCGTGCCGCCTGCGTCAAAGACTTGGACCGCAGCAACATACGGCGTACGTCGGGATGCTCGATTATCGCGACAGGGGCCTTGTCGCCGCTGCCCGCGCGGGCGGATTGAATGCGTTCTGCCGCGAACTGGCTGGCCTGCTGGGTTGCCCGCTCGGCGATCTGCACGCCTTGCGAGCCGACGTTGATGCGGGCATTGTTCATCATCGTGAACATCGCCTTCATGCCGCCAAATTCGCCGCCGATCATCTCGCCAATACACTCGTCCTGCTCGCCGTAAGCCATGACGCAGGTTGGTGAGGCGTGGATGCCGATCTTGTGTTCGATCGATACGCAGGTCACGTCATTGGGGGCACCGGGCTTGCCGTCCGCATCAAGATGATATTTGGGCACGATAAACAAGGAAATGCCTCTTGTCCCTTCCGGAGCGCCCGGTGTCCGTGCGAGCACGAGATGGATAATATTGTCGGTCAGATCATGTTCGCCGAAGGTGATGTAGATTTTCTGACCCTTGATCCGGTATTTGCCAGCATGTTCGCCCTCGGTAATCGGCTCTGCGGTAGAGCGCAGCGCCCCTACATCGGAGCCAGCCTGCGGCTCGGTCAGATTCATCGTGCCGGTCCAGGCGCCGGAAATCAGGTTTGGCAGATAATGCGCTTTCTGTTCGTCCGACCCGTGAACATGGATGGCCTCGATCGCGCCAAAGCTGAGCATCGGGCAAAGGGTGAAGGCGAAATTGGCGGCGCCGCAGGTTTCGAGGATCAGTGCTGACAGCGAGTAAGGCAGGCCCTGACCGCCAAAATCTTCCGGTCCGTCTATCGACGCCCAGCCGCCTTCGACAAATTGCGCATAAGCCTGTTTGAACCCCTCGGGCATCGTGACCTTGCCGTCATCCCATTTGGCGCCGACGGTGTCGCCAATCCGGTTGATCGGCGCAAATTCGCCAGCTGCAAACTGGCCGATGCCCTCGACAATGGCTTCGACCATATCGTCGCTCGCGCCGGCAAAGCGCTCGTGCTCAGCCAGTGCGCCAATCTCGGCAATATGTTTGAGGACAAAATTCTGTTCGCGACCGGGGGCTGTAAAACTCATGAATTTGCTATCCGTTGTTGCTTGATTTTCCGCAGCGCTATAGCGCAGGGTCATGTCTGGCTCAAATGATCATATTGGCGAACAAGCGCGCCGCTACGGCACCGTGACGATCGGCGAAGCTGTAGCGCGGTTGCGCGAGGGAGGGCTAGTCGCCGTTCCGACCGAAACCGTCTACGGTCTGGCCGCCGATTCGACCAATGCAGCCGCTGTTGCGGAGATATACCGGACCAAGGGCCGCCCCGACTTCAATCCGCTGATCGTCCACGTGGCCGATCTGGATGCAGCCACGACGCTCGGACAATTTGGCAATCTCGCGACCCGGTTCGCGGAGGCTCTGTGGCCAGGGCCTTTGACACTTGTCGTTCCCAGGAACGAAAGCTGTCCGGTTGCAGCTGCGGTGACTGCCGGGCTTGATACGATAGCCCTGCGCTGTCCGGCGCATCCGGTGATGCGCGAATTGCTGGCGGAATCGGGCCTGTTTCTCGCGGCGCCATCGGCCAACCGCAGCGGCGGGATCAGCCCGACCACGGCGGATCATGTTGAACGGAGCCTGGGCGATGGCGCGCCGTTGATCTTGGACGGAGGTGCCTGTGAGACGGGCATTGAATCCACGATCGTTGCCACTGATAATGGGAATTACCGGATATTACGGCCGGGGCCGGTTACGCAGGCCGAACTCGAGCAAATCGCAGGCAAACCACCCACTTTTGCGGATGGGGGTAAAATCGAAGCGCCTGGCCAGTTGGCGTCGCATTACGCACCCGAGAAACCGCTTCGCCTCAATGCAGCGGCGGCTGACGATGATGAATATCACATCGGCTTTGGGCTAATCGCGGGCAACCGCAATCTGTCGCCGCATTCGGATTTGGCGGAAGCCGCCAGTCTTTTGTTCGCCGCGCTGCACGACGCGGACGCGAGTGGCAAATCCAGGATCGCGGTAGCTCCCATTCCTGACTATGGTATCGGTGTCGCCTTGAATGACCGCCTCCGTCGTGCGGCTACGCCCGTATAATAGCCAGTTTACATACTATTACAGGTCCTCATCTTGGAGGAACTGCCAGTTTATTGTACAGTGAACATGGGTACCACAGAAAATCGCCGTGCGCCACAGGGAGCGGGAGGAACATTATGACAACTGTACAAAAATCATTAGCAGAATTTCTCGGGACATTTTGGCTTGTCTTTGGCGGGTGTGGCAGTGCGGTAATATCCGCAGCTTTCCCCGAAGTCGGAATTGGACTGCTAGGCGTTTCTCTGGCTTTTGGTCTTACGGTTGTCACAATGGCTTATGCCATTGGTCATATCAGCGGATGCCACCTCAACCCTGCCGTAACCGTCGGCCTGTGGGTGGGCGGACGTTTCCCGGCCAATGAAATTCCAGTCTATATTATAGCCCAGGTTTTCGGTGCGATTGCAGCCGCAGCGGCGCTTTACTGGATTGCATCGGGCAATCCGGAATTCGATCTTGCCGTGAACGGACTTGCCGCGAACGGGTTCGGTGACAAATCACCTGGAGGCTATGCGATGGGGGCCGGGATCGCGATCGAGGTTTTGCTGACATTCTTCTTCTTGCTGATCATATTGGGTGCAACCGATGGTCGTGCTCCGGTCGGTTTCGCCCCGCTCGCAATCGGCCTGGGTCTGACGCTGATTCATCTGATCAGCATTCCGGTGACCAACACTTCGGTCAACCCCGCAAGAAGTACCGGCCCTGCGCTGATCGAAGGCGGCATCGCATTATCACAGCTCTGGGCTTTCTGGATTGCGCCGATCGGCGGTGCCATATTGGCTGGTATCGTATACAAGATCGTCGGCGGCTCGGGTCAGGATATTGTCGGCACAGAAGGCTGATACTGACTCTTTAATAGCACATCCAAGGGGCCGGGTTTCACAATCCGGCCCTTTTTGGTTTCATTTCGAAATTTTCTATTGGTCAAGCCCGTCTAGCCACCTAAGAAGAATAGATTAGGGGTGGTGGTTCGCGATATGGCGCTTGGCAGAACGATAATATCGATTTCCGTCGGTCTGGTTTTCTTGACCGGGTGCAGCGTAAATGAACCGGAAGCACAGCCAAAATCGAAAGATCCCGTTCCGGCAGCAGTGACCACGGTCCAACCGGCTAGCGAAAAGGAGCTGATTGTCGCCGCCGGTACTGTCCGCCTGCGCCGCGAAACATCACTTGGTTTTACCACTGGCGGCAAAGTCGCTTCGGTCCGTTTCGAAGAAGGTGACAGGGTGAAGCGCGGTGCGGTTCTTGCCTCTCTGGACAACAGTACGGTCGCCTCCGACCTCAGCGTAGCGCGCGCGGAACGTGATCGTGCAGAAGCCGAATATGGTCGCATCGAGAAATTGTTCAAAGATGGTTGGGTGACCAAAGCCCGGCTCGAACAATCCGAAGCGGCGACGCGCGTGGCCCGGGCTCGTATCCAGTCGACGGAATTCGCCAGCCGCACTGCCGATATCCGTTCACCCGGCAATGGAATAATCCTCACTCGCAATATTGACGCGGGCCAAATAGTGGCGGCCGGAACGACGGCATTGGTGCTGGGAGAAATTGACAAAGGTTTCGTGTTGCGGGTTCCGATGACCGATTCAGACGCCGCCCGGATACGCGTCGGCATGCCGGCAAAGGTTCTGGTCTCATCCATTTCCGACCTCCCGATCGACGCGGTTGTCAGCGAGAAAGACGGACGGGCCGATGATCGGACCGGAACGTTCGAAGTGAGTTTTCTGCTGCCTGGCAACGACCGCTTGCGCTCCGGCCAGTTGGGCAAGGTCGAAATCGAAGTATCACGAGTATCGTCGGCAACTTTCGTTATTCCGGCCAATGCGATCTTCGGCATTCGGACCGGCGAAGGTCTGGTATTTGTGGTTGATGCCAAGAACCGGGTAAAGCAACGCAATGTCGACATCGGAAAGTTGACCGACAAGAATCTTGAAATTCTCGGTGGCTTGAAAGAAGGCGAAATCATCGTGACCCGCGGCGTCGACAAGCTGCGCGACGGTGACGTGATCAAGCCCATCAGGACAGCAAAGTGATCGCTGTTTTAAACCAGGCGGGTTATCGGGCCTGATATGCTTGCCCGGTTCGTCATCACTCGCTGGCAACTCAGCCTGGTTCTTTTCATTCTGCTTGTTGTGCTGGGTATCATTGCGCTCATCAATATTCCCAAGGCCGTTGATGCCCACTTCCCGATTCCGGCCGTCAACATCATTGCGATCCAGCCCGGAGCTGATGCCCAGGAGATGGAAGAGACGGTCGCCAAGCCGATCGAAGACGTCCTTCAGGGTCTGGATGACATCGTGGAGGTGCAATCGACAAGCACCGATGGCGGAACAGTGATCAATGTCGAATTCAGCGAATGGTCCGGTGACGTTGATGGTTATTTCGATGACGTGGTCCGCGAAGTATCCGCGATCCGAGACGAACTTCCGGCAGAATTGCAGAAACTGGAATATCGCAAGATCCGGACTACCGAAGCTGCGGTCATGCAGGTGGCTCTGATCAGCGAAACTGCTTCGTGGCGGCGGATGGAAAAATATGCGGATGATATGGTCGAGGTCTTCACCCGCAACAGCGGCGTCCGGGAGTCGCGGATTTTTGGCCTGCCGAAGCCGGAAGTCAGCGTCGAGGTCGATTCCGATCGATTGTCCGAATTGCGCGTACCGGCAAGCGCGATAGCCGATACCGTGCGCCAGGGAGGTGCAGATTTGCCGGGCGGCGCTGTGCAGAGCGGCGAGCGAAGGCTGAATGTCGAGGCCGGTGGAGCGTTCCGGAATCTCGATGCCATACGTGGATTGCCGCTGAGGGCTGCCGGCGGATCGCTTTTGACCGTTGATGATGTCGCAGACGTCCGTTGGGGCGCGCAGGAACAGATTTACCGGACCCGCCACAATGGCCAGCGCGCCGTCTTCCTTACCGTGACCCAGAAGGACGGTGTCGATGTCACTCGTCTGAAAAACGAACTTGATATCGAGTTAAAACGACAGCGCTCGATCTTGCCGCCGGACATTGAGCTGGTCATGCAATTCGACCAGAGCCGTGATGTGAAACGTCGATTAAACGAACTGACCCGCGACTTTTCGATTGCGATTGCCCTGGTCATCTTCACGCTTCTACCGCTGGGTTTTCGGTCTTCGGCTATCGTGATGATCTCGATCCCGCTCTCGCTCGCATCGGGTCTTCTGGTTCTTTACGCGATGGGATATAATCTCAGCCAGCTCTCGATTGCCGGTTTCATCGTCTCGCTGGGCTTGCTGGTTGACGATAGTATCGTGGTGACCGAGAATATCGCCAGGCATTTGCGCATGGGCAAGACCCGTACCCGAGCGGCAATCGAGGCCAGCTTGGAAATCCGTGCGGCGGTCATCGGCTCTACCGCCGTTCTGGTGCTGGCTTTTGTGCCACTGCTGTTTCTTCCAGGTGGCGCCGGTTCCTATACCCGGTCTTTCTTCATCGCCATTATCGCGACGGTGCTCGCCTCGTTGCTCATTTCCCTGTCGGTCATCCCGTTTCTCGCCAGTCGCCTGCTGCGACGGGACGAGGATCCGGAAGGCAATCCGGCGCTGCGCTGGGTAAATGACAAGATTCAGCGATTCTACCGTCCATTTTTGCACATCGCCCTGGGGGCACCGGTCAAGACGGTCGTGCTGGCAATGGTTTTGTGCCTGTCGGCATTCGCTCTTGTTCCGGCTTTGGGCTTTTCGCTTTTTCCTTTTGCCGATGCACCCTATTTCCGGGTTTCGGTTGAAGCGGAACAGGGCAGCAGCCTTGATCGGACCGACGGGATTGTCGCCGAAGTTACAAAGATTCTGGAAACCGAACCCAGCATAGTTGTACGGGCAGAAAATATCGGAAACGGGAATCCGCAAGTGTTTTACAATGTCGGCCCGAGGGCCGAACGCACCAACTATGGTGAAGTACTGGCCGTCATGGATGACTGGGACACGCGGGAAGGTCCGGAAATGATAGAGCGGTTGCGCCAGCAGCTCGATCAGATTGCCGGCGCCCGCGTGAAGATCGAACTTTTCCAGAATGGCACGCCGGTGGAAGCTCCGATCGTAATTCGGGTGGCCGGACCGGAACTGGACACGCTGAAGGAACTGTCTGGCAAGGTCGCCGATCTTTTGCGACAGACACCGGGGGCTCGCGATATCGTGAACCCCGTGGATACCGACAAGATTGATCTTGATATCGGTCTGGATGAACAGAAAACGGCGCTGCTCAACATCGCCTCGGGCGAACCGCGCCGCGCCATCCGGTTGGCGATCAGCGGCGAACGGGCCGCGTCTTTCCGGGATCAGGAGGGTGATAATTATCCGGTGATCGTCCGCTACCCGTTTGAGAATAATCTTCCGATCTCGGTACTGGACAAGGTGTATGTCGCTACGCGCACCGGCGATTCTGTGCCGCTGTCCCAGATCACCAATCCCAGGCTCACCAACGTGCCCCCTCAAATCCAGCGCTACCAGCTGCAGCGAACGGTGCTGGTTACGGCCCAGGTCGATTTTGGCGAGATCCCGTCAACAATCAACAGCCGTGCGGTGGAGAAGCTGGAGCAGATGGATTTTCCCGAAGGCTATGAATGGTCGGTGGGCGGTGAGTCGGAAGCTATTGGCGAGACTTTTGGAAATTTCGGCCCGTTGATAATTACCTCCATCATGCTGATCATAGCGATTCTTGTGGCCGAGTTTCGACGGTTTCGGGAAACGATTGTGGTTGCAGGCGTCATTCCGCTCGGGACTTTTGGCGGGATTATGGCTCTTTTTATCACCGGCAATTCGCTGAGTGTTATGGCGATTATTGGCTTCATCGCCCTGATCGGGATCGAGATCAAGAACTCGATACTGCTGGTCGATTTCACCACCCAGTTGCGCGAGCAGGGCATGGGCCTGCGGGCAGCCATCGAAAAGGCCGGCGAGGTCCGCTTCCTACCCGTGCTGCTGACCTCTATAACCGCTATCGGCGGCCTGACCCCGCTCGCATTCTGGGGCGGGGCCATGTATAGTCCGTTGGCGGTCATCATCATCGGGGGACTGATCAGCTCCACCCTCTTGTCTCGGGTGGTCACACCCGCCATGTATCTGTTGGTCGCCATGCGCGATGAAGAGAGCAAGGACAGTAATGGCGGGGGCGTCACCGCCTCTGCGTAAAAGGAGTTTTTATGGCACAGCAGGAAGCCATTTTGGCCGGCGGTTGCTTCTGGTGCACCGAGGCGGTGTTCAATGACATTGCCGGGGTGAATTCCGTCGAGAGCGGCTATATCGGAGGCGAGCAGCCCAATCCCACCTATCGCGAGGTTTGTTCGGGTACCACCGGTCACGCCGAAGCGATCAAGCTCGGGTTTGACGATGCGCTGGTAAGCTATTCCGATCTGCTGGATATCTTCTTTGCGACCCATGATCCGACCCAGCTTAATCGGCAGGGCAATGACATTGGCACCCAGTATCGCTCGGCAATTTTCCCGCTGGACGATGAACAGCGCGCCGAGGCGGAAAACGCTATCAAACGCGCCGGAGAGGGGCGCTCCGAAGCGATCGTGACGACGATTGAAGGGCCGGCACCATGGTATTTGGCGGAAGACTATCATCAGCAATATTGGGCGGACGAAGGACGCAGCAATCCCTATTGTGTTGCCACCATTCCTCCGAAATTGCAGAAATTGCGGACCAGTTTCGCCGATAAATTGAAGAACTAGGACAGACCTATGAAACCGATCAGAAAAGCCGTCTTTCCCGTTGCCGGCATGGGAACCCGCTTCCTGCCGGCGACCAAGGTGATGCCCAAGGAGCTTTTCCCGATCGTTGACCGTCCGCTCCTCCAATATGCTGTGGATGAAGCGCTGGAGGCCGGGATCGAGCAGATGATCTTCGTCAATGGCCGCGGCAAGGGCATGATCGAGGATCATTTCGACATGGCCTACGAGCTGGAACATACGATGGCCGATCGATCGAAAGATCGATCCGTGCTCGAGGGCACCCGTCTCCGGCCCGGCGATTGTGTTTTCGTGCGGCAACAGGAGCCGCTTGGTCTCGGCCACGCCATCTGGTGTGCCCGGGATATTATCGGCGACGAACCATTTGCGATTTTCCTGCCCGACGAGTTCATGGTCGGTTCGCCGGGCTGCATGAGTCAGATGGTCGGCGCTTATGAAAAGCTTGGCGGGAATATCGTTTGCGCGCTGGAGATTCCGATTGAGGACACGCCTTCTTATGGTGTGATTGATCCCGGCAAACGCGACGGGCCGATAACCGAGGTCAAAGGTCTGGTGGAGAAGCCCCCTGCAGGCACCGCGCCATCCAATCTGATCCTGCCGGGCCGCTATATCCTGCAGCCCGAGGTGATGCGGATATTGGAAACCCAGGCCGCTGGTGCTGGCGGGGAAATCCAGTTGACCGACGCGATGGCGCAGATGATAGGCCAGCAACCGTTTCACGGCATGACCTTTGACGGCAAACGTTATGACTGCGGGTCGAAACAGGGCTATGTCGAGGCCAATCTGGCGCTGGCACTGGCTCATCCCGAAATCGGTAGCGATATTCGGGCGATGGCCGAGAAGTTGCTGGCCGAGTGATGCTCCGCCCGGCCATTCATCCGGACTTCAGCATATCGACTGTAGGAAACATCTGAGGAGTATTGCATGCGCCTATTTCCAATCCTGTCGGTCGCTCTGGTCCCCGTGCTGTTATCCGGCTGCGTCGCGAGCAAGATCGTCACAGCGCCGTTCCGTGCGGCTGGTACGGTGGTCGAGACGGCCGTTGACGCGACCACCCAGACCCAGTCCGAGCGGGAAGAGGATCTGGGCCGCAAGGTGCTCGCCGAGCGGAAGAAACAGCGCGATCTTTGCCTGGACGAAGCACAAAACAAGCAAGAGCGCCGCAATTGCAAAGAAGCCTACGAGCGGGACGAGTGAGTCAGTCAGTCTGCCTTGGTCAGCAGCGGTGGCGGAAATTTGCCATCAACGGGTTCAATCTTCGCCATTTTTGCCAATTCTTCTTCGAATAATTCCACCCGCTTTTTCCACCGATAATGGGTGGAGGCGGAGAATATGCCTTTGCCATGTTCCTTGCCATAGCGGGTCCAGAACCGGATCGCCGCTTGCGGATCATAGCCCGCATTGCTCATCAGCCAGACCGATAGCCGGTCAGCCTCGATCTCGGCGGTTTTGATCCGGCTGGCGCTCTCGCCAAATTGTCCGAAAAATCCGCGATTGACGTTTTGTGCATCCAGGCGATCCCGATGCTTCAGCAGATTATGGGCGAGTTCGTGCGCGACAACCGCAGCAAATTCATCGTCACTCAGGAAATATTCGGCGAGGCGCGACGAGACGCTTACCAGCTTGCCGTCGGCGCTTGCACTCCTGTCGGCGCTGACCCGGATCTGGAATCGTCCCGGACATGTGATGGATGCGGCAATCGGAATAGTCTGGCTGACCCCGCCGCGCGAAATCGTCAAATCGACATCGCGTTCCGCTAGCGCCTGTTCGATCATCTGATTGATTGTCGCGACCCTGCGATAAGGGGGCGCTTCGTTGGACAGGGCGAGATCGTCGATCACAATGTCGTCTACGGCTACACTGTCGATTGCCAGCAGCGTATCGCCCGGTGATATATTGGCTGCCGCTGCCGGGCTGTCCGGAGCAACCGCAGTAATCCCCACCGAACCATCGAAGCCGAGAGCAAAACGGGCGGTTTCCTGATCGACATATTGAGCGACATCATTGAGCAGCAAACCGCTGCTGGCAGATGTCTGATCGCAATAAGGTGCATTGGCCTCGACCAGTCGATAGCCGATGGTATTCAACCGCTGGTCTAGCAGTTGTAGCCCCTTTAGCGCCAGAATCATCTCGGGATCATGGCCGTCATCGGGTGCCTCCTGTGCAGAGAGGGGAGTGGCCAGGCTCAGCATCACAAGAGAAAGGCAGATTCGTATCATATTGTTCATTTAGCCAGTTTTGCCTTTCGACAGGTTGAACGCGCTTTCCATTGCACCATCGGTTAGGTTCCACCAGACCAATATCAGCGCTGCACCGATCAATATGACCGCAGCAACTTTCTGGAACTTGGGTTGTGCCTTATCGGCATCGCCCAGATTGCGCGCCTTGGAAGCGATCGCGGCGTAAAAGGTCAGGCCTGTGGTTTCTGTTAAAACGGTCAGCCCCGCCAATATCGCAAATTGAAGCAGCACATTGCCATCCGGATCAATAAAGGGCGGGATGAACACAGTGTAGAAAAGAAGTGCCTTGGGGTTGGACATGTGCACCGCCAATCCATTCAGAAATCCCTTGCCGAAACTGGCGCTGCGGGCCGGTTGTCGGTTGAGCGCGCTGGTGCCGCCCCTGAACATCTGCAATCCCATCCAGGCGAGATAGGCGACGCCGAGCCAGCGAAGTACCGAATAGGCGGTTGGAACGGTCGCGATCAGGGCTATCAGCCCGAAGGCGGTCAGACCATACCAGATAAAATTCCCGATGTTCACGCCGACAATGGGACCGAGGGCACCGCGCATACCGCCTCTGGGGCCAAGCGGCAAAGCATGGCTGACGGCGACCATGGTCGCCGGCCCCGGGGTGAGACAAAACATCAGGTCTGTGATCAGAAAAAGGAACATGGTTTCGAGCGGCATTAATATTCGGACCTATTTTACTGACGAACTTTACAGACTTTACAGTGTAAGAGAAAAAATTCCGGTCCTTCGATTTTAGCCAGAAAATCGCCGTACCGACCATCCAGAATGGTCACCAAGAAGAATTTGTCACCATCGGGTCTGAAGAGCATTTCATTAGACATCCGGAGAAGATACAAAATCCCAACGATGTAGGACAGTGAAATGACGTCGTGTTTGCTCTACCTGTACTCAGCTAACGCAAATTGTCCTTCAGAAAGTCGATCAATGCATCCACCCGTGCCGGCCGCAAACGGGAAGGGGGCATGACGATATTGAGGGCGATATCCCCGATGCGGCAGCCCGGAAGAATATTGACCAGGTCCCCCTCATCCAATGCCTTTTTACACAGAAAGTCGGGCAGATATCCTATTCCCCGCCCGGCGATCAACGCAGGCAGCATGACATCCCCATTGTTGCTGCGGAAGCGGCATTTCGGACGTACATTGGTTGCCTGGCCATCGGGGCCGATGATTTGCCATATCTCCGGGCTCGGGGTGTTCGAATAGATGAAGCAATCATGATCGCTCAGGGCGGCCGGCGTTTCCGGCAGGCCCTTGCGCTCGACATAGCTCGGGGCGGCAATGAAATAGCCATCCATCTTGCGCAGCTTGATTACCCTGAGACTGCTGTCGGACAGCGCGCCGATCCGGATGGCGCAATCAAAACCTTCCTCGACCAGATCAACCCGCGCGTCATTGAGTTGCAGATCGACGGTAATCTCCGGATAAGCGCACATAAAGTCGGCGATCACCGGTGCCAGATGCGAGAGGCCATAGCTGAGCGGCGCTGCCAGTCGGACCTGTCCCTGTAACAGATGCGTCGTATCGCGAGCAGCCTCCATCGCTGCCTCGCCGTCACGGGCAATCTGCTGGGCATGATGAAGAAGCGACTTGCCAGCGGTGGACAGCGAAATCTTGCGCGATGTGCGGTGGAACAGGACGGTGCCGAGCGACTGTTCCAGCCGGGATATCGCTTTGGAGATTGTCGGTTTGGAAAGCGCCAGTTCCTGTGCGGCCGCGGTAAAGCTGCCCAGCCGTGCAACCACCGCAAATATTGCCCATGCTTCATAATCCGGTAACGCCATAGCCAGCATATTAATAAATAAACGGAAACAATCAATTTCTTTTCTGTCTATTTTAGAAACAAATGGATGGGCCTATCTGATTGTCATGACGAGCGGAAAGGACCCGCTCCAACAGGAGAAAGACAATGATCGAGAAACGCACATTCAAGGACCTGGCCCATGTCGACCACGAGTGGTTGCAGGCCCGCCATCATTTTTCCTTCGGTAAATATTGGGATCCCGCCCGCATGGGCTTCGGTCCGATCCGGGTGTGGAATGATGACGAGATCAAACCGAAAACCGGATTTCCGATGCACGGCCATCAGGACATGGAAATCATTACCTATGTTCGCGAAGGGGCGATTACCCATCGCGACAATATGGGCAATGAGGGTCGCACAGAGGCAGGCGATGTTCAGGTGATGAGCGCCGGCACCGGCGTGATGCACAGCGAATATAATCTGGAGGACGAGCAAACCCGTCTGTTCCAGATCTGGATCGAGCCGCGTGCTGCCGGTGGTGCGCCCCGCTGGGATGCGAAAGCTTTTCCGAAGGGTGACCGCTCGGACCAGCTGGAAATTCTCGCCAGCGGTTTTGAAGAAGACATTGACGGCGGTGCGCTGATGATCGGAGCCGATGCGCGGCTGTACGGCGCGACGCTCACGGCTGGAACGACGGTCGAACATCAAATCGCCAATGGCGCCCATGTCTATCTGGTCGGTTCTGCCGGTAAGGTGAGGGTCAACGGCGAACTGGTTAGCGCGCGGGACTCTCTGGCGATCAGGGATATACCATCGCTGAAGATTGAAGCCATCGACGATGCGGAATTTGTCTTTGTCGAGGCATGGGAGTCGCACCACTGACACCCGTAACCCGAGGGACGCTCTCCGATCCCCTTTTTGGGGGAGCGTCCCTCCAATTATTTCACCAATTACAAACATAGGAAATTTTCTCATGACCGATAATAAAAACATCCTTCGTATCGATGCCAGCGCTCGCAAAACCGGTTCATCGTCTCGCGCCTTGACCGATGCCTTGATCGACAGGCTTGCGCCGGCCAATATTGTGACCCGCGATCTTGCCGTGGCATTACCCTTTGTGACGGAGAATTGGGTCGGTGCCAATTTTACCGACGAAGCGGAACGGAGCGACGCACAGAAAGCGGAACTCGGTGTGTCCGATTCGCTGGTGGCTGAATTATTCGCGGCCGACATATTGGTGATCGGCACCCCGATTTATAATTTCGGCATCCCGGCAGCACTGAAAGCGTGGATTGACATGGTGGCGCGGGCACGAAAGACGTTCCACTATACCGCCAATGGCCCGGAAGGCTTGTTGACGGGCAAGAAGGCTTTTATCCTAGTGGCTTCGGGCGGTACGGCGATCGGCAGCGAGATTGACTTCGCTACCGGCTATTTGCGCCACGTGCTCGGGTTTATCGGCATCACCGATGTCACCTTCATCGCTGCAGATCAGCAGATGGTGAAGGGGGAGGCCGCGGTGGAAGCTGCCTTGCAGGAAATAGCCCTAGCCTGAAGCCCTTCCCGTTTTCGCTAACAGAAAGGTCGCCGAACGATTTCGGCGACCTTTCTTATTTGGCTGACCGGCTTGTTTTGGGCTGCCACCATGTGCAACAAGAGGTTCTGGGTCGCACCAGAAAAACGGGGAAATCATGACTATTTTAAAAAGAGCGTTTGCAATGGGCCTGACTGTTGCCACGATGGGATCAATATATCTGGTGTTCCCTGAAGCCGCACACGCGCAGCTGCGAGAGCAAGAGGTAAATGGCTATAATGTGTCCGAGGTCCGGTTCAATGGCGGCTTGTTCCGTCAAACCGGTCGTGGTCACTGGACCGAATATGGTGCCGATGGCCGGGTTAAATTCACCTTCAGAGAGACCGGCCGTGATGACTGGTCGGTCTATCTCGATGATCCTTCGCGAGATGTGCAGTTGCAAATCGATATCCACCGCAACTGGATCCGGCTAGGCGACGGGGGAGGACCCAAGCGCGATTTTTATCCGATAACCAGTGCGTATCGCAACGAGGGCAGAATGCGACCAGCGCCGCCGACACGGAGCCTGGAGACCGATGGCAGCAATGTTCAGCAGGTCTTCTTCTCCGGTGGCAGTTTCAGGAAAACCGGTCCGGGCCGCTGGACGGAGTATAACGCGCAAGGCCGTGCCATGTTTAATTTCACCGAGACCGGCCGCGATAAGTGGTCGGTTTATCTGAACGACCGGTCACGTAATGTGCGGCTACAACTGGACCTTTATCGAAAATGGATCGGTTATGCCGATAATGGCGGTGCGATGAGCGACCTGTACCAGATCCAGTACGCATCACGGCGGAGAGGCGCTTCGTCATCGCATCGCCCGACGCCCCGGCCAGCGCCCCGGCCATCGGGCAATACCCGCGATGTGAACGCTGGTCCAATCTGGAGCCGAGAGGATGCGAAAACAAAGTGCCCGGTCGTCGCTGCCTCGCAGGGCGGACAATGGACAGGGGAGTGGCGGACCACGGTGCAGGGCAAGATGTCGGTTTGCGAAATCCGCTTCTGAGCCGAAATCGCGCGGAAGGATATTCTAGAGCATAAAAAGCCCCGCTGGATCATCTCCAGCGGGGCTTTTTTGATTGGTTCCAGACGGAGAAACTTATGCTTCGTTGTCGTCGTCCGACTGAGCGTCTTCGGTGTCGCTTTCTTCGATGCCTTCACCCATGGTTTTCGCCATGTGTGAATCGCCCGTTGCGGCCTCATCACCTTGCGCCAGTTCTGCTGCATGCTGTTCTTCGGAACTGTCCGCAGCAATCAGGGCTTCCTCGACCGGTGTCTCGCCGAACACGTCAGCAGCGGTTGGCTCGGCTTCGGCAGCAGGAGCCGGTGCAGAAGCCGCAGCATTAGCCACTTCTTCCGCTTTCAGATCGGCTGCAGCCTGCATCGCGTCGAGCATTTTCTGCTGTTGTGCCCGCAATGCCGCATCACGGCTGGTTGCCGCGATACGTGCACGGTTCATGCCAGCACCAGTACCAGCCGGGATCAAGCGACCAACGATCACGTTTTCCTTGAGACCGATCAGCTGATCCTTCTTGCCCTCGACAGCCGCCTGGGTAAGCACCCGGGTGGTTTCCTGAAAGGAAGCGGCAGAGATGAAGCTGCGGGTTTGCAGGCTTGCCTTGGTGATACCAAGGAGCACTGGCTTACCGGCAGCAGGTTCCTGCTTCTTGGTCAGCTTCGCATTATATTCCAGCATCTCTTCAAGATCGATCTGCTCGCCCGGAAGAAGTGTGGTATCGCCGCCATTGGTGATTTCAACTTTCTGCAGCATCTGACGAACAATCGTCTCGATATGCTTATCGTTGATTTTCACGCCCTGCAGACGATAAACTTCCTGAATTTCCGAAACGAGATATTCGGCCAACGCCTCAACCCCGAGAACTTCAAGAATATCATGCGGATCCGGAGAACCGGAGACCAGATTGTCGCCCTTTTTGACGAAATCGCCTTCCTGTACGTCGATGACTTTCGTCTTCGGCACCAGATATTCGACTGGTTCGCCCTCTTCAGGAACAATCGCGATCTTGCGCTTCGCTTTGTAATCGCGAACGAATTCAATCCGGCCATCGATTTTTGCGATGATCGAATTATCCTTCGGAATACGCGCTTCGAACAGTTCGGCCACACGTGGCAGACCACCCGTAATGTCACGGGTCTTCGCAGCTTCGCGAGAGACACGTGCCAGCACGTCACCAGCGACAACCTTCTGGCCATCTTCGACCGAAAGCGTAGCGCCGTTTGCGAGCATGTAACGACCCGCTTCACCGCTGTTTTCATCCAGCAAGGTCATGCGCGGACGGAGGTCTTCCTTGTTCGCGCCGCGACCCGAAGCCCGATATTCCATGATCACACGCTGTGCGATACCGGTGGCTTCATCGGTTTGTTCGGTCATCGTCTTGCCTTCGATGACATCCTGATATTTGATGACACCCGGTTTCTCGGTGATCATCGGCATCGTGAACGGATCCCATTCGGCCAGACGATCGCCCAAGTGGACTGTCGCGCCATCCTTGATCAGCACGCTGGTACCATAAGGCACCTTATCGGCAGACCGTTCGCGTCCGTCATTGTCGATCACGGCGATGATACCGCTACGCGCCAGAGACAGGAAGCGTCCGTTCTTGTCTTCGATGACCGGCATGTCGCGATATTCGACCTTGCCTTCTGCCACCGATTCCAGATTGGATTGCTCGTTGAGCTGCGCCGCGCCGCCGATGTGGAAGGTACGCATCGTTAGCTGCGTGCCTGGCTCACCGATTGACTGAGCCGCAATAACGCCAACCGCTTCACCGATATTCACCGGTGTACCGCGAGCAAGATCGCGACCGTAGCAGGTGCCGCAGACGCCCATTTTGGATTCGCAGACCAGCGGCGAACGAATGCGCGCGGACTGGATGCCGAGTTCCTCGATCACGAGAATAGCGGCTTCGTCGAGCAACGTGCCGGACTTGATCACTACACTGTCGTCTTTGCTGTCGACAATATCTTCAGCCATTGTCCGGCCAAGGATACGTTCGCCAAGCGATGCGATAACCGAACCGCCCTGGACGATAGCTTTCATCTCCAGCGCATTTTCGGTGCCGCAATCGACTTCGACGATGGTACAATCCTGCGAAACGTCAACCAGACGACGAGTCAGATAACCCGAGTTGGCTGTTTTCAACGCCGTATCCGCCAGACCTTTACGGGCACCGTGGGTGGAGTTGAAATATTCGAGAACCGTCAGGCCTTCCTTAAAGTTCGAGATAATCGGTGTTTCAATAATCTCGCCGGAAGGTTTCGCCATCAGACCACGCATACCGCCCAGCTGTTTCATCTGTGCTGGCGAACCACGTGCGCCGGAGTGGCTCATCATGTAGATGGCGTTGATCTCGCGCTCGCGGCCATGTTCGTCCTCTGGCGTCGCGGCCAGCTCGTCCATCATCGCGTTCGCAACCGTGTCACCACAGCGGGACCAGGCATCGATCACCTTGTTATATTTTTCCTGCTGGGTGATCAGCCCGTCCTGATATTGCTGTTCATAGTCAGCAACCAGCGTGCGGGTATCTTCGACCGTCTTGTCCTTGGAGTCAGGAATGATCATGTCATCCTTGCCGAAGGAAATACCGGCACGGCAAGCGTGGCGGAAGCCAAGACCCATGATCGCATCGGCGAACAGGACCGTGTCTTTCTGGCCGGTGTGACGATAGACCTGGTCAATCACGTCGCCGACTTCTTTCTTGGTCAGCAAGCGGTTGACGATGTCGAACGGAACCAGATGCGATTTCGGCAGACATTCGGCAATCAGCAGACGGCCGGGCGTGGTTTCGAAACGCTTGAGGATGGGGTTGCCGTCCTCGTCGGTTTGCGGAACCCGGGTGGTGATCTTGGAGTGCAAGGTCACCGCGCCAATTTCCAGTGCCTGATGGACTTCGGCCATATCGGCGAGCAACATGCCTTCGCCTGGTTCGCCTTTGCGATCCATCGTCAGATAATAGATGCCGAGAACCATGTCCTGCGAAGGAACGATGATCGGCTTGCCGTTTGCTGGCGAGAGGATGTTGTTGGTCGACATCATCAGGACACGTGCTTCCAGCTGGGCCTCGAGGCTCAGTGGAACGTGGACCGCCATTTGGTCGCCGTCAAAGTCGGCGTTGAAGGCGGAACAGACCAGCGGGTGAAGCTGGATCGCTTTGCCTTCGATCAATACCGGTTCGAACGCCTGGATACCCAGACGGTGAAGCGTTGGTGCGCGGTTCAGCATCACGGGATGTTCGCGGATCACTTCTTCCAGAATATCCCAGACTTCCTTGCGCTCTTTTTCGACCCATTTCTTGGCCTGCTTGAGCGTCATCGAGAGGCCCTTGGCGTCAAGGCGCGCGTAGATGAACGGCTTGAACAGTTCCAGGGCCATTTTCTTCGGCAAACCACATTGATGCAATTTCAGCTCGGGACCGGTTACGATAACCGAACGACCGGAATAATCGACGCGCTTGCCGAGAAGGTTCTGACGGAAACGGCCCTGTTTACCCTTGAGCATGTCGGACAAGGATTTCAGCGGACGTTTGTTGGCACCGGTGATGGTCCGGCCACGACGGCCATTGTCAAACAATGCATCAACAGATTCCTGAAGCATACGCTTCTCGTTACGGACGATGATATCTGGTGCGCGCAGTTCCATCAGGCGCTTCAAACGGTTGTTCCGGTTGATCACGCGGCGATAGAGATCGTTGAGATCGGAGGTCGCGAAGCGGCCACCATCCAGAGGCACCAGCGGGCGCAGTTCTGGCGGGATCACTGGAATGATTTCAAGGATCATCCATTCCGGCTTGTTGCCGGAGTCGATAAAGCTTTCGACCACTTTCAGTCGTTTGATGATCTTCTTGGGCTTCAGCGTCGACTTGGTCGTGCGCAGATCTTCCATCAGGTCGTCGCGTTCCTGCTTCAGATCGAGGTCCTGAAGCATGATCTTGACTGCTTCTGCACCGATACCGGCAGAGAAAGCGTCCTCGCCATATTCATCCTGCGCTTCGAGCATTTCGTCTTCGGTCAGCAGCTGGAATTTTTCCAGAGCCGTCAAACCGGGTTCGATAACCACGTAGCTTTCGAAATATAGCACGCGCTCAAGCTGCTTGAGCTGCATGTCGAGCAGCAGGCCGATGCGCGATGGCAGGGATTTCAGGAACCAGATATGCGCGACAGGAGCGGCCAGGTCGATATGACCCATGCGTTCCCGGCGAACCTTGGTAACCGTAACTTCGACACCGCATTTTTCGCAGACGATGCCCTTGTATTTCATGCGCTTATATTTACCGCACAGGCATTCGTAATCCTTTACCGGACCAAAGATGCGCGCGCAGAACAGGCCGTCACGTTCCGGCTTGAATGTCCGGTAGTTGATGGTTTCCGGCTTCTTGATCTCACCAAAGGACCAGCTGCGGATACGCTCTGGCGATGCAAGACCGATCTGGATCTGGTCAAATGTTTCCACCTTTGCGATCGGATTTGCGAAATTTGATACTTGATTCATGACTTAATTCCTCTTGGGCGTTCGCCCCAAATTTGAAATGCTGCGTGGCGTGACGCTAGTGCTTCACTCCGCCGCTATCGCAATTCCATCGTCCGTCTCATCATCATCGTCACCAAAGCTGGAGAGCTGGATGTTGAGGCCGAGCGACCGCATTTCCTTGACCAGAACGTTGAAGCTTTCCGGTACGCCGGCTTCGAACGTATCGTCACCCTTGACGATCGCTTCGTAAACCTTAGTCCGGCCGATCACGTCATCGGACTTGACCGTCAGCATTTCCTGCAACGTGTAAGCCGCGCCATATGCCTGCAATGCCCAGACTTCCATTTCCCCGAAACGCTGTCCACCAAACTGCGCTTTACCGCCGAGAGGTTGCTGCGTGACAAGGCTGTAAGGGCCAATCGAACGAGCGTGGATCTTGTCGTCGACCAGATGGTGCAGCTTGAGCATGTAAATATAGCCCACGGTCACCTTGCGATCGAACTTGTCGCCGGTCCGGCCATCATAAAGATTGACCTGACCGCTGCGATCCAGACCTGCCAGTTCGAGCATGTCGGAAATATCGCTTTCGTGCGCACCATCAAATACCGGCGTACCCATCGGGATACCGTGGCGAAGATGGCCGACCATTTCGACGATCTCGGCTGTATCACGGCTATCGATATCGGCATGATATTGTTCGCCGTAAATGACCTTGAGCCGTTCCTTGACCGCATCTGGCGGTGGTGCCGCCTTGGGATCGGGGTTGGCGAGGCGCCATTCTTCGAGAGCTTCGGTAACCTGTTGGCCGAGACCACGTGCGGCCCAGCCCAAGTGGGTTTCGAAAATCTGTCCGACGTTCATTCGCGATGGCACACCCAATGGGTTGAGCACGATGTCAACCGGTGTACCGTCTTCGAGAAACGGCATGTCTTCCTGTGGCAGGATTCGGGAGATAACCCCCTTGTTGCCGTGACGGCCTGCCATTTTGTCGCCTGGTTGCAGCTTGCGCTTCACTGCGACAAAGACCTTGACCATCTTCAACACGCCCGGAGCGAGTTCGTCGCCGCGTTCGAGCTTCTCGCGACGGTCTTCGAACCGTTCGTTGATGAGCTTGATCGCTTCGTCATATTGCTGACGAGTGGCTTCGAAATCGGACTGAACCTGATCGTCCTTGACTGCAATCTTCCACCAGTCGACCTGCTCCAGTTCGGAGAGGCTTTCCTCGGTGATTTCAGCGCCCTTCTTCATAGGCTTCGGCGCGGAAGTGGCGGTCTGACCGATCAACATGTCTTTCAACGTATTGAAGGTCGCACGGTTCAGGATGGCGCGTTCGTCGTCACGATCCTTGGTAAACCGGCCAATTTCTTCGCGTTCGATCGCCAGAGCGCGTTCGTCCTTGTCGATGCCGTGGCGGTTGAACACACGAACTTCGACAACCGTACCGGCGACACCAGGATGGAGGCGCAAAGATGTGTCGCGAACGTCCGAGGCTTTTTCACCGAAAATGGCGCGTAGAAGTTTTTCTTCCGGCGTCATCGGACTTTCACCCTTTGGCGTGATCTTGCCGACGAGAATATCGCCCGGTTCGATTTCAGCACCAATATAGACAATGCCCGCTTCGTCGAGGTTGCGAAGCGCCTCCTCGCCGACGTTGGGAATATCACGGGTGATATCTTCAGGGCCAAGCTTGGTGTCGCGAGCCATGACTTCGAATTCTTCGATATGGATCGAGGTGAAGACGTCGTCTTTCACGATCCGTTCGGAGATGAGGATACTATCCTCGTAGTTGTAGCCATTCCAGGGCATGAAAGCGACGAGGCTATTCTTGCCCAGCGCCAGTTCACCCATATCGGTGGATGGACCGTCAGCAATCGTGTCGCCCTGCTGGACGATCTCGCCAACCTTCACCAGCGGACGCTGGTTGATGCAGGTGTTCTGGTTGGAACGCTGGAATTTCTGCAGCGTGTAGATGTCCACGCCGGATTTGCCAGCCTCCACTGCGTCCGATGCGCGGATGACGATGCGGGTTGCATCCACCTGATCGACAATACCGGAGCGTTTCGCAGCAATGGCGGCGCCAGAGTCGCGGGCTACGGTTTCTTCCATGCCGGTGCCGACAAACGGTGCTTCGGCTTTCACCAAAGGCACAGCCTGACGTTGCATGTTGGATCCCATGAGCGCGCGGTTGGCGTCATCATTTTCCAGGAATGGAATGAGCGAGGCAGCAACCGACACCAGCTGTTTCGGACTGACGTCCATCAGCGTGATGATATCGCGAGGCGCCATCAGGAATTCGCCAGCCTGACGCGAGGAAACGATTTCCTCCACAAAGCTGCCGTCTTCGGTCAGTTCGGCGTTTGCCTGAGCCACGGTGTGCTTCTGCTCTTCCATCGCGGAGAGATAGACAACATCGTCGGTCACCTTGTTGTCGACGACTTTCCGATATGGCGTTTCGATAAAGCCATATTGGTTGACGCGGCTGAACGATGCCAGAGAGTTGATCAGACCGATGTTCGGGCCTTCAGGCGTTTCAATCGGGCAGATACGGCCATAATGGGTCGGGTGAACGTCGCGGACTTCAAAGCCGGCACGTTCGCGGGTCAGACCACCGGGGCCCAATGCTGATACCCGGCGCTTATGGGTGACTTCCGAAAGCGGATTGGTCTGATCCATGAACTGCGACAGCTGCGAGGAGCCGAAGAATTCACGCACCGTTGCAACGGCAGGCTTCGCATTGATCAGATCGTTCGGCATCACGGTGGATACGTCTACGCTGCTCATGCGCTCCTTGACGGCGCGCTCCATGCGGAGAAGACCGACGCGATACTGGTTTTCCAGCAATTCGCCAACGGAACGGACACGACGGTTGCCGAGATTGTCGATATCATCGACTTCGCCCTTGCCGTCTTTCAGATCGACGAGAGTTTTGACAACCGCGAGAATGTCTTCCTTGCGCAGGATTGTATAGTCAGCAGGCGCATCCAGTTCGAGACGCATGTTGAGTTTTACGCGGCCAACAGCGGAGAGGTCATAGCGTTCCGGGTCGAAGAAAAGACCTTCGAACAGAGCTTCTGCGGTTTCGCGCGTTGGTGGTTCACCGGGACGCATGACGCGGTAAATGTCAGACAGGGCGCCATCACGATCTTCGGCCTTGTCGACCTTCAGCGTGTTGCGGATCCAGGGACCGGTCATCACGTGGTCGATGTCGAGCAATTCGAGCGCGTCGATGCCGGCATTGTCAATCTTTTCAAGATTTTCCGCGGTTACTTCGTCACCGGCTTCGATGTAGATTTCGCCGGTTTTCTCGTTGATCAGATCAAAGGCGCTGTAGCGACCGAAAATTTCCTCGGTCGGGATGACGATGTTTGTCATGCCATCGGTTTCGGCCTTTTTCGCGGCGCGCGGCGTGATCTTGGTGGTCGCTTCAAAAACAACTTCACCGCTCTGCGCGTCGACAATGTCAAAGGTTGGCTTGATGCCGCGCCATTGCTCGGCGACGAAAGGTATGGTCCAGCCGTCTTTCGCGCGCTTGTAAACGATGCGCTCGTAAAACAGGTTGAGGATATCTTCTTCCGAATAGCCCTGCTTGACGATCTTGACCAGCTGCGCGCTTTTGGTGCGGCCTTCGTCTTCGATCTTGCCCTGCACGTCGATCGCACCCATTGGCTCACGGATGGTGATCAGGTTGCCCTCGACTTCGAGAATTTCGGCTGGCTGTTTCATGCCCGCGACGCGGACCATCTCGCCGACTTTGAAATCAGGCTTCTTTTCTTTGACTTCGAGGATCGCGTCGCCGAGCGAACGCAGCAATGCGGTCACCGGCAGCTTGCGCTTGCGATCGATACGGACGTTGACGATGTCTTTCGCGTCAAATTCAAAGTCGAGCCAACTGCCGCGGTAAGGAATGACGCGGGCAGCGAACAGGAATTTGCCGGAGGAGTGGGTCTTGCCGCGGTCATGGTCAAACAATACGCCGGGCGAACGGTGCATCTGGCTGACAATGACGCGCTCTGTGCCGTTGATGACGAACGTACCGTTCTTGGTCATCAAAGGCATGTCGCCCATATAAACGTCCTGTTCCTTGATATCGAGAACCGAACGCGCTTCCGTTTCGGGATCGACCTCGAACACGATCAGGCGAAGGGTTACCTTCATCGGCGCGGCATAGGTGATGCCCCGCTGGCGGCATTCCTCGACATTATATTTGGGATCTTCGAGCTGATAGTTGACGAAGTCCATCTCGGCGGTGCCGGCAAAATCGCGGATCGGGAAAACGCTGCGCAGCGTCTTTTCCAGGCCGGAAACATATCCGATCGAAGGATCCGAACGCAGAAACTGCTCATATGATTCGCGCTGAACCTCGATGAGATTCGGCATTTCGATGACTTCGTGAATGTCGCCGAAAATCTTGCGGATGCGTTTCTTGCGGGTGGGGGTCGGAGCCGTCGTTTTGACCGAAGCTGCTTGGGTAGCCATAAAGTTTTGCCTTCTCGCCATCGCCGGAAAACCAGCGGAAAATCAAAATGTGGAGACGCATCAAGACGACAAAAGCCGCATGTTCCCAAAGCATGGAAACTGCAGCTTTTTAGCGTCCTGAAAACCGTGCAAATTTCATTTCTTCTGGCGCGCCGCGCGACTGCACGCCCTGTCTCGAAATCTGTGGTGAGCGCGGGATATAGGGATGTACCGGCTTTCGGTCAAGGGGGTATGATGGCGTTCATTTCGCCCCGCAGACATCAGATTGCGCGGATAGGCTTCAATCGGGTGCCTGCTTCGCCCGGTCTTGCCATCTCGCCGATCCCCAGATGCGGACCAGCCGGTCTACGCGATGCTTGAAATCTCCTGCCAAGCCGTTCGCATTGGCGCACTGGCCTTTTTCGACCATGCAAGCCTCGCCGGTGTCGAGCCGTAACGAGGTAATATTCGATGCGCCTTCGGCAATGCCGATTTGCGTGGGACGATTGAGGTCGCCGACCGTCATAAGTACCGGTTTTGCAGGGATGTCCGGTTTCTCATTCCTGAGCAACGACAATATGATGGCGCGGTAGTCGCTCATGCCTATCGGGCCGTCGGCTGCGACGCCCAGGCGGTTGGTGACGAAAAATGTGGCGTTCTGGCGGATATTGATATTGTGGCCGTGGCCGAGAAAGCCTTCTTCAAACAGGTCTTCGCCATGATCGCCAGTGATAACAACCACGCTGTTGTCCCACACGCCATCCCGCTTCAGCCGCGAAACCAGTGCGCCCAGTTGGCGATCCGAATAATGGACGGCGTTCCAGTAGGTCTGCTGCAGTTGGTCCCGCTTGTCGGCGCCGATCTCGGACCGGGGCAGGGGCTTGTCGATCAAAGTGAGCGGCATTCCCTCGTGGAAATAGGGGAAATGCGGTGACTGGAAATTGAAATAGAGAAATTGCGGCTGGTCCCATTTTGTCGGCTGCTGATATTCGTCGGCAAAGGCTTTGAGCAGATGTTTCTCGTCAATCAGGATCGAACCTTGTGCGCTGTTGCTGAACGCGCGCAGATGTTTCAACCTGTCGCCGTCGATAAAGATATTGGCGTTGTCGCGCATGCCCACGGTCGTTGAAATGTCCCCGAAATCTTCGGGCTGTCCGGAGAAAACAGCAATTTCATAGCCGCTGGATTTGAGCTCGCGGAATAGCGAGGGAGATCCCCTTGCCGGTTGCAGCGCGCCGCCAAACAGCGATTTGAGCGATGCGGTGGTAAAGCCGACATGGCTGAATGCCGGGGAAACAAGGCTTCCGGATTTGGCAATGGCTTCTAGATTTGGCGCAACCGGCTTGCCGTTGATCCGCTTGCCAATGACATCATATCGTGCGCTCTCCATGACAATCAGGACGAGATGGGGGCGTTTGCCCGATATCAATGTGATTGGCGGTTGCGGTGTCGTCGCAGCCAGTTGCAGATCGCCGCCAAAGCCATCCTCGTCGATACCGTTTCCGGGGATATCCAATGCTAGCGGATAGCGGGCGCCGTTGAACGGATGCCGGTCCGGCATGCCGGATATCCAGCCATAGCCATCATTATCAAAGTCGGTCAGTCGGTTGGCGGCCCGGGCGAACAGGCCCCATGCCAGCGTGCGGTTCAGGCCATTTCGCACGTCGGCAGGCGCTGCAGGCACCGCAGTGGCAAGAAGCAGGGTGGAGAGAAATAGGCCGATGAACGTGCGGCCATGCGCTGACCATGCGATATGGTAGGCGCGTACCGGGAATTTGCGGGACAGGAGCCGGAATATATGGATATAGGCCAACAGGCCGACAACCAGCGCGGCGATGCCAAGGAAGATTTCGTTGGAAGCGAAAAGCAGGGCGTCGGCCAGGCTGCCGCCGCCGAGATTGGCCATCAGCGTGAAGCTTATCGTATCGCTGAAATATTGGTGGAGCTGGAAGGTCAGGGCGAGCAGCAGGATATAGGTTCCGCCGACGATGGTCGCCAGAAAGAACAGGGGCGGCCATGACCTTTGGCTGCGAAACAGCCGGACGATGATCCACCATGTACCGATGACCAGCATGGCCATGGAAGAGATGTAGCCGATAAGGAAGATGGCCCGTTCGCCGAACGTGTCGATCGCCTGCGACTGGCCAAAGCCGCCGGTAAATAATCCATATTTGCGGTCGGCGAGGGCGAGTTCCAGCGCGGCAAGCACGCAGATCAGGACAAGAAAAACTCCCCAAAAGTGCTTTCCCCCGATATCGCTTCTGGTGAAGAGACTCCGCATCATTCTTGTTTTCAACCCTGTTTAAACCTTGGCTGCGCAACGCTAGCAGAAGCATGTAAAAGGCGGGTTAAGCACAACAGCATCCGGTTCGTGCGAAGAGTCAGCAGTCTCTGAAATCCGTCATCAGAACCACTTTGCGCACCATCGCCGGATCATAGGGCACCTGCCCATCAAGAATCAGCATCGCCAGCCCGTGGACCAGGGACCATGCGTGGAGCGCGGCGGCGGCGCGTTGGTCCTTTGACATTCCGTCCGGCATGGTCGCGGCAATGCCGGTGCGGAGCTGGTACAAGGCTTCGCCCATGACGGAGGGATCGTCGGCGGCGAGATCGACCTGACCGACGCGATTGTAGATCAGCCGCAGCAATGCGGGGTGTTCGACCGCCCATTCCACATAGGTAATACCCACTTCCGTAAAGCCGTCACGGCCGCCGCCGGCTTTCGTGGCCGCTTCCGCCTGGCTCCGGCCCAGCCGGTTGAGGCCTTCCAGCGCCAGCGCATCGAGCAAGGCGTCCTTGTTCGGGAAATGGCGGTAAAGCGCGGTTGCCGAGACGCCCAGGTCGCGGGCAAGCGCGCGCAACCCAAGGTCGGGTTGCTCCTGACTTTCCAGCCGTTCCATCCCCATTTGCAGTGCCGCGGCGCGCAGGTCGCCATGATGATAGGGCGCGTTCACCGGAAGGCCTGACATTGGAAGATTTGGAAGCATGTTTTGCTTTCCGGAACTCTTATGTTGACACTGTTATCATTGCTTGTCATGTTAACATCATAAACATCGCGAGTCGATTTGCCAAGACGGAAGGAGGCTTCATCAATGCCGGTTTATGCAACCATCGTTGCGCTGCTTGGGCTGGTCGTCGCGATTGCCCATTCGGTGCTCGGCGAACGGGTCATACTCGGGCCGCTGTATCGCGAGCGGACGACCGGTCTGCTCGCCACGCGGGCGATGCGCGACATTCTTCGTGCGGTCTTCCACATACCGTCGCTGGCCTGGGCGGGGCTTGGCATAGCGGTGCTGCTCAACCGCCTGCAGTCCGGCAGCGATCTGCTGCCGATCATGGCGGCGACCATTTTTGCGCTGTCAGGTGTGGCCAACATCGCCGCGCTCCGCCGGCCGCATCCCGGCGGCGTTTTGTTGCTGGCAATGGCATTCGCCACAATCGCCGATATCCGTTTCAACTAGAAGGAATTATCCATGGCTTCTGTAATCGAAAAAACCATCCGCGCCGCCGTCACCCCCGTGATGAGTGCCGTTACGAATTTCAACCGCAAGCGGCTTGCGACGCCCGAAGGCGGGCATCCCTATCTGACCGGTGTCCATAAACCGATGACCGAGGAGCTGACGCTGGCCGATCTGGTGGTGGAAGGCGAGATTCCCGCGCAACTTGACGGACGCTATTTGCGGATCGGCCCCAATCCGGCCAGCCCTCCCGATGAAGGCAGCTATCACTGGTTCGTCGGTGACGGCATGGCCCATGGCATCCGGATCGCCGGAGGCAAGGCCGAATGGTATCGCAACCGCTGGATCCGTTCGAACAAGGTGAGTGATGCTCTCGGGGAAGAGCGGAAACCCGGTGTCCGCAATCCGCGCACCGATACTGCCAATACCAATATCATCGGTCTCAACGGCCGGACCTTTGCGATTGTCGAGGCGGGCGGCTTTCCGGTGGAACTGACCGACGAACTCGACACGATCGCCCATAACCCGTTTGACGGGACGCTGGACCATGCCTTTTCCGCGCATCCCCATTTTGACCCCAATACCGGCGAAATGCATGCAATTTGCTACAATGCATCGACATTTGATACCGTTTGGCACGTCGTATTGGACAAAGATGGCAGGGTCTCCCGGCAGGAGCCGATTGCGGTCAAGGAAGGGCCTTCGATCCACGATTGCCAGATCACCGAGAAATATGTGCTGGTGTTCGATCTGCCGGCGGTCTTCTCGATGAAGCGGATGCTCGCCGGTTTCGAATTTCCCTATGACTGGAATCCGGAGCACGGCGCCCGGGTCGGTCTTTGCCCGCGCAACGGGTCCGGCGCGGAAACGATCTGGTGTGACGTCGAGCCTTGCTATGTCTATCACCCGGCTGGCGCGTTCGAGACCGATGACGGCAAGGTGATCGTCGATGTCGTGGTCCACGAAAGCACCTATGCACGGACGACCTTTGGCCCGGGCGGCGAGTGGTCGCGGCTGGAACGCTGGACCGTCGATCCGGTAGCGAAAAAAGTCGACCGCAAGATACTCGACGACCGGGCGCAGGAATTTCCGCGCTATGACGAGCGGACGGCGACCAGGCCCTATCGCTATATCTACGACATCGCGCTGGCGGGTCGTCCCGACGAGCTCGATATGGCGGGCACCGAATTGTTCAAACATGATCTGGAGATTGGCGACAAGCTGGTGCGCGACTTTGGTCCGGGCCGTCATCCCGGCGAATTTGTGTTCGTGCCGCGCTCAGCCGATGCCGCCGAAGACGAAGGCTGGCTGATCGGACTGGTGATCGACGCGGCGCAGGAAAGGACTGAACTGCAAATCCTCAACGCCGATGATTTCCTCGGCGAACCGCAGGCGGTGATCCATCTGCCGCATCGCATCCCGCCCGGGTTTCACGGCAATTGGGTTACGAGCGTCTAGTCCGCTTAGCGCAAATCCCCCTCAAACCGGCACCCTCTTGCCTCCAATATCGGTCGCAATTCGCGGAAGGCTCTGGGTGTGTCGGTAAGCGGGATGAAAGGGTGGAGGTGGTGGATCAGGTGATATTGCATGCCCATGGAAGCGATATTGCCGACCCGGCTTTTGAAAAATTTGGCGTTGGTATAGCGTCCCTGTTTGACCGCCGGATGATGCGGGGCCCAGCTGAAGAAAAACTGGATATAGGCGATCCCGATATGGCGCGGCGCCCACCAGAGCAGGGCCGCCTCTATCGCATAGCCGTTCCATGCGAGCCCGAATAATGCGGCGAAGAAGCTGAGCTGGTAAAGCGCTCCGTCCACCAGCACATCGGATCGACCGATTTTCTCCAATATATAACCATAGCCGCGCAGTACGCCGCCTTTGCCGCGTTGCCTTTGGACAAAGCTTTGCCAGATGGCGTCCCACGGGCCTTTTGACCGGGTGGTGATGTCGGGATCGTTTTGCGGATGATTGACATGCTTGTGATGCTCCAAATGGGTCAGTTTCTGAATGCGATAGGGCATGGCCATCGGCAACAGGCTGAGATGGCCGACCATCTCGTTGAGCCAGCGCAGCTTCTGGCCGGGTCTGGCGATCATGCCGTGCACCGCTTCGTGCGCCGGCAGGAAACAGGCCATTACATTTATGCAGGCAATCGGAAATGCAATCCACAGCGGCAATATGTCGAGAAAGACCAGTGGCCAAAGCGACAGCCAGATCAGAAGATTGCCCAGACCCCAGACCGGCACTTCCAATGGAAAACGCTCGACATATTTACGCGCGATCATCCGTTCCTGTTTGCGCAATTCTGCCTCGGTCATGGTCTGGCCCAGATCCAGCTGCCCCGAAAAAAGGCGCATATGCCCCAGGTCCCGCCGACGACCAGGCCCAGGGCGAGGGGTGACAGGCCGAGCGGTTCTTGCCAGCCCAGTCTGTCCATGGTCTGGGCGAAAAGCGGGCCGAAGAACAGAAAGCCGAATAATATCGGCATCAGATGCAGGATTTTTTTTACGACAAATTCAAGTGCTGGCATGCGGTTTATCCCCGAATGTTAAGCGAATATCCATTTGTGGCGAATTTTGACGTTGCTTGTCAATTATAATCAAAGCAGCTCGATGAACCGCGCGGCCGCGCTCGCGGCACGGTTTGCGGCGCGTTCGAGATTGGCGTGAAAGTCGCCGCTGCTATCGCTGTTGGCACCGTCGGTGACCGCCTTGATCCCAGCCCAGGGAAGCCCGAGCAGTGATGCAATCTGGGCCACTGCTGCGGTCTCCATGTCGACCAGATCGGCCATGAGAGTGTCGCGCAGATAGCCGGAGCGATCGGGGCATTTTACGAAACAGTCGGCGGTCGCGATCCGCGCCCGGGGCAGGGCGAGAGCTGCGGGCATGGGATGGGAAATGAACGGCTTCCAGTCAGACGGGCCAATCGGCCAAGCGCCAGCGTTATAATGGGTGAAACCGTCATGCTCGCCGAATTTTTCGAGCGTGCCATAGTCGGCTTGCAGGGACTCGTGCAGATAGAAACAGTCTCCCGGACTGCTGCTGACATGACCGGCGGTGCCGATCACCAGAAACAGGTCGGGGCGGAAGTGGCTGTGCATATAGATAGCGGCCGCACCGGCGTGCACCTTGCCAATGCCGGAGCAGAGGATGGAAACCTGCTTTCCCGCATGTTCGAGTTGGCGAATGTCGCCCAGCGGACTGTCGATCCGTGTCACCGGATGATCGCGCAGAAAGGCGTCCGCTTCGTCCTGGACGCCGGTGATGACGGCGATATGTTCAATCACCGGCAAAATCCATCAGCGCCATGGATTTGACACCAGCAGCAGTCAGTTTTTGCGCGCCGCCGAGATCGGGCAGGTCGACGATGAACAAAGCCTGGTCGACTATGGCGCCCTGACCGCGGAGCAGTTCGGCACCGGCCATGGCGGTGCCGCCGGTGGCGATCAGATCGTCGACCAGCAGCACGCGCTGGCTGGGCAGGATCGCATCGGCATGCATCTCTATTCTGTCGGTGCCATATTCCAGCGCATAATCGATGCTCACCGATTTGCCCGGCAATTTGCCCGGTTTGCGCAGCATGATCTTGCCCTTCTCCAGAGCATAAGACATCGCTGCCGAAACGATGAAGCCGCGGGCCTCTATCCCCGCAATCAGGTCGAAGCTGTTCGGGTCGACCAGTGCAATCATCCGGTCGATGGTCTGGCGAAAGGCGGGGCCGTCGAGCAGCAGCGTCGAGACGTCGCGGAACTGGATGCCCGGCTTGGGATAGTCCGGTATCGTTCGCACGAGATCGATCAGGTCCTGATTGTCGGTCATATCGTCCCCCGGAAACACGAACCGTCCTAGTCGCGCAGCGGCCGGACCATGTCAATCATCCTGCTCTGCGAAAAGGAGGTGACCGGCGCGGCCTCCCAGTCAGTTGCCATAAAAAAGGGGCGGCTTCCGAACCGGAAACCACCCCCTGATTTTTCAATAAACCGTCAGGCTTATTTGAGTTCGACGGTACCGCCGGCAGCTTCGATCTTCGCTTTGATTTCTTCTGCTTCGGCTTTGTTAACGCCTTCCTTGATTGGCTTAGGAGCACCTTCAACGAGGGCTTTGGCATCGGTGAGACCCAGAGCGGTGATCGCACGGACTTCTTTAATCACCTGGATTTTCTTGCCGCCGTCGCCGGTCAGGATAACGTCAAATTCGGTCTGCTCTTCAGCAGCTTCGCCACCGCCTGCAGCAGCAGGTCCGGCAACTGCAACAGCAGCGGCAGCAGAAACGCCCCACTCTTCTTCCAGTGCCTTGGACAGTTCAGCCGCTTCCATGACGGTAAGTTTCGAAAGTTCTTCAACAAGTTTAGCAATATCAGCCATTTTATAACTCCAAATTTCTAATCAGTTTATTCGGTTAAAATTCATTCACCCGTAGCAGCGTAAGCGCTGAGTACGCGTGCAACACTGGTTGCCGGCTCGACAAGAACCCGTGCGATTTTGGTTGCTGGTGCCTGAAGCAGGCCAACAATCGTTCCGCGCAGTTCGTCAAGCGAAGGCATGGCAGCCAGGGATTTTATGCCAGCTTCGTCGAGAAGGGTGTCGCCCATTGCGCCGCCAACGATTTCCAAACGGTCGTTGGTTTTTGCAAATGCAACCGCGATTTTCGCAGCCGCCACCGGATCATCCGATGTTGCGAGCGCGACCGGACCCGTTAGCATATCTGCTATCGGGGCATAGTCGGTTCCTTCCAGAGCCAGCTTGGCAAGGCGGTTTTTAGAGACTTTGAAGCTTGCGCCTTCGTCCCGCATTTTCGTCCGCAGCTCGGTAGACTGAGCCACAGTCAGACCCAGGTTGCGTGTTACCACGACAACACCGGCGTCTTTGAAAATAGCGTTCAGAGCGACAACCGCTTCGGTCTTTTGACCACGATCCATATTTTGCTCCTTCACGTGGGTTTGGGTTTTTAACGCCCGCACCCGATTCCAGTTATCGTCATCCTGAACTTGTTTCAGGACCCCGGGAGGCAACGTGCATCCCCGAGAGATGCTGAAACAAGTTCAGCATGACGAGCGAAAGAATTAGCCTGAGCCAATTCCATATAATCCGAAGGGGGGTTTTGGTCGCTCTGCCGCGTTAGAAAACGCTGGCTGCGTGCCCGTGTGTCTCCACACGAAAAAACTGATCCCCGTCTAGGCTGGAAATTAAGAGGGTCAAATTACCCTCACCCGCTGTCTCGGACGGAAATTGCGATTCTTTTGAGGGAAGCACAATTTGTAGGGGAGCCATTAACGGGAACGGCCAGGATGTCAAGGGGCGCGCGGACTTTCATGGCCGCATGGACCGGCAGCCCCAATTGCTCGGCGCAGTATATCGATTTGCGTTGAAACCTCGGAAATCCTGCAATCTGAGGCGTTATATTAATAGTGTCTTCAGGAGCAAGCCAAGAGAAAGCTCCCCACTATAATTGTTGCAAAAATGAAACGTTCGCCAAAGATTCGATTGACCGCCTGTCGATTTTATTAGGCGAGGTGAGTTGTTGGTGCAATACAGGTGAATGTCTGAGGATCAGAATATATAACGAACAGTAGACTAAGCTGCTGTAACATATGATCCGAATACTGGTGATTGGCCACAACAGATGGTCACCATCAAATAATCTGTGTAGTCTTGCAGGGAGAAAATCTATGACTCGCAATAACCTGAAATATGCTGCGGCACCGCTGGCGTTGAGCATTGCTCTCGTCTCAACGCCGTCATTTGCCCAAACAAATGATGTTGCCGAATCCGATTCCGAAACCGTCATAGTCGTTACCGGCTCGCGTATCGCGCGTCCGGGTGTCGACTCGCCATCCCCCGTTACCGTGGTCGGAAGCGAGGATATCAAGCTTCAGGGCGTAACGCGCGTCGAAGACATATTGAACTCATTGCCGGCAGTCGCGGCCAGCCAGGCATCGTCGCTCGCCAATGGCGCAGACGGTACCGCAACGGTCGATCTTCGCGGCCTCGGCTCCAACCGTACACTCGCGCTGATCAACGGTCGCCGGATTGTACCGGGCGATCCATCTCCGGCCAGTGGTTCGGCAGCGGACATCAACATCATCCCCGCCGCGATGCTGAAGCAGGTTGAAGTCCTGACTGGTGGCGCATCTTCGGTTTATGGCGCTGACGCTGTGGCCGGTGTGGTCAACTTCATCATCGACGATGAATTTGAAGGCTTCCGGATTGACGCTCAATATGGCCTTTTCCAGCATAACAACAACAATCAGTTCATCCGTCCCTTCATCGAAGCGCGCGGTTTTCCTTATCCGGACGGCAGCACGGCTGGCGGCGGTTCGGTTGACGCTACCGTTGCCTTTGGTTCGAAATTTGCGGACGATCGCGGTCATTTCATGATCTATGGCGGTTATCGCAAAATCAACGAGGTTACCCAGTCTGAACGCGACTATAGCGCCTGCGTCTTGCAAAATGTAGCTGGCGGCGCCAATCGCTGCGGTGGTTCGGCAACGACGCCCAATGGCAATGTCCTGGTGTTTGACACGGCGGTTACGACTGGAACCTCGACATTTTATACGTTCGCGCCAAATCGCGGTTTCGTGAACGGTTTGGGCGTCTTCAACTTCGCGCCTTTCAACCATTTCCAGCGGCCTGACGAGCGGTTCACCGCCGGTGCCTTCGTGAAATATGAAGTCAGCGATTCCTTCCGTCCGTACATGGAATTCCAGTTCATGGACAACAAGACGGTAGCTCAAATCGCGCCGTCGGGCGACTTTGGTAATACATTGACGCTGAACTGCGATAACCCGCTGATGTCTGCCGCACAGGCAGCGGTCATCTGCGACGCGGACAATCTGATCAGCGGCTTTGTCGGGACCTTCCCGACAGCGACCACTGCTCCTTACAATCCCGATCCAACCGCTCCTCCGATCGATTTTGCCGACGGTCAGGGCGGAACCTATAATCAGGGCTATGCGCTGGTCCTTCGCCGCAATCTTGAAGGCGGGCCGCGCCAGTCGAATCTGGGCCATACGACATTCCGCGGCGTTATCGGCGCGAATGGCGATCTTGGCGACTCGTGGAGCTATGATGCCTATTATCAATATGGCAAGGTGGATTACTCGCAAGTCTACTCGAACGAGTTTTCCATTGCCCGTCTGACCCGTGCGCTTGATGCCGTGATCGACAATCGTCCCGGCAGCGCGACCCAGGGGCAGGTTGTCTGCCGTTCGCTGATCACCGCCGGTGACACGAACTGCGTACCTTATGACCTGTTTGCTGGTGAGGGTGGAGCAAGCGATGCTGCGGTAAACTATCTGAACGTGTCGGGTTTCCAGTCCGGCGAAACCACCGAACAGGTAGCCAATATCTCGTTCACGGGTGATCTGACCAACTATGGCATTATTTTCCCGTGGGCCGAAGATGGTGTCCGGGTCAACGTCGGTGGCGAATGGCGCAAGGAGACTCTCGATCTGGAAGTCGACAATGCCTTTGCAACGGGTGATCTGGCCGGTCAGGGCGGTGCTACCTTGCCGCTTTCAGGTGGTATCGACGTCATCGAATTTTTTGCGGAAACGCAAATTCCGGTGATCCAGAACGGTATCGTCGATGCGTTCGAGATCAGCGCGGGCTATCGTCGTTCGCATTATGAAACCACTGTGAACCAGTCGTTCAATACCGATACGTTCAAGATCGGAGCCGAGCTGGCACCAATCCCCGACATCCGTTTTCGTGCGATGTACAATCAGGCTGTTCGGGCGCCGAATATCCAGGAGCTGTTCCGGACAGCGGCTGTCGGTTTGAGCGGTTCGAACGATCCATGTGCCGGAATTACCGTGTCCGCTACCGACTATGGCTGTCTGGCACAGGGGCTTATCGTTGGCCAAGGTGTAACGCCGAACCCGGCGGGACAGTATAATGGTCTGCTGGGCGGCAATGCTACCTTGCAACCTGAAACCGCCAAGACATGGACCGCGGGTGTGGTGCTTCAACCAAGCTTCATTCCGAGGCTGTCGCTGACCGTTGATTATTTCAATATCAAGGTCGAAGATGCGATCCGCACGTTCGGCGTCGACGCGGTGCTCAACAATTGTGTAACCAATGCCACCGCGAGCTTCACGCCCGATTCCTGCGCTCTCGTCAATCGCGATGCCGCGGGTTCGCTCTGGCTCACACCTGGCGGTTTCACGGTTGATCTGCCGAACAATGTCGGTAGCCTCCAAACCTCGGGCATAGAAATTGCCGGCAACTATTCGATACCGGTCAGCTTTGGTACGGTTTCGATCTCGATGAATGGTACTTACCTGGATTCATATGAAGTCGAAAATGGCCTGACCAATGGTGACGGAAGCCCGGTTTCATACGACTGTGCCGGTCTCTACGGGCCAACCTGCAGCGTTGGCGGCACATCGGATGCGGGTGCTCCGCTTCCGCGCTGGCGTCACAAGGCTCGCGTCTCGCTGAAAACCGACGACGGCTTCGGCATCTCGGCGCAATGGCGTTATGTCGGCAAGGTGAAGGCCGAAACGATTTCGTCGTTCGATGCCCTGAACCCGGGTGGGCTGACCGATCACGCCGGACCTGGCACGCGGATTTCGGCGTTCAACTATATCGACGCTGTGCTTTCCTATAATGTGAAGGAAACCTTCACTTTCCGTCTCGGCGTGAACAACGTGTTTGACAAGGAGCCACCACTGGTAACTTCCGGCGGTGGTGGAACACCGAACTTGTGCCCAACCGGCCCTTGTAATGGTAACACCTATCCGGCGACTTATGATGCGCTGGGCCGCTATCTCTTTGCTGGCGTCACGCTCGACTTCTAGGGCCGAGCTGATCTATCATATTGGAGGGCTCCCTCACGGGAGTCCTCCATTTTCTTTTTGGGGCCGGCACATCTATAGTGCTCCAACCAGCAATGAGATCGGAACAGCAGATGGTTGGCGAAACCTCCCCTAATCACGACCAAGGTTCGACCCTCGATCAGGCGATACTGGCCGCTCAGCATGGCGATCTGTCGAAAGCCCGGGCGATCGCCGAGGGAGGCCTGGAGGCAGGCGGCACCGACATGGTGCAGATATATGCCTTTCTGGGCATGGTCTGCGCGCAGTTGCAAGATCTGCCGGCCGCTGCAGGGCATCTAGCGCACGCACATGAACTCAGGCCGCAAGATATAACCATCGCCTGCAACCTTATCTCGGTGTTGATGGATCAAGGCAAAGAGGCCGAAGCGCTGGCTGTTGCATCCGCAGAATTAGCGGAATTGGACAAAAGCCTGCGAGTGGCACGCTATCGGGCATTTCTGGCCCAGCAGCTCGAGCAGTTCGCCGAGGCGATCACAGCATATGAGCTGGTTCTGGCCGGCTTTCCGGATGATTTCGAGTGCTGGAACAATCTCGGAAATGCTCGTGCGGGGGCCGATGACCACGAGGGTGCGGTCGAAGCATTGAGGCATGCGATCGACCTTGATCCGCGTGCCGCGCCAGCCCGGCTCAATCTGGCTGACGCCTTGCTCGCTGTCGACAGGGTCGATGAAGCGGAAGCGGAGCTTCGTAAGGCGATAGACGAATTTTCCGACGACGCCCGCCTGCCCTATCAACTCTACCTGCTCTACAAGACGCAGCTGAAGCAGGAAGAGGCTCTCGCGGCGTTGATCAAGGCGGCTGACCGCGATCCGGCCTCTGCTGACTATCAGCTGAAACTCGCCATTGAATATGGAGTGCTGCGGCGGACAGAGGATGCCGAGCGCGCCTATTTGCGTAGCATCGAACTCGATCCGAAAGAGCTGGACGCCTATCTCGGCCTCGCCATTCAATATGAACATACCAATCGCGAAGAAGAGTTTGCGCCACTTGTCGAGCTGGCGCGCAAAAACGGAATTGCGCCAGAACCGTTATCCTATGTCGAAGCGCTTCAGTTGCGCCGGGCCCAGAAGTTCGAGGAAGCGCTCGCCAAGCTTGATTCGGTCCCCGCCGATGTAGAACCAATCCGGACCACCCATGCGCGGGCCACTCTGCTCGACCGGCTCGGCCGGACCGACGAGGCCTTCGCCGTATATACCCAGGCCAATAGGCTGGCTTATGAAGACAATCCGACCGACCCGCTCGATCGCGCCAGGGATTTGCGAGAACAGCTGGCGCAGGAGATTGCCGCGATCACGCCGGAGTGGCGCGATTCCTGGTGCAAGGCCGAGATCACCGACGACCGGCCTGATCCGGTTTTCCTGATCGGTTTCCCGCGATCAGGAACAACCTTGCTCGACACGATCCTCATGGGCCATTCCGATACTGTGGTGATGGAAGAACAGCCGCCGCTAAATCATGTCGAGACAGCGCTCGGCGGGCTTGCAGCCTTGCCCGAAATGGATAGCGAGGCGATTGCGAAGGCACGCGACCAATATTTCACGGAGGTCCGAAAAATCCAGCCGCTCGCTCCGGGCCAGTTGCTGGTCGACAAGTCACCGCTGTTTCTCTATCGGCTTCCGCTGATCCAGCGCCTGTTTCCGAAGGCAAAGATCATCCTGGCGTTGCGCCACCCCTGCGACGTGGTGCTCAGCTGCTTCATGGCCAATTTTCGCCTCAATTCAGCCATGGCCAATTTTCTCCGGCTGGAAGATGCCGCGGACCTATACGATCTGTGCTTCCGGCACTGGCAGGCCTCGCTCGCCTTGTTCCCCGCGAATGTCCATCAGATTGTCTATGAACGGCTCGTGGAGGACGTCGCCGCCGAGGTTCGACCCCTGTTCGATTTCCTAGGATTGCAATGGGACGACAAAGTGCTTGACCACAGCCGCACCGCCAAGTCTCGGGGCTTGATAACCACAGCCAGCTATTCGCAAGTGACAGAACCCATCTACCAACGTGCCAGCGGCCGATGGGAAAAATATCGTGATCATGTGGATCCTGTAGTCCCCATACTCACGCCGTGGATCGAAAAATTCGGGTATAAAGACTAAACTATAATTTTGTCGGCGCGCCACCATGTTCGACCACTCTGTCAGTGCCTGTAGTGAACGCTGACGTTGAACGCGCTTGGCAGCCGCCTTCGCGCATGTGGTCCTATCGTGAAATTCTGATGCCTTCTTCTGCCGTGGTGATGCCTTCGCGCACCATCAGGCGGGCGGATGATGCGAGCGACCTGTTTTGCAGGAAGGCGTGTGCGGCAATGCGGCCTTCGTCGCCGCCGTCATTGATAAGCTTGCGGATGGTATCATCGATGCGGATCGCCTCGAACACGCCGATATGGCCCTGAAAGCCGGAATGGGCGCATTTCGCGCAACCGGTTGCCCGGAACACGACGGTCCCGCGATCAAATCCCAATAGCGAGGCCAGCGAGCCGTCGGCCTGGATTGGCTGGCGGCAATATTCGCAAAGCCTGCGGACCAGACGCTGGGCGACGACGGCGCGGAGAGTGGAGGCGAGTTTGAACGGATTGCCCTTCATCCCGAGCAATTTGCTGATCGCGCCGACCGCGTCACTGCTGTCCACCGTGGACAATATGAGTTGGCCGTTTTGCGCGGATTGCACCACGATATCGAGCGTTTCCCTGTCACGGATTTCTCCCACCATGATGACATCGGGGTCCTGCCGCAGCACGGCCTGCAACCCTTGCGCATATGCAGGTTCCGGCCCGGCATCGACCTGGGTCTGGCTGATCGTCTCAATGGCATATTCGATCGGATTCTCGACGGTGAGAATATTATGCCGGCCATCGTTGAGCTGCCTGATGCTGGCGTACAAGGTTGTTGTCTTGCCCGAGCCGGCAAGGCCGGCGACCAATATGATACCGTCGGGGGCCGATAGCGCGTCGGTCAAGATCGCGAGGCTTTCGCCGGACAGACCGGGCAGGTCGAGCGCTATTTTTGAAGCTTCCTCATCGACGATAGTCAGGATGATATATTCGCTCGCGGCATTGGGCAGGGTCGATACCTGCACGTCGAGCGCCTTTCCGTCGAGGGTGAGGCTGATACGGCCATCCTGCGGGATTCGCTGTTCGGCCATGTCCAATCCTGCCATCTGCTTGATCTGCGGCACGATATCGGCGGCAAAATGTGCTGGCATCTTAAGCTTTTCGAGCAGTCGTCCGTCGACGCGCATTCTGACAAGCAACTCGGTTTCAAACAGCTTGATGTGAATATCGGAAGCACCCTGACGGGAGGCTTCGGCAATGATGCTGTAAATCAGCCGGATGCCGGATCGATGCGTTCGGGTTTCGGGCAGGTTTTCGGCACCGGAAGTCCGGATCACGATGTCATTGATGATCGCGTCATCATAATTATCCGGGAATTCCGATAAACGCGCGTCCTGGGCATAATGGTCCGACAGCAGCTTTTCAAAAGCGGATCCGTCCACCAGTTCAACATCAAGCGGCAAGGTCAAGTGGCGGCTTACCGCCAGAAGAGACGCCGGATCGGCATCCTCGTGCAATGCGACAATCAGCCGTTCGCCGAGCACCTCTTTCAACAAGATGCCGCGGCTGCAGGCGAAATCATAGGAAATGTCGGTAACCGGAAGCGTTGCTTCCGGCCCCGTTCGCGAGAAATCATCCGTGTTCGGTCGAGCGGACGCATCTGGGTCGTAAATCGCGCCGCGCTCTTTTTCCCCTGTGAATTTCATTCCCTGTCCCGTCCACAAATCATGCCCAAAGCATTCTGGATGTTATGGTTACGATGGCTTCGTGAAGGGTAAGGGACTCCTGCGTGACACAAAGATTACAATGATGACATATTCCTGACGGATGATGGCCGCGCCTAGAAGTTCAGGCCGATACTCATCGAGAAACGGGTTCCCACGGCATAGGCATTGTTCAGGATTTGCGTATCGCCCAATGTCTGGGATTCGGTATAATCCGTACCCAGGAGATTCCGCGCTTCGAATTTCAGTTCAAAGTCCTGACCGGCAATATTCATTTCCTCGCGCAGCACCAGATCCAGCCGCCAGCCGGTTTTTTCAACCAGGTCAGGCTGGTCCTGCGGTCCGCGAGCGGTCACGCGCGGGCTGTTATAGGTCAACAGAACCGTCTGCTGGGACAGTGCGCCCTCTTCCCGTTCCATACCGAATTGCAGGTTGGCGACATGGGTGGACTGTCCGGTCAGACGATCGCCGTCATCGAACAGATTGGAGGCCGCGGTTGGCAGCAAAGTGACCGGACTGATTGCCACATCGTCCGCGCCGACCTTGATTTCGGATTTGGTGTAAGTGTAATTTGCCGCGAGCAGCAGGCGGCGGTCTTCAAAAAAGCTGCTGCCCAGATCCTGAAGCGGGAAATATTTGACCAGCTCCAGTTCCGCGCCGACCAAGGTTGCTGACGGTGCGTTGGAAAAGCCGGTAAACAGCGTTCCGCCGCCCTGTACGAAGGCGACATTCTCGATTGGATTTTCAATATCCTTGTAGAAGCCGGCCACAGTGATGCGCTCGGCCACGCCCAGATAATATTCAAACCGGCCCTCGATATTGACCAGTTCGCTGTCGGTCAGCAGCGGGTTGCCGATAAAGGTACGGTCGGTGTCGAGATCGAGAAACTGTTGCGGTGCCAGTTCGCGAAATTGCGGGCGGGCGATGGTTTTGGATGCGGCAAAACGCAACTGCATGTCATCGGCAAAATTCCACGTCAGCGTTCCGGCCGGTAGCCAGTAATCGTTGCTTATGCCCGACGCGACGGCAATCCCGCCAACACCGGTCAGCAAAATCGGGGTCACGCTCTGATCCGCATCCTCGTAGCGGACGCCGAGATTGAGGCGCAGACCGTCAGCCAGTTCGGCATCCACCTGTCCGTAGCCCGCATGGATTTCCAGCTTTGCGTCATAGGCGGGTACCGACGACTGGGCCGCCACTTCGCGCAGTTCGATTTGGTGGGTCAGCAAATTATAATCGGACAACAGGAAATCGATCCGTTCCTGATCGATCGGATTGGGCAAGCCATTGACGGGCACGAAGCGGAAGTCACGGCGCTCTGCCTGGCGATCGTTGAGATAATAAGCGTAGCCGGTCGACAGAGTGACCGGAATGCCGATATCGGCTTCATATCCGAAATCGATGCCGCCGCCATAAACATCATCGTTCAGATTGCTGAACTGGACCCGCGCTGATTCGCCGGGAGAGGTCAGGTCGTTGACAAAGTCATTGGCGATCAGATCGTCATAGGCATAGCTGTACGACCGCTGATAGGGGGCGTCGCGCTTGGAGTTGGCATAGGCGCCTCGCAGGTCGAGAGAGAAATCGCCAAATTGGAATTCGCCGACAAATTGCGATGTGAACAGCTGTCGCTCGAACCAGCTGGTGCGGCCCTGATTCAGCAATGTTTCTTCATCCACATTGATCGCATCGATACCGGCCTTGATCGAAGCTTCTTTCGACGTGTCGTGGATATAGAGATTGGTGAAGCGCAATTTATGCTCGCCAATTTCAGCTGACAGCCCGAGCAGACCGTTGACGACAATACGGTTTTCGGTGGTGACAAAATTGAAATTCTGATCCGGACGCAGTCCGGGATTGCCGTCAATCATGACAATGCCCTGGGATGTCTGCTGGACGCCGCCGCGCGTCCGCCAGCTATTTTCATAGCCCGCTGTCGCTACAACGCCGATAGTGGCGTCGCCGACATAGAAGGATGTGCCGCCGGTTAATTCCGCAGAGAAATTGGCGGGGATATCAGAGTTGCGCTGAATAAGATTGGTTTCTGCATTGTTCAGGCTGGCCCCAAAATTCTGCAGATCTTCACTGGAAAATTCGGTGCCGACCGAGATCGGAATATTTTTGGCAATGGCCTGGGCAAGGCCGGCGGGAATATCACGCAAGCCGTCGTCATAGCCGATGATATCGGTATCCGATCCATCATAAGTATAGCCGAGCTTGCCCGTGGTTTCGCTATCGCCGCTCAGACTGGTGCTGAATTTCAGAAACGGCTCGTCGGGCGTGGCCTTGGTGGTGAGGTTGATAACACCGCCGCCAAATTCACCGGGGTAGTTGGCCGAATAGCTTTTCTGGACGACGGTGGATGCGATGACACTGGTCGGGAAGAGATCGAGCGGGACAACGCGCCGCAGCGGTTCCGGCGAGGGGAGGGGAAGGCCATTGAGCAGCGCCAGCGAATAGCGCTCGCCGAGGCCGCGGACGAAGACAAACCGCCCTCCGACGACGCTCAGGCCGGTGACCCGCTGCAATGATCCGGCGATATCGCCGTCGGCGGTGCGGGCGATTTCGGCTTCACCGAGAACCGATACGACCTCTGCCGTGGCGCGGACGGGATCGGGTATGAACTGGCCGCGCACGACGATCATATTACCGCTGCTGCCGGGTGCCGAGATATCGACTTCCTCCTGGCCTGGCTGTTCGACATCCAGATTCTCTGTCTCGTTGACAGTCTGGGCATAGGCCGCAGAAGAGGCCAATATTGTTCCCAACATCAAGCTGGCGGTAAGCGATGCGCGCATTTTCATCGGATTAGGTCCTCGTCATAAATAAAAAACGGGATGACGACCCGAATGAGCCGTCATCCCCTGTAGAAGTTTGAATTTAGCCAATCGTCGGAGCGACAATGCAGTCATTGGCGTACAGACCACATGTCCAGCCCTGGAAACGTGTGTCATTCGCATCCCTGACTGCGCCAATGTAAGCCGCATTTTCAAAGAAGGCGCTGGCTCCGCTAGCGGCGAAAGGCGTTACGGCATTTTCGTTGGCACCGTTGATGAACGGGAAGGCCCCCGATGCATTGGCCAGAGTGGACGTTCCGCTTGCCGTGTTGTTGGTACCGGCATTGAAAATCGTCTGGATCTGCGCCACGGTGATATTCCCGTCGTCAACAAATGACGTCGCGCAGCTCATGAACAGTGACTGGAAAACCGGCGGACCATTTTCGTCCGCGGCGGCGCCCGCTGCCTGGATGGTCGTGGCGCTGTCAATGTCGATGCACGCTGCCGCGCTGTTGAAGACGCTATTGTAAAATTCGTAGTCACCGCCGCCGCGAAGCAGGATCACATGATCCTGACCGCTCGAAACAAAGGTGACGTTCGCGAGCAGATGGCGCTGGCGTGGTTCGGCATCTTCGTCGCCGTTCGAATCGGCTTCCATGACATGGTCGCCGCCGCCGACGCGCTGAACCGCCAGCACATACTGGTTGGCGCCCTGAAAGCCCGAGTCTGAATCGACCGAGTCATCATCGATGCCGGTAAAGGCGAGGTTCTTGCCGTTAACCCGGCCACCGAACCATTCGACGCCATCGTCGGAACTGTTGTGGACCTGAATATTCTGGAAGAAGGTTCCGCTGCCGACGCCGGCCAAAGTGATGCCGTTCAGTTCGTTGCCCGGAGAAACTTCAAAGCCGGGATAGCGAACCTGCATATAGGACATCCGGCCGCTGCTGTCGGTTGGCAGAGTACCGCCGTAAACCGCATTGGCTGGCCCTTCTACAATGGCTTCGCAATCGGCGCGCGCGCCGCCGGGGTTGGAAGCACCACCGGTTGCGCAATCGGAAATCGGTGCACGGCCAAGGACAACGATCCCGCCCCATTGACCGATGCTGTCGACACCGGCTGTACCCAATATATTCTGGCGAGACGTGAAGATGATCGGAGCAGATGCCGTTCCTTCGGCGAACAGCTGCGATCCGCGGTTCACGAGCAGGAAATCACCGCCGGAAGAGCCAAAGATGGTTACACCGGGCTCGATCGTCAGAATGCCCTGAGCGCCGCCGTCAACGCCGACCTCAACGCCGCCGGACAGTGAATATACCGTATTTGCGGTAGAGGCGCGTTTGGGCAGAACAAGATTGCCCTGGATGATGCCGGATACCTGACAGTTGCGAGCCTGCTCGCCATTGCCGGTGGTGATGGTTCCGACGTTGGCTGTACCGGTCGGACAATCGGTTGCTGGCGTTCCGGCCACCGGCGTGGGGGTGGGCGTTGGGGTCGGTGCCGGAGTTGGAGCCGGCGTTGGCAGGATTACCAGATTGCCTTCACCCGGCGATGCGACATCATCGGCGCCACAGGCACTTACGGCAAGCGCGGCGGCGCTTGCAAAAAGAACAGAACGGAATTGCTTATTCAACATGGATTTGTCTCCGCAGACTTTGGATTTGAAACTTTTGTTCAAACGATGCGGAGCAGAATCAGCTAATCCCCATCGCCTCGGTCAGGGGCAATAGGCTGGATAAATGACGTGCGAGCTTGGATTGTGTGAAGGTTCGGCGACTCAATTATTTCAGAAATATGTCCTCGGGCGACAGGCTATTGATCCCGTTGCAAAACGCCCGGTTCGATCTCGTAATAGTCGCCCTTGTCGCCGACAAAGATATGGCTCCAGATTTTCGTGTCCGTCGGCTGGTCGAGACAGCCCATGGCGATGGCGATCTTGTCGTGATGGATCGGGTCCCAGAACAGGAAGGCGCCGCAGGTATCGCAGAAGCCGCGGCGGACTTTTTCGGAGGACCGGTACCAGCGGATATGGTCCTCGCCGGTGATTGTCACCGCGCTGGTCGGCACGTCGATCGAGGCCCAGTAATGGCCGGACTGCTTGCGGCACTGGCTGCAGTGGCAGGCGTCGGCTTCGGGCAGGTCGCCGCTGACTTCGATCTGTATGGCGCCGCAGAGACAGGAACCCTTGTGCATATTTCTCTCCCGGGGATTGTGTCGGTGACAAGTCTAACGGAAAAGCGTTTCGGTTTGAAAGCCGGAAATTGACCGGGGGGTCAGGCGCGCGCAACGCTTACCCGTTGCTCGACCATATTCATGCAGCCGAAGGCGGTGAGGAAGGAGACGTCCGTGGCGTCGCGGCCGATACCGATCACGGCCATGTCCGACGCTTGCGCCATGCCGGTGGGATCTATCAGATGCCAGCGGCCATCGAGAAACACTTCGGGCACGGCGTGAAAATCCTGTGGCCGGACATCTGGCGCATAAGTGCTGGCGAAACGGGCCGGGATATTGGCGGCGCGGGCCATGCTGATCATTATATGGGCATAGTCGCGGCACACGCCCTTGCGCGCGGCAAAGCACTGCTGGGCGTCGCTGTGGACATTATCCGCGTCCGATCCGTAGGTCATGGTCTGTCCGATATAGGCGGCCATCGCGGCCACTAGCGGGCCACCGCTCAGGCCGGGAAATTCACCGCTCACCACCTGATCAAAAGCGTTGACCGAACAATAGAGCGAGTTGAACAGATAGGGCACCGCGTAGCCGGGAAGATCGGACAGGGCGGTTGCGGGCAGGGCGGCGAAATCCGGATTGGCGCGGTCGATTGCAACGTGCGCGGCATAGGAGACGGTGAGCTTTTCCTGCTGCGTCGTCCACAGCCGGGTGCCGATGCCATCATGGGCCGGGACGTCGGACTTGCTGTCTGCAGGTCCGACAACAATCTCGCTGCCCGTCAATATCTGGTCGGCGGTTGCCGCCGCTTCGACCTGGACCAATATCGTGCAGGGCGCGCGGAGGCGATAGGATAGGTCCGCACTGATCTGCAATTTTGTCATATTGGTCCTCATAGAAAATAGAGTGTATGAAAAAAGGCCGGGATTGCGCCCGGCCTTCTTCTAATGGTCTTGTGCATTGACCCCGGCTTTTGCCGGAGCAACGGATGGCGTATCAGGCGCCTTCAATCTCGCCGAGATCGATCTTGAGGCCTGGGCCCATGGTCGTGCTCAGACCGACCTTACGGACATATTTGCCCTTGGCGCCGGCTGGCTTTGCTTTGACAATCGCATTGACGAGCGCGTCGAAATTCTTGCGCAGATCGGCTTCCTTGAAGCTGGTCTTGCCGATGCCGTTATGGATGATGCCGGCTTTTTCGACGCGATATTCGATCTGTCCGCCCTTGGCGTCCTTGACCGCTTGCGCGACATTCGGAGTTACCGTGCCGAGTTTCGGGTTTGGCATCAGACCCTTGGGGCCGAGAACCTTACCGAGACGACCGACAACACCCATCATGTCAGGGGTTGCGATAACGCGATCATAGTTGAGATCGCCGCCCTGCATGGCTTCCATCAGATCTTCAGCGCCGACGGTATCGGCTCCGGCTGCCTTGGCTTCGTCTGCTTTCGCATCCTTGGCAAAGACGGCAACGCGTGCTGTTTTGCCGGTTCCGGCTGGCAGCGAGATCACGCCGCGGACCATCTGGTCAGCATGGCGAGGATCAACACCAAGATTGATTACTACATCAAGCGTTTCGTCAAATTTCGAAGTCGATGCGAGACCTTTCAGGGTCTTGATCGCTTCGTCGATGCCGTACAGCTTTTCGCGATCAACTTCAGCGTTGATCTTCTGCATTTTTTTGGAGAGTTTTTTCATATTCTTATCCCTCCACCACATCGACGCCCATCGAGCGCGCGCTGCCTGCGATGATTTTCATGGCCTGTTCGATGCTGTTGGCATTGAGGTCGGCCATTTTGGTTTCGGCGATTTCCTTGATCTGCGAAGTCTTGATCGACCCGCCAGAAACCTTGCCCGGTTCGCTTGAACCTTTTTTCAGCTTGGCGACCTTCTTGATCAGATAGCTGGCTGGTGGTGTCTTGGTTTCAAAGGTGAAGCTGCGATCCGAATAGACGGTAATCTTCGTCGGGATCGGCGTGCCTTTTTCAAGCTTGTCTGTTGCGGCGTTGAACGCTTTACAGAAATCCATGATGTTGACGCCGCGCTGACCCAATGCTGGGCCGATCGGCGGGGATGGATTTGCAGTACCGGCGGGCACTTGCAAATTGATGTAGCCATCAATTTTTTTAGCCATTTGGCTGTCCTTTCATTCTTTTGGGATTGGCGACATTGCCGTTCCCGCAAATTAAGTGGTCAAACGGAGAGCGAACCCTCCTCCCACACTGGTATTCTGGAGCATGCTCCGGAATTTTGTGCTGCTCCGGACCTGGCCCGGAGCATGAAACTAGCTGATCAGGTCGACTTCGCCGAAGTCCAGTTCGACCGGGGTTGCGCGACCGAAGATGGACACGGAAACCTTGACCTTGTTCTTGTCGAAATCGAGTTCCTCGACAATGCCGTTGAAGCTGTTGAACGGGCCGCTCTTGACCTTGACCTCGTCGCCGATTTCGTAGCTGACCGTGATCCGTTCTTTCGGAGCGTTGGCGGCTTCTTCCTTGGTGTTGAGAATGCGCGCGGCTTCGGACTCGCTGATCGCCTGCGGCTTGCCGCTGCTGCCGAGAAAACCGGTGACCTTGGGCTGGTTCTTGACCAGGTGATAGACATCATCGGTCATTTCCAGCTTCGCCAGCACATAGCCGGGGAAGAATTTCCGTTCGGACTGGATTTTCTTGCCGCGTTTGACTTCGGTAATGGTTTCGGTCGGGACTTCGATATCCTCGACCAGCTCGGTCAGGCCGAGACGCTTGGCGTCGGCCTCGATCGCTTCCTTGACCTTGTGTTCAAAGCCCGAATAAGCGTGAATGATATACCAGCGTGCCATGCGAATAACCTAAAAATCTGTTGGGATTAAGCGAGGCTCAAGAGCCAGGCGACAAGCCCGTTAAAAACCGAATCAACGCCCAGAAAAAACAATCCGAGAATAGTCGTCATGATCAGCACGAGGATCGCCGTACGGACGGTCTCGGGCCACGTCGGCCAGACGACCTTGTTGGTCTCGGCCTTGACCTGATTCATGAATTCGCCTGGATTGACTTTCGCCATGCTTGATTCCTTAAATTCGCTTCCCGGTTTCCGCATAAACTCCGGGTGTCAGTCGTTTGACCGTGGTCGGATATATGCATGATTTCGGAAAGAACCAGCCCTTTAACCGCAGATTCCCGGATTCGCAAGAAAAAGAACGGGATTTTACCGAGACGGAGCCGTTTCGGTCAGCGGCTTAGTCCGTCGGACTCACGCAAAGCCGCAAAGCCGCCAAGGGGTTGTTGGCTTTTTTTTCAAGCCTTTGGGACTTCTTGGCTTTGTGCCAGTCCCACCCAGCCTGCTTTCCGGCGAACGCAGGTTACCCCAGGGCGCGTCGCACTTTTTCATTCCCGAGGTTGTCAGGTGCGAACGGCATAGCTGTCGACATAAGCTGAAAATCCTCCCCGCTTAAGGGAGGATTTGGTGGGCGCTCAGCCCGATCGGGGCACCAATTGCCTGCTCGGGTGCATGCCGTCGACATAGCCCATGAACGGCGGGTGGATATTATAGCCCAGCAGTTCCTGCACCCGCTTCGGGAGACGTGCCACTTTTTCCGGCGGCACCGCCAGCAATTGTTGTTCCAGCGGCCGGCACCAGCCCTTGCAAAATTGCGGTGTGACGATCAGGCGCTGGACATCGGAACTGTTGCCGCCGCCGCGATGCCACAAAGTGCCTTTTGCCAGCATCAGCGAGCCGGCGGGCATGACTGCCTTGATCATGTCGGGATGGTCATCCGTGCTGTCGCTCTTTTTGTCGGTGACACCGGTTTTGAAGTCGGAGCCGCGATTGGCGCCTGAAGGCTGCTGATTGCCCCATTTGTGGCTGCCGGGAATGATCTCGGTGGCGCCATTGGTTTCGGTGGTGTCGCTGATCGACCAGAAGGTCGACAGGCTGAGCGGGTCGCGCGGCCGGGCCAGACCGCAGTGGCTGTCATCGAAATGCCAGGGCTGGACGGTTTCGCCGGGATGCAGGTTGATCGCGAGGCAGGCATAGAGCAGGCAGCTCTGGCCGAGTTCCTTTTCGGCAAAGGCCAGTTGCAGCGGATGGGAAATCAGGTCGGCAAAGACCGGATCCTTGTCGAGCATCCCGTAAATGCGATTGGACCGGTCGCCCTCGAAATTGTTGCGGCCGCGGATGTCGGCGTCGATCCAGGGCTTGAGCGCCGCGCGCTGCTGTTTCAGTTGTTCGGGGCTCATGACGTCGGTGAAGATGACATAGCCTTCTTCCTGAAACTGGTCCCAGGCGTCTTCAAAACTGCGACCGTGCAAATAGGGGGCGAGGTCCGTCGTTGATGTTTCAATCGTGCTCGCCAGGTTCATGGGGCCGCTCCGTAATCTGTTTATATCGTCTGCCTACTTAATATTTGAATTGAATTCAATTCAAATATTAAGTAGGGCGTTTTGTTTCAGGATTGCAAGGGAGACGGGCCGTGGCCGGTCAAAGCAGGACAAGCGAAAGCTCCGACCGCAAGATCATGCGTGCGGCGAAGATTCTGGCCGCTGCGGAAATGATCCTGCGTGAAGGGGATGGCGAGCTGGAAATGGGGCAGGTCGCCAAGCGGGCCGGCGTCTCGGTCGGGCTTGCCTATCATTATTTCGGTTCCAAATCCGGTATGCTCGGCGCGATAATTCATGCCTTTTATGATCGCTACAACCAGGTGACGAACCAGTATATCGATCCGGATATCGAGTGGGGCGTGCGCGAAAAAGACCGTTTAATGGCCACCGTCGAATTTCTCTACGATGATCCGATGGCGCCGGTCATCCTCGGGAAAATGGCCCGGACCAATCAGGTCGCGGCGGTCGAATCTGCCCGTCATGAAGAAATGATCGAAATGGCGATCCGCAATATCAATTCGGGCATCAAGCGGGGGGATATCGGCTCCCATATTGATCCGGCCATTGCAGGCGCAGCCATTACCGGAGCGATCCGCAGCGGTATCATGCACGCCATGGCGATGGATCCGCAGCCGGATCCGGCGAAGCTCACGCATCAGATATGGGGGATGATCGCAGGTGCGCTCGATATAGCGCGATAGGCCTCAATATCGTTCGATGAGGTCCCATTTGTTGCCGAACGGATCGACCCATTTCACGACCATGCCATAGGATTCTTCCCGTGGTTCTTCGAGGAACAGGACTCCGGCGCGCTGCATGATCGCATAGTCGGTTTCGAAATCATAGGTTTCCAGAAACAGCAAGACGCGGTCTCCGGCCTGTTCGCCGATCACCTCTTCCTGCGCCTCGTTCGCGGCACGGGCCAGCAACAACCGGGTTTCGGTGCTGCCCGGCGGCGCCACCAATACCCAGCGCTTGTCTTCGGAAATCTCGGTATCCTCGATCAGTTCGAAGCCCATGAGCCCCACGTAAAACTCTATCGCCGGATCATAATCGGGAACGATCAGGCTGATGGCGGAAATGAACTGGGGCATGAAGATTTCAGTTTATGGAGGAGAGAAATGGCAGGAGTGCACGGACTCGAACCGTGGGCCCTCGGTTTTGGAGACCGATGCTCTACCAACTGAGCTACACTCCTGCACGGGCCGTATCGCCCTTGCGAAACAGCCGGTTCGCGCGCCTTAGCGTCCCCTGATGATTTCGGCAAGCGTGATTGTACCGGAGCAATGCAAATTCAAATATGGTTAACCAGGGGTGGATGCCTGTTTACCGAGAGGGGAAAGGCAGAGTTCACATATCTATGGGTATATGGGCGGTCGCTAATGGGGTAGCGGCTACGGCGGCATCGCCGAGGCGAGGACCACGCTCAGGAGACTGAAATGCCAGATTCGACAACCCACATGCCTTCGGCAGTGGCAAATGACGACAATCAGCGCATGTCCTATGCTATCGCGTCGGCCGAAGATCGATGTGCTCCGCGCCAGCGGCTTTCGATTCCGGCGAGGATGCGGTTTTCCTGTTCGAGCAGCTTTTCGGTGGAAGTGACGGACATGTCGCTCGCCGGATTTGCCTGCGATGCTTTGCTGGCAACTGCTCCGGGTACCTTGTGCTGGCTGACGCTACCGGGACTCGGCGCGCTTGAGGCCGAAGTCGTCCAGCATAGCAAACACGGTATGGGTTGCGCCTTTAAAAATCTGCTCAACCTGGCGGTTTTCAACCATTATGTTGCCAAATATCCGGCTAAATGACACCCTCCCTGTAATTTCTCTGCTTTTCCCGAGGATGCATGTGCTGCTAGATTGCTGATCCAATCTGGTCCGGTGGAATATATGAAAGACGCTGGTGCCTCTAATCCCAAAAAGCCCGAGCCTCTGAAAGTCCTGCGAATCTTCAGGGGCAAGGATGCGCCCAGTCTCGATGAGGCGGGGCATATGACCTATGTCGATGACGATCCGGTGATTCTGGACGGCGCGGCGAGGCTTGGCGAAGCGGGCATAGGCGAGGGCGCCGTGCTGAAATGCCTGTTCAGCGGCTTCGGCTTTTCGCTCCATTATGTTTGGTTCAAACCCGGCTACCCATTACCGTTGCACAGCCACGACAGCGATTGCCTCTATTATCTGATCAGCGGCGATATCCGGATGGGCACGGAAGAAATGGCTGCCGGCGACGGTTTTTTCCTGCCCGCCGGCACGCCTTATACTTATACGATCGGAGACGTGGGCGTAGAACTGCTCGAATTCAGAACCGAGGAAGATTTCGATATCCGGTTCAAGGGCAAGACCGACGCCTATTGGGAGAAAATGCTCGAAAAACTGCGCGCCGAGCAACCCAAATGGAAAGAGGCTTTGCCCCCGGTCAGGGAATATCGAAACGTCTGAACCGGGGACTGATCCGGATTATTCCGCGGCTTGCAATTGTGGCGCAAAAATACGGTTCAGTTCGGCATCATCCGCCTTGGTCAAACGGTCCACCCATTGGTGAAAGGCCTGTCCGCCGCCTTCGTTACGGCCGAACCAGACCTTGTCGATCAGGCCGGATTGCAGCGATTCATGCTGGCGTTTTCCGGTCTTGTAATCTTCTTCGGCGACCACGACTTCGAGAAAGTCAAACTGCTCCCGCGCGCCCTGACGGACAGCATCGTCGGTTGGTTCATTTTCCATAACGTAAAATTGCGTGGTGAAACTTTCGCCGACGGTCTTGCCGGGGAATAGCTGCGAAATCATCGCGCCGCGTCCGCCGCCGCCATAGAAGCTGGCGATCGAGATATGCGGGAAGATTGTCCAGACGCCCTGGAGTAACGCATCAATCGGCCAGTCTTTTTCGTCCATTTCGGTGAGATCAAGCTTCTCGTCGCTGCCAGTTTTCTGGATAAATTTCGATGGTGAGGACAGGCGCTGGTGCGGTCCCCAGGCAAAATAATTGGCGCGGTTGAAGAAGTCGGCGCCGAATGTGTCCTTGTGCAGCACCGGGAGATGATAGAAGTCGAGATAGCCGTCATAGGCGGTTTTCCAATTCGGTCCCGGGATGGTCCGCTGATCAAACAGGTGCCAGCCGTCGAAACCGAAATGTTCCAGCAGGCTGTCATAGCCGCAAAGATAGGATCCGATATCAAGCTTGCTGTCCGGGTCGAGTGTTGCCCAGATCAGGCCGGCCCGCTCCAGCGTCGGGAATTTCTGCAGGCAGAAAGATGCCTTGTCGACGGTACCGAAATCTTTCGGCGATGCAATCGCCAGCAAGTCGCCATCATTCTTGAAGGTCCAGCCATGATATCCGCAAGTGAAGCGGGTCGCCTTGCCGCTGCCCTGGGCAACCGGATTACCGCGATGGGTGCAGCTGTTCAGGAAAGCCTGTGCAGTTCCGTCTTTCTGGCGCGTTATCAGCACCGGAATGCCGGCCATTTCCATTGCCTTGTAGCAGCCCGGTTCGGGCAGTTCGCACGATGGCGCCATCATCAGCGGCAACCGCTTGAAGATCAGATTTTTCTCGCGTTCAAACCGTGCTTCGTCAGTATAATCGGATGCCGGCACCGAGACGACTTCGTCGACCAGCTCCATCGTGTCCGCCTTGCCATGTTCGATCAGGGAACGGGTCATTTCCAACAATTGCTGCCGCGACATAATTTTCTCCTAAATTTGGGACGAGAATATCAGATTCGCGCTCATCTAAAACTATTCTTTATGGGCAGGCGCGCGCTCCGGTGATTTCTCCGAATCGGGCTCGTTGCGGGTCCATATCCAGCTACCACTGATGACCGCCGCAGCAATCGGGATGAGGTTCCAGGGCGGTTTGACGAAGAGCAGCGCGACTACACAACTGACCGCAAAGGCGACGGTCGCCGACCATTTTCCACGCCGCGTGATGGCTCGCCGGTTGCGCCAGTTCTTGATATGGTGGCCGAAGATGCGATGCTCGACCAGCCAGGCTTCGAGCCGTGGCGAACTATTGGCGAAGCAGAAGGCCGCAAGGATCATGAACGGTACTGTCGGCAGCAGCGGCAACAGAACGCCGATGCCGCCCAGTGCCAGCGAAGCCAGTCCGGCCAGCAGATAGAGTTGCCGTTTCATCACTGCGCTCTATCACGCTTTGCGGAGAATGCCGACAGATTCGATCGGCCATTATCGGGCAGGCAATTTCCTGCCGTCGGATGCCATGCTGCGCTTGTCACTGCCTGACGGTGACAGGAAGCGCAGCAGGCAATAGCCGAGCAGACCGGAAATCAGCGAGCCGCTGATGACGCCCAGCTTGACCGTCTCGATCTGGTCGGGATCGACGAAGGCGAGATTGCCGATGAACAGGCTCATCGTGAAGCCAATACCGGTCAGGCAGGCGAGGCCATATAGTTGCAGCCATGTGACTCCGTCCGGCCGCTTCACCAGACCGATTCTGGTTGCCAGATACATGAAGCCGAACACGCCGACCTGCTTGCCGACAACCAGTCCGGCGGCGATGCCAAGCGCCAGAGGTGCCATTAGATCCGCCGGTCTCAGTCCGGCAAGCGATACGCCGGCATTGGCGAAGGCAAACAGGGGCAGCACCAGAAAGGCTGTCCAGGGGTGCAGAAAATGTTCGAGATGTTTGAGCGGCGAACTGCCGTCCTTGGCGTTGAGCGGTATCGCCAGCGCTGCGATCACGCCGGCGAGGGTCGCATGGACACCGGATTTCAGAACGCATATCCACAGAAAGGTTCCAATCAATATATAAGGCGCGGTCCGAATTACACCGAGTCGGTTCATGGCGAACAGGATCACGGTCGCGCCACCGGCGAGCAATAGCGAGAACGTCGATACTTCAGCGGTGTAGAAGAAAGCGATGATGATGATCGCGCCGATATCATCGATAATCGCGATCGCGAGCAGCAGGATTTTCAGGGATAGCGGCGCATGTTTCCCGAGCAACGCGAGCACGCCGAGCGCGAAGGCGATGTCGGTTGCTGCCGGTATCGCCCAGCCGTCGATATTATCCGGCACCGTCCAGTTGAAATAGAGGAATATCAACGCCGGGACGGCCATGCCGCCGATCGCGGCAACAACTGGGAGCGATGCCTGCTCGATAGTGGATAGCTGTCCCTCGAGCAACTCGCGCTTCACTTCCAGTCCGACCAGAAAGAAGAAAATCGCCATCAGGCCGTCGTTGATCCACAGCGACAGCGGCTTGGCAATTTCCAGAGCGCCAAATTGCACGGCCACCGGGATGTCGAGGAAGCCGAGATAATAGGGATTGAGCGCGCTGTTGATGGCGAACATTGCGGCCACTGCAGCGCAAAATAATATGATGCCTGCACTGGTTTCCTGCCTGATAAATTCCTGCAGGGCAGCGCGCGCCTTGTTCACCATCGGGACATCATCCTCTTTCTGAAAAATCGGGGCGGTCAGCGCTTGAGGGAGCGCTGCCGCCCCAGTCGTTGGGGGAAAGGGAAAAAGATCTAGGTGTTTTGCTCCACCGGATCATGTTGATGCTCGCGGATGCGTTCGGCCAGGCTACGCTGCAGCATTTTCAGCGCGCGCATTTGTTCGTCATTGCCGTGGCCAGCCGAGACCGGGTTGTCCGGCAGACGGGTTTTTTTTATCGGGCTGTTGCTGTATTCTTCCACGATATATCCTCTTTTTATCGCACCCTGGCTGCGATATGGTTGATATGAGTCAAATCGCGTGATAACTCCAATCGAATGAAATCGTAAAAAGCGATAGATTCCTTCTATAAATTGGAGTGACAGCGATATGCCGACTTTGCGCCAATTCGAATATCTGGTGGCGGTGGCCGACCATGGTCATTTCGGCAAAGCCGCCCAAGCCGCTGGTGCCTCGCAACCAACCCTGAGCCATCAGTTGCGTGCCCTCGAACAGAGACTGGGTGTGACATTGGTCGAGCGGCGCACCCATGGTGCCGAGCTAACGCCAGTTGGCCGGGAGATTGCTTCTCGCGCGCGTCATGTGCTGGTCGAGGTGAAAGATATTCGCGATCTGGCGGAGCGGGCAAGCGACAGTCTGGCGGGAATTTTGCGGTTCGGGGTTTCGCCGACGCTTGGCCCTTATCTGATGCCGCCGGTGATCGCGGCGCTGCATCGTAGCCGTCCGGACCTGCGCTTCTACATGCGCGAGGGGATACCCGACCTGCAGGCGATGGAACTGACCAAAGGGTCGATCGACATGCTGCTGGGCCCCTTGCCGATCGAGGGTGAAAATCTGCACATCGAACCGCTGTTTCGGGAACCGCTCATTCTGGTTGCGCCCCCGGATCATCCGCTCGCATCGAGAGAGGATCTTGTGCTTTCCGATCTTGCGGGATTGCCGGTGCTGAGTCTGGACCGCAGGCATCATCTCCATCGCGACGTGGTGCGCCAGTGCCAGCAGCATGACATGAACCTGTTGCGCGATTACGAAGGCACCAGCCTCGACAGCGTGCGACAAATGGTCGCTTCGGGCCTCGGGCTGGCGATATTGCCGGAACTCTATGTCCGGTCGGAACTGCCGCGCGGCGGGGATGTGGCGTTGCTCGACGTCGAAGGCTGGTCGGTGACCCGGAGCATTGGCGCTGCCTGGCGCACCAATGCCGGCTTCGCCAGCGAATATGCGGCAATTGCAGAGAAAATTGCCGATGAAGCCCGGGTGCTGATGTCCACGTGACGCCTCACAATCTTTGCAGATTTGCAATTGTCCGAACCGGGCTGATGGGGTTATCTGATAGTCATGGCCATTAATCTCGACCTGCTGCTGAAAGCTTATGCATCGGGCATATTCCCGATGGCGGACGCGCGGGATGATCCCGATACTTTCTGGGTGGAACCGAAGGCCCGGGCGATCATACCGCTTGACAATTTCCAGATGTCGCGTTCCCTCCGCAAAACCATCAGGTCCGACCGGTTCCGGGTCAGCACCGATACGGCCTTTGCCGACGTGATCGCAATTTGTGCCGCGGCGGCATCGGATCGCAAGGAAACCTGGATAAATGCCGAAATCGAGGAGGCATTTATCAGCCTGCACCGGCTGGGCTTTGCGCACAGCGTCGAATGCTGGCAGGCGGATGACGTGACCGGCGAGGACAGGCTTGTCGGCGGTCTTTATGGCGTGGCAATCGGCGGGGCTTTTTGCGGAGAAAGCATGTTTTCCCGTACCCGGGATGCTTCAAAAGTGGCATTGGCGTGGCTCGTGGCCCGCCTCAAAGTCGGAGATTTTGGCCTGCTCGATTGTCAGTTCATGACGGACCATCTGGCATCATTGGGCGCAATCGAAATCAGCCAGGACGACTATATGGACCGCTTGAGAAAAGTTCGAGCCTATGTGCCGTCTTCGGAATCGGCGATCAGATCACCGATGACATCGGCCGGCGGCCTGTTCGCCGCAGGAGCGGACGGGGCAGCAGAAGTGGCAGGGGCCGGTCGAACCGGCGGAGCCACCGGCGCAGGGGTTTCCGGCACGGTTTCATTCGGCGCGCTGGATATACTGTTGGCGAGATTGGACGAGGATGTTCGCGGTGCCGTCGGATTGACCGAATCTCCGGGCGTGTCTTCTTCGCCCGGGAAGCTCATTGCGCAGCTCTTGACCCAGACATCATAGATCGGGTGCTCGACCACATTCAGCGACGGTGACTCGCGGAACAGCCAGCCGGAAAAAACCCGCTTCCACTGATCTTCGCCCGATCGATTGGAGGGCCGTTCGTTGACCAGAAGCTGGACAAAGGCCCCTTGCTCGGGAGTCAGTTCCCAGGGTGCAGTTTTTTCGCATGCACGCAAGCGGACGATCGCACGCCCGATACGGATCGACTGGCCGGGGCGCAGCTCGAGGTCCCGGGTAAGGCCGTTGCGCTTGTTAAGAAAACCGAGTGTGGCGACACGCTCTGCCATCGGTGTCCCGATCTGATCGGTCGCTGAGGCGACCAGATCATTATCGCTCGCAGCCGCTACCTTGGCTTTTTCGGCTGCCTGACCGGTTGCATTTTCCTCGACATGATCGCCAGTGAACCAGCTACAGCCGGTTAGCAGGATCGTCGCCAGAATCGGGAATAATATTGAGTGGCGGGCCATGCCTGTCATTCCGCTTCGGCAGGGTTCCAGGATTCATAATCTCCGGTCGCTGCTGCGCGATGGCCGCCTTCTTCCAGTGCACCGGCAGGACGATAGGCCTGCGCGGTGCCGGTCAGGTTCCCGCTGGGCTGCTTTTCCCAAATACGGGCTTGCGGCAGATGGCTTTCGGGAATCTCGTCATAGCTGTTGTGGAGCCAGCCATGCCATTCGGGTGGCACGCGGCTGGCATCATTGGCACCATTATAGATGACCCAGCGCCGTCTGGCGGGGTGGCCGGAGCTTTCCTTTTTCGACTGAAAATATTTATTGCCAAAGACATCTTCGCCGACGCCTTCGCCATTGCGGGCGCTGAACAGGGCCGTGCCGATAGTCGCGCCGTCCCACCAAGTGAATATTTTCGCCAATATGCTCATGCCGTTCGCTTAGCCCCGCAGGTACGCGCTCCGCAATGAAAAAATGTCAAATCGGATGGATGTTTGCGGATGGGAACAGGATCACCGCCAGGTGACGATGTCACCCGGTTCGATGCCCAGTCCGGCAGCCTGGCCTGCCGCAATTTCAAACACCGTGGCAACCGGTTCGTTGGAGCGAACCGGTTCGAGCGAATAGGGAATGGTATTGGCCGCAATCGATTCGATTGTTCCGTCCCTGCGGATGAAAATAATATCGAGCGGAATGACCGTATTCTTCATCCAGAAACTGGCAATGCGATCTTCCGGGAAAGGGAAAATCATCCCCTTGTCAGCCGCCAATTTGGTCCGGAACATCAGGCCCCTCGCCTGCTGAGCGCTGTTTTCTGCGACTTCGACGATAAAAGCATGGGACGCATCCGACGTCTGGATGCTGAGCGGCACCTGCTTAAGGCCCGCCTCGGAGAGCGGCAATGCGCTTTGCTGGCCATTTGCAGCGGTTTCACCGGTTCCGGCATTGCAACCGGACAGGCTGAAAGCGGACAGCAGCATCAGGGAAAGCGCTATCGCTTTTGGTCTCTTGATCATTTGAATGATTTTCTTTTTCAGACTGGAGACGACAGGCAGACTTGTACGGCCATGTGGCCCCGGTCACCAGCTTTTATACAGGCCCGTAATCGCTGGCCCGGAATGACTTCGGCGATTCCCGCATCGCGAAGCGTTTCCATATGCAGGAAAATATCGCCGCCAATTTCGCTGCTGACAAGAAAGCCATATCCTTTGGCGCGATTGAACCATTTTACTTCGGCATCGGTGAACGCCGAATGATCCTTATCGACAGCTTGTAACGGCTGCTGCGCGCCCGATGCCGAAGGTCGTCCGTTTTCTGTCGTGCAGGTTGAAAGGTCGATGTCGAGAATTTTTGTCGCCTGCAACCCTTTGGGTGCGCGCACATATTCGCAGGTGATTGTCGCCATCTCGGGCAGTTCCCGTTTGCCCAGCGGTTCAAGAAGGCTCCAGTGAATCAATATATCCGATTGGGATGTCGGGCCATTGTCGCCAGAATCCCTGTCGCCAGAATCGTCTTCGTCGGGAACGATGAAGCCGAACCCGCGATGACAGTCGAACCATTTTACCCGGCCCCTGGTGTGCAGTACTTCCACATCAGCCGATGAATGATCATCGTCGCTGGCGTGGGCTATGTAAATATCCGCAGGGGCTGGTTCCGCCAATAAGCTTGCCACAATGCATCTCCGAACAAAACTAAGCTAAATCAAGAGTCTAATAATTTCCGACTCGGTGTCCGGCTTATATCACAGCAAATATATCACAATAATCGGAAGCTGGCGATTCTCCAGCCTTGGCACACCAGTCGAGGCACGCTGTGACGACTAGTCTTCCGATATTATGTCTTCGCCCGGCTTGGCAAAGACAAAGCGTGACGCCACGTCGAAATCATGTCCCGCCCGCAGGAAGGCCTGCAATTGCTTGCGGCATTTATCGGCGTCCTGCTGGGTTTCGGCATAGGGACCGATCCGCCGTTTACGAGCAAATTTTTCCGCCGCCATCCAGCTGTTCGATTCACTGATCTGGAAGGCTTCGCGTCCGTCTGCTTCACCGATACCTGCCTGGTATAGCGCATGCGCGACACGGCGAGTGCCATAGCCACGCCGGTTGAGGGCAGAGGCTTTGTTTTGTGCGTATAATGCGTCATCAATATATCCGAGCGAGTCCATGCGCTGGACCAGCTCCTCGACTGCGGGAGGATCGGCATCTTGCCATTCCCGTTCGCCTATTTTCCGGTGGAGATATGTCGCCAGTTTTTTACGGCTCGTTGCATATCGTTCGACATAGCGTATAGCCAGCCGATTCAAGCTCTCCCCATTTAACGTTTTAACGCTGTTTTTCAACGGCTTGGCCTTCTGGTTTGACGTTTGCCCTTTTTGTGCCACAGTCGGGCCGAAATTTAAACGCCAGAGGTTATCAATGACATAGTTAGAAGAGTCTGAAGGGCGGTCGAAAATAGGCCGAATTCCCTTACCGAATGAAGAAGATTGGTTTTTAGGAAGGCTGGACCTTCCGGAAATGGATATTGGATGACCGAATTGACAGCAACGCCGACCCTGGATGAGCTTCCCCGCCGTTTCTCGGATTTTAACACACTGGGAGATGCTCTGGATTACGCGGCGCAAGGACAAAGGGGTTTCAATTTTCACGATGCCCGGGCTGCGCTTGTCCGGGCCTATCCGTTCAGCGAATTGCGTGAAGATGCGTTGGCCTTCGCAAAACGACTGATCGCATTCGGCATCAAACCGGGCGACCGGGTGGCACTTATTGCCGATACCGAACCCCAATTTTGCGCGCTGTTTTTTGGCGCTGTCTACGCCGGTGCATGGCCGGTGCCACTACCATTGCCGACATCCTTTGGCGGCAAGGATAGCTATATCGAGCAGATCGGTGTGCAACTCGACAGCTGTACCCCGGCACTTTTGCTGTTTCCGGACGAGATATCGGAACTGGCGGCGGCCGCTGGCCAGTCGCGGGATATTCCGGCTATCGGCTGGGACAAATTCGCCGAACAGGATGCGCCCGATACACAATTGCCGGAAGCCGACGGCGGCGATATTGCCTATCTGCAATATTCCAGCGGCTCGACCCGGTTCCCGCATGGCGTTGCGGTCTCGCACAAGGCACTGCTGCATAATCTCGGATCGCATGCGCATGGCATGCTGATCAACGACACCGATCGCTGCATATCCTGGCTGCCTTTCTATCACGACATGGGTCTGGTCGGTTGCTTCCTGTCGATGGTGGCAAACCAGGTCTCTACCGACTATCTCAAGACCTCGGATTTTGCGCGGCGCCCGTTATCCTGGCTTGACCTGATTACCCGCAATCCCGGAACGTCCTGCAGCTTCTCGCCGACCTTCGGCTATGACATTTGCGCACGGCGGATTGGCAGCCAGTCCAATGTGGAGGAACGGTTCGATCTTTCGCGCTGGCGGCTGGCGGGCAATGGCGCCGACATGATCCGGCCCGATGTGATGCAGCGGTTTACCGATGCTTTCGCGTCGGCGGGATTCGACGCCAAGGCTTTCCTGCCGAGCTATGGGCTCGCAGAAGCAACGCTTGCCGTGACATTGATGCCATCGGGCGAAGGCATGGAAGTGGAACTGGTGGAAGAAACCGAGCTTTCCGGCGAGAAGCAGAGCGACGGCAGTCGCCCGAAACGCTTCCGCGCGATCGTCAATTGCGGCAAGCCCGTGCGCGATACATTGCTGGAAATCCGCGAGGAAAATGGTGCCGTGCTGGCGGAAAAAACCGTCGGCAAGGTCTGGATGCAGGGCCCGGCGGTGATGGAATGCTATTATGGCGACCAGGAGGCAACCGATGCCTGTCTGGTCGACGGCTGGCTCGATACCGGTGACATGGGATATCTGTCTGACGGCTATCTCTATATTGTCGGTCGCGCCAAGGACATGATCATCATCAATGGCAAAAACCATTGGCCGCAGGATATCGAATGGGCGGTGGAACAATTGCCCGGCTTCAAGGCTGGCGACATTGCCGCCTTTGCGATTACCACGCCTGGCGGGGAAGAAACGCCCGCTGTGCTGGTCCAATGCCGGACCTCGGATGAAATCGAGCGTTTGCGGTTGCGGAACGAGATCAAGGAAAAGGTCAGGGCGATCACGGGGATGAATTGTGTGATCGAACTGGTGCCACCACGGACATTACCGCGCACCAGCTCCGGCAAGCTAAGCCGCGCAAAGGCGCGGAATCTCTATCTTTCCGGCGATATTCAGCCTTATGCGGTCGCAGCCTGATTCGGGCGAGTGTCTGGCAAACGGAATTTGCACGAAAATTTGGCCTGATCCTTACGTTTCGCTAAGGTTTTCGGCCTAATAGCGATGTGTGCAAAAGATTCTCTCCCAATCCGGTTTGCCGCGGGAAATCCCGCTGAGCATTTTACTGGGCCTGACCGATCCCGAAGGGGTCGAGTGGGGCCGTATTCGTGCATTGCAGTTTAACGGCATTCACCAGCATAGTTTCCTGAAGATTATTTCAGCGATTGTGTGCGGTTTGTTGACGATACAATGGGGGGCCGGTCTGATCAACGGACTCTATCTCGGCCTCTGGCTGACGGCATTGTGCGCATTATATGTTTATTCCCATATATTGTACCGCAAACAGTCGACGTGGCAGCGGAGATCGATCGATCGTGGCGAGACCGCCATGGTTCATCTGCTTTCCCTCGCCGGCGGCTTGATCTGGGGCTGTGCATTCCTGCTGTTTGCCTTCAATACCGATTTCGCGACCCTGGTCCCGCTGTGGGCCATGATCATCTGTCTGATGGTTGGGTCGGCGATAATGTTCTCGGCGATCCCGCTGTGCAGCATCCTGTTCATCTCCTCGTCCAGCGCGGCCATGGTCTTCGGATGGTTGCATAGCGGCAGTCTCGAGCTGGCATTTGTGTCGGGAGCGATCGGCGTTTTGTTGATTTCTGCCTGTCTGATGACCGGACGATCTTTCATTGATCGCAAGATTGCAGAAGCGAGTCTGAACGAAAAAAGCGAAGTGGTCAGCTTGTTGCTGAAGGAATTCGAGGACACCGGAGCCGACTGGCTGTGGCAGACAGATACATCACGGCGGATGACTCATGTCTCGCCCCGATTTGCCCATGCCGTCGGCCGGCCCGCAGATGCGATCGAAGGCAAGCCGTTCCTGCAGCTTGTTGCCGGAGAATCCTGGGAGAGCGGAAAATTCTCAAATGCTCTGCACGAACTGGCCGACAAGTTGAAACGGCGCGACAGCTTCAGTAATTTGCTGGTGCCGGTCCAGATCAATGGCGAAAATCGCTGGTGGGAATTGTCCGCTTCGCCGAAGCTCGATGATAACGGTATGTTCCATGGATTTCGCGGCGTCGGGTCGGATATCACCCAGCAGCGCGAATCAGCAGACAAAATTTCGCATATGGCCAGATTCGATACGCTGACCCGCCTGCCAAACCGCCTGCAGCTGACCGAAGCGCTCGGGAAAGCACTGCAAGCGGCGGAAAAATGGAGCGGCCGCTGCGGCTTCATGATGATCGACCTCGATCGTTTCAAGGCGGTGAATGACACGCTGGGGCATCCGGTGGGTGACCGCTTGTTAACGCGTGTGTCTGATCGACTGCGGTCGCTCATGACCGACAACGAGCTTTGCTGTCGCCTCGGCGGCGATGAATTTGCCATCGTCATCAAAGACGCCACCGATCTGGATTATGTGGAAGCCCTTGCTCGGCGAATCATCGACAGATTGTCGCAAATTTATGAAATCGACCAGCATACGCTCTACATAGGCGCCAGCGTCGGGACGGCAATCGGACCGCGCGACGGTCGCACCGTGGAAATGCTGATGCGCAGCGCTGATCTCGCTCTTTATCGGTCTAAAGATCAGGGCGGTGGCTCCTATAATCAATATGAACCGAAACTGCATGTTCAAGCCGAAGAACGGCGAGTGATGGAAATTGCCCTGCGCAAGGCGCTGGAGAAGGGCGAACTGTCGTTGAACTATCAACCGGTGGTCAGTGCTGATACGGGTGGAGTCGTCGGTTTTGAAGCACTTCTGCGCTGGACCAGTCCGCAGTTTGGAATTGTATCGCCCGCGAAATTCGTTCCGCTGGCCGAGGAGGCGCGGCTGATTGTTCCGATGGGGGAATGGGTCTTGCGAACGGCTTGTCAGGAAGCGATGAACTGGCCCTCGTCCGTCAAGGTTGCAGTAAACGTCTCCGCAGACCAGCTGACCGAAGTCAATTTCCTTTCTACCATCGTGTCGGCGCTCGAGGACAGCGGGCTGCCGCCGCATCGTCTGGAAATCGAAGTGACCGAGAGCATTTTCATGCGCGAGGGCACCGGGGCTGCAGAAATGCTGGATAAGATCATTGCGCTGGGGATCAACCTGTCGCTCGATGATTTCGGGACCGGTTATAGTTCGCTCGGCTATTTGCGCAAAACGCGTTTTACGACGATCAAGGTTGATCGCAGTTTTGTTCAGGGTGCTGCGAAAAAAGCTCCGGAGAGCCTGGCCATCATCCGTGCCGTTGTCGCGATGGCGGATGCCCTGGGCATGTCGACGACCGCCGAGGGTGCCGAGACAGAAGAAGAAGTGCAGATGATCAAGCAGCTCGGTTGTACCAAGATCCAAGGCTATTATTTTGGCCGGCCAATGGGCGCGGAAGACGCGCGGATATTGTTCGACACATTTGATAGCGATCAGCTGGAATATAGCAGAAAATCTGCATAGGTCCGCTCGACCGGGCTATTTTTTCGCGAGCCGCTTTTCAATTCCTCGCCAAATTCGGGCATAAGCCTGAGCGGCAGGGCTGCGGGGTGCGAAACTGCCGATCGGTTTTCGCAATTTCGTCATATGTTCAACAGCGCTCGACATCGGGATAACCGGCCATTTCGGCTTGTTGAGCAGGCCCTCGTTATGAATGGATCTCCGCCGATCGACCATTGTGTAGACCGGTAATAACGGTGCGTGCTTTTTTCCGGCGCTGTTGAGAAATAACTGCACATCGCTAAGCGCGCGTTCCGAGAGTGGCGACGGTATGGTCGGAACGATCACAATATCCGCGTTGCGCAGGATCTGTTCACTGGTCTCCGACAGGCCGGGTGGGCAGTCGAGGATGATCCGGTCATAGTCCTTGCCCAGTTCCTTGAGCAGCTTGCCGAGATGTCGCTTTTTGCCGATCTGGAAAAACAGCCGGTCAAGACTGCGCAGCGAAACGTCTGCGGCCAGCAGATCGAGATTCTCTATTTTCGTATGTTTGATCAGCCTCGCGGGTTTGACATTGCCGGCGATCATCGCACGCGCCCGATCTTTCTCGATATTGTCACCGTTCAATATGAACGAAGCCGCACCTTGCGGGTCGAGATCCCAGAGTAATGTCCGCCGGGAACTGCCGACGGCGCTATTCCATGCCAGATTCACCGCCGTGCAGCTTTTGCCGACGCCGCCTTTCATGCTGTATATTGCGACTACCGACATCATCTTTCCCGGTTTGTTTATTCCAATCCGCCGAAAGAGCCTCGTGTCAGAGAATCTCTTGCACTATTTCCTGCGGACGACACAGTCTGACCCCCTTTTCGGTCTCGACCAGCGGCCGGTTGATCAGCATCGGCTCCTTTGCCATGGCATCCAGAATCTGGTCACCTGTGGCGTCGTCTTTCGTCAGTCCCAGCTCTTCGGCCGGGGAACCGCGCACTCTTAGGCCTTCCTGCGGAGTCATGCCAGCATCGCCGTAAAGCTGTTCCAGCTTGGCACGGCTTGGCGGGTTTTTCAAATATTCGACCACGGTCAGGTCAACGCCGGGTGTCTCTTCCAATATCGCCAATGTCTTGCGCGATGTGCCGCATTTCGGATTGTGCCAGATCGTCGCTTTCATGTTTCTCTCCCGTTGGGTCAAAGCCGCTTCATAAACACAAGTTCGGTGGTTGTTTCAAAGAATAATTCACAAGATTGAGGATTCTTTGTTGCATATGAGAACTATTCTCATTAGCCGGCGAACAATTGAGAATGGTTCTCATATTAGGGAGTTTGTCTGTGAATATTGTTCCACGCCGTTCGTTGCGCTTTTTTGCGTCTGTCAGCCTGGTCGCGATAGCGGCAAGTCCTGGGCACGCATCAGGCCAAGAGGCGTGGGATGAAGGCTTCTCAGACGATCAGGAGATCATCGTAACCGGTGAAAAAGAAGGCTATGTCGCGATCAGCAGTGCGGGCCTGAAAACCGCCACGCCGCTGATCGACACGCCCCAGACTGTTTCGGTTGTCACCCGCGAACAGCTGGATGACCAGGCGCTTCAGGATATTGGCGATATTCTCCGCTATACGCCCGGTGCATCAATCGGGCAGGGCGAGGGCAATCGGGACCAGATCACCATCAGGGGTCAGAATACCACCGCCGATTTCTTCGTCGACGGTATCCGCGACGACGTCCAGTATTTCCGGCCGCTCTACAATATCGAGCGGGTCGAGATTCATAAAGGTCCCAATGCGATGATCTTCGGCCGCGGCGGCGGCGGTGGGATCATCAACCGGGTGACCAAATCCCCGATCGCGGACCGTCAGTTTGGCGAAGCGACCGCAAGCGTCGACAGTTTTGGTGCTTTTTATCTCTCGGGTGACCTCAATCTGCCCGTCGCTGATTCGGCTGCTTTCCGGCTCAATGGTCTCTATGAAGAATTCAACAATCATCGCAATTTCTACGATGGCTGGCGCATCGCGGTAAACCCGACATTCGGTGCCGAGCTGGACGACAATAACCGGATTTTGCTGTCCTACGAATATGTGGATGATGACCGCGCAGTAGACCGCGGCAATCCGGCGGAACTGCGCGCAGCCGGCGATGCCTGTTCCTTCGCCGATCCCTGCGGCCCGCTCACCGGATATCGCGATACATTGTTCGGCCAGCCCGGAACCAACCGCACCACGCTGCAGGCGCATATCGTCAAGCTGCGGGTGGAGCATGATTTCAGCGACGAGCTCAGCTTCAGTTCGACCACCCAATATGGGGATTATGACAAGCTCTATCGCAACGTCTATCCGGTCGATGCGCGCAGCAATGACATTCGGCTGACGCCGGCTGTCGATTCGGTCACGCTCGACGGCTATGTCGACACCACCGATCGCGAGAATTTCATCACTCAGGGCAATTTGCTGTGGACCGGCGAGACTGGTGCTTTGGGGCATAGCCTGTTGCTCGGTTATGAAATCGGCCAACAAAAATCCGCCAATGCGCGGCGGGACATATTCTTTGCTTCCAGCAGTGATGACCAAGTGGTGGTTCCACTGAGCGACGTGATCGCGGTGCCGACCTTTACCTTCCCGGCCTTCAGCCGCAGCACCGTGTCCGACCTCAAGTTCCTGTCGCTCTACGTGCAGGACCAGATCAGCATCGGCGACCATTTCGATATTATCGGCGGCGTCCGCTTTGACCGCTTTGACCTTGATGTGAACGATATCCAGAACAGCTTGCTGCTCAGCCGGACAGACGAGAAATTCTCGCCGCGTTTCGGTGCGATCTACAAGCCGCAGGAGAATGTCTCGTTCTATGCGAGCTATGCCAAAAGCTTCCTGCCGCGTTCCGGCGACCAGTTTCTGACGCTCTCTCCAAGCGACGCCAATCTCGCGCCGGAAACGTTCGAAAATTACGAAATAGGCGTGAAATACGACCTGACATCGGGGCTCAGCTTGACCGCTGCGCTGTTCCGTCTCGACCGTGATGACCAGTCAATCCTGCTCGACAATCAGGGCAACAGCACGCTGTCGGGTTCGCGGACAGAAGGTGTCGAGTTCCAGCTCGTCGGCAAGCTTACCGACCAGTTGCAGATCAACGCCGGCTACAGCTATCTCGACGGACAGCAACGCAATGCAGCCAGCGTCGGCGGGCAGGACTTGCGGTTGTTCCAGGTGCCCGAGCATATGATTTCATTGTGGACCAAATATGATTTCACCGATCAATTTGCCGCCGGTGTCGGGGTGACCCATCAGTCCAGCCAGTTCGCCACCAATGACAATACTGTGCGCATCCCGGCCTTCACCCGGGTTGATGCCGCGCTCTATTATGATGTGAGCGAGCAGATACAGCTGCAACTAAACGTCGAAAATCTGTTCGACGAGACTTATTATCCGTCGGTTCACAATAACGACAATATTTCGACCGGCGAACCGCTCAATGCGCGGTTTACCGTAAAATTCGGTTTCTAGCGGACTTGTGCCCCGGCGCAGGCCGGGGCCCATCTCGGAACGTGCGGCCAGCGCGCAATTGTGAAGCGGTTCAGTTCTTTGCGGTCGCAAGGCGCTTTAAAATTCCCGCTGGTGAGCATATTGATGATCCTGGATGGACACCCGCCTTCGCGGGTGAACAGCTATTTCCCGGGCGTCAGCGCCGGTACCGCCTTGGCGGCATCATCGGGATCAATGCCCGGAGGCGGTGCGGCGCTGAGCACCGCTTCGCCGCGCGCGACGCGTCCCGCGCGCTGGATCGCCTCGCGGATACGCGGATAGGTGCCGCAGCGGCAGATATTGGTGATCGCCTCGTCGATTGCAGCCTTGGACGGGTTGGAATTTTTCTTCAGTAATACCGCCGCCGCCATGATCATGCCCGACTGGCAGAAACCGCATTGCGGGACATTCTCTGCCGCCCAGGCCTGTTGCACTGGATGGCTGCGATCGCGTGACAGCGCCTCGATAGTGGTAACGAACCGCCCTTCCATCTCGCCGATGGTGACCAGGCAGGAGCGGATCGCCTCGCCGTCGACCTCGACCATACAGGCCCCGCAATCGCCCGTGCCGCAGCCATATTTGGTGCCGGTCAGATTTGATGCGTCGCGCAGCGCCCAGAGCAGCGGGGTTTCAGGGTCCATGCGGTATTGGACAGGGCGATCATTGACGGTAAATTTGGTCATTGGGCTTTGCTCGTCATCCTGAAATTTTTCCAGGACCTCCTGCGACTGGTCTATTCAAAAAGAGGTGCTGAAACAAGTTCGGCATGACGAAAGCAGCTTTTACTCGCGCCAGCTTTTGTCTTCACGATCCACCAGCCGCACCATTGCTTCGAATTCGGGAACCCCTTGCTGCAACGGATCAATCGAGGCCTGGGACAGATTGTCGAGATGCTTCCTGATCACCTCTTCGCCGATCATTACCGGTTTGCCCATGGACAGCGTCTGCATCTGGATTTCGCAGGCGCGTTGCAGCACCCAGTGGTTGAGAAACGCCTGTTCCAGCGTCCGGCCCATCACCACCGGCCCGTGATTCTCCAGCATCATCATCCGTTTCTTGCCCAGGCTGGCGAGGAAACGCGGACCTTCGTCCTCGTGCACGGTAATGCCCTCGAATTTGTGATAGGCAAGGCGCGGGACGATCGCGGCGGCATAGAAATTGATTGGCTGCAGCCCGCCTTCGACCGAGGATACCGCCATGGTCGCGGTGGTATGGGTGTGGATAATCGCATGGACATCAGGCAGTTCGCGGTGGAACAGGCTGTGCTGGGTAAAACCGGCCTTGTTGACCGGGTAGGTCGAGCCATCCAGCGTGTTGCCGTCGATGTCGATCTTGACCAGTGTCGAGGCGGTGACCTCGCTGAAATGCAGGCCGTAAGGATTGATCAGAAAGGCATCGTCCTCTCCGGGCACCTTGAGCGTGATATGGTTGAAGATCATCTCGTCCCAGCCGAGATAGGCGAAAATCCGGTAGCAGGCGGCAAGCCGCTGGCGTGCTTTCCATTCTTCTTCGCTGCAGCTCGATTGCACATTGATCGCGGTGGCCATTTTTCTCTCCTCGAATCGTATTTTATAGTCTCTATGCATCAACCTATAGCAAAGCCTTGAAAGGACGAATCCAAAGCTCCGGTCATTCGCGCATTGAATCGCGTAAAAGCTTGCCTCGGTGCCGAGAAATTGATAGGCGGCGCGAGATTGAAGCAGATTGATTCTGCTGCAAACCCTTTTTTATGGCTTTTACACTAATATAGGCCAGAAGAAATTGCTTCTGGCCCGCTACGAAATTTGAACGGAGTTACTCAGTCTTATGCAAATCATGGTTCGCGACAATAATGTTGATCAGGCCCTCCGGGCGCTCAAGAAGAAGTTGCAGCGCGAAGGCGTCTATCGCGAAATGAAACTTCGTCGCCACTATGAAAAGCCATCCGAGAAACGTGCTCGCGAAAAGGCTGCCGCCGTGCGCCGCGCCCGCAAGATGGACCGCAAGCGCATGGAACGTGACGGTCTGATTTAAGCGCTTCGGCTCCACAATAATCAAGGTAGCCTGCCCATGTCTGTCACCACGGTTCCGATTCAGCCCATCAAAAAGGGCTCGTTGACCAAAATCTGGTTAGCGGTGTTTCTGGTCGCTGCGGCCGCTCTGCTTCTCGCTTATATGGGAACCCAGAATGTTGTCATAAACGGCGCGAGCAACGAACAGTTTCTGGCCGCCAATGCTGATGAGGACGGGGTAGAGACAACCGCTTCAGGCTTGCAATATAAAGTGATCAAGCCGGGCGAGGGGGCTTCACCCACCGCGACCGATACCGCGCTGGTCAAATATGAAGGCCGTCTGCGCGATGGCACTATCTTTGATGCCAATGAGCAGGCGCCAATGCCGGTCGGCGGCGTTGTTCCCGGTTTCTCCGAAGCATTGCAATTGATGCAAAAAGGCGGCGAATATCGGATCTGGATCCCGTCGGAGCTGGCTTATGGCGAAGCATCTCCCGGACCGGAACTTCCTGCCAACAGCCTGCTGATATTCGATGTGACCCTGCTGGACTTTATTTCAGCGGCGCAAATGCAGGAATTGCAGCGGCAGATGCAGGCCGAGGGGCTTCCTGGCGGACCACCGCCGGCTCCCTGAGAACTAATTACCGTTGAATTAGGAGCGTTCGGCCTGCGCGACCGCTTCCGATGCGCGCAGAGCGGACAATATCCGCATCAGATGATGGACATTGTGCACTTCCAGATCAACATCGAACGTATGGAACGGGCCGTCGCGGTGCGACAGGCGCAGATTCAGGATATTGGCATTGTGAAAGCCGAAAATTCCGGCCATTTCCGAAAGCGTGCCGGGCTTGTTGTGCAGTACCACGCATAACCGCGCCGCGGCGCCGTCGCTTTCGTTGCCCCAGCTGAGATCGACCCAGTCCGCGTCCACGCCATCGGCCAGACTCTGGCAATCGATCGTGTGCACTTCGACATTCTTGCCGCTGCGGCGCAGTCCGACAATCCGGTCCCCGGGAACCGGGTGACAGCATTCGGCGAGATTGAAGGCAACGCCGGGAGTCAGTCCCTTGATCGAAATCGCCCGGTCCTGTTCGGGCCATTGCCGTTCGTCATCATTGTCGTTGACGCTACCCGGAACGAGCGCTTCCATCACTTCACGGTCGCTGAGCTGGCGTGTGCCGATCGCCATCATCAGGTCGTCCGGTTCCTGCATTTCCAACCGTTTCAGCGCAGCCTTTACGGCGCGCGGCCCGATCTTGCCGGGCAATCTTTCGATGATTTCCTCGTATAGTTCGGTACCGATCGCAACGATCTCGTCGCGTTCCTTGAACCGGACGTTGCGGCGGATCGCGGACCGGGCCTTGCCGGTAATGACAAAGGACAGCCAGCCGGGTTGCGGATCCTGTCCCTTGGATTTCAATATTTCCACGACGTCGCCATTTTGCAGCTGCGTACGAAGCGGCACGTGCCGGCCGTTGACCTTGGCGCCTACTGCCTGGTTGCCGAGATCGGTGTGCACCGCATAGGCGAAGTCGACCGTGGTCGAACCTCGGGGCAATTGCAGCAAAGTGCCTTTGGGGGTGAAGGCAAAAATCCGGTCCTGATACATCGCCAGCTTGGCGTGTTCGAGCAATTCTTCCGCGTCTTCCGCCTGGTCCAGAATTTCGATCAGATCGCGTATCCAGCCGGCCTGGCCATCGGGCCGGTTGCCCTGTTTATAGGCCCAGTGCGCGGCGAGACCATATTCATTATCCGCGTGCATTCGTTGCGAACGAATCTGGATTTCCACCCGCATATTATTGCCGTGCATCAGGGTCGTGTGAATCGACTGGTAGGCGTTGCGCTTGGGCGTGGAAATATAGTCCTTGAACCGGCCAGGAACCATTTTCCATTTCTCGTGCAGGATGCCGAGCGCGCGATAGCATTCGGCGCTATTGTCGGTCACCACACGGAAGGCCATGATATCGGTCAGCTGCTCGAAGCTGACGTGCCGCTCCTGCATCTTGCGCCAGATAGAATAGGGATGTTTCTCCCGGCCACTGACCTCCGCTGCCAGTCCGCCGTTGGCAAGAGCTTTGCGGATCGATTCGGAAATCTTCTCGACCTGGCCTTCGTCCCCTTCCTTGATCGCCTGCAATCTTTTGGTGATGGTCTCATAGGCTTCGGGTTCCATGTGTCGAAACGCCAGCAATTGCATCTCGCGCATATATTCATACATGCCGATCCGTTCGGCCAGGGGTGCATAGATATCCATGGTTTCATGCGCAATCCGACGCCGCTTGTCTTCACTCTTGATGAAATGGAGCGTCCGCATATTGTGCAAACGGTCAGCAAGCTTGACCAGCAGGACGCGGATATCGTCGGACATGGCCAGGAAAAATTTGCGCAGGTTTTCGGCCGCCCGCTCATTGTCGCTCTGCGCTTCGATCTTCGACAATTTGGTTACGCCATCGACCAGCCGGGCGATCTCCTCGCCGAATAATTTGCTGATTTCTTCCGTCGTGGTCAGCGTGTCTTCGACTGTGTCGTGGAGCAGGGCGGTGACAATCGTCTGCTGGTCCAGCTTGAGATCGGTCATCAGACCGGCAACCTCTATGGGATGGCTGAAATAGGGGTCACCGCTCGCGCGTTTCTGGCTGCCGTGTCGCTGCACCGAGAACACATAAGCGCGGTTGAGCAGATCCTCATCTGCATCGGGATCATAGGATTTTACCCTTTCCACCAGTTCATATTGCCTGAGCATCAGGTGAAGATGTAGCGCTTTCCGGGCTGGGGCAACAAAAAAGAGCGCCGAAGCCGGCTCTTATGTCCGGGGAATGGAACATAGGCTTGGCTTCGGCGCTACGGCTGACCGGGGGGAGCCAGTAAACTGGCTGCTGTTGGGAGCGAGAGACCGGTCAGGCGGGATGCTCAGATCAATTGTTGCACTTGGCAAGCGCTTCGCTGTCAAAGGCCTCGCCTTTATAGGCGAAACTGGCAACCGGGCCGAATTCATCGGCGACCTTGGCACAGATTGTACGGGGCGAAGAACTGCTTTGCGCGCCAATACATTCGGTGCCGGCGCAACGGATGACCGTATCCTTGATAATTTCCTGGGCGGCCTCGACCGGAGCCTGCAATTCCGCGGTATAAGCTATTGATTTGGTGCGTGCTTCGGCCGTCGTAGCGGTAAACAAGGTAAGAGATGCCATCGCTGCAATGCAGAAGACCATTGAAGCGCGAAGGGGGCTTTGGGAGAGAAGCATGATATTTCCTTTCTTATCGTTCGGTTTGCCGACCGTCTTGGCGATGGCTGGCGGGGAGAAAATCGTTGTTGCAATTTAGGTTGCGAATCACTACCTAGATTAATGGGTTTCAAGTTGCAACTAAAAACCTATATTTTTTTCGCACTCACCCGAAAACTGGTTTAGGAATGGGTACATGGATAAAATCAGAGAAGATCTATCGAGCCTGATCGGCGGAGAGTGCAGTCTACCTGTGTCGCTGGAAGTCATCGGCGAACGCTGGTGTTTCATGATATTGCGCGCTGCGCTCAACGGCGTCGGGCATTTCGAGGATTTCCTGTCCGAAATCGGTATCGCGCGGAATATCCTGGCCAACCGGCTCACCCGCATGGTCGAAGCGGGGATCATGACCCGCCGCCCTTGTGATCATGACAAACGGAAAGTCGAATATCGGCTGACCGACAAGGGGCAGGATTTGCTGCCGACGATGATCGCGATGCGACAATGGGGGGAACGATGGGAAACCGGCGTTCCGTCCAATCCGGTATTATGCGATTCGCGTGACCGCCAACCCATCGGCCGGATCACCATGCGGGCGCATGATGACCGGATATTGGAAATGGAAGATCTGTGCTGGATTGATGAAGCGGAATTGAAACCCGATTCAGACGGTGTCTGTCGCGAGGATATGGTGGTTCGCCATCTGAAGGAAATAGGCGAGTCTTCTGCGGCCTGACGGCCAATTCGGACGAATATTATTCGGTCGCGTAAATGCTGTTGACCGGTCGGGCCATGACGCGACGAACCATCGGTTCGAAAAACTCCAGCGGCGCCGTATCATAGGCCGCATCAAAGGCCGTCTGGTCATATTTGGCGCAAAATTCTTCGCAATCTTCAAAATGCTCGTGGCCGCGAAACTGCTCACGCATGTCCCGGTCCTGGCCAAGATAATGAAAGAAATAATATCCCTGAAAAATGCCGTGATGCTCCGCAATCCAACGGTTTTTCTCACTGACAAAGGGTTTCAGGATCGCCGCTGCAATATCGGGGTGATTATAGGTGCCAAGCGTATCGCCGACGTCGTGAAGCAAAGCCATGACGACATATTCCTCGTCCCGGCCGTCGCGATGCGCACGAGTCGCGGTTTGCAGGCTGTGCTGCATCCGGTCGATGGGAAAGCCGCCAAAATCGCCGTCGAGGAGCTTCAAATGGTCGAGTACCCGGTCGGCCACCTTGCTGGCAAAGGGACCAAAATGGCCGCCAATAATCTGCCAGTCTTCCTGCGTGCCTTCTTCCATGGAAGGAAATTTAGCCCGGACTTCGTTGGGACCGCCCATCATATTCTCCTTTGTCGTTTCTCGGGTTTTCAACCATTTCTGTCGTAGCTGACAACGAAAATGTCTCGGCTTTCTTTGAAAAACCACGCCGGTTGAAACCTTATTTGCGCAAATGATAGGCGATTCTTTCCCAAGCGGCAATGCCCCGCTATAGAAAGGAAGATGGCCGTCATGGAAATTCGTCCTCAGCCGTTTTTTGGCAACAAGAACCGGGCATTCTGGAACCTGCAATCTGCGGGCTGGGCCGGTGCGCTGATTTTGCGGGCGATCGGGGGAATCTCGAACGGACTGCCGCTGAGTTTCCTGGTGCCGGTCATTATTTCGACCATCACCGGCTATTCCATCTCGCTGCTTTTGTCGGTCGTGTACAAGAATCTGATTCACCGGCGTCCGATTGTGACATGGAGCAGTACGGCAGCGATATTGACAGTTGCCTCGGCATTATACGCGTTCATCGACGCCTGGGTCTTTCTCATCCAGAATCCGACGTCGGAAACCGCCTTTGTCACCTTGTTCCTGGGATCACTGTTCCTAGGCATCATGTTGCTTGGCGCCTGGTCGGCACTTTATTACGCGATCAATTTCTTCCTGCGGGTGGAAGAGCAAAATGATCAGCTTTTGCAGCTCGAGGCGCAGGCCACTCGCGCGCAACTTGCGATGTTGCGCTATCAGCTCAACCCCCATTTTCTGTTCAACACGCTGAACAGCATATCCACGCTCGTGCTGCTCCGGCAGACGGAGCCAGCCAATGCCATGCTGTCACGGCTGTCCTCGTTCCTGCGCCACACATTGGTCAACGAGGTCCACAGCCGGGTGACTCTGGCTCAGGAGGTCGAAACCCTGCATCTCTATCTCGATATTGAAAAAATGCGTTTCGAAGAGCGACTGCGCTCCCATTTCGATATCGACCCGGCTGCGCGCGACGCGCTGTTGCCATCTCTATTGCTGCAGCCACTGGTCGAAAATGCGATTAAATATGCGGTCACGCCGCAGGAAGAAGGCGCGGACATCTCGGTTTCGGCCCATCGCGACGGGAACAAGCTGCGAATCGTCGTGTCGGATACCGGGCCCGGAAAAATCGGTGCGATGACCAGCAAGTCCGATTCAACCGGCGTCGGCCTCGGTAATATTCAGGAGCGATTAAACCAGGCTTATGGAGAAGCCGCCATATTCGAAACACGATCGTCTCCGGGCGAGGGTTTTTCGGTGTTCATCGCCTTGCCATTTGAAACCAGGGAGCAGATCGAGCGGGAAGCGGCGGAAGACTCGGCGACAGACGAACAAGTGAGAAACGAGACTATTTTTGGGGAGCATGCATCCAGTGATGACCAGCAGCGGGAGCCGGCGAATACACCGGTGATGGCATCATTTCAGCATAAGGATTTAAAAACATGACGATCAAGACGATATTAGTCGACGACGAAAAACTTGCGATCCAGGGTTTGCAGATCCGGCTTGAGAAATTTGACGATATCGAAATTGTCGACACCTGCCGCAATGGCCGGGAAGCGATTCGGAAGATCAAGACTCTGAAGCCCGATCTGGTGTTTCTCGATATCCAGATGCCCGGATTTGACGGATTTTCGGTGGTTCAGGGAATTATGGAGATCGAACCGCCCCTGTTCATTTTCGTGACCGCTTATTCCGAACATGCGGTCCGTGCTTTCGAGGCCGAGGCGGTCGATTATCTGGTGAAACCGGTAGAGGAAGACCGGCTGGCCGACGCCATTGACCGGGTACGCAAGCGTCTCCTGGAAAAACGCGGCGGCGCGGAACTGGAAAAGCTGAAAAACGTGCTCAGTGAAGTCGCGCCCGATGCCATGGCCAATATGGATGATTCGGAAGAGCCCGCCGCAGCCGACCGTTATGAAAAACTGATCAATGTGAAAGACCGCGGCCAGATTTTCCGGGTCGATGTCGACACGATCGAACGGATTGACGCGGCCGGCGATTATATGTGCATCTATACGGCCGACAATAGCTTGATCCTGCGCGAAACGATGAAGGATCTGGAAAAACGTCTCGATCCCCGCTATTTCCAACGTGTGCATCGCTCGACCATCGTCAACCTGAGCCAGGTGCGCGAGGTCAAGCCTCATACAAATGGGGAATGTTTCCTCGTCTTGGGGTCGGGCGCGCAGGTGAAGGTATCACGCAGCTACCGCGATGTTGTCGCGCGGTTCGTGCATTAAAGGCTAGTCCCGCCGATTCCGGAAAAAATCCTTTAGCAACGCGGCTGATATTTCTTCGCCCATTCCGGCATAGACTTCCGGCTGGTGATGGCAGGTCGGCGCATTGAAAAACCGCACGCCGCTGTCTACCGCTCCGCCCTTCACATCGCTGGCTCCGTAATAGAGCCGGCCGATGCGGGCATGGGCAATGGCACCAGCGCACATGGTGCAGGGTTCCAGCGTAACCCAGAGGTCGCAATCTTCCAGCCGGTCATTGCCGAGAAAACGTGTGGCTTCGCGAATCGCAACGATTTCGGCATGAGCGGTCGGGTCATGATCGATGCGGGTACGATTATGGCCGCGCCCGATGATTTCCCCCTTTTGGACAACCACCGCGCCCACCGGCACTTCGCCCACGGTCAAGGCGGCTTTCGCGAGGTCCACGGCGGAGTCCATGAAGGATATATGTTTTGACGGCACCATCGACTGCGCCTAGCGGGAAAGCAGATGGATTGCCAGACAGGGTGTGGTGCAAGGAAATGCGCCGTAATGCTTGACGACCTTGTGCTTTGTGGTTATCCGGACCCACTTTCCCGCTGGGAATCACTCAATAACAAGAAATTGGACTTATACGATGTCGCGGATTTGCGAACTGACAGGTAAGACTCGGCTGGTAGGCAATAATGTGTCGCACGCCAAAAACCGGACCAAGAAGACATTTTTGCCCAACCTGCAAAATGTAACGCTTCTGTCCGACACGCTCGGCAAGGGCGTCAAACTGCGGGTATCGACCCATGGCCTGCGTTCCGTGGAACATGTTGGCGGTCTCGACAATTGGTTGTTGAAAACCAAGGACGAAAAATTGAGCTTGCGTGTCAAACGCCTCAAAAAGGAAATCGCGAAAAAGCAGGTTGCTACCGCTTAAGCGATCAATCTGATTCGAACGTTGAAAAGCCGGGGCTCGCTCCGGCTTTTTCGTATTTGCGTTCACCTGATGATTTTTTCGAGGTCTTTTTGCCCATCAGCAGGCGGAACTTGAAAAGCAGGCTTTCCTGAAACGCACTGAAATTGTCGTCGGAAGCCATCCAGACAATCACATCATCGCCGTCCCGGGTGACGGCCAGTGCCTCCATATTGTCGACCTTCAGCGGCGGTTTCAATGTCGCGATCGGGCGTGATGTCGCGACCTTGCCCGGCTGGAAATCTGCCAGTTGCGCGATCGACACTATAGCCGAGACCCCGTCGAGCGGCGTGAATCGCCGGTGCAGCATCAAGGCAGACTTGTCGTCGATCAGAGCCGCATCGGTGAGATTGTACCCCTTTGGAGGTCGATGCCCGAACAGCACGGCTTTGCTGCCCGGTTCGGCAGGATCATCCTCGAACATCGCTGCCTGATAGCCGCCCTTGGCATAAGGTGCCGCTTCGGAAAAAACCAGAAACCTGCCATCCGGCAGTCGAAGCATTGCCTCGGCACCACCATTCTCGGGCCATTGCTGCGTGGCTTTCGGATAATGCGCGGCTTCCTTGCGAGCCAGAGACGGACCGTAGCGCCAGATGCTGTGCTGATGTTCGTAGCCGACCCAGAACTGGCCGGTCTCGGGATTGTGCACGAACGATTCGGCATCCCAGTTCTGCCGGGCAAATTCATTCGGTTTGGCCGGGCCGTCGGGTAGCGGGGCAATGAACGGACGATCCGCCCGATGTTTGCTTTCATCCAGTGTAAATCCGAACAGGCTCCCGTTGTCGCTGAGCATCAGGAAACGGCGGTCAGGCAAGGCAATCATGGACGATATGCCCCCGAAAGCGGCATTGTCGCTGGTGATTTTCCAACCGCCGAGAAATTCGAGAAGACCAATTCGGGTGCGATCCGGATTTTTCGTGTCGATCACTATCGGTTCCAGCGCGATATATTGGCTTTCATCTGCCCGAGGCGCGGGCCCGCGCACATAGGCGACCGGGACGAGAAAGAAAAAGAGCGATAAACAGGCCAGGACACGGAACATGATGCTGCGCATAACCGATTCGTTGCATCAAACATATTCTATTCTGGACGGTCGGGCGCCACCTGCGCTAGACGCCGGACAACCAGTGAGGAAAGCGGAAAAATGAAAAAAATCTATCCCGATGCAGCGACCGCGCTCGAGGGCCTTTTATTCGATGACATGCATCTTTGCGTTGGCGGTTTCGGCCTGTGCGGGATTCCCGAACGGCTGATCGATGCGATCCAGCAGGACGGAGTCAAAGGGCTTACCATCGCGTCGAACAATGCCGGCATTGATAATGAAGGTCTCGGCAAGCTGCTCCGCTCGCGGCAGGTGAAGAAGATGATCGCTTCCTATGTTGGCGAGAACAAGGAATTCGAACGACAATTTCTTTCCGGCGAACTGGAGGTGGAATTCTGCCCACAGGGCACTCTGGCTGAACGGTGCCGCGCCGGAGGGGCGGGTATTCCCGGCTTCTACACCAAGACCGGCGTCGGAACGCAGGTGGCCGAGGGCAAGGAACATAAGGATTTTGATGGCCAAACCTATATTCTCGAGCATGGTATTTTTGCCGACGTCTGCCTGATCAAGGGCTGGAAGGCGGACAAGGCCGGCAATCTGATGTTCCGCAAGACCGCTCGCAATTTCAACGCACCGATGGCAACTGCGGGAAAAATCTGTGTCGCTGAAGTCGAGGAAATTGTTGAAGTCGGCGAACTGGATCCGGATTGCATCCATTTGCCGGGCATCTATGTCAAACGGCTGATCAACGGTGCGCCCTATGACAAGAAGATAGAATTCCGCATGACCCGGGAGCGCGCAGACGCCTGATGGCCCGGCTTCGCCTTTCTCTGATTGCTTTGGCTGTCTTGCCGCTGCTGTCCGGTTGCGTGGCGGCGCTCCTGCCGCTCGCGGCGTTGGGGACGATGGGAAAGAAACAGATTGATCGCGCCGAGGCAAAGCGGGAACTGGTGGCGTCCGGCGCAATCGATCTTGCGATACCCTCAGGTAAAGTGACGATCGGGCCTGGCGGCGAGACTGTCGACGCATTGCCCCGGACGGAAAAGAAATTCTCGGGACAAGGCGGCGCTTTTGAAATTGCCGAATCCGACCTTGATGGCGATGTTGCTGATTATATTGCGCAATATTATCAACCGAGAGGTTCCAATGCGTCGCCTTATGCCGGATTTGCGGCGCATGCTCTGAATCAGTCGGCCAGGCTGGAAGCAGGAGATGCCGTTGAATCGGTGGTATTGATTCCGCGGGTCGATATTATCAAGCCGCAAACCATGGGGTGTGAGGGCAAGCCTTTGGCTGTGGCCATTGATCTTGACGACACGACCGGCGGCGACTGGACGAAAGCGGAGACGCTGTACCGGCAAAATGGTCTGATTGAAGTATTGGCCAGCTTGCGTGCGGCCGAGATCAGCGTGATCTGGTTATCCGACCAACCCGTTGCGGCATCCGAGAAAATTTCAACCATCCTCAGCGAGGCCGGCTTCTCGCAATCGGAATCGGATGATTTTCTTTTCCTTGATCGTGGCGGGGATGATCGGAAACAGGTTCGGCGCTGGGATGCCGCGCGCAACTATTGCATTGTCGCGATGGCCGGAGACGATCGTGCGGATTTTGACGAGCTTTATGATTTTTTGCGGGATCCCGACGGGGCGATCACGCTGGAAAATATGTTTGATAACGGCTGGTTTCTGACACCGCCTCCTCTAGTGGAAGCGAACGAACCTGCAAACGCAACACCGGTTGAGAAAGAAGGATAAATATGCCCTGGACTCGCGACGAAATGGCCGCTCGGGCGGCACAGGAGCTGCAAGACGGCTATTATGTGAACCTGGGGATCGGTATTCCGACACTTGTGGCCAACCATATTCCCCCGGGAGTGGAGGTCACGCTGCAAAGCGAGAATGGGATGCTGGGCATCGGACCCTTTCCCTTTGAGGACGAGATAGATGCGGATCTGATCAACGCCGGCAAGCAGACGATCAGCGAGCTGCCGTCGTCGAGCTATTTCAGCTCCTCCGACAGCTTCGCGATGATTCGCGGCGGCCATATCGATCTGACCGTTTTGGGCGCGATGGAAATTGCCCAGAATGGCGATATCGCCAACTGGATGATTCCCGGCAAGATGATCAAGGGCATGGGCGGCGCAATGGATTTGGTCGCCGGCGTCAAGAAAATCATCGTCGTGATGGATCATTGCGCAAAGGACGGCAGTCCCAAGTTCATTCCCGAATGCACATTGCCGCTGACCGGTACCAATGTCGTGGACATGATCATCACTGATATTTGTGTGTTCAGGCGTGACGACCATGACAGTCTGTTCAAACTGATCGAACTGGCCCCGGGGATCAGCGCCGAGGATGTGGCTGCAAAAACCACTGCTACCTATGAAACCGCATTATAAATATTGCCGGTGAAAAAATATCTGACTTCATTGTTCGGACTGGCGGCTTTGTTGCTCGTTGGCTGGTATGGCTACCGCGCGCTTGTCGAACAGCAAAGCGGCTTTCCGCTGCCGGACCTGATTGTAACGGACGTTGAAGCGAGGCTGCCAACCCGGCCCGATGACTGGCAGGGAAGAATCGACTATCGCGGCCTCGACCGCGACTTTACGGTTCTGGCAGCACGACCGGAAATGGCAGGGCTTGCGGTTGCCATTGTCGAGGATGGCGAACTCCGCTTTGTCGGTACATATGGCGTAACCGCCAAAAACAGCTGGGAGCGGGTGATGCCGCAGACCGTGTTTCGCTGGGCGTCCATCTCAAAGGGAGTCGCCGGCTCGCTGGCGGCAAAGCTGTCGCAAGAAGGCAAGCTCAACCTCGATGCGCCGCTTGCCAATTGGCAAACGTCACTCAGACTCCCCGGCGGGGCCGAATCGCGAACAACATTGGCGCTACTCCTGTCGCATCAGACCGGTCTTACGAAAAATGCCTATGACAGCAAGCTGGAGGACGGCCAGAATCCCGGCCTGCTCCGAGCGCAGCTGGCTGCTGCCCCGCTGCAATGCGTGCCGGGCACCTGTCACAGCTATCAGAATATCGCCTTTGACGCGGCCAGCGAAATATTGGGACAGGCCGCCGGAACATTATATGTTGATGCGGTGCAGAAGCAGTTGTTTGAGCCGCTCGGCATGAAGAGCGCCCAATTTGGCATGACTGGCCTGACCAGCGCAGAAAGCTGGGCCCGGCCCCATCGCGGTGACGAGGTGCGAACCTTGTCGGAATCCTACTGGCGAGTCCCCGCAGCGGCTGGCGTCAGCAGCAATATCGTGGATATGGCACGCTGGATGCGCGCGCAAATGGGCGAAGATGAAAATGTACTGTCGGCGGGGACCCTGGCACTGGCCCATGCACCCTTGGTCAGGACCGGCCGGGTCTATAGCGGCGATCTAGCCCGCGCGCTTGGCGAGCCGTCCTACGGACTGGGCTGGCGCAGCTTCAACTATGCCGGCCGGCAACTGGTCGGGCATAGCGGTGCGGTGGACGGGTTTCGTTCGACAATGATATTTGATCCGGTGGCGCGAACCGGTGTTGTGGCGATGTGGAACAGTGGTTGGGGGCGACCCTTCCGGCTTCCCTTTGCTGTGCTCGACAGTTTTTATGGCCAGACGGGAAATGGCTGGCTGGATTTGTCAGACCTGCCTCCGCCTGAAGTTTCTCCCGTTCCGCATTCTTAATCCAACAGATTACGGCTGGCGGTGACGGCGCGATGGGCCCATGATTTTGCATCCGATCCTGCATTACCGGTAAAATTGGGCACTTCAATGTCGATATCGACATGCGGTCCCAGCAAGGCGCACAATTCTCTCAGCGGAAAGACCCCTTCGCCGGGGATCATCCGGTTCATCGCTTCATCCAGATAGTCACCGGACAGACGGAAATCCGGTCCGTCGCATAGCTGGACATAGCTGAGGATGGCCGGATCCATGGCCTGTACCTGCCGCAGCGTGCCGCCGGTGCGAAACAGATGGAGCGCATCGATAGCGATTCCGAGATTAGGCTCGTTCACAAGGCCATATAGCTCGGTGGCGTTGCCGAGGCTGCTGCAGCCAGCAGAAAATCCGGTAAATTCTAGACCGACTTCCAGCCCGTTTTCGCGAGCCATTGCGCATAGTTTCGAAAGCTGGTCCTCCGCGCGATTGCCGTCGGTTTCGTGGATATGGGTCACTATGCGTTTTGCGCCCAATTCTGCGGCAAGGGTGATGGCCTGCGTGTAGGCCGCAACATCCTGCTCCGCCATTACAGGAAAATATTCGGCGTTGATGATCCGCATGTCATGGTCGCGCAGCAGGCGTTTGAAAGATGCTGACGCTGCCGGAGCAACGACCGGAAACATATCCTGGCCCTGTTCATTGACCGGCGTTGCGGTGAATAGGCAGACGCCATTGATCCCGGCTTGTGCAGCGAAGCGGACAAGACCTTCCGGTCCGCCCTCCATCATCGTGATCTGATGCAATGCCAGTCTGTGCATCTGGCCACTCTAGATCAGCAACGCGATGCCTTGCCACCAGGATTTGGGGCATTCCCGCTAGTCAATCTGCTAGGCTGTATCACTCGTCGCCCTCTCTATGTATCCGGGGCATGGCCGGTCAGAGAATCGCGCAAAGAGGATGATATTATGACGGAAGACGAGATTGTTTCTATTGCCGATGTCGTGCGTTTCCATGCGCAGCAACAGCCGGACTCGGCAGTTTTCACCTTTGAAGGTGATGCAATGACCTATGCTGCACTCGATATCGGCAGCAACCGGGCGGCTCAGGCGCTGGCGTCGAAGGGCGTCGGCAAGGGCGACCGGATCGCCTATATGGGCAAGAATAGTCATCTCTATTTTGAAATATTGGTCGGTGCCGCCAAGCTGGGTGCGGTCATGGTTCCGGTGAACTGGCGGCTGGCTCCGCCGGAAGTCGCCTATATCTTGAACGATTGTCAGGCGAAAATCCTGTTTATCGGCCCCGGCTTCGACGATCTGGTGCGGAAGATCAAAGATGATCTCGACCATGTAGAGCTGATATTGGGCAGCGAGAAGGCCGAAGGCGACTTTGCCAGCTATCCGGCATGGCGTGACAGCTTCGAACCTGTCGATCCGATGGTGGCTTGTACCGAAGAAGATGATGCGCTGCAGCTCTATACATCGGGTACCACGGGTCACCCCAAGGGCGCGATCATGACCAGCGGATCAATTTTTTCCTCGCGTAGTTCCGGGGTCACGGAAGAGGATCTGATGGACTGGCAAAAGCCGATTCCGGGGGAGATTACATTGCTGGCCATGCCCTGCTTCCATATCAGCGGCACCGGCACCGGACTGGGCGTGATGTTCACCGGTGGCAGCGCTATCGTATTGCCGGAATATGATCCGACCCAGGCGCTGGATCTGATTGCCCAGTATAATATTTCGAAAATCTTCATGGTACCGGCGGCGATCCAGATATTGCTCAATCACCCACGGGCCAGAGATGTCGATTTTTCCAATCTCAAATATATTACCTATGGCGCGTCGCCGATCCCGCTCGAGTTGATGAAACAGGCGATGGACGTTCTCGGCTGCGGCTTCGTCCAGATGTACGGCATGACCGAGACTTCTGGCACGATCACCACGCTCAATCCGGAAGATCACGATGTGAACGGCAACGAGAAGATGCGTTCGGTCGGCACGCCTTTGCCCGGTGTCGAGATCAAGATCATCGATCCGGAGACTGGCGAGACTTTGCCGCCTTATACGATCGGCGAAATCGCGACCCGCTCGGCAAAGAACATGAAGGGCTATTGGAACCGGCCCGATGCCACGGCGGAAACGATTGACGCTGACGGCTGGCTCAGGACGGGCGATGCCGGTTCGCTCGACGAGGACGGCTATCTCTATATTCAGGACCGGCTGAAAGACATGATCATTTCAGGCGGCGAGAATGTCTATCCGGCGGAAGTCGAGAACGCGCTCTACGCGAATCCCAAGGTTGCCGACGTCGCGGTGATCGGCGTGCCCGACGCAAAATGGGGCGAGGCGGTGAAGGCCTGCGTCGTGGTCAAGGCCGGGCAGGAACTGACCGAGGCGGAACTGATCGCCGATGCTCGCACCCGCATTGCCGGCTACAAATGCCCGAAGTCGATCGACTTCATCGACGCGCTTCCGCGCAATCCGTCCGGCAAGATCTTGCGCAAGGACCTGCGCGCGCCTTATTGGGAAGGCAGGGACCGGTCGGTTAACTGACCGGCGGGCCTTGACGGTCGGCTAAAATTGACCGTTCGCCCTGAGCCTGTCGAAGGGCGCTTCGTCACCGTGCTTCGACAGGCTCAGCACGAACGGAAAGGGGTGAATGCAAATGAGAGAACTCGTACTGCGGGAAGACCGGGATGGCTGGGCGCTGCTGACGCTAAACCGTCCGGATAAACTGAACGCGCTGACGGTGGCGATGTTCCGGGAATTGCGCGACCATATCGCTGATTTGCGCAAGGATGAGAGCATCGGCTGCGTCGTGCTGCGCGGCGCGGGCAAATGTTTTTCGGCCGGCCATGATCTCGGCGATATTGCCGAAGGCGAGGCGGTGCCATCGCGTGGCTGGCATTCGGAGACGCTGCGGATGCTGGAAAAGCTCCCCAAGCCGGTGATCGCGGCGGTGCATGGTCATTGCTATACCGGCGCACTGGAGGTGGCTCTGGCGGCGGATTTCATATTGGCAGCGGATAGCGCGCGCTTCGGCGACACCCACGCGAAATGGGCGCTGACCCCGGTCTGGGGAATGAGCCAGCGGCTGCCCCGCCGGGTCGGGATCTCCACCACCAAGCGGCTGATGTTCACCGCCGACATGATCAATGCCGAGGAAGCGGTGCGCATCGGTCTGGCCGAATATTCCGTGCCGCTCTCGCAATTTGAGGCCGAGATTGAAGCGCTGGCGGAAAAGATTGTCGCCAATTCCGGTTTCTCGCACGCAGCGAACAAGCGCCTGCTGGAAGCTACCGATGGCGGTCCGCTTGACGCAGGGCTGCAGTGGGAAGTGATGGAGAGCGAAGGCCATGGTCCGGATATGCACGACCGGATTGCCGCTTTCACCGGCAAAGGCCAATAGGTCCGCTCGCGTCTAGGCGAGCGTCTCCATATCGATCACGAAGCGGTAGCGGACGTCGGATTTTTCCATCCTGTCATATGCATCGTTGACTTCCTGCATCGCGATTGTTTCAATCTCTGGGAGAATATTCTTTTCCGCACAGAAATCGAGCATCTCCTGGGTTTCCGCGATGCCGCCTATTCCGGAACCTGTCAGAATACGTCGTCCGAGCAGATGGCCGCTATGCATTTCGGGCAAGGTGCCGATCACTCCGACCAGAACCTGCGCGCAGTCCACTTTCAGCAGCGGCAAATATTGCGCGACGGGATGCGGTACGGGAATGGTATTGAGGATCATGTCGAAACTGTTCGCAGCGGCTTTCATCGCCTTGCGGTCGGTTGACAGCAATATGTCTTTTGCACCCAGAGTCCTGGCGTCGGCCATCTTGTCGGCGGTGCGGGTAAGGACGGTGACATCGGCCCCCATGGCGGCGGCCAGCTTGACTCCCATGTGGCCCAGCCCACCAAGGCCGACGACCGCGACCTTGCTGCCCGGGCCGACCTTCCACTGCTTGAGCGGGGAATAGGTGGTAATCCCCGCGCAGAGCAGGGGAGCGGCCGCGCCCATGTCCATGCCTTCGGGAATGCGCAGGACAAATTCCTTGCGCACGACGATCTTGTCGGAATAGCCGCCGTAGGTCGTGCTGCCATCACGGCGGTCGGTGCCATTATAGGTGCCGGTCATACCGCCATTCAGGCAATATTGTTCCAGACCCTGCTCGCAATGGTCGCATTCCAGGCAGGCGTCGACCATGCAACCCACGGCGACCCGGTCGCCTTCGGAAAAGTCGCTGACTTCGTCGCCAACGGCCCGGACGTGACCGACAATTTCATGACCCGGGACCACCGGATATTTGCTCCCGCCCCAGTCATTGCGCGCGGTGTGCAGATCTGAATGGCAGATTCCGCAATGCGAAATCTCGATCAGCACATCGTCGTGCCGCAGGCCTCGTCTGGTGAAGGAAAATGGTTCAAGGGGCTGATCAGGGGCATGGGTCGCATAGCCTTTGGCTGGATATGCGTTGGTCGGGCTATCGGTCATATCTGTCTCTTCCAATAAAAAAGGGTTCCAGCGATTAACCGGAACCCTTGATACAGTTTTGCGCCATCGATCATATCCCGTAGCGGGAATGGATGATTCCGGATTAGAACTGCACGCGTTTGGTAAAGCCGCCGTCGATCACCAGATGCGCGCCAGTAGTGTAGCTGGACGCCGGGCTGGCGAGAAAGACGACGCCGCGGGCGACATCATCGGCGGTGCCGAAATCACCCAGGGCGAATCCGGCTTTCGTGCCTTCGTAAAATTCCGGCATGCCCTTTTCAATCTGTGACCAGTTGCCGCCGGGGAATTTGATCGGGCCGGGGGAAACCATGTTGACGCGGATACCCTTGGGGCCGAGCGCCTGGCTGAGCTGGCTGCCATAGGTGATCAGTGCGGCTTTCATCGCGTTGAATGCCTGCGGGGCTACAAAGGTTTCGAACGCTGCCGTCGATGACATGAAGATCACGCTGCCATCATCGGATTTTTCCAAATGGGGTTCGAGCACTTCCATCGCCTTGACCGCGCCGAGGATGTCGGTGTTGAAGGTGACTTCCCAGTCACCGGTCGCGCCGGCTCCGGAGGAGCTGACATTGTGGATGAAGATATCGCAGCCACCAAGGTCGCCAGCGGCTTTTTCCAGCCATTTGGCATAGCCGTCCAGATCGGTCATATCGAGCGCATCGGCGATCACCTTGCCGCCGTGGGCTTCGAGTTCCTTTTTCGCGGTCGCGACCTGATCGGCATTGCGCGAGAAGAAGGCGACATCAGCGCCTTCCGCTGCAAAATGTTCCAGCGCAGCGCGCCCGAGTCCGCGGCTTCCGCCGGTGAGAATGACTTTCTTGCCCTTGAGTCCTAAATCCATTGTCGTCTCCTTTGTGTTTCGTGAAATCGGGGTTAGAATTTTGCTATGGCGGTTTCGCAGCTCCAGCCGATACCGCGGCGAAGCAGGTCATAGATAATCGGTTGCTGCCAGCCGGAACGGTCGACTTCCGGCCACCAGTCGAGCACCGGCTCCATGTCATAATGGCCGCGACAGTGGCCCATGGTCAGATAGAGAACCGCGCCTTCGCCCATCCGGCGGATATAGAAGACGGGATGGCGGCTCTTCTTGATGTCGCTGTGAACGAAGCCGCTGATATCATCCGTGCCATTATATTCGGTGTCGAGCAGGACATCGAGTTCGGCGCGGGTCTCGACCAGATATTGTTCGTCGACGGTTTCAAAACTGGGGATGCCCTTGACCAGCGGATGATCCGGCTGGGCATTGTGGACGGTGAACGGGATGATCGGCGGGTGCGAGAGGAACCGGGTACCGAGCGTGTCGGCAAAGACCGGCATTTCATCCGGTGCATCGACCAGACCGTTATCGAGGAATTTCAGAACCGCGTTGGTGCCGTGCAAGGCAAAATAGCGCCCGCCACCGTTGACGAAATCCTGAATGTTTTTCTGCGCCGCTTCGCTCGGCTGCAGGTCGCAGGTGTAACTGACAAGAAAATCCGCATTCCTGATCGCGTCGAGATTTTCATAATCCTCGAACACGCGGACCCGGATCCGGTCATCCTCGGCGAGCAGTTTCATCACTTCCAGCCGGGCATAATCGATATCGTGATATTTGCCGGCAGCGACCAGCGCGCACTGGATCGGTTTCTGGTCGGGGCGGCGTTTTGGCGCTTCGCTCATCTATTCTTTTCCTATCACGGGGTTTGTTTTGCCATCCCAGTCGAGATGCATCTGGCGCATGGCGGCAAAGCCATCGAGGCCGGCTTGCGGAATTTGCAGATATTCTATGATCGTGCCGGGGCCGCCGTCATAATCGGCGTAGAAAGCGCCACCGACACCGCCGGGCAGGCTGACTTCCTGTATGATCTCGCCACCCGCTTCTTCGGTTAGCGCGCGGGCATGATCCAGATCGTCGACGACCAGACAGAGATGCTGAACACCCTGCAGACCTTTTTCCCGCCAGTCCTTGAACATCGACGGGGCATCATTGTTCGGGCGGATCAGTTCGACCTGGATATCGCCCCAATAGCCGATCGCCATGGAGAACTGGATATCCGAAGGCTCGCCGCGATATTTGACATTTTCCACCTCGACTTTTTCTGTGTGGAAAAACGGGCCAGCGCCCATTTTCTGCGTCCAGTAGTCGAGCGCCGCGTCATAATCGTCCGGCACATAGCTGATCTGCATGATCGTGCCGAGCTTGGCGAGAGAGGCGGGCTTGCTGCTCATTCGCTGTCCTGCCAGACTTTGGATGAGGGACGCTGGCCGATCCGGTCGACGAATTTTGCCAGATTGTCCGTGCCTTCCGGCAGCGACCAGCCGACCGTATAGCCGAACTGGACGAAGCAATAGGCGATCAGGTCCGCCATGGTGAACTTGTCCTGGCAGATATAGTCTTTGCCTTCGAGCTGCGCGTCTAGCCACTTCCACTTATTATCGGACATGCGCGAGAGATCTGCTGCGCCTTCGGCGCCAACGACATCCATCCTCGGTTCGAACATCGGCCGACCGACGCCGCCGCGGAAACCGAGAGTCATTGGTACGGCGATTTCCAGGTCGATCCGCCGGGTCCACATCCTTACTTCAGCACGCTCCTGAGCGGTCGAGCCAATCAGGGCCGGTTCGGGATGGGTTTCTTCGAGATATTCGGCGATCGCCATGATTTCGCTCAGCATGAAGCCATTGTCGAGTTCGAGCACCGGCGTCGTGCCCAGAATATTCTTGTCGGCAAAATCCGGCTGCCGGTTTTCTGCCGTGAGAATATCGATATGCACGCGTTCGACGTCGAGGCCCTTCTCGATAATGAACATGCGGATGAACCGGGGATTGGGACCAAGGCTGGAATAAAGCTTCACGTGAGATTTCTCCTTCGGGGGCGGATTCGCTTCCGTCTCTATATGATGTAAAGATACACAGGTAATCGCCGAGGGCTATCCTCTCAAAAACAACAGGCGATGCTGCCAGATTCACTAGTGGCCGACGGGCTTGTTTAGGCTATTTTGATCGAAACAAAGACGTTTAGTTTTCAGGAGAAGATGATGGTTGAGACTTTAACCGGACATAATCGGTCGAATGGTATTTCCTACACGGAATTGCTGGAGGGCGACAAAGTTGCGCCTCCTGCTGTTTTCCTCGAGGAATCCCCGATGGAACCCGGCGTCACCACCGTCGAGGTCAGCCGTTACTGGACCAAGGAAGAGCATGACCGGGAAGTCGAGAGGCTCTGGAAACGCGTCTGGCAGATGGCTTGCCACAAGGATGATATAAAGGAAGTCGGCGATACATTCGTCTATGATATCGCGGGGCTTTCCTTTCTGGTTGTCCGGGTCTCCGAAGACGAGATCAAGGCGTTTCCCAACAGCTGTATGCACCGGGGACGGGCTATTTGCGATAATCACAAAAAAGGTCAGAAGGCGCTGCGCTGTCCCTTCCATGGCTGGTCGTGGGAACTCGACGGCAAATTGAAGGAAGTGCCTTGCCAGTGGGATTTCCCATCGGTGACCGAAGAAACCCACAGCTTGAAGGAAATCAGCGTCGGTGAATGGGGCGGTTTTGTGTTTATCAACCCGGATCGCGATTGCGAGCCACTGGAAGATTTCCTCGGCGATATCGACCGCCATTTCCAGGTTCCGTTCGAACGGCGTTTCAAAGCGGCACATATGATCAAGCGCTTGCCCTGCAACTGGAAGATTGCGCAGGAAGCCTTCATGGAATCCTATCATGTCGTCGGCACCCATCCGGAGCTGATGCCGGCCTTTGCCGATGCGAACAGCAAATATGATGTCTGGCACAATATATCCCGGGCGATGTCGGCGCATGGTCAGCCCAGCCCGCATACTGATCTGGTCAATCCCGATCCGACAGCCTTCCCGGATCAGAAAGCTTTCCAGAGTTTCGTCCACCCGATCAGCAAGCACAAGTTCGAGCGGCTGGAAGAGAATCGCGTCAAAGTTTCGCTGCCGAACGGCAAGAGCGGTATTTTCGACATGGAAGCCCGGTATATCGAGGGTGATGTAAAATCGGCCGACCCGCATATGTGTAACTGGATCGGTGGAAAGATTGCACCGGACGATGAAAATATGCCGATGGTCTATAGCGACGTTTCCGCCCATGCTTTGCGGGACGAAGCGGCACAGGCACGACGGGAGGAAATGCGCCCGGCATGGGGCGACATGGTTGATGATATCAGCGATGCCGATCTCGTCGATGCGATTTTCTACAGCGTCTTCCCGAACATCAGCCCGTGGGCGGACTTCAATCCGATCTTCTACCGGTTCCGGCCAGATGGCGATAATCCGGAGCAATCCCTGCACGAAGTGATGTTCATGGTCCCGTTGCCTGAAGGTGCCGAGCGGCCCGAGCCAGCGAAATGTACGTTCCTTGACCTGCACGACGACTATACGCAGGCGACCGAGTTCGGCAGCTATCTGAACAAGATTTTCAATCAGGACTATCTTAATCACAAAGCCATGCAGAAAGGCATCAAAAGCCAACCAAATGGTGTGGCATTATTTGCCCAATATCAGGAATCCAAGCTCCGCCATTTCCATGAAACACTCAACTTGTGGCTGGATTCGGACGAACCGCCGAAAAGCCCCAAGAAGGCGGTCGCCTGACGTTGGATAATATCCCGGCGGATAATATCCCGGCCGGCTTTGAGCGGGCAAGAATTTCCAGCCCGTTTCTGGACATGGCCGGGCCATATTATGAGCGCCAGAGCGACGGATGCATCATTGTCGCGACCCGGATTAACGAGGGTCACATCAACCATATCAAGGTTGCTCACGGCGGCGTGCTTGGCACATTGGCGGATGTGGCGCTCAGCTATCAGGTGCACCGTGCCGAGAAGCCCGCGCTGCCGGTGGCAACAATGAACATCAACACCAACTTTCTGGCCGGGGCAAAGCTCGGCGACTGGGTAGAGGCCTATGCCCGGGTCGACAGGATCAGCAAGCGCACGGCTTATTGCAGCGGTCGAATAATCTGCGGTGAGAAAGTGCTGATGACGATGACTGCGGTCTTCGCGATATTGCGAAAATAGCCTCTAGTCGGTCGCGCCCAGATATCCCAACTGGCCGGCCTTGAATATCGTCTGCCCGCGATTGACGCTGTTGAGTTTTTGTCCCGCGCGGTTGACGTGATATCGGATGGTCGCATGGCTGAGCGACAGGATCATGCTGATCTCCTTGTCCGTCTTGCCGATTGCGGCCCAGTGCAGACATTCGGCTTCGCGCTTGGAGAGGATGCAATTGGCCGGCATCCGGTGTTTTTCGCGCATGGCCAGAACATAGCCGGTGACGAACCGGCTGGTGACGATCCCGAAAAAGTCCGAATATAGCCGATAGGCTTCGGTAAGATCGGAGATTTCCTGCTCAAGCGGGGTGAAGCTGACGGCCGCAATCTGGCCGAATGGCAGATGCACGGGGATCAATATGGCTGATTTTGCCGAGGTGCCACCCTGAGCATAAAAATCCTTGAGATCGATTTTGTCGAGATATTCATTCGACCAATGTCCGTGAAAGCCGTCGGCGTTGCACCAGATCGGTTCGCTTTCGTAACGACAGGCCCTGGGCAGGGGAGAACTGAGCGCCAGACGGGTGTCCTCCCACCAGCGCTCGCCTTCTGCTACCCAACCAAAGACTTCCTTGTTGATCAGATTCCCGTCGGCGTCGACAAGATGTGCCTTTGATGAAATATCAGCAGAAACCGCGATCCGGAATCCATAGGATTGAGAAATTTTATGGACCGCTTCGGCAGCCGGACGAATTTCGGCCGGATTGGTAATGGTCACACTGTCCAGATTCTTGCGAAATCGCTGTCGACCAATTTCGGGAATCACGGCAATAAAATTCTCGGCCATTCAGGTACACTCCTCGCGACGTATATTGTTCTTCTGCGTCGTGTGTCGCGGTGTTTGGTTTTGCAGTCAACCAAACATTCCTATTAAAACAGATAGGATGAGCAGGCCCTTGCAGTCGTCTCTATTCGATCGTTCCGATCAATTCGCCTACCGGATATTCTTCGCCGTCCGCCTGAATGATAATCGTCAGTTTTCCGCTTGCCGGCGATTCGACTTCCTGCGTCGATTTTTCATTTTCCAGCGCATAGATTTCCTGACCCGCTGTTACATCCGCGCCGTCTTCGACCAGCCATTCTGCAAGAATGCCGGTTTCCATGCTGAAACCCAATTTTGGTATGCGTATTTCTGTTGCCATTATATTTTTACCCTAAGATTTTGTGTACTTCACGCTCGACATCGTCCTGATTGAACATCCAGGCCTTCTCGATCGCAGGAGAAAAAGGAACCGGTGCATAGCCGGAACCAACGCGGCCAACGGGGGCCTTGAGTTCGGAGAATAGCTCTTCATGGATGCGCGAGGAAATTTCTGCGCCCACGCCAAAATTTCTGACCGCTTCGTGAACAACGACCGCTGCCCTGGTCTTGGCAACGCTTTTCAGCACCGTTTCTTCGTCAAACGGGGCGATCGTGCGAAGATCGACGATTTCGCAGGAGATGCCGTCCTTGGCGAGATTGTCCGCAGCGCCATGGCATCTGCTGATACTGCTGCCATAGCCGATCAGTGTAATATCCGTCCCTTCGCGAGGAACAGATGCCTTACCCAGCGGTACCACGTGGTCCGGCGCCGGAGCAGGGCCCTTGACGAAATAGCCGGGCGTATTCTCGATGAAGATCACCGGGTTGGGATCCATGATCGAGGAATAAAGCAGACCATAAGCATCAGCGGGGTTGGAGGCTGCGACAACCTTGAGCCCGGGAACATGGGCGAGCCACGCCTCGAGCATATCACTATGTTGTCCGCCGAGACCGGTGCCTGCACCAGTGGTCGTGCGGATGGTCAGCGGAACGGTAGTTTGTCCGCCGGACATGAAGCGCAGCTTGGCCGCGTGATTGACAATTTGGTCCATCGCCACGGTGATGAAATTCATCAGCATGATTTCAGCAACCGGCTTGTAACCGACCATTGCCGAACCAACCGCAGCGCCGACAATAGCCTGTTCGGAAATCGGGGTCGAACGGACGCGGTCGGTGCCGAATTTCTCGGACAGGCCGAGCGTCACTTTAAACACGCCTCCGCCTTGCTCATCGGCGATATCTTCGCCCAACAGGATGACTTTGGGATCGTCCGCCATCGCTTTGGCCAGGGCCATGTTGCAGGCCTGGGCGAACATGATTTCTTTTGGTTTCTCGGATTTATCGGTCATGCCGCAATCTCCACGTCGAGGACATCGATGCGATATTCATCGCCCGGAGGATAAGGGGCATCGAGCGCGAACTGCGATGCTTCCTCTATGATCGCCGCATTTTTGGCTTCGATCGCAGCGATATCGGCTTCGCTGACCTGAATATCGAGCAGCTGCTGGCGCAGGATCGGCATCGGATCATCCTTTTTCGCCTGTTCCATTTCCTCTTTCGGAATATAATGGCTGGTGTCGCCGAGCAAATGGCCGTGGAAACGGAAGGTCATCGCTTCGATCAATGTCGGCCCATGGCCCGCCCGCGCATATTCAACGGCTTCTTTTGCCGCTGCATACATTGCGCTGGCATCATTGCCGTTAACCTGCACCGAGCGCAGGCCAAGGCCTTCTCCGCGCTGCTTGATGGAGTCCGAACTGGTGGCGAAAGACATCGGAGTGTGCTCGGAATACAGATTGTTCTGGCACAGGAAGATAACCGGCAGTTTCCAGACCTGCGCCATGTTAAGCCCTTCGTGGAAGGCGCCAATATTTGTCGCGCCGTCGCCGAAGCAGCAGACCGTGACCTTGCCGTCCTTGTCGAGCTGGCTGGCCAGCGCGAGGCCGTTGGCTATCGGGATGCCCGAGCCGACGATGCCTGTGGTAACCATCACCCCGGTTTCGGGATGGGTAATATGCATCGGCCCGCCTTTGCCCTTGCAGGTTCCGGCCATCTTGCCGGCAAATTCTGCCCAGAGATCTTTGGAAGGAATTCCCTTTGCCAGCTGATCATGCAGCCCGCGATAAATTGTGACCAGATAATCCTCTTTGTTCACCGCTGCCATCATCGCCGAGGAGACCACTTCCTGGCCGCGCACGGGATAATAGACGATTTGTAGCTGACCCGCTCCGATCATCTGGCGGAACTTGATGTCCGATTGCATGATCAGGTCGGCGCGGGTGAAAATATCGATGAGGACATCTTTGTCCGCCATGTCAGTATTGGCCAAGGCTTTGCTCCTTTGTAACTCCGCCCTCTGGTGGGGACGCATTCGTTGAAAACTTCATAGCGCGAGCGGGCTGACTCGCCACTATTGTTATAGGGAGTGAGACGCGAATTTCAGGCATTTTGATCACGCGTGCCGCGCGGCCCCATCGATCGTGAATCCGCACTCGAACGGGACGGGTCTAGCCGGCGAATCGATCGGAAAAACGCAAGCCGGTGATCGCTCTACAGGCTCTGTCTCCTTATGAAATGGCCATCTGCACACGGACAGGCTCCAAGCTTGTCCTCTTCAGTAAGAGCCATTAATTTTCTGCACTTCGCGCCATGCTTTACTCTGCCAAGAGCGCAGAGTTCTGTCTGCTGCGACACCTTTTTAATCGGCCAGCTATCAAAGCTGGCAGTTCGGTTGATCGAAGGAATCCGTCTAACAGGTTGCCAAGTCTTCCAATGGAGAGAGAAAATGACTGACAACAGGCAATGGCTGATCAACGGACGCCCCAGAGGACGCGGACTGCTGGCTGACGATTTCAAGAAAGTTGTCACCGAGGTGCCGGAATGTGCCGAAGGTCATGTGTTGGTGAAAAACGAGATATTGGGCTTCGATCCGGCGCAAAAAGGCTGGATGGAGAATATCGGCGGCTATGTTGCTCCTACCGAAATCGGCGAGGTTATGCGCGCCTCCGGGATAGGGACCGTTGTCGAATCGCGGCATCCCGATTTTGCCGCAGGCGACAAGGTCATGGGCATGTTGCGCTGGCAGGATTATGCCCATGTTCGTGGCGGTGAGCTGAACAAGGTTGCGGATGATGAATTGCTGGCCGCCAATCTGGGCGCGCTCGGTACCACCGGGATGACGGCTTATTTCGGCCTTCTGAAACATGGCCGGCCTCAGCCGGGCGACACGGTTGTCGTGTCCGGCGCTGCCGGTGCCACAGGCTCGATGGTGGGCCAGATTGCCAAAATTGCCGGATGCCGTACGATTGGCATCGCTGGCGGTGATGAAAAATGCAAATGGCTGACCGAAGAAGTCGGCTATGACGTCGCGATCGACTACAAGAATGACAAGGTACGGGCGAAGCTGAAAGAACATTGCCCCCAGTCGATCAATGTCTTTTATGACAATGTCGGTGGCAGCATCCTCAACGACGCGCTCGCCCATCTGGCGATGCACGCCCGCGTCACGATTTGTGGCGGTATATCGCGTTACGAACAAGGCGGCTTGCCTGCCGGTCCCGAAAATTATTTCAACCTGATCTTCAAGCGCGCCACCATGTCGGGCTTCATCGTGAGCGATTACGGGAGTGAATTTCCGGAAGCGCAGAAGCGTATGCGCCAATGGATCAAGGAAGGCAGGATTACCTTCAAGGAAGATATCCAGAACGGTTTTGACAATATCCCCGCGACCTTGAATCGCCTGTTCGCAGGCCAGAATTTCGGCAAACAAATGCTCCGTCTGGATTGATGCAGTCGATGTTATCGCTAGTTAAATGCACAGTGCCCGCATTGTTTGGGCTGTCATATGACACTGTTGTCACGAGAGGTTAGGTCATGAGCGATCTGGAAGAATTCCGCGCAGAAACGCGGACTTGGCTGGATGAAAATTGCCCCGTAGAAATGCGGGACGGGGATATTACGGCAGAAAACCAGTGCTGGGGCGGACGTCAATGGAAATTCCAGTCCGAAGCGCAGAAACTCTGGTTCGAGCGCGCGCTGGCCAAAGGCTATACCGTGCCGACCTGGCCGACGGAATATGGTGGTGCAGGCCTTTCCTCCGATGAAGCCAAAATCCTTGAGAAAGAGCGACAGGCGATAAACGCACGCAAGCCGCTGAGCAATTTTGGCATATCGATGCTGGGCCCCGCGTTGCTTGCTTATGGCACGCACGAACAAAAAGCGCAGCATTTGACCGGGATAGCGCGGGGTGAAATTCGCTGGTGTCAGGGCTATTCGGAACCGGGCGCCGGATCGGATCTCGCTTCTCTCAAGTCGAAATGCGAAGACAAGGGGGATCATTGGCTGATCAACGGCCAGAAAATATGGACCTCCAACGCCGATATTTCGGACTGGATATTCTGTCTGGTCCGCACAGATTTCGACGCCCCCAAACACCAGGGTATCACGTTCATCCTGATCGATATGGCGAGTGAAGGCATCAGCGTGAAGCCGATCGTGCTCATCTCCGGCCATTCCCCTTTTTGCGAGACGTTTTTCGACGATGTCAAAGTCCCCAAAAGCTATGGTGACAATAATGCATCGGTCGTCGGTGAGGTCAATCGCGGCTGGGATGTGGCGAAGAACCTGCTGGTGCACGAGCGCGGTATGCTTGGTACGATGTCGCCGTTGCGCGGAACAACCGGGCCGGAAAGTCTGGGGAAATTTGCTGCCGAACAAATCGGACTGGATGCGGCTGGCCGGCTCGACGATCCTTCTCTTCGTCAGCGCATAGCGCAAGCCGAGCTCGACAACTGGGCCTATAATCTCACAGTCGAGCGGCTGACCGACGAAGCCAATGCGGGCAATGGCCTCGGCGCAAAATCGTCGATGCTCAAATATGCGGCCTCGGAGCTCACCAAGCGCGGTACCGAATTGCGCATGGATATCGAAGGTACGACAGCGGCAATCATCGGTGAAGACGGCATCGAATATGGGAGCCTCGCCAACAACTGGCTCTACAACCGGGCCTATTCGATCCTCGGCGGTACCACCGAAGTTCAATTTAACATCATTTCCAAGCGCGTCTTGGGATTGCCGAGCCAATAGGGCGAATTTATCATGCCGTTGATACTGAGCGAAGAACAAGAGATGCTGCAGGATGCAGCGAACGGTTTTCTGGCCGAAAAAGCGCCCGTGTCCGCTTTCCGCAAGGTGCGCGACAACAAACCCGCAGACGGATTCTGCCGGGAGCTATGGTCCGAGATGGCTGAGATGGGTTGGGCTGGTATCATCGTCGAAGAAGAGCACGGCGGCAGCGGCTTTGGCTATGTCGGTGCCGGCGTGCTGGCCGAACAGATGGGCCGCAATTTGACCGCTTCGCCATTTTTCTCGACTTCTGTCCTCGGCGCAACAGCGATCCAGCAATATGGGACGGAGAAACAGAAAGCGGAAAATCTGGCGGCGATCAGCAGCGGAGAAACGCTCTATGCGCTCGCCGTGGACGAGGGGCCCCGACACAATCCCAGCCGGGTCGCATTTTCTGCCAAACCGTCGGGCAATGGTTTTACCCTTTCCGGGACAAAGACTTTTGTTGCGGACGGCCATGTCGCAGACAAGCTGATCATCTCAGCCCGCACATCGGGGGAGCCGGGTGATCCGAATGGTATCACGCTGTTTCTGGTAAATGCCAATGCACCGGAAATTACGCGCGAGCACACACCGATGGTCGACAGTCGCAATGCCGCCAATCTTTCGGTCGATGGCCTCGAGGTCACCGGCGATGATATATTGGGCGAACTGGACGGCGGCTATGGCGCGCTGGAAGGTATTTTGTCCGCGGGCCGTGCCGTGCTGAGTGCCGAGATGTCCGGTTCGGCACAGCAGGTTTTCGGAGTCACAACAGATTATCTCAAGGAACGCGAGCAATTCGGCCAGAAAATCGGATCATTTCAGGGATTGCAACATCGGGCCGCCCATTTGGCGACCGAAATCGAGATGATGAAATCGGCCGTGCTGAAATCGCTGAAAGACCTTGACGAGGATTTTGACAATTCGGGGCTGACCTGTTCATTGGCCAAGGCAAAAACCGGACAGGTTGCACAGCTTGCGACGCAAGAGGCGATCCAGATGCACGGCGGAATCGGTGTGACCGACGAATATGATGTAGGGCTCTATTTCAAGCGCGTCCATGTTGCCCAGCAGATGTTTGGTGACGCAGGCTTTCACAATGATCGCTGGGCAAAAAATTCCGGTTTTTGATCTGTTGCCGTGTGACCTAGGCGGTTCTGACGGTCACATTGCCCGGGCCAAAATGGGCCGTCATCTTCTTCACTTTGCCAGCCGGATCAAATTCGAAAATATCGATAACATCTACGGTCAGGATCTGACCGCCTGGTTGATTAATTTCGGCGCGAAACGGGAAGGCGGCCGCCTTGGCGGAAATGCGCACGGGGCCGGTCAGTTCGACCTTGGCGCCGCCGGAAAATGCGTTGAGATAAAATTGCAGGATATCATCGCCCCGTTTAGGCTCCGTGCCGGCCGGGTCTTCGACCTCGGCATCATCGGCATAGATCGTCATCACCGCCGGCATGTCGCCTGCGTTTATCGCGGCCAGATATTGATCCACAGCCTGCTTCATATGTTCCGGCGTCAGCATCGAGTATCCTTTCGTAAAAGATTGTGCCGGAACTAGAGTGTCGGGGAGAGATAAGCCTCTGCTGAATTTGATAGGGAGAAGAATATGTCGGGTCAATTGAAGGGCAAGGTTGCGATAGTGACCGGCGGGGCATCGGGTATCGGTGCTGCGACCGTCGAGCGCTTTGTTCAGGAAGGCGCCAAAGTCCTGTCGACCGATGTCCAAGAAGGGCCGGGTCAATCCGTTGCTGACGAGGCCGGAGCAATGTTCCTGGTTCAGGACGTATCGGATGCCCAGGCATGGGACCGGGTGATGGCCAAGGTCCAACACGAATATGGGCGGCTGGATATATTGGTCAATAATGCTGGGATCGTGATTGGCAAGAATATCGAGGAGGTCGATCTTCAAAGCTGGCACCATTTGCTCGGCATCAATCTGACCGGCGTGATGCTGGGATGCCAGAAGGCGATTGCGGTGATGAAGAAAAATCCCGGCGGCTCCAGCGGTTCGATCATCAATATCGCGTCGACCAGTGCGTTCGCGGCGCTCCCCAGTGATGTGACCTACACGGCCTCAAAAAGCGCGGTGCGGATGTTGTCAAAATCGGTGGCGGTCCATTGTGCGCAGGGCGGATTGAATATCCGGTGCAATAATCTGGTTCCCGGCGCCACTCACACTGCTATTATAGATACCGCAGCAGAGACTGTCCCAGGCATGGTCGAAATGGCAGCCGCCATGTCGCCGATGAACCGAATCGGGCAGGGCAGTGATCTGGCTGCCGCTGCGGTATATCTGGCGGGTGACGACAGCAGCTTCGTGACTGGGAGCGACCTGCTGGTCGACGGCGGCATGCTGGCGTTACATCCGGGCTACTGATCCCGGTCCATCCTAGCCGTTTTGGCAGTTATTGGCGGCCCGCTTTCCCTCTTATAGGACTCGCAGAAAAGGGAGATATTTTTGTGAGCGCACAACCGATTGCCGACAATCTGTTTACCGAGGACATGAACGCACTCATCGGTGCGCGGAACAAGGAAACCGGGCAGATATTTTTCCCGCTGCCGCTGAATCCAGCGGGCAATATCGAACCGATTGCGCTGGCCACACGCGGGACAGTCTGGACCTATACGGTCCAGCGGTTTCCGCCCAAGCCCCCCTATATCGGGCCCACCGATCCGGAAAAATTCAAGCCTTATGTGGTCGCCTATGTCAGCCTGCCGGGCCAGACAATGGTCGAATCGCGCTTGACCGGTATTGAGCCGGATGATGTCAAAATCGGCATGGAAGTAGAGTTTACGGTGATCCCGCTGGATCCCGATGCTCCGCCAGAAGAGCAATTGCTCATCCATGCCTTCAAACCTGTTGCGGGAGAATAATCATGTCAGACGTTTGCATCGTAGGAGCAGGCATACACCCCTTTGGCCGGACCGAAGGGCGTGACGGCATGGACCAGGGCATTTTTGCCGTCAGGCAGGCATTGGCCGATAGCGGTATCGAATGGAAAGATGTCCAGTTCGCCTTTGGCGGCTCTGCGGCCTCGGGCAGCGCGGACAATATGGTATCGCAACTCGGCCTGACCGGTATCCAGTTCATCAATGTTTCCAATGGTTGTGCAACCGGCGGATCGGCGCTCAACGCTGCGGTGAGCGCGATCAAGTCGGGCGAATATGAAATGGGCATGGCGGTCGGTTTCGACAAGCATCCGCGCGGTGCTTTCAATGCTGACCCGTCGGCCTATGGACTGCCCAACTGGTATGGTGAAGCCGGCTATATGCTGACCGTGCAGTTTTTTGGCGCGAAAATCATGCGTTATCTGCACGAGCATGATATCAGCCGCGAAACACTGGGGCGGGTTGCCGAAAAGGCGTTCCGCAACGGGGTAAAAACCGATCACGCATGGCGACGCAGCGAGGTTGATCTCGATACCATCATGAACGCGCCGATGATCTGTGATCCACTGACCAAATATATGTTCTGTTCGCCGGCCGAAGGCGCTGTAGCGCTCATTCTCGCAAGCGAGAAAAAGGCAAGGGAATTGGGTGTTCCGATCATCCGTCTCAAGTCTTCGGTTATGCGTACGCGGCCAGCCGGATCTTTCGAGGTATTTGCCGCTTCGATCGATAACGAGCGCGGCGGAACAGCCACTGGAATAGCTTCCAAAGCGGCCTTCGAACAGGCTGGCATGGGGCCGGAAGATATCGATATCGCCCAGTTGCAGGACACGGAATCCGGCGCGGAAATCATGCACATGGCGGAAAACGGCTTTTGCAAGCCGGGCGAGCAGGAACAATGGCTGCTTGAGGGGCGCAGCGAGATCGATGGTCAATTGCCGATCAACACCGACGGCGGTTGTCTGGCCTGTGGCGAACCGATTGGAGCCTCCGGCCTGCGACAAGTATATGAAAATGTCGTGCAACTGAGGGGTTCGGCAGGCGCGCGGCAGGTGCCAGGCGATCCGAAAACCGCTTACACCCAAGTCTATGGCGCGCCGGGCGTATCTGCCGTAACGATTCTTCAAAGATAGGAGAATCCATGACCAAAAAAATTAGCGCCGAGGCGCATGACATTGCCCAACGGGTGGAAAAATTCGTTCGCGACAAAATTTTTGCCTATGAAAAGGACGAGCGCTGCGAGGACCATGGTCCGACCGACGAATTGGTTCAGGAAATGCGGGCGCTTGCCAAGGAAGCTGGTGTCCTCACCCCGCATATCCGGGACGATGGCAGCCACCTGACGCATCTGGAAACGGCGCTGGTGCTGCGCAAGTCCGGATTGTCGCCGCTCGGACCGCTGGCGGTGAACACGTTCGCGCCGGACGAGGGCAATATGTACCTGCTCGGCAAATGCGCCTCTCCAGAACAGAAAGAGCGGTTCCTCGAGCCACTGGTTTCCGGGAGGGAGCGCTCGGCTTTCTTCATGACCGAACCGGCCAGTGAAAATGGTGCCGGGTCCGATCCGATGATGATGCAGACGACCGCAGAACCGGACGGCAATCATTGGGTGATCAATGGTCGCAAGACGTTCATCACCGGCGCCAAGGGTGCAAAGGTCGGTATCATCATGGCGAAGTCCGCCGAGGGCGCAACCATGTTTCTCGTCGACCTTCCCGACCCGGCAATCAAGATCGAACGGGTGCTCGACACGATCGACAGTTCGATGCCGGGTAGCCATTCGGTCGTCATGATCGATAATCTTCGCGTGCCGGCCGACCAGATGCTTGGCGAAAGCGGTGAAGGTTTCAAATATGCGCAGGTCCGCTTGGCGCCGGCGCGTCTGACCCATTGCATGCGCTGGCTGGGCAGTTGTGACCGGGCCCAGGAAATCGCTATCGACTATGCCTGCAAGCGACAGGCATTTGGCAAGCCGCTTATCGACCATGAAGGCGTGGGGTTCATGCTGGCGCAGAACCAGATTGATCTGCAACAGTCGGAACTGATGATCGACTGGTGCGCATCGGTGCTTGATACCGGCGCATTGGGAACCACCGAAAGCTCCATGGCCAAAGTCTCTGTTTCCGAAGCCCTGTTCCGTATCGCCGACAATTGCGTCCAAGTCATGGGCGGCACGGGACTGAGCAAGGACACTGTGGTTGAACAGGTGTTCCGCGAAGTGCGGGCATTCAGGGTCTATGACGGTCCGACCGAGGTCCATAAATGGTCGCTCGCCAAGAAAATCAAGAAATCACATAAAATCGCGAATGAAGGATAATTTATGACAACGAACCGCAAATTTACGCTCGTTAGCCGTCCGATCGGGACGCCCAAGGAAAGCGATTTCGCGCTGGTCGAGGAAGATTTGCCTGCACTCACTGACGGTTCGTTTCTGGTCCGCAATCATTATATCTCGCTCGATCCGGCCCAGCGCGGCTGGATGAGTGATGCGGAAAGCTATATGCCGCCAATCGCATTGGGTGCAGCGGTCACGGCGAGCAGTGTCGGAAGAGTCGCCGAATCCAGGAATCCGGATTTTCCGGTTGGACAATGGGTTGTCGGGCTCGGCGCGATGGAAGAATATTCAATCGTTCAGGCAGGCGGCTTCACATCACCGGTCGACACTTCTCTGGTTCCTTCGCCGACCAATTTCCTTTCCGTCCTCGGCGCGGTCGGGATGACGGCCTATTTCGGGATGATCGACGATGGCAAGCCGAAGGAAGGCGAAACCTTGCTGGTCACGGGCGCCGCCGGTGCGGTGGGTTCGCTGGTCGGTCAGATTGGCAAGATCAAGGGCTGCCGCGTTGTCGGTATTGCCGGTGGCGCCGACAAATGTCGCCGCCTGATCGACGATTATGGTTTTGATGCAGCGATAGACTATCGCGGCAAAAGCCAGGCCGATCTCGAAAAGGAAATCGCGGCGGCGGCTCCCGATGGTGTCGATATCATCTGGGAAAATGTAGGCGGCGAGATTCTCGATGCCGGGATTACAGCGATCAACGAATATGGCCGCGTCGTATTATGCGGACTGATTAGCGAATATAACAGTCCCGAGCCCGTTGGTATCCGCAATCTTTGGTATCTGATCTCGCGTCAGGCCACGATCAAGGGCTTCCTCGTTCGTGATTATCCGCCCCGCTTTGCCGAAGGCATCGCCGAAATGGGCCAATGGCTCGCCGAGGGCAAGATCAAGCATGACGAAGATATCGATAAGGGAATCGAAAATAGCTATGCTGCCTTCATGAAGCTTTTCTCGGGGGCGAATCAGGGCAAGATGATCCTGGATGTATCGCCCGAAGACTGAACGCAGGAGCCCAGAATATGTCAGAAAACAAACGGATCATTCTCGATTTTATCGATGCCTGGAACCGGCTCGATTATGATGCCATTTATGCGGCGATGACCGACGACATATTTTATCACAATATTCCGATGGAGCCGTGCGATGGCATTGCTGCGGTTCACGCATTTTTTGATAATCCGTCTTTTGGTTTCGACGGCGCGCAGTGGGATGTTCATCACATTGCGGCTACCGGAGAAGCCGTGTTGACGGAACGGACGGACAGGTTCCGGATCGGCGACAAATGGATCGCCATCCGCGTCATGGGGACGTTCGAAATGCGCGACGGCAAAATCGCCAAATGGCGCGACTATTTTGATCTCGCGGAATTCCAGAACCAGATGGCGACCATTGTGGGTAGCGCCGCCTCCTGAGATCAGGCGGGTTTGTACAGTACGCCATTGTCTACCGGATATTCGCCGGCGGTCATGAAGCGCGATTCATCGCTCGCCAGATAGACGCATAATGCCGCGACATCATTGGGGTGGCCCAGATCACCCATCTTTATCATCCCGGTTGCGGGTGTTTCCCCGCCACCCGCACCGACGGCTTCCTGCCGCACCATAGGCGTGTCGATACCGGCAGGATGCAGGCTGTTGCAGCGGATCGGATAATCCTGTTCCTTGCAATGCAAGGCCACCGATTTGGTCATCGATCGCACACCGCCCTTGGCGGCGCTATAGGCGACGAACGGGGAATAGCCCTGCAAGGCCGCCATTGAACTGAGGTTGATGATCGAACTCGGCTGTTCATTGCCTTTCATCGCCCTGACCGCAGCGCGGCATCCCAGGAAAACGCCGTCTAGCATGATCGAGTTATGCTTGCGGAACAGGTCAAGGGTGCAATCCTCGATCGTGCCAGGAATTACCAGTCCGGCGTTGTTGACCAGAATGTGAGGCGTTCCAAAAGCGTCGATCGTTGCCGAGAAGATTTCATCCCAGCGCCGCTCATCCGCAACATCCTGCTGAAGGGCAATCGCATTGGCGCCAATCGCATCGGCGACGTTTACAGCACTTTCCAAATCGATGTCGGTCAGCACAACCCGTGCGCCCTCTTCCGCAAATGTTTCGCTAATTGCTTTTCCCAAACCGGAGCCGGCTCCTGTGACGATTGCGATTTTTCCGTTGAGGCGGCTCATTTGTTTTTCTCCGTGATCGACTGTTACAGGTCTATAAGCGATGGCTTCCCGGCTCGCGCAATTCCTATTATGGTTAGCGCCGTCGCCGATTATCGGCAGAAAATGAACAAATGTTGCGCAAGCAGCACAGTTTTTCATATTTGCTATCAAATTGGCTAGCAGAGCCAGCAGAAAGTCACGCTTAAGATAACCCAAAACAAGGCGGAGCAAACCGTCGGAATTTTAAAGCTAGGTACTGGCTAAATATGCCAGGCCAATTTGGGAGAGAGCAATGACCAGACATTCTTCACGCAACAAATCCGCCTTGAAAAGTAAGACCGCTAGATCCCTCTTGTTGGGGGTCCGTCGCTAGCTTGGCATTCGCGGGCTTTGCCTCACCTGCATCGGCTCAAGATTCCGACGAAATCGATGAATCCGCTATAATCACAGTTATTGCGCGAAAGCAGACTGAATCCTTGCAGGAGGTCCCCGTGACCGTGACCGCGATCGGTGGAGACACGCTGGAAAAATATCAGGTCAATGAAATTGCCGATGTCGTCAGCCGCGTCCCTGCACTCAATGTTCAGGTCGGCGGTTCCGGCTCGGGTGGACAGATCAGTCTGCGTGGCGTTGGTTCATCCAATATTTCTGCATCATTTGACTCTGCCGTCGCGTTCGATTTCGACGGTGTCCAGGTCAGCACGATGCGGATGGTTCAGGCAGGCTTCTTTGACGTTCAGCAGATTGATGTTCTCAAGGGTCCGCAATCCCTGTTTTTCGGCAAGAGTGCCTCGGCTGGCGTGTTTGCCATTCGATCGGCCAACCCGACCCAGGAATGGGAAATGGCTGGCAAGGCTTCCTACGAATTTGAAGAAAAAGCCTACACTATCGGTGGCCATATTTCCGGCCCGATCAGTGACACGCTTGGTGTTCGTGTAGCAGCACAATATCAGGACATCGAAGATTATGTGAAGCTGGCGCCTGGAACGGCGGCTTTCAATCCGGATGGTAGTATCAGGGATTCAAGAGGCCTCAAGAATTTCTTCGGTCGTGTCACCCTCCAGTGGGATCCTGCCGATAATTTCAGCGCCAATTTGAAACTTAACTATGTCAAGAACAAAAATGATGGCGCTGTCGGCCATTCCGACATCAATTGCGGCGCAAACGGTGTGGCGGACTCGGTTTATCTGTTGTCAGGTGGCCTGGTCATTCCTTCAAACGCTGATTGTAACGACAGCGACGGTCTGTACCATCATACGGATGGAGCGGCTGCTTTGACCACCAAAGTCCCCGACGGTTCAGCTGGCAATCCGCGGTTTCAAAATGGCATTCCATTCGGTGAAACGGACATCTTCTTCGGACGGTTGAAATGGGATCTGGATCTTTCCGATACGCTGACATTGTCGTCGGTGTCCGGCTATCTCAGTCTGGATGCCGTGGATACGGATTGCTACGGTTATGTGGGACAGTTTTCTCCAACCGTGCCGGCAGGCGCGGGTTGTAGTGACCCGCAGAACAAGACCGAGCAATTCAGTCAGGAACTGCGTATCGCCAGCGATTTTGACGGCATGTTCAATTTCATGGTCGGTGCTTTTTACGAAGATCGCGATATTGATTTCAACACCTCGCAACAGGGCGTGAACATCTCTTTCGTGGGACCCGATCCGGTAACCGGAAACACTTACGACTGGTTCAAGAAGCAGAATACCAAAACCGAGGCGCTATCGTTTTTTGCCAGTGCTACACTGGATCTGACGGAGCAGCTGGAACTGTCGGGCGGCGTTCGCTGGACCGACGAAAAGAAAGTGTCGAGAATCAGTGTTCCCTATGTTCATGCATTCCTGTCCGCGACGCCGGCATTTATAAACAGCGGCTTCTTCTCGGGTCCGATTGTATTTAAGGACTCCAATTTCTCGCCGGAAGTCTCTCTGAAATATCAGGCCACCCCGGATATCAATATCTATGGTGCCTTCAAGACAGGCTTCAAATCGGGTGGCATCGATAATAGTGCGCTGCCATCGAACAGTTTGCTGGGCTTCAACGATCCGGATCCGGCCGTCCGTCAGGCAGTTGCCGATGCGCTGAAATTCAAATCCGAAACCGGCCTGGGCGGAGAAGTTGGCGTCAAGGCGCAGTTCGCAGACCGGACAGTAACATTGAATACTTCGGTGTTCTATTACGTGTTCGACGATCTGCAGGTTCAGAATTTCGACGCCGCGACGGTGCAGTTCCAGACCTTCAACGCCAGCCAGTTGACCAGCAAGGGTGTCGATGTTGAATGGGGATGGCGTACGCCGGTCGAGGGGCTGAATCTTTCTGGTTCGCTCGCCTATACGGATGCCAAATTCACCGCACCGTTTGTGACTACCTCGGGTGAGGATATCGATGGCCGGAGAGCAGCGCGCGCGCCTAAATTCGCCGCCAATGCCGCCTTCGATTGGTCGATACCGATGTCGGATGCCTTCGAACTGGGCTTGAACGGTAACGTGCAATATAGCGGATCCTATTTCACCAATGAAGATTCCGCAGCGGATCTGAAACAGGACAGCTATGTTTCTATCGATGGTTCGATTTCCGTTGGTGATCCTGACGGCAAATGGAAATTGTCACTCGTTGGTGTGAACCTGACCGATGAAATCTGGATCAATACCATCGGCGGCCGTCCGTTCCTTGAGCCAGGTGTTGGCGACGATCTCGTGGTCACGCAAAATCGTGGCCGTCAGGTATTTGTGGAAGCCGCTTTCAAGTTCTGATCAACTTCCCGTTGAACATATTGGGCCGGGGCAGCGTAAGCTGATCCCGGCCTGTCATTTTTGGTAATACGGGCACGTACCGAATAGCGAAAGTGACAGTAGTAGAGGCTAACGGACCTGCTAATCGCTGGGAAATAAGGCGGCAAGGAAAAAGCTGTCAATTTTGGATGTACCTCAGGTTCATAGCTAAGGTATTTTTTTTGGAGGTTTTAATGAATACATATTCAACACGTCTTGATAAAATGTTGCCCCGCAATTCTGTTCGGGGACTGCTGTTGGGTACGGCAGCGAGTCTGGCTTTCGCCGGTATCGCAGCTCCAGCCTATGCGCAGGACGGTGTCGAATATGATGATAGCAATGTCATTACCGTCATTGCCCGTAAGCAGACTGAATCCTTGCAGGAGGTGCCAGTGACAGTGACCGCGATCGGTAGTGCTACACTGGAAAAATATCAGGTTAATGAAATCGCCGATGTCGTGAGCCGCGTTCCAGCTCTCAACGTCCAGGTCGGTGGTTCCGGTTCCGGTGGCCAGATCAGCTTGAGAGGCGTTGGTTCTTCCAATATCTCCGCGTCATTTGACTCTGCCGTGGCATTTGATTTTGACGGCGTTCAGGTCAGCACCATGCGGATCGTCCAGGCCGGATTTTTTGACGTGGAGCAGATCGATATTCTCAAAGGACCGCAATCGCTGTTCTTTGGTAAAAGTGCTTCCGCTGGTGTTTTTGCCATTCGTTCCGCCAACCCGACCCGGGAATGGGAAATGGCTGGCAAGGCTTCCTATGAGTTTGAAGAAAAGGGCTACACCGTTGGTGGGCATATCTCCGGACCGCTGTCAGACACGCTCGGCATTCGGGTAGCGGGACAATATCAGGATATCGAAGATTATGTGAAAGTCCAACCCGGTACACCGGCGTTCAATCCGGATGGCAGTTTCAGAGACAGCCGCGGCCTGAGCAATTTTATCGGTCGTGCAACCCTGCAATGGGATCCGGTTGACAATTTCAACGCAAATCTGAAACTGAATTACGTCAGAAACAGAAGCGATGGTGCTGATTCCCATACAGACATCAGTTGTGGTGCAAATGGCGTCGCCGATCCGGTATATTTGCTGCAAGGCGGCCTCGTCATCCCGTCCAACGCGGATTGTAACGCCACCGACGGTCTTTATGGCATGTCAGACGGCGCTGCGGCATTGGTCAGCAATGCTCCAACCGGCTCCGGGGCTGATAATACGAAGTTCGAAAATGGCACGCCCTTCGGCAAAACGGATATTTTCTTTGGCCGGTTGAAGTGGGACCTTGAACTGAACGAGACGCTGACATTGTCGTCGGTATCCGGCTATCTCAGCCTCGATGCGGTCGACACCGATTGTTATGCCTATACCGGTCAGCTTGCGCCTGGCGTTGCCGGTAACGCAGGTTGCAGTGACCCGGTAAACAAGACCGAGCAATATACTCAGGAATTGCGCATCACGAGTGATTTTGACGGTATGTTCAATTTCATGCTGGGTGCATTCTACGAAACCCGCGATATCGATTTCAACACATCGCAACAGGGTGTGAACATCTCGTTCGTAGCGCCTGATCCGGTCACCGACTTTACCTATGACTGGTATAAAAAGCAGAATACCAAAACCGAAGCGCTATCGTTCTTTGCCAGCGCGACTCTGGATTTGACCGACCGGTTGCAGCTGTCCGGTGGCGTGCGTTGGACCGACGAAAGCAAGATTTCGACAATCAGCGTTCCTTATGTCCATTCATTCCTTTCTGCGACACCAGCCTTTATCAGCAGCGGCTTCTTCTCGGGACCGATTGAATTTTCTGACTCCAATTTCTCGCCGGAAGCATCAATCAAATTTCAGGCTACGCCGGATATAAACGTCTATGCTTCTTTCAAGACCGGCTTCAAATCGGGCGGCATTGACAATAGTGCGTTGCCATCCAACAGCCTGCTCGGATTTAACGATCCGGACCCGGCTGTCCGCCAGGGCGTTGCAGATGCATTGAAATTTGATTCCGAAACGGGACTGGGCGGTGAAGTCGGTGTCAAGGCACAGTTTGCTGACCGCACCATCACGCTGAACACTTCGGTCTTCTATTATGTATTTGATGATCTTCAGGTACAGAATTTCGATGCCGCAGCGGTCCAGTTCCAGACCTTTAACGCCGGCCAGCTTACCACGCAGGGTGTGGATGTTGAATGGGGATGGCGTACGCCGGTCGAGGGGCTGAACCTTTCCGGTTCGATCGCTTATACGGATGCAGAATTTACTGCTCCCTTTGTAACGACGTCGGGTGAAGACATTAACGGACGGTCCGCGGCGCGGGCGCCAAAATTTGCGGCAAATGCTGCATTTGACTGGACCGTACCGATGGGTGATGCACTGGAACTGGGTTTAAACGGCAATATGCAATATAGCGGATCCTACTTCACCAACGAAGATTCCGCCAACGACTACAGACAGGACAGCTATGTATCGATTGACGGTTCGATCTCGGTTGGCGATCCGGACGGGAAATGGAAATTGTCGCTGGTTGGCGTCAACCTGACCGACAAAATCTGGGTCAACACCAGCGCAGGTCGTCCGTTCCTCGAACCAGGAGTGGGTGATGATGAAGTTTGGACCCAAAACCGTGGCCGTCAAGTCTTTGTCGAAGCCGCATTCAAATTCTGATCAATCTCTCGTTGATCTGAACTGGCCGGGGCAGCTTGCTGATCCCGGCCTTTCTTTGGGTGACGGTGGATAGCCATAATGAGAGTGGCATCGGTCACCGGTGGAACGTTAGAAGACGCTGAAAATCTATAAAAGGAGCGGATTTCATGGGACGTCTCGAAGGTAAAAAAGCAGTAATTCTCGGTGCTGCCGGTCAAGGCAATATGGGGCAGGTGATTGCCAAGCGCATGCGCGATGAAGGTGCTGACGTGCTGGTTGCAGGGCGCAAGGAAGACGAACTGAAACGCTTCGCCGAAGAACTTGGCGGCCATTATGCGCTTTGCGATCTTACCAGTGAAGCCGATATCAAGGCTCTTGCCGAAGCAGCCAAGAGCAAGATGGGCGGCGTAGATATAGCGATCAATGCTACCGGTCTGGGCTTCCTCAAGCCCTTCCTGGAAAACACCAAGGAAGAGCTGGAAACGATGTCAGCGTTGCAGCTGGTCGGACCGTTCCAATTCTATCAGGAAATGATCAAGGCGATGGATCACGGCGGATCAATCATCCAGATCAGTTCGGCTACCGCGACGATCATGCTCAACGATCACGCGGCCTATATGGGGACAAAAGCGGCCACCGATCATATCATCCGCTGCGTTGCCCATGAATTTGGTGATCGCGGGATCAGGGCCAACAGCATTTCTCCCGGTCTCACGCGGACGCCAATGACGGCGGGTGTCGACCAGGTGCCGGGACTGGTTGAATCTTTTGAAGCACGCTATCCGCTTGGCCGCATTGGAACGAGCGAAGATATCGCCGCCGCTGCCGTATTTCTTGCCAGTGACGAATGTTTCATGACCGGCGAGAATTTGCAGGTCAATGGCGGGCTGTGCTTGCGCGGTAATCCGACTCGCAAGGATCAGGAACTGATGATGGGGGCTGTTGCCGCCGCTTCCTGACTCTAGTCGATCAGCTTGAATCGCTTCTGGATATGCGGGCGGATCTTGAGGAACTGGTTGTACAGCGCTTCAAGGACCGGCAGCACGCCCGGAATGCGGGCGAACTGGCCGATCGGCCGCAAGACGGGAATCGCGCGCCACATAGCGGCAAATGCCGCGGCGCCGGATAATATATGTCCGTCTTCCGAAGCGTGAAAGCGGTCGAGCATCAATTGCCGGTCGAGCGGGCAGGATGCAACGGGCGTTGATATGTCGACGAAGGTGATAGCCTCGCGCCGGTCCAGCTTGCGCATCAGGGCGATTTCCCGGATGCACAGCGGACAGGCGCCGTCATACCAGACGATGACGCGGCTCATAGACCCTGCTCGTTTCCGGGGTTACGCTTCATGTTTGTCTCGCCATCATTGCAGCAGACATTTAACCGACGGGATGAGCTTTCACCATATGGCCTAAAGGCCTAGCGTCAGCAGATGTTAAACGTCCAGATTGGCCACGTTCAGCGCATTGTCGACGATGAACTCGCGTCGCGGTTCAACCACTTCGCCCATCAGCTTGGTGAAGATGTCATCGGTAACATCAGCCTGTTCGACGGTGACCTGAAGCAGCGAACGCACTTCGGGATCGAGCGTCGTTTCCCAGAGCTGTTCGGCGTTCATTTCGCCTAGACCTTTGTAGCGGGAAATCGCCAGACCCTTGCGTCCTGCGGCCATTACCGTATCGAGCAATTCGGACGGACGGGTGATCAGCGTGCCGTCGGAGCCGATGACATCTTCGTCACTGGCTTCCCCGTCGCCTGCGGCCGATTTAACGAGACGGCTGCCGCTGCCATAGGTTGCGGTCTCTTCCGACGCGAGACGGTGCAACTTGCGGCCTTCGGCGCTCTCGAGAAATTTTGCCTCAATGATATGGTGATCGGTGACGCCGCGCCAGAAACGCTGGAACAGATAGCCGCCCTCTTCCGAAACCTGGCCGGACCAGCGACCTTCCTCGTCAACCTTGTCCATCCAGGCGGCGGTCGCATCGACGGCGGCTTGCCGTTCTGCATGGCCATGATCGGGGTTGAGCGCGCCGGTGAGGGCCATGCCCTCGACAATCGTGCTGTCATAGCGTCGCGGCACATAAGTCATCAGGCTGCGCATTCTCCGGGCATGTTCGATCAGACCGCGAAGATCTTCGCCGCTGCGTGCGCCTTCTCCGGTCTGCAGAACCATGCCCTTGAGGCCGGCCTCGACCAGATATTGGTCCAGCGCGTTGTCGTCCTTGAGATAGACCTCGCTCTTGCCCTTGCCGACTTTGTAGAGCGGTGGCTGGGCGATGTAGAGATGGCCATTGAGAATGATCTCGGGCATCTGGCGATAGAAGAAGGTCAGCAACAAGGTGCGGATATGCGCGCCGTCGACGTCAGCATCGGTCATGATGACGATCTTGTGATAGCGCAGTTTTTCCAGATTGAAATCGTCGCGGCCAATGCCGGTACCCATCGCCTGGATCAGCGTGCCGACTTCCTTGGACGAGAGCATCCGGTCGAAACGCGCGCGTTCGACGTTGAGGATTTTGCCCTTGAGCGGCAGGATTGCCTGATACATGCTGTCGCGGCCCTGCTTGGCCGAGCCGCCAGCGGAGTCCCCTTCCACCAGGAAGAGTTCGCATTTGCTCGCGTCTTTCTCGCGGCAATCGGCGAGCTTGCCGGGCAGCGAGGCGATATCCATCGCGCCCTTGCGCCGGGTCAGTTCGCGCGCCTTTTTCGCGGCTTCGCGAGCGGCGGCGGCGTCGATAACCTTCTGGATCACCATCGCGGCATTTTGCGGATTTTCTTCCAGCCATTCGGCGAGTTTGTCGGCCATCAGGCTTTCCAGCGGCTGGCGGACTTCGGAGGAGACCAGCTTGTCCTTGGTCTGTGAGCTGAATTTCGGATCGGGCAGTTTTACCGATACGATCGCCGACAGGCCTTCGCGCATGTCGTCGCCGGTCAGCTTGACCTTTTCCTTCTTCAGCGCGCCCGAGCTTTCGGCATAATTGTTGAGCGTCCGGGTCAGCGCCGAGCGGAAGGCCGCCAGATGGGTACCGCCGTCGCGCTGCGGGATGTTGTTGGTGAAGCAGAGGACATTTTCATAATAGCTGTCGTTCCACTCCAGCGCGACGTCGATGATGACATCGTCGCGGTCGCCGTGGATGGCGATCGGCTCGGGGACCAGCGGCGTCTTGTTGCGGTCGAGATATTGCACGAAAGCGGCAATTCCGCCTTCGTAGAACAGGTCGATTTCCTGCGCCTCTTCATGCCGCGCATCGCGCAGGATGATGTGGACTCCGCTATTGAGAAAGGCGAGTTCGCGGTAGCGATGCTCGAGCTTTTCGAAATCAAATTCGGTGATCTTGAAGGTCGCAGGCGAGGGGAAAAAGGTGACTTTCGTGCCCTTCTTGAAGCCGGTTGCATTGTCCGCTGGCGGGGCATCGCCGATGACTTCCAGAGCGCGCACAGCATCGCCGAATTCAAAGCGCATATTATGCTCTTTGCCGTCGCGCCAGATGTTCAGCTCCAGCCATTCGGACAAGGCGTTGACCACCGATACGCCGACGCCGTGGAGGCCGCCGGAGACCTTGTAGGCATTGTCGTCGGAGGTGTTCTCGAACTTGCCGCCCGCATGGAGTTGGGTCATGATGACCTCGGCTGCCGACACGCCTTCCTCGCTGTGCATTCCCGTGGGAATACCGCGACCATTGTCTTCGACCGAGACGCTGCCGTCGGCATTGAGGGTGATCAGAATCAGGTCGCAATGACCGGCAAGGGCCTCGTCGATCGCGTTGTCCGATACTTCGAACACCATATGATGCAGGCCGCTGCCGTCATCGGTGTCGCCGATATACATGCCGGGGCGTTTGCGAACCGCATCCAGGCCCTTGAGAACCTTGATGGAATCTGCGCCATATTCGTTTTGATTGGAAGATTTGGAAGCATCTTCCGGCGTATCGCTATTGCTAATGTCACTCATAGCGGGACCATAGCCGCTGGAGCCGGCAAACCCAAGGAAAATGTAGGATTTTCCGATATTAAAACCCTTCTGAATCAACTATTTATATTGGTTTCGCTTTGCAGACCCGATTCTCGCGCAAAGCCGTGATTATCAAAATGGATAGGGGGTAAAAACAAGCGGCAGGCGAGCGCCTTCAACCCATCGGCCAAAAGCGCTTTGTACGGTCGCGCCTTTGTGCAAAACATCGCTTTTATCGGCGTTTTTGCGCCAAATAGATCGAAAGGGAATCAAGTCATGACGAATCCGGCCGATATCGTCCCCTTTGCCAAGACCATGGGGATAACCATTACCGCGATCGACAAGGACAGCGTGCGCGGCGAGATGCTGGTGCGGCCGGAAATCTGCACCGCCGGTAACGGGCGCGGCAGCCCGAGCATCCATGGCGGCGCGGTGATGACCTTTGCCGATGTGCTCGGCGCCTTTGGCGGCTTCGCCAATCTGCCCGAGGGATCGAGCGGCACCACCACATCGGAAAGCAAGACCAATTTCCTCAACGCCGCGCCCGAGGGCAGCATCGTCTATGGCGAGGCCACGCCGTTCAAGGTGGGCCGGCGGCAGTCGGTGTGGCAGACGAAGATCACGCTGGAAGACGGCACGCTGGTGGCGGTGGTGACCCAGACCCAGATTGTGCTGTGAGGGCCCGGGCGTCAATCCGTTCGTCCCGAACCTGTCGGAACCTCCGATTTACCGTTCGTGCTGAGCTTGTCGAAGCATCTTTGCGCTCTCCGGCGTCCTTCGATAGGCGCAGGACGAACGGCAGGATATGCGCTCAATAGTCACCGGCACACATCATCCGCCGCCTCAAATTATTCGCAGCTTCCCAAAGACCCTGCTTTTGCGCTAAACCATGGCCATGAACAGAACCCTGCTCGCCGTTTCTTTATTATGTCTGGCCACCATCGGCTGCTCCGACTCCTCCAAGGTCAGCGACGATCTGGCCGAAAGCAGCACCAATCTGGAAAATCCGACCGGCCGGACCGAGCGAGTCGAGACCGGACCGACCGCCAAGCCGGTACGGATCGGCGAAGGCGGGCCGCGTTTTGACGCCTGCCAGTCGACCGGCGAAGTCGGCCGCCATGTCAGCGGCTCGCTGCCGGTGCTGAGCGCGCCCTTTGATGCAGCAGAAAAGATCGACAGCCTCTCTGCCGGCCAGACCATCCATATCTGTACCCGCAGTATCGACCAGCAATGGCTTGGCATTGTCTATGACAAGGCGACCGATCCGGTGGCAGGGGAAGATGATGCGGGCACTTCTGTAGATTGCGGCGTATCCTCTCCGGTACGCGCCAAGCGCAATTATGACGGCCCGTGCAAGAGCGGCTGGGTCGAGAGCACTTATGTGGTGCTGGTGGCGGGGTAGTTTCGCACATAAAGGCGTCAAACCATGACGATCAGAATATTAGCCATTATCGCCGCGAACCTGCTGCTTGCCGGTTGTGCCAGACAAAATAGCCCTGTCGCGGTGTCGGCTAGCCCGACCTGCCGAGTTTCGGATCAGGACATGGCCAGGATCGAGCAGAGTATGGCTGCCTGGCATTTTACGTCGCGCCATATTACGAAAATCGGCGCGGTTGACGATCTCGACGCAATTTTCTTCGACGAACATTGCACGCTCGCCAGCACGGATGCGATGACCGGGCTGGGCGCAAACGGTGCCACCTATGCCGCCCGACCCCATGGAGAGCTGGTAACGCTGCCCGATGGCCGCGACATTCCGGTTGGCCCGACATCCTTCACCCATTCGCAAGGCGACAGGACGTTTTTCGTCATGTCTTTGCCCAGCGTGTGGCGGGCAACGGGTGTCGATCCGGGGGTGTTCGGTCTGGAAGCCCTTATGACGGCGGTGCTGCTCCACGAAGGATCGCACGTCGTGCAGTCGCCCACCTATGGCCAGCGCGTCTCGCTGCTCAGCCAGCGCCATGATCTGCCGGAAGATTTCAATGACGATTCTATTCAGCACCGCTTTCGCGACAATCAGGAGTTTTCCGCATCGGTCGATCGCGAAATCGAACTCTTCTTTGCGGCAGCGGCGTCCCCTTCGGATGAAGAGGGAAGGAATTTGGCCCGTCATGCGAGGGAACTGATGCGGTCCCGCCGCGCACGCTGGTTTGCCGGCGATGACGCCCATCTGAGCGAGATCGAGGACCTGTGGCTCAGCCTCGAAGGCTCCGGTCAATGGGCAGGCTTCAGCTATTTGATCCATCGCAACGGCGGCGCGGTGCCGATGCCCGATGCGATCAGCGGATTCGCCCTGCGCGGCGGCTGGTGGACGCAAAGCGAAGGCCTCGCCCTGGCGCTCACCCTCGACCGGCTCGGCTATGACTGGAGAGGGCAAGCCTTCGGCGGCGGCGCGAAAACGCTGACCGATATGCTGGATGAAGCATTGGCTGGCGACGAGATGCGGAAAGGAAATTAGCGCAGCTTTGTAATATCGACGTCAGAATAGTTATTGGAATGAAGAGGGACGCTGGAGCGCTGTCACGGCAATTCCCGTTTAGGATGACGCAATGTCACCCTCATATATAGGCATGACTATCGCGCAGTTGTCCGTGCGAAGCTGGAGCGGTTGCGAGGTTAGCCGTTTGAATGACCGCAATGGTCAATTGCTATGGCGGGCTAAACAGCCAATTTTATGCTAAATGCAACAAGAGTGAAATTTTTGCACGCGAAGACGCTAAGGCGCCAAGGGGAGGGCGATTGGGGAAGTGAAGGCGAGGTTCTGCACAATTTGTGTCGGGGACGTCATTGCGAGCGTAGCGTGGCAAACCAGGGCGGCACGCGCTGATTATTGGAGCTAGACGCCCTGGATTGCCGCGTCGCTGCGCTCCTCGCAATGACGATGGTCTGTCTAGGTCTTGGAATTTCGGCGCACGCCGGTTCAAGCCGGATCTTCAGCGTATCGCCAATAACAATCATCCTTAGCGCCTTCGCGTGATTACTTTTCCAAACTGTTCAAATACCGCCACCACCTCCATTTGATTAGATATCGAACTATATGGATAGATATCTAATCAAATGGAGGTCGGCACATGGTCAGTCGCAGGATGGTTTTGGGGGCTGGTCTGGGCGGGCTGGCGCTGGTGGGAGCGGGCGGTGTCTGGCGGGTGACGCGGGTGCCGAAAAGCGCTTATGCGCCTTGGGATATGGCGGCAGTCTCCGTACCAGACGATATCCGCCTCGACACTTTTCGCCACGCCATTCTTGCGCCCAATCCGCATAACCGGCAGCCCTGGGTCATCCGCATGATCGGCGAAGACGCCGCCGAGATCAGTTGCGATCTCGACAAGCGCCTGCCCGTGACCGACCCGTTTGACCGGCAAATCACCATTGGCTTTGGCACGTTTCTCGAAGTCGCCCGTATCGCCGCGCTGGAACGTGGCTACGCGATGGAGACAGAGCTGTTTCCAGATGGAGAAGCGCAACCGCGGCTCGATGAAAGTCCGGTGGCACGGGTGACATTCGCCAAAGTCGAAGGCGAGGAGCGCGATCTTTTGTTTTCCGCAATCACCCGGCGCCGGTCGAACAAGGAGGTCTATGATCTTGCGAAGAAAGTCAGAGACATCCAGCTTGAAACGGTCACGCTGGACGGTGGCGCTTTCTCCGCTGATCCGGAATTTGTCGCGCAGTTGCGGACTCAGATCCTCAAGGCGATCGAGATAGAGATGACGACACCGGCACCCTATAGGGAAAGCGTCGATCTGATGCGCATTGGTCATCAGCAAATCGATGCCAGTCCCGACGGGATTGATCTCAGCGGCCCTATGATCGAGGCGGGTATCGTCGCAGGACAAATCGATCGCAAACAGCTGGCCGACATGGGCAGTCAGGCCTTCGCTATCGGTCTCGAGCAAATGCGCGAAACCTATGGGTCGGTGCCGTCGCTGATCTGGATCACCACGCCGGGCAATACGCGGGGCGACCAGATAGAGGCCGGCCGACAATATGTCCGTGCCAATCTGCACGCGTCCCAGCTGGGTCTGGCGATGCATCCGATGAGCCAGAGCCTGCAGGAATATGAGGAGGTCGCGGGGCCTTATCGCGATGTGCATGCGCTGCTCGGCGCGACCGGTGAGGAGCGGGTTCAAATGCTCGCCCGCGTCGGCTATGGACCATCCATCGGCCCCAGCCCGCGCTGGCCCGTTGCCGCCCATATTGCGTAACATATAGAGAGCAGACGCAGCCAAAGTGAGTATCAAAGACCCGCTGGCCTTTCAGGTTTTCAACGAGATTGGCATTATCAATCAGCTGACCAGCGCGGCTTTCGCCGCCGTGCTGCCCAAAGGCATGACCATCGCGCAATTCACCGTGCTCAACCATTTCGTCCGGTTGGGCCACGAGGAGCGATCGCCGGCACAACTGGCGAGCGCCTTCCAGATCACCCGCCCAACCGTGACCAGCACCTTGGCGCGGATGGAGAAAGCGGGGCTGGTGGCGATCAGGCCGGACCCGGAAGACGGCCGGGCCAAGCTGGTCTCGGTGACGGCGGCGGGCGAGAAAATGCGCGAGCTATGTCTGCAGCGGCTGGCGGGGCCGCTTGCGGACGCGGATGCCGTGTTGTCGCGCGAGACTTTGGCGCAGCTGTTGCCTTTGCTGCAGGACGTTCGCGCGAAGCTGGACCGGTTGCGCGATTGACCGGAAGGGTCAATTGGAGATGGAGGCAAGTCGCCAATTTTCTGCTAAGGATGATCTGGGACTAATTTTATCACGCGAAGACGCCAAGGCGCGAAGAGGTTGGTGATTGGGGCAACAGATTGAATATTTGGCGACCGTCGCGATTGATTGCGGGTTCCGGATTCACAAGGAGCTGGGCCCCGGTTTGCTGGAGATGGTTTATGAACGGGTTCTGGCCAGAAGCATCGAGCGCCGTGGTTTGAAAATAGACCGGCAAAAGCCGGTCGAGATACGGTTCGACGGATTGGTGATCAAAGATGCATTCCGCTACGATCTTCTTGTCGAAGACAAGCTTCTGATCGAACTCAAATCCTCAGAAAACATGATGCCGGTTCACGGCAAGCAACTGTTAACCTACCTCCGGCTCATGCATCTGCCGCTTGGTCTGCTGATGAATTTCGGCGCTCCGACTTTCAAACTGGGTCTCAAACGGATCGTCAATAACCATCACTCTTAGCGTCTTAGCGTCTTAGCGTGAAAATCATCTCCGCTTGTTGAAAAGTACTTCGGCCATCGTGTGGACTTTATCAACTCTCATGTAATCGACCAGCGAGTGTGCTGCTAGCGGCGATCTGGGGGCAATTTTATCACGCGAAGACGCTAAGGCGCGAAGAGGTCGGTGATTGGGGGCCGTGCAGGTCAGGATTCTGCTCGCTTGTGTCAGGCATTTCATTGCGAGCGTAGCTTGGCAAACCAGGGCGGCACGCGCTGATGATTCCGGCAAGACGCTCTGGATTGCCGCGTCGCTGCGCTCCTCGCGATGACGGCGATTTGTCGACACGGTTGGATCTCGGTGCGCTAACATTCCGGATGGGCCTCCGACGGATCGTGAACAACCATCGTCCTTAGCGTCTTCGCGTCTTCGCGTCTTCGGGTGAAAATCTTACCGACCTGTTCAATAAAGCGCACAGCACGGAAAGCGATTGCATTCCAGATCGATATGCGAAATTAATCGCTTGATGAAACATATAGACCCCGCCCGCTATCTCGAGCAGCCCTTTGGCCAGATCGCAGACCTAATCAACGCCCATGCGGTCAACCAGCCCGACCGGATCGCGCTGGATGACAGCGCGGAAAAGCTCAGCTGGGCGGAGACGGCGGCGCTGGTCAACCGGATTGCGGCGCAACTGCAGGCCAACGGGCTGCAGAAGGGGCAGGCGGTTGCGATTTTGGGGACGACCACGGTGCGTTACGCGCTGGCCTATCTCGGGGCGATTGTCGCGGGCGGTTGTGCGGCGCCGCTGACCACCTCGGCGACGCCGAAACAGCTTGCCAATATGCTGCGCGACAGCGGCGCCATGCATCTGTTTATTGACAGCGCCAAGCGGGTGGAGCTTCTCGAGAGCGGGGAAGAATTGCCGCCGCTCAAACATGTCATGCTCGATCAGGCGGTGGATGACGCGCCGATGATCTTCGACTGGATGGCAGGCGATGGCGCGACGCCAGCCGATCCGGGCGTTGGCTCGAAAGACCCCTATAATATCATCTATTCCAGCGGCACCACCGGGACGCCGAAGGGCATTGTCCACAGCCGCCAGATGCGCTGGTATCAGGCGGCCGTCGGTGAAGGCACCGGATACGGCAAGCCCGGGCAGGTTACCTTGCTGTCGACCCCGCTTTACTCGAACACGACGCTGGCGCTGTTCACCCCGACCATTGCCTATGGCGGGACGATCGTGATGATGGGAAAATTCGACTGCCGGCGCTGGCTCGAGCTGGCGCAGGAACACCGGGCGAGCCACACAATGCTGGTGCCGGTCCAATATCAGCGGCTGATGGATTATGAGGGCTTTGACGAATATGATCTGAGCAGCATGACCCATAAATATTGCACCAGCGCGCCTTTTTCGGCGGAGCTGAAGGCGGAAGTGCTGAAGCGCATGCCGGGCGGGTTGATCGAGATATATTCGATGACCGAGGGCGGGGTGGTCTGTCTGTTGCTCGCCCATGAGCATCCGGACAAGCTGCACACGGTCGGTATCGCCTGGGGCGGCAGCGAGGTGATCACCGTCGACGAGCAGCTCAACCGGCTGCCCGCAGGCGAAATGGGCGAGCTGGTCGGCCGGTCTCAGACGATGATGTCCGGCTATCAGAACCAGCCGGAAAAGACCGAGGAAGCCAGCTGGTATGACGAAAATGGCGATCGCTGGCAGCGGATGGGCGATATCGGCAAGGTCGACGAAGACGGTTTCATCACTTTGATGGGCCGGTCCAAGGATATGATCATCTCGGGCGGCTTCAATATCTATCCACGCGATCTCGAAGAAGCTTTGATGGCGCAGCCGGGTGTCGCCGATGCTGCAGTCATCGGCGTGGCGTCGCGGCAATGGGGCGAGACTCCGGTCGGTTTTGTCGTCGCCGAAGCCGGGGTGACGCTCGATCTCGACGCGCTGAAGGCGGCAACCAATGCGGATCTCGGCAAGACCCAGAGGCTGTCGGAACTGCGCCTGATCGACGAACTGCCGCGCAGCCATATCGGCAAGATTTTGAAGACGGAGCTGCGGGATATGATCGAGGGATAGATTGTGCCCCCGTGCAGGCGGGGGACCATCTCCCATTGGCGCGTTTCGGCGGAATGGTTTTTGGTTCGCGCGATGTCGCGGTCCGAGCGTGAAAATAAGCGGCTTTGTCTCTGAAGACGACCGGTCCGGAGATGGGCCCCTGCCTGCGCAGGGACCCTGCTTGGCTATGGTCGAGCAACCTAGTTTGAAGAGGAGCGTATCAGGCGATGTTGATGACCGTACTTGTCGTGGTGGTGGTGTCGGCGGCGCTGATCGCGGGCGCGCTCTGGGGCATTTACGGAAAGATATCGGGCAAGACCGAGGGCTTTGTCATTGCCCTGGCAGGCGGCGCGCTGGTGGTGTCGCTGGTGAGCGAGATGATCCAGCCGGCCATTGCGCAAAGCAATCTCTGGGTCGGGCTGGGCTCGGTCGCGGCCGGGGCGGTGGTGTTTTCCGTTGTCGACTTCTGGATTGACGAAAAATGGGGACCGGAAGGCGGTGGCGGTTTGCTGGCCGCGATCACGCTCGACGGCGTACCGGAAAATCTGGCGCTCGGGGTGGCCCTGATCGGGGCGGCGCCGATTGAAGTGACGGCGCTGGCCGGAGCGATCCTGCTGTCCAACCTGCCGGAAGCAGCTGGCGGGGCCAAGCAGATGGTTGGTAACGGGCTGTCGAAGGGCAAGACGCTGGGCCTGTGGACGCTGACGGCGCTGATATTATCCGCCGCAGCGATCATCGGATATTATGCACTCGACGGCGTTTCTCCGCATGTGCTGGCCGCCACCCGCTGTTTTGCCGCCGGCGCGGTGGTCGCCTCGCTGGCGACCGAGGTCTTTCCCAAGGCCTATAAGGAGGATCATCATATGGCCGGAATCGCGACCGCGATCGGCGTGATCCTCGCGGTATTTCTCGGCGAGCTGGCGATGGCCTGAGCCGGTCCGCAAATTGTCGCGACAAGAGACAAAGGCACTAGACTCGAATGGGGCGGCCCACTAAGCGGCTAAGCCATGTCCATAGCTCATGAAGAAACCATTCTGATCGTCGATTTCGGCTCTCAGGTCACGCAGCTTATCGCCCGCCGGGTACGCGAGGCGGGAGTCTATTCGGAGATCGCTCCGTTCCATATGGCGGAAGAGGCCTTTCACCGGCTCAAACCCAAGGGGATCATCCTCTCCGGTTCGCCCGCCGGGGTACCTGACGAAGGCAGCCCGCGCGCACCGGATGTGATTTTCGAAAGCGGCCTGCCGATCCTCGGCATCTGCTACGGCCAGCAGGTGATGACGCACCAGCTCGGCGGCACGGTGGAATCGGGTTCCGGCGGCGACTTTGGCGGCGAGTTCGGTCGCGCCTTTATCGAGATCAGCGAAGAATGCGTATTGTTCGACGGCTTGTGGCAGGTCGGCGAGAAGCATCAGGTGTGGATGAGTCACGGCGACAAGGTCACCGAATTCGCGCCGGGCTTCCGGATCGTCGCGACCACCGAGGGCGCGCCCTTCGCGCTGATCGCCGACGACGAGCGGCGCTATTATGGTACGCAATTCCACCCCGAGGTCGTGCACACGCCCGACGGCGGCAAGATGATCGGCAATTTCGTCCGCCATGTCTGCGGCTGTGCCGGCGACTGGACGATGGCGGAATATAAGGACGCCAAGATCGCCGAGATCCGCGAGCAGGTCGGCGACAAGAAGGTTATCTGCGGCCTGTCCGGCGGTGTCGACAGTTCGGTGGCGGCGATCCTGATCCACGAAGCGATCGGCGACCAGCTGACCTGTGTCTTTGTCGACCATGGCCTGTTGCGGATGAACGAGCGCGAGCAGGTCGAGACTTTGTTCCGCGACCATTATAATATCCCACTGGTGGTGGTCGATGCCGAGGCGCGCTTCATGAAGGGGCTGGCCGGTGTGACCGACCCCGAGAAGAAGCGCAAATTTATCGGCGGCGAATTTATCGAGGTGTTCGACGAAGAATCGGGCCGGGTTGGCGGCGCCGATTTCCTCGCCCAGGGCACGCTTTATCCCGATGTGATTGAATCGGTTTCCTTCACCGGCGGGCCGAGCGTGACGATCAAGTCGCACCATAATGTTGGTGGCTTGCCGGAACGCATGAACATGAAGCTGGTCGAACCATTGCGCGAACTGTTCAAGGATGAAGTGCGCGATCTCGGCCGCGAGCTCGGGCTGAACGACCAGTTCGTCGGGCGCCATCCGTTTCCCGGTCCGGGTCTGGCGATCCGCATTCCCGGCGAAGTGACCAAGGAACGCTGCGACATATTGCGCAAGGCGGATGCGATCTATCTCGAGGAAATCCGCAATGCCGGATTATATGATGCGATCTGGCAGGCCTTCGCCGTGCTGCTGCCGGTCAAGACGGTCGGGGTGATGGGCGACCAGCGCACCTATGACAATGTCTGCGGCCTGCGCGCCGTGACCAGTACCGACGGTATGACCGCCGACGTCTACCCCTTTGACGCCAGCTTTCTGACCCGTGTCTCGACCCGGATCGTCAACGAGGTGAAGGGGATCAACCGGGTGGTTTACGATTATACGAGCAAGCCGCCGGGGACGATCGAGTGGGAATAAATCGGACAAAGCGGGCATCCGGGGGATGCACGCCCGATTTATTCGGCGACGTGAGGAGCCGCTGAGCCGGTCACGGACTTTTAGAGCGGCAGGGTGAAGAAAGCACCAGCGTGATTGCCTCGGTCCTTCGACAGGCTCAGGACGAACGGGGTTTTTGGGCGCTGCGTTCTTAACAGTTGAGGCCAATCACCTCTATCCCGTTCGTCCTGAGCTTGTCGAAGGACAGATTGGGTATGGCAGATAATCTAAATGCCAGCTTTTTGATGCAAATTTCATGTTTCGACGCTATATATGGCTTCTAGAAGGAACCGAAACATGCAGTTCACAGATGTTCTCAGCCCCGCATCGGAAGGCGGATATACCGCCTATAATCCGGAAACGGGAACCACATCGCAGGGCGAAACCACCGAGGAAGCGCTGGCCAATTTGCGTGAAGCGGTGGAACTGTATCTTGAAGAATTTCCCATGAAATTTGACGGCGCGGCCATCGTAACCAGCTTTAATATCGCTGCCTGATGCCCCGGCTTCCGGTCGTTTCCGGAAAGCAGGCCATCAAGGCGCTGGAATACTTGGATATGAAAAGAAACGTCAGCGTGGCAGTCATGTCGTCCTGCGGAAGGGCGACAAAGGTTGCGTGGTTCCGTTGCACAAGGAGTTGAAGGCAGGAACGCTGGCGGGAATAATCCGGCAATCCGGTTTGACCGTTGAAGAATTTCTGGAAGCGCTATAGCAACGCCTCAAGCCAGATCCCCGTACAGCCCCTCAAACCAATCCGGCACTACACGAGCCCGCCGCGCCACCTGTCCCTGCGCCAGTTCCAGCACCATTACCGGCCGCTCGTTCAAAGCCGAAGCATCAAAGATGATCGCCCGGTCGGCGAGCATTGCGGCCTGGCGGATCAGGGGGGCGTTGCGCTTGTAACGCTGGCGGACCTTGTCTTCCGGTACGGGGTGGCCGCCTTCGTCTATGCGCGCGGCGACACGGGCTACGGCCAGATCGGGCGAAGCGAGTGCGAGGTGAAAGACGATGATGCGATAGCCTGCGTCGCGGGCGTCCTGCAGCAGTTCCAGTTTCGACGGGTGCGAGAATACGGTTTCCATGACGAAGGACTGGCCTGCCGCCATATGGTCCCGCCGTCGCTTCTCGGCGATTTCCGCGGCGCGATAGGAGGCTTCGGGTGAGGGATCGCGCAGCTCGTCGCGCTGGATGATATCGGCGTTGATGAAGGGCGCGGTGATGCGCGGGGCGAGTACCGTGTCGTAGAAGGTGGATTTGCCGGCGCCGTTTGGCCCGGCGATCAGGAACAGGGTCGGGCGACCGGCGACAATCGCCATCAGTCGGCAGGTCCGCTTTCCCGGATGATCTCGCTATCGCGCAGCCCGACGCCCAGACCCTTTGCCTTGCGCGCGGCGAACAGCTTGTCCTGCTCGACCGTGCCGGAGCGCGCGGCGTCAAACAGGCCGTCGACATAGGCTTCCTGTTCGCCGGCGGTCAGCGCATCCGGAGAGAGTTTTCCGCTCAGCGCCTCGACCACGCGAGACTGGTCGAAGAATCGCGATTTCTCGATGCTCATCCCGATCCGCACCCAGTGGCGGACCTGTCCGGCCAGCGAGCGGCTCATCATCTCGGCCTCGCGGCCGATGACTTCCATCAGTTCGTCGTCAATCTTGATCGTCTTTGCCATGGTGTCAAAATGACACCTTAGTGACTATTTGTCAAGATAGTTAGCCTGGCCCGGCAATTGTTGACCACCCGCCACCGCCATACTAGACCATATTTTAATCAGACAATTAAAATCAGGAGAGACCCGCCATGAAAGCCATCCAACTCCACGCTCCCGCATCGCTCGACAATCTCAAGCTGGTCGACCTGCCGGAACCCGTAGCGCCCGGCCCCGGCGAAATCGCGGTGCGGTTGCGGGCGTCCAGCCTCAACTATCATGATTATGCGGTGGTCAAGGGGATGATCCCGACCGGCGCAAACCGCATTCCCATGTCCGATGGCGCGGGTGAAGTCACCGCCGTGGGCGAGGGGGTCAGCGAGTTCAAGGTCGGCGATCTGGTTGTTTCGACCTTCTTCCCCGAGTGGATCGACGGCGCGCCACCCGAAGGCGGATTCAAGCGCGTGCCGGGCGACGGGATTGACGGCTATGCGGTCGAGCAGGCGGTTGGCCCGGCGACCTCGTGGACCCGCGCGCCCGCAGGCTATAGCGCCGCCGAGGCCGCGACCCTGACCTGCGCGGGACTGACAGCCTGGCGCGCGCTGTTTGTCGATGGCTGCGTGAAGCCGGGCGATAGGGTGCTGGTGCAGGGCACCGGCGGTGTTTCCATCTTTGCGCTGCAATTTGCCAAGGCGGCGGGGGCGAAGGTGATCGCGACGTCCTCTTCCGACGCAAAGCTGGCGCGATTGAAGGAATTGGGTGCCGATTATCTGATCAATTACAAGCAAGTCGAGGCCTGGGGGCCAAAGGTGCTCGAACTGACCGGTGGCAAGGGTGTCGATTGCGTTGTCGAGGTTGGCGGACCGGGCACGCTCGACCAGTCGATGGTGGCGACCCGGATCGGCGGTCATATCGCCCTGATCGGCGTGCTTACCGGCTTTGCCGGGCCGGTGCAGACCGGCTTGCTGATGGCCAAAAACCTGCGCGTGCAGGGCCTGACTGTCGGCAGCCGGGCGCAGCAGCAGGACATGATCGCGGCGATCGAAGCCAATGGTCTGAAGCCGATACTAGACAAGTCCTTCGCGCTCGCCGATCTTGGTGACGCTTTCCGTCATCAGGAGTCGGGCAAGCATTTCGGCAAGATTATCGTCGATATCTGATTCAGTCTGCCACGCGAAAGGAAGCGAAAATGATCTACGGAAGCTGTTTGTGCGGATCGGTCACCTATGAAGCGGATTGTGATAACGGGCCGATTCTCCACTGTCATTGCCAGACCTGCCGCAAAGCCCATAGCGCCGCCTTTTCCAGCGTCATGCCAATCGCCGATGAAGCGTTCAAATGGACCAGCGGAGAGGATCTTCTCAGCCATTTCGAATCATCGCCCGGCAAAGATCGCTATTTTTGCTCGCGCTGTGGGTCGCAACTGATCGCCGAGCGGCGGTCAGCGAATATGATCATGCTCAGAATGGGCTGTGTCGATACGGAAATCACGCAAAGGCCCGATGCCCATATCTGGCGGTCAGACGGCGCGCCGTGGTATGATCCGGACCATGACATCCGCCAGTTGGCGGAAGGCTATGCAAAGGTCTAGCAGCGCTGTGCAGATTTCCACCGCCGCAGAATCCGACATGGGCGAGGTTATCGCTCTCTGGAAGGCCTGTGAACTCACGCGCCCGTGGAACGATCCGGGGGCGGATTATCGTCTGGCCGTGGCGAATGAAACGTCCGCAATATTGCTGGCGCATATTGAAGGCGAACTGGTCGCCAGCGTCCTGACCGGTTTCGACGGCCATCGCGGCTGGGTCTATTATCTGGCAGTCGCGCCGGATTTCCAGAAGCGGGGCCTTGGCAGAAAGATGATGGCGGCGGCCGAGCATTGGCTGCGCGAAAGAAACGCGCCGAAAATCCAGCTGATGGTGCGCGACGACAATGAAGCGGAGATCGGTTTCTACAAGGCGCTGGGCTATGATGTGCAGCCGGTTGTGACCATTGGCCGCAGGCTGGACTGATCGGGCAAGCCGCAGCGGTCGCCGGCGCCGGAGTCTTGCTACCGGCCAGTTGCTCGCCCATATTCCGCTGATGCAACTCGACCTGGGACCCGATTATCGCACCGAAATATTGCGCCGGATGCACGGCAGGCTGATCGAGCAGTTCGGCCGGGTGATCCGGCCTGCTGACAAGCGCCGTGATCCGATGTGGACCCTGGTCCAGGGTGTCATCGGCGCGCGTGCGAAAACCGCTGTGTCCAATGCCAATGCTGACCGACTGATCGCCGAATATGGCACGTGGGAGCGCGTGGCCGGGGCTCCTGTCGAGCAATTGCGGGGCCATCTGCAGACCGCGACATTCCCGGCAATGGCGGCGGAGCGGCTCAAGGCCTGCCTCAACGCAATCAAAACGCGGTGCGGAAAGACCAGTCTGGATCATCTTGAACCGATGGAAACGGCCGAAGCGATGGATTGGCTGGAGACCTTGCCCGGGATTGCGCGCAAGATCAGCGCCGGGATCATGAACACCAGCCATTTCAATCGCAGGGCGCTGGTGCTCGATTCCGGCCACCGGCGGGTGGTGCAACGCATGGGGCTGGTGCCGGCCAAGGCCGATACCACGCGCGCTTATGACGAGCTGATGCCGCTGATGCCGCCCGAATGGACGGCGGAAGATCTGGACGAGCATCATCTGCTCGGAAAGCGCCTTGCCCAGACTATTTGCCGGCCGAAACGACCGGATTGTCCGTCCTGTCCGGTGCGCGCCGATTGCGAGACGGGGTCTGCAACCGAATCGGTCTGACCGATGCGCAGACTGCAGACAGGACCGCGCACCAGCTGGAAGAGCGGAGTCCCGATTGGGCCTTGCGCGACGGCCATTTCTGGCTAATTCAGTTCGGGAAGCGAATCTGCACTTCCCGGAGCCCAAAATGTGACCGATGTCCGGTCAATGTCATCTGCCTCTGGTTCAAAGCGCAGCAGAAACAGGACCAGACTCATGAGTAACGAAACCAAGATGTACGGCATTTCCAATTGCGACACCGTCAAGAAGGCGCGCAACTGGATGGAGCGCAATGGCATCAACTATGTTTTCCACGACTATAAAAAGTCCGGGATTAACCGCGAGAAGCTGGAAATGTGGGTGATGATGGTCGGCTGGGAAGCGCTGATCAACAAGCGCGGTACCACTTTCCGCAAGCTGCCCGACATGGTGAAGGAAAATATCGGCGATGATACGGCGGTGATGGTGATGATGGAAAACCCCAGCATGATCAAACGCCCGGTGCTGGAACATGGCGACGAGCTGGTGGTCGGGTTCAAGGCGTCCGATTATGAAGCTGTGGGACTGACCGCGCGCAACAGCTGATGCCGACGATCCCGTTTCATGCAGCTGTGCTACATGTTGGCGCGATGATATTGGGACGAATCCGGCTTTCCTGACAATGTTGGTGATTTCGCTCTGCATACCCCGATTGCCGTATCGCCGATCGGGATTTCTGACTTTATCAGCACTTGTGGCATCAAACTGTTATATTCCGAACCTATCGGGGTCTGGATATCACTGACACTGATTGCTGCCGCAATTTTTGGAATCAGGAAAAGGACAGGCAAATGGTTCAGGCAAAATGGAACGGCGCGGTAATCGCCGAGAGCGACGATACAGTGGTGGTCGAGGGCAATCATTATTTCCCGCGGGAGGCCGTCTGGTCGAAATATCTGGTACAGAGCGACACGACCAGCCATTGTCCGTGGAAGGGTGACGCATCCTATCACAGCCTGATCGTAGAAGGCGAAGCCAATGAGGATGCGGCCTGGTATTATCCTGCACCAAAGGAAGCCGCCGCCGAAATAGCCGGGCGGATCGCCTTCTGGAAAGGCGTCGAGGTCGGCTGATGGTGCGCACCGGTTTTGCCCCATTCGTGATAGTCGCACTGGCCCTGGCCGCATGCAGCGCGCAGACCGGACAGGCGGGAGAAGCGAGCATGGACGTCAAGACACTTACCGGGGCACCACCCGTCATTATCGCCCATCGCGGCGCCAGCGGCGAGCGGCCGGAACATACGCTGGCCGCCTACCAGCTGGCGATCGAACAGGGCGCGGACTATATCGAGCCCGATCTGGTGCTGACAAAGGACGGGGTGCTGGTCGCCCGGCACGAGAACGAGATTGGCGAAACCACGGATGTGGCGGACAGGCCGGAGTTCGCGGCGCGCAAGACCAGCAAGATCATTGACGGGCAGGAATATTCCGGCTGGTTTACTGAAGATTTCACCCTCGCCGAGCTGAAGACATTGCGGGCCAGGGAACGGCTTCCCGAATTGCGGGCTGCGAATATGCATTATGATGGCCGGTTCGAGGTACCGACCTTCGAGGAAGTGCTGCAATTGCTGAGCGCCCATGCGGAGAAAAGCGGCAAACGGATCGGCGTCTATCCGGAAACCAAACATCCTAGCTATTTCAAGGCTCTGGGTTTGAGCCACGACAAACAATTGCTCAAATTGCTGAAGAAATATGGCTATGACGGCAAGGATGATCCGGTCTTCATCCAGTCGTTCGAGGTTGGCAATCTGCAGGCGCTCAGCGAACAGACCGGGATACGGCTGGTGCAGCTCGTCGCCAGCGAAGGTGGGCCGCCGGATCAGGCTGGCCGAAGCTTTGCATCGATGCTCACAGCGGATGGACTGAAAGAAATTGTCGCCTATGCCGACGGGATCGGGCCTTCGAAAGATCTGGTGATTGGCCGCAATGCTGTCGGCCTTCTTGGCAAGCCGACCGGACTGGTGGAGGCTGCGCACAAGGCAGGTCTGCTCGTCCATCCCTGGACTTTCCGGCGCGAGAACCATTTTCTCCCGACCGATTTCAAAAGCGGCATCGATCCGCGCGAACCGGGCGATCTGGCAGGCGAAGTGCGGGCATTTATAGCCGCTGGCGTGGATGGCCTGTTCAGCGACAATCCCCGGGAGGCCGTGTCTGCCGCAAAGCGATGACCGCCAAGCTGGCCTTATCCTGCGTCCTCGCTTATTGAGGCCAGTCCAACAACGCTATTGCTGAGGATTGCCATGTCCACGACCTTCAAGCTCGATACTTCCACCAGCCGCGCCACGCCGCGGCCGCAGCCGATGCGCCGGCTGTCGGTTCCCAAAATACAGGGCCGCAAGGTCGACGGGGTGACAGCAGAGCCGGTGGTGATGCTGACCGCCTATACCGCGCGGACGGCACAGTTGCTTGATGCCCATTGTGACATGCTGCTGGTCGGTGATTCGCTTGCCCAGGTGATTTACGGACTCGATTCGACGATTCCCGTGACACTGGACATGATGTGCAACCATGGTGCGGCGGTTGTCCGGGGCAGCTATCATAGCGTCGTCGTCGTCGACATGCCCTTCGGCTCCTATGAAGCATCGCCGGAGAAAGCCTATGAAAGCGCCGCCCATATCCTGAAGGAAACCGGCGCTGCTGCGGTCAAGCTCGAGGGCGGTGAAGTGATGGCCGAAACCGTCGCTTTTCTGGTCCAGCGGGGGATTCCCGTGGTTGGCCATGTCGGTCTGACACCGCAGGCGATCAACGTGCTTGGCGGCTATGCGGCGCGCGGGCGCAGCGACGCGGAAGCGAAGAAGATCGTCGGCGACGCGGTGGCTCTGGACAAGGCCGGCGCCTTTGCGATCGTGCTGGAAGGCGTGCTCGAACCGATTGCGATCGAAGCGACCAAGGCGGTGGATGCGATCACCATCGGTATCGGCGCATCGGCGCAATGCGATGGCCAGGTGCTGGTCACCGAGGATATGCTGGGCATGTTTGACCGCACCGCCCGCTTTGTAAAACGCTATCACAATATTGCCGAGCAGATTGATCAGGCGGCCGAACAATATGCCGGAGAAGTCCGGGAGCGCAGCTTTCCGGGGCCGGACCAGCTTTATCAGCCGAAGAAATAGCGAAATTTCTGACTTATCGCCGATCGGTCGTTCAGCCTGTGGAAATGGTCAATAGACTTTTACATTTGTTATTACGGACGCTAAGGACAGCCGATTGCCCAATGCAGTCGTCTGACCGGCGAATGCGGCACATGAAACAGATTTGAGGAAGCCACATTGGCCAAAGATAAAGACCAAGCACCAGAAGAGCAGCCGGATCGTCAGGAACAGGTGTTTCTGCGCGAAGTCGATGAAGCGGTGCGCGAGGATCAGTTGAAGAATTTCGCTGCGCGTTACGGACTGTGGATTGTCGCGGCCCTAGTCATCGGCCTCGGATCGCTTGCAGGCTGGATATTCTGGCAAAACAGCCAGAATGAAGATGCCGGTCTCCGCAGCGAGGAATATGTCGCTGCGATCGACAGTATCCGCCAGAATAATCTGGACGGCGCTGCGACCGCACTCGAACCGTTGACCGAAGCAAAGCAGGACGGCTACCGGGCTGCGGCAATATTGATGCAGGCCAATATCGCACTGGAAAAAGAGGATCCGAAAAAGGCCATTGCTGGCTATGCCAAGGTTGTTGCGGACGAGAGCCTGCCGAAGCCGTTTCGTGATCTGGCGCTTGTCCGTCAGACGGCCGCAGAATTCGATACGCTGAAACCGCAACAGGTGGTCGACCGGCTGAAGCCGCTTGCGGTTCCCGGCAACCCATGGTTCGGCAGCGCTGGCGAAATGGTCGCGCTGGCCTATCTGAACATGAATAAATCCGACCTCGCGGGACCATTATTTGCCCAGATGGCGAAAGACGAAAGCGTTCCGGACACGATCCGGTCGCGTGCGTTGCAAATGGCGGGCGTTGAAGGCATTGACGCGGTGGAAATGGACGGCGATGACAAAAAAGCGACACCGCCGAATGCGGGCGCGGCTAAGGGAGAAGCTAAGGAATGATTTCCGGTAAGAAACTGATCACCGGCCTGCTGGCCCTGTCTTTGCTATCCGGCTGCGGCATTTTGGGCGGCGGCGATGGTGAAGACAAGAAAAACACGCCGACGCTGGGCAAGCGCACGCCGATATTGAGCGGCGAAAGCGGTGCGGAAGTTGATCCGGCGCTCGCTTCGATTTCCGTGATCCTGCCGGCCCCGGTCGCCAACAGCGAATGGGCGCAATCGGGCGGCAATCCAAGCAAATCAATGGGCCATGTTGCGCTCGAGGGAAATCTCGCGAAAGTCTGGACCGCCAATATCAGCGGAACGACGAAACGGGAACGGCTGGCGGCAGCGCCGGTGGTCTCCGGTGGACGGCTTTTTGTCATTGATACCGAAGCCATGGTGCATGCTTTTGACGCCACATCAGGCGCGAAAATCTGGACAACGCAGATCGAAGTCAAGGGCGACGGAGAATCGTCGCGTTTTGGCGGCGGAGCAAGTGTATTTGATAATATCGTCTACGCAACCAATGGCGTTGGCGATGTCGTCGCGCTGAACGCTGCAGACGGTAGCCAGATATGGAAAGTACGCCCGGCCGGACCGTTGCGCGGGTCGCCGACGATTTCCAATGGCAATGTCTATGTGATGACCCAGGACAACCAGATTTATGCGCTCAACATGGTGGATGGATCGGTGCAGTGGAACGAGGCGGGTACGCTTGGTCTGGCCGGAATTTTCGGCGTCGCCGCGCCGGCAGCCGGACAGGGTACGGTTGTTGCCGGTTATTCCTCCGGGGAACTGACCGCATATCGCTATGAAAATGGCCGCAACCTCTGGAACGATGCGCTCGCACGGACCAGCATTACCACTTCGGTGGCGACCTTGTCCGATATTGACGCCGATCCGGTGATCGACCGTGGTCGGGTTTTTGCGCTGGGCCAAGGTGGTCGTATGGCGGCTTACGAGCTGGTGACCGGCCAGCGGATCTGGGAGTTGAATATTGCCGGGATCACGACACCGGTCGTGGCGGGTGAATGGGTGTTCGTGTTGACCGATGATGCGAAGCTTCTCTGCATCGCCCGGCCGAACGGCAAGGTTCGGTGGATGAGCCAGCTGTCAGCGTTCAAGAATGACAAGAAAAAGAAAAACCCGATCAACTGGACCGGCCCGATACTGGCTGGCAATCGTCTGATTGTTGCCAGTACAGAAGGCGAAGTCGTATCGATTTCCCCTGCTGACGGAACCAGCCAAACGCTGTTCGAATTGAACGACGGCGTCTCGCTGCCGCCTATTGTGGCCGGTGGTATGCTATATATTCTCGACAATAGTGGACGGCTCTCCGCATTCCGTTGAGGATCTAAAACAAAAGGACGGGACCGGCGCAATGCTGCCCAATATTGCAATCATAGGTCGACCGAATGTCGGCAAATCCACGCTGTTCAACCGTCTGGTTGGCAAGAAGCTGGCGCTTGTCGACGACACGCCCGGGGTGACGCGTGACCGCCGGGAGGGGGCTGCCAATCTGCTCGGTCTGCAATTCAATGTCGTCGATACGGCCGGCTATGAAAACGAGGATGCCAAGAGCCTGCCGGGACGGATGCGCAAGCAGACCGAACTGGCAGTTGCCGGCGCGGAACTGGCAATATTCGTGATCGACGGTCGCGCTGGCCTTACCCCGCTGGACGAGGAAATCGCCCGCTGGCTGAGAAGCGCGAAAACCCCCGTTGTTTTGCTGGTCAACAAGGCCGAGGGCAAGGCGGCGGAATCCGGCATATTGGAGAGCTACGCGCTCGGTTTTGGCGATCCGATCCCGTTCAGCGCGGAGCATGGCGACGGCATGGCCGACCTGTTTCAGGCGATCCAGCCCTATGTCGAGAATTTCAAGGCGGCTGCGTCCGAAGAACCAACAGACGCATCCGCACCGTTGAAGCTGGCGATTGTCGGCCGTCCCAATGCGGGCAAGTCGACGCTGATCAACAAGATGCTCGACGAAGACCGGCTGATTACGGGACCGGAAGCCGGTATCACGCGCGATAGTATCACGGTCGACTGGGTCTGGCATGATGATGCGCTGACCGAGGACGAGAAACTCGACGGCATAGAGCCCGATCGCCAGGTTCGACTGATCGACACCGCAGGTATGCGCAAGCGGGCCAAGGTCAATGACAAGCTGGAGAAGCTGGCCGTTGCCGATGCCCGTCACGCAGTGGATTTTGCCGAAGTGGTCGTGCTTTTGCTCGATGCAACCAAGGGGCTGGAAGCGCAGGATTTGCGCATTGCCGACCATGCCATTCAGGAGGGTCGCTGCGTCGTTATCGGCATCAATAAATGGGACGTGGCCGAGGGGCCAAGCAAATTGTTCAACGGCATTCGTGCGGCGCTGAATGACGGACTGGCGCAGGTGCGGGATGTGCCTCTGATCGCCGTGTCCGCCTTTACCGGCAAAGGTATCGACCAGCTGATCAAGGCGGCCTTCGAAGTCCGCCGGATATGGTCGCAGCGGGTTTCTACCGGCAAGCTCAACCGCTGGTTCGAAGATGCGATTACCGACAATCCGCCACCGGCACCCGGTGGCAAGCGGATCAAATTGCGCTACATCACACAGGCCAAGACGCGGCCACCTTCCTTCGTGATTTTCGGTACGCGGGTCGATGACCTGCCCGAAAGCTACCGGCGCTATCTGATCAACGGAATTCGCCGCGAGCTTGGCTTTGGTGGTGTCCCGGTACGGCTGATCATCCGCGCACCCAAAAACCCCTATCACGAAAAAGAGTGATTTTTTTTAAATCGGCCAAGCCGAGGCCGGTTTCTGCGATTTTTTTTGCTTATGGTAACTAAGATTTCACGGATTGGGCCTTAAGCTTCGGGTCAGCAGCATATTCTCACTATTATATTACCGGGAGCATTGGGTGCCACCATTGGAAAGCGAATTGATTGACTGGACTGTTTCCGCCCAAACCCGGTCGGCGCTTGGGCCGGATTTTGTCCGGATACTCGGATATTTCCGTGAAGATGGCACGCAATCTGTCGGTAAAATTGAAGACGCCATGCGCGCGCACGATCCTGTGGCTATGGTTGATGCGGCGCACAGTCTGAAAGGAGAGGCGCTGCAATTCGGCGCGCTGCAACTTGGCGAAACCGCTGAAACAATCGAAATGACGGCCCGTGCCTGCGTCGAACATCACGAAACCCCCGAAGAAATACTTCCTCTGGTTGTCGCTTTACGGCCGATGTTTGAAGAAACTCTGGCGATATTGGAACAGGGTGCCAGCCCGGTCGTGCAGGAACGCAACCCTCTGGGAGCCAGTCGGCGGTTCGGTTGAAACCGCCGCTATCGGTCTACTCGGCGGGTTTCGACTGCAACTGGATATAATTCTCGATCCCCATTCGCTCGATCATGTCAAATTGCTGTTCGAGCGTATCGACATGATCCTCTTCGCTTTCAAGAATTTCGGCAAACAGGTCGCGGCTGACATAGTCGCGCACGCTTTCGCAATGTTCGATCGCGTCCTTGAGCATGGGCAGCGCCTCATATTCCAGCTCGAGGTCGGCCTTGAGAATTTCCTCGACCGTTTCGCCGATTTTCAGGCGCCCGAGCAATTGAAAATTGGGCAATCCGTCGAGGAAGAAAATCCGCTCTGCCAGTTTGTCCGCATGCTTCATTTCGTCGATTGATTCATGCCGCTCGAATTCGGCGAGTTTGGTCACGCCCCAATTGTCGAGCATGCGATAGTGCAGCCAATATTGGTTGATCGCGGTGAGTTCGTTTTTCAGCGCTTCGTTGAGAAACTCGATGACTTTCGTATCGCCCTTCATGGCAGATTCCTTCCCGCTATTTTGCAAATCCATTGCCTGTCCCATACAGTATTTTCACGCGAAGCGAAAGCACGGTTTTTATGGAAAAGCTAATTATTTCAATGATTTGCTAACGAGAATGCTAAGCGGTCGCAAGTTGCGATTTGATAATGGTCTGGGCAAATGCGAGACATTGTCCGCATTTTGGCTTGCGGCCGAGCTGGGCATAGACCTGTGATGGACGGTCTGCACCGCTACGCACGGCGGCTCTCAGGTCTTTTTCCTTGATCGCATTACAAACACAAACAACCATAACAGCTCCTTACAACGACTCGTATATCGCTAATGAGAATAGATCGCAATAGCAAAATAAGGTTCGACTATTTTGTTTCCATCCATCGAAAACCGGTTAGATCGGATCGCAGACCGAACACGAGGTAGTCATGCGCAAGATTTTTTCCGTTTTCTTTTCCGTTGCGGCGGTTCTGGCTTTGGCTCCGGCAAATGCTTCTCCTGTGTCCGATAGCGCATGGGATCATGCCGACGCCGAGATGGTGGAAGAAGGTCCTGTTTCCCGGCTTTTGCTGATCAAAGAGCTTTGGCAGACTTTACCGTTGGAAATGGCGGAAGAATTGCAAGAATTTCGCGCGTCGCTTGAGGAAGAGTTTGTCGCAAAATTGGTGCCGACGGGAGCCGCGGAACCCGATTGGAAAACCAAAGGCATAGATCTGACCGGATATCTCGAATCTTTGCCAGGAGGCATGGATGGCAACGCTCTACTGATCGTTGGCGAGGTCCCGATGCTCCGGTTGTTCGGGAAAATTCCCGCCGACATGTTGACCGATTGGGAGTTTATTCAAGCGGGTTCAAAAGCCGTCGGGCCGGCCGAAGCCAAGGGAGGCGATTTTCTCGCCATCAGCCCCTACCATATTGTTTTTGTGGCTCATGACGAAATACAGACGGGCAACGCCAGATGCATGAAAGCAGGGGTCGAGAGAGCCGCAGACCATGCGACGGTCTATCGATATGCGGGCGTGCCATTCGACCCCGATAGCGATGCCTCGCTGGAAGCAGAGGCAGAGGCGGTCGTGCTGCATGCTTTGATTGGCGGTCTGCGTTCGCCTATTCTCTGTTCTATCGTCGCGCGGGACCAGGATGGAGAATATAAGCATCTGTCATATACGCCCGATGGCCGCCCGCTGGCGCATATGGACGATCCGAACGATCATCTGGAATTTATATCGTCTGTCGATCTGTTTCGGTTGCTCAACGTCAACTATAGCAGCGAAGCCGCCGGCGATGAACCTTCGGATTCTGCCGAAGAAGCTACAGAATCCTCATGATAAGCGCATCGCCTGAACCTGTCTTTTGGCCAGACTCCGCCAGAGCCATTCCAGCGGCCCGTAGCGAAAGCGCATCAGCCAGGGTTGCGACCAGAGCAGCATGAGCGCCCAGGCGCCGAGGACGAATAGATATAATTCTGTGCGTCCGACCGAGCCATATAGCCCCAATCCCCAGCCGTAGAAGATGAAGGTCATCAACAGGCTGGTGCCGAGATAATTGGTGAAGGCGGCGCGGCCCACTGCCGCGATCCTCTTTATCCAGAGCGATCCCCGGAACTTGTCGATCGTAACAATCAGCAAGGCGGCATAGCCGATGGTCATCAGCATTTGCGACGGCCAGTTCCATGCATAGTTGGCGTTGATCATCAACAGCGTGTCAAAGTCGCTGCGAATCAGGCCAATTGCGATGGCCGTCAGAATGAGCATGCCGATTGCGATCAACCATATGCCGTAGCGACGATATTGGTCCGCCTGCCATTGTCCAGTGATGAAGCCGCTTTTGTAAAGCGCCATGCCGACCATCATCAGCGGCAGCGTTTCTGCCAGATTATAGGTCAGAAGGATCAGCGGTCCGAAAAGGTCGTTCCGGATCTTGTCCAGAAATATTGGGCCAAAGCCCGACCGATGTAGCGCGATATCCGCGGTGATATCGGCTGCCGAGCTTTCAAAACCGGCGATGATCTGTGCGATATCTTCAATTGCAGCAGCGCTGGCACCGGGAACACCTGCCTGAAACTGGATATATAAGAAGCTGCCGAACATCACAGAATAGCCGATAAAACCGAGAGAGAAGATCAGCAGGGCGCGCCGGATCAGATCTTCTGCGGTCAGGTCGCGAAGGAAAAAGGCGATGCAGCCGACGGCGGCGTAGAGGAATAATATGTCGCCTGCCCACAAGAGGAAGAAATGGGCGAGGCCAAAGATCGCCAGCCACGTCATGCGGGAGAAATGAACCCTTGCGGGATTCTCGCCATTTTCCTGCGCCCGCTTTAAGATCAGCATCATACTCGCGCCGAATAAGATGGTGAAAAGCCCGCGCATCTTGCCGTCGACAAAGATATAGGACAGCGCCCAGACGATGATGTCCGGCAGATCCGTGCCGCCATAGGCCGCCGGGCTGACATAGGCCATTTCCGGCATCGAAAAGCCGACAATATTCATCAGCAAAATTCCCATCACCGCAAACCCGCGCAAGGCGTCGAGTTCGAGATAACGGAGCGAGGGAGGATGCGTGCTCATCTACGGTCAGTCCGTCCTGAGGCTGTCGAAGGATCGGGGCAAACAGAAATTGCTGCTACCGGTTGCGCTTTGACAGGTTCGGTACGAGCGCTATCTGGTGATCGCAATGCGTTCACAGCCAGCTGGCGATCTGGTCCAGCGGTTTCTTGATTGTCGCGTGGACCGGGATCGTCGCGTCGGCCGCGGGCTTGCCGACCACCAATACCATCATCGGTTTCTCGTTATTGGGGCGGGAGCAGAGCTGGTTGAGAAATTTCATCGGATTGGGCGTGTGGGTGAGGGTGGCGAGGCCGGCGTCGTGGAGCGCGGTGATCAGCATGCCTGTGGCGATGCCGACGCTTTCGTTGACATAATAATTCTGCTTCATCTCGCCCGGGTTCATGCCGCCCTTGCGCTGGCCGAAGATGACGATGAGATAGGGCGCGGTTTCGAGAAACGGCTTGTCGGCATCGGTGCCCAGCGGCGCCAGCGCCTCGAGCCATTCTTCGCTGCCCTTGCTCTGGTAAAAGGCGCGCTCCTCCTCTTCGGCGGTGGCGCGCAGGGCCTTTTTCTTCTCTGCGGATTCGATCACGGCGAAATGCCAGGGCTGGTGATTGGCGCCATTGGGCGCGGTGCCGGCGGCGAGAATTGCATTTTCGATTACCCCTCGGGGCACGGCTTCGTCGCTGAAATAGCGGCAGGTGCGGCGGGTCCTGATCGCCTCGTAAAAGGCGCGCGACCGGGCGATGCGTTCCGCGTCGGAATATTCCGGCAACTGGGTATAGGGCAGGCTGTCATGCGGCTTCATTTACATCTCCCGCGATCATGACGCGTCAAGGGCATGGGTTGCACAGCGGATAGCGGAGCCGGCGCTTTCAGGAAAGTCACTATCCTCTATTGACATAGATGTTAGTAAGCGACATATAGGTCTTATGAAAATTGATCATAAATTCTCCGCACCGAGTGATTCGCAAATGCCTTTCGTCCACCGGGATCGCCCGACCGCCCGCTTTCGCCCCCTGAAAGCGCTGTACCATTTCCGCGAGCTGATCAAGGACAAGGAAGACACCTCTCAGGTATTCCATATTTTTGAATCGCTACCGCGCCCCGGATTCCGCAAGGATGCCAAGGCCTTTGTCGAGAGCGACAAGGGCAAGGCGTTGCTGGAAAGCGAACCGGCGCTGGCCGATATTCTCGACGATCACGAGCGGTTGCGCAAAATGCCTGCGGGCAGTCTTGCTCACGCCTATTGCGATTTCATGGAGAAAGAAGGTCTGAGCGCCGCCGGTCTGATCGCCGAATATGACGAGTTCAGCCCACGCAAATATGGTGATCTGATCGAATGGTACGGTTTCCGCCAGCGCGACACGCATGACCTGCTGCATGTGCTCACCGGCTATGGCCGCGACGCGCTGGGCGAGGCCTGCGTGCTGGCCTTCACCTATGGCCAGAATCCATCGCTGGGCAACGTCTTCATCGCTTATGCCGCGGGTCTGAACATGAAGAAGCAGACCAAGAGCGACGCGCCGATCTTCAAGGCGATCCGCGAAGGCCAGAAAATGGGCAAGGCCTGTCCCAAGATCAACGAGGAATCAATCATCGATCTGCTGGCCCAGCCGCTCGAGGCGCTGCGCGAGCGGCTCCATATCCACACGCCGCATTTCTATCACGAGGCGCATGCCCGGTTCCGCGCGGGCAATGTCGACCCATATGATATGCTGGCGCAGGCGGCCTGATTATTTTTTTCCCTGTGCTACGGGCATGGGGAGGTGGCATCTGCCGAAGCCCTGGCATAGGTGGATGACGGAGGGTCGACTTGCGTCAATACCCCTCCACCATCCTTCGGATGGTCCCCCTCCCCGAAGCTTTGCTTCAGGGAGGATTTGTCAGCGCAATTCCTTGCGGATCACCAGCTTCAGGCCCGACCAGACCGCGTCCACCGCGCAGACCTTGCTGTCGACAAAGCCCATCGGCAGGGCGACTTCGCGGATTATGTCCTCGGTGATGTCGCTATCGACTTTCGAAGCCTTTTTCGGCCAGCTCACCCAGACCTGACCGGCGGGATCGATCATTTCACGCAGGGTTGCGAGATGCTGTTCCATTGTGTCCCGATCGGTTACGAAAATATGCGCGGCGTGCAGGCCGGGGGTGGGGACTTCATCCTCGGACAAGGTCAGGTCGGCCCCCTCAATCTCTGACCGGACGCTCTGCGGCATGTCTAGAAACCAGACACGCATGCCGTCCTTGAGGGACAGTTTTTTTGCGAGCGGGGTGCCAGAATATCCTGCAGTCATCTTGTTTCTCCTGTCGTTTCATCATCAACGGCCGAAGGCCGGAGGGGTTCCCTTTTCTGTTGGCGGGAGAGGATGGGAAGGTGGTCTTTTCGGCTGGTCTTGGCGTGGCCCCTCCACCACGCTACGCGCGGTCCCCCTCCCCATGCTTGCGGCACGGGGAGGATGAAGTAGATACAGCTATTTCCTCCCTGTTGCGCAGCAATGGGGAGGTGGCCTGCGCCGAAGCCTTGGCGTAGGTGGATGACGGAGGGGCCTAATGCAAACCCTGAATATATCGCAATATCCGGTCGGCGACGTCTGTCGGGTCATGCAGAACATCCTGCGCGGCTATCCGGATGACCTCGACCCCGATGCCAAATAAATCCCATTCTCGCCGCTCATCGCGTTCCGGGCGGTCGCCCATGTCGTGCGCCATGCCGTCGACTTCGATAGCCAGTTTTGCAGACGGGCAATAGAAATCCACGATATATGACCCGATCGGATGCTGGCGCCGGAACTTGATACCGAGCGGCTTTTTGCGAAGCTGCTGCCACAACATGATTTCAGGTTTGCTCATCGTCTTGCGCAATTGCCTTGCTTTCAGGACGGTTTGTCTGGTTGTTCGTGCCATGGCCCCTCCGACCCGCTGCGCAGGCCACCTCCACATTGCTTCGCAACAGGGAGGAGAGATGTATCACAATCAGGACGATTTTGTCAGCGTCGGGCCAAAACTGTCAAATCGCTTTTCCTCCCCGTGCCGCAGGCATGGGGAGGGGGACCGCGCGTAGCGTGGTGGAGGGGCCGGGGCCTAGTCTTCCATCCAGTCGCGGAAGAAACTCTCATGCGCTTCGCGGAGGTCGCTCACGGCAACCGGATTGCCGTTGAGGACAAGCTTGTCGCTCTTCACCTGACCGATTTTCTCGAACGGCACTTTCTCGCGATCGAGATCATCCTCGTTGCGATAGGTGATGACATAGCGGCCCTGGGCCTCGCTGAAGGCAAAGGCGCTGGTCATATTGTCGATTTCCGCGCCGAGATTGCCGGCCAGCGCCATTTCAGCGAGGGTCACGGCCAAACCACCGTCGCTGATGTCGTGGACGGCGGTGACCTTGCCTTCCGCGATCAGCTCGCGGACGGTCCGGCCGGCCCATTCCTCATCCGCCAGATCGACCTTCGGGGGCGGGCCGTCGGTGCGGCCGTGGATTTCTCGCAGCCACGTCGACTGGCCGAGTTCCTCGTGATGGAAACCGATGGTGGCGATACAATCGCCTTCCTGCTTGAAGCCGATGGTCATCATCTTGTCGAGATCGTCGATCAGCCCGACCGCGCCGATTGCCGGGGTCGGCAGGATCGCGTGGCTGATGCCGTCGGCGCCAGTGGTTTCGTTGTAGAGGCTGACATTGCCCGAGACGATCGGCATGTCGAGCGCCTTGCAGGCTTCGCCAATGCCTTCGATCGTACCGACAAATTGCGCCATGATATGCGGCTTTTCGGGATTGCCGAAATTCATGCAGTCGGTGGTCGCCAGCGGCCTGGCGCCGACAGCGCAGAGATTGCGATAGGCTTCGGCAATCGCCTGCTTGCCGCCTTCATAGGGGTCGGCCTTGCAATATCTTGGCGTGCAGTCGGTGGTGATCGCGAGACCCTTGTTGGTGCCGTGCACGCGGACGACAGCGGCATCGCCGCCGGAGCGTTGCGCGGTGTCGGCGCCGACCTGGCTGTCATATTGCTCCCAGATCCAGCGGCGCGAGGCGAGCGCGGGGCTGGCCATCATTTTCAGAAGGTCCGCACCGATATCGGGGCTTTCGGGCAGATCGCCGATCGGCTGGACATTGATATGCGCGGCATATTCCTCGCGGGTCAGATGTGGCCGGTCATAGAGCGGCGCGTCGTCGGCGAGCGGGCCGAGCGGGATGTCGCAGACCGTCTCGCCCTTGTGGGTGAGAACCATGCGGCGGCTGTCGGTGACTTCGCCGATCACCGCGAAATCCAGCTCCCATTTGGTGAAAATCGCCTCGGCCATTTCCTCGCGGCCGGGTTTCAGCACCATCAGCATGCGTTCCTGCGATTCGCTGAGCATCATTTCATAAGCGGTCATGCCGGTTTCGCGGCAGGGCACCTTGTCCATGTCGAGGATGATGCCGACTTCGCCGTTGGTCGCCATTTCGACGCTGGAGCTGGTCAGGCCGGCTGCGCCCATATCCTGGATCGCGACGATCGCGTCGCTGGCCATCAGTTCGAGGCAGGCCTCGATCAGCAGTTTTTCGGTGAACGGATCGCCGACCTGTACGGTGGGGCGCTTTTCATCGCTGTCATCGTCAAATTCGGCGCTCGCCATGGTTGCGCCGTGGATGCCGTCGCGGCCGGTCTTGGAGCCGACATAGACGATCGGATTGCCGACGCCGCTGGCGGCGGAATAGAAAATCTTGTCCGCGTCGGCGACGCCGACGGTCATCGCGTTGACGATGATATTGCCGTCATAGGCCGGATCGAAATTGGTCTCGCCGCCAACCGTCGGCACGCCGACGCAATTGCCATAGCCGCCGATACCGGCGACGACGCCCTTGACCAGATGCTTCATCTTCGGATGGTCGGGCCGTCCGAAGCGCAGGGCGTTGAGATTGGCCACGGGCCGCGCGCCCATGGTGAATACGTCGCGCAGGATCCCGCCAACGCCGGTTGCCGCGCCCTGATAGGGTTCGATGTAGCTGGGATGGTTGTGGCTCTCCATCTTGAAGATCGCTGCCTGGCCGTCGCCGATGTCGATGACGCCGGCATTCTCGCCGGGACCGCAAATGACCTGCGGGCCGGTGGTCGGCAGTTTCTTCAGATGCAGGCGCGATGACTTGTAGGAACAATGTTCCGACCACATCACCGAAAAGATGCCGAGTTCGGTGATATTCGGCTCGCGACCGAGCGCGTTCAATATGCGCTGATATTCCTCCGCGTTGAGGCCATGCTCGCGCACGGTTTCGGTGGAGATCTGGGGCTCGGCAATCATCGTGTCTGTGGTCATGCAGACCCTTTAACGAGGCGGGGCAATTTCGCCTAGAGGGAATTGATGTTTCGCTGTGCTGCTTTAAGGATAGGTTCGAAGGAGCAACCTATGTCCAAGACCATCGAGCTGATTTTCGATTTCGTCAGTCCCAACGCCTATCTGATCTGGCAACCGCTCAAGGCGCTGGCCGAAAAACATGGCGCGACCATCGCTATTACCCCGGTCTTTCTCGGCGGTATGCACAAGTTGACCGGCAATGCGCCGCCGTTCATCCGCGACGCGGAGGTGAAGGGCAAGAATGAATATGCGATGCTGGAGCTGGGGCGTTTTGTGAAAAAGCACGGGCTCTCCAAGTTCAAGATGAACCCGCATTTCCCGTTTAACACGATTACGCTGTTGCGGATGCTGGTGGCGCTCGAACCGGCAAAGCGCGCAGAGTTTATCGAAACGCTGTTGCCGCCGATCTGGGAACAGGGGCTAGACGTGACCGATGGTGAAACGCTGGGCAAGATATTGCAGGATGGCGGCTTTGATGCGGCCGATCTACTCGCGCAGACCCAGGACCCGGCGGTCAAACAGGCGTTGATCGACAATACGGAAAATGCGGTCGAGCGCGGAGCCTTCGGTATTCCGACCATCTATATTGATGGCGAGATGTATTTCGGCAAGGAACGGCTGGGCCAGATCGACGATCAGCTATCCGCGTGAAATCGCCCTGCAACGATATTTGCACGATTGATCGTCCGAGCAGCCTCTGTGTGGGCTGTGGGCGCAGTCTCTCGGAAATCGCCGAATGGGGATCGGCTTCACCGAGCCGGAAGCGCGAGATATTTTCCCTGCTGCCGGAACGAATGCAGGCGCTAGCCGCGAAGCGGAAGGGCCGCCACGAAGGCGATTAAGCCTTCACGAATTTCAGCACCAGATAGGCAGTCAGCGCTGCGGTCACGCCGGTGGCAAAGGTGCCCCAGGCGATGTCGTACAGGCTGATCTTGGTCGACCAGACCTTGAGCACCGCCTGACTGGTCAGGTCGTAGGTCGCATAAGCGATCCCGCCGAACAGCGCGCCGTTGAGCAGGGCGGTGGTCCACTGACCGCTGGCTAGCGCCGGCTTGATCCCGAACCAGACGATGCCGAACAGGTAGATCGCATAGAATATCATCGCCGGCGCCTTGCGGAACTCGTCGGCCATGATCTCGCCAATGACCGGCCGATAGAGAGTCCCCGCCATATTGCTGAGCCAAAGATAGTCGAGAATGCCGAAGACGATGGCGGCGATGAAATAGGCGGCAATATATTGGGTCATGATCGATCCTGTTCTATCGTTGCTTCAATAAGCGGGTCCGTCCCGCCCACCATGCGGCCAGAGCGGCGACCGAAAAGGCGAACAGGCCGGTGAGCTTCATCGCCGTGTCGGCGGTTTCGGGCTCTGGTCCGAACCAGTTGATCCATTGGAAGGCCAGCAGCAATACGGCCAAAAGGCCAAGGGCATATTTGGACCGGCTGGAGACCGCCTTTGTCCGGATGACGAAAAAGGCGAGAGCGCCAAAGGTGATCGCCAGTTCCAGCGGCATTTCAATCATCGGATGGTTCCACAGCGCGAAACCCATTTTCGGCGGCGCGCCTGCCAGCGTCAAATCGGGCGCATGGACCAGCAGGTCGAGGAACCAGTGCGAGAGCACCACCGCGCCGCCGATAAACGCGCCCGTCCGGTTGCGGGTGAACAGCCAGATCAGCAGGGCAAAAGCTGCGGCCCAGACGGCGCTGCCGAGCAGGCTGTGGGTATAGGGCATGTCGTAGAGATCGAGCGGCACCATTCTGGTGATTCCCGGGGTGATCCGGAAATTCTCTATTCCGGCCAGCGCGAGACCGAAAAAGCCGAAATCCAGCAACTGCCCCGTGACAAATAACGTGCCGAGCCCCGGTGCCCTGGGATGGGTTGCGGCAACCATTGCGGGCGCAAAATGACCGATGAACATGTTTCTTCTCCCAGCTTTTCTCAGAAGGGCTACACTGGAAGTTGAGGATAGTGAAGCCCAAGCCCTTGACCGCAGCGCAAAGCGTCGTCATTGAATTTCGCCATGAGCGAAACCAATGAAGACCTGTCTGAACTGAACTTCGAGGATGCGCTGAAGCGTCTCGAGGATATCGTCCGCAAACTGGAAAGCGGCGACGTGCCACTCGACCAGTCGATTGCGCTCTATAGCGAAGGCGAAAAACTGCGTGGCCTGTGCCAGAAACGGCTGGAAGCTGCGCAGGCCAAGATCGAGAAGATCACGCTCGATCGGGATGGCAAGCCCAAGGCCACTGTCCCGTTTGACGCGGACTGAACCCGTGGCGGCCAACAATAATTCCGATCTCTCGATGGAAATTGCACGGGTCGCCGCTGCCGTCGACCGCCAGTTCGATACGCTGCTGCAAGTGCCGGATGATCCGCGCCGCGAGCTTTACGAGGCGATGCGCCACGCAGCGATCGGCGGTGGCAAGCGGCTGAGACCATTGCTGGTGATGGCGACGTCGCGGTTGTTCAACGTCGATGAATCCTGCGCCATCCGGGCCGCGACCGCGGTCGAGGCGCTGCACGTCTATTCGCTGATCCACGATGACCTGCCGTGCATGGACGATGACGACCTGCGGCGCGGCAAGCCGACCACCCATGTCGCTTTCGGGGAAGCGACCGCGGTTCTGGCCGGCGATGCGCTGCACGCGCTGGCGTTCGGTCTGCTCGCCGACGAGCGCACCCATAGCGATCCTTTTGTTCGTGCGGAAATGACCGCCTGTCTCGCCAAAGCCGCCGGGCCGGCGGGCATGGCCGGGGGCCAGATGATGGACCTGGTGGCAGAAAGCTCGACCTTTGACCTGCCGACCGTGACCCGGCTGCAGCAGCTGAAAACCGGTGCGCTGATCACCGCCTGCGTCGAAATTGGCGCGATACTGGGAAAGGTGACCAGCGAGGGTCGCACCAGCCTGCGCGGCTATGCGCACGATCTGGGTCTGGCTTTCCAGATTGCCGATGACATTCTTGATGTCGAAGGCGACGAGGAAAAGGCGGGCAAGGCGCTGCACAAGGATGCAAAAGCCGGCAAGGAAACATTCCTTAGTCTGATGGGGCTGGAGCGGGCCAAAGATCAGGCACAGATGCTGGTGGATCAGGCGAAATCACATCTCAACGGCTATGGCGGCGAGGCGGACGTGCTGCGCGCTATCGCCGAATATACAATCACAAGAGACCGCTAGTCGGGAAGGACAGGATATGAGAATCGGCATTTATCCGGGGACTTTTGACCCGATTACATTGGGCCATATGGATATTATCAAACGCGGCATGCGTCTGGTCGACAAGCTGGTGATCGGGGTGACCACCAATCCTTCGAAATCGCCGATGTTCTCGGACGAAGAGCGTCTGGACATGGTGCGCCGGGAAACCGCCGAACTGGGCGATGGCGTCGAGGTTGTCGGGTTCAATATGCTGCTGATGAAATTTGCAGAGAAACAGGGCGCCGGCGTAATCGTGCGCGGCCTGCGCGCTGTTGCCGATTTTGAATATGAATATCAGATGGCGGGCATGAACCAGCAGCTCAACGGCGATATCGAAACGGTGTTTCTGATGGCCGATGTCTCGCTGCAGCCGATTGCATCGCGTCTGGTCAAGGAAATTGCCATGTTCGGGGGCGAGATCCACAAGTTCGTAACACCCATGGTGGCCGATGAAATTACCGCACGGGTCCAGAAGATCGGTCTCAAGGGCGATCAATAAGCTTCTCCAGCAATTCATTGCGGAGCAAGGTGGAATCGTTCAAAGACCAGTTTCTTTCCCAGTCCTCAATGCCAAATGAGTATGACATGCTGCGCAAATTTTTTCTGACTTTCTCTGCCCTGTTTCTGGTTCCCTTCGCTGTGCACGCGCAGGAAGCGGAGGAAAAGGCGCCGGCTCCCGCGTCGGTTCCTGCTGACGAGAATATTCTGCATCTGGACCTGTCGACCGGTGGCCGGGTCACGATCCAGCTGTTTTCGGCGCTGGCCCCCAATCATGTCGAGCGGATCAAGACGCTGACACGTCAGGGATTTTACGACGGCATTATCTTTCACCGGGTGATTGACGGATTCATGGCCCAGACCGGCGATCCTACCGGAACGGGTACCGGCGGGTCGGACCTGCCCGATTTGAAGGCAGAATTCGGCAAGTTTCCGCATGTACGGGGAGTCGTTTCGATGGCGCGCTCCGCCAGCGAAGACAGCGCCAACAGTCAGTTTTTCATCGTCTTCTATCCCCGCTTTTCGCTTGATGGCAAATATACTGCTTTCGGCCGGGTCACTGCCGGCATGGAATATGTCGACGCGATTCAACGCGGCGAACCGCCCTTGAATCCGAGCCGGATATTGCAGGCATCGATAGCAGCGGACAACAAGCCGCCGGTCCTGCCGGGGTCGCAGACCAGGGTTTCCGAAGCGCCGATTTCGATCGATGACCTGAACGCGCCGATCAAACCCTAGTCCAGACTGTGCGCGTTGATCTATTCGACTTTGCGCTGCCGCAGGACAGTATCGCATTGCGACCGGCGGTTCCGCGCGACAGCGCGAAGCTTCTGAGCGTCTCGGGGGATCAGATATCGGACCATATTGTCAGCGACCTGCCGAAATTGCTCGGTCCCAAAGACATATTGGTCTTCAATGATACCAAGGTCATTCCCGCGCAGCTGCAAGGCACGCGCGGTGAGGCAAAAATCGGCGCGACTCTGCACAAGCGGGTCGACCTTCGCCGCTGGCAGGCGTTCATTCGCAACTCCAAGCGGTTGCGCGTCGGCGAGACCGTTGATTTCGGCATGGACGTGTTTGCCGAAGCCGAAGCCAGGCTCTACGATGGAAGCTTCATTCTGCATTTTCTCGGCGACGAGCCGGTCGAGCTGCTGCTCGAGCGCGCCGGCACGATGCCGCTGCCGCCCTATATCGCCAGCAAGCGGGTGATCGATGAACGCGATGCCGATGACTATCAGACCATGTTTGCGCGCGAAAAAGGTGCGGTCGCTGCGCCGACGGCGGCGCTGCATTTCACCGATGAGCTGATGGCCGCGCTGGCCGAGGCGGGTGTGGGGCGCGAAATATTGACGCTGCACGTCGGCGCGGGGACCTTCCTGCCGGTCAAGGTCGACGAAACCGACGAGCACCAGATGCACAGCGAATGGGGCCGGATCGATGCCGCCACCGCCGACCGTCTTAACGCCGCGCGGCAAGCGGGAGGCCGGGTGATCGCAGTCGGCACCACCAGCCTGCGCCTTCTGGAAAGCGCGACCGGCGAAGACGGCATCATCCGTCCGTTCGAGGGCGACACCGATATTTTCATAACGCCCGGCTATAAATTCCGCGCGACCGACGGCCTGATGACCAATTTCCATCTGCCCAAATCGACCCTGTTCATGCTGGTCAGCGCGCTGATGGGACTGGAGACGATGCAGGCGGCCTATGCCCATGCAATTGCCGGACGGTATCGCTTTTACAGCTATGGGGATTCCAGTCTGTTGCTGCCGAAAGTTTGAAGAGTGATGATCTCGCAGTAAATGACAGCGGGAACATGATGCCCGTTACGGCCGCAACACCGGATTTTAATCACATTCCCGTTTTGCAGCAAAGGCCAAGCTGCTAGGTCGTTGGTGATCATGTCAAAACCATCTATCCATCCTGTTATATTTACCGACCTGGATGGCACCTTGTTGGACCACGAGAGCTATTCAGCAGAACCGGCTGATGGCCTTATCCGGCTGCTATGCGATCAGCATATGGCGGAAATTGTTCCGATAACCAGCAAGACATTTTCGGAATTGCTCTGGTTGAAGCAAGAGGTCCCCATCCCCTTTTCCATTGGCGTGACGGAAAATGGATCAGTGATACATGGTCCCGAAGATTATTTTGAGAAGGATGGCAAAAGATCGAAAACCCTCACTTTGGGAGTCGGATATCAGGAGATTCTGAGCCATATCCAAAAGCTGCCCCCGTCTATTCGTAGTCATGTGCACGGGTTTTCGGATATGTGTGTGGCAGAAGTCGGCAAAGCTACCGGGCTATCCTTTGATGATGCAAAGCGTGCCAAAGACCGTCAGGCGACGGAGCCTTTTTCATGGTCCGGTACAGATCAGGAACTGGCTGCCTTGGAATCTATTGTAGGACAGGCCAATATCCAGCTTCAGCGCGGGGGACGATTTTATCATCTGACCGGTCACGCCACCAAAGAAAAGGCAATGGACTATGTCGTCAAGGCCGCTGCCGAATGGAACCCGGATTACGACATAGTCTCAATCGCCCTTGGGGATGGTCCGAATGATCTGGCGATGATTGAGGCCGCCGATTTTGGTGTGATCATGCCAAACCCTGAAGGCGTGACTATTGAATCTACCAACCCCCATGTTCGCACGGCTCCCTTGCCGGGACCCGAGGGATGGGTAATCGCGGTGACAGAAATTCTGGCAGAATTGGGTTTAAACCTGCAGCAAAGCTGATTAGGCTCGTCTCTCCGCAAACACAGGGACATCTATGGCTGATTTTCATCAAAACGGTTCAATTTCCACGCTCCACAATCTGTCCGATCGTTCGGTCGAATCGCTGGAGACCGATTTGATGGGCTTTCGCAAAGCCAATCCAATGGCGCTGGTCCTGCCCAGCCTGTTCTCCGAACTGGAAGGCCCGGCGCTTGAAAATATCGTCGATGAACTGTGCAAGGTGCCCTATCTGGACGATATCATCATCGGGCTGGACCGCGCCGACAAGGACCAGTTCGAATATGCGAAGCAATATTTTTCGCGCCTGCCGCAACGCCATCATATCCTCTGGAACAGCGGTCCGCGGCTGACCGCGCTTGATGGCGAGCTGAAGGAGCGCGGGCTGTCACCGGCGGAACCGGGGAAGGGACGCAATGTCTGGTTCTGCTTCGGCTATTTCCTCTCCGCCACCAATGCACAGGTTGTCGGACTCCACGACTGCGACATCTTGACCTACAACCGGGAACTGCTCGCGCGGCTGATGTATCCGGTGGCCAATCCCACTTTCCCCTATGTCTTCTCCAAGGGCTATTATGCACGAACAACCGAGGAGAAATTCAATGGCCGGGTCGTCCGCCTGCTGATCGGGCCCTTGCTCGCCGCGCTCAAGAAAGTCTGCGAACCGAACGACTATATCACCTATCTGAACAGCTTCCGCTACGCGCTGGCGGGCGAATTCGCGATGGGGCGTCAGGTGGTCAAGAATATCCGCATCCCGTCCGACTGGGGTCTGGAGGTCGGCGTATTGTCCGAAGTGTGGCGGAACCAGTCGACCCAGTCGATATGCCAGGTCGAGATTGCCGACAATTATGACCACAAGCACCAGTCGGTTTCGCACGACAATCCCGAGGGCGGTCTGTCGAAGATGAGCATCGACATCACCAAGTCGCTGTTCCGCAAGCTGGCTACCGACGGGCAGGTGTTTTCGGCCGGCACCTTCCGCACGCTCAAGGCGACCTATTTCCGGATCGCGCTCGACAGAATCGAGACCTTCTACAATGATGCGGTGATGAACGGCCTGACGCTCGACCGGCACGAGGAAGAAACGACGGTCGAACTGTTCGCGCAGAATATCATGACCGCTGGCGAAGTCTTTCTCGAATCGCCAAACGAGACGCCCTTCATGGCCAACTGGAACCGGATCAACAGCGCCATTCCGGATTTTACCGACCGGTTCAAGGAAGCGGTGCGGCTCGATAACGAAGATTAGGCCGGGGAAGACTAGTCCGGGTCGGGCGCGACGTTGCTGAACCAGACGGTGCGATAGGGCGAAAGGCTGAAATCACCCTCGATGTCGGTGATGATATGGCCGGAAATCAGATCCCACCAGCGGTCCCCGGCGATCAGATTGATGTCCGCCAGCGACAGCGTCTTTTCTTCGTTTGTCACGTTGCTGATCGCGAAGATGCTTTGTGTCCGTTCGCGGCTCTGGCGCCAGATGCCGAACAGCCCTTCGGGCAGCGCTAGCGTGAATTGCACCGCATTGGGGTGGAAGGCCTGCTGTTTCTTGCGGGTCTCGACCAGTGACAGAAAACGGTTGAAGACCTGCGCCTCGACGGTTTCCGGGTCGGCCAGCTTGGCGCTGATCGTCTCATAGTCCAGCTGCGACCGGTTGATGGACCGGTTATTCCCGGTCCGGTTGACATCCTCATAGCCGTTCGGCGTTGCCAGCAGGCTGTGAATATAGATGGCCGGAATGCCTTCCAGCGCCAGCATGATCGCCATCGCCGCCATGAACCGGTCGATCTGATATTCGTCCGGTCCATCCAGCGTGCCCTGCATCGCCTCGAAAAAGGAGATGTTCATCTCATAGGGTTTCTCGGTTCCGCCCGGCCCGCGCCGCATCGACACGCGCCCGCCAAAGCTCTGGATAGTGGCCAGCATCTGGTCGGCCTCGCCCTGCGGCAGCGCCCCTTCGGTCGGGCGCAGGCCGATCCCGTCGTGGCTGGCGGTGAAATTGAGATAGGTGCAACCGGTCAGCGCCGGCGGATTGCTCCGCGTCAGACGCTTCAGATAGAGCGCGTTGCCGGTCAGCAGCGCATGGACCAGCAGCGGCGGCAGCGAGAAATTATAGATGACATGCGCTTCGTTCTGGTTGCCGAAATAGGTCAGATTCTCGTGATTGGGGATGTTGGTTTCGGTGATGATGATCAGCGTCTCGGCATGATGGTCCATCAGCGTGCGCAACAGCCGGATGATCTCGTGGGTTTCGTCGAGATTGATCGAGGGTGTGCCGATTTTCTTCCACAGGAAGGCTACGGCGTCGAGCCGGAAAATCCGCACGCCATGGTCGATATAGGCGGCGATGATCTTGACAAATTCGATCAGCAGCTCGGGATTGGTGAAATCGAAATCCAGCTGGTCGCTGCTGAATGTGCTCCAGACATGGCGGTCGCCGGACACCGTGCGAAACGGCGTCAGCAGCGGATGCGCGCGCGGACGCACCACCTGCCCGAGGTCGGCGGCGGGATCGGCGGTGTAATAATAATCCTTGCCCGGCGCTTCATCGGACAGAAATTGCTGGAACCAGACGGATTTGCTCGATCCGTGATTGATCACCAGATCGCCCATCAGGCGATAATCACCGGCAATGGCCTCGATATCAGACCAGTCGCCCAGCTCCTCATCGACCGCAAGATAGTCGATCACCCCGAACCCGTCATCACAGCTATAGGGAAAAAACGGCAAGATATGCACGGCACCGATGGTCTGGCCGATATGCTCCTTCAGGAAGCGATGCAGCGTCCGCAGCGGTCGCTCGCCATCCGAGCGGATCGTGCCGCCATAGGTGATCATCGCGATATCGCTCTCGTCCCACAAATGCTTGTTGGTGATTTCCGACCGCGGGATCATCTTGCTCTTGTCGGGCCAGAACAGGTCGACGATGCGCTTTGCCAGTGCCTCGCAATCGTGGTCGGGATAGACCGCGCCCAGATGCGCCGTCAGCCGTTGCAGAAGATGGTCGATAGTGGCGCGATCATTCATGGCTGCTTCTGTCACTCCGAAAATCTTCTTGACCCCGGCGGAACAATCGGGCCCTTATTGTGCAGTGCATCAAACAACAAATCCCGATTCAATAAAAGCTTTTTTAAAGGATCTCTATCTGCAGGCGCTGCAACCGGCGCTGCCCGCCAACGCGATGCGCGACGTCCAATGGCCACAGGTGCGCGGCCGGACTTACCTGCTGTCCATTGGCAAGGCGGCCAGCCAGATGGCGGCTGCCATTCTTGATCGCCTGCCGGAAAATGTCGAAGGCCTGATCGTCACCCGTCAGGGCTATGTCGAGCCGGGCTTTGCGCCGGACAATCTGCAGATTGTCGAGGCATCGCATCCGGTTCCGGACTCTGTCGGCGCGGAGGCGGCGCAATGCGCATTGCAGGCAGCAGACGCGCTTGGCGCAGATGATCTGCTGCTGGTGCTGATGTCGGGCGGCGCCAGCGCGCTGCTCCCCGCGCCGGCCGACGGGATATCGCTGGTCGAGAAACAGGCCGTCACCAGGGCGCTGCTGGGCAGCGGCGCGCCGATCAGCGAAATGAACATGGTTCGCAAACATCTCTCGGCGATCAAGGGCGGACGGCTGGCGGCGAGAGCCTGGCCGGCGGCAACCCATATGATCGCCATTTCCGACATTCCCGGCGACGATATCGCGATGATCGGTTCGGGCCCGACGGTCGCGGACAGCTCGACCTGCGCCGATACGCTGGCGATTGCCGACAAATATGACATCACGCTGCCGCCAGCGATCCAGAGCCGGTTGCTCACCGGCGCGCTGGAAACGCCGAAGGCCGGCGATCCGAAGATGCAGCGCACGACCGCCGAACTCTGTGCCCGTCCGGCGGACATGTGCGCAGCGGCGGTCGCAGCGGTCCGCGCCATGGGCTATGAACCGATCATGCTCGGAGACGCGCTTGAGGGCGACGCGCTTGAACTCGGGCGCGACCATGCCGCACAGGCGCTGGCGATCAAGGCCAGTGGTCGCAAGGCGGCCCTGATATCGGGGGGCGAGGCGACGGTGACCCTGCGCAACCGCAATGGTCGCGGTGGCCGTTGCACCGCCTATCTGCTGGCCTGCGCCCTGGCATTGAAGGGCGAGCCGGATATCTGCGGCTTCGCTGCGGATAGCGATGGCATTGACGGTTCGGAAGATAATGCGGGCGCGTTCCTATGGCCCGGCATCTTGCAAGACATGGGTGGCGCGGAACAAGCCTGCCAGTTTCTCGATCGCGATGACAGCTATCGCGCTTTTGAAATGGCCAATGCCTTGCTGATGACGGGACCATCCGGCACCAACGTCAATGATCTACGAATGCTATTGGTTCACTAACCGCAACGTCCCTTTTTGGGGTAAAGCGGGCATCAGCTAGAGTATGGCTCAATGTCCGCCAACCACCCAATTGCTGCGCCAATAGCGGCCAAAGCCAAGGTCTGCTTTCGGGCAGAGCCAGCTCTGGCCAAACGCAAAGGGCGGCCCAAACGAACCGCCCTTTCCCGATATCATTTTCCTCGGGTTCAGCCTTCGGCAGGAGCCGCTACTGGCGCAACCGGGGGATCATTGTCGGCGACTTCGGTGAGCGAACCGCCCATGGCTTCGCATTCGCCAGCGTCGGTATTTTTCCAGGCATTGCCCTGATAATCAAGAACCGACGTGCCGGCACAGCTGGTGCCTTCGCCCGCCTTGCAATCATTTTCGCCTGCCAAGGCGATGCCGTAGCATTTTTCCTTTTCCGCAGCGGCGACTTCGGTCACTTCGCTGCCGGTTGCTTCAGCGCTTTCGCCGGTGGCTTCGCTGGTGCCGCCGGAACAGGCGGAAAGGGCGGCTGCGGCGATCAATGCGGTTGCTGCCGAACCCAGTTTTGTCGCTTTTGTCATAAAATACTCCCGATTTAGCTCTTTGAAAATCCGTTGCCATCCTGCACAGATGCCGAGCAATTCGAACAGGACGGGCCATTGGTTACACCATCGACAGACAAATACAAAATTGAAGCCGTAAAATCTGGTCTCCAAGCGGGAATCGGGCGGGTCCATGGCTGAGCGTTTTTCCTTTTCCATCGCCGCGACTGACGGCAAGGCGCGGACCGGCACGATCCAGATGATGCGCGGGGATATTCGCACGCCTGCATTCATGCCGGTGGGGACGGCCGCGACGGTCAAGGCGATGAAACCGGAGACGGTGCGTGCGACCGGCGCGGATATCATCCTGGGCAATACCTATCATCTGATGCTGCGGCCCGGAGCGGAGCGGGTGGCGCGGCTTGGCGGTCTGCACAAGTTCATGAACTGGAATCGTCCGATCCTGACCGACAGCGGCGGCTATCAGGTGATGAGCCTGTCGGAGCTGACAAAATTGAGCGAGGACGGGGTGGAATTCCAGAGCCATCTCGATGGCTCGCGCCACATGCTGACGCCGGAACGGTCGATGGAAATCCAGCGGCTGCTGGGCAGCGATATCGTCATGGCCTTTGACGAATGTACCAAGAATGGCGCCACTCGCGAGGAAGCGCAGGCGTCGATGGAGCGTTCGATGCGCTGGGCCAGGCGCTCGCGCGACGGCTTTGACAGCGGCAAGGACCATGCGGCGAGAGCGGCGCTGTTCGGTATCCAGCAGGGTTCGCTCGACAAGGACATGCGCGCGGCGTCGGCAAAGGCGCTGATCGAGATCGGATTTGACGGCTATGCGATCGGCGGTCTGGCGGTCGGCGAGGGGCAGGCGGCGATGTTCGACGTGCTCGATTATGCGCCGGGTCAATTGCCCGCCGACAAGCCGCGCTATCTGATGGGTGTCGGCAAGCCCGATGATCTGGTCGGGGCGGTCGAGCGCGGCGTGGACATGTTCGACTGCGTATTGCCGAGCCGCTCGGGCCGCAATGGCCAGGCGTTTACCGCGCAGGGCGCGCTCAACATCCGCAACGCCAAATTTGCCGAGGATCTGGCGCCGCTGGACGAAAATTGTGCCTGTGCGGTCTGCAAGAACCACAGCCGCGCCTATCTCCACCATCTGATCCGGGCGAAGGAGATATTGGGCGCGATGCTGATGACCGAGCATAATATCGCTTATTATCAAGCGCTGATGGCGGGGATGCGCGACGCGATTACCGAAGGCCGGTTCGCGGATTTTGCCGCGCGATTCCGCGCCGATTATCTCAACCCATGATTGACGGGCTGCCCGAACCAACGACCCTGCAAGACGCGCTGCTGCGCGCGCGCGAAAATGCTCCGTTTCTCGCCATGGCGATGCAGATCCAGCCCGAACTCACCGATCTCCTCGAAGCGGAGAATCTCGAGGCCGCGCTGGAATATGTTCGCTGCGCAGGAGAGGGAGCCGAAAATGTCCGGCAGAAATTGCGCCGCGAAAAGCGTGCGCTGGCGCAGACTCTGGCAATTGGCGATCTGGCCGGGCGACTGTCGCTCACCGATGTCATCACCCAATTGTCGGATTTCGCCGACCGCGCGCTGGATGAGGCGCTGGCCGACATATATGCGACGCGCTATCCCGGTGCGCCGCTGGAGGGTTTCTCGATCATCGGGCTTGGCAAGCACGGCAGCCGCGAACTCAACTATTCGTCGGATATCGATCCGATCTTCATCTATGATCCCGATAAAATCCCGGTGCGGGGCAGGGAAGACCCCAGCGATGCTGCTCGGCGGATCGGCCATCAGCTGGTCGAAGCGCTCAACGCCCGCGATGCCGACGGCTATGTCTTCCGGGTCGACATGCGGCTGCGGCCATCGCCGGAAGTCAGCCCGGTCGCCTTGCCGGTGGAGGCGGCGATCAGCTATTATGAATCGAGCGCGCTGGCGTGGGAGCAGGCGGCCTATATCCGTTCCCGGGCCGCCGCCGGTGACCGCGAGTTGGGTCGATATTTTCTGGAAACGATCAATCCGTTCATCTGGCGGCGGTCGCTGGATTATGGAGCGATCAAGAATATCGGATCGGTCACGGCGCAGATACGCGATCATTATGCGGCGGGACAGAAATTCGGACCGGGCTTTGATCTGAAGCGCGGGCGCGGCGGGATCAGGGAAACCGAATTTTACGCCCAGATGTACCAGCTGATTTTTGGCGGACGGCAACCGGATTTGCGCATCCCGGCGACGCGCGATGCGCTGGCAGCATTGGCCGACGCAGGGCGGATCGACGGCAAAAAGGCGAGAGTGCTGAGCGAGTCCTACGAACTCTACCGGATCATCGAACACCGGCTGCAGATGGTCAATGACCAGCAAACCCACAGTTTGCCCGATGCGGAGGCAGATCTCGACCGGGTGGCGCGGCTGCACGGGCTGGAAACAGGCCGGCAATTGCTTGACCTGCTCGCGCCGCATGTCGACGCGGTCGGCCATATCTATGATGATCTGATCGAGCCGGATGACGATAGCCGACTGCCGGCGGATGAGGAAAAACTGGCGGCGGTGATAGCCGGGAAAAATCTGCTGGAAGGGGACAGCTTTCTGCAGGCAATCAAACGCTGGCGGAGCGGCAAGGTTACGGCGCTGCGGTCAAACGCTGCCCAGGAGTCTTTTGAAGCGATCCTGCCCGATCTGGTTGATGCGATTGCTACCGCACCAAATTCCACCAAGGCACTGGCGCGGCTCGACAGTCTGATCGAAAAGTTGCCGACCGCGATCAACTTCTTCCGGATTCTGGAAGCGCGGCCCGCGTTGCTCGACCTGCTCGGCAAGATTCTCAGCCATGCACCGGTGCTGGCCGATGCGCTGGCCCGGAGAGCGGAGTTGTTCGACGGTTTGATCGATGCCACCGCGCTGGATCTGCCTCCGTCGATAGAGAAGCTTGCGGAACAATTCGGGCGGATGGATCCCGGCGACGATTATCAGATATTGCTCGACCGGGTGCGCGCCCGGGTCGGTGAAAAACGCTTCGCTCTAGGGGTCCAGCTGATTGAGGGCCGTCACGATGCACTGGATATATCGGCGGGCTATGCCCGGGTGGCCGAAGCCGCGATCGAGGTGCTGACTGACGCGACCATCAAGGAATTTGAAGAGACGCACGGAAAAGTTCCTGGCTGCGCGCTGTCGATTCTGGCGCTGGGCCGGTTGGGCGGGGAGGGCCTGACCCACGCGTCGGATCTCGATCTGATCTTCCTGTTCAGCGGCGATCACAGCGCCGAATCCGATGGCAAACGATCATTGGGTGCGACCCAATATTATAACCGGCTGACGGCCCGGATTGTGACGGCGCTTTCGGTACCGACCGCGGCAGGTCCACTGTACGAAGTGGATACAAGGTTGCGACCATCGGGGACGCAGGGGCCGCTGGCGGTGACGCTGGAGAGTTTCTACAAATATCAGCGGGAAAACGCCTGGAACTGGGAGCATATGGCTCTGACCCGGGCGCGTCCGGTTTACGGCGATCCTGCAGACCGCGCCGATCTGGAGCAGCAGATTCGCGGAATCTTGCGCAAGGACCGAGAGCCGGAAGAATTGCGCAAGGCGGTGCGGAAGATGCGCCTGGATATCGTCGAACATAAACCTCCCAAGGGGCCGCTCGATACCAAGATGATGGAAGGCGGATTGGTCGACTGGGAATTTATCATCCACTTTCTGCAGTTGAAAACCGGCGAGGCGCTCTATCCGCAACTGGGTAAAGCTGTCCGGGCTCTGGTGGCTACGGGTGATCTGGGTGAGGAAATGGTAGCCGCATACGAACTGATGGCCCGCTTGCTGGTAGCCTTGCGGTTGATGTCTCCGGATTGTGACTTTCCACCGGTAACCAGCCGCGCATTGATTGCCAAATCTGCGGGGCAGGAGAGCTGGGAGGCTCTTCTGGACGGCTATGACAAGGCCCGGCAATGCGTTATTGACGAGTGGAACCGGCACTTGCGGCCGGACCCCGATGAAATATTAGGAGATGTAACAAGATGATCGATGTGGGTGACAAAATTCCCGATATGGAACTGGTAGCGCCGGATGGCAGTCCGGTGAAGATTTCCGATTATGCCGGACAAAAGCTGGTGCTGTTCTTCTATCCGAAAGCCAGCACGCCCGGCTGCACGACAGAATCAAAAGATTTTTCGGCGCTGTTGCCGGAATTCCGGAAAGCCGGTGCCGCCGTGCTCGGCATGTCTGCCGATTCGCCGAAGCGACAGCAGAATTTCATCAACAAGCAGGAGCTGACCATCGATATTGCGTCGGACGAGAGCACCGCTTTTCTGGAAAAGATCGGCGTCTGGGCGGAAAAGAAAATGTACGGCAAGACCTATATGGGGATTATCCGCTCGACCTTTCTGATCGGACCAGACGGGACCGTTCTCAAGACCTGGCCGAAAGTGAAGGTCAATGGCCACGCGGAAGAGGTTCTGGCTGCGGTACAGGCAGAATAGACCTGCCCGGATGACCGAGCAGATCACTGTCGGCGCAGCGGTTTTGCGCGTCCTGCAAACCGCAGATCCCGTCGCCAAGGTGATGGCCGCGCGCCATGCTGCACGGGAATGGCGGCTGGGGCGGCTGGCTCATGCATTTTCCAAGACCATGCCGGATATGCCGGCGCGACCCGATCATCCGGTCTTGATGCGCCCGCGTGATATGCCGAGGCGGGGCAAGGGCACTTCGGTGCCGCGAAGGATCGCCCTGATCCACGCGCTGGCCCATATCGAATTTGTCGCGATTGATCTGGCCTTCGACATGATCGGGCGGTTCGGATCGCAATTTCCGCCGGAATTTACCGATGACTGGATGCGGGTCGGTGCAGAAGAAGCGATGCATTTTGCCCTGCTTGACCGGCGATTGCGGGATCAGGGCAGCTTTTACGGTGCGCTTCCCGCCCATGACGGCCTTTGGGATACGGCAAAAGAAACGGCGCACGATGCTTCCGCGCGCCTCGCCATTGTGCCTATGGTGCTGGAAGCTCGGGGACTGGACGTCACCCTCAACACAGTCGAGCGGTTTAAACGGCAGGGCGACCATATGACCGCAAAGGTGCTGAACCGAATCTATCAGGACGAGATCATCCATGTTTCCTGCGGCACGAAATGGTTCGAATTTGCCTGCGAAAGAATCAATCTACCGCCGCATGACCATTGGAGACAGCTTGTGAAAACCCACATCAAAGGCGGGTTGAAGCCTCCATTCAACGACTCGGCGCGCCGGACAGCCGGTCTGACCCGCGAATATTATTATGGTATTGAATTGTTAACCAATATGAATTTACACCCGTAAACGCACAACGGGGGCGAAAGTTCCGCCAAAAAATTCAAAGCCATGAGTTTCATGGGTCGCTAGTAAAAGGTTCGATCATTCTATGACCGAAAACATAGTAGTTTTGTTTAAGAAATCTGTGAGCAAGATCACAGCCGTTGCTTTTCTCGGATCGGCAATGATTTTCTCCAGCGCTGCATCGGCCGAAACGGCCGCCGAAGCCAGCATCCCCGTTGATGTGCTAAAAAGTCAGGATGCGGAAAGCGCGCTTGGCGAAGCAGATCCGGCCTTCCGGATGATCTTCAATAACTGGGCCGGTCAGGGCAAGCAGGAACCGGTCAAGCTGACCATTCCATCGCGCAAGCCGGTTAAAGACTTCACTCTGACCAGTTCATACGGTTACCGTTCCGATCCCTTCAAAGGCCGTCGCGCCAGCCACAAGGGCCTTGATATGGCCGGCCCGATCGGCACCCCCATTTATGCAACAGCTGACGGCATCATCGGTCGCGCCCAATGGGTGAACGGCTATGGCAAATATATCGAAATCAATCACGGCAACGGTATCCAGACCCGTTACGGCCACATGTCCCGGCTCAATGTTGACGCGAATACGCGCGTCAAGAGCGGCGACCTGATCGGCTTCATGGGTTCGACCGGTCGCTCGACCGGCAGCCACCTTCATTATGAAGTGCGGATTGCAGGTGAAGCGGTCAATCCCATCCCGTTCATGCAGTCGAACGATTTTCTGATTGCGCAAAAGCTGAATTCCGGCGTTGCATTAGGCGGTCCAGCCGAATAAGAGAGATTTTACACCTTTGGGAGAGGGTGCATCAAGGAGCGGTTTGAGCCTTAAGGCTTGCCGCTCCTTTTGATTCTCCCTATCTTGATATTATGAACCAGACACTAGCGACCACCGAACAGGATATCATCCTGACCCCCAACGCCGCGAAGCGCGTGGCCGCAATTGCTGAAAAGCAGGGCAAAGCCGCGATTCTACGGCTGGCTGTTGAAGGCGGGGGCTGTTCCGGTTTCCAATATCGTTTCGGTCTTTCCGACAGCATCGAAGCCGATGATATCGCGGTTGAAGAATCTGGCGTCACCTTGGTTGTTGACGAAATAAGCCTCGATCTGGTGCGCGGCAGCGCGGTCGACTTTGTCGAGTCGCTCGGCGGCAGTGCATTTCAGGTAACCAATCCCAACGCGGCCTCCGGTTGCGGCTGTGGCTCCAGTTTCTCCGTCTAAGTGAAAATAGCCAGCTATAACATCAACGGCATCAAGGCGCGCTTGCCGCGTCTGCTGGAATGGCTCGAAGAAACGAGGCCCGACGTTGCCTGTCTGCAGGAAATCAAGACGCAGGATGAGGGCTTTCCTGCCGCCGAATTTGAAAAAATCGGCTATGGCGCAATCTGGCACGGGCAGAAAAGTTTCAATGGCGTTGCCATATTGGCGCGTGATCAGGTTCCCGAAGAGGTCAAGCGCGGTCTCGATGGCGAACCGGAAGACGAGCATAGCCGCTATATCGAAGCCAATATCAGCGGCAAGGACGGCAAAAAGGTTAGAGTTTCGAGCATTTACCTGCCCAACGGAAACCCCCATCCGGGTCCCAAGTTCGATTTCAAACTGCGCTGGATGAAGAGATTGCGCGAGCGTGCGGCGGAAATCTGGGCCGAAGAAGTGCCGGCAGTGCTGGCAGGTGACTATAATGTCATACCGCGCGACAATGACGTCTATTCGGTCAAGGCGATGGAAAATGATGCGCTGATGCAGCCGGAGAGCCGCGAGGGCTATCGCCGCATATTAAACGACGGCTGGACCGACGCTTTGGGCGTCACCTATCCGGCGGGCAATATCTGGACCTATTGGGACTATCGCAGCGGCGGCTGGCAACGCGACCAGGGTTTCCGCATTGATCATCTCTTGCTCAGCCCGCTCGCCGCTGACCGCCTGAAAAGCTGCGGAGTCGACAAGGAGCATCGCGGCCGCGAAAAGGCCAGCGACCACACGCCTGCCTGGGTAGACCTGGATATTTGATGCGATTTATATTCGCCGGACTGGCCTTCTTGGCCGGCATCTATCTGATAATATTATTGCTGATTTTCCTGTTCCAGCGGCAATTCCTCTATTTTCCCGATCAATCGGTGCCGCCCACATCCTATCTTGATCAGATGGGTGTTGAATCGGTGGTTATCCGGTCTGGCGCGGACGGCGAACTGCGGTCTTTATGGCGCGAGCCAAAAGGACCGGACTCGCCGGTCATCCTGGTGCTTCACGGCAATGCGGGGTCCCATTTCCACCGAATTCCCATCTATCAGGCGCTTGCCAGCGACGGTGCAGCCGTGCTGGGGGTCGGCTATCCGGGATATGGCGGCAATATAGGGACAGCGACCGAAGCTGAACTGTTTCAAGCCGCTCAGGAAAATTATGACTGGCTGATTCAAAGGGGCTTCAAGCCAGATCGGATCACCATCATCGGCGAATCTCTGGGTAGCGGCGTCGCGGCTCATCTTGCATCGCAAAATGACGCGGCGGGACTGATAATGGTCGCCGCTTTCAGCGGTATGGATGACATGGCCCAGCGGCAGTTTCCTCTCTTTCCCGCGCGGTGGCTGGTGAAAGATCGCTATCGGACGCTTGACCGTATCGACAGCATCGATATGCCGCTGATCTGGATTCACGGCACAGAAGATGAACTGATCCCACTTGCGATGGGGCAGAGCTTCTTTGATGCCGCAAAGGAGCCCAAATCCGCTTTCGCGATCGAAGGCGCCGGCCATAATGATTTGTGGGACAAGGGTATCGACGAGATCATTCGCGGCATTGCGAGCAAGCTCACAACCGGGGTGACCGCCAAAAACAGGGGGCGTTAAATCAGCTTGTCGTAGATCAGATATTCGCGGTTGATCTCAGCGCCAATCGCGTCGGCAATCGCCACCATTCCCTGATTGTCATCCAATATCCAGCCGATTTCGGCGTAGCGGGTGCCGAAATCGGCAACCGCGTCGCGGCGGATATATTCGATCATCATGAAAGCCATCTGGCTAGCCAGGCGGCTGTTATGCAGCTCCTTTTTGACACCCATCAGCGGAACCCGCATGGACTGCGCTTTGGGAAATTTCAGCCACCAGAGCAGCTTGGCCCAGCCAAATGGCCATAGCGAACCCTTCAATTCCCGAATCACTTCGTTCATATTGGGGAGGGTCATCATGAATGCTACCGGTTCGCCGTCGAGTTCCGCGATCCGGATCAAGGCTTCGTGGACAACCGGCTTCAGGCTTTCACCGGCGTGGGAAATTTCGTGGTCGGTCATCGGGACAAAACCCCAGTTGCCGGACCATGCGTCGTTCAAAAGGCCCATGATGATCGCTGCGTCGCGGTCAAAATGCTTCTTGTCGACTTTGCGGATTTTGAGCAGCTTGTTACGTTCTCCCGAAGCAACAATGCGGTTTATCAGATTCGGAAACCCGTCCGTTACCGGCAGGTCATAGGACACAATGCGTTTGGCGACCGTATAGCCAAGAGTTTCGATCCAGCCTTGATAGGCGGCGTTGTGATGGCCCATCATGATCATCGGACTATGGTCGTGGCCCTGGGTCAATAATCCGGGCTCTTCCCAGACGGACATGCTGATCGGAGCCAGAACGCGGGTCATGCCCTGTTCTTTCAGCCATGCTTCGGCCGCACCGATCAAGGCGTGCATCACCGCTTCATCGCTGGCCTCCATAAGGCCCCAATTGCCTGTTCCTGGCCCCATGCCCTGTTCCGCCGGCTGTTCCAGCGCCAGTTCGTCAATATGCGCGCTGATCCGACCGACCACCTGTCTTTGTCGCAACGCCAGAAAAAACTGCACCCGGGCATGTTCGAAAAACGGGTTTTTCCCCGGCGTGATCAGCTTGATGAATTCGGACCTGAGCGGCGGCACCCATTGCGGATCATCGGCATTGAGCTGATAGGCAATCTCGACGAACTGCTTCGTCTGGGCCTTGGTAGTTACAGGTTGAATCACTATATCCTGACCGGCCACGATATTTTATCCTTCTATATTTGCGGCTGGCTGTGGCGTTAATCGCGGCGCAATGTCAAGGGCGCGGGAGTTATTCCGGTCTTGCCCTCGCCATGTTGTCGCCACGATATGTTGCTCTATACCGCTCAACAATCATGCAGGTGTTTATGAGTTCGACGACCATCTCTCCGAATAATGTGCCGAAGGCAGAAGCAGATCCGCGTCTGAGTGCCGCGCCTGGGCCCGTTCCCGAGGATAATGAGCTGATCCGTACGGCCGCCAAGGTCACGCGTGACCTCAACGCGCCGAAGGCGGCGATCTACTGGGCCGATTTTCTGACATCCATTGTTGTCGGCTACGGATCGCTTGCTGGCGCAATCATCATTCAATCCACTGGTCTCGCCGTCTTCTTCGGCTTGATCGCCGTGCTGGCGCTCTACCGGGCCGGCAGCTTCATTCACGAATTGACCCATGTCCGCCGGAACGCGCTTCCCGGCTTCCACTTTGCCTGGAACGCCTTGTTCGGGGTGCCGATGATGATCCCGTCCTTCATGTACGAGGGCATTCACAGTATTCACCACCGGACCAAGAAATATGGCACGGTGGAAGACCCGGAATATCTGCCGCTTGCGTTGATGAAACCCTGGTCGGTCCCCCTGTTCGTGATCGTCGCGGCGCTGGCACCGGTCGCGCTGCTGTTTCGCTATGCCATTTTATCGCCGCTCTCCGCGATCATCCCGCCACTGCGCAAGATTGTCGTTGAACGCTATTCCGGCCTGATCATCAACCCGGACTTTCGCCGGAAACCGCCCGAGGGCGATCTCAAACGCCGCTGGCTGGCTTGCGAGATCGGAGCGTCTGTCTGGGCTATTTCCCTGCTCGCCATGGTTGTGGCGGATGTCATTCCGATGCGCGCCTTTCTGATTTTTCTCGCGGTGATGTCGGGAAGCGTCGTGCTGAACCAGATCCGCACCCTGGTCGCGCATCTGTGGGAAAATGACGGTCAGGAGATGAGTGTTACCGGACAATATCTCGATAGCGTCAACGTGCCACCACCAGCAACCTTGCCCGCCTTATGGGCGCCGGTTGGGCTGCGCTATCACGCGTTGCACCATCTGCTGCCGGGTGTTCCCTATCATAGTCTGGGCGAGGCACATCGGCGGCTGGCGGCAGAATTGCCGACCGGCTCCAACTTCTACCGGGCGGATCATGGCAGTTTGTGGACCCTGATCACGGGCCTTGTCCGCGGCAGCGCCGGCAGGAACTGAACCTCTATTCCTCTGTGCGGATGAGCACCGTTTCACCAATCAGGAAGAATAAAAGGAAGGGTGCCCAGGCCGCCAATAACGACGGATAGGCTCCGATATTGCCCATTGCGAGCGCGAAATTGTCAGCAACGAAATAGGCAAAGCCCAGTGCCATGCCGATCACGGCCCGCAGGAACAGCTGCCCCGATCTGGCCAGGCCGAAGGCGGCGACCGCGCCCAGTAAAGGCATCAGGATCGACGACATCGGCCCGGAAATCTTGTGCCACCAGCCCGCCTTGAGGCTCATCGTCGGCCGACCGGCCCTCTCGAGCTCGCCAATGGCGGTACGCAAGGCGAAAATCGACAGGCTGTCGGCGCTGACATTGGTCAGGGTAAATTGATCAGGCCGGATCGAATCGCCCACCAGCAGCTCGCTTTTCTTTTCTTCGGTCCCGGTACTGACGTCAAACTGGGTGACACCGGTGAGCAGCCAGCCTAATCCGGTGAACCGGGCCTCGTCCCCTTGCAGCAGACTTTTGAGGCCGTTTTCGGTCCGGTTGTAAATCGTGATGTCCCGTAACACGACCTGCTCGCCGCGTCCGGTCACCGTTCGCGCGTTGATCAGATTATTGCCATCCTTGACCCAGACGTTGGTACGGACGTTGCTCTCCGCCGGGATCGGGCCAAATTCGACTTTCTCCCACTGCGACAAGCGGGCGGTCGACGGCGCGACGATGGTTTCGTTGAAGATGAACGCGAATAAAGCGACTCCCATGCTGGCCACGATCAGCGGCGCCAGTATCTGGTGCGCGGACAGGCCGCCGGCCTTCATCGAGACGACTTCACTATTCTGGTTCAGCGTCGCCAGCGTGATGATGGTCCCGAGCAGCACGGAAAAGGGCAGAAAACGCGCGACAAGTTGCGGAGCCCGCAGGGAGACATAGGTCCACAATTCGGCTTCGCCATTGCCCGCATAGGCCAGAATCTTGCCGCTTTCACCCAGTAGATCGAGCGCCTGCAGCACCAGCACCAGCAACGCGAGCACCGCCAGGGTACGGACGATAAACATTTTCGCCATATAAATGGCCAGTGTCCGGGAAGGGAAAAAATCCATGTCCGGCTATTCCTTCATCAATGCACGTTTGCGATTAAAATTGAGCAGACCTTTGAAGACGCCGCCAAATTTGGAAAAGGCTTTCTCCAGTGCCCCGATCGGCTGGCCACCGGGAACATGGGCCGCGACATGATACATCCACATGATCAGCGCAGCAAACAGGCAAAAGGGTAGCCACAAGGCAATGATCGGATCGACGAGGCCCAGAGACCCGACATCCTCGCCATATTCGTTGACCTTGTGATAGGTCACGATCATCACGATCGACAGAAATACGCCAAGCGCGGAACTCGACCGTTTTGGCGGCACGGCCAGCGCGACCGCCAGCAACGGCATCAGCAGCATCATCACCACCTCGACCATGCGGAAATGGAAATTTGAGCGGCTTTCGTTGCGCTCGGTCTCCGGCCGTTTTTCGTCCATGCCGACCCGCACAAGCTCCGGTATCGTATATTCCAGATCCTTACCGCCTCGTGACCGGAAGGATTCAATGTCGGGCAGATCGATCGGCAAATCATGGTTGGTGAAACTCAGGATGCGCGGTTTCTTATAATTGGGTGCATCATGGACCAGCACGCCATTGGTCAGGCGCAAGATGATGGTGTCAGGATCGTCGGTCGCCAGAAACTGACCACTTTTCGCGGTGACCGATACGGTCTGTTCCTTCTTGTTTTCGGCGCGAACGAATATGCCACTCAATCTGGTACCATTGTCGCGGCTTTCCTCGATCCGCAGGGTCATCCGGTTGCCGAGATTGGTGAACTCCCCGACCTTGATCGAGGCGCCAAGCGCGCCCGAACGCAATTCGAATCGCAGTTCTTCGTAATAATAGCGGGAGAGCGGCTGAATGAATCCGACCAGCGCGAGATTTACCAGCATCAGGGCGACGGCAAACATATAGGGCACACGGAGCAGCCGGCCGTAACCTTGACCGACGGCCCTGAATACATCGAGTTCCGAACTTAATGCAAGCCGCCGAAACGCCAACAATATGCCAAGCAGCAAGCCGATCGGAATGCCCAGTGACAGATATTCCGGTATCAGATTGGCCAGCATCCGCCAGACCACGCTGACCGGGCCGCCTTCGGCCGCGACAAAGTCGAACAGGCGCAGCATTTTTTCGAGCACCAGCAGCATCGCCGCAATGACCAAAGTGCTGAACAGCGGCAGTGCAATCAATTTTGCCAAATAGCGATCGGTGGAAGTCAGTAGTTTCAACTTGTTGTCGCCCTCTCACCATGATTTCGCCGCAAATCAAATCCATAGCCATAGGCAGATCGGGGGCTGATTCTTGTTCGCGCCGGAGTATTGGCGCGGGTATAACGACTAGGAGTAATTACGTCATGTTGAAATTTGCGGCTTCCATCGCATTATCGACCACTATCTTGCTATCATCCACCCCGGCTTTTGCTGGCGGGAAGGTCGTTTCCAATGATCTTGCCAAATGCAAATCTGGTGCCGGCCCCGCCGTTCTCGTCAATGTCAGCGGCGTCAAGGAATCCAATGGCACCATGCGGGTTCAGAACTATCGCGGTACGTCGTCAGAATGGCTGAAAACCGGTGCGTGGCTTTACCGTGTAGAGGCTCCGGCCAAGACCGGAAACATGCAGTTCTGTCTGCCAGTCCCTTCTGCCGGCACATATGCGGTTGCGATCCGGCATGATATCAATGCCAATGGCAAAACCGATATATTCGGCGATGGCGGCGGCATGTCGAACAATCCGAGCATCAACATCTTCAATCTTGGCAAGCCAAGCTACAAGAAAACGGCTTTCAACGTCGGCAATGACGTCAAGTCGATCAACATCAGCATGAGATACAGATGATACAGATCTGTTCGCGGGGATAGGGCCCAATAATGGCAAATGTCGCACTTCTTTCAAATCCCAACTCAACCGGGAACCGGGCGATATTGCCGGAAGTTCGGTCTTATTGCGTCAAGAACAGCGATGTTTTCCATTATGAAGTCGACCATGTCGACGAGATTGCCAAGGCTCTGGAAACCATTGCCCGGGTGAAGCCGAAGGTGCTCGTCATCAATGGCGGTGACGGCACGGTGCAGGCGGCGCTCACCGAATTATACCAGGGCGGCCATTTCGGGGACAATCCCCCGCCGGTTGCGGTCCTCCCCAACGGCAAGACCAATTTGATCGCGCTGGACCTCGGATCGGAAGGCAATCCGCTCAAGGCGCTCGAGCGGATCGTCGAGCTGGCCAAACATGATTTGCACGAGCATCTGGTCGACCGCGAACTGATCGCCCTGTCTGATGGCGGCAAGGACAGCAAGGTTGTGCTCGGCATGTTTCTCGGCGGAGCGGGATTGTCGGAGTTCATTCTCTATTGCCGCCACAAGATATATCCGCTCGGATTGCCCAATGCGGCGGCCCATGTGCTGACGGTCTTCGCGGCGCTCGCGTCGGTGCTATTTGGCGTCAAGGCGAAATTTCTGCCCAAGCGGTCGACCCCGATCAAGATATCGCTGATTCGGGATGGCCAGTTCCAGGGCAATTTTGCCGTGCTGATCGTCACCACGCTGGAACGGCTTTTGCTGATGAAGCGGTCGATGCGGAACAAGAATGCGATTGGTCGGATGCAGTTTCTCGCGATTGATCAGCAAGCCGGCGCTATCGTGCGATTTCTGCTGTCGGTCATTTTCGGCCGGCTGGGCAAGAATGTGCAAAAAGGCATCCATCTGGAGCGCGGGGACATGATCCGCATCGAGGGCGATGGCAGCAACGTGTTGATGGACGGGGAATTATTCTCCGCCCGGCCCGGCCATCCGATCGTGTTGAAATCGACCAAACCAGTGTCCTTCCTTCGGCTCGCAGCTTGAGCTAGGAGGGCTCGCGTGAGCGAACTCAAGTCATTAATTGCACAAGAGCTGGCCCGGCCCGTCGATAAACGGGTTGCGGCTTTTGCGGCATCCATTGCAGCGCAATATGGCGAGGCGTCGCGTTCGGTATTATTTTACGGCTCCTGCCTGCGGACCACCGAACTCGACGGACAGATGCTCGATTTCTATCTGATCGTTTCCGGTTACGAGGCCGCTTATGGCAAGAGCTGGCTGGTGGGTGCGAACAGGCGGTTGCCGCCGAATGTGTTTCCGGCCGAGCATGACGGGCTGATCGCCAAGGTGGCGGTGCTGAGCGAGGACGACTTTTACAGGCTGAACCGGATTACCGCCAGCGCGGTCAGCGTATGGGCGCGCTTTGCGCAGCCCTCGCGTCTGGTCTGGCAAGCGGACGAGGCCGCGCAGACTCAAGCGGTCGAGGCGATCGAAGGCGCTGCGATCACCCTGTTCGACATGAGCTTCCCGATGATGGATATCGGCGCGGAACATAGTATCGAGGATCTCTGGAAACGGGGCTTTGAGCTGACCTATGGCGCCGAATTGCGCGCCGAGCGCAAGGATCGCTCCGATTCGGTCGTCGATGCCGATCCCGGACGATATGCGCGATTTGGACCCGCTGTCGTGGCGGCAATCGCCGAGCGCAACCGGACGCAGGGCAAGCCACTTAAGATAATAGCCTCCCGCGACGCGGTGGAGAAAAGATGGCGGCAATTGCGGCGCAACGGCAAATTGCTCACCCTCGCCAGACTGGCCAAGGCTTCGGCCACCTATGCCGGCGGCATCGATTATCTGGCGTGGAAAATCAACCGGCACGCCGGGACCGATTATGAGATCAAGCCGTGGCAACGCAAATGGCCGATCCTGGGGGCTTTGACGATGTTGCCGCGGTTGATTGCCGGTGGGGCGATCAAGTAGTAAAGATCAATCGCCGTTCGTCCTGAGCCTGTCGAAGGGCCGCCATGGTAAGCAGTGCAACGATCCTTCGACAGGCTCAGGACGAATGGAACAGATCACCGGTCCTTGTAATCGGGCTTTCGCTTGGCGAAAAATGCCTTGGCGGCTTCGCGGCAGTCTTCGGTCATCGACAGCATCACCTGCTGCCGGTCCTCGATGGCGAGCGCTGCCTCGAAGCTCTGCGCATCGATATTGCGGTTCAGCGCATCCTTCGACAGGCGCAGGCCCATTGGCGCGGTGTCGAGCATTTCTTCCGCCAGTGACAGGCCGGTCGAGAGCAGTTTGCTCTCCTCGACGACTTCGCTGATCAGACCATGTTTTTCTGCCCGTTCGGCATGGATGAAGCGGCCGGTCAGGATCAGTTCGGATGCAATCGATGCGCCGACCATGCGCGGGAGGAAATAGCTGGAGCCCATATCGCAGCCGCCGAGACCGATCTTGATATAGGCCGCATTCATCTTCAGCGACGGCGCGCCAAAGCGCACGTCACTGGCTAGCAGCAGCGAGAAGCCGCCGCCACAGGCTGCGCCCTGGGCCAGCGCAATAATCGGCTGCGGGCATTGCCGCATCAGCTGCATCACCGTGGCGATCGAACGCTGGGTGTTCCAGACATGCTGGACCTGTCCGCGCGAGCCATCATTTTTCCAGCCGCCGATATCGAGGCCCGCGCAAAAGGCGCGGCCTTCGGCGCGGAACAGGACCACGCGGATATCGTGGCGTTTCTGCAGGCCGCGGAAATAGTCCTGCAGCGCGAAGATCATCTCCTCGTTCATCGTGTTGAGCTTGTCGGGGCGGTTGAGCGTCAATATTTCAATCGCGCCGCGCTGTTCGATGAGAATAGAGTTGGTCATAGATATGCTCCGCTATTGACAAATTGCACGTAGTTACATATTTGTAGTTACAAATGGAGTGGCGCTGGGATCAACGCAAGGCGGTTGCCAACAAGGCGAAACATGGTGTTTCGTTTGAACTGGCGGTTCTGGTTTTTGCTGATCCGCTGCACCTGAGTCAACCGGACTCCCATCCTGACGGCAACCGCTGGATAACAATCGGCCGGGTGAGCACCGCAACGCTGCTGGTGGTCCATACCTATTTCGACGATGAAAGCGGTGGCAGGATTATCAGTGCCAGAAAAGCGACCGCATATGAGAGACATGCTTATGAAGAAGGAATCTGAAAAACTCGCCTCCAAGCTGGAGAAGGAACTGGTCGCACTGGATGCGATGCAGGATGAGGATATCGATCTTTCCGATGCCTCCGAAGTGACCGACTGGGCAGCCGCCGAGCGGGGCAAATTTTACCGGCCTGTGAAGGAACAGGTGACCTTGCGGCTAGATGCGGATGTGCTGCACTGGTTCAAGCAGTCAGGCAAAGGATATCAAACGCGGATCAATGCTGCGCTCAGGCGATTTGTCGAAGCTGTTGATCGCAAGGCGCGATAGATTGTCAGCCGCCTTAGCTAACGGAAGCATAAGTAGAAATCGCAACCAGTCCTGCCAGTAGAAAAGCGATGACCGCAAATACGATATATACCAATATCGCCAGCATCAGGAATGTACCGGACTGATTGTCAAACCGCCACGCCAGCCACAAGGGCCAGGGGAGCATTATTATCGCTGCGCTACGTTGTCCGAGAACCAATCCCGCGAGCAATGCGAGTGCTGGCAAGAATATGACCGCTATAATCCAATGCCATCGCAAAGGATTAAGCGGCGGCATCCCTAAATGGCCCCGACCGCTTTCCCGGCTGCTTCGAACATGCCCAATATCTGGTCGACCTGCTCGCCCGTATGTTCCGCGCAAAGCGAACAGCGGAGCAGGGTCATGTTGGCCGGTGTCGCCGGTGGCCGCGCGAGATTGACATAAAGGCCTTCGGCGAGCAGCGCCTGCCACATCATTGCGCCTTTTTCGAGATCGGGCATGATCACCGCGATGATCGCGCTTTGCGCCTCGGGCGTGCCGAGCGTGAAGCCGAGATCGCGCAGGCCCTGGTGCAGCTTCTTGCTATTCTCCCACAGATGGGCGCGCTTGTTGCCGCTGTGCATCAGCTTGCGGATCGAGGTGCTGGCGGTGGCCATCACGCTGGGTGGCAGGCTGGCGGTGAAGACATAGGGGCGGCAGACCAGCCGCAATATCTCGAATTTCGGATGGTTGGAGACGCAGAAGCCGCCGACCGTGCCGACGCTCTTGCTGAATGTGCCGATGATGAAATCGACGTCGTCGATTACGCCTTGGGCTTCGCAGACGCCGCGGCCGTTTTCGCCGATAAAGCCCATCGAGTGGGCTTCGTCGACCAGCACCATCGCGCCATTTTCCTTGCAGATGCGGACCATTTCCTTGAGCGGCGCCACATCGCCCAGCATCGAATAGACGCCTTCGAGAACCACCAGTTTGCCAGCTTCGGGCGGCAGGCGCTTCAGGCGTTTTTCCAGCGCTTCGACATCATTGTGACGAAAGGCGACAATCTCGGCATTGCCCATCGCGCAGCCGTCGTAGATCGAGGCATGGCTGTCGATGTCGAGGATCACATAATCCCCCTTGCCCGCCAGCGTCGAGATGATCCCCAGATTGGCCTGATAGCCGGTGGAGAAGACCATCGCATGGTCCATGTCGTAAAATTCTTTGAGCGCATCCTCGCAATCGCGGTGGAGGCTGTAGGTTCCGTTGAGCACCCGGCTGCCGGTCGTGCCCGACCCGAATTCTTCCAGTGCTTTCAGGCCGGCCTGACGCACGTCATCGTCAAAGGTCATGCCCATATAATTATAGGTGCCGAGGAGAATGGTCTCCTTGCCGTTGCAGACCGCGACCGTGGGCGAGAGTACTTCCTCCATCACCAGCGAAAACGGATCCTTGACGCCCGTCGCGAGAAGATTTTCACGCTCCTGAATGAGCGGGTCAAATTTACTGAGTAGATCGGTCATTCTTTACTTCCGTTAGTCCTGAGCCTGTCGAAGTACCATCCACCCGCTCGTGCGACCCTTAGTCTATCTCAGGGCGAGCGGGTGACTGGCTCTAGTTTTCCATCAACTTTGCGACAGCGTCGGAGAGCTGGCCGACGGATTCAATATCGGCCTGCATGTTCATCGTAATGATGATGTCAAATTCATCTTCGACGGCAGCGACAAAGTCCATGACCGTAAGGCTGTCCCATTCGAGATCGCCCTGAAAGGTCGTGTCCGGCGTCAAGGCGACGCCCTTGTTGTTGAACGGGCCAATCAGCTCGCTGATCTTTGCCATGATGTCTTCGCGATTTGCCATAATATGCTTTCAAATTTGCTGTTCCCGACCTTTGCCAAGACATCAGCACCATTGGCAAGCGAATAAGGCGCAAAAGCGGCATCAGCTTGCCCAAATGCGTCGATTGTGTCACTTTCTCATTAGCTTAGGGGACAAGATATGGCGGAAGAGAGAAAATGGCCGGATGATGCGGTTTACGCGCTGCGAACGACCCAGCAACATCATGTCCAGCTCAGCATGATGGCAGACCATAAGGCCAATATGCTGATCGGTGCCACGTTCATAGTTTTTACGCTGGCGATTGGCCAAAGCCGGACCGGCGACATGTCACTGCCGCTGATGATTTTGGCGATTGCAGCCTTTGCTTCTGCCGGTCTGGCGGCAATTGCGGTGATGCCCGCTTTTGCGCCGCGCAAGGACGGGCCGAGCAATATGCTGTTCTTCGGCGGATTCCACAGCCTGTCGGAAGAGGAATTTGTCGAACGCCTGTTGAGCGAGGAATTTGCAACGCAGGAATCGGTCTACCGGGCAATGTTGCGCGACATTTATCAGATGGGGACTATCCTGGGCCGGAAAAAATACCGCTTTCTGGGCTGGGCCTATCGCGTGTTTCTGATCGGCCTTACGTTTACCTTCGCGACTTATGTTTACGAACAATTCGCCGGGCCGATAGTCTGAACTGCGTCAAAGCCAGTCGTTCTGACGATACCATTTCGCAGTATCCTTAAGCCCCGCACGGGTCTCGATCTGCGGTTGCCATAATTGCGCTGGAAGCCGCCTTTGCGGATCAATCGTCCAGTCATCATGGCAAAAATAATTTACCCTGTCTTTGGTCAGCTTGGCCTTGTCGCGGCGGATTAGCCGGTCAGCCCTGGCACCGAGACGCAATAGCGATTTGGGTACGCCGACCGCAGTGATGCGCTTTCCCATCGCCCAGCCTATGGCTTTGGCAAAGCTGGCCTGGGTCCAGCCACCCGGCTTGCCGTCATCGACCTCGAATATCCCGGCGGTAAAATCTTCCTGTTCCGGCAACAGGACCAGCAGTGCCTCGCACAGATCCTCGACGTGGATGACCGACATGCGCCCGTCTGCATCGGGTGGCAGGGTGACGAAACCCAGCCGTGCCATTTTGAACAATTCAAGCATCTCGGCGTCGCCGGGGCCATAGACGGCGGGTGGCCGGATGATTGTCCAGTCGAGGCCGCTGGTCGCAACAATCTTTTCAGCTTTGGCTTTGGTTTCGCCGTAGATCGACAGCTCCGGTCGGGTGGCTGCCAGGGAAGAGACGTGGACGAAGCGTTTTGTCCCGGCCTGTTTGGCGGATCCAATGACCGCGAGAGTTCCGGCGACATTGCCGGCTTCGAAACCGGCTCTGTCGGGAGCATTGACAACCCCGGCGATGTGCAACACGACATCGGCGTCATGGCACAGAGTTTCTAGACTCGCCGGGTTGTCCAGAGCGCCGCGCACCCAGGTCACACCGGGTCGATCATCCTGCTTGCGGCGGGTCAGCGCGCGGGCCTCATATCCGCTTCGGAGCACCAGATCGAGCATCCGGCCGCCGACAAAGCCGGTTGCGCCGGTGATCGCGATAGTTTTATGCAAGCCTGCAGTCATTGTGGCTAGACCAGCACCATCTGGTTGCGGTGAACCACCGCGCTGCGTGGCGCGTAGCCCAATAAGGCCTCCAGTTCCGAACTGCGGCGGCCGATGATTTTGGCACAATCGAGCGCACCATATTCGGCCAGACCGCGCGCGATCAACAGACCGGTCAGGTCTTTGATTTCGACCACATCACTGCGCTTGAACTGGCCTTCGATCGAAATAATCCCCGCTGCGAGCAGGCTGCCGCCAGACTGCAGGGCCGCTATCGCGCCGCCGTCAATGGTTATCGTCCCGGCGGAGGTAAGGCGTCCGCCGAGCCAGGCCTTGCGGGCATTGGCGCCATCGCCGGCCTTGAACAGGGTGCCGACATTGGTCAGCGCATAGCGCTCCAGCGGATGGTCTTCCTGTCCCGAGATGATCGAAAGTTCGATTCCCGCGAGATTGGCGATTTTTGCCGCTTCCAGTTTTGAGGTCATCCCGCCGGAACCCAGTCCGGAAGAGGAGCTTCCATCGGCCATTGCCATGATCGAATCATCGACGGTCTCGACCACGCCGATAAATTGCCCGCTGGTTTGGCTGTCCGGCCTGCGGTCATAGAGGCCGTCGATATCAGAGAGCAATAATATCCGGTCCGCCGATGCGGCCTGACCAACCCGCGCCGCCAGCTTGTCATTGTCACCAAAGCGGATCTCGTCGGTAGCGACGCTGTCGTTCTCGTTGATCACCGGGATGGCGCGATGTTCGAGCAGCTTTTCCAGCGTTGCCGTCGCGTTGAGATAGCGTTTGCGATCTTCCATATCGTCGAGCGTGAGCAGCATCTGGGCGGCGGTAAGCTGATGTTCTCCCAGCAATTCCGACCACAGGCTGCTTAGTGCTATCTGGCCGATTGATGCCGCGGCCTGTGCGTCCGCCAGACTGGCCCGCCCGCCTTTTTCGAGACCGAGTTTCCGTGCGCCAAGGGCAATCGATCCGGAGGAAACGATGATGACATTGTCACCCGCCTGATGGCGTTTGGCGATATCGGAAACCAGCGTTTTCAGCCAGTCCCGTCGCGGTTGCCCGTCCTCGCCGACCAGCAGGGACGACCCGACCTTGACGACGATCGTGTCCGGCTTTGCGGCACTCACAATGGCGACCAATCCTTGGCTACTTCCTCTTTGCCTGAGGTAAGTGTTGTCTGGCCCTTGCGTTCGATGGAACTGTTTTCGCCCACCGCTTCAAGAATTTTGTCGAGCGCGGCGTCCAGGCCTTCGCCGGTAGCACCAGACACGGGCAGGACATGTTCCGCACCGGCTGCGCGCAATTGATCGGCAATGTCGGCCATCAATTCATCGTCGAGCAAATCAGCCTTGTTGAGCGCGAGAATCTGGGGTTTTTCGGCAAGTCCGCCGCCATATTTCTCCAGTTCCTTGCTAACTGTTTTCCAGGCTTGCACCGGATCATCGCCGGTCGCGTCGACAAGATGGAGCAATATTTTGCACCGCTCGATATGGCCGAGAAAGCGATCACCAATGCCTGCTCCGTCTGCGGCGCCTTCGATCAGTCCGGGAATGTCGGCGAGTACGAATTCACGGCTCTTGTGCCGGACCACGCCAAGTTGCGGATGGATGGTGGTGAAGGGATAGGCACCGACTTTGGCACCAGCGTTGGTCACTTTGTTGATCAGCGTCGATTTACCGGCATTGGGCAAGCCGACAAGACCGGCGTCGGCAATCAGCTTGAGGCGCAACCAGACAGCGGCTTCCTCGCCGAGTTCGCCGGGCTGGTGCTGGCGCGGCGCGCGGTTGGTCGAGCTTTTGTAGCTCGCATTGCCGCGTCCGCCGATGCCCCCTTCAAGGAACATCGCGCGCTGACCCTCGTGAGTGAAATCCAGTAGAACATGCTCCTTGTCTTCCGACAATATTTGCGTGCCGACCGGTACCTTGATGACCAGATCCTCGCCACCGGCACCAGTGCGGTTGCGTCCGGCACCACCCTTGCCGCGGGGAGCTCTGAAATGCTGGGCATAGCGAAAGTCGATCAGCGTGTTGAGACCTTCGACCGCTTCGAACACGATATCGCCGCCTTTACCGCCATTGCCGCCATCGGGACCGCCATATTGGATATATTTTTCGCGCCGGAAACTGACAGCGCCAGGGCCGCCCTGACCGGAGCTGACATAGATTTTGGCTTGATCGAGAAAATGCATGTTGGTGCATTTAGGGAAGGGGAGCGAGAAAGGCTAGATTAAACGCTATTCCGCTGCTTCCACCTGTTCCATTTCCGCGACGCGCGGATCGTTGGGATAGACCCATTCCTTGCCAATCACTTGTTTCACTGCGAGATTTTCAGGTACCCGGTTGAGGCCGATCATCTTGTCGCAAGTCTGGTGAAAGCTGTAGATGCGCGCCTCCTGATAGCTCAGCGGGACGCTTTTGAAGCCGTCGCTCTCCATCGATTTCTGGATCATCTCGCCAAATTGCGTGTCTTCGAGGATGATTGGCGACATGTCGCGGCCATTCGGCTTGCTGTCGTCCGGCACGGTCCAGAGATCCGGAGCAGGACCATCGCCCCAGTCCATCGCCATGGTCACCAGTTCGATCCGTGTCGTATTGAGCGAGGTCGGCCAGAAGATCAGCGGCGGAACGAAATAATTGCTCAGCGGCGACACCCAGTTGGGAAACATCGTGTAGCTTTGCGTGCAGGTGCGGCCAAATTCGCCGACGCCCTCGATCTCCTGCCAGTCCGGAGGATTGTCAATGGCGCGAACATGCTCGCGGTCGGTCTGTTCCGGCGCAGGGGCGAGCATCCGGGCGTGGCCATTGGGATAGATGGTGTTCACGTTGCGCTTGCTGTCGACCAGCGGCGCGACCGTGTCTGGATGGATGAAGGGGACATGATAGACCTCCATATTGGCCTCCATCGCGACCTTCCAGTTGCACTTCAGGTCAAAACTATGGCGGGCGGCGAGTTTGATCTTGTCAAAGCGGAACTCTTTCCACTCATCCCAGACCGGCCCCAGCCATTGCTTGAGCGGCATCGCATCTTCATCAAAATTGACGAAAATCAGATTGCCCAGCATCTCGCATTTCACCGGAATCAGGCTGCGGCACGACATGTCGAAATCAGGGCCGAAGTCGTGCTTTTCCGGCACGCCGACGAGAGCCCCGTCGGTCTTGTAGGTCCAGTTGTGATAGCCGCACATCAGCCGCGGCGATCTGCCCTTTTCTTCGGTAACGACCGGCGCACCGCGATGACGACAGGTATTGTAAAAAGCCCGCATTTCGCCGTCCATGCCGTGGACGATGATGATCGGATCACCGACTTGCTCCCATTTCAGGAAACATCCGGGCTCGGGCACTTCATCAATATGCGCGGCGAACAGCCAGCTCTTCTTCCACAGATATTGTTGCTCGAGATCGTAGTATTCCTGACTGGTGTAGCGGCCCGCCGGCAAGTCGGGCAGGTGGGGGAAGCTCTCGGGCGGCGCCTTGCGGGCAGCCTCCCATTCCATCAGCCGCTTCATCTGATCAATATAGGCTTGGGTCATCGCCATAGCGCGTCTTTCCTAAGCAATTGCAATTCGGACCGGGATTGCACTCTGCATCGCCTGTCCGGTAATCGGGTCAAGATGGGCATCGTCGACGATTAGCCGGTTGGTCGAGCCGCCTTTGGTCATCACGTCGCCTTTGCCGGCCTCGCTGTCGCCGAACGCATGGCTCATCGAGATTACGCCCTGACGGACTTTTTCATCCGCTTTGGCCAGACCGAATATCGAGGCGGTAGGCGAGGTGATTTGGATGATTGCGCCGTCCTCGATGCCTGCAGCGGCCAGATCAGCGGGGTTGAAGAACGCCGGATTGGTCGGCATTTTTTCGACCAGTTTCGGGAATGTGTGGCCATTGCTATTATAGCGATGCTTGGAACGGCGCGAGATCAGGCGGAAATCGAAACCATCATCGACCGGATCATAAGCGGCATAGTCGATAAGCTGGCTCGGCATCGCGCCCGCGTTCAGGTCAAATTTTTCTGAAGCTTCCGGATCGGCCGGGCCGACCACGGGATGCAGTTCCTCATAGGTGATCGCCGCGCCCTTGCGTTTCAGTGCCGCCGCATCGGCTTTGGCCTTGCTCGGTTTGAGCAGCGAGCCTTCGGAAATGAGATCGAGGACGGTTGCCTTGTCGGGACAGGTCTCCATCGAGGCCGGGCCGCCGGGGAAATTCATTTCGATGCCCATATGCTTGGCCAGCCACCAGAGCATTTCATATTCGTCCATCGTGTCGCCGGGCGGTGGCACCATCGCTTCGGTATAATGGCCATAGGCTTCTTCGGTGAAGGCGTCGGAGACATTGTTGATGTCCTCGCGTTCCAGACACATGCTGGGCGCAAGGATCATGTCGGCGCGTCTGGCGCTGGCCGACATCCAGGGATCGACTTGAATGAACAGTTCGCATTCGTCCAGCGCGCGGCGGACTTTCTGCTGGTCAGGAAAGGCGATTTCGGGGTTGCCGCCGATCGAGATCAGCGCCCTGACCTGACCTTCGCCGGGCGTCAGGATTTCATCTGCCAGTACGTTGCACGGCATTTCCTTGCCGAGATGGCCGAGGCCGCGGATCCGCGATTTCGGGAAGCCTTCGCCAAAGGTTGGCATCTTCGGTGCGACTTGCGCCTTTTTCGGTCCGCCCATCAGCGGGTTGAAGACCATCGGCGCGGATACCCGCTCGCCTTCCTGGTTGAAGCGGGCGCAGAGGATGTTGAGCGACGCCACGAGATATTCGGTCAGAGTGCCGTTGCCGGCCATTTCCGGACCGGTGCCGGTGACGACACGGCCCTTGTTTGCGCCAGCGAACATGCGGGCGGCGGCGACCAGTTGATCCTTGTCGACTCCCGCTCGTTTCGCGGCGACATCGGGTGTCATGGATTTGACCGCAGCTTCCAGTTCTTCGACGCCATCGACATGGGCGGCGACGAAATTCTGGTCGTAGAGCTTCTCTGCGAAAATCACGTTGAGCATGCCGGCGAGCAGGGCAGGGTCTTCACCCGGTTTCACGGGAAGATAGATGTCCGCCAATTTGCCCATCTCGCTGACCCGCGGGTCGGCGACGATGACCTTCAGACCGCGCTCCTTGGCATCGCGCAGGCAGCGCGATGGCGAGGATGTCGGCATGCCGCCGGAATAATGCGAGACAATCGGATTATTGCCGACAAACATCGCCACATCGGATTCGGTGAAGGCGTTGCCGCCGCCCATCCACATGCCATAGCGCGCGGTGGTGAAGACCTTGGCTGGCTGGTCGACGGTGACGCTGGTATACCAGTTGCGCGAGCCAATGCCCTGCGCGAAGGCGTAGGATGTACCGAGCACGGCGCTGTTCTGGAAAGCATTGGTGCCGCAATAGACCGCGATACTGTGAGGTCCGTGTTCCTTGACCATTTTCTTCATCTTTGCGCCGGCGAGTTTCAGCGCTTCGGCGGTTGATATGTCCTTGAAACTGCCATCGGGCTGGCGGATCTTGCTGGTGATCATCCGGTCGGGAAGATTGTGCATGTCGGGCAACTGACGGCCCTTGATGCAGGTATAGCCGTGGAACAGATGGTCTTCCTTGTCGCCGCGCACGGATTTGACCTTATTGCCTTCCACCTCGACAATCATTGCGCAACTTGCGTGGCAAAAACGGCAAAAACTACGCTTGGTCTCGACAGCCATGAATCTCTCCTAATTTCGGAGAAGTCTAGGCGGGGTCAATGATGCAGGCGACTGACAAAAATGCTCGGAAGAATCCTGTTCTGGCGCGCAGCAGCAATTCGCCTGTGCGGGCCCTGTAGACCGCTAAAAATCAGCCACTATTGCGCAATGCGGTGGCTATTGCGTTGAGCGATAACTGGATGCCCTCGCCGATACGCGGGTCGTCTTCGCCGGCGCGGAGGCGTTTCATCAGCTCGATCTGGAGATGGTTGAGCGGCTCGATATATGGCAGGCGCAACTCGATACTGTTGAACAGTGCCGGACTTTTCGCCAGCAGATGCGGCTGGTCGGTTATGTCGAGCAATATATCGCGCGTCTGATACCAGCTGGACCGGATGCGGTCGAAAAATGTCTGCCCCATGTCCTTGTCCTCGACCAGCTCGGCATAGCGGGCGGCGATGCCCATGTCGGACTTGGCCAGAACCATTTCCATATTGGACAGCGATGCCTGAAAGAAGGGCCAGCTTTGCGCCATATCCTTCAACTTGGCCTTGTCATCAAACGCTGTGAGCGCCTGTCCGACACCATACCAGCCTGGCAGCATGACGCGGGCCTGTGCCCAGCTGAATACCCAGGGAATGGCGCGCAAATCCTCGATCTTGTCGCTCTTCGTCCGACTGGCAGGGCGCGAACCGATCTTGAGTTTGGCAATTTCCGTTAGCGGGGTCATCTGCCGGAAGAAGGTCCGGAAACTGTCGTCGCCGTAGACCAGATCGCGATATTCGGTGAACGCGACTTGCGAGATTTCATCCATTGCCACGGCAAAATCGGCCTGCACTTTGCTATCCGTCTGGTCGGGCTCCAGCGAATTGATCAGCACCGCCGATGTCATCGCTTCCAGATTGGCTTCCGCGACATCCTCCGTGCCATATTTCGCGGCAATCACTTCGCCCTGCTCGGTGATCCGGATGCGGCCGGCGACAGTTCCCTTGGGCTGGGCCTTGATCGCGCCGAAGGCCGAGCCGCCACCGCGACCCACGGCACCGCCGCGTCCGTGGAAAAGCTGCATTTTTATGCCAGCCTTGGCAAATATCGGGGTCAGCGCATCGCTCGCCTTGAACAGGCTCCAGGTCGAGGTCAGATAGCCACCATCCTTGTTGCTGTCCGAATAGCCGATCATCACTTCCTGATGACCGCGCCCTTTCGCGAGCGCGTGCATTTCCGGAAGGGCGAAAAAATCGGTCATTACCTGCGGCGCATTTTCGAGATCGGAGACGGTTTCGAACAAAGGCACGGCCATGACCGGGCAGGACGGCGATGCGTTGTCCTCGGTTGGTGCGTGATAGAGGCCCGTCTCCATCAACAGGACATAGACTTCCAATATGTCGGAAACGCTTTCGCCGTTGCTGATATTATAATTGGTGATGACCTCGGGGCCATATTTCCTGTGCGCTTCGGCGGCAGCCCGGATGATCGACAATTCTTTCGCGGTCTCGTCACTATAGGTGATCCACGGACTCGCCAGCGGGCGGTTATTGGCTAGTTCAGCGCGCAGGCGTTTAACCCGTGCCGCTTCGTCCAGCGCCAGATAGTCGTCTTCTACGCCCGCCTGCTTCAGCAATTCGGCCACGACCCGCTCATGCACTTTGCTGTTCTGGCGCATGTCGAGCGTGGCGAGGTGGAAGCCGAATAGTTCGACCGTCCGGATCAGGCGACCAAGCGCTCCGGATGTCGCGAAGACACCCTTGCCGGCCGATTTCAGGCCATGCGCCAATATGACAAGTTCCTCGCGCAACTGCTGCGGATTGTCATAAGCCTTGGCGGCCAGCGGCGACGTACGGCCCGGTACATGGTCGCAGAGTTTGAGATGGGTCGCCGACAGTCTGGCGTAAATGCCCGACAGCGCGCGGCGATAGGGTTCGTCCTTGCGGCTCAGCGAATCGTCACCGCTGGCATCAGCGAGCGCGATTACCGCGTCGGGCACTTCGGCCAGTTCGGTCGAGATGGACAGCTCTGCGCCCAATGTGTGAACGCACATCAGATAATAGCCGATGACGGTTTCGGCCGCGCGCGACAATGCTTCCTCCATCGCGCCCGCGTCGACAAACGGGTTGCCGTCGCGATCGCCGCCGATCCAGCTGTTGAGCTTCAGGAAACTCGGCAGCCGCGCGCCGAGGGTCCGCTCCCATTTGGCATAGAGCCGGGGTAGGACGGGCAGGAATACGTCCTTCATATAGCTTTGCGAAATCTGGACTTCGTCGGTGACGAACAGACGCTCGCGGCGCAGCGGACGGGTCTGCCAGAGCAGGGCGATCTGGCGCAGGATCGCGGCGTCGAGCATGTCGCCTTGCGGGGTTTCTTCCTCTCCCTCGTCTTTCATCAGCAGCAGCTCGGCGATCCGGGATTTGTGATCGATGATGCTCTTGCGCCGCACTTCGGTCGGGTGGGCGGTGAGCACCGGCGCGATCAGCGCGTCGTCGAGCAGATTCAGGATCGCGTCGCGGTCAACGCCTTCGCTGGCGAGCAGTTCGATCGCCTCGACCACGGTCGCGCCTTTTTCCGCAGCGACGCCCTGACGATCCTCGGCGAGATTTGCGAGCAGGGAAAAGAGCATGAAGCCGCGCACGAAGGCGAGCGTTTCGTCGAGCGACAGCGCGTCGAGACCAGGATCAATTGCATCCGCATCGGCCAGACCGCGATGGCGATCAACGCTGGTTGACCGGATATATTCGGTGCGCCGGTAAAGCTCCTCCCCGCCGTAGGAGCGAATGACATCGCCCAGCAATTTGCCGAGATATTTGATATCGGGATTTTGGCGAACGGTGAGGGATTGGGTCATGCCGATATGCTGCACTGCGGCAGATAATCGGTCAAGCCAAACTAGAGCCGCGATCCATTAATTTGCACATCCGCTTTGGCCCAGATGATGGCAAAGGCGCTTTTCGCCTTTTGAGCCTCATCCATCTTCCCTTGCCGCTCCAGCGCAGCGGCAAGTCCCGACATCGACCAGCCGTTGTGTGGATAGTCTTCCAGATCCTTCCGATACACCGCTTCCGCCTCGGCGAACCGGCTTCCGTCAAGCAGCGCCTGACCCAGCGACTGCCGGGTCGGATAATACCAGAAAGGCGGTTCCATATAGGGCAGGCTGTCCTGCTTTATCACCGCCTTCTCAAAATGGCTGGCCGCCAGATCGGGATCGCCGGACTTGAGTGCCATTTCGCCCTGCAGCAGATCATCGGCGATATTGAGCAGCACGCTGGCGGGATAATCTGCGCTGTCCAGAAAGCGTATCTGCACCGTGTCCTTCACGGCCGCGAGTTTTGCGCGTTCGGCCTGGGCACCATCGATGTCACCCATATTCGCCAAGGCGAGACCGCGCGCATAGCGCCAGATCGCGTTGGAATAATCGAGATTTTCAGGCGGAGCCGGCTCGGCCATGATGTCCGGCCATTTGCCAAACTGGGCCAGCGTTTGCAGCGGAATGGTCTTGAAAAACTCCACGGTAGGAAATTGCTCGATCTGCTCCAAGCGGACATTTGCAGCGACTTTGCGCGCCGATTCCAGAGCCATTCGGCTTTGACCCGACATGCTGGTTGCCGCCCAGAGGAAATGGATATTGTGTGGATAATATAGCGCCGGATAAAATCCCTGCGCGTTGCAGGCCGCGATATATACCTCGTCGACGGATGCCGCCCGGACATTGGCCTTGGCCGCATCGTCATAACGCCCGACCCGCCAGAAGATATGGGCCGGCATATGCACAAGATGCCCTGATCCGGGCACCAGATTTGCCAGTGCATCCGCTTCGTCCTCGGCCCGTCCCGGCTGGTCGGATGCCTCGACGGCATGGATGTACAGATGGAGCGCGAGCGGATGTTGCGGACTGCGGGCGATGATCCGCTCCAGCGTGGCAATGACTTTCTCGGTCTCCGGCTTTGCTTTGCCGTCAGCTGACCAATAATCCCACGGCATCGTGTTCATCAATGCTTCGGCATAGATGGCCGCCGCATCATCATCGTCGGGATGGGCCGCAACAAATTTTTCCATGACCTCGGCATAAGCGAGATCCAGAGGTTCGCGGGCGGTTGACGGATCGCCGTTATAGCGCTTCGCCTGTGCTTCGATCAGCGCCTGTTCAAGCGGTGTGGCCGTGCTTTTCAGGGCCAAGGCGCGATTGACCGCGGCGAAGGCGGACTTCCGGTCCGCCTCGCTCATCACGGCTTTGCCCTTGCTGGTCACATTGATATTGGGACCGGTCGCCAGAGCCTCTCCCCAAAAGCACATCGCGCAACCGGGGTCGAGCCGCTGCGCTGCCCGGAACGAACGGATGCTTTCTGCGTGGTTGAAACCGAACGCCAGCACCATGCCCTGATTGAAATAGCGATTGGCGGCCGCGGAACTGGTCGAAATCTTGCGAGTATAATTGCCCATACCGTCAAACAGCGGCGCGCCAGCCATCTTGACGATATCGGCGTCCGCCATGCTGTCGGTAGCGACGGAACCCGATTGCGCGAATGCGGGCGCGCCGCTGTAACCACTTAATGCAAGCAGTGCTGTACCCAATATTAAATGTGATTTTCTCATATACGCCTCCCGTAAATCAAGTCGTGACACTCAAATAATACGCAACGATATAAGTGCGATTATAGCGCAATTTTGAAATTATATCGAGTCCGTGCCGGAGAGGGGGGTGAACGGTCAAAGCGGATGGGAAAAAGAAGGTATCGCCGATATCGAAAAGACAGGCGTTTAGCTTTCCAGCTCGATATCCCAGTAGAGCCAGTCGTGCCACGTATCGTGCAGGAAATTGGGCGGGAACGCCCGGCCATGTTCCTGCAGATGCCAGCTTGTCGGCTTGATCGGACGATTGGCGAGTTGCATATGCGCTTCCTTCGGCGTCCGGCCTCCTTTCTTGAGATTGCACGGCAGGCAGGCGGTGGCGACATTTTCCCAGGTCGTGCGTCCTTTCTGGCGGCGCGGGATGACATGGTCGAAAGTGAGATTGTCGGGGGATCCGCAATATTGGCATTCGAACCTGTCGCGCAGGAACAGGTTGAACCGGGTGAAGGCGGGATATTCGGACGGCTTGATATATTTCTTGAGCGCAATCACCGACGGAATTTTCATGTCGAGATTGGGGCTGTGTACCTCGCGCTCATAGCTGGAGACAATATCGACCCGGTCGAGAAACACCGCTTTTATCGCAGTTTGCCAAGGCCACAGACTGAGCGGATAATAAGAAAGAGGCGTATAGTCGGCGTTGAGGACGAGCGAAGGGCAGCTTTCCGGATGCCTCAGCAAGTCGGGGTGATACATAAGCGCTGTCTCCCTTGTCCTTTACTGCCCGCTCTTTATGCCTAAGAACATGACATGACTATGACACAAAGAACAATATCCTCATCATGACGTCAAGTGGTCAATTGAATCGAGATATTGTGGTGCGTTTCGCTCCCAGCCCCAACGGATTGTTGCATTTGGGTCACGCCTATGCCGCGATGGTGGCGCATGATTTTGCCCGCGAGCGCGGTGGCCGGTTTCTGCTCCGGATCGAGGATATCGATAGCGCGCGCAGCCGGCCCGAATTTGTCGAGGCAATATTGGCGGATTTGAAGTGGCTCGGGTTGACATGGGACGGGGACGTGATTTTCCAGTCCGACCGTTTCGAAAGCTATGCCGCGGCGGTAGAGCGACTAAAGGATTTGGATATGCTCTACCGCTGTTTCTGTACGCGGACGAGCATGCGGCAGGCGCAGGAAGCTGGTCCGCAGCCGGAAGGGCCGGATGGTCCGATCTATGCCGGCACCTGCCGCCATCTTGAACCAGTTCTGGCGCGGGAGCGCGCGCGAACCGAACCGCATAGCTGGCGTCTGGATGTTGCCAAGGCGATTGCCAGAACCGGACCGCTCGATTGGTATGATGAGCGGCACGGCGAGCAGATCATCCATGCGGAGAAGCTGGGCGATGTCATCATCGTCCCGAAAAACACGCCGGTTGCCTATCATCTGGCGGTAACGCTGGACGATGCCCGCGATGGTATCACCCATGTCGTGCGTGGCGACGATCTTTTCGCTTCCACCGATATCCATCGGCTGCTGCAAGCCCTCCTGGGCTTGCCAACGCCAACCTATTTTCACCATCCCCTGTTACTCGACGAAAGCGGTGCGAAACTTTCAAAAAGTCGGGATTCTGCCTCTTTGTCCGTATTGCGGGCTGCTGGTCGAAGCGGATATGGGTTGGTTCAGGAATTTCGCGCGGCAAACTTCCCTGTTGGAATATCTCTTTCGGCGGCTTAAGGTGAATTTATGAGCTATATTTTGATATTGATGATCATCGTGGCAGCGGGCGCTGTCGTCTACGCACTGGTTCGCGGGCTGATCGCCTTCGCCAATATGAAACCGGGTGATGTTGATGCAGACGGCATCACGGCATCGCACAAGAAGCAGAATGAAATGATGTTTGCCCGTGTCAAATATCAGGCGATTGCGATCGTGCTGGTAATCGTGTTGCTGGCACTGGCGGGCGGCCAGAGCTAGTCGGCTCCTCCCCCGATGGTAAAACTCAACAAGATTTACACGAAAACCGGCGATGACGGTACGACCGGATTGGTCGACGGTTCGCGGCTGGCGAAGAATGATCCGCGCATGGCGGCGATTGGCGATGTCGATGAACTGAACAGTACCCTCGGTCTGGCGATTTGCGACATCACCGACGAGGCGCTGGTCAGCACATTGCGCGTTGTGCAGAATGACCTGTTCGATCTGGGTGCCGATCTGGCAACACCGGCAGCAGAGGACGATGATTTTGCGCCTTCGCAAATGGTGCTTCGCGTGGTGCCGTCACAGGTCGAGCGGCTGGAAACGGAAATCGATGCGGTGAACGCCGATTTAAATCCTCTGACCAGCTTCATATTGCCTGGCGGCTCGAAAGCGGCTGCGGGCATTCATTGTGCGCGGGCCATTGCCAGACGCACCGAGCGTAGCTGTGTTGCCGCGGCTCAGGATATGCGCATCAATCCGCAGGCGCTCGCCTATATCAATCGCCTTTCCGATTATCTGTTTGTGCTCGGCCGGGCGCTGAACAATGGCGGGGCAGACGATATTTTATGGGTGCCCGGAGCATCGCGCTAGGCGGCGGTTACGCAACGCTTTCCGAATTTCTGCAACCATCTGGCGCACATATGCGTTATTGACCTAGGCATCGTTCGCGCTATGTTCTGATGCAAAACCGAGCATCTACTGGAGTAGGATCGATCGCCAGCCAATCTCAACGCCCGTTTCCGTCCTCGTCCGACTCCCGCGATGCTCCCCGATCGAGCATGCTGACGGATCGTTTCCGCGAGGTGAGGAGCCATTCGGTGCGCCTCGCCGATGGTTTGAGCGATGCCGATGCGACCGCGCAATCGATGGACGATGCTTCACCGACAAAATGGCATCTTGCCCATATCAGCTGGTTTTTTGAAACCTTCCTGTTGCGCGATCATGTGGCCGGCTATTGCCTGTTCGACGAGACCTATCCCTATTTGTTCAACAGCTATTATGAAGCGGAAGGGGCAAGACATGCCCGGCCGGAGCGTGGCTTGCTAACGCGTCCGTCGCTGGCAGAGGTGATGGGCTATCGCAGCCATGTCGACAAGGCGATGACCGGAGCGATGGCCGGGTTCTCCGAAGAATTGCTCGATCTGGTCGAGCTCGGTCTTCATCACGAACAGCAGCATCAGGAATTGCTGCTGACCGATATTCTTCATCTTTTCTCCCGCAATCCCCTGAAGCCCGCTTATTCGAGCGTGGCGCCTGTCCGCGCCGCTATACCCGGTCCTTTGCAATGGATTGAAGGCAGGACTGGCGTCCAGCAGATCGGTCATGATGGTCAAGGCTTTGCCTTTGACTGCGAAGGCCCGCGCCACGATGTGCTACTGGCCCCGCACGCGATCGCCAGTCGTTCGGTGACCAACGGCGAATGGCTCGCTTTCATCGAGGATGGTGGCTATCGCGAGGCCCGACACTGGCTGTCCGATGGCTGGACTTGGGTTCAGCAGCAGGCCATCGAAGCGCCTTTATACTGGAACAGGACATCCGATCTGGAGTGGGCCGAGTTCGGGCTGGCCGGTAATCACAGTCTCGATCTGTCGGCGCCGGTCAAACATGTCAGTCATTATGAAGCCGACGCCTTTGCAACATGGGCCGGTGCCCGCCTGCCGACCGAAGCGGAATGGGAAGTGGCCGCCCACGATAGCTTGTCCGGTACCGGTGCTGTCTGGGAATGGACCGGCAGCGCCTATCTGCCCTATCCCGGCTTCAAGCCCGCCGATGGCGCAGTTGGTGAATATAATGGAAAGTTCATGTCGGGCCAGTCGGTCCTAAAAGGTGGCAGTATCGCCACCCCGCCCGGCCATATCCGGCCCAGCTACCGGAACTTTTTCTACCCGCACCAGCGCTGGCAGTTCTGCGGCCTGCGGCTCGCCCAAGATCTTTGACGTAAAGGACGCCCCGACCCATGGACATGACCACTTCACTCGTTGATCATACCTTTCGCAAGGACGTAAGGCGTTGTTTCGAACAGCAGGCCTACGCGATTCCGGCGCGCTGGCTTTATGATCGCCGCGGATCGGAGCTGTTCGAGGAGATAACCGAGCTTCCTGAATATTATCCGACCCGCACTGAGACAAAACTGCTGAAGATTAACGGTCCCGCCTTTGCCGAGGCAGTGGGACCGAACCGGGCGGTGATTGAATTTGGCTCCGGCAGCTCCACCAAAACCCCGCATCTGCTGAAGGCGATCGATCCGGCTGCCTATGTCCCGATCGATATCAGCGGCGAGTTTCTCGAGCATAGCGCATCGCAGCTGCAAGACGAATTTCCGGATCTGCCGATACACCCGGTAGAGGCCGATTTCATGAAGCGGGTTGAACTTCCCGAGGCTGTTGCGGGCGTGCCGAAACTCGGCTTTTTTCCCGGCTCGACGATTGGCAATATGATCGCGCGCACCTCGGTCGACCTGCTGCGCTTCATGCGCGAAACCCTGGGCGAAGGCGCGCAGCTGCTGATCGGTTTTGACCGTATCAAGGACGAGCAGATACTGGTCAACGCCTATGACGATAGCGCCGGCGTGACGGCGCAATTTTCGCTCAATCTGCTCCACCGGATCAATCGCGAACTGGACGGGGATATCCCTGTCGACCAATTCCGGCATATGGCCGTCTGGAACGACCTTTACGCACGGATCGAAATTTATCTCGAGGCCCGCGCAGACATGGAATTTTCAATTGACGGCAAGGTCCATAAATTGGTCGAGGGACAGAAACTGCATGTCGAAAACAGCCACAAATATGGGTTGCGCGACGCCCGGCTGATGTTGCGGGCGGGTGGCTGGACGCCGCTGCACGAATGGAGCGACGAGCGGGATTATTTTACGCTGATGCTGGTAGAGGCGCACCCGCTCAAGCACGCACCCTAGCCCTATTTGGCTGCGGGTCCTGGCGACTCGAGCTTTTGATATTTTGCCCGCCAGATGGTGATCCAGTCATAGGCACCGCGGCATTCGGGCATTGCGGTGGCGTCGGTCATGCGGAACCGTTCCCCGTCCCAGACATAATTTTCGGCGCTGCCGCAATCACCTAGTCCACGGCCCTTGCCATAGCTGCTGAGCGTCTGGTCTTGCTCGTCCCAGCTGGCATTGATCAGTACGGGATCGGTGCCTTCGCCGCCCCAACTGGGCTGACGGTCGAATTTGGCGGGCGTGAAGGTCCAGCCCTCGGCACTGTCTTTTCGATATTCGCCGATAAATGGCGCGCTGGAAAAATTATAGGCGCCGGAGCCACAGGATATCAATATCAGAGCCCGGTATAGATCGCCGCGTTTGCCCAGCGGATAGGCTTGGTCCTCGATCAGGCCATAGCGATCCTGCTTGCATTTCGAATCCTCGGCGAGCGCGACAAGGGCACTGGCTTCGGGGACCAGCTTTGCGGCTTCCCAGCGGTCGACAAGAATCATCGGTAATTCGGCATTCGCTGGTTCGAACGTCCGTGAACCTTTCGCGACCAGAGCGCTATCGGTGCCGGCGCGGTTCTGCTTTTGGTCGATGTAACGCAAGGCGGCGGATGAACCGGCCAGCGACGTCCGGGTGATATTTTCACCCGCCGGTCCCTGCAAAACCAGGAGCTTCCCGTTGATGATCGCCTGCGCCACTTTCCTGGCATCTTCGCCAACAATTTCGATCGGATAGTGGCCCGGGATAATCGCACCGGTGTCGACCAGCTTGCCGTCGATTATCATCTTGTAGCGGTCCATTTCCCTAGCTTCGAACAGGACGCGCACTTTGAAAATATCATCGCTGTCTGCGGTCCGGACGATGGAGATCGGTCCGCCCCAATCATCATAACCTGTTTCGCTAGTCTCTGACATCAGCGAGACGGCTTCGCAATTGCCGCTGTTGTCGCAGCCAGCGGCCCAGTCCTTGAACGTCCGGATTTCTCCCGGCTGTGGAACCGGCAAAGCAGCGGTCGTGGCGATTGTCGCGAATATTCCAGCGATGAAACTGATAGGGGGCATAATTGCAATCTAGCCAGTTTGACCGACAATCGCTAGTGGCTTGTTGAATCATAATGAATAGCTAGAAAGACATGGAATGAAAGCAATCGGCATTATCGGATCGGGACAAATGGGTGCCGGCATCGCACAGGTTTCAGCGCAAGCAGGCTATCATGTCTATTTGTCCGATGTCAGTCTCGAGATTGCCGAACGCGGCAAGGCCGGTATCGCCAAGCAACTCGCCCGGCTGGTTGAAAAGGAAAAAATCGAACAGCAGGCCGCCGAAACCGCATTGGGCCGAATCGAACCGATCGTGCAACTCGACCCTATGGCCAATGCCGATATCATTATCGAGGCAGCGACCGAGCGTGAAGAAATCAAGCGCCAGATTTTCGCGGCGGCGTCCGAGGTTCTCGGCCATCAGGCGATCCTGGCGAGCAATACCTCGTCAATTTCGATCACCCGGCTGGCGCAGTCGGTGAAGGATCCTTCGCGCTTTGTCGGCGTGCATTTCTTCAACCCGGTTCCGTTGATGGGGCTAGTCGAGGTCATCCGTGGTCTTGCGACCAGCGATCAGACCGCAGCCATGGCCAGTGATTTCGCCAAAGCGGTTGGAAAATCGCCGGTGATGGCCAAGGATTCACCCTGTTTCGTCGTCAACCGCATCCTGCTGCCGATGCTCAACGAGGCTTTCTTCGCGCTCGGCGAAGGCACGGCATCGATGGAAGATATTGATCGCGGCGTGCAACTGGGGCTCGGCCATCCGATGGGGCCGATTACGTTGGCCGATCTGATCGGTCTCGACACATTGCTGGAAATCATGCGGGTGCTCCAGAACGACTTTGGCGATCCGAAATATCGTCCTGCACCGATCCTGATGAAATATGTCGAAGCCGGCTGGCTGGGGCGCAAGACGGGCAAGGGCTTTTACGACTATTCTGGCGAAGTGCCGGTTCCCACCATGTAAGCGGATGACCGTTCATTGCGATACTTTTCAAGGGATGAACGGTTAGAATAGAGTTATCGTCCTGCGGAAGGCTCAGGTCGAACGGATATAGGATGACATATTATGAGTGACGAAATCAGAGACTTTAATATCGATATCCCGAAGACCGCGCTGGACGATCTGGATATCCGGTTGCGGCATGTGCGTTGGCCCGATCCGGAACCGGTGGATGACTGGTCGCAGGGCATTCCGCTCGATTATGTCAAAACCATCGTTGAACATTGGCGGACGAGCTATGACTGGCGGCGCTGCGAGGACGAGCTCAACCAATATAGTCATCATCTGACCGAGATTGATGGTGTGGACATCCACTTCATGCATATCCGTTCGCCGGAAGCCGATGCGCGGCCGTTGCTGATGACGCACGGCTGGCCGGGTTCCATCGTCGAGTTCATGGAGGTGATCGGTCCGCTGACCGATCCGGTGGCTTATGGTGGCGAGTCGAAAGACGCCTATCATCTGGTGGTGCCATCGCTACCCGGATACGGATTCTCGGGAAAGCCGACCACCACCGGCTGGGGAATGGAAAAAATCGCTCAGGCCTGGGATGTGTTGATGACCCGGCTTGGCTATGATCGCTATTTCGCGCAGGGCGGCGACTGGGGCGGTATGGTGACGTCGGTAATCGGCGCGCAAAACCTGGGTCATTGTGCCGGTATTCATGTCAATCTTGTGGTCATCGGCCCCCCGTCCGAAGAGATTATGGCCAAGCCGACACCACAAGAACAGGCGGCACTGGCACATTTCGCTGTCTATCAGACGCAAGGTACCGGCTATGCCGAAATCCAGCGGACGCGACCGCAGACGCTAGGCTATGGTCTGGCAGATTCTCCGGTCGGCCAGATGGCCTGGATCATGGAAAAATTTCAGGGATGGGCGGAAGACGCCAAAGCGCCCGATGAAAATTTCGACCCTGACCGTCTGCTCGATAATGTCATGATCTATTGGCTCAATAATGCCGGTGCTTCGTCGGCGCGACTGTATCGCGAAAGCTTCGGCGCGCCCAATATCGATCCCGTCAGTATCCCGTCCGGATGCAGCATTTTTCCCAACGAGATTATCACCCCGTCGCGCCGCTGGGCCGAACAACGGTTCAAGGACTTGTGCTACTGGGGCGAGCCGGAAAAAGGCGGGCATTTTGCCGCCATGGAAGTGGCGGAACTGTTCGTGCAGGAAGTCCGGAGCTGTTTCGGCGCTATGGAGCTCTAGCGGCAGGTGTTTGGCCTGATCACCCGGCGGCTGTTGACGGCAATCCCGACGCTGCTGGTGATCATATTGGCCTCTTTCTTTCTGATGCGTCTGGCACCCGGCGGGCCCTTTGATGGCGAACGCCCGCTCGACCAGACCACGCAGGCGGCATTGCAACAGGCTTATGGTCTGGACCGGCCCTTGTGGGAGCAGGCATGGCTCTATGTGTCGCGCCTTGTGCAGGGCGATTTCGGGCCGTCTCTGGTCTACCGCGACTTCACGGTATCGGAACTGATCGCGCAGGGCCTGCCGATTTCGTTGATGCTCGGGGGACTGGCGATCGTGCTGGCTCTGGCCATCGGTGTGACCGCTGGCCTGTTTGCTGCTGTGCGCGCCGGAAAGGCCGCCGACAAGGTGATCATGATGCTGGCGACCGTCGCCACCGCGCTGCCGACCTTTGTCACCGGACCGGCGCTGGCGCTGCTATTTGGTCTGTGGCTGGGTTTGCTGCCAGTCTCGGGATCCGGCGATGGTGCCGCATGGCTCATCATGCCTGTGGTCGCACTGGCGCTTCCCGTGTCGGGAGCGATTGCCAAGCTGACCCGTGCCGGACTGGCGAGCGTGCTCAAGCAGGATCATATCCGCACCGCGAGAGCGCGGGGCCTTTCCGAAACGAAAATCCTGTTCAAGCACGGGCTGCGGCCGGCTCTGGTGCCGGTTGCCAGCTATCTGGGCCCGGCAGCGGCCGGGCTTTTGACCGGAGCGGTCGTGGTCGAAACCGTCTTCGGTTTGCCGGGTCTCGGACGCTATTTTGTCCAGGGCGCGCTCAACCGCGACTATCCGCTCGTGCTCGGGGTGGTCACGCTCTACGCCGCGCTGATCATCCTTTTCAACCTCTTTGCCGATCTTATCTACGGCTGGCTCGACCCCAGAATGCGGGAAGAGTGAGGCGATGCTGACCCGTCATTTCCCGCTGGTCATTGTTCTGGTGATAGTCGCGCTGGCATTGTCGCTGCCGTGGCTATTGTCGTGGACCTATGACCAGATCGACTGGGATGCCGTCCGCGCGCCGGCGTTCAGCGGATCGCATATATTCGGTACCGATGAAATCGGCCGGGACCGTCTGGCACGGCTGGCCGCAGGAACGCAGATCACTCTGATGGTCGCTATTGCGGCGGCGCTGGTTTCGCTGATTGTCGGCATCGCCTGGGGAGCGACCGCTGGCTGGATCGGCGGGAGAGTCGACGAGGCGATGATGCGGATTGTCGACGGCCTGTACGCGCTGCCGTTCATGTTCATCGTGATCCTGCTGATGGTGGTCTTTGGGCGATCGATTTTGCTGGTGTTCGTCGGGATCGGGCTGGTCGAATGGCTGACCATGGCGCGGGTTGTCCGCGGGCAGGTGATGACGCTGAAGCAGCGACCGTTCATCCTGGCGGCGGAGGCGGCGGGGACGCCGCCGATTATGATCATGGTGCGCCATATTTTGCCGAATATCGCCGGTGTCGCGCTGGCCTATCTGATGCTGACGGTGCCGCAAGTAGTGATGGTCGAGAGTTTCCTGTCCTTCCTCGGTCTGGGTGTGCAGGAACCGCTTACGTCGCTCGGCATATTGGTCAAGGAAGGCGCCGACGACATGGATATGACACCGCTCGGTCTGTTGCTGCCCGGCGGTCTGCTGGTGGTGATATTGGTCTGCCTGACGATTGAGGGTGAACGGTTGCGGGACCGTTTTTCGTGAGCCTGTATGAAATCGGCAATCTGGCCGTGGATATTGCGGGCACCCGGCTGGTCGAAGACGTTAGTCTGACCGTCGAGCCCGGCCTGTGTACCGCGATCATCGGCGCGTCCGGTTCGGGAAAAAGCCTGACCTGCCTGACCCCCTTCGGGCTGACGCCTGGTATAGCGACCGGCTCGATCCGCTTGGATGGCATTGATCTCGCTGGTGCCGATGCCGATCAATTGAGAGATGCGCGTCGCAGGCACACCGGTTTTATATTCCAGCAACCCCTGACCGCCTTGACACCTCATCTGACGGTCGGCGCGCAACTGCAGGAAGCAACGATGCAGGCGGGATCGGCGCGGCCTTCGCGGAGCGAACTGGTACAAAAACTGGAGCGCGTCGGCCTGTCCCGGCCCGATGAGCGGCTCGACCAGTTCCCGCACCGGTTGTCCGGAGGGGAACGTCAGCGGGTGATGATCGCCGCCGCTATCGCGCACAGTCCCAAATTGCTGATCGCCGACGAACCGACCAGCGCTCTCGATGCTTCCCTGCGGGCCGAGATCATGGACCTGCTTGACCAATTGCGCGTCGAGCAGGGGCTGGGGATGTTGCTGGTCAGCCATGATCTTGCATCGATCGAGGGCCATGCCGATCAACTGCTGGTGATGGACAAGGGCAGGGTGGTAGAGACCGGTCCGACCGCCGACGTCATTGCCAATCCCGCCGAAGATTATACTCGGCGCCTGATCTCCGCCACGCCGCGTCTCGACGAGCCGTCGCCGAAACTAGCCGGGCCTGGCGATGAACTGCTCGAGACCAGAGATTTAGGTGTCGAATTTAACCGGCCTGGATGGCGCCGGGGAATTATCCTCGCTGTGGCCAATGCGGCCATCATGATCCGGCAAGGCGAATCCCTCGCTCTGGTTGGTGGCTCCGGTTCCGGAAAGTCGACACTGGGACGCGCCATCGCCGGTATCGGGCCGGTGACCAGGGGAAAAATCCTGTGGCGAGGCGGCGCGCTTCCCGAGCGCCGGCAGCGCACACTGGAAATGCGCCGGTTGATCCAGCCGGTTTTTCAGGATCCGGTCGCCAGTCTCGATCCGCAATGGCAGGTTCTCGACATTGTCACCGAACCGCTGCGCAATCTGAGGCCTGATCTGACTAGGACCGAACGCGAAGATCTTGCGCGGCAGGCGCTGTCCGATGTTGATCTGGCGAAAGATTTTCTGACCCGCATGCCCGCCAGCCTGTCCGGTGGACAGGCACAACGCGTAGCGATCGCCCGGGCGATCATTGCGGCTCCGCAACTGCTGGTGCTGGACGAAGCAACATCGGCGCTCGATCCGCTGGTCGGAGCAGAGATTCTGAAACTTCTTCACCGGTTGCAGGAAGAGAACGGGTTGAGCTTGCTATTCATTACCCATGACATCGCTGCTGCCCGCCGATTATGCCACCGGATTGCGGTGATGGATGATGGACGGATTGTCGAGACCGGCGATTTGCAGGAAGTCATCGATAATCCGCGGCATGCGGCAACGCAAAGACTTGTCGCCGCCAGTTAAAAAAAAGGGCCGCCCGGTTGTCCGAGCAGCCCCCTTTTTCAGCGTGACGATGTGAATTTAGAAGGAGACGCCGAGAGTGAAGATGAACGCAGAATCGGTGAAATCTTTCTGGGCCGGGGAATCATCGGTATCCGTATAGGCTACTCCCAGCGTCAGATTCGGGGTGATTGCATAATCAACGCCCAGTGACCAATCGACGTAATTGCTGTCCGTTCCCTGCAGTGTGCTGAGAAAACTGTCGCCATCCGAATAACCCAAATGAGCGTTCACGGTCAGCGGAGTGTTCGGAATGCCCGCACTCAGGTCTGTGTAAACATAGATATTATCTTCGTCGGCCAGCGCACTTTGTCCGCTCCACGAATAGGCGGCGCCAACTGTGGCTTCAACTGGACCCAGAGTGGCTGAAAGCGAAGCATAAGGTTCAAAAAAGTCGGTTGCACCGCCGCCAACGCCGCCGGCGTCAGGGTAGAAATAATATAGCAAGCCAACATCGGCAGAAATGCCCGATGCTAATTCACCGGACCAGCCACCGTAGATGTCAAGCTCGGTGCCACCGGCGAAGTTGATTGAAGATCCCCATGTTCCGACATAAAAGCCGCTTTCATGGCCAATATCGATACCGCCTTGAATGGCCACGTCGCCGCCCGATTGAGCGACACCGCGGAAGCGATAGTCGCTTGTGACGGTCGCGTTTCCGGAAATAGTGAAAGCACTGGCAGATTCTTCTGCATCCTGTGCAAAGGCCGGTGCGGCCGTGCTGGCCAGCAAGATGGCCGAAAGGCCGACGATGGTGGACTTGGCTTTTCCGCCAAGGGTAATTATATTGGACGTGCGCATGGAAATCCCTTTCTCGTTAATGCGTATCGCCCCTCCTGACATTGTCTCAGCTGTTTTTTTATTACGCCAGATGCCCCGAACGCGAACAGTCTTTAAACATGCACGGGAAAGCTGCTCTATAATATTGCGGTGCACAAGAAAGAAAATGACAGGAAAGATGACATAATCATTGGTTGTTGCACTTGCGCCACAAACCGGATTTCCAACGCTTAAAATTTAGGCGAATTCTATTCCGGGTGACTAATAAAGCGTCAATCTGTTGGGCTGACCCGCGAGGGCACGTCGATTTTCACGATTGTGTCTGGGATGGTGAAAGGCGATTCTAGCGAGCGACCGGCCTATTTGGGACCGGGCTCGATCTTGACCGTCCCGCCTTCCGGTAGTGACCGGATATGAACGTCGCGCTGCGGGAAAGGAATTTCGACGCCATGTTCCTTGAACAGGTCCCAGACGCGTTTCAGGATCGCTGCCTTGAAATTGCCGACGCCCGACTGCGGGTCTTTGATCCAGCAGCGGATTTCAAAATTGACGCTGCTTTCACCAAATTCAAGCATCCATACGACCGGCTTGGGATGGTTGAGTACGCGCGGTACATCGACACAGGCCTGCTTCATCAGCTCGATCGCCTGATCCATGTCGGTATTATAGGAGACCCCGACCGGTATGCTGATCCGGACATTGGGACTGGAATAGGACCAGTTTTCCACTTCGCGCGTCATCAGATCCTCGTTCGGGATCAGATGCTCTTTGCCTTCGCGGGTGAGAACGGACACTGCACGCACGCCGATCTTGTTGACCCAGCCATAGGTATCACCGACCGCGATCACGTCACCGGGCTTGATCGACCGGTCCATCAGCAAAATGATGCCGGCAATCAGGTTGCCGATCGTTTTCTGCATGCCGAAGCCGATGGCCAGACCAAAAGCACCGGAGAAGACCGCCAGTGCTGTCAGATCGATACCGACAACATCCAGCCCGAGCACGAAGGCTCCCGCCAATATCGCGACGGTAGCCAGTTTCTGGCCGAGCACTTTCTGGGCACCGTCCAGTTCGCTGTTGCCGATGATATAGGTAACCAGCTTCATCAGCACGCGGGCAACGGCAAGCAGGATGACGGCAGTCATCGCCAGCGTCACAATCCAGAGCAGGGAAATACGCCGCGATCCCAGGCTGAAACCGACCTTGTCCATCGCCAGGGTAATCGGTTCGATCCCCCCGACCAGGCCGGATCCGATACTGACAAACAGGGCCAAGCCAATGGATGTCCCCAGCCAGTCGGGCATTCGCACGCCGCGGATCAGGTCATTGGCAAACAGCCCGACCGTAATAGCGATGGTGAGAGAAAAGACGACCTGGGCGATAAGATGCCAGGGATAGAAGGACAGGAAAATGCCGCATAAGATGAATGTGGTCGCCCTGCGCGTCATGTCGCGGATACGGCGACCGGCTAGTTCGCTCTCGTAACCCGCCCGGGCTTCCCAGAGGTGGCGCAGCTTGGGACCAATATAATTGCTCAGATACCAGCCGGCGGTAAGAGACAACATCACCAATGCGGCTGCAACGGCCCCTTCGATATATTGGACGTTGCGGGGGGTGTCGGAAGTCAGAGACTCCAGATATTGAAACGCATTGCCGATCATGGTCGTGCACTGTGATAATGTTCAAAGCCTTTGGCAAGGTCCGCGATCAGATCCTCGGGGTCTTCCAGCCCGATATTCAGCCGCACGAGCGGGCCTTTTCCGGTCCATGTGGTGGCCGTGCGATGCTTTGCCGGATCAACGGGCAGCGCGAGGCTTTCAAACCCGCCCCAGCTATAGCCGATACCGAACAGCGTCAGCGCATCGATGAAAGCGGCGCGCATTCTGTCGTCACCATCCGGCAGCACGAATGAAAACAGGCCTGATGACCCCTTGAAATCGCGTTTCCATATTTCATGACCCGGGCAATCGGGCAGGGCAGGGTGGAGGACGAGGCCTACCTCGGGCCGGTCCTTCAGCCAATGGACAATTTGCATGGCGCTAGCCTCATGCTGCCGCAAACGGACATCCAGTGTTCTCAGGCCGCGTGCCGCAAGATAGGCATCATCCGGCGAAACCACTTGGCCGAGCTGCTGCGCGGTACGCCGGATAGCCATCCAGTATTTGCTGTGCGTGGTTACCGCGCCCATCATCACGTCGCTGTGGCCGACAATATATTTGGTGGCAGCGGTTATCGCTATATCAACGCCATGCTCCAGCGCCGGGAAAAAGCGCGATGTCGCCCAGGTATTGTCGAGAAGAGTGATTACGCCAGCCGCCCGGGCCGCCTTGCAGATAGCGGGCACGTCCTGAACCTCGAAGGTCAGGCTGCCGGGGCTTTCCATCAATATGGCTTTTGTCTGCGGACCGATGAGACCGGCAATATCCTCACCAATCATCGGATCATAATAGCGCGCCGCGATACCCATGCGTTTGAGAAAGGCATCGGCAAAGCTGCGAGTGGGATCATAGCTGCTGTCGGTGAGTAATATTTCGTCGCCCGGCTCCAGAATGGCGAGCAGCGCGCAGGAAATTGCCGCTACGCCGGAGGGGTAAAGCATGGTCCCGGCTGCACCGGGCTCCATTTCGGTCAGCGCATCGGCCAGTGACCATTGGGTCGGAGACCCGCGTCGACCATAGAAAAAACGGCCGTCATTATTGGATTTCAGGCCTTCCCGGAGATGGGCTACATCGTCGTAGAGATGCGTACTGCCACGCCAGACGGGCGGGTTGACGACGGCTCCGGTCCATATTTTCCGGCGACCACCGGTAACGACCTGGGTCGCGGGCTTTTTCGAACCAGAGCCGTTGTCGGCCAATTATAGTTCCAGCAGCGCTGGCATATTCAGACGGTTTCTTTCGGGGTATCCGCATCGGCACCCCATTCGGCCCAGCTGCCATCATATAGCGCTGTTTTTTCGGCACCAGCAACCGCTGCTGCGAAGGACACAACCGCTGCGGTCATTCCCGATCCGCAGGTTGTGACCAGCGGTTTGGAAAGATCGACACCGGCATCCGTGAATATCGCCTTGATTTCGTCAGCGCTTTTCCATGTTCCGTCAGCGTTGAAGAATCTGCTGTGCGGAATATTGGTCGAGCCGGGGATATGGCCAGAGGCGGCGTTGCCGCGCGGATCAGGTGTTTCGCCGCTGAACCGGTCTGCGGGCCGTGCATCGACAACCTGCTCGTCCTTGCTGTGCAGATTTGCCAGCATATCGGCCTTGGTGCGGACGTCCTTGTCGTCTTTCCAGACGGTGAAATGGCGGTGGCGCAGTGCTTCCTTGCCGGTTTCCAGCGGCCGGCCTTCGGCCTTCCACTTGGCGATGCCGCCATCAAGAATGGCAACTTCATGAGCACCGAAAATCGTCAGCATCCACCAGGCGCGTGCTGCGCTCTGCAGCGGGCTGTCATCATAGAGAACCACGCGGCTGCCGTCGCCGAGGCCGAGCGACTGCATGCGGCTGGCAAATTTCTCGGCCGGCGGCAGCATATTCTCGACTGGATTGCTGGAATCGGTTAAATCGCTGAGGTCCATGAAAACTGCGCCTGGGATATGACCAGCCTCATATTCGGCCGCAGGATTGCGTCCGGCATCCGCCATGAATTTTGTCGCGTCGACTACCCGTAAATCAGACGCACCCAGTTCGTTGGCTAGCCAGTCGGTCGATACCAACAATTCCATATTAAACTCCTCATGCCCGCAATTATTTGCGCTATTCGCCCCGCCGTTTAGCGATTCGATTTCCAGACGTCGAGGCTATAACGCATTGCCCCGCGAATCTACCGCTATGTGGTTTTTTTACATCGAATGTCGTGGATGCCAGAAAGGATTGGCGATGCAATCAACTCGGGTCACCGGGGCAGAAGCAGAACCTATCCTGCAGCGAGCGGGCGCTGGCCTAGCGGGCCAAAGCTGCGCGGCCCCATGTCCAGCCGGAAGGGTGCCATTTTTTGGCGCGGTGGCTGGTGTTCCTGGCCGACCAGATAGGCGGTGGTCTGAAAATGCTGGAATCCGGCACTATCGGTAAATTCAATCGAGATCTGGACCCGTGGCACGAACAATGCCTGTGAGCGGAAAACTATCGGATCGATACTGGTCAAGGGGACGCGAAATTCGCTTATAATTGTCTCGGTTTCACCGGCCCGGAGGTTCGCAATTTCCTGCAATTGCGACAGATCGGTCAAACCGGGCGCACCGGTGCCATGTTCTCCGGCCTGAACCATATCGCCGAAGACCCTGATCCTGGTCAGAATCTCCTCGCCTTGGTTCGAGAGTGTGAGTTCAAAGCCCAGAACCGCGTTGAACAAGGTGGCATTGGCCGAATGCGGACGGAAGCCGATGGCAATGACAGGAGCGGTGGCGGGCGCAGGCACGGGGTCAAGCGGCGGTAGAGCTTCGATGGTGTCATCAGCCCGACGGGTTGTCGCGCGATCGGCTTTTACGGCCGCCGACGGTTCCCGGGACGCCTTCTGCGGTCGCCAAAATGATATTGCGCCCACCAAAATGACGAACAGGGCTCCGGCCAGCAATAGCCGCCAATCATATGTTGTCGCTGATGAGCGCGGTTTGGCCGCGGCTTCTGGCGGGGTCGGCTTCGGATTGATTGTCTTGGTCGGCGCTTCGGGTGATTGCAGAGGCTCGTCTGAAACAGCCGCAGGCCTTGTTTCCGAAAGTTCCGGTGCCGGCCGGGCTATTTCGTCCGCAGTTTTCGGGCGGGCTGGCGCTGGCTCGACCGGTTGTTGCTCCCGACTGTTGCTGTTCTCGATCGGACGGACCGGCGGACCGGCGGAATTCGCTGGCTCCGGCGCAGGGGCTGTGCGCGGTGTAACAATCGGTGGTTGGGCAAGCGGAATGTCGGCGTCAGCCGGTCCTTGCAAAACATTATTCGTTTGCGTGTCGCCGGGGCCGGGAGGCAGCGAATAGCTTTCCACCGACGACTGGGTCCGTGGGTTGGGCAATGGTTCATCGACCGATGTTTGCGCCACAGCCATAGCAGCCGGTGACAGCAGCAAAGCTGCGCCCGCCAAAAAATTCCTGAAGCGATTATGTGCGATCGACTGAAAAACAACCATGTCCCTGTGCATTGCCGGATCGAATTGCCGCCCAAAGCGCTGAACGGTCGATGAATGCAGCAGGGGTGATGACATGAAGCGCCCTGTGCACTAGATAATCTGCATGAACCATGATCCTTCCGCTCCGCCAGCACCGAAATTTTTGGGCAAGACCAGTGCCATGCCCGCGTCGCCCGAAGAGGCGATTCTCGACTATGTCCCCAATCCCCGTGCTGGCGAGCTTTATCTGACGCGCTTTGCCGTGCCGGAATTCACCTCGCTTTGCCCGGTGACCGGCCAGCCGGATTTTGCCCATCTGGTGATCGATTATGCGCCGGACCAGACGATCGTCGAATCAAAATCGCTCAAGCTGTTCCTCGGCTCGTTCCGCGACCATGCGGCCTTTCACGAAGATTGCACGGTCGGCATCGGCAAGCGCCTGTTCGACGAGATGAAGCCGAGATGGCTGCGGATCGGCGGCTACTGGTATCCACGCGGCGGCATTCCGATTGACGTGTTCTGGCAATCGGGCGAGCCACCCAAGGGGCTTTGGCTACCCGACCAGGGTGTGGCTGCTTATCGGGGACGTGGTTGATGCCACATAAGTTTTACGGTGGTCCACTGTCGCTTTATTCCGGCAAGGCGCGGGCCTATCTCGACTGGAAAGGGGTGGATTACGAGGAAATCCTCAGCACCACGGAAGTCTACAGGACGATTATCGTGCCGAAAGTGGGCCGCCCCGTCATTCCGGTGATGGTAACCGAAGCTGGCGAAACGCTTCAGGACACAACGCTGATCATCGACCATTTCGAAGCCCAGATCGGCGGACCGTCCGTCTATCCCGATACGCCGAAACAGCGGTTGGTGGCGTTGCTTATGGAAGTGTTCGGTGATGAATGGCTGGTGATCCCGGCGATGCACTATCGCTGGAACTATAATGAAGAATGGGTCTACGGCGAATTTGGCGCCGTTGCAGCGCCGGCGGCCAGCAAGGAAGAGCAGCTGACCATCGGTCGCGAACGTGGCCAGACGTTCAAGGGCTTTTGCCCGATACTGGGGATTAACGAGCAGACGATTCCTGCAATTGAGTCGAGTTATGAAGCGCTTCTGGCCGATCTCGACCGGCATTTTGTCCAATATGATTATCTGCTGGGTTCACGTCCCTCGATTGGCGATTATGGCCTGATCGGTCCGCTTTTTGCCCATTTGTATCGCGATCCCGTTTCGGGTGAGATCATGAAACGATTGGCACCGAATGTTGCCGCGTGGGTCGAGCGGATGGTGGATGTGCAGCAGCCGCTGTCCGGAGAATTTCTGCCCGATGACGAGATCCCGGATACCCTGGTGCCCGTGCTGGAAAGGATGATGGCGGAGCAAATGCCATTCCTGCAGAAAACCGCGGATATGTTTGCTGCCTGGGCCGAGACCAATCCGGATATAGAAATCCCGCGCGCCGTCGGCATGGCGGACTTTGCCGTCGAGGGCGTGACCGGACAACGTATCGCACCTCCGTTCAGTCTGTGGATGCTGCAGCGGCCGCTGGACTATTATCGGGATTTGCCTGAGGCCGACAAACTGGCGGTGGATGCATTCTTATCGACGATTGACGGCGCATCGGCGTTCCGGAATTTCACGGCGGAACGGCAACTGGCGTTCAAAAATTTCAAACTTGGCCTTGCCTGATATGACGATCTGCACCCGGATTCTGGAGCATGATTCTAGTTTGCCCTATCAATCGGCCTCAGCTATTCTTATATATTGACGGTATGGACAGCATTTCACATCATCACAGCATTGCCATCGAGGCGTCTGACATTGATTTCATGGGACATGTAAACAATGCCAATTATCTGACGTGGGTGCAGGAAGCTGTGGTCGCGCATTGGCAGAAATTTGCGCCTTCCGAAGCAGTCGCCGATCATTTGTGGGTGGCGCTGAAACACGAGATAACCTACCGGAAACCGGCGTTCCTCGACGATGATGTGATTGCCGAAGTGCTGCTGGAAAAAGTTCACGGTGCCCGCGCCTTCTACAGCACGGTCATCCGTCGCGGCGAAGAAGTGCTCGCGGAGGTCCAGTCGAGCTGGTGCTGTATCGATGCCGACACCCTGCGCCCGACCCGTCTCGCGAAAGACATTGTCGCGAAATTCTTCGGTAGCAAGGATTAGCTAGTTTGCCGCGCCGCTGAAGCGCAGCACGATAGCGATTAACGCATCAATCCGCCGATCAGGTTGCGCACGAAACGTCCGGCTACAGGCCCGGCAAGATCCGTCACCACCGAACCAACCGCAGAGGTTACGCCTGACTGCATCGGATTTGCCCTGGATTTTTTGCCCAGCATTGTCGACGCGGCCATGCCCGCCGCTGACCCCATGGCCACTTTCGCGCCGCGGCTAAACGCCTTTTCCCATATACTCTTGGTCTTGCGCGAACGCTTGCCAACCTCGGCTTCGCCCTTTTCCTCGACTTCTTGCGCCGTTTCCGTGGCGTCGATAACTTTCTGCGCCAATATTTCCTCGGCGCTGTTCCGGTCAATCTCTTCGTCATATTTTCCGTCATAAGGCGAGATCGACTGCATGATCGCGCGTTCCTTGACGGTGACCGGCCCGAGACGCGAGCGTGGCGGCTTGATCAGGGTCCGCTGGACGATCGAGGGTGCGCCATCTTCAAGCAGGGTCGAGACGAGCGCTTCGCCGACGCGCAATTCGGTAATCGCCTGCTCGACATCGAGATCAGGATTGATCCGGAACGTGTCGGCGGCGGCCTTGATCGCCTTTTTGTCGCGGGGGGTGAAGGCCCGCAGCGCATGCTGGACGCGGTTGCCGAGCTGGCCGGCGATCTTCTGTGGTATGTCGATCGGGTTCTGGGTGACGAAAAACACCCCGACGCCTTTCGAACGGATCAGGCGCACGACCTGTTCGATCTTGTCTTCCAGCGCCTTTGGCGCATCGTCGAACAGCAGGTGGGCTTCATCGAAGAAGAAAACCAGTTTCGGTTTGGTCGGATCGCCGACTTCAGGAAGTGTTTCAAACAGCTCGGCGAGTAGCCAGAGCAGGAATGTCGCGTAGAGTTTCGGACTGCGCATCAGCTGATCGGCAGCGAGCACATTGATATAGCCGCGACCCTGATCATCGCATTTGATGAAATCATCGATTTCCAGAGCCGGTTCGCCAAAAAACTGGCCGGCGCCCTGGCTGTCGAGTTGCAGCAGCTGGCGCTGGATCGCACCGACGCTGGCCTTGCTGACATTACCATATTTGGCGGACAGTTCACTTGCGTTTTCTGCAGTATAAGCGAGCATCGACTGCAGATCGTCGAGATTGAGGAGCAACAGGCCTTCTTCGTCGGCAAAACGGAATACGATGTTGAGCACGCCTTCTTGCGTTTCGTTCAAATCCATCAGGCGCGCCAGCAAAAGCGGCCCCATTTCCGAAATGGTAGTCCGGATCGGATGGCCCTGCTTGCCGTATAGATCCCAGAATATCGCGGGGTTGTCGGAATAGGCATAATCGCTCATGCCCAGTTCGCTGGCCCGTTCCTCCAGCTTGTCGGCATGTTTGAATTGTGAGGAACCAGCCATGGAGACCCCGGACAGATCACCTTTGACGTCGGCGACGAAGACCGGCACGCCATTGGCGGAAAAGCTCTCGGCCAGTCCTTGAAGAGTGACGGTTTTGCCGGTGCCGGTGGCGCCGGCGATCAGACCGTGCCGGTTGGCGCGGGAAAGGGCGAGGCTTTGCCGTTCGCCGCCACCCAGTCCGAGAAAAATTTCTGTCGCATCGGCCATCGGCGGATTCCCTCAATTGTTTTGCAAAGCTGCGCCTAGCTTGACGCAAAAAAAAGGCCGGCGTCAAGCACCGGCCTTTTTCTGTTACATTTGTTTAGAAGTGGCTAGTCGTCCTGCAGGCGGACCGCGACAAAGACCGGATCACGAGCACCTTGGCGGATCTGCAGCAGCACTGCGTTGCGCTTTGCCCGTTTTACCTCGGCGATTGCCTTGTCCAGATCAGCCGCGCTGTTCACCGGCTGGCGATTGACGCTGGTGATCAGAAAACCACGTTTAATGCCTTTCTGGGCGGCATCGCTGTTCGGATTGACTATCGATACAACAACGCCTTTTGCCGTAGCGGGGACGCCGATTTGTCGTGCAATTACCGGGGTCAGGTCGACCACGGATAATCCCAGCGCATCGGCAGTTGCCTGCGCGCTGGCGCTGTCATCATCCTGATTCAAAGTATCGGCTTCTGCATCCGGATCGAAGGTGCTGCTGGCCAGTTCTTCTTCCGAAGGACGTTTGCCAAGCTTGGCATTGACCTTGATCGCCTTGCCATTGCGAACCAGTTCGATCGGAACATCGGTGCCGACAGGAAGGTTGGCAACCAGATAAGACAAAGTCTGGTCAAGCGTAACCGCCTTGCCGTTTACCTTGGTGATCACGTCGCCTGCCTGGATGCCGGCTTTCGCGGCTGCTTCGCCCGGCTCGACCCGCTGGACAAATTCACCGCTATTTTTCTTCAGGCCAAGCGAGTCCGCAAGATCCTCTGAAAGCGCGCTGATCTGAACGCCAAGATAACCGCGCTCGATCGTCTGTCCGGCTTTCAGCGTTTCGACGATTGGAGCCGCAACTTCTGCGGGAATGGCAAAGCCGATACCGACATTGCCGCCGGTCGGTGAAATGATCGCGTTGTTGATGCCGATGACATTGCCGTTGAGATCGAACATCGGTCCGCCGCTATTGCCGCGGTTGATCGAGGCGTCGGTCTGGAGGAAACGGTCATAGGCGCCGCCCTGGCCGGTGTTCCGGTGAATGGCAGATATAATACCGGTGGTAACGGTTCCGCCCAGTCCGAACGGATTGCCGATCGCAATCACCCAGTCACCGACGCGGGTTGCGTTGCTGTCGCCGAACTTGACGAACGGCAGCGGCTTGGATGACTTGATCTTCAGGACAGCAATATCCGAAGCGGCATCGCGTCCGACCAGTTCGGCCTCATATTCGGTGCGGTCCGGCATGATCACCTTGATCGATTCAATCGTTGCATTGCGGTTGCCCGGTGCAACGACATGGTTGTTGGTGACGACATAGCCGTCGGCCGAAATGATGAAGCCGGAACCCAGTGACTGGGCTTCACGGGTCTGTGCACCGCCGTTGCCGCCCTGGGGGTTGCCGAACAGGCCATCAAACGGGGTGCCGGCGAAAGGATTGTTATTGCTGACGCGGACGCGCTGGGTGGTCGAGATGTTGACGACAGCCGGTTGTAATTGTTCGGTCAGGTCTGCAAAGCTCATCGGCGCGCCTGCGCGCGGCGCAAGGTTGCGGATCACCGCGCTGTCATTGGCGGCGGTCTGGGCACCGGCCGGGACGACGCCGGTCAAGGTTGCCGCACTGCCGGCCAAAAGCAAAGCTGTTGAAATTCCGTAAGCGTAACGCACTGATATTTTCCTCTCAAAATTCTGGCGGGAGAAATTGATATCTGCCGCCAAATCCGTTCAAAATCACAAAAACAATGGCGCGATTTTCATGAACGGAAATTGAATATTAGCATATTTGTCCGCCGATCTTAAGCGCAGAGCGGCGAGGCACTTCCGATGGCAACCTATTTGGGTGCGCCAAAGTCATTTCGCAAGCCGCGAATCGTCATTTTGTCGAAAAAAGCGCGCCTTGCGTAGAAAAAACGACAGTTGTGGTCGAATGGAGCTGTCGATACATTATCGACCCTCAAAATTCGAACGGGCCATCGTTTTCATACCGGGGCTTTCCATTGAAACCCAAGGCGTCATTGGCCAGTTGGGTATCAAAAAATTCGTGAACCGAAGAGATCTTTCCGTCCCGAAACGAAAAAATATGCGCGTAACGCTGGTCATAGCGCTGCCCGTTTCGTGCTACGCCTTCGGCTTCCATGATAGCGGTCGCACTGTCCGGCGCATCGTTCATCACCCGCCATTTTGTCGCGAACTGAAAACGATCGAAATCGAGTGCCGCGAAAATGGCAGGCAATACCTGTTTCAGCGCGGCAAAGCTGTCGTAACGGCCGGAGATGATCGTGTTGCCGGATATACTATATACGACATCGGGATGGTGCAGCGCTTCAAACCGGTCCACGTCCATGGCCGCCAGCGCGCCATAATAAGCGTCGACTATCTCGCGGTTCGTTGCCAAAATCCTCTACTGACCACGGAACTGGCGCAGATATTCATTGTCCGGAGAAAGGACGAATGAACTTTCCGGACCACCCGGACTACCCGGCAGGAATGTCGTTTCATAGCTTTTCATGGCGCGGTAGAAATCATAGAATTCCGGATCCTTGCCAAAGCTTTCTGCATAGGTTCTCGCCGCGCTCGCGTCGGCTTCGGCGCGAATGATCTGGGCCTGCTTCGCTCCTTGCGCACGGATGGTTCGGGCTTCCTGATCACGTGCTGTCCGCATTCTTTCGAAAGCGCTATCCAGCGGTGTGCCGTCGGGAAGGTCGGCCCGTTTGATCCTGACGTCGACAATCTCTGCGCCATATTGGCGAGCGACCCGGTTGAGACCGGCCTGAATATTGTCCATCACCTGGCCACGTTCCGGGCTGAGCAGGGCGGCAAACGGCCGCTTGCCGAGCTCGTTTCGCAACGCCGATCCCAAAATCGGGCGAAGCTCTTCCGAAACCCGCTCTTCGCTGCCGGCTGCGATATACATGCGCAGCGGATCGGTGATCCGGAACCGGGCGAAGGCATCGACTTGCAGACGAAGCTGGTCGGTTGCCAGAACCTGTTGCTGTTCCATCTCGACATCGAGGATGCGCTTGTCGATCCAGACTACCTGCTCGATGAACGGAATTTTGGGAAGCAGTCCGGCACCAGTCTGCCCGAAAGGAACGCCATTTTGATAGCGGTTGATGATGCGGATCGGTTCACCAAAACGCACAACCACGCCCTGGCGCGTTTCCGGCACGATGATGAGTGTGTTCAACAATGTGAACAACAGGGCGATAGCGATCACGCCAAGCGCGACGGGGTTCTGAAATATCCGGTTCATTATTTCGCCTCCACGTTGGAAACGGGGGCCTGCTGCGACCGTTTTTTCAGTTCGGGCAAGGCCAGATAAGGCGTCACGCCTCTCGCCTCGATTACCGTCTTGTCGACCTTGGACAGGACGCGTTCCATCGTTTCATAATACATACGCTGTCTCGTAACCGTCGGTGCCAGACGATATTCTTCATAGACCTTGTCAAAGGCAGCCGATTCGCCTTGAGCCTGAGCGGTGAGTTGCTGCGCGTAAGCGCGTGCTTCGTTGAGATAGGTCTGCGCTGTCTGTTGAGCGGCGGACACTTCCTTGAAGGCATCGTTGACCTTGGCAGGCGGATCGGCTTTCTTGATCGCGATGCCGCGAATGACGACACCGGCACCATAGCCGTCAAGCAATTGCTGCATGTTGCGTTCGACCTGCTGTTCGATTTCCGTCCGTTCGGAACCAATGGTGTCATCAAGAGTGAAATTCGCAACCGATGCGCGCATCGAGGCTTCTGCCACTTCCTTGATTGTCTCTTCCGGTTCGGCGATCTGGAACAGGAATAGCTCCGGTGCCTTGATGTTCCAGCGCACCGAATAGGCAAGGTCGACGATATTCTGATCGCCGGTGAGAATGAGCTTTTCGGCTTCTCCCTCCGGAATATCGATCGTCCGGATTTCCTCGACGTCGAGCTTGGTTACCTGCTCCAGCGGAGTGGGCAGCGAGAAATGCAGGCCGGGCTGCATGGTCCGTGAATAGGAGCCCAGGAAGGTAACGACGCCGCGTTCCTGAGGGCTAACGCGATGGATACTGGTCAGCAAGACCCAGAGAATGATAAAGGCAATCGCCATGAGAGGCCACCAGGACCGTCCGCCGGGGCGTTTGGGAATGCCACCTTTGAATCCGCCGCCCGTGCCTTTTTTGAACAATTCTTCGAGAGACCCGGCACCCTTGCGTCCGCCGCCGGACGAACCGCCAGGAGGATTGCCCCATGGATTGCGGGGTCCACCGCCATTGCCGCCATCATTGCCGCTGTCATTGCCCCAGGGACCCGCCATGTTCAGGATTGAGCCAAAAATCGATCTGCGGTGCGCTTCACCGTTAATATTATCATTCATAGTTTCTTTATAGGTAGCACGCCGCCAGAAAAACAGTGTCAATCCGAGAAAAGTGTAACTATGTCGATTGGATGACTGATATTTCCACAATCGAAGCCACCCTGGACACTGTTGCCAAAGGCCGTTTCAGCGCTGTAAAATTTTCCGAAGGCCGTGTCTCTCTGGTCCTCAACGTTGGCGGGCTCGACGTTCGTGAGCGTGGCCAGATCGAGATTGCCGTGAAAGGCGAATTGCTGGCGCTCGACGGTGTCGAGAAGGTCGATGTCGCGATGACCGCCGAGAAGGTCGAGCGGCGTCTGATCGCCGTGGCCAGTGGCAAGGGCGGTGTCGGCAAGTCCACGCTTTCCACCAATCTGGCGATTGCGATGCAGCGGCTGGGCCGCAAGGTCGGGATGGTTGACGCCGATATATACGGTCCCTCGCAACCGCGGCTGCTCCATTGCGAAGGGAAGCGCCCCGAGGCCGAAGGCAAGCAGCTGATCCCGGTACCGAATGAATATGATGTTCCGGTGTTGTCGATGGGCCATCTGGCGAAACCGGGGCAGGCTATCGCCTGGCGCGGGCCGATGGCGGGCAAGGCGCTCGAGCAATTGATCGATGCGCATTGGGGTGATGTCGAGGAACTGATCGTCGATATGCCGCCCGGAACCGGTGATGTGCAATTGTCGATGATGCAGAATCACAAGCCGGTGGGGGCGGTGATTGTCTCGACGCCTCAGGATCTGGCACTGATGGACGCAACCCGCGCGGTTGATCTATTCAACCAAGCCAAGATTCCGATCATCGGCATGGTCGAGAATATGGCCGGCTATCAATGCCCGCATTGCGGCGAAGCGAGCGATCCTTTCGGAACGGGTGGGGCGGAAGCCGCGGCCAGAACGATGGGCATGCCTTTCCTGGGCAGAATTCCGCTCGACATCGAAATTCGCAAGTCGAGCGATGGCGGGACGCCTCCTGCCAGCACGGACGGTGCGGACGGAAAGGCTTTTCGCGATATCGCCCGGAAGCTCGCGACATGGCTGGATAATCAATAAACGACAGGAATGGTATCATGCTGCTGAAAACCGATCGGGAAATAGCTGAACTGCTGACGTCGACAAGACGCATCGCACTGGTCGGCGCATCCAGCAAACCGGAGCGCGCGAGCAACGAGGTCTTCAAATTCCTGCTCGGACAGGGCTATGATGTGGTTCCGGTCAATCCGGTTCTTGCCGGGCAATCATTATATGGTGTGTCAGTGGTTGGATCGCTGGCGGACATCAAGGGGAAGATCGATATGGTCGATATCTTCCGGAATTCCGAAGCCGCTGGTGAAACGGTTGACGAAGCGACTGCAGTTGGCGCCAAAGCGGTATGGATGCAGCTCGCTGTGATCAATGAACCGGCGGCAGCGCGCGCAACCGCAGCCGGTCTCAAGGTCGTCATGGACCGCTGCCCGAAAATTGAAATTCCCCGGCTGGGTTTGTTGAAGGAGCTCCATGGCGGCTGAAACAGACATTAAGCAGATCGAAGATTCTCCCAGCGGAATGAATCGTCGCAAATTCCTGATCGGTGGCGCCGCCGGTGCCGGGCTGCTGGTCGCGTGGGCGATCTGGCCGCGCAGTTACGAGCCCAATGTCGCTGCCACCGAGAATGAGCAGGTTTTCGGTGCCTATCTGAAAATATCGGAAGACGGGCAGGTCACAGTGATCGTGCCGCAAAGCGAAATGGGGCAGGGCGTCTATACCGTGCTGCCGCAAATATTGGCGGATGAACTGGGTGCCGACTGGCGCACCGTTGCGGTTGAACCGGCGCCGATCAATCCGTTGTACAGCAATAGTCTGCTGGCCGAGCAATGGGCGGAAAGCCTGATGCCCGCCAGTACCGGAAAACTGGCAGAATATGAAGCGGTGCAATGGATCGCGCAGAATGTAGGCGTTCGCGATCAATTTCTCGTGACCGCGGATTCAACCTCGATTCCCGGTTTTGCAGAAAGCTTTCGCGAAGCGGGTGCGGCAGCGCGTGTCCTGCTGACCAAGGCAGCGGCCGCCCGATGGGGTGTGGCCTGGGAGACCTGTACGGTCGAGAATGGTGTTATCTCCGGTGGCGACAAGAAACTGAGGTTCGGCGAAGTGGTCCGCGATGCAGCCGGGCAGAATTTACCCGATCCCGTGCCGCTGCGACCGGCTGGCGAAGGTAATTTGATCGGGCAGGATGTACCGCGCCTCGATCTGCCCAGCAAGCTTGACGGTTCTGCCAATTTTGCCGGCGATATCCGGCTGCCGGACATGGTGTTCGCCGCGATCCGGCAAGGGCCGATCGGCGAAACCCGGCTGAAATCATTCAACCGGGCGGGAGCGGGCAAGATCACCGGCTTTATCGACGTGGTGCAAAGCGAGAAATGGATCGCGGCTGTGGCGACCAACTGGTGGGCGGCTAACCGGGCGCTGGATAAAATGAGTCCCGTGTTCGAGACCAAGGGATTCATGGTCAATAGCGACAAAATCGATGCGGCCTTGCAGGAGGCGCTGGAAAACGGGCCGGGGATACGTTTTGTGGCGCGCGGCAATACCAGAGACGTGTTTGACGATGATAATGTCTATCGGGCCCGTTACCAGGCCGATGCGGCTGTACATGCGCCGATCGAGACGCGGACGGCTACGGCAGAATATAAGGATGGCGGGCTGGAACTGTGGATGGCCACCCAGGCGCCGGTTGCGGCAGTCCAGGCGGCGGCGAAAGCCTTGAATATCGGTCAGGACCGGGTGACCCTCTATCCGATGCTGAGCGGTGGCTCGTTTGACCGCAATCTCGACAATGAGATCGCCGCACAGGTCGCCCAGATCGCCAGGAAAATGGGGCGTCCGGTACAGCTGGTCTGGTCGCGTGCCGAAGATCTAATGCACGATCATTACCGGGCACCGAGCCTGGCGCGGCTGGATGCTGCGATGGCAAAGGCCGGGCGTGTAGAAGCTTTGCAGATCAAGATCGCTGCTCCGCCATCCTCGCGCGAACAGGTCAAGCGTCTGTTTGACGGGGTGGATCATGTGGAAGCAATGCGGTCGTCGATCGGGGACGCCGATAACAAGGCTGTGGCCGGGCTTGAAGTGCCCTATGATATTCCCAATCTGACCGTCGATCACCATAGCGCCTTCGTCGGTGTGCCGACGGGAAACTGGCGCAGCAATGCGCATAGCAGCAATATATTCTATCTCGAATCGTTCATCGACGAGCTCGCGGCCAAGGCGGGCATCGAGCCTTTGTCCTTCCGTATGCAGATGATGAACAATGCGCCGCGACTGACCCGCTGTCTGACCGGCGTTGCCGCGATGGCCGGATGGGATGGCGGTCTGGACGGCAGCGGTCAGGGCATGGCCTGCCACAGCATGCGCGGCGGTCATATTGCTGTGATCGCGAGCGCGAACAGGGGGACTGGCGGTCTCGAGGTCAGTCGCATTTCGGCGACCGTCGACATTGGCAGGATCATTCACCCCGATATCGCCCGGCAACAGATTGAAGGCGGCATCGTGTTCGGACTGGCAATGGCATTGGGCAGCGCTACACGGTTTCAGGATGGACTGCCGACGGCGAAACGGTTGCGTGATCTGTCCTTGCCGCGGCTGGCGGAGATACCGCCAATCCAGATCGAATTTCTTCGAAGCGAAGAAGAGCCGGCGGGTTACGAAGAACTCGGCGTGCCAGCGGTCGCACCGGCGGTTGCCAACGCGCTATTTTCGGCAACCGGCACCCGGTTCCGTCAATTGCCCTTGTTCGGGGAAGTATCATGAGAGCCACTGGACCCTTGCCATCGGATCACCCGCCGGTGGCGGCGAAGAAGATCGGCATCTTGCTGGTCAATCTCGGCACACCCGACGCGCCCGAGAAGAAGGCGGTCAAACGCTATCTCAGGGAATTTCTGTCGGACAAGAGGGTGGTAGAGATACCATCGATCATCTGGCAGCCGATCTTGCGCGGCATCATACTCAATACGCGACCCGCCAAATCCGCCAAAGCCTATAGTCTGGTCTGGACCGAGGACGGTTCGCCCCTGGCATTCTACACCCGCAAGCAGGCGGAGAAGCTTGCTACCCGCATCACCGGTGACACGGACGGCGTGATGGTCGACTGGGCGATGCGCTATGGCAATCCGAGCGTTCAAAGCCGGCTCGACGCGATGAAAGCAGCAGGATGCGACCGTATATTGATCGCGCCACTCTATCCGCAATATAGCGGTGCCACCACCGCCAGCGTTCATGATGCGGTGTTCGATGCTATCGCCGCCATGCGCTGGCAACCGGCGATCCGGCTGCTGCCTGCCTATCACGATGATCCGGCCTATATCGATGCGCTGGCGACCAGTCTCGAGCGCGATATTGCGGCGCTGGACTTTGTGCCGGATGCTGTTGTCGCCAGCTTCCACGGCATGCCGCAACGCACGCTGGAACTGGGCGATCCCTATCATTGCCATTGCCGGAAAACCGCGCGACTGTTGTCCGAGAGAATGGGACGCGAACTGGTCGTGGCCTTCCAGTCGCGATTCGGTCGGGCAAAATGGCTCGAACCGGCGACCGACGCCGTGCTGGAATCGCTTGCAGGGCAGGGAAAGAAGAATATTGCGATTTTCGCGCCGGGTTTTTCGAGTGACTGTCTCGAAACCTGCGAGGAACTGGCGATAAGGGGCAGGGAGCAATTCGAATCCGGCGGTGGCGAAAAATTCGCCTATCTGCCGTGCCTCAATGATAGCGACACCGGCATCGACATGCTGGAGACACTGGTGCGGCGGGAATTGTCCGGATGGATATAGAAAAGCCCGAGATATTTCACCCTCCGGTCAAGCGCAGCATCACGATTGCCGGGCATCAGACGTCCATTTCGCTCGAGCCATTGTTCTGGGATATGCTGAAGACGGCGTCGGATAGTCGCGGTCTGCCGCTCAATGCATTGGTAGCGCGGATCGATGTCGAGCGGATCTCCGCAACGCAACCGCCGGGCCTCGCGACCGCTATCCGCTTGTGGCTTACCAATGATATGCTTGGAAAAATGACTCAAGCCGACTAAGGGACGCCCATGAACGCTACCCTTCTTGTCATGGCAGGCGGTGCGATGGGTGCGGCGGGACGCTATCATCTCGGCCGTCTTGTCTTTCATCTTGCTCCCGTGAGTTATCCCATTGGTACTTTTATAGCCAATGTGACCGGTGGTTTGTTGATGGGCGTGCTGGCTGGTGTGCTGGCCCGCAGCAATTTTGTCGATGAGCCGTGGCGGCTGTTGCTTGGCGTTGGCCTGCTTGGTGGTTTTACAACTTTTTCGGCCTTTAGTTTGGAAGTTCTCAATATGATCGAACGCAGTGAATGGGGCATCGCAATGATATATGCCTTGGTCTCCGTCGTCGGTTCCGTGCTGGCCTTGTTTGCCGGCCTTATGGCGGTGAGGGCACTGGCATGAGCGGCTTTGACCCCACCGCCGAAAGCGGATCCGAGGAAGAAAAGCCGCAAGGCTCGACCAAGGAGCAGATGCAGGCGCTGAAGACACTCGATGTCCGGCAATTCACGGTTTCTCCCGATGATGACGATATCCGGGTCGACCGCTGGTTCAAGCGGCATATGGAAGATGTGCCGTTCAATATCGTGTCGCGCTGGGCGCGGACCGGGCAATTGCGGCTGGACGGCAAGAGAGTCTCTCCGGGTGATCGAGTACAGGCCGGACAGGTGTTGCGCGTGCCGCCGCAGGAAATCGAACGGCCAGGCCGGGTTGCCAAGGCCAAGACGGACCTGTCGCAGGACCAGATCGATTTTGTCCGCGAACTGGTGATCCACAAGGACAAGGCCGCGATCGTGGTCAACAAGCCTCCGGGTCTTGCGACCCAGGGTGGCAGCAAGACGACAACCCATCTCGATGGTCTGCTCGACGGGCTGACCTATGATGCGAAATCGCGACCGAAACTTGTCCATCGACTCGACAAGGATACCAGCGGCGTGATCCTGCTGGCGCGTTCACCGGGCGCAGCAGCCTTTTTCTCGAAGCGCTTTTCCGGTCGTGATGTGCGCAAGGTCTACTGGGCGATTGTCATGGGCGTGCCCGAGATTGCCGACGGCGTGATCGACCTGCCGCTTTCCAAGCAGCCGGGTTCCGGCGGCGAGAAAATGCATGTCGACGAAGAAAACGGCCAGTCGGCCAAGTCGCGCTACCGGATTATCGAACGCGCCGGCAACCGTGCCTGCTGGGTAGAATTGCAGCCTTATACCGGGCGCACCCACCAGTTGCGCGTGCATATGGCGGCGATTGGCCACCCGATTGTCGGCGACGGCAAATATGGCGGCAAGGACGCGTTCCTGACCGGAACGATCAGCCGCAAGATGCACTTGCATGCGCGGCGTCTGCGGATCGAGCATCCCGACGGCCATAATCTAGACGTGACCGCCGATCTGCCAACCCATTTCGCGGAATCCATCGATAATCTCGGGCTTGACATGATCCTCGGCGATCTTCCTCTGGACGAGAAAAAGCCGGGCGGCAAATTGGTCCGCAAACAGCAGGCCAAGGCCCACGCCAAGATGATCCGCAAGGACAAGCGCGGCGAACGTCGTGGCCGTGGCGAGACCGATGGCAAACCGACCAAGGCGGGCAAACCGACCAAGCGCGAACGCCCGAATGCCGGCAAGGCGACGCACAAGAAGAACATGCCGCATAAGGCAAAGGTCAAACAGGCTCTCTACAAGAAACCCAAATAATGCATCCCGATCCCGCCTTCCGATGGCCCAAATCTGCCAATGATCATCAGGACGCCGACGAGCGGGCCGCGCTAGAGGCGATGATTGCCGACATCGGGTTCGGGATGGTGTTTGCCGAGACGCCGGATGGCCCGCGCGTTGCTCATGTCCCGGTATTCTCCACCGGTGACGGCGCGCTGCAATTCCATCTGTCGCGCGGCAATGCCCTGACCAAATATATTGCCGATGGCAAGGCGCTCTGCGTGATCAACGGCCCCGATGCCTATATCAGTCCGGACTGGTACGGAATCGAAGATCAGGTGCCCACTTGGAATTATCTGGCGCTGGAACTGGAAGGCACGGTCCGCCAGATGGAACGCGAGGGCCTGGTCAGCCTGCTCGACGATCTGAGCGCGCAGAATGAAGCGAAGCTGGCTCCCAAAAAACCGTGGCATCGGGACAAGATGGACGCGGAAAAATTCGACAAGATGGTCGACGCGATTGTCGGTTTTGAAATGGAAATACTGGCCTGGCGACCGACCGCCAAGCTGGGCCAGAACAAGCCGAATGCAGTGCGGGAAAGCGCTGCGGCTGCGCTGGATGCCACCGGCCGCCGGGCGATGGCCCATCTCATGAAGGAATTCGGGACAAGATGACCAACAAGCTCGCCCTGTTCGACTGCGATGGCACGATGGTCGACAGCCAGGCCAATATATGCGCCTCGATGGATCAGGCCTTTGAAAAGCACGGGCTGGTCCCGCCCGACCACCATCTGGTGCGCCGGATAGTCGGTCTCAGCCTGACGGAAGCGGTGGCGCAATTGCACCCCGAAGGCGACGAGATGATTGTAGCTGCGGTTACGCAATCCTATAAGGATGGCTTCTTCGAGCTGCGCCAGGCGGGCGGCGTTCACGAGCCGCTCTACGACGGATTGCTCGAGATATTGGAAGAATTGGAAACATCCGGTTGGGTATTGGGCGTGGCCACCGGCAAGTCGGATCGCGGTCTTCGCCATGTGCTGGAAACCCACGGTCTGTCGGACCGCTTTGTCACGCTGCAAACCGCGGACCGCCATCCGTCCAAGCCCCATCCCGCGATGGTCGAGCTTGCGATAGCCGAAGCCGGCGCCTCGCCCGAGACGACGGCGATGATCGGCGACACCAGCTTCGATATGGAGATGGCGGTCAACGCCAGGGTGCGTGCTGTCGGGGTCGACTGGGGCTATCATGACGAGCATGAATTGATCAGCGCCGGCGCGGAAGTGGTCGCCGCGACCATGGCCGATTTGAATGGAATATTGAACCGATGAGCGATGTGATCGATGACGAACCGGAATATATTCCTGACCCGATAAAGGAAAAACAGGCGAAAGCTGTACATTTTCTGGTCAGTATTGTCCGTTTGCTCGGCGTTGTGCTGGTTATGCTCGGGCTGGCGATCGTGCTCGACCGCCTGCCGCCGGTTCCTCCGCTCTCGGGCTATCCGCTAATCTTCTTGGGCATGGCCCAGATGTGGGCGGCGCCGGTATGGATCATCCGCAAATATATTCGCGCCCGGGTGGCCGAGGAAGAAATGGCCAAAGCGGCAGAAGGCACGGACGCTCCATGAAACGTTTTTACAAGGGCGTATCGGTTTCGCCGGACGGTGACGCCTATGCCATTTTGCTCGACGACCGTCCGATGAAGACACCGCAGCGCAATCCGCTTGCCGTGCCGATGCCCGGACTTGCCGATGCGATTGCCGCAGAATGGGCGGCGCAGGGCGAGGATATCATTCCCGCTTCGATGCCCCTGACCGGATTGGCGCAAGGCGCGCTGGATCAGGTCGAAAGCGAGCGCGACCGGATTGTCGGCCGTATCGCCGCCTTTGCCGACAGCGACATGCTTTACTATCGTGCTGATACCGGCCAGCAGGCGCTGATCGACCATCAGGCCAAATATTGGGACCCGCTGCTCGACTGGGCGCGGCAACGCTATGATGTCGGTTTCAACCTGATCCACGGCATCCGATATGAAGCGCAACCGGAAGAAACGATCGCGCGGCTGACCAGCGTCGTCGAGGCGCAGGATGGTTTTACCGTCGCCGCGATGCTGTCGCTTGTCGGCCTGTCAGGCTCGCTGATTGCCACGCTGGGTCTCGTTGAACAGACCCACGATAGCGAGACGCTCTGGCCAATCGTAAATCTGGAAGAGCTTTGGCAGGAGCAGCAATGGGGGCGTGACGATGTGGCCGTGGCCATGCGCAATCTCAAACAGGCGGAATTTGAAGCGGCGGCCCGCTTTCTTGATCTTTCGCGCCGTTAGTTTTTCCCTTCGCTCCGTTTTTCCGTTAAAGGGCTGAAACTGTAACGGAGACTGCATGACAACCGATTCCACACTATGCGCCACGCCAGCCGAAGCCGTGGCCTTGCTTGAAAAACTTTACGCGGAACAGATCGCTGTCACGGCGACACGCTTTGCCCGTTATGCGACGTCGAAATTGTCCAAGGATGATCGTCAGCAGGGTCTTTACCCGCAGATCAGTGTCCAGATTCCGGCCGATCAGGCGACCGAAACCAGCCATCTGGCATCGGGTCATCTCGCCGATATCAACACCTACCGGACGACGATAACCGAACCGAAATTATACCGTCTCTATCTGCTCGACCAGCTGGAACGTATCCACACGACCTTCACCGCGAAAATCTGGGTCGGTCTGTCCGACACCCCGATTCCGCTGGCCTTTGCGCTCGAGGATGCCGGTGCCGGTCTCGACCGGGCGAAGAAGGAAAAGCTGCCCAATTATTTCCACACGCCCAATCTGGTCAAGACCAATGACGAGATCGTCGATGGTGGCCAGATTTTCCAGGGCGAGGAAGCCTCGGCGCTCGCCCTGTTCACCGCCGAACGGGTCGATTATTCGCTGCACCGGATCCGCCATTATTGCGCGACCGCGCCCGAGCATTTCCAGCCCTTCATCCTGTTCACCAACTATCAGCGCTATGTCGACGAGTTCATCGAATATGGTCTGAAGGAAGTGACTTCGGGCAAGGCAACGATGCTGGTGGAACCTGGCAACCGGATCACCGGTCAGGATGGCAAACCCTCTGCCCCGCCGATCGCCAAGCCACCGCAAATGCCGGCCTATCATCTGGTCCGCAGCGACGGTCGCCCCGGCGTGACCCTGGTCAATATCGGCGTCGGTCCGAGCAACGCCAAGACGATCACCGATCATCTCGCGGTGCTCCGTCCGCATGTCTGGCTGATGATCGGCCATTGCGGCGCGCTGCGCCGGACCCAGCGGCTCGGCGACTATGTCCTTGCCCACGCTTATCTCCGCGACGACAATGTTCTCGACGATGTTCTGCCGCCCAGCATTCCGCTGCCGACCATTGCCGAGGTACAGCTGGCGCTGACCCAGGCGGTGCAGGAAGAGACCGGCATCGACAAATCCAAGCTAAAGCAGCAATTGCGCACCGGCACCGTCGTCACCACCGGTGACCGCAACTGGGAGCTGCGCTTCGAGCAGATTGCCAAGCGCCTCAACCAGTCCCGCGCCATCGCCATCGACATGGAATCGGCGACCGTAGCTGCCAACGGCTACCGCTACCGCGTGCCCTACGGGACATTGCTCTGTGCCTCGGACAAGCCGCTGCACGGCGAGATCAAGCTGCCCGGCATGGCCGACGCTTTCTATCAAGAGCGGGTGGGTCAGCATCTCGCGATCGGCCTGCGCGCGATCGACCTGCTGGCAGAAGAGGCGGAAGCGGGGACACTGCATTCACGCAAGCTGCGGAGCTTCGGCGAACCACTGTTCCGGTAGGCGTTCATCCTCTCACGCAAGGGGTGGTATCCGGTGCTAACCTGGCCAAAAATGATGGCGCCTCACCCTCGTCAGCGATCTCGCGCTCTTTTTGCCTCCGCGTTCACCGTCCGCATTTCGCCACGGGCTTGCCAGACGATCTGCCAGCCGCCACTGATTGCGAGCACTGCCAGAAGCCCGGCAACTGCTAGATCGGGATAAGCGCTTCCGGTCTGGAACACGCCGAATGCCGCGATCATTACCGCGACATTGCCGATCGCATCGTTACGCGAACATATCCATACCGAGCGCATATTCGCGTCGCCGGTGCGAAAACGATAGAGCAGCAAGGCGACGCCGACATTGGCGACCAGGGCCATTGCGCCGACCATGCCCATCATTTCGGCATGCGGCGCGGTGCCGTTGATGAAGGCGAGAATTGCCGTTACCAGCACCCAGAGCCCGAATGCGAGCAGCGTCAGTCCCTTCAGAAACGCAGTGCGCGCTCGCCAGGTCAGGGCCATGCCGGCGACCACCAGACTGATCGCATAATTGGCGCTGTCGCCGAAGAAATCGAGCGCATCGGCCTGCAAAGCACGCGAATCCGCTGCTGCACCGGCGCCAAATTCAAAAATGAACATGGCCGCATTGACGGCCAACGCGATCCACAGAGCCAGCCGCCAGCGCGGATCATTCAGTGAGGCCTGATCATCCGCTCCGCTTCCACAACAATTTCCGGCCATCATATTCCTCTGGACAATTGACGATTCGATCCTAGCTATGCACCCTGTAGTAACTATAGGGTCAAGCGATGAAAATAGGGGAACTGGCAAAGGCGACGGGCACGAAGGTGGAAACCATCCGCTATTACGAGGCGTCCGGCTTGCTGCCGCCGCCAGCCAGGACTCAAGCCAATTACCGCGACTATGAGCTTTCCCATCTTGAACGGCTGATGTTCATAAGACGGTCCCGTGATCTGGGCTTCACGCTGAAATCTGTTCGCGAATTGCTGACACTGGCCGATGATGACGATGAATCATGCGATGCGGTTGATGAAGTCGCTTCTGCGCACCTTCTCGCGGTCGAACAGAAAATTGCCGACCTCACTGCGTTGCGTGATCAATTGTCCCTGCTGTTGCAATGTTCGGGCGATGGCACTGTCGGGGACTGCCGGATCATTTCGTCCCTGGCTTCCACAAATCTGGCGAATATCCGCAATCAATCCAGCCACATCCGGGAAACCGGTAACCAATAGAAATTGTCTCGGCCACCGGTTAATTGTCCTGTCACCGTTGGATAGCCGTCACCGCGCGCTGGCCACCAAATCTACTGGTTAAAATCCTCGCGATATTGGGCTATGATGTTCAGCAATTCCCTGTTGCCTTCGGGTGTGATCCTCGCGCTGCCGTCATTGACTTCCACCAGGCCCTTGCCAGCCATCAGGTTGAGATATCTGACCGTTATCGAGCTGCTGCTGGAGATATATTCCGACAGGCTGTCCATATCCATCGGCGTGCCTCCGCTGGCATATAATGCGAACAGGATATCGAGGCACGGCGCGGCCGGGAGCTTCAGATTATCGAAGAAATGCCTGGATATCTGCCGACGGGTATGGGCGACCGTCCGCACAAAGCGGTCAAGCTGTTGGGTGGCCAGATCGGTCAAGGGGCTTCACCGGCCGCTGGTTTTATGATGGTCATAATCGATTTCATATCTGTCACTTCGTTACCAAATACCAATGCTCGGGGGTAGAGCGTGAACGCATTAATCGCGTCATTCGGGCCAGTCGATATAGCATAGCTGCTGCAACAGAAAGGCGTCACGCGTAAAATCGTGTATTCTGGGTCGGAACGGACCTTGCCGCGATTCTGCTGTTGGCTTAACAGGCTGCCGATTCAAAACAACGTTCGGATTGGCTTTTCCATTTGAATATAAAGCAAATTTCCAGAACTATTTGGGCTAGAGAGAGTTTATGCGGGTCGACCAGAGAGACGAGATATCCGACATGGTTGACGCGCTAAGTCTGATGCTCCGTCGGCTGGACGAGGCCGGAGAGATGATCGCGGCGCTGCGAATAGCCGAGGCCATAGAGGCGCTGCAGCTGTCAGATTCTCGCGATGATGGCGACAAGGCCGGCTTGGCTGCCGCGACCCCAGGACCGGCGGCTTCCCGTAGCGGCATTGGCCGATCACCGGAGGTTCGATAGTCGTCTGTCTCTGCGCTAAACCCCGAGTGCCGCTGCCGCTTCCCTGATCCTTTTCGCTTCCGCTCCGTCATTTTTAAACGCCTTCAGCCCGCGGTCCAGCGCCTGTCTCGCCTGTACCGTCTGGCCCAGTTGCATGCGGCTGCGGATCAGCATGATCCAGCCATTGGCATCCTTGGGATTGGCTTGCAGCCGCTTGTCGAGGCCGTCGACCATATTGGCGATCATCGCTTCCTGCTGGCCGGGGGGCAGGGCAGCCGCTTCCTTCATTTGCTCGCGGCTGGGTCCGGGGATAGCCGCGGTGGCGACCGCCGGGCCGTCGGTGGAGATGCCGCCGGTTGGCGCAGCCGGTGCGGCCTTGGCGAGGCGGACGGCGACATCAATGCCTTCATTTTCCGCGACCTGTCCGATCACGCGACGGATATCGGTGGCGTAAGGCGCGTCGGACGGCGTGTCGGCGAGCAGCGCAAACCAGTCGTCAATCGCACCCTTATGGTCTCCGGCGATATCTTTCTGCACCGCGAGAAAATAGCGCGCGCGCGGGTCTTTCGGGTCATGCTTCAATGCATTGCGGAAGGCTTCGGCGGCGTCAGGCGGGACCTGCTGGCCATCGCTTGTCATGACCAGGGCTTCGCCCAGCATCGACCAATATTCCGGATTGTCGGGATCAAGCGTGGTCGCGCGTTTCATAGCGGTCGCCGATTCCGCAAATTTTTGCGTTTCGAAATAGCTCCAGCCCAGCATCCGCCAGCTTTCCGCATCGTCAGGATTTTCCTGCAGTTTCTTTTCCAGGCCGGCGATGACCTCGTCGACGCTTGGCGCTGTTTCTGCTTCGGCAGCGGCGACAGACGAGCTTGCGCCAGAGTCGTCGTTCATGTTGCGGTAGACCTGCACCGCGACGGTACCCAGTGCCAGCAGAGCCGCTATTATCAGGGCGATGCGGCTGATATTCATCGAAAATGCTGGTTTCGCCATGGTCAATCCTCAAGCTGTTTTATGTCGTGATATTGTCGCGCAGAGATACGGAGCCATCGGCTGCCTGACAAGCGCGGAGATGGCTGTGATATTTTGCACTGGCAATGAAGAGGCTTTTTGGTAAGATACTGCCAAAGTTCAATCTTTTGGGTCGCGCTACAACCGGACAGTGAACTGGACCGGGACGACATGACGTATGAGGGTACGTCGGTTGGAGAATTATTGGGGGGAAGCAAGCGCGTGTCGGACAAGTTTCGAGTAGTCATAATTGGGTCCGGACCAGCCGGCATGAGCGCCGCTGGGCGTGCTGCGCAGCTGAAACTGAAACATGTGCTGCTCGAGAAGACCGACCATCTTTCCGATACCATCTACAAATATCAGAAGGGCAAGCATGTCATGGCGACGCCGAGCCAGCTGGTGTTGCGCTCGGACATGGATTTCGACGCGGGCAAGCGCGAGGCGATACTCGGCACGTGGGACGAGCAGACCGCCGAGCGCGGCGTCAATGTCATGTATAATGCCGAACCGGTGAAGATCGAGGGTGACGAAGGCAGTTTCACCATCAGCCTCAAAAACGGCGATACGGTGCAGGCCGAAACGATCGTCATGGCGATCGGTACTCAGGGCAATCCCAATCTGATGCGCTGCCCCGGCGGTGACAACAAGCTGGTGCAATATCAGCTCGACGATCCCGGCGAATATTATGACGAGCATATCACGGTGATCGGGTCGGGCGACGCGGGTATCGAAAATGCGCTCGGTCTCGCCGCCGATACGGCGCAGAATAATGTCGTCACCATCCTCAACCGCTCGGCGGAATTTGCCCGCGCCAAGAAAGCCAATGTGAAGCTGCTGATGGAAGCGGGCGAGCAGGGCAAGGTGATGATCCGCAACGAGACCACGCCGGCCGAGGTCAAGGACGGCGAGCTGGTTCTGGAAACCCGCGACGGGCAAGAGACGATCAAGTGCGACCGGATCATCGCGCGCATGGGCAGCGCGCCGCCGCGCAAATTTGTCGAGCAATGCGGCATCGAATTTACCAGCGAGGACCGCGAGGCCTATCCGAAATTGTCGCCGGCCTTCGAAAGCACCAAGAAGGGCATCTATGTCATCGGCGCGCTCGCCGGCTATCCGCTGATCAAGCACTGCATGAACCAGGGCTATGATGTTATCGAGTTCATCAACGGCAACACCGATCTGAAACCCGCCGACGAACCGATACTCGAGGCCAAATTTGCCAGTCTGCCAAAACGCCGCTCGGTCGACGAATGGCTGGAATTTTTCCGCTCCAATGTCAGCATTCTCAACGACCTGTCACCTCTGCAGATGCGCGAATTCATGCTCGACAGCGAACCGCAAAGCTATCGCCGCGACGAGGTGATTTTCGAGAAAAACGATCCGGGAAGCTCGCTCTTTGCCATAGCCGAGGGTTCGGTCGCGGTGGAGATAAACCCCGACGATCCTTTGGTCACCGTGCCGATCGAACAGGGTTCGATCTTCGGCGAAGTCGGTCTGATTTCCGGCCGTCGCCGTGGTGCGACGATCAAGGCTGCCGAAGATGTCGTCGTGGTCGAGATCTCGCGCACAGCGGCGCTCAAATTGCAGGCCTCGGTGCCCGCTGCAAAACGCGCCATCACCCGGATTTCCACCGAACGTCAGTTGCTGCAGATGTTCGGATCGGGCCTGACCAAGGAAGATATTGCCGAAGTCGTCGAATCCAGCGAGATCGTCAACGTCCGCGCCGGCGAGGCGATCATCGAGGAAGGCGGAGACGGCAACGATATTTACGTCATTCGCGTCGGTTCGATGGTGGTCGAGAAGCAGATTGGCGGCAAGCCTGTCTTCCTGTCCTATCTGCCCGCCGGTTCCTATGTCGGGGAAATGACGCTGATCGCCGGTGGCTATCGTACCGCGACGGTCAAGGCCGCGATCAAGTCCGAAGTGATCAAGATCAACGGCGATGCGTTCAAGAAAGTCCTCGATTCTCACCCAGACCTGATGCGCAAGGCGAAGAAGGAAATGGCCGCGCGGCAGGATATCAACGCCTTTGTCGAAGCGAAGAAGGACAGTTTTTCGGGTGTCGTCGACATGTATTCGGGGATCGCCAATTTCCTCGTCGACAATGGTATCGGCGAAGCCACCGACGTGCTGCTGATCGACGAGAATCTCTGCGTCGGCTGCGACAATTGCGAGAAGGCCTGCGCCGACAGCCATGAAGGCCTGTCGCGTCTCGACCGTGAGGCGGGGCGCACCTATGCGCATCTCCACGTCCCGACCAGCTGCCGGCATTGCGAGCATCCGCACTGCATGTCCGACTGTCCGCCGGACGCCATCCATCGGGGGCCGGATGGCGAGGTGTTCATCGACGACACATGTATCGGCTGCGGAAATTGCCAGCGCTATTGCCCTTATGGCGTGATCCGGATGGACAAGGTTCCGCCGAAGAAGCCCGGCATATTGAACTGGTTGCTGTTCGGCTTCGGTCCGGGGCCCGGCGAACCCGACAGGCAATGGTCCGCCGAGCACAGCGATCCTGCGGTCGAAAAGCCCAAGAAAGCGATCAAATGCGACATGTGCGCCGGGATCAAGGGCGGCCCCGCCTGCGTCCGGGCCTGTCCGACCGGTGCGGCCATCCGCGTGGCGCCGGAAGAATTCCTGACCGTCTCCAAACTCGAAGGAGAGGAGGTGTGAGATTGTTGTTTTGGCTATTCCCCGTTGGTCCTGAGCTTGTCGAAGGACAGATGACAAGACGCGGTGCTTCGACAAGCTCAGCACGAACGGCAAAACTGGCCACCGAACCTGCCGCCAACGGGGGAACCCTATAATGGCCAGCACCGCCATCACCGGACAGGCCGGGCGCAAGAAGGTCGCCATGCACGACGGCTTCCTCAAGCACGCCGGTTTCCGCTGGCTGAAGATTTCGTCGGCGATCATGCTGATCTGCATCGTCAGCTATCTGTTCATCGACGTGTCGCCGCGGCACAATGGCGGCAGCTGGTATGGCTATACGCTCGGCACGATCGGCGCGCTGCTGATCCTGTGGCTGACCATGCTGGGGGTGCGCAAGCGCGCGATGACACCGGGCCAATGGTCGCTCAAGGCCTGGACATCGGCGCATATCTATCTCGGGCTCAGCCTGATCGTGATCGGCACGCTGCATACGGGTTTCCAGCTCGGCTGGAACATCCACACTGCCGCCTATGTCTTCATGATGATCGTCATCATTTCCGGCATCGTCGGTATCTATTTTTACGCCACCATCCCGAAAGCGCTGTCCGACAATCGCAACGAGATGACCGAGACGGAAATGCTCGAAAATCTCCGCTCGCTTGATCGGCAGCTGCACGAGGCGGCACAGCCTCTATCGGGCGAACATGCCGCCCTGGTGCTGCAGTCGCTCGAACAGGACCCGTTCGGCGGAGGGTTTTTCCGGCGGATTTCCGGCAAATATCCCGATTGCGCGACCCGGCAGGCGCAGGCTGATCTGCGCCGCGAGCGGGCCTATCAACCGAAAATGGGCGGCGATGATCCGCTCGACAAGGTCGATGCGCTGCTCGAGAAAAAGGAAGCCACGCTTGCCCGCGTCCGCCGCCATCTGAAGCTCAAGGCGATGCTGCAGGTCTGGCTGTTCGTCCACGTCCCGATGACCTTCGCGCTGATCGCTTCGCTCACCGCGCATATCATCAGCGTCTTTTTTTACTGGTAGGATGGAGATCCGGATATGACCTTCATTGTTCGCCAGATCGCGACCACCGCAGATGGCCGGGAAATCATCCGGTCCAATCCGTTTCCGGCGGATGAGATCGGCATTGGCCGCAGTACAACAAACGCGATCCATTTGCCAGACCTTGCGGTCAATCCGGATCATGCTGTTATCCGCAAGCGCGACGACGGGCAGATCATCGTCGAAAGCACTTCGGGCCAGAATTTCACGCTCGACGGCAAACACCGGATTTCAGTCACCATCGATCCGTCCGCCGGTGCCGAGCTCGGCTTTGGCGGCCATGTCATTGTCGTTAGCCAGGAGGGCGACGATATTGTCCTGACGGTCAAGCGTATCGAGGCCTTGTCCGATTCCGCCGAAACGCGCAACGAAAAGACTCTCTATACGCTCAAGGACCTGCTGCCGAGCAAGCGGCTCACCGCCTGGGGTTTCATCGCGCTGGTGCTGGCCGCATTCCTGATCTGGCCAATCTACACATGGTCGACATGGCGCGGGGTCGAGGAACGGCCCGACCGGTTTCACGCCGATAGCATGTGGTCGTCCGGCGCGCTGAGCAGCGCCCATCATGCGCTCGAGAAAGACTGTCAGGCCTGCCATGTCGATGCCTTTGTCACGGTCAAGGACGAGACTTGCCTCACCTGTCATCAGGAAGATGCGCACGACCATGCCGCCAAGCCCCGTCTGCTGACCGCGCGCGGGGAACCGGAGGGTTTCGGGAAAATCGGAGCAGCTTTTGCGTCTGCGTTTAACAAACCACCGGGCAGGTGTGTCGAATGTCACAGCGAGCATGAGGGCAGCGGTGCTATGGAACCGACTGCGCAAAAATTCTGCGCGGATTGCCACAGCGGGATGGATGAGCGTTTGACCGACACAAAACTGGAAAATGCGTCGGATTTCGGCATCGAACATCCGCAGTTCCGGCCTGCCGTACTGGTGACGCCGGGCGGCAGGGATCCGCTGCGCAAGCGAGTTTCGCTCGACAGCAAGCCGACCGACAATAATGGCCTCAAATTTCCGCATGACGTGCATCTGTCGAAAACCGGCGGCGTCGCGCAAATGGGACGGAGACTGTCGAAAGATTATGGATTTGGCTCCTCGCTCGTCTGCAAGGACTGCCACACAGCCGATCCCAAGGGCGTGCGCTTCGAACCCGTCGACATGAAGGAAGACTGCAGCATGTGCCACAGCCTCGCCTTTGACGAAATCGGCGGCACGGTGCGGACCTTGCGCCACGGTGAGCCGGCCATGGTGCAGGCTGACCTTCAGGCTTATTATCGCTCCACCCGTCCGACCCGTCCGATCAATCTTGGCGGGATGAAACGCCGCCGTCCCGGAGCCAGCAACGAAATCCGCGTTGCCAGCGACTATGCCCGCGCCGTCCAGTTCCGTCCGAGCCGCGCCAATCTGGCGATCAGTCAGGTGTTCTCGCGCGGCGGCGCCTGTTTCGATTGTCACGGTATTACCCCGCCAACAGCGCGCGGCCGGGTCGATTACGGCATCAAGCCGGTGACGCAAACCGATCGCTATATGCACAATGGCTGGTTCAGTCACGACGCCCATATCGAGGAGACATGCGAGAGCTGTCACAATGCGCCGACGTCCAAGCAAGCGACCGATCTGCTGCTACCGGGCATCAAGACCTGCCGTGAATGTCATGGCGGCGAATTCCAGAAAGCGTCCGACGTGCCTTCGACCTGCGCGATGTGCCACGACTATCACGCCGACGATGGCGCGCCCTGGCTGATCAAGGAACAACAGAAAGACAAACAGACCAAGGCGGAGAGACAGATTGCCCGGGACTAGGGCAGAGGAAAAAGGGGGAGGGCGTTCATGTTGATGGCGCAGATCACGGATATTCATCTCGGTTTCGACCCTGATAATCCGGCGGAATTCAACCGCAAGCGGCTCGATCAGGCGATCAGGACCATTTGCGATATGAGCCCACAGCCCGACCTGTTGCTGGCCACCGGCGATCTGGTTGATCGCGGTGATCAGGAAAGCTACCGGCGGCTCGAAACCGCGTTGGCCGCCGTGCCTTTTCCGGTCCACATGTGTCTCGGCAATCACGATCTGCGGGCACCGTTCCGCAAGCAGTTTCCGGAGGTTCCGACCGTCGGCGGCTTTGTCCAATATGAGGTCGACACACCGGAACTCCGGCTGCTGTTTCTCGATACGCTCGAGGAAGGCAGGCACGGGGGTGCGTTCTGCGAGGTCCGCGCAAAATGGCTGGCTGACAGGCTTGCGGAAAATAGCGACAAGCCGACCATCCTGATCCTCCATCATCCGCCGATAGAAAGCGGCATCGACTGGATGGACACCCATCCGGACGAGCCATGGGTTGCGCGCCTGGCCGAAACGGTTGCAGGCCATGATAACGTCAAGGGCATGATCACCGGGCATTTGCATCGCAATATTTCAACCTGGTGGCAGGATATCAGTCTGGCGATTTGCGCTTCGACGGCACCACAGGTAGCACTGGATTTGGATCCGATTGATCCGGAAAATCCCGACGGCCGCAACATGATCGTCGCCGATGCACCGGCCATTGCCCTGCACTGGTGGAACGGCCGCCAGCTGGTCAGCCATTTCGAGACGGCCGAAGAACATGTCCTGCTGGCCCGCTATGACGAGAATCTGCAGCCACTGGTGCGGGCCCTGCTCGCCGAAAGACCATCATAACGGTCTTTCTGGATGCGGTTCATCGATGGCTAATAGTCGTTCGTCTAAAAAATGATTTCCACAGAAACCTTTTTTGCGTTTCCGCTTCGCTTTGGCTAGACCATCCCCAAATACACATCAGGTGCTTTTGAGAGATCCGCGACAGCGGTCCCATATTTGGAGAAAAATACATGCGATTCACGATATCCACCCGCAAATTCTTTCTGGGCGTGTCCAGCGCCGCGCTGATCGGCGCGACCGCGACACCCGCTTTAGCCGACAATCATGGGAAAAAAATGACCACAGCTGAACTGAACAAGATGAGCGCGATGCAGTCGGCGCCCAAAGCCGCAACCGAAAATAGCATACTCCAGAAATGGACCGGCCCCTATGATGGCGTGCCACCGTGGGATGAAGTGAAAGTTTCCGATTTCCCGGCTGCCTTCCAGCAGACGATGGACAAGATCCAGGCCGAGGTGAACGCGATCCGCGACAATCCGGCTCCCGCTACATTCGAGAATTTCACCGTGCCGATGGAACTGGTCGGCAATGAAGCCAATGACCTGTTCGCGATCTGGGGTGTGCACAGCAGCAATCTTTCCAACGATCAGGTCCGCGAGATCCAGGGCGAATGGCTGCCGAAAGTCTCCGCTTTCTTCGACCAGCTGACCCTCGACCCCAAATTGCTCGCCAAGACCAAAGCGGTTTACGACAATCGCGCTTCGGCTGGTCTTGATGCCCAGCAGACCCGTCTGGTCGAGCGCAATTACGAACAGCTGGTCCGCAATGGCGCGCTGCTTGACGGCGCAAAAAAAGAAACGCTGATTGCCTATAATACCGAATTGTCGAAGGCGTTTAACGACTTTTCCAACAAGGTACTGGCTGATGAGGAAAGCTTCATCTTCCTGACCGACGAAGCCGATCTGGCCGGATTGCCGGACAGTTTTGTCGCTTCGCTCGCGGAAGCGGCCGAGGAACAGGGCAAGACCGGCTGGGCGCTGAAAAATACCCGCTCGGTGATGCAGCCGTTTCTGGAGAACAGCACCCGCCGCGATCTGCGGGAAAAAGTCTATACCGCCTATATCAACCGCGGCGACAATGGTGACAAGAATGACACCAACGCGACCATCGCAAAGATCCTGAAATTGCGCGCCGACCGCGCCAAGCTTCTGGGCTTCAAGACCCACGCCCATTACCGCATGGCCGACACGATGGCGAAAGAGCCGGAAGCGGCGATGGACCTGATGATGAAGGTCTGGCCATCCGCCGTCGCCCGGGTGAAGGAAGAAGTCGCCGACATGCAGGCGATTGCTGACGCGGAAGGCGCCGGCATCACCATCGCACCCTGGGATTATCGCTATTATGCGGAGAAGGTCCGCAAGGCGAAATATGACCTCGATTCCGCCGAGATCAAACCCTATTTCCAGCTCGACAAGATGATGGATGCATTGTTCGATGCGGCCGGCAAGCTGTACGGCATGACCTTCACCGAAACCACCGGCAGTATTCCGGTATTCGATCCCGAGGTCCGCACCTTCGAGGTCAAGCGCGGCGACAAGGTTATCGGCGTCCAGTTTTTCGACAATTATGCCCGCAACGGCAAGCGTTCCGGCGCGTGGATGACCACCTACAAGGACGCCTATAAACTCGGTGGCCAGAATGAATATACGATCTCGTCGAACAACAATAATTTCGTCAAGGGCGGCGATGGCGAACCGACTTTGATCAGCCTCGACGATGCGTCGACCCTGTTCCACGAATTTGGCCACGCGCTGCATTATCTCAATTATGACATCACCTATCCGGGGCTCGCCAATACGCCACGCGACTTTGTCGAATATCCGAGCCAGGTGAACGAGAATTGGCTGATGACGCCTTATATCCTCTCGACCTATGCGACCCATTACAAGACCGGCGAGCCGATCCCGAAGGAACTGGTCGACAAGATCCAGGCGTCAAAAACCTTCAACGAGGGTTTTGCGACTGTCGAATATCTGTCCTCGGCGATCGTCGACATGAAACTGCACAACCGTGCGGAAGCGGTCACCGACCCGGACGCGTTCGAGCGCGAGACACTGACCGAAATCGGCATGCCGAAAGAGATCGTGATGCGGCACCGCCTGCCGCAGTTTAATCACCTCTTCTCGTCAGACTCTTATTCGGCCGGCTATTATAGCTATCTCTGGTCGGAAACGATGGACGCAGACACCTGGGCCGCTTTCGAGGAAGCAGGCAGCCCATGGGACAAGACAACCGCCGAACGCTTCCGCTCGATCCTGCTGGCCACCGGCAATGAAACCGACCGCAAGGAAGCCTATCGCGAATTCCGCGGTCGCGATCCGGAAGTCAAATATATCCTCAAGAAGCGCGGGTTCCCTGTACCGGGTGAATGAGGCTGAGGGCGACGTGGCAAAATAGGCTGCGGCGTTCAGTGACATGATTTGGAAGGGGAGTGCGACGGCGCTCCCCTTTTTTGCGGCAATGGCATTTGCTGCAAAATTTCCGTGGGGACCGGCTATTTATAGACCATATCGTCCGGGAAGCGCGCGGCCTTGCGCAGCGCGGACAGGGCGGGGTGGTCGGCATCATGGGTGGTATCCGCATTCTGGCTCCAGCTCATCACCGGTTCACGATGTCTGATTTTCCAGACGTCGCCGCGCTTCTCGAACCGGTCGAGATAGCGGCCGAGATAGGTCATCTCGCTGTCCTTGCCATCCGGACCGGCGAGATAGTGAAAGGCGACCAGATAGGATTCGACGCGCGCCTGTGTGCCATCGAACGCATAGAGGATGTTGGTGACAATATGGTGGGTTTGCCGGAACGCCCGGATTGCCGGGACAAGGTCAGCGCAGAAGCCATGGGCAGGAACCGGTTCCGGCCCATAAGCGGTTGTTGCGTCGGGCCAGTAGCAGCTTTTCAGGGTCTCCTCGTCCGCCCGGTCAACGCCGCGGCAATGAAGGGCGATGATTTCCGCAATGGCGGCACGATCGGCCAGTTCCGCTGCGCTCGGTACCCGGCCCGGCTCCCGTGCCCCTGTTGCATCCGACATATTATCACTCCCGCTATCGATAAGGGTAATTTACCTGAACTATCCCGCATCTACTATGCCTCAAAAGAACAGGAGAGATGCGATTAGCGCTACCGAACTGGAGGTCATGACGGCCAATCTGGCGATCCGAGATCTGGCCGCGCTGTACATGCGCGGGCTTGACCGGCTGGACCGCGATCTGCTCCGCGCGCAATTCTGGGATGATGCGTACTTGAGCTACGGCATCTATGAGGGCGGCCCGGACGGCTTTGCGGCTTTCTGCATCAAATCGCTGAAGGAGCATGAGCGCAATCATCATATGCTCGGCCAGCATCTGATCGAAATAGCGGGCGATCAAGCCTTTGGTGAAGTCTATTATCAGGCCTATCACAAGCTGACCCACGAGGCAGGCGAGAAGCGCGACCTGTTCATCAGCGGCCGCTATGTCGACCGGCTGGAGAAGCGCGGCGGCATCTGGAAATTCGCCTATCGGTCGGAACTGGTCGACTGGGTGCGCGACGATCCGTGCACCGACGTTTTTCTCGACGGCACGCCGATGATCGTCGGTTCGCGCAAGCCGTCCGACCCGCTTTATGACCGCACGGCAATGTCCCGCAAACCGGAGCCCGCAAATGGCCTATGACCTGACCAAGCCTTCCGACCCCGATCTCGCGCCGGGCGAGGCGCGTTGCCCGGGACCGTCGATGCAGGATATCATGGACGCTGACGGCGACAATCCGCCAGTCGCGATGCGCACCGAACAATATGAATTTCTCGGCGACGAAGATATCAGCTTCGACCGTTATATTCGTCCCGATATCCATGACCGTGAAATTGACCGGATGTGGAACCGGACATGGCAATGGGCCTGTCGCGAGGAACATATTCCCGCGCCCGGTGATCGTCATGTCTATGATGTCGGTCCCTATTCGATCCTGGTCGTGCACGGCGATGACGGCAAGATACGGGCTTTTGTCAACAGCTGCCCGCATCGCGGGATGAAGTTCGCGACCGAAGGAAATACGGGCAGCAGCGGCACCCGACGCCCGCATATCCGCTGTCCCTTTCACGGCATGACCTTTAACCTCGACGGATCGCTCAAGGAAATTCCCTGCCGCTGGGATTTCCCGCATCTGAACGAGGATAATTTCGGCCTGACCGAGATCCGCTGCGATCTGTGGGGCGGCTTTGTCTTCATCAACATGGACGATGACGCGCCACCGCTGGCAGACTATCTTGAAATATTACCCGATCATTTCAAGCAATGGCCGATGGATGACCGCTATGTCGCGCTGCATACCCAGAAAGTCTTGCCGGCAAACTGGAAGATGGCGATGGAAGCCTTTCTCGAGGCCTATCATGTTCTCGAAACCCATTCGCAGGCGGTCTACACCGCCGCCGATGCCAATGCGCAATATGATATTTTCGGCAAGAATGTCAGCCGCTTCATGCACGCGATTGGCGTACCCAGCCCGCATCTGAAACAGCCGGTCAGCGAAGCAAAGCTGTTCGAGAAACTCGGCCGCAATCCGGCGGATTTGCCCGAGGGAGCATCGGCACGGAAAGTCCACGCCGATATGCTGCGTCAGGAACATGGCAGCGAGTTCAACGTCGATCTGTCCGGGGTATCGACCAGCGAAATGGTCGACAGCCTCGAATATTTTCTCTTCCCGAATATGTTCTTCTTCCCCGGCATAAATATCCGCCTGTGCTACCGGTTCCGGCCGATCGATGTCGATCACTGCCTGCACGAAATATTGGTGCTGCAGCCGCTGCCCCAAAGCGGCGAGCGACCCGCACCTGCCAAACCGGTCCGGCTGGCGGTAGAGGATAGCTATAATCTGGTGGAAGGCTTTGTCCTCGCGGACATTCTTGATCAGGACACCGACAATCTCGCGATGCAGCGAGACGGTGCCAAAGCCTCGAAGAAGGGGGCCCAGTCGCTCGGTAATTATCAGGAAGCCCGGATCAGGCGATTGCACAAGACCTTGGAAGAATATTTGCGCTGATTGCTGATCGGTATCTCGCGGTCGCGGCTTTCGATTGGCAAAATGACAAAGGGCGCGCCACCCATTTGGGTAGCGCGCCCTGCTGTACCGTTCGGTTAGATGCTAGGCCTGAAACACGGTGACAGTTGCAACAATCCCCAATAGAATTTGCATTGAGTGCATTGTTGCACGTGTCACCCTTATCCGAGAAGCGGGCCGCTTGGCTCCTTTATTCGTCCCGGCGTCGTCGGGCGATTAGCGCCTGGATTTGCAGCAACCGTTCTTCGGTCATCGAGAAGCGAAAGGTGAAGAAAAAAGCCACCAGCATCAGGGGCACGATGGCAGCGGCACCGATCCAGACCAGCGCGTCGAGCGCCGATCGTTCGACTGCTCCCGGTCGCATGCCTTCCTCCAGCCCGACCATGTCGAGCGCGAAACCGCCATAAAGCGGCCCCACTGCGCCGCCAAGCTTGGTCGTGAACTGCAGCACCGCATAGAAACCGCCCTCCTGCCTGAGGCCGGTTTCGGCCTCATGTTCGTCGGTCAGGTCGGCGGTCAGCGAGGTGATCGCCACGATCCGCAGGATGAAGAAGCTCATGAAAATGGCGTTCTGGATGACCAGGATCGCGAAGATCAGCGGATCGCCATTGTCCGGGATCAGATCGAGCCCGCGCAGCAGATAGGGCCAGGACAGATCGAGCAGCATCACGATCACCGCCCATTTGACGATGTCGTGCTTGGGCATTTTCCGGCCGGCGGTCTTGAGGAAGATCATCGCGATCGGTACCGCGATCAAGACGGACAGGCCGAGCACCAGTCCCGTCTCGGTCGCCTGCAATTCCCAGAAATAGGTCCAGAAGATGATATTCAGCGCGACGGTAATGCCATAGGCCGCGGTCGCGCCCAGATCATAGGCGAGCACATTGCGGAAATTGCGGTTCTGGAAGGTCGAGAGAAAATCAACCCACAATCCGGCAAAACCGGGCGTCGACGGCGCCCGCCTGGGGTCGATCCTGGTATGGCCGATGAATTTCCAGGTCCCGGCGATGCACGCCGTCGCGGTGATCCAGACGATCAGCGCCGACAGCCAGCCATAGGTCACGTAATTGCTGGCGACAAAACGGCCGTCGCCGCCCGCGCCCTCGTCGAACAGGAAATAGAGACAGGCCGAGGGCAGCAGCAAGGTGGTGAGAAACAGGAAGGCGGTCCGCTGCCCCATCAGGGCGCTGCGCTCGTGATAATCCTGCGAGATTTCCGCGACCAGCGTATAATGCGGGATCGAGAAAAAGGTCAGCGCGGTGCGGATCCACAGCGAACAGCCCAGCAGCCACGCCGCCAGCCACAGCTGGCTGTCGAGTACGAAATCCGGCGGCGCAAACAGCGCGACAAAGCCCAGGCCCATCGGCACGGTGGCATAGATCATGAACGGATGCCGCCGCCCCCAGCGGCTCTTGTAGCGGTCGGACCAGCTGCCGACCATCGGGTCCGACACCGCGTCCCAGACCAGGCTGAGCGACAGCACAATCCCGGTCGCTGTCCCGCTCAGCCCCAGCACCTGCGTGTAGAACAGCAGCACGAACATGACATAAGCCGCTTCCTTCACCGCATAGACCGCTCCGCCAAGACCATAGGACAGGCGGTTGGGGAGGGTCAGGTGGAGAGGGGCGAGTTCCGGGTTTTTCAAAGTGGAGCGAGCGTGGCATAATCGGGCGCGGGACGCTACCGGAATTGCGGGGGAGGGGTTAGATCAAGCCGCAGTGCAGGCAGCTGGCAGCGATTTAGTGCATTTGGTAAACTGTCACCGCTATTCCCCGTGGGACCTAAAAATCGCCAGGCGCTTCCGCTCCCCTTTTTTGTCTGACGGCATTTAATGCTTGTGGCTACTCTGGAGTCAGGCACATTGCACCCATGTGCAACCACTATCAAAATCATCCCGAAGCCATCCCCAAATGGCAGGAATATATCGGCAGCGACATTGTTCCGCCCTTTTCCGAAATCAAGATCGATATCTGGCCGAAATATCAGGCCGCGGTTGTGCGGGTCGATCAGGGGCAGAAGATGCTCGACAGCATGCAATGGGGTGTGCCGCTGACCATGAAGGGCAAACGGCCCGGAACCACGGTAACCAAGCGGATCACCAATGTCCGCAACCTGTCCAGCCCGTTCTGGCGATCGATGCTGACAAGGCCCGAACAGCGCTGCCTTGTTCCCTTCACCCGCTTCGCTGAACCCAAGCCCAATGCGGGGCGTGAGGAATGCTGGTTCACGGTGAAGCAAGCGCCAGTCTCCGCCTTTGCCGGAATCTGGCGACCATCCGACGAAGGCGATGTCTTCGCCTTCCTGACGTGCGAGCCGAACCCGCTGGTCAAACCTGTCCATCCCAAGGCGATGCCGGTGATCCTGCAGCCGGATGATTATGACCGCTGGCTGGCTGGCGATGATGCCGAAGCGCTGGCGACGCCCTTTCCGTCACAATTGATGATGATGGCGGACGGATAGACCGTTCGCGGCAGACCATTTCCTGAAACAAAAAAAGGGCGCCCCGTCCATCGAACGGCGCGCCCTTCTGTGGTTAGGCTAGCTTCAGCCTAGAAGCGGAAACCAACGCCCGCGACGACCTGGTGGCGGTCGAGGTCGACGCCGATTTCATTATTATCGTTGAACAATGTGTCGTTATATTTCAGCGAGCTATAGTTGGAATAGCGATACTCGAGCTTGACGAATGCGCCGGAGCCATTGCCGTTGCCGCCGGTGCCGATTACCTGCTCGACGCCCGCGCCGAGACGATAGCCGTCAACCTGCTGGCTGTCGTCAAAGTTCAGGTCGACGCCATCGGCTTCGGCCCGGTCCTGGAAGCGGGATTCGACCGCGGTGTTGGTGTAACCGCCCTTGGCATAGAGCAGGGTGGTCGGGGTGACCTTGGCACCGATACGCGCGCCGATATAGAGATCGCGCTTCAGGTTGATGCGATATCCGAACGGCGCGTTGACGTCTTCATCGCCTTCCTGTTCGCCGGTCGAATCCATATATTCGCCTTCGAGGCCGAGCACGACCGGGCCGGCGTCAATGTCATAGCCGAGCGCGACGCCATAAGCGAAACCGTCGACCGACTGGTCGAGCGTGTTATTCTCGAAAATGCCGTCATTGTCGGTGTCGACGTCAACGTCGCTGCCCGAACGCAGCGTATCATAGCCGCCGAGGATTTCAGCGCGTGGACCGGTGAAGGGGGAGTCGGACTGCGCAGCTGCAGGGGTGGCAACGGCAACGGCGCCGACGACGGATGAGAGGATCAGGGGGGTGATCATGGGGGATTTCATCATTTTTACTCCAATTAACTAAATAAGGAACAATAGCGCTCCGGTGATGCCCGCTATCATTGCGGGCTTATCGACGATCATCGCACCGTTGGCCGGCGCATTTGATCGACGAGCAAGGGGAACGGTCCAAAGGGCAAGGTCGTTCCATCGGAAGCCGGATAAATTCCAATAATGTCGGAACGTTGCAAAAATGGCACAATGATGCGGCCGGTCGCCGCTCTTGCTGCGGGGCAAATCGGGCGACAGCCTCTGCCGTGGACAGGCTCTTTCCTACAACGGGTTGTCGGGCTTATGTTCGGCGTTGCGATGAGTCTGTCCTGCCTCTTTTCCGTTGATCGCCAGCGTTTCGCGGCGGGCGATTCCAAAGGTTACACTAGGCAGGGCGTTGACCTTGTCAAAATCCCTGAATCCCGGGGCCGAGGGGCAAAGGTTACAGAAAATAAAAATGGTGCTGTCTGTAAAGTTCCGCGAGGATTTGATTCTTGTCTTGGCGAACCTGTAATATTCTGCGCCATCCGTCACCGCTTGACCGGCTCCCGATATATTGACAGGTTGCGGGTCGCCACTCGAGAGGAACCCCCGCCATGACCATTGCTGCTGTCCGCACGCCGGAAGATCGTTTCGCCGATATCCCGGACTTTGATTTTCCGGTATATTACGCCGATGACCTGCCCGGCTATGAAGGATTGCGCGCCGCCTGGGTCGATACCGGACCGGCGGATGCCAACAGGACCTTCCTCTGTCTGCACGGCGAGCCGAGCTGGTCGTTCCTCTATCGCAAGATGATCCCGCATTTCATCGCCACCGGCGCGCGGGTGGTGTGCCCCGATTTCTTCGGCTTTGGCCGCTCCGACAAGCCGACCGATTTCGCGACCTATAGCTTCGACTTCCACCGCAATCATATATTGGCTTTGGTCGAGCGGCTCGACCTGAATAATATCACTCTGGTGGTGCAGGACTGGGGCGGGCTGATCGGGCTGACATTGCCGGTGAACGAGGCGTTCAAGGCGCGGCTGTCGCGGCTGATCATCATGAACACCGCGCTCGGCCTCGGCACCGGGGCGGGCGACGGCTTCAACGCGTGGAAGCAATATGCGCTGACCGTGCCGGAATTTGACGCCGGCCAGATTATCGCCCGCAGCACGCCCGAGATGGGCGAGGCAGCGATTGCTGCCTATAATGCCCCTTATCCGGATGACCGCTATCAGGCCGGCGCGCGGACCTTTCCGGCGCTGGTGCCGGTCGAGCCGGATATGGACGGCGTTGCGGTCAGCCAGCAGGCAGCGGCCTTCTGGAGCGGCGAATTCTCAGGTCCCAGCTTCATGGCGATCGGCGGCTCCGACCCGGTGCTCGGCCCGCCGGTTATGAAGATGATGCACGGACTGATCAGGGGCTGTCCCGAACCGCTGCTAATCGAGGAAGCAGGGCATTTCGTGCAGGAATGGGGCGATATCGTCGCGCCGGCTGCGCTGAAGGCATTTGGGGATATATAGGGCGAAGCGGGTTCCGTTGCTTCGTTTTTAGACGAGAGACGCCCTTCGACAGGCTCAGGACGAACGGAAATAAGACCCGTTCGTCCTGAGCCTGTCGAAGGACCTGCCACGCGCAAGGCGCCGTTCGCTTCGCTGACCTCCGGTTCGGCAAGTTCAACACTGACGGAAATCGTGCCGACCCATTGGATACTGTCCTACAGCGCTCAAATCCGCTATGGTCCGGCAAAAGAGAATATGGTCGTATGTCTTGGTTTCTGGAGATCGGAGAAGTATCGTGCCGCAATATTATTATCTCAAATATATTCCCAAGGCAGAGCGCGCGCGGGTCGTCGGCAATCTCGAGCGGCTGATCGGCCAGCTCGACCGCGAAGTGCCGGACAAGGACAGCGAGCAGACGCTGCTGCTGGCAACCTGGAATATCCGCAATTTCGGCAAGGTCCGAAGGCTGCCGGAAAGCCTGATGTATATTGCCGAAATATTGTCGCGCTTCGACTTTGTCGCGGTGCAGGAAGTGGTCGATCTCGACGACTGGCATGCGGTGATGGACCGGCTCGGGCCCGACTATGATTTCATCGCTTCGGACAAGACCCATCACAAGCTCGGCAGCGGCGGCGAGCGGCTGCTCTATCTTTACGACAAGCGCAAGGTGCGGTTCCAGAATATCGCCGGCGAAATCGTCCTGCCGACCGACATGCTGATCACCGACGACACGGCGGGAGAGGGCGGCGAGCTGTTTCAGGGCAAGCAGTTCCGGCGATCGCCGTTCATCACCGCCTTCCAGTCCGGCTGGTTCAAGTTCGACATCTGCACCGTGCATCTGTTTTACGGCTCCTCGTCGGGATCGAAGCTGCAACAGAGGGTACAGGAGATCGACCGGGTCGCCGACTATTTCGGAGATCGGGCCGAGCAGGCGCAAAAAGAGGGGCGGTCACTGATCCTGCTGGGCGATTTCAATATCGTCCATCCGGATCACGAGACGATGACCGCGCTGAAAAGGCACGGCTTCCGCATTCCCAATGCGCTCAACCGGCCATCGAACCTCGATCTCAGCAAATATTATGACCAGATCGCGTTCATGACCGATGACGATACGCTCAATTTCATCGACCGCCAGACCGACGATCCGAAAAAGGCCAATGCCGGAATTTTCGAGATTTTCAAATCGGTGTTCCGGGATGGCGACACGCTCGAATATGAGAGCGAGCTGCGCAAGAAGGCCGGCGGCAGGGACAAGCAGGGCGCTGCCCTGACCAGATATTACAAGGGGAACTGGCGCACTTACCAGTTGTCCGATCACAAACCGATGTGGGTGCGGATCAAGTCAAATGCGGCAGCTTCCTATCTGGCAGGCTTGAAGGCAGAATAGATGCTCGTCCCTCAGGCCGCCATCGCGGTCTTGCTGAAATGCTCGGTAAAACGCGGCTGCATCGGCTGGCTGGCAACCATAGCCAGCGGCAAAGCAGTCTCGCAATGCGCGCATTCCGCACTGAACCGCCCGACATGCCAGCTTGATTTGCCGCAACCGGGGCAGCGGTTGACGATGTCGAGATGATAAAGCGGCTGGTAGCCGCGCTGATTACCCTGTTCGGCCAATGTCTGAACAGGCTGATTGATGAATGATCTAGGAGACAAGTACATCGTTTCTTCCTTCTTGATTGTGCCAAACCCATTTCGATATCTTCGCTTCAAATGGCATTTCGTTGCTGTACCAACGATGAACCGTTTGTTTTGGTAGATGAAATGATATCCACTTCTTTCAAAATCGATAGGAGTAATTCGACATTTTCCGGTGATAATTGTCACACTCGTGGTCAACTATCTGATTTTTGGCGGGAATAATTTGTCGGGTGAGTCCCGATCTGAACCAGGGGATTAATGGAGAAGGTTGACGGATAATGTAAACGTTAACGTCCTGCTATGACCCGGCGCGGCGGGCAGGCGAATCAGCCAAAGCCCCGCTCGATTTACCTTCGCGTTCCCTGAACCTCGCGAGGGTGCTTGTTATGCGCCGAGTTTCCGCCACGCCAGATCGGCAAATTCGCACAATAGAGGCCGGGTCTCGCGCGGATCGATGATATCCTCGACGCTGAACTGCTCGGCGGTGCGGAAGGGCGAGGTGACCTTGTCGAGCTTGGCCTTGATCTCGGCCAGCCGCGCGGCCGGATCTGCAGCGCTTTCGATATCGCTCTTGTAGGCGACCTCGAGACCACCGGCGATCGGCAGCGAGCCCCAGTCGCCCGAAGGCCAGGCGAAGCGGTACTGGAAATTCTCGGCATTGCTCATCGCGCTGCCGGCAATGCCATAGGCACGGCGCACGATGACGCTGGCCCAGGGCACGGTCGCCCGATAGACCGCGTTCATCGCCTGCACGCCGTAACGGATGGTACCGGTGCGCTCGGCCTCGCCGCCGATCATGAAGCCGGGATTGTCGACCAGATGGACGACCGGCAGATGGAATTGCTCGGCCAGCTTGGCAAAGCGTTCGACCTTTTCCGATGACTTGGCTTCCCAGGACCCGCCGAGAAACGAGGGATCATTGGCGAGAACTGCCACCGGCCAGCCGTCGAGCCGCGCAAAGGCAGTGATCGCGGCGCGGCCCCAGCGTTTGCCCATTTCGAAGACAGAGCCTTCGTCGAAGACCGATGTCATGATCTTGCGCATCGAATAGACCTGCTTGTCGGCGCGCGGTACGGCGGACAGCAGGCTTTCGTCGCGGCGGTCGACCGGGTCCCAGTTTTCGGTGCGGGAAGAGAGCTGGTTCACATTGCTGGGCAGATAGGAGAGAAATTTGCGCGCCGTCACAAAGGCTTCCGCTTCGCTGGCGACCTCTTCGTCAACCACGCCATTGGTGGTGTGAATGTCGGAGCCTCCCAGCTGTTCCTTGCTGAGATCATCGCCGATCGCGGCGGCGACCGCTGGACCTGCGGCAAATATCTGGGACAGGCCCTTGACCATGATCGAATAGTGGCTGGCCACGGTGCGCGCTGCGCCCATGCCCGCTGTCGGTCCGAGCGCCAGGGCCACTACTGGTACCGTATCCTGATTCTTGATAATATCTTCCCAGCCGGGAACCGCAGGGACATAGGTAAAGCCCATATCCTCGAGGCTCTTGACCGAGCCACCGCCGCCGGTGCCGTCGATCATCCGGATCATCGGTATGCCCAGCGTATGCGCCATTTTCTCGCACTGGGTGAACTTGCGGTGTAGCGCCGCATCCGCCGCCCCGCCGCGCACGGTGAAATCATCGGCAGAAGCGACCACCGGCCGGCCCTCGATATTGGCGCGGCCGAAAATCAGGTTGCTCGGCGCAAAATCCTCGAACGTCCCGTCCCCGGCATAGGTGCCGCGCCCGGCGATCTTGCCGATCTCGCGAAAACTGTCCTCGTCGACAATCCCCGCAATCCGCGCCCGCGCATCCAGTTTGCCGCGGCCATGCTGGCGGGACACTTTTTCCTCCCCGCCCATTTTTCCGGCGAGCCGCTGGCGCTCGGCCAGTTCTTCCAGTTCGGGTTTCCATGTCATGCCCTGCGTTTAACCGAGTGGTTAAGGCAGGGGAAGCGGGAATTTCGGCTACGCATCAATCGGCGCTGATTCCGGGCCGGAGATATTCAAGCGCGCTGCGCATCGCGGGGTCGGTACCGTCGGCATCCCGGTCGGCCGATTCCAGCGGCATATCGGCGATATAGTCTTCGCGCGGGGTGCCGTTGACGTGGAAAAGCGTTTCCGTGCCGAAATCCATCCGGGCTCCGGATTTTTCGAGATCGATATTGGATAGCGCGCCCAGCAGATCCGCCATGTCGGACGATATGGTATAGGCATCGGCAGCCGCATCCAGGCCGATCACCAGTCCTTCGCCCATGCTGCCGGTCCAGCGTCCGCCAAGAACGACGATCGGCTTTGGATATTGCGGCTCGCGCGGTTCGACCTGCTCGATAAAGCGGCGGGGCACGGTGAATTCCCGCTCTATGCTGGGAATTTCATGGATCTGATAGGATTGTGTTCCCGTCACGAAATGGCCGATGATGCTGCGCGCCACCTCGGTATTGCCGCCGCTTGGCGTGTTGCGCAGGTCGATGATAATGGCCCGGGTATCGGACAGGCTTTGCACGGCCTGATCAAAAGCCGGGATCAGGTCATTATTGCCCAGCGCATTGTTGATGCGGATGATGCCGATATCGCCATTCCTACTGGTCTCCAGCAACGGACCGGCGTTTATGGATTTGCCCAGCGTGTAGGTTGACGGCAGATCGATCGACAGGAGTTCCCCGCCGACTTCAAAGACGAGCGTGCGGGGCTTGTTGCGCAATCCGCTGACCGCCAGCATCGCGCCATAATTTTTCTGCTTGTCCGTCGGCTCGGGCAGCACCTGTCCATAAGGCCGGATCGCAGCGGATTTCATGTCGACGCCGTCGGCCGAGACAATCTGCCAGCCGGGGCGGATGCCGGCCTTGTCCGCCGCAGACCCGGCGCGAACATCCGCGACGTGGAAACGGCCATCGGAATAGCTGGTAACAATGTCGGAGCCGGTAGGAATGACGGAATAATCGCTTTGGTCGAACGGCCCGACGATGAAATGCGGATCAGAAAAAGTCAGCGCCGTCTGGTGCAGGATTTTGCGAAATTCGTCCGGCCCCACGGCTTGCAGAGCCAACGCCCTGGATCGCGTGAGCTGGGCTTCCACGTCGATGTCATTGCGCTGCGCATAGGCATAGAAAAGACGGAACTGGTCTTCAAACTCCTGCCAGGCCTGCGCGGTATCAAAATCCGGGACCTTCTCGGTTGTTGGAGTCGGTGCCTGCTCCGCAGCAAAAACCGGCGCGACCATGAAAAGCGCCAGGATCGGCGAAATTGCTTTTACCAGTGCTGTCATTTTTGATCCTCGTGCCTTGCGCAATTAATCCTGTCTCAGCTGTAAGTCCGCGCGTCTGTTGCAACGTCCGGCTTCACGATTATCGCCGGGCCGGGTGAACTTTACAGATAGAGAGCGTTATTTTTTCTGTAACCTTTGGCGGAAAGACGCAGAAAACCGGTGCATGCGCCGAAGCAGGGTGCCGCCTAGTGTAACCTTTGGGAAATGCCGCCTCGGTCGGCCGGGTAGGGGATGCGTTCGTCATTCTGCCAGCATAGCGCGCGGATCCGATGTAGGACAGACCGGATTGGTGGTTGGGCTTTGAACTATGATAGAAAACCCCTTCGTCATCGCTTCGCGCTGCCACCTCCTCCAAGCTGAAGCTTCGGGGAGGAAAATAGTTATTCATTCATCCCCGTAGATCGCCACGCTCTGCTCACCCTCGCTGGTTGCCCGTCCGCGGTACATGCCGGCGGTGTTGAAACTGTAGCCGGCCTGGCCCCAAGGCGTGGCATAGATGATGCCGCCGTCGCCGCCGAGTGCGCCCAGCTCTGCGATCACATCATCGGCGATCTGCTGGATTTCCGCGTCGGACAACATGAATTCGCTGGCGTGAACGACATAAGTGTCATTGCCGTCGGCATCTTTCGGCACCGCCCGTTGCGCTTCCTTCATCGCTTCGGGGAAGCGCATGCGGATGCGGGCGCAGATTTCGTGGGCGATGCCGAGGCGGATGAAATATTCGCCCGATCCGGTCGCCGAAATCGCGCAGCTACGATTGTCGGCATAAGTGCCGGCGCCGATGATCGGACTGTCGCCGATCCGGCCCCAGCGCTTGCCGGTCATGCCACCGGTTGAGGTCCCCGCAGCCATATTGCCATCGCGGTCCTGCGCCACGGCGCCGACCGTACCGAATTTATAATCGACATCGGCGGCACTGATTTCCTTGGCGAGAACGGCTTCAATCTGTTGCAGCCGGTGCGGGGTGGCGTAATAATCCGGTGTCACCTGTTCCAGCCCCTGTTCGCGGCTGAACTGGTTGGCACCCTCGCCGGACAGCATGATGTGCGGGCTATGGTCCTTGACCGCGAGCGCCAGCAATATCGGGTTTTTTGTGCCGTTGATCCCGGCGACCGCACCGGCCGAAAGGTCGCTGCCGTCCATGATGCTGCTGTCGAGTTCGTTGGTCTTGTCCCAGGTAAATACTGCACCCTTGCCGGCATTGAAATTCGGATCGTTCTCCAGCGAGACGATAGTAGCGGTGACGGCGTCCATCGCGCTGCCGCCGTCTTTCAATATGTCGGAGCCGATGGTCAGGGCCTTGTCGAGCGCAGCCCTGATTTCCGTATCTTTTTCGGGCGTGATCTTGTCGCGGTCGATGGTCCCGGCACCACCGTGAATGGCGATCGACCAGTGGGCTTCCTCTTCGGTCCCGTCCTTCGCGCTGGCTGCTGTTGCCATGGTCGAAAGCAACAGGGTTGGCGCCAACAGGCTTAGCAAATAACGGATCATCAGACGGCTCTCCCGATTGGCTCTTATCATTTCTGCGCGAACAGCCTATATGTCCGGCAAACGGGCCCTTCTGACAAGAGCAAAGATATGACCTCAAATAATCCATCGCTGCGTCCCTGGCGCGATATCGATCGACGCAAATCCCGCCAGATCATGGTCGGTGATGTTCCGGTCGGTGGCGATGCGCCGATTACCGTGCAGACGATGACCAACACCTTGACCTCGGACGCGAAGGCGACGATCGACCAGATTCGCCGCTGCGAGGACGCGGGCGTCGATATCATCCGCGTGTCCTGTCCCGATGTCGAGAGTACAGCGGCGCTGAAAGAGATCGTGCGTGCCAGCAATGTGCCGATCGTCGCCGATATCCATTTCCACTATAAGCGGGGGATCGAGGCCGCCGAAGCGGGAGCGGCCTGTCTGCGGATCAATCCCGGCAATATCGGCTCTGCGGCGCGGGTGAAGGAAGTCATTGACGCGGCCAAGTCCAACGGCTGCGCGATCCGGATCGGGGTGAACGCGGGCAGTCTGGAAAAGGATCTGCTCGAGAAATATGGCGAGCCCTGTCCCGAGGCTCTGGTTGAAAGCGCGCTCGACCATATCAAGATCTTGCAGGACCATGATTTTCACGAGTTCAAGGTGGCGGTGAAGGCGAGCGACGTATTTCTTGCGGTGGCGGCCTATTCGCAACTTGCCGATGCAGTGGATTGTCCGCTGCATCTTGGCATTACCGAGGCGGGTGGCTTGATCGGCGGCACCGTCAAAAGCTCGATCGGCATGGGCAATCTGCTCTGGGCCGGGATTGGCGACACGATCCGGGTGAGCCTGTCGGCGGAACCCGAAGAAGAGGTTCGCGTCGGCTATGAAATGCTCAAGGCTTTGGGCTTGCGCACGCGCGGTGTCCGTGTTGTGTCCTGCCCGAGCTGCGCGCGGCAGGGTTTTGACGTGATCCGTACCGTGCAGACGCTGGAAGAACGGCTGCAGCATATCCGCACGCCGCTCTCGCTTTCCGTGCTCGGCTGCGTGGTCAACGGGCCCGGCGAAGCGCGCGAGACCGATATCGGCATCACCGGCGGCGGCAAGGGCAAGCATATGGTCTATCTCTCCGGCGTAACCGACCATCATGTCGCAGATGATGATATGGTGGATCATATCGTGAAGCTGGTTGAAGCGAAGGCGGCGGAGATCGAGGCAGGGATTAGCGAGGCGGCCTGAAGGTTTGCGTGGTCATAATGACCGTTCGCCCTGAGCCTGTCGAAGGGCCTTTCCGGGCTATCGCTTTGTCAGTGTTACGAGGGACGAGGTGCTTCGACAGGCTCAGCACGAACGGGATTACGAGAAGTTCATTTTGTGCTAAAGAGCAATTCTGCCAATTTTAGCTGACGGATGATCCATCATGACCCCGACCCGCAAACGCGCAACCGACTTCCACCCTCATATTCTCGAGATATTCGACGGTTATGTCCATGGCGTGATCTCGAAGCGCGATTTTATCAAGCAGGCCGGGAAATTTGCCGCTGCGGGCGTGACCGGGGCGATGATCCTCGACCAGCTGCAACCCAATTACGCCTGGGCGGCGCAGGTCGAGCCGGATGATCCGGCGATCCTTGCCGAGCGGATCAGCTATGAGAGCCCTGAGGGCCATGGCACAATCAACGCGCTGATGGCCAGGCCCTCCGGAGCGACCGGCAAGTTGCCCGCGGTGCTGGTGATCCACGAGAATCGCGGGCTCAATCCCTATATCGAGGATGTCGCGCGGCGGGTGGCCAAGGCCGGCTATCTGGCGCTGGCGCCCGACGGTCTGTCGCCGCTAGGCGGCTATCCCGGCAATGATGATGACGGGCGGACGATGCAGCGGACGCTCGATGGCGCGAAGCTGATGGAAGATTTCTTCGCCGCCTTCGAATTTCTGCGCGATCATGACGGTTCGACCGGCAAGGTGGGGGCGGTCGGTTTCTGCTATGGCGGCGGCGTCTGCAATGCGCTGGCCGTGGCTTATCCCGATCTGGCCGCATCGGTGCCTTATTACGGACGCCAGCCGGACGCGGCGGATGTCCCGGCGATCGAAGCGCCGCTGATGATCCACCATGCCGGCAATGATGAGCGGATCAACGCCGGCTGGCCGGCCTATGAAGCGGCTTTAACGGAGCATCAGAAAGAATATAGCATCCATTTCTATCCCGATGTGAACCACGGTTTCCACAATGACACGACGCCGCGCTATGACGAGGAAGCGGCCAGATTGTCGTGGAAACGAACGCTGGCCTTTTTCGCTGCGCATCTGCGCGGCTAGCGGGCAAGACCGGCAATCAGCTGGCGTCGCTTAGCGGCAGGGTCTCGCTCTCCAGCCAGTTGCCGACATCCGACAGCTGCTCGGGCCGGGCATTCTGTAAAACCTGCGCGCCCAAATCCGCGAGTGTGACTGTCTTCAGACTGTCCCGAAACGCGCGCTCGGCGACAGCGAAAGCCGAAGCAATCTGGCAGGGGTTCCTGCAGTCTTTTTGCTTCAGGCCGCAGGGACCGTTCTGCCGGATTTCGGTGCAGCGGAAGGCGGGGGCACGGCCTTCGATTGCCGCCGTGATATCCCACAGCGAGATGTCGGTGGCGGGCTTCGCCAGCCGGTAGCCGCCATGGGCGCCGCGCGAGGATTGCACGATCCCGGCCTTGCTGAGCGCCTGCAACTGCTTCGCCATATAGGCGGTTGGCACTTCGTGATAGCGGGCCAGCGCTTCGGCTTTCAGGCCGCGACCGTCCGGTAGTGCGATCATCATCACCGCGGCATGGGCCGCCCACTCAACACCTTTGGAAATCTGCAAGATTTGACTCTCTGTTTAATTCGGACAATATATATCCGAATAACATGGACTCGGGATGATTTGAAGGAGAATATTCATGCTGATGGGAAAACCCGACTTGCTCGACCGCGTGGCGCAGATGCTGGTTCTGGGGGTGGGCCTGTTCGCTTTGTTGTTCGGCCTGTTCATGATCATCCGGCCGCTCGACTGGTATGTCGCGATTCCGACGGTCATCACCACCGGACCGCCGAACCAGCATTTCATCCGCGACATCGGGATTGCCTATGCGGCCTGCGGAATCATCCTGCTTTACGCAAGCGTCAATATCCACATGCGCTGGCTCGCGGCCCTGGCGGGGGCATTGTGGCTGTCGTTGCACGGCATATTGCACATTTACGAAGTGTCGGCCGGGATCTGCTCGCCCGACGCCTTTATCGCCGATGCACCCGGCGTGCTGGGGCCGCCGCTGCTGGTGTTTCTGGCGCTCGGCATTCTGTTCGCGCGCCAGCATATTGCGCCCGCCGGTATCCCGAAAGCGGTCTTTCTCAAATTTGCTAATGCGGAGGCAGAGGAAAGCGAGCGGCAATATCATGATGCAATCGCTGCGGCACCGGGCCATGCGCTTGAAAAATTCATGCATTTCCTGCCTGCCTCGACACACCGGCACGAAGCGCCGGCGTTGCTGTTCCACGCCGCACGGATGGGGGCCAATATGGTAGAGGATTGCGGTCCCTGCGCGATCACCTGCGCCCGCTGGGCGCTGGCCGATCATGTTCCAAGAGAGACCGTCAACGGCTGGTTCAAGGGCCCGGACAATCTGCCGAAAGAAGAAGCGCTGGCGTTCCAATTCGGTCAGGCGATCGCGACCCAATCGGCAGATGCCTTAGAACTGGGTGACCGGATCGAGGCGCAATATGGCCGTGCCGTCCGTTTCGAGCTGGCGATGAGCGCCGCGATGGTTCGCAGCTTCCCGGCCATGAAACGTGGTCTTGGTCTGACAAAAGCCTGTTCCCTCACGCCGCTGGAAGTGTAATAGCCGGTGGATGAGATTCTTGCTATTATTTCTGGCCATTTTGGGCCTCTCTACGGTGCCCGCCAGTCAGGCCGTAAAGGCTGAGCCAGGTGAAACCGGCTATCCCGAAGCCAGACCGTTCGACGAATCCGCCCGTGCGGCGGAACAGGTGGATGCAGCACTCGCCCGGGCGCAACTTTCCGGCAAGCGGGTAATCGTCGTGATGGGCGCCAACTGGTGCCATGACAGCCGCGGCCTGGCGGGATGGTTTGCCGAACCGCGCTTTGCCGCGATGCTGGAAGCCAGATATGAGCTGGTCTATGTCGATGTCGGGCTGAAGGACCGGAATATCGATATCGCCCAGCGCTTTGGCATAAAATCGATCAAGGGCACGCCGACCGTGCTGATATTGTCTGCCCAAGGCGAATTGCTCAACCGCAAATCGGCGCCGAAATGGCGCAATGCCGCAAGCCGGACGGAAGAGGATATCTTCGTCTATTTCAACCAATTTGCTCCCGAACTCTGACCCGAAGGAAAGCAGGTGCCGCGCGCATTGACCTATATATTGATCCTGCTGGCGGTAATCGCCGTAGCGCTTTTCTTTCTGCCGTTACGGCTGGCTGTAGGCATGGCGGGTCTGGAAGGATCACGCTTTTCGGCCAAGGCGATCAGCGGATCGGTGTGGAGCGGCCGGATCGAGGGCGCGCAAGTCGGGCCGTTTGCTTTGGGTGATCTCGATGCGGGTGTGCGGTTCCTGCCGTTGCTGACAGGCAAATTGCTGATGGATCTGGAACGACCGGCGGCCGACGGCGATGACGGGCTGGTTGCAACCATTGGTAAATCCGGCCACAGCCTGCTGGTCGAGAATGTGACCACGGTGCTCGGCATCGGCCGCCAATTGGCCCCGTTGCCCGCCTCGGCGATCGACCTGCGGGACGTGAATATAAGCTTTGCCGGTGGTCGCTGCCAGTCGGCGAGCGGTCAGGTGCGGGTGTCGCTCGACGCAAATATACCCGGGCTCGACCTCAAGCAGGGCCTGCTCGGCAATGCGATATGTCAGGACGGGGTGCTGGTGTTGCCACTGCAGAGCGGGTCCGGCATGGAGCAGCTCACACTGAAGCTCGAAGGCAACGGCTATTATACCGCGCGGCTGTTCCTCTCGGGTAGCGACCGCGCCTGGACGCTGTTATTGCCGACGCTCGGCTTTCGCAATGTTCCAGACGGCTATGCGATCAAGGTTGCAGGACAATTGGCACAAAGGAACGCACAATGACCAAAACCGGGACCAAAGCGGTGAAATTCTCGATACTGGATCTTTCTCCGGTGCCGCTGGGCAGCGATGTCAGAACCGCGCTCGACCGGTCGCTGGCACTTGCGCAGCATGGCGAGGCGCTCGGCTACGAGCGTTTCTGGATGGCCGAGCATCATGGCATGGAAGGCATTGCCAGCGCCGCAACCGCAGTGGCGCTTTCGCATATCGGGCAGGGGACCAGGACCATCCGCATCGGTGCCGGCGGAATCATGCTGCCCAATCACGCGCCGATGGTGATCGCGGAGCAGTTTGGCACGCTCGAGGCGCTGTTTCCGGGACGGGTCGATCTCGGTCTGGGACGCGCGCCGGGTTCGGACCAGAGAACGGCGCAGGCCTTGCGCCGCAATCTTAACAGCGATGCCAACGAATTTCCGCGCGACGTTCTGGAACTGCAGGCCTTTCTGGCCGGTGATGACCGGCTGGGCATCCAGGCGACACCGGGGCAGGGGACGAATATCCCGCTCTACATCCTCGGCAGCAGCCTGTTCGGCGCACAACTGGCGGCGGCTCTGGGTCTGCCTTATGCTTTCGCCTCGCATTTTGCACCGCAGATGCTCGACGAGGCGCTAATGATATACCGGCGCGATTTCAAGCCGTCGGAGCAGCTGGCCGAGCCCTATGTGCTGTGCGGATTCAATATTTTCGCGGCCGACAGCGACGAAGAGGCGGAATTTCTCTCCAGCTCGATGATGCAAAGCTTCGTCGCGCTGCGCACTGGCAATCCGGGAAAAATGCCGCCACCGGTCGAGGGCTATCGCGAAAGTCTCCCACCCCAGGCCCAATCGATGCTCGAACAGATTTTGCAGGGCAGCGCGATCGGTTCGCCGGACAAGATAAAGCAGGGTGTAGAACGGTTCATTGACCGGACCGGCGCCGACGAGCTGATCATTTCCGGATCTGTTTTCGATCAGGCAGCACGCGAGAAAAGCTATACTATCGCCGCCACTATTCGTGATCTGATCGCGGCCTAGGGCCGATTTCGCTTCACTCAAGCCTTGATTTTACGATCTGGCCTGCGCATGACTCTGGCCAATCGAAATTCCGGAATAGACGCCCCCGAGGGAGAAGACATATTGCCACGCACAGGTAGAAATTCAGCGCTTAGAGACTTTCTGAAAAGCGAGGCAGCGGGCGGTATATTGCTGATGTTTGCCGCCGCTCTGGCGATGATCGTCGCGAACAGCCCATTATATGAAATGTACCACCATTTCCTCCACGATCTGAAAGGACCAGTCCTGTCGAGCAAATTGGGGCCGATGACGCCGCATTTGTGGATCAACGACGGGCTGATGGCGATATTCTTCCTCCTCGTCGGGCTGGAAATAAAGCGGGAATTTGTCGATGGCAGGCTCAATACCTGGGAGAGACGGCGATTGCCTGTGGTTGCGGCCGCGGCGGGCATGGTTGTGCCGGCGCTGATCTATCTTTTCGTCGTCAAGGATGTACCCGCGCTCTACAATGGCTGGGCGATTCCGGCTGCTACCGATATCGCCTTTGCGATTGGCGTGCTTGCGTTGCTTGGACCCCGCGCGCCAACCTCGCTCAAGCTGTTTCTGGTTACCGTTGCAATTGTCGATGACATGGGCGCGGTGGCGATCATCGCATTGGTCTATACCGCCGAGATCAACGGCGCTGCCTTGCTCGCCAGTGCGGCGATTCTGGCCGTCATGTACACGATGAACCGCAACGGCGTGCTCAAGCTCTGGCCCTATCTGATCGGCTCCGGTCTGCTCTGGTATACAGTGCTGATGTCAGGCGTTCACGCCACCATTGCGGGCGTTTTGGCGGCTATGGTCATTCCGATCGTGGTGACACCGACATCTCCGGACGCCGAAAATTCTCCGCTGCACCGGCTCGAACATGCGATTGCGCCATGGAGCGCCTTTCTGATCGTGCCGATCTTCGGCTTTGCCAATGCCGGTGTTTCGCTCAGCGGACTGGGTATAGAGCAGATTTTCGCGCCGTTGCCGCTGGGTATCGCAGCCGGCCTGTTGCTCGGCAAGCAGATCGGTATTTTCGCCAGCGTCTGGCTCGCGGTCAAAACCGGTTTCGCCGGACGACTGGGTGGGGCCAGCTGGCTGCAGGTCTATGGCGTGGCGATGCTCTGCGGTATCGGTTTCACGATGAGCCTGTTCATTGGCGCGCTCGCCTTCCCCGGCAACGCGCTGCTGATCGAGGAAGCGAAGATCGGTGTGCTCGGCGGTTCCGTTCTGTCCGCGATTATCGGTTTCTGCATATTGCGCTTCGCTCCGCAGGGACGCCATCTGCAATCGCTCGACAAGGACGAGGCGGAGCAGTTGCTTGATGTTTTGCCCAATGATGAAGCGCAAAAGCTGAAAGACGCGCTTTGAAAACTACTGGCCTGTTCGCCGTTGCCTGTTTGGCAATGTCAGCCGGTACATTGTCAGCGGCGCCGGTAGCTGCGCCGGTGATCACCGATACGGCTGGCTTGCAAGCATCGAACGAGCTCGGCTCCATTGCCAGTGATTATGTAAAACTGACGCTGGCTCTTGGTGAAAAAGAAGCCGGCTATGTCGATGCCTATTATGGTCCGCCACAATGGGCGGAGGCGGCCAAGACCGATCCGCGCGACATGCGCGAACTGGGCAATGCGATTGTCGACCTGATGCTGCGGCTCGATGCGCTGACCGTCGGCGATGATCCGCTGGTCGAGGCGCGCAAACGCTTTCTTTCGGCCCAGCTTGAGGCAGCCCACACCCGCCATGCGATGATGCAGAAGGAGAATTTTCCTTTTGCCAAAGAAGCCAAGGGCCTTTTCGGAGTGACGCCGAAACTCAAAGCACTGGCGGAATTTGATCCGGTGCTCGAGGAAATCGAGAATATCGTCCCCGGTGAAGGCCCGCTCAGCGAACGGGTCGAGACGTTCGAAAATGGCTATGTCATTCCCGAAGACCGGCTGCAGACCGTATTCGACACCGCGATTGCCGAGTGCAAGGCACGGACCGCGCAATATTTCGATTTGCCCGAGGGCGAGAATTTCAAACTGGAATTTGTCACCGGCAAAAGCTGGAGCGGCTATAATTATTATCAGGGCAATTATCAGAGCCTGATCCAGGTCAACACCGACCTGCCGATCTTCATCGGCCGTGCGGTCGATCTCGGCTGTCACGAGGGCTATCCCGGCCATCATGTCTATAATATGCTGCTCGAGCGCAATCTGACCCGGGGGCATGGCTGGCAGGAATTTTCCGTCTATCCACTCTATTCGCCGCAGAGCCTGATCGCCGAGGGATCGGCCAATTACGGCATAGAACTGGCGTTCAGCGGGCAGGAACGGCTGGATTACGAGCGCGACGTGCTTTACCCGCTCGCCGGCCTCGATCCCGACACGGCGGCGGCCTACTGGGCGCTGCAGATCGCCAAACAGGCATTGAGCGGCGCGCGGATGACGATTGCCCGGCAATATCTGGATGGTGAAATCACCCGCGCGGAAGCGATCGCGCTCAACCAGAAATACCAGCTGGTCTCGGCAGAGCGTGCAGCGCAGATGACCGATTTCAACGAACAATATCGCAGCTATGTGATCAACTATGGCCTCGGTATGGAAATGGTCCGCGACTGGATCGAATCCCAGGGCGACGCACCGGTCTGGCGCTGGAAGGCGATGGAGCGGTTGCTGAGCGAACCGGTGTTGCCGGAGGATTTGGTGGGCTAGGAGTGATCTCGTCATGCTGAACTTGTTTCAGTATCCCGAGCGGCAATCGGCGTCCTGTCTTCCTGGATCCTGAACCAAGTTCAGGATGACGGACTTTTTTATCAGAAAAACACTATCACTCTCTCCCTTAGGAGAGGAGGGAAAACGGCCAATTCGAACCCGAAAAACCCCTCCATATCCGGGCCTAGAATAATTGCCAACGGTCCCGTCGAATCCCACTTGCGCATTGCAAAAATCGGCGTAATCCAAGCGCAGTTTTTCGGGACAGGATCGCTGTATGGCCTTCAGTTTTTTCGGACGCATCAAACCCCTCGACGCAATTTTGGCAACAGCAGAGAAGAAGGCGCTAACCCGCACTCTCGGTCCCGTTCAGCTCACCTTGCTGGGTGTCGGAGCGATTATCGGGACCGGCATTTTTGTCCTGACCTAAGAGGCGGCGCAGAAGGCCGGGCCGGGCATGATGTGGAGCTTCATCATTGCCGGGCTGGTCTGCGCGGTCGCCGCGCTTTGCTATTCGGAACTGGCCTCGATGGTGCCGGTATCGGGTTCTGCCTACACCTACACCTATGCGGTGATGGGCGAATTGCTGGCCTGGATGGTAGGCTGGGCGCTGATCCTGGAATATGCCGTGGCGGCGAGCGCGGTTTCGGTTGGCTGGTCGGGCTATTTTGTCGGCTTGCTGGCCAATGCGGGTATCCAATTGCCCACGGCGCTGACTATTGGCAGCTACGCGCCGGGCGGGCTGATCAACCTGCCGGCGCTGGTCATCGTTTTGCTGGTTACCTTTCTGCTGATGATCGGGACCAGCGAAAGCGCCAAGGTCAACGCGGTGCTGGTCGCAATCAAGGTTTCGGCGCTGACCATGTTCATCGTGCTAACCCTGCCGATGATGCAGGGGCAGAATTTCGATCCGTTCCTACCCAATGGCTGGTTTGGTGAAAGCCGTGGTTTCGGGGCAGTTGGCGCTGCGGCTTCGATATTCTTCGCCTATGTCGGTTTCGATGCGGTCTCGACTGCGGCGGAGGAGACCAAGAACCCGCAACGGAACGTGCCCATCGGTCTGATCGGCAGTCTTGCCATCTGCACCATTTTCTATCTGCTGGTCGCGGCCGGGGCCATCGGCACGGTCGGCGCGCAACCGATTGTGGACGCCGCGGGCAACACGCTCGCTCCGGGAAGCAGTGCATTTGCTGCTCAGTGCCAGACATTGCTGACCGCGGGGAAAGAACCGCTGGTGTGCAGCCACGAAGCGCTGGCCTTTGTCCTGCGGACGATCGGTCATCCTGCCCTGGGCAATGTCATCGGCATCGCTGCCTTCCTTGCGCTGCCTTCGGTCATCGTGATCATGCTGTTCGGACAGACCCGGATCTTCTTCGTCATGGCGCGCGATGGCCTGCTGCCGGAAAAGCTTGCGACCATCCATCCAAAATGGAAAACGCCCCATATCGTGACGGCTAAAACCGGCGTTGCCGTTTCGGTCTTTGCGGCGTTTCTGCCGGTCGGGAAGCTGGCGGATATTTCGAATTCGGGAACTTTGTTCGCCTTTCTGATGGTCGCCGTCGCGGTGCTTATCTTGCGGAGAACCGATCCTGACCGGCATCGTCCGTTTCGTACGCCTCTGGTCTGGATCGTTGCGCCGTTGGCTATTTTCGGCTGTCTGGGGCTTTTCTACAACCTACCGCTGGAAGCGAAGCTGGTGTTGCCGGTTTGGGGAGGTCTCGGGCTGCTGCTCTATTTCGCTTATGGATATGGAAAGAGCCATGTCGGGCGCGGCAGTATCGAAGTCCACGAATCGGATGCGGATGCACCACCCCAGCCTGTTCCGCCGATTAGTGACCATTGATCGGCTTCCTGCGTCCGCAAAATTCGGCCCGCCATTAACTATCTGCTAACCAATTTCGTTCAGTCCGGTTCCTGGAACATGAAATGCGTCTGCAAGTGGCGCTTTATGGACAGGGACCAGAATTATGACCACGCAGGGAAAACCCGCAGACACACCGGTAGATGTGGCAATCATTGGCGCGGGGCCGGCTGGCCTGACCGCGGCATATTTGCTGAGCAAAAAGGGCTTTTCGGTCACGGTCATCGAGAAGGATCCGAAATATGTCGGCGGGATCAGCCGGACGGTGGAGCATGAAGGTTTCCGCTTTGATATTGGCGGGCACCGCTTCTTTTCCAAAAGCCAGGAAGTGGTCGATCTGTGGAATGAAATCCTGCCCGACGACTTCATTCAGCGGCCGCGGATGAGCCGCATCTATTATGAAGGCAAATTTTACAGCTACCCGCTGCGCGCTTTTGAAGCGCTGTGGAATCTCGGCATCTGGCGCTCGACGCTTTGCATGCTGAGCTATGGCAAGGCCAAAGTCTTCCCGAACAAGAATGTGAAAAGCTTTGAAGACTGGACGGTCAACCAGTTCGGCTACAAGCTCTATTCGATTTTCTTCAAAACCTATACCGAGAAGGTCTGGGGCATGCCGTGTGACGAAATGTCGGCGGACTGGGCGGCACAGCGGATCAAGGGCCTCAGCCTCTGGAACGCCGTCACCGATGGCCTGAAGCGCTCGCTCGGCCTCAACAAGAAGCCCAATGACGGACAGGAAGTCAAAACCCTGCTCGAGACGTTCCGCTATCCCCGCCTCGGCCCCGGCATGATGTGGGATGCCGCCAAAGCCCATGTCGAAGCCAAGGGCAATGCAGTGCTGATGGGCCATAGCCTCAAGCAGCTCGCCCAGGACGCAGCGGGCAACTGGCGGGTGAGCGCGACGAACGCTGACGGTGAGACCATCATCACGGCGAAACATGTGATTTCAAGCGCGCCGATGCGCGAGCTTGCGACCCGCATCCATCCATTGCCGCAATCCATGCCGGAAGCGCAGGATCTCAACTATCGCGATTTTCTGACTGTTGCGATCAAGGTCAAATCCGATGACCTGTTCCCCGACAACTGGATCTATATCCATGATGACCGGGTTCAGGTGGGCCGCGTGCAGAATTTCCGCAGCTGGTCACCGGAAATGGTGCCGGACGAGAATATCGCCTGCGTCGGGCTGGAATATTTCTGTTTTGAGAATGACGGCCTGTGGTCTTCGTCCGACGAAGATCTGATCGAGCTGGCCAAGAAGGAAATGGCAATCCTCGGCCTGTGCAAACCCGAAGATGTCGTCGGCGGCGCGGTTGTCCGTCAGGAAAAAGCCTATCCGGTCTATGATGACAGCTATGAAGATAATGTCGCCACCATGCGCGACGATCTGGAAGGCCGCTACCCGACCCTGCACATGGTCGGACGCAACGGCATGCACCGCTATAATAACCAGGATCACGCAATGATGACCGCGATGCTGACAGTGGAGAATATCGAAGCCGGTACCCGCAAGTGGAATGTCTGGAACGTCAACGAAGACGCCGAATATCACGAAGCGGGCGACGAAGGCGCGCAGAAGGTGGTCGCCGAAGAAATCAGCGAAGACCGCGCCGCCGCTCTCGAAAGCATGCGCGATGTGCCGACCCGGATCGAGGAAGAAAAATCAGCGACCCGGGCTGCCTGAAATGGAGCGCAGTGGCTCGGACAGACGGTCAACGATCGGTGATTGGGTAGGAAATCTGCCTGCTCCGCTGGCTTTGCTCAACCGGTTTTCGATTACCCGCTATTTGCTGGCGAGTGTCGTCAGCCTGGCCTTTGACGTCGCATTGTTCATGGTGCTGGTCGCTTTCCTGGTCGATCCGGGCTGGGCCTCAGCAATGGGCTATAGCGCCGGCATCATCGTTCATTGGCTGATTTCGTCGAGTTTCGTATTTCCGGGCAAGGCGCGCGGTGGCGCGGCGCTGCATTTGCAACGGCTCGGTTTCATCGGAACGGCCGTACTGGGCCTGGGCATAACGGTCGCCATGGTCAGCGGGCTCACCAGTGCCGGTATTCTGCCGGTCATGGCCAAGGCCGCGGCCGTCGCTGTCAGTTTCTTCGCCGTCTATCTTACCCGCAAATACGGGGTGTTCCGGTGAGCTATATCGACAAGACCCTGACTTTACCTGCAAAACAGCAGCGCTTCAGCCCCGAATTTACGAAATTTCTGAACTGGGCGCTGGTCTGGGTCATGCTCGCCAATATTCCGTTCATGGCGATGTGGATGGTCGGCGCACCACCGCGTGCGATTCCGATCGTGCTGGCGGGTCTCGTTGGGCTGATCGTCAAACGGATGCCGCGAGCGGTACAGTGGACCGCGTTCGTCGGGGTGATGGTCTATTCCCTGCTTTCTTTCGTTTCCGGCCTGTTCAGCCTGACGCTGGATTCCTTGCTCTATTCGCTGCAGTTTTTTGCCGAAATCAAGCCGGGCAATTCGATCGAATATATCATCGCAGCGATTGTCATGGTCGGCATATTGATCGGCAGCTGGTTCCTGCTCAAGCGCGATGCCAATTTTTCCAAACCAGTGCATATCCTGCTTGGTGGAGCTCTGATTTTCGGGCTTGTCGGAGCGGATGCTGCGGTCGGCGAGGGGATGCGGGGTCATTATTTCCGGCCGGCCCCTGCGGGTGCCGGGTTTGAATCGGCGGTCAGCAAATCCGGCTTTGCCGCCCGCGCCGATGGCAAGCGCCATCTGGTGCTGATCATTGTTGAATCGCTGGGAGTTCCCAAAAACAACAAGGCGATGTCAGACAAGCTGTTTGCTTATTATAACAGCAGCGCGGTCAAGGCGCGCTATGAGGTAAGCCAGGGCACGAGCCTATATTATAACAGCACCACGTCGGGAGAGATGCGCGAGCTCTGCGGGCGCTGGGGCGATTATTATGAATTGCTGGAAAGCGATGATCCGAAGACATTGAATTGCCTGCCCGCGCAGCTTGCCGAAAAAGGCTATGCGACACAGGCGATGCACAGTTTCAAAGGTCCGTTTTTCAAGCGGGAGGACTGGTATCCCAAGATCGGTTTTCAAAAGCGGGAATTTGCTGTCGATCTGGAAAAACGCGGTGCGGAATGGTGTGGCGGTGTCTTCGCCGGTGCTTGCGACCGTCAGGTGCCGAAGATGCTGGCCGAAAATCTGAAACGGGCGGAACAGCCTACCTTTCAGTACTGGCTGACGCTCAACACCCATTTGCCGGTGCCTACCGAACAGAATCTCCACGCAGAAAATTGCGAGAAAGTGTCGGCCGAACTGGCCCGAGACTATCCGATGATCTGCCGACAGTTCGCGATATTCGACGACATTGACAAGGCGCTGATCAAGGAAATTACCGCGAGCGACTTTCCGGAAGCGGATATCCTGCTGGTGGGCGATCATATGCCGCCGTTTTTTGACCGCCATCATCGTTCGCAATTTGACCCTGAACGGGTTCCATGGCTTTACCTGAAAGCCAAAGGCTCGCAGCCCGAGGGGTAAGATTTTGGAACGCTTGCGCGGAAACCTGCCCATATTACTGATCTGGCTCGCGGTCTCCGCAGTGCTCATTCTGGTCACGCGTGGCCAGATCATGAGCGGCATCGGGTGGGACCCGGATGATCAGCTGCGCATGGTTCAGCTGCGCGACTGGCTCGGCGGGCAAAGCTGGTTCGACACTATCCAATATCGCATTGGTCAACCGGACAGCAAGCCGATGCACTGGCCGCGCTGGATCGAATTGCCGCTGGCCGTCGTGGTCTTGCTGCTCAAACCGCTGACCGGCGCAGCGACCGCCGAAACTGCGGCAATGGTTATCGTGCCGCTGCTCACTTTGGGCGTCGCAATGTGGCTCGTTGTGAAAATCACAGAACAGCTTTTTGACCGCAAGGTTGCGCTTCTGGCGGCGGCCCTTATGGCAACCGCGGTACCGATAGTCTCGCAGATCCGACCGATGCGAGTGGATCACCATGGCTGGCAGATTGTTCTGGCGCTGACCGCGCTTTGGACGATGTTCTGGCCTGACAGGCGCAAGGGCGGAATGGCACTGGGTGCGGCGCTCGCGCTCTGGCTTTCGATATCGCTTGAAGGAATGCCGATATCGGCTGCCTTTGTCGTGCTGCTGGGTTGGCGCTGGGTCGTCCAGACCGAAGAAGGGGTTCGGCTGTTCTGGACCTTATTATCCTTTCTGATTGCCAGCTTCATTATCTATTTTGCCACTCAGGGCAGTTTTGACACCGCTGTGAACTATTGCGATGCGCTCTCACCAGCGCATTTGCTGGCCTGCATGGCGGGTGCCGCTGTCATGTTGCCGGCAATCAAATGGCTGCCCGCGAGTATCGCCTTGCGCGTCGGCAGTGTGGCCGCCGCCGGTGCGGCGGCCCTGGCCGTCTTCTATGGTCTCGCGGCCCAATGTGTCGGCGGGGCATTTAACACCATGGATCCAGTTGTTCGCGAATATTGGCTGGTCAATGTTCTCGAAGGCCTGCCGATCTGGTATCAGAATGGCAAGACCATGGTCACCCTGCTCGGTGGATCGATCATCGTCGGGTTGGCCAGTCTGATCTATATTGCGCGCGTCCGGCCCAACCAGATTGATCGCAGCAAATTATTCATTCTCGCTTACGCATTTCTCTGGGCGGTGCTGCTGTCCCTGCTTGTCCAGCGCGCCACCGCTGTTGCAGCGGCCTTTGCTTTGCCATTCATGGCCTGGGCTGTGCAACAGGCTTTTGCGCGCGCGCGCGCAATCGAGCGTCCGGGATCGCGTATTCTTGCCACTGCAGCGGTTGTTTTCCTGATCATGCCTGGCCCGCTTGCCGTCGCGCTTTTCAACAATATTACGGGAGATGACGGGCAGACGAAATTAAACGCCGGCACTGCGACCTGCAAGGATAACGCCTCGCTTGCGCGGCTCAATGTCTTGCCGCGGTCCGGCATAGTTGCACCATTTGATTTCGGACCACGGATATTGTTGCTGACCCCGCACCATGTGCTCGCTACCAGTCACCATCGTAACGACAAGGCGATGGCCGATCAGATCCGGGTTTTTATCTCCGCGCCGGATGTGGCTCGCGAGAAATTGGACGCCCGTGATATTCGCTACATTGTTGCCTGCGATGGCGAACCGGAGCTTGAGTTTTACGCGAAAAAACATCCGGAAGGCCTGTGGGCAAAGCTGGCCGCTGATCAAAAACCGGACTGGCTAAAACCTGTCCATATTCGGGACAACGGACTGCTTCTTTGGAAGGTCGAGCCAAAATAGTTGCGTAACGAAATGTAAATTATACTATATTTATAAGGAATTGTCGCAACAGACCAGAACCATGGAGAAAAATATGGCAGGGGTCACCGGACTTGGGGGGGTTTTTCATATGGTGAAGAATCCGGCAGCTACACGCCAATGGTATAAAGATTATCTGGGTATGGACGGGGAATATGGTCCCATGCTCAACTGGTCTGACGAGAAAGGTGAAAAGCCTTATAGTCTGATCAGTCATTTTTCCGAAGACAGCGAATATCTCAAACCCAGCGCGGCCAAATTCATGATCAACCTGCGGGTCGATGATCTCGATGCTTATGTCGAGCAGCTCAAAGACAATGGTCTGGAGATTCTGGGCCAGGTTGACGAAGGATATGGCAAATTCGCCTGGATCCTGGATTGCGACGGAATCAAACTGGAATTCTGGCAGCAGGTAGAGGCGCCCGATAGCTGATCCGCTGGATCAGGCCGGAATGAATTTCAGCGCCAGCCCGTTGAGACAGTGCCGCTTGCCGGTAGGCTTTGGACCATCATTGAAGATATGTCCGAGATGTCCGCCGCAGCGCGCGCAATGGACTTCGGTGCGCGGATAGCCGATCTTATAATCTTTCGTCGTGCCTATCCGGTTTTCGGCAAGCGGCGCCCAAAAGCTTGGCCAGCCGGTGCCGCTGTCATATTTTGTGTCCGATTTATAGACCCCGAGATTACAGCCCGCACAGGCGTAAACGCCTTTGCGTTTCTCTTTGTTCAACGGACTGGAATAGGCCCGCTCGGTACCTTCCAGCCGCAATATCCGATAGCGCGCCTCGCCCAACCGCTGCTTCCATTCCGCGGCTGTCCGGTTGATCTTGAACGGTCCGCCGGGGCGCGCTTTTGCATCGTCGAAAAAGCCGGAAAGGCTTATCGCTCCATAGGTTCCGGCGACTGCCAGAGTGCCGGATATGACTGTGCGCCGGTTGAACGGTTTCATCTGCAATCCCTTTCAATGTCCCTGATTCATTCGAACCGGGAGACCGATCGGTTACAGATTTGCGCCTGAACAGAAACTGATCAATATTTCGAGAGCTCGACTTCCAGTTCGCGGAACCCGTGTACGAAGCAGGCATGAACGCGGCGGTGCTTGCCGGTCGGATTGACCTGCATGCGCCGCTTGTGCATTTCTTCCAGCAAGATACGGATCTGCAGTTCGGCAAGACGGGCGCCGACGCAGCGGTGGATGCCATAGCCGAAAGCCAGATGCCGCCGGGCGTTTTCGCGGTCGACAATGATCTTGTCGGCTTCCGGGAAGACCTCTTCGTCGCGATTGGCGGAAATATACCAGAGGACGACCTTGTCGCCCTTCTTGATCTGATGGCCGAACAGGTCATGATCTTCCAGCGCCGTGCGGCGCATATGGGCGAGCGGCGTCTGCCAGCGGATGATTTCCTGAACCGCATTCGGAATCAGGTCAGGGTTCTTTTGCAGCTTTTCCCGTTCTTCGGGGAACTGGCCGAGACCATAAGCCACGCCCGACATCGTGTTGCGGGTGGTGTCGTTGCCGCCAACGATCAGCAATACCAGATTGCCCATGAATTCCATCGGGTCCATGTCGCGCATATGCTCGGAATGGATCATCATGGAGATCAGGTCGGGTGTGGGCTCCGCATCCACCCGTTCGTTCCATAATTTGGTGAAATAGGCGCCCATCTCATAGAGAATATGCCGCCGTTGCTCGGTGAGATCTTCCGCGCACGACAATTCGACATCACCCGCCCAGTCTGACCAATAGGTCAGTAGCCTGCGGTCTTCCCACGGAAAACCGAACAATATTGCCAGCATGCCGGTGGTGAGTTCGATCGAAACCCTGTCGACCCAGTCAAATTTCTCGCCCCATGGCAGACCATCGAGCACTTCCTCGGTGCGCTGGCGGATTTCGGTTTCCATCCGTTTCATTTCGGTCGGCGTGAAGGCCGGTGCTACGGTACGACGCTGACCGGTATGTTTGGGCCGGTCCATCGCGATGAACATCGGCAGCTGAAAATCGGAGTCGTCGAAATCGGGCTCGGCAATGGTGATGCCGCCATGGGAAACATCGGAGGAGTAAATGTCCGGCAGCGCTTCGACATGCTGAATGGGCTTGTAGGTGGTGATGTTCCAGAAATCTCCGTGGACGCCGCCCTCAACCTTGTTGATCGGTGCGGTTGCGCGCATTTCGGCAAAAGGCTTGCGCCACAAGTCCTTGCTGTACAGCTCAGCCCGGCTGACATCCCAGGGATTGGCCTCGCTGTCCGCGACCGGGGGATTGCGCTTGTACCATTCTTCCAGGGCCTCGTCGGCGGTGGGGGACGTGGTCAGATTATCGAGGTCGATTTGTGGAACGGATGCCATTGGTCTCTCCTGCCGTTGCTTGTTTCAGCAATCGGTTGCGTTTCAAAACCCGTTCAATCTGCCTCTATTGACAGTAATGTCAATGTCTTTTCGGCAAATGTCCTGAATCTCCGGACTATTTTCCGGCGACTCTTGCAAACAGGCTTTTTTTGCGAGCCGCTTGTCCGGATTTCATCACATTGCGACGGAAGAGCATGACCGAAAAGCGGATGATGACCATTGTGAAGACACCCTGCCAGATCAGCGCCAGTCCATGCTGCCAGATATTGTCCATCTGGGCGGCTCGCGCGATCATCGCGAACGGGGAACTGAACGGAAAGAGCACCGCAAACCATTCGATCGGTTCGCCCAATTTGGTGATCGCTGAATAGGCGAGAAAGAAAACCAGCAATTGCCCCATGGTGACCGGCATGGACAGGGTCTGCACTTCCCGTACGGTTGTGGCCATCGCCCCGATGCCGAGAAACAGCGAGCCCAGAAGCAGATAGGCCATCGAAAAATATAGGATCAGCAGCAGACAAAAGAACGGCCAGCCGACGGCGGGTGAGGGCAAGGCATTCCAGTTTCCGCCGACCAGAAGGGCTACCGACAATCCCACAGTGCTCCACACTGTGATACCGACGAGCGCCATGCCCAGCATTGCGAAAAGCTTGCCGAGAAATATCGCGTCCATCGGGATGGCTGCGGCTAGAATCTCGATGATTTTATTGGTTTTCTCTTCGACCAGATTGGAAAGAACCATGCCCGCCAATATCATCGTCAGCAGGATCAGGATTGCCTGGCCGGCCTGCGCCGTCATCAGTTGATTGCGTTCACTGGAACTGCCCGTCTGTCCGATAAGTCTCGTTTCAAGGTTAACCGTGGCGGGCCGGGAAAGAGCTGTCTCCGCCAGCAGCGTAATTTTGCCCTGCCATCGTTTGACGTCTCCTGCCGAACCGGTCAGCACGGGGGCAGCCAGTGTACCGGAGAGAATTGCGGTCAGAGACTTTTCGCTGTCCAGCTTTGCAATGATGTCCGGTTCCTGCGCGGAAATGTCCGGTAGTATGATCAACTCCGGCAGGGATTTTGAACCCAGACTCCGGACGAGTCGTGCGCGTGTTGCAAGCAGTGTTTCGGCTTCTTCCTGATTCAGGGCGACGCCGACGACAGAATTGTCAATCTCCTGCGATACCTGCGACCCCAGCCCGCCAGCGGCAACCCCTATCCCCAGAGGAAATAGCGGGCCCAACAAAAAGAAGAAGAAGGATTTGGAAAATATGATCGCGGTGAAATCACGGCGGGCGATGACAAAAGCGGCGCGGATGGTTTCGATCATGCTCGTTCGTCCCCGTTGTTGTTCGCAGCATCGGCGTCCATTTTCCGTGCGGCTGCGTCGCCAGCGATCTGGACAAAGGCGTCGTGCAGCCCGGGACGCTCGATGGAGAGGGACTCGATGCCGGCATCACCTTCCACCAGAGCATTTAACAAAGGTTCGACGCCGCTTTCGGGCAAAGTGAAATGCCAGTTGTGGCCGAGCGGTTTGCAATCTGCAGGAATTGCTGTGCGCCAGGGACCGTCGAGATTGCGTGTTTCGAGATGGACCTGCGGACGGAGCCGGTCACGGGCCTCGGAAACCTTGCCCTTGAACGGGATTTTTCCATCGGCGATAATGGCGATTTCCTCGCACAGCCGCTCGGCATGGGCGATCACATGGGTCGAGAAAATCACGGTCACGCCCCTGTCCGCCTGCGCCCGGATCAATCGTTCCAGCTTGCCCTGATTCAGCGCATCCAGACCGGAAAACGGCTCGTCCAGAATGATCAGATCGGGATCGTGCACCAGCGTGCCGAGCAACTGCACGGTCTGTGCCATGCCTTTGGATAGCTGGCGGATCTGTTTGTCGGCTGCCTCACCCAGGCCATGATCTTCCATCATTGCCCGGCCGCGCTTGCGGCCTTCGGCCAGCGGCAATCCGCGCAATGCGCCCATGAACGCAATAGCATCAAATGCTTTCATCGATGGGTAGAGACCGCGTTCTTCGGGGAGATAGCCGACCTGATGGGCCATGGAGATCGGCTCCGGTGATCCGAGCAGAAACCGCTCGCCCTCGTCGGGATCAATGATCCCGAGCAGCATCCGCAAGGTCGTGGTCTTGCCCGCTCCATTCGGACCCAATATCCCGAATATGCTGCCTTTCTCTATCGTCAGGTCAATACCGTCGACGGCGGCTTCGCCATCGAATCTCTTGACTATATTGCGAGCTTCTATGGCAAATTCGGAATGTGGCGCGTGCATTTACGGCTTTCATATCTGTCGACAGTGCTTGATAGGGAAAGTCTATGCCGAATGACAAGTTAACATTAGACAAAGCACTCGAAAAAAGGGCCAGAGAAGAGGGTTTCGCTGCGGTCGGCATCGCTCCGGGACGGTTGGCACCAAAAACGCGGCAGCGTCTGAAGCAATGGCTGGCGGACGGCAGCCACGGCGACATGATCTGGATGGAGAGCCGGGCCGATGAACGGTCCGACCCGACCCGTTTGTGGCCTGAGGTCCGTTCGGTCATCATGCTGGGCATGAGCTATGCGCCGGGCACCGATCCATTCGGGCTGGAAAGCGTTGCCGATCACGGCCGTATTTCCGTCTATGCGCAGGGCAAGGATTATCACGATGTCGTCAAAGGCGCGCTCAAGCGGACCGCCCGCTGGCTGATCGAGCAGGCGGAATGCGAGGTAAAGGTCTTCGTCGATACCGCGCCGGTGATGGAAAAACCGCTGGCCGAGGCGGCAGGCATCGGCTGGCAGGGCAAGCATACCAATATCGTCAGCAGGGAGCACGGAAGCTGGCTGTTTCTGGGCGCGATATACACGACGCTCGAACTGGCGCCGTCAAAGCCGGGAAAAGACAGCTGTGGCAGCTGCTCGGCCTGCCAGGACATCTGTCCGACGGGCGCTTTTCCCGCTCCCTATCAGCTCGATGCAAGGGCCTGCATTTCCTATCTGACAATCGAGCACAAGGGACCGATCCCGCACCAGTATCGCAAAGCAATCGGCAATCATATCTACGGCTGTGACGACTGTCTGGCAGTCTGTCCGTGGAACAAATTTGCCCGGGCGGGCGCAGCAAACAAAGCTTTCCTACCGCGCGCGGAGCTGACTGCGCCGGCGCTGGCCGATCTGCTCGCGCTTGATGACGCAAGTTTCCGCAAGATATTTTCCGGATCGCCGATCAAGCGCTCCGGCCGCGACAGGATGGTACGCAACGCCCTGATCGCAGCGGGTAACAGCGGTGATGAAGCCTTGATCGCGCCGGTTCGGGCGCTTCTGGACGATGACGATGATGCAGTCAGGGACGCCGCCGGCTGGGCGCTCGATCAACTGGCCCTAGCGCGACCTTAGGGCGTTTACGCAACTCACCCTGTCGACCGCTGCGCCATCGCTGCGGCGTGCGTCGATATGGGTAACCCGGCTGGCACCGCCATTTTCGGGCGGGTACAGATAGGCATCCAGTATACAGGCGCCGCTTGCAAACTGGAGTTTCTGGGCTGGCGGTTCGGATATATCCAGCTGCGGTTTTCCGAACAGACGGACAAGCTGACCGGCGGTCTTGCCCATGACGATATCGAGACCTGCTACCGACTGGAGCGGGGAAGCCGGCGCGGCTGGCAGGCTCGGGCTTCTTGTCGCCGTTGTCGACGCACAGGCCGCTAGAGCGGGCAGGCTGAACAATATAAGAAATTTGGCATTCATGCGGATCATATTTCCTTCTTCCGATGCACCAGATGGGTAGCCATAGCGGCTCCCAAAAGCGGCGCAAGGAAATTGACGAAAGGTATTGCGAGCAACAGTGCAGCGATCAATCCGAGGATGAAACGGTCTAACTTGGCTAGGCCTGGTCCGGCTGCCAGATTGCGATAGTCGGCGGCGTGGCGGGCGAAAACCATGTCCTGCAGATCGCGTCCCAGCAAAATGGCATTGACCGCGAAAAAGGCAATTGGCGCACCGATACCGGTGACGAGAAGCACCGCGTAGAGCGGCGCGGCGAGAATATTATAGCCGAGCGCGCGGCCAGCGGAAGCGAGCCCCATTTTGATGCCGAGCACATAGCCCGGCGGTTTCGCAGTCTCTGCCCGATCCGGATAATATCGGCGTTCAACGGCGTCGACAATATCATCCGAGAAGATGTTGAGGACGAAGATGGCGACAATGCGGAACAGCAACAATCCGGTCAGTATGGCGATGATCGCGGCAGCAGCAGCGGCGGCAAAACCGCCATCATTCCAGCCAAGCCAGGCAAATGACCACACCAGCCCGAAATAGGCTGCTACGCCGAAAATCGCGAACAACAGCAGGCTCAGCAATATGACCTTCAGCAGGATCGCCAATATGGTGCGGTCGCCAAGCTGGGCGAGGGAGCGGGTGAAGGCCTGAAACATTTGCGCTTCATGTCACGATTGCCCGGCCAGCGTCAATTCTGCTTGATGGCATGGGGGCAAAGCCGTAACGGACCCCCAACCGGACAATCTACCCCAAGAGGAAATTTATGAGCACTGAAGCCCGTTACGATATTGTCGCCATCGGCAATGCAATTGTTGATGTTATCTCTCAATCCAGCGACGATTTTCTCGACGAGGAGCAGCTGGTCAAGGGTAGCATGGCGCTGATCGACGCCGCGCGGGCGCAGGAATTATATCGCGACATGGGGCCGGCGCGGGAAATTAGCGGCGGTTCTGGTTCCAACACGCTTGCCGGTGCATCTGTTCTGGGGCGCCAATGCGCCTTGATCGCGCAAGTGGCCGACGATCAGCTGGGTGAGGTTTTCGCCCATGATATCCGCGCAACCGGGATTGATTTTGACGTGCCGCCTCTGGGTAAGGAGCCGCCAACGGCGCGCTGCCTGATTTTTGTCACGCCGGATGCACAGCGGACGATGAACACTTTTCTCGGCGCATCGCAATTCCTGCCCCCTGCGGCGGTTGACTCAGCCCTGATTGCAAGCGGTGCGATTCTGTATCTGGAAGGTTATTTGTGGGATGCCGAGGAGCCCAAGGCCGCGATGGCACTGGGTATCGATATCGCCAGGGAACATGGCCGCAAGGTAGCCTTCACCCTGTCGGATACATTCTGTGTCGACCGGCACCGGGATGAATTTGTCGGTCTGATCGATGGCGGCAAGATCGACATTCTGTTCGCCAATGAAGCAGAAATCATGATGCTGAGCGAAACCGAAGATTTTGATGCCGCCGTTGCGCAAACGGCTGCCAAGGTCGAAACGCTCATCGTGACGCGAAGCGAGAAAGGGGCGATCGCCGTTCGGGATGGCAAAACAACGGCCGTTGCGGCGGAACCGGTCGAGCATATCGTCGATACGACGGGTGCCGGCGATCTTTTTGCGGCCGGCTTCCTCAGCGGTTGTATCGAGCAGCGTCCGATGGAAGAATGCCTGACTATTGGCGCGATTGCCGCAGCAGAGGTGATTTCCCATTATGGCGCGCGCCCGGAAGCCGATCTGGCACAGCTGGTGAAGGTTCGTCTCGGCTGATCAGCCTTTCATTTTGAACAATTTCCGGTCTTCCGGTCCAAAGCCCCATTTCCAGATGATCCAGGCATAGCTGCCGAGGATCATCGGGATGCCGACGATCAGTTCCATCCATTCGGGAAGAAAGGTGGCGAGATAGCCGACCGCGCTTGCCACGCCGACCGCAAGCAGCAAGGTCCAGCGCCAGCCATTGACCGGCGCGTCGAGCAGCTTCGACAGGAAGATCGCCTTGACCACCGAAGCATATGCGAGAGCCACCATCAGCGCCGCAGCGACAGCGGCAGCCTGAAACAACGGCCCCCAGCCCATAAGCACGCAAACCTGAATGAATGCCACGCTTAGTGCCGCCTGCAACAGCAGCATCGACAGCGAGATCAGCAGGTTCCGATGGCGGGCGATATAGACCAAAGCGGATTCGCTGACCACGGCGGTTGCCGCCACGGCTTCGGCTGCCAGCAGGAACGCAAGAGCCCCGGTTCCGCCGACAAAACCCGGTCCGACCAGCCCCATCACCGCTTCTCCGGGAATCGCCAGCGCCAGAGCAATGCCGATTTGTGCGGCAATGATCCAGTATCCGACCTGGCTGACCTGGCTGGCAATGGCTTTCAAATTGCCTGCTTCCAGATTGCGGGTGATAACAGGGCCGAGAATGGGATCGAAACTGGTTTTCAGCTTCTGCGGCAGGCTCGCCACCTGTTGCGCGATATAATAGATTCCGACGATCGCCGGGGAAGCAAACAGGCCGAGAATGGCCAGATCGAGCCTGCGTGATCCCCATTCGGCGGCATCGGCCGCGGCTAGCGGCATGTTGCGCCGGGCGATTTTCGCGATTTTCATCGGTTCCGGTCGCCAGCCGTGCGGCAGGCCATAGCTTTTGAACAGGGGCCAGAGCGATGCCAGCAACGCGGCGATCATCGACACGACATAGGAAAGGATCAGGCCGTCGCGGAGCGAATAATAAGAGAAGAGAAAAGCGGCGATGCTGATTGTCCAGGGCTCGACAACCGACCGGGCGCGCACAGTCGAGGCAATATCGTAACGATAGGCGAGGGCGGCCAGTGCAATGTCGGCCCCAACGACGGTGAATATGACCAGCGGCAGGAACCGGTCGAGCCCGTTGATCTCGCTGTTGGGGAACATGATGAACGGAAAGGCGATGAGGATCGCCGCCGCGACAGCGGACGCCAGAAAGCTTACCAGCAAGCCGTCCCAGACCACGTGGACGTGAGCGCGCTGGGTCTTGCTGAGCTGCGCTGCCAGTCCCCGCTTGAGGCCAAGGGTTGCGAGCTGCGCCGCAAATTCGACCACCAAAATCGCATAGGCAAAGCGGCCGAGCGCTTCCGCTCCATAAATTCGACCGGCAATGAACAGAAACGGCAGACGAGCGGCCAGACGCAGCAGAAAACCGAAAATATTGGTCCGTCCACCTTTGGCCAGCGCGGCAATATCGTCCTTGCTCTTGTCAGCGGGCGCATCGCCATCGATTGGTGCTGCACCAGCCGTAGCTGATGTTTCAGGAATGTTCAAATCGCTCTCCGGCTGGCCCGCTTAAGGGAAAGCTGCTTATAGCAGTTTCGGGAATTTGTCATCATCATGGCTTGGCGGTCTATCTGCGTTCGGAGACCAGCGGCCTTTTCATGAGCTGTGTGACCACAGACTGAACGTCAGCCTCGCCTGCCAGCAAAGCGCAGACAGCATCGACTATCGGCATATCTACCTGGCGCGCCTTTGCATCCTGCTGCAGGACAGGAGCGGTAGAGGCGCCTTCGGCAACCGTTGTCCGGTCTGAAAGAAGCGCTTCGGCGGATATACCTTCGCCCAATCCCTTGCCGAGCGAGAAATTGCGCGAGCTGGTCGAAGAGCAGGTGAGTACAAGATCGCCAAGTCCGCACAGGCCGGCGAGCGTGTCTGCCCGGGCTCCGCGAGCCGCGCCGTAGCGGAGCATTTCGGCAAAGCCGCGACTGATCAGGGAGGCGCGGGCATTTTGACCCAGGCCGGCTCCGTCGACCACGCCGCAGCCAATCGCGAGCACATTCTTGACCGCGCCGCCAATTTCCGCGCCGACGACGTCGTCGGAATAATAAGGCCGGAAGCTGGCTTTCGCGATCAGCGGGTTGAGCCGCTCCCAAAGAGCTTCGCTTTCGCACGCCAGTGTCAGGGCGGTTGGCAGGCCTTGCGCCACTTCATGGGCAAAGGTCGGGCCAGACAGGACTGCGAGGTCGTTATCCGGTCGCACGATCTTGGCAACCTCGCTCAACAAGAGCCGGCTTCGTGCCTCGATCCCCTTGCAGCACAGGATCAGTGCCGCGCCGGAATCGGGTAACGCCTGAAGGGTGGCGCGCAGATGTTGTGCCGGTGTGACCAGCAACAGCACGTCGCAGGCTGCCATCGCGTCCCAATCCTGGGTGGCGCGGATATTGTCGCGGAGACGGTGGCCGGGAAGAAATGAGCGGTTTTGATGGCTTGTATTGATCTGCTCGACCACTTCGGGCTCCCGGGCCCAGAGCAGAAATTCGTCCCGATCTTCAGATAGCACCTGTGCGAGGGCTGTCCCCCATGCGCCCGCGCCGATCACGCCAATTCTCGCTGTCGTAACAGTCATGCTTTCACCCCCGCGCCGCGCGCCTTTTCAGCCGTCGGATCAAGCGGCCAGCGCGGTCTTGCAACAAAATCCAGCGGATCGGTCAGACCCGCTGCGAAACGTTCTGCGCCGGCCCAGGCAATCATCGCCGCATTGTCGGTGCACAGCCATTGCGGGGGAGCGGTAAAGACCATGTCATTCTCCTCCGCGACCTGTTGCAGCATGGCGCGGATCGGAGTGTTGGCCGCGACACCGCCAGCGACGACGAGATGCGCGCAACTGCCATGATCGTGAACAGCCTTTTCCAGCCGGTCGCGCAGGCAATCGACCACAGCCTGCTGAAAGGAGGCAGCGATGTCTTCGGGTCTGTGGGCACCGCTTTGATGGGCGCGCACCACGGCGCTTTTAAGTCCGGCAAAAGAAAAATGCGGTTCCTTTGATTTGATCAGGGGGCGCGGCAGGGAAACCGCGGTCGGATCACCCTGACGGGCAAAAGCCTCGACTTTGGGGCCGCCCGGATAGCCCAGGCCCAATATTTTCGCCGTCTTGTCGAATGCTTCACCGGCCGCATCATCAATGGTGGTCGCCAGTCGTCGATATTGGCCAACGCCTTCGACGCGCAATATCTGGCAATGGCCACCGGATACCAGCATCAGCAGATAGGGAAAGGCCAGATCCGCGTTGACCAGTCGCGGGGACAATGCGTGACCTTCGAGATGATTGACCGCGATCAGGGGCTTGCCGGCAGCCATCGCCAGCGCCTTGCCGGTGACCAGGCCGACCATCACACCGCCTATCAGACCGGGGCCAGCAGTGGCGGCGATCGCGTCGACGTCATCGAGCGATTTTCCCGCTTCTTCGAGCGCGGCTGCGATCAGCGGTGTCAGGATCTCGGCATGCGCGCGTGCGGCGATTTCCGGAACCACACCGCCATAGGGAGCATGTTCCGCTTCTTGTCCTGCCAATTTGTGCGCCAGAATTTCGCGCTCAGACGTAACTAGCGAGGCTGCCGTTTCGTCGCAGCTGGATTCAATTCCCAAGATCAGGCTCATGACGCTTTTACTTAGGCGCTCAAGCCATTAGGACAAGCGCTATCATGAGCGAAGACAGCAAAAAAGAGATTCTCGCCGGGCTGGATCGGCCCTTGCGTATTGGTACGCGCCAGTCACCGCTTGCACTGGCGCAAGCCACAATGGCGGCCAATGCGCTGCTTTCGGTGCATGGCTGGCGGCCCGATCAGGTCGAACTGGTGCCAATGATTGCCAGCGGCGACAAGATTCTCGATCGTTCGCTGGCGGAAATCGGCGGCAAGGCGCTATGGACAAAGGAACTGGATCGCGCGCTTGGCAACGGCGAAATCGACTGCGCAGTGCACAGTATGAAGGATGTGGAAACCATCCGTCCGGGCGACTTCATACTTGCGGCCATGCTCGAACGGGCGGATATCCACGACCGGCTGATCGGAGCGGATTCAATCGAGTCCCTGGCCGAGCGCGCGATTGTCGGCACTGCGTCACCGCGCCGCAAGGCCCAGCTTTTGCGGCAGAGAAAAGATCTCGATATCCGACTGATTCGCGGCAATGTGCAAAGTCGGCTCCAGAAGATTGAAGACGGCGAATATGACGCGACCCTGCTCGCCGCTGCCGGGCTGAACCGGCTGGACATGGACGATGTGGGCACGGATATTTCCGATGAGGTCATGCTGCCTGCCCCGGCGCAGGGCGCGATAGGGATAGAGACGCGGTCCGACGATTCCCATGTTCGCCGGCTTATGCATGCGATATCTTCCACGAACACATTTCGCTCTGTCATCGCCGAACGCCTGTTTCTGGAGCAATTGACCGCGGATTGTCACAGCCCGGTCGCTGCTCTGGCGACGATCGAGGGGGCAACCGTTTTTCTGCGGGCCGAAATATTGCTGCCCGACGGATCCGAGTGCATCAGTGGTCAATCCAGCTTTGATACCGGCGATGTTTCCGCTCCGGGTATTTTGGCCAACACGTTATTGGGGCAGGCCAGTGCCGATCTGAAAGCCGTATTTGGCCGATGAATCTGCCGCTGCTGATCCTTCGACCGCTTGACGGGGCGCTGCAGACGGAGCGGCGGGCGAAGGAGTTGGGATTGCCGGCGATTGTCGATCCGCTGTTTGTCGTCGAGCCGATTGCCTGGTCCGGTCCGGAAACAAAGGATTTTGACGCGCTGCTGCTGACCAGCGCCAACGCGCTCGGATTTGGCGGACCACAACTGGACGCCTATCGATCATTGCCGATATTGGCGGTGGGCGAGAAAACGGCGTCTGCGGCGACAGAAGCCGGTTTCCATGTCGCGGAAACGGGAGCGACCAGCGCGCGAGATCTTCTGGGCAGGCTGGAGGATGGTCGGTACCGGAACATATTATGGCTCGCTGGCGACGATCATACCGATCTCTCTGCAGTGGACCAGCAGCTGGAAATCGTGCCGGTATATCGTTCAACCGCAATTGCGCTGGGAAAACGGGCAAAAGCCTGTCTCGCCGGGGAAACCGTCATTCTGTTGCATTCGGCGCGGGCTGCGAGACATTTTGTGTCGGAACTGGACCGGTTGGGGTTGCCCAAAAGCAGGCATCACGTGTTGGCATTTTCTGAAAAAGTGGCTGAAGCGGCCGGACAGGGATGGAAAAAGGTTCAAACCGCAAGCCATCCGGACGACGACGCTTTACTGTCCTTGGCGAGCGCACTATGCCGGTCATGTTGAGAGGATTTGGTCCGTCCTGCGGCCTGACTGAAGAAAAGGAGCCGTAATGAGCCGGGATTATGAAAGGCTTTCGCCATCAACTGGCAAGAGCAATTTGACGCGCAACGTGCTGATTCTGATGGTCGTGGCCTTCATCGGAGGGGCGATTCTGACCGGATGGATATTGTCCCGTTACAACCCCTTTGACAGCGAGCCTGATGCGGAAATGGCGGCGGTCGCCAGTGGCGATGCGGGCAAAACTGCTGACCCGGTGACGGCGCTTGCCAACCGTATTGATGCGGATGGCACTGTCTTGCCGACATCAACGCAATCAAGCGAGCCGGCGGCGCCGGCACTGACACCGGAACTGGAGCGTGCGCTGGCCGTGCGCGTTGCCGATCTGGAAGACCGGTTGTCACGGATCAATGTGCAAGCACAGGCGGCGTCGGGCAATGCGGCCCGGGCAGAAGGGCTGCTGATCGCCTTTGCCGCCCGTCGCGCGCTGGATCGCGGATCACCGCTTGGCTATATCGATCCTCAATTGCGACTGCGTTTTGGCGATGCACAGCCCAAGGCGGTGACTACCATTGTCAACGCTTCTCGCCAGCCGGTAACGCTGGAAGAATTGTCCGCAGGACTGGACGAACTGGGTCCGGCGCTGACCACCGGTTCGAGCGGTGCAGGCTTCTGGACTGACTTTCAGCGGGAACTTTCCGAATTATTCGTCATTCGCCGTCAAGGCACGCCATCCCCGGCACCGCAACAGCGATTGATCCGGGCCAAACGCTATGTCGAAACCGGCAATGTCGATGCCGCGATCGCCGAAGTCGAGAAGCTGCCCGGGATTGCAGAAGATGACGATGTCTTGCAATGGATGGAAAAGGCACGTCGCTATAATGAAGCTCGGCGGGCGCTGGATGTCATTGAAACCGCAGCGATACTGGAACCGCAACAATTGCGTACTGCCGAAGGGGAACGGGTCGACCAGCCTTCGCCGCTTGCGCCGTCTGTCGCGATCCCGGCCCCTTAAGTCCTCAGGAACAGCTCTGCGAGGTCAACGGGAACACGAACAGGTCGCCCACTTGCCCGCTCGATGATTGCCCAGTTGGTTTTTGCGACGACCTTGATCTTGCCATCGGGCCCGGTGAAACTGACATTGCGCCAGAAGCGCGCGCCCTTGGGCGGTTCTGAAATCCATGTCCGTCCGGTCACGGTCTCGCCGGCGCCGACATTGCCGCGATAGTCGATCTCGTGCCGGGTCACGACCCAGATATAGCGGTCAATGGCCTCCTGCGGCGCAATCGCATTCCAGTGCGCCGTCGCCATATCCTGAATCCACCGCACCCAGACGGCGTTATTGACATGGCCGAGCTCGTCTATGTCGTCCGGCTGGGCGGTAATCGAAAGAGCGAAGGTCTTTTCCGGTGGTGTCACTCGGCCATCCCCATTTGCCACAGGATGAAGGCGAACTCCTCGGCGGTTTCTTCCAGTGCATTCCAGCGCCCCGACTTGCCGCCGTGGCCCGCGCCCATATTGGTCTTGAGCAACAGGATATTGTCATCGGTCTTGGTCGCGCGCAGCCTGGCCGTCCATTTGGCCGGTTCCCAATAGGTGACACGCGGATCGTTGAGGCCACCGGTAATCAGCATCGGCGGATAGGCCTGCGCGCTGACCTGATCATAAGGCGAATAGCTGCGGATATATTCAAAAGCCGTCTTGTCGGTGATCGGATTGCCCCATTCCGGCCATTCACCGGGGGTCAGCGGCAGGCTCTCGTCCTGCATCGTGTTGAGCACATCGACGAATGGCACATGAGCAACGATGGCGCCCCACAGTTCGGGGTCGCTGTTGACGATAGCCCCCATCAGCTCGCCACCGGCCGAACCGCCCGAGGCGGTGATCCGTCCCTCGCTGGTGTAGCCTTTGGCAATCAGGCCCCTGGCGACATCGACAAAATCGTTGAACGTGTTGGTCCGCTTGGTCAGCTTGCCGTCGAGATACCAGTTGCGGCCCAGATCGTCGCCGCCGCGGATATGGGCGATCGCATAGACGAAGCCGCGATCGACCAGACTGAGCCGCGTCGTCGAGAAGCTGGGCGGCACGGCATAGCCATAGGCACCATAGGAATAGAGATGGAGCGGCGCGCTGCCGTCGATCTTGCTATCCTTGCGATAGACCAGCGACACCGGCACGACCGTGCCGCCGCGCACCTCGATCATCAGCCGTTCCGTGACATATTGGCTGGCATCATAGCCGGAAGGAATTTCCTGCACCTTGAGCGTTTCGAGCGACTGGTCGCCGAGGTGATAGTCAAAGACCGTGTCCGGCGTGACCATCGAATCATAGCTGAGCCGCAGCTTGTCGACATCATATTCGGGATTGTCGTCGAGTCCGGCGCTGTAGCTCGCCTCGGGAAAGGCGATGCGTTCGACCTTGGCGGAGTCGTCATAAGAACGGATTTCGATCTGGTCGAGACCGTTTTCGCGACCTTCGGTCACGTAGAAGTCCTTGAAAGTGCAGACATCGGTGAGATAAAATTCATCCGATCCGGCGATCAGGGTTTTCCAGTTGTCCGGGTCGGCAACCGGTGCCGTGGCCAGCCGGAAATTCACATGCTCGTCGTTGGTCAGGATATAGAGCATGTCATCATGCTCCTCGACGTCATATTCGCGACCGACCTTTCGCGCAGACACTAGAATCGGTTCGGCCAGCGGATTGTCCGTCGGCACCAGCCGCACTTCGCTGGTCTCATGATCACCCGTCGAAATGGCGATATATTTTTCCGAATGGGTGAGGCCGATGCCGACACGGAAACCCTCGTCATCTTCGTGATATAGTTCGACATCATCGGCAATGTCGGTGCCCAGAACATGGAGCCGGGCATTGTCGGTGCGCCATTGCTCGTTGGCGAGGCCGTAGAGCAGCATTTTGGAGTCGGCGGACCAGACCAGGCTCGACAGGGTGCCGGGGATGATGTCGGGCAGCAGCTCGCCGCTCGACAGATCCTTGATCCGCGCCTCGAACCGCTCGGACCCGTTGTCGTCATAGGCATAAGCCAGCAACCGGCCGTCGGGTGAGACCGACGCCGCGCCCAGCCGGAAATATTCCTTGCCCTCGGCCAGAACATTCTCGTCCAGCATCAGCTGGTCTTCGCCGCCCGAGATCGCCTTGCGCCAGTGCTGGCGATATTGCATGCCCTCCTCGAACTTGGCCCAGTAGAGCCAGTCGCCGTCCTTTTGCGGCACCGAGCTGTCGTCTTCCTTGATCCGCGCCTTCATCTCCTGAAACAGCGATTGGGTCAGCGGCTTGCGATCCGCCATATTCTGCTCGAACCACTGGTTTTCCGCCTTCAGATAAGCGAGCACATCTTCGTCCTCGACCACCGGATATCGGGCATCTTTCAGCCAGTGCCACGGGTCATTGACGACATATCCGTGCCGTTCGTAGCTATGGGGCCGCTGTTCTGCAAATGGCGGACGAGTCAGCTTTTTGGTCATATTCTCTATATATCTCCGGCCGGATTTAGGTGGCGAATGGGTCTCGGAACCCCTATGTGTTCCACTATAAGCTAATTCAAGGAGTTTGCTCGGCGATGTTGATGTCCACTTACGAAACCCGCCTCAAGGCGTTGCGGGAACAAATGCAAAAAGACGGTCTCGACGGCTTTGTCGTTCCGATCTGTGACGAGCATATGAGCGAATATGTCGGCGAATATGCCCAGCGGCTCGGCTGGCTCACCGGTTTTGGCGGTTCGGCCGGTTCGGCGATCGTGCTGAAGGACAAGGCGGCGATGTTCATCGACGGCCGCTATGTGGTGCAGGTCCGCGATCAGGTCGACGGCAATCTCTACGAATATGTCAATGTGGCGGATCAGAAGCCCCATGAATGGCTCGCCGCGAACGCGCCGAACGGCTCCAAGATCGGTTATGACAGCTGGCTGCACACCCGCGAATGGGCAGAAACGGCCAGCAAGGCACTGACCAAATCCGGTGCGGAGCTGATCGCCGTCAGCAACAACCCGATCGATGCCGTCTGGGAAGACCAGCCGCAACGCTCGCCGGAGAAACTGGCGGTTCACAGCGATCAATATGCCGGAAAATCGGCGCGGGACAAGCGCGCGAATGTCGCGACATGGCTCAATGACAAAGGCTATGATGCTACCGTCATCGCCGCGCTGGATTCGGTTGCATGGTTCTTCAATGTGCGTGGCAAGGATATCTCCAATACGCCGGTGTCGCTGGCTTATGCGATCGTGCGTGCAGACGAGACGGCGACCCTGTTCGTTGCATCGGAAAAGCTGACCGATGCGGTGCGCGAACATCTCGGCAACCATGTCGAGGTCCGCGATTATGACGAACTGGCTGATGCCTTGTCGGACATGGGCGGAAAAACCGTTGCGGTCGACCCGGAGCGTTCGGTTGCGGCTATATTCGAAGCGCTCGACAAGGCCGGAGCAACCATCGTCAAGGATCGCGATCCGACGATCCTCGCCAAGGCGGTCAAGAATGAAACCGAAATTGCCGGCCACAAGGCAGCGCAAAAGCGCGATGGCGCGGCGCTGACCAAATTTCTGCACTGGATGGCGAACGAAGCACCCAAAGGGGGGCTCGATGAATTGTCGGCTGCGGCCCGACTGCGCCAGTTTCGCGAAGAAAATCCGGAATTGAAAGATCTCTCCTTCCGGACGATTTCTGCCGCCGGCGATCACGGCGCTTTGCCGCATTATAGCGTGAACGAAGAAACCAATCAGCCGGTCGAAATGAACTCTCTCTATCTGGTGGACAGCGGCGGGCAATATCTCGACGGTACCACCGATGTCACGCGGGTGGTTGCGGTTGGCGAACCGACCGCAGAAATGCGCAAGCGCTATACCCAGGTGCTGCAGGGCCATATCGCTCTTGATCAGGCCGTGTTTACCAAGGGCACGACCGGCGGCCAGCTCGACATATTGGCGCGGCAATATCTCTGGGCCGATGGCGTGGATTATGGTCACGGTACCGGTCACGGCGTCGGCAGCTATCTTTCGGTGCACGAAGGGCCGCAGCGGATCGCGAGCTTCGGCGGCCTGAACGAGGCGCTGCAGCCGGGCATGATCCTGTCCAACGAACCGGGCTATTACAAGGCGGGCGAATATGGCATCCGTATCGAGAATTTGTTCCTTGTCGAGGAACGGGAAATCGAAGGCGGCGAACAGACCATGCTCGGCTTCGAAACGCTGACCTTCGCGCCGCTCGAGCGCAAGCTGATCGACGTCGACATGCTCTCGCAGAACCAGCGCCAGTGGGTCGACGATTATCATGCCAAGGTACGCGCCGTGATTGCGCCGCAACTCGAGGGTGAAGCGCTGCAATGGCTGGAGGCCCAAACCGCGCCGCTGTAGACGCGTCGAGAGCAAAGCCGGTTGACAGTCAGGCGGTGCTGGGGAAAGAGCCAGCGCCATGACAGAACAGAAAAACCCCCGCGACGGCTTTCGCCTGATCACCCCGCTGCGCGTGCGCTATGCCGAATGCGATTTGCAGGGCATTGTCTTCAACGCCCATTATCTGGCCTTCGCCGATGTCGGCATGACCGAATATATGCGCGCGCTGGTGGCGGCAGACCGTCCGCGGGACGAAAAGGATATGCTTGGCAGTTTTACGAGGCACTTTGGCGGCGACAATTGGGTGCGCCATGCCGATGTCGATTATCGTGCGTCAGCAAAGGCCGATGACCTGCTCGACATCGCGGTGAGAATCACCCGTTTCGGCCGGACCAGCTATACGTTGCTGGTACATATCCTGCGCGGGGAAGAGCTGCTCAATGTGATCAAGCTGACCTATGTCTGGTTTGATCCGGCGACCGATCAGGTTACGCCGGTATCTGCAAAATTCATCGAGGCGGTCAGCGATTTCGAGACAATCAGGCCCGAGCGGGCGGTGGTCAGCGCCTAGCGCTGAACCTCAGGGTTGCTGCTTGGCGTCGGATTCGCCGGGTAGCATCTGTTTTGCCTGCGCTTTGCGCAGGCGCAGATTGGCCCGCAACTGCTCGGCGAGACGCGCGGCTTTCTCGCTTTCCTTGCGGAGTTTTTCGGATTTTGGCTGGGGTTTCGGCATGGCGCCTGATGGCATTATCCCGTGAAAAACGCAACTCCGCTTGACAAGATGCCAAGCATTTGGTCTTAGCGCCTCGGTTCGGTCGAAACCGCCCGATGCGGCGGCTATCGCCAGCGCATCAAAATGGTCCGGCTGCTGTAGCTCAGTGGTAGAGCGCGTCATTGGTAATGACGAGGTCGAGAGTTCAATTCTCTCTAGCAGCACCATTTGTTCAGCTTAGTGGAAATCTTTTCCCTACGGGGTGTGCCCTAACGTGGGTACGCGCTTCGCTATGGCGCGGGAGGTCCTTCCTCTTCATCTTCCTCAACCTCCAGAAGCCCTTCGACAACCGCACAAGCGATCATGTGGGTGCGGTTTTTGGCGCGGAGTTTCAGACGGATATTCTCGACATGTTTGTCAACTGTTCTCGGAGCAATACCCACGTGCTGTGCGACTTCTTTCGTGGATAAGCCCTGAGCAATATATTCCAGGATTTCATGCTCGCGCGCCGTCAAAACCGGGGCGTTTTCGAAACTTTCATGATGTAGCATCTCACTATGGGCCTTGTTCTTCCTTGCTTGGCAAATCTGCCAGCAATCAATCGCCCCCTGTTTGTTCAGCTGCTTTTCCAATCGAGCCGTACAGAAACAGAATATCACGGTTCTCTTATGAAAAACAGTAGCTTACCAATATTGATTTGTTAGCCCCCTCGACCAACAACAAAAATTGGTGACTGATACAACTGACTGACGCTCGCTGTGCCGCGTCGATGTTAATGGTTTAAACTTTTCGCCCTCCGATAGAATAGCATAAATTGGACCTATATAACTATCTGATTTTATGTTGTTTTACAGACTTTACTGTTAAATCTAGGTGAATCCAAGTGGTAAATATACTTAGTGTTTATAGCTAGCGAGAATGACCTGTCATTCTCACTAGGGCAATTGCTGGATAGACCGGACTCAGGGAATGAGCCTAGGTAACACCACGGAAAGCAAGCAATAAAGGATTGGTATCTGAGGCTACGTGAGCTTGTGCTCTATCGATCACGTAGAAATCCGGGTCGTGTAAAAAGCCTTAAAGGGAGGCAGCACGAATGCTAACCGCAATACCAGCGCCCGATGTGTCACATGGGTTAAACTCGCATATTCGCTCCACCGCATTGCGGTTCCGTTCAGGACAGTTGATTTTCGACGAGGGCCAGAAGGCTACCCGTTGGTATGAAGTTGTGCGCGGCACCGTCAGGACCTGTCGGTTTCATATCGACGGGCAAAGGCATCTCACCGGGTTCTATTTCGCCGGTGACGTGTTTGGGGCGGATCACGGCTATTACAGTACGGCCGCGGAAGCCGTCACTGACGTCCTGATAGAATGTTACCGTGTTGGTGACATAACGAGAGAATCCAGCCCCAAGCCCCAACTTGAGGGAGCCGTCTCCATGCTGTTTCGCGCGATGTCCAGTGCCCAGCGATATCAGTTCATCATGTGCCACCGGACCGCGACAGAAAGGCTGGCCGCCTTCCTGCTCTGCCTCCACCAGCAGGGAGGCAATAATCCCAGGATACGGCTTCCCATGTCCAGGAGCGATATCGCAGATTTCCTCGGCTTGACGATCCACACGGTCAGCCGGACGTTCACCGATCTCGCGCGACGCGGCCTTATCAAGGTGGATGGCAGGCATTCTGTCATCCTTATCGATAAAGCCCGGCTCTTCCGGTTTGCCGGAGAATATCATGACAATCTGCTGCCGCGAAACGGAGCCGAAATTCATCCGGCGGCCGAACTCTGCTTGGGCAACCGGTCCGCGGCCTAAAATATATCGGGGAGAAATATTATGACACGCCATTCAATCCCAATGTCCTATGTCGCCGCCGTGCCGGTCGTTGCCTTTGCATCCGGGTTGATTGATCCGCCGCAATCCGCCGCGATGACCGAAAGCGCTGCCGGCATTTCCGATAATACAGTCGACGTACCGTCCCTGGAATATCAGTGGACGGAGCCAAATCACGCTGTTGCCACATTTCTCGGGTCAGAAATACAATCAGGCGCAGAGAGCGGCGAAATGCCGGTTGCCCCGGACGGAACCTCCGATGGCGACGATAGGCAAGCCGAGGCTGATCAATCCAATGCGGGCAAGGCAGACTTCGCTTCCGCGCTGGAAAATATGCAATCGCAACTGATCGACCAGAAACGGCTGCTGACCGAACAAGGTCGCTTGATCGCGGCGCAGAATGAAAAGATTAGACAGCTGGAGCTGCATAACCAGCTGGTTATCGCCGGCCAGCCACAAACAGCCTATTCTCTGTCCCAAATGCGCGGTGCCGGGATACAGGCAGAACAGGTTGTGCAGCCTACCGGCGGTGGCGAACCGTCAGCGGACAATTTCGGCTTGCCTGACGCGCCGGTCGGTGAGGCACCGCCGGAATCACAGAATATCGAACAGAAAGTCGAAGCGGTGCCGGAAGGGCAAGGGGTGCTGACGCCGAAAGGGCGATTCGTGCTCGACCCATCTATCGAATATACGCTTTCATCGACCAATCGGCTCGTATTTCGGGGCATCGAGCTCATCCCCGGCATCCAGATCGGAGCGATCGAAGCCAGCGATGCGGATCGGGAAACCCTGATCGGTACTTTCGCCATGCGCTATGGCTTGACCGACCGGCTCGAGATCGAAGGCAGGATGCCTGCATTATACCGCCGGGACCGGATTCAGGTTGTCCAGCAACGCCAGGACCAGATTGTCAGGGAGATCAGTCTCAAGGAAACCGACATCGGGGATGCGGAGTTTTCACTGCGCTATCAGTTGAACAAACCGAAGGGGCAAAATCCGATCTGGGTAGCCGGCCTGCGGGTGAAAACCGACACCGGCAGAAGTCCTTATGAAATACCCTTTGACGAATCCGGCGTTGCTACGGGACTTGCCACCGGTTCAGGCTTCTGGGGAATCCAGCCCAGCGTAAGTTTCCTGTTACCCTCCGATCCGGTAGTATTATATGGCGGCGTCGGATATTTGTGGAATATCGAACGCAATATTGACCGGCTGGTTGGCGACGTTCTGGTCGGAAAGGTCGATCCGGGTGATGCGATCAACGCCAGCGTCGGCTTTGGATTTGCGCTAAACCCCCGTTTTTCATTTTCGATGGGCTATCGGCACAATTATATTTTTGCGACGAGTACAGAGCTTGGCGACGCCGTGCAGAAAAACACCGACATTCAGGTCGGTTCGCTCAATTTCGGAATGTCCTACGGGCTTAGCGAGCGGCAGTCGCTCAATCTGGGATTCCAGTTTGGCGTCACGGCTGATGCCCCGGATCTCAGCATGACATTGCGCATGCCGTTCCGGTTCTGACTGTCGTCCGAACGGACTGGCTTGACAGGATTCCGTGAAAGCTTTGCCTTGCTAACGGGAGCCTAGCCGCCGAGCGCCCCGATCGACGCCTGTCCAACGAGATCGTTGACATTGCTGGTGATGCGATCACGAAGCAGGTCCGAGCGGAAATCCTGATATCCGCCCAGGTCGATCGTCGCATTGACGTCCTGCACACTGTCAAGACCGCGGGCGGTATTGATCAGCATATTTTGCACGCCGTTGGCTGTTTCATGGCCGATAAGGGTCCGGCCGCCATTGAGCAGATAGGCTGGTGAATCACCCAGTTTCATCCTGATGCTGCCGTTCGAGAATATACCGTCTTGCAATCCAGACGCATCGACCTGACTGAGGCCCGCTGATGCGGTCTGCATGATTTCCGCACCATTGTCGGTCCAGTTCAATATCGTCTGCAACATCAGTTCGCCGTTGACATAGGTCCGGATATCGGCGCCGAAATTGATGTCGAGGCCCGACCAGACAAACCCGCCGCGTAGCTTGTCGAGATCTTGATCTTCGACAAGTACGGGCAGATCGACCGCTTGGGGTCGGGGGTCAGCTTTAGCGGTCTGGGGGAAAAACAGTGCGATCGTGGCGGCGCCGGCCAGACATGTTGATATTTTGGTCATAGCTTTTCTCTTATCGTACGGTACCAACGCGCACATCGAGCATGAACTCGGGTGTGAGCTGATATAGCGGGGGAAGATGCGTGGTCAGATTTCCGATATCGGCGGTAACGGACACCTGATCTGTCGGTGCCGTTGCCCAGCGATTCCAGTCTCCGGCAAGATTATAAACGGGTCGTTTCCTTATCGGACCGTCGACAATTGCAAGGATTACGCCGTTCCAGTATTTCTGGAAATCTTGGTTGGAATATTTGTTCAAACCAAGGACGGAATCACCGACCAGAATCTGGTCTTTCGTCTGGCCTTTGACGACAACAAAATGTTTGAAGCCGTTGATATCCAGCAGGACGATTACCGGGCGTTTCAGCTCGATCAGCTGATCCGGCTTCAGTTTGAATCCTTCGGCGCGGTAACCCAGCGATTGCAGATAGTTTCTCATATCGAGCATTGAAAAACCGACCTTTCGAATGGTCGGCTTGTCTCCCAGATCCCACATCGCGCGGAAGGGCGCATATTCGGTAGTAGGGCGGTCATAATGATAAGTCAGTAACGTAGCGACGGCGGCTGATCCGCAGCTAAAATCAAAGCGCTGCCGGATGACCGAGCGGAATGGAATATCCCACCAGGTCATGACCCCGACCGAGAAATCTCCGCCGGCCACTTCTCTTCCCAAGCGAACTTCGGCATTTGCCGCTTGGCCGAAAAACAGGGCCGCGCCCGTAGCTGCCAATATCCCGCCCTTCAAGGCGCGCCGGAAGGGCGGTGACATTGGGGGGAAGATCAGTTTCTGGTTCATGGCCCGCGTCTAGTTTTCTACATTTATCGTTACGCTCATCCCCGCTTGCAGCGAGGATTGGGCGCCGGTGTTGAATACAAAATTGCCAAGACCGCTGAAATTGGAAAACGCATTGTCAGCGATGCTGACGTCGCCGGCCGTAAAATCGCCTTCTATTGTGTTCCCGGTATTTTGCGCATTGAGCAGCTGGTTGTTAATCGCGATCTGTGTCCCTCCCCGCATTTCATCCAGCTCCTCCATCGATAACATCGGCGATTCAGTTTGCCCTTTCGCTTCGAATTCGGGGGCTGTAGAATTGGATGATGCGGGTGCCGTAATTGCTTCACCGCCAGTTTGCTGCGCTCCGATAGGTGCTGCCGCAAAAGCAAACGGAGCTATCGCGAGCGCCAGATGATATTTGTTCATTGCCGTTACTCCCGGTCAAAAGGGGGCTGATGGGCCGATCTCATCAAATGAAACCGGCCCAACCTGATGGGCGATCAGTCTCCGCCGCCGCCACCGGCAGCGGGAGCAGCGCCGCCGTCACCAAAATTAATCGTGCCTTGTGCAGCGATGTTCGATGCTGCCTGGGCATTGGAGTTAATTCCGGTGTTCCATGCCTGGTTCAGGATACCGGCATATGCGGCAAACGCGCTGCCGTTGATGTGGTTTTCACCGCTATTATATCCGACCGGCGCAGGGTTTCCATCTTCGCCATCCATATCGACGACCTCGTCGAGATTCTGGTTGGTGTTGACGGCATTCAGCAGTTGATATGCCGAGACGGTATTGTTGCGGCTGCCAATATCGCCGATAGTGAGCGTGTCATTGTCCTGCGAGTTATTCTGCGCCTGAAGATACACATCCAGCAGATCATTGACCACGACAGCGCCGTTATCAGTGTCGGTGACGTCATTGTCCTGCGTTTGCTGGGCAAGGGCGGGGGCGCCGATTGCCAGAGCACATGCTGCAGTGGAAGCCGCAAATAGTTTACTCATTTTCATCGTCATTCTCCTTTTGGGTCAAAGGCATCCCATATTTCCCGATCAAGGAAGGAAGGGGTTAAGAGGCCCTGTTGTTCACCGCATCTTGCGGCTTCATCCTGATAGGGTGAGTCGCAAAGGAGGTTGTTGCGAAATGGCAATATGAAGGAAATTTATTCATTTCGAGATTGTGACGACATTAGAACTGAAAACTTAAAACCGTATCGGAACTTCCCGTGTGTATCTTTGCCTCGGGTAATCCTGATGTCCGCTTTCAAACCGTAGCAGTCCTCGTCATTGCGCGTCTCGATGACCGTGGTCCAACCAAAAGCGGACAGCTCCAATATGGAAAAACCCCGACGACCGGGGAGGTCGACGGGGCGCTGGAACGGCGGGTCGCAAATGTCGTTCCGTTGGTGATATTAGCGCGCAGACATTGGGTTGAATTGTATAAAATGGACTCACGTGTAACCACCCGGTTTCGGCCAGAACCGATCGCCGGTTTCACCCTATATCTCGGTAGGGCGTGGGTGGTTTCGGATATTGCTTCACAAAGACCGGATCTGCGCAAGCGCGCTGGAGATTAAATGGCGGTTCTGATTTCGAGCCATCGGATCCTGTCTGAGGAATGTCACGACGATCAACTGCCGCTTCGATGATCTTGCTATGCGTCAATGTCTTCAACTGACCGCGACTCGGGTTGCGAATCTGGTGCCATATCATTGGAGTTAACCAATAATATTAACGGAAATTGTATAAATACGACATTTTGTTACGGATGAAAGTTAACAGACTGTCGCGGGAAAATTTTCTGTCGTCGGACTTTCAGCATTGATTCATAAGAGAATTATCCAGAAATACCCATAATTTGAATAAATCGAGCATTTTGAATCACTTGCAAATCCGGACATTATGTGGATGATGCGGCACGTAGGCTGAATGGAGCGTTAACCTTCATCGCCAGCCGGCGCTTGTTGTTCAGTACTCTTTGTACCGACAATAATTTTTGTAATATGGGTCGCAAGTTCGAGGGAGGCGTGCTGAAAATGCATGCTGAGGAGACTTGTTATGTTGAGAGGCATTTATTGCGAGCTTCCTGTAACGGAAGTCACTGGACATCCGGACGGACCGGTTCGGGACTTGTCCAACCCTAACATCAAAACATCAACAAATTTGAAAATGGGCTCGGCTCATACAGCGTTCGTTCTGTCTCGATCAAATCAATCGAACAGGGCTTTGAACCGAGGAATCGCACGCCCGGTGAAATCGTTAAGTAAAATTACTTATCGACCCATCTCAAGAGCTCACAATAGCTTAATGCCGTCAATTTTGGATTTTCGCGCTTCGCGCGGAAGAAGGGATAGGTACAGGAATTAGACGAGTTTTTGGAAACCGGAATGCCGTGTTTTCAAAGAAAGGGGGCCCGCCAGCGACCATGATTGGTGTCAAATCGCTGACAGGCCGAACGGACAGGTTCACGGGAACACTGCCCAGATTGTGAGAAAACTCACCCCGCTATATTAGCAGGGCGCCGCAGTTTAGGCAACAATTGTTGCCCGATGTGCAGCAGAGAGGTTTTTTTTCAATCTCCAATTTCCCGTCGGCGGCATTCGAGGCCGGTCGATGCCGCTGTAATTTCCGGCCGATGAGCGCGATTTCCAGAATGGAAATCGCATAATCGGGGGTATCCCCCATATACGGAGAAATGAAATGAAAAATCTTGTAAAACTAGCCGCCGCAGCAGCCGTACCAGCATTGATGATTGCTACACCTGCATCAGCAGTAGTACCGGCTGATTCAGAATCCTATGCAATCGCGCTTAGCGGCACGATCGACAGCAACTGTGAATTGATTCCTGAAGGTTCGGGAACTTTCGATGTCAACATGACCGACTTTGGCAATCAGGGAAGTCTGGTGATCGCTTATTCCTGCAACTCACCTTACACCGTTTCCCTGGAATCGTTGAACGGTGGTATGCGGCATGTCGAAAGCAGTGGTGCCATCAATATTGCCTATGATGTTGAAACCATCGGTTTCGAACTGGGCAATGGTGTTAGCGCCACTTCGACCAACTCTACCGCGATGGCTGGTACAGCAGTTGAAATTGTGGCTGTATCGGACTGGACGAACATTTTCCTGAACGGTGGCGTGCGGACTGGCAACATGGATCTCAACTTCCCAGGGGTTGCAGATTCCTATGTTGCAGGAACATATGAAGATACGCTGACCATCACATTGGCAGCTGATCTTTAATATACTGAATATTAGGCCGGCAGTGTTATATACGCTGCCGGCCTTCTAATTTTTGATTTGTAATCAAGGGAGATAGCTATGTTCCGCACGATATTGGGTAGGGTTCTATTGCTCCCGCTATTAGCTCTGTTCCTTCCCTCTCCAGCCTATAGCTATGATTTGAAACCAATTGTTATCCAGTTGGCACCATCCGGCGCCGGCGCTGCGCAGTCCCTTGTGATTACGAACACCCATACACAGCCCATTGCCATAGAAGTGCGAACCTTCAAGCGTGCGCAAAATCCAGATGGCACGGACAGCCTTACGCCCGAGGATGACGACCTTATCGTCACTCCGCCTCAGATGGTGATCGGGCCCAAATCCAGCCAGAGTTTCAAAGTCCGCTGGGTCGGAGATGCCCGGCCAGAGCAGGAACTGGCCTATCGCCTGGTGACGACCCAATTGCCGATAAAATTCAAACAGCAAGAAACAGGTGATGTTAGCGTTAATGTTAACATGACATATCGTTATGAGGCCGCCCTTTACATCGTGCCTCCACAGTCCACGCCTTCTGCTCGTCTAGTCTCGGTTGCGCCATTTACCGACGATGAGGGGAAAAACTGGCTCGAAGCAAAAATTGTCAGTGAAGGGACCCGGCGCGCCATTCTGGACAAGGCCAGCCTGATTATCACCCCCGAAAATGGAGGGTCTCCGGTTACGATGACCGGTGAGAGCACCGCGTCACTCGTCAATCTCAACATTCTGGTAGGCAATGAGAGGATCGTCCGTTTGCCTTGGCCGGATGGCATTCCACTAGGTCCCGTCAAAGGCGAACTTCGCACCGACTATGTCGTGTTTGACTAAGGCGGATATGCGGTATGCGCAAAACTGCTATATCGAGTCAGAGCCTTGCAGCAATCATTGCGCTGATATCGGTCAATCCCACTTATGCGGCACAAAAGCCCCGTGAAATTGCGCCCACGGGGGAGCAACAGCCCGCTGAAGTCCCCCCCGCGACTGACGAGCAGTCCGACGACGATGTTCCGGCGGCAGATCAATCGGATCCATCAGTTGATACAACCACTGATTCTGTGGATGATATTTTTCTGCAGGTTTTCGGTAAACAGCGACCCGCTCTCGAGAAGGACGACTATAGCGTCCTGATCGAGGATATTAATGTTGGCACTTATCTTGTCGCTCCGGATGACGGCGATAGGCAAGGTTCCGTGGACGCGGCTTTTGTCTCCAATGTGCTCGCTCCAACGACCGTCGACGACACCGCTGCATCGCTCAAGAATTTAGCAAGTGGACGTGTCGAGGTCCAATTTGATGAACTGCGCGAACTCGGGATTTCCGTCAGTTTTGATCGCACCCAACTGGTATTGAGGATTGAGATCCCCGCCGCCATCCGAACGGTCAGAAACCTGAACCTGCGCGGGTTAAGCCAGCGCTCCGATATCGATCTCGTTGAGCAAAGCGATATCTCTGCGTATATTTCGGTGCGTGCCGGCGCTACTTTTGTGGAAGATTCAAAATTCGAGCCGACGGGATTTGACCGGTTTGCAAGCGATATAGACATGGCATTGAATCTATATGGTGTCGTTGCCGAAGCAGAGCTTCGCTATGATGATAGCCGTGCCCGCAAATTCACTCGTGGCGACGTGCGGTTGACCTATGATGATCGCGATTCACTTGTCCGCTACGAACTCGGCGATCTCAATGTCGCAACGAGACCCTTTCAGAATGCACCAAATATTGCCGGGATATCCGCATATCGAAACTTTAACATAAACCCCTATCTGAACGTCAGGCCATCTCCGTCTCAGGCATTTGAACTCGACCGTCCTGCCCGTGTTGAAGTGTTGCTCAACGGTTCTCTGGTACGGACCTTCGATCTACGAAGTGGTCGCTACAACTTGCGTGATTTTCCGCTGGTCCCATCGGCTGGCAATGACATCGAATTGCGGATCACATATGCCAGTGGAGAGACCGAAACGCGTATTTATCCTGCTTTTTTTGATTTGGAATTACTGGCGCCGGGCTTGGTCGATTTCGCGGTCAACATGGGCCTGCCTTATACCGACGACAACGGCTTGCGGCGGTACGATGACAATGATTACAACGGTACCGGCTTTATCAGATATGGTCTGAATTCTGCGTTGACGGTCGGATTGAACTGGGAAGGAAGTCGCAATTTTAACTTGGTCGGCGGAGAGTTTGTCTGGGCTTTGCCGTTCGGGACTTTCGGGATTAACGCAGCGACCAATGTTAATGATCCGGGCATCGATACTGGCAAAGTCACGGTCCAATATCGATGGCGCGATACCGATCCGAACAAGGAACGAACCATCGATGGGCTGGTTACGCTAACCGGCAAAAATTTCCAAACTCTCGACCAATTGTTCAGCGACAATCTGCTCTCCAAGCAAGCGCGTTTTCGCGCCGGCCAAAAATTGGGGCCAGTTTCGCGGGCTCAGATTTATGCAGGTTACGAAGAATATCGCGGAACATTGCTAAGCGACGTCTATTATGCGGGCATAAACTATTCACGGCAGCTGCGCTTTGGATCGGTGTCTGTCAGTGCCGAGTACAGGCAAAACCAGGAAGGGAGCGGGCCGGTATTCCGGGTTGGTTACTCTATGCCGCTTGGTCGTGGCTCGCTGACCTCTTCCTATACAACCGATGACAATGTCGCCCGAATAGATTATAATCGTATTGCATCGTCGGGCGCAAACTCATTTGGTTACAACACCAGTGTGGAGCGGCGTGACGGCTCTGACAGGCAAACTGTTCGTGGCACCTATGTCGGCAACCGTTTTGAAAGCTCGGTACAACAGATTGCGCGCAATTATTTTAGTGACGGTAACCGCGATTTGCGCACCGAAGTAACGTTCGGAACCGCTCTCGCCATGGCAGATGGCCAATTTGCAATAGGTCGGCCCGTTCGTAATAGCTTCGCGATCGTAAAGGCGAACAAGAAGGCCGGAGACTATCAGCTGGCGGTGGAACCGCGTACTGGTTTTGGATCAAGCAGAACCAAATATTCTGCTTATAGCGGTGCTCTGGGGCCGGCATTGCTAACGACTCTGACACCTTATTTTAATCGCTCCATTCAGGTTGACGCTCCGGACGCCGAAGCGGGTACCTCGTTGGGCGGACAAGTCTTCGGGCTGAACCCGGGATATCGAAGCGGCTATAATCTTGAAGTGGGCAATGCCCGCAACGTTTCGCTTTTGGGCAATATGGTTGATCGGGATGGGGACCCTCTGGTGTTTATTACCGGGCTGGCCCGGGATGCCTCGATCCTCGAGGACAGTGCTGAGGCAATCCAGATCTTCACCAATGCCAAGGGAAGGTTCTTTCTGGAGGGCGTCGAAGCCGGAAGAACATATGACATCACCGTTAATGCCGATGGACAAACGGCGACGGAATCTGTGGCCATCCCGGAAGGTGTCACTGGGATATACGAACTGACAGCTCATTTAGCATATGATCTGGATTTCGAAGCGGAAGGAGAGAATGATGACTAATCAATATTGGAAGCATTTCGCCTGTCTGACCGGAGCTTTTCTGTTGTTTCACAGCACGCCCGGCTTGGCGCAAAATGACGGGGCATTGTCAGACGAACCGTGCGCGCTTGAGCTAATGGTCGACAACAGTGTTGACTGGAGAGGGCTCTATGGTCGTGGCTACGAGGTTTTTGACGAAGGAGAATCCTTCGAGACGGTTACCCTGTCGGTCCGGCATCAAGGGACCGCTTGTCAGTTTGTTCTGACTGCAGCTCCTCTCTCAAGCGGCGGCGTCAATGCATTAAGCGGCCCGGGTGATCCGCTTTACTATGACGTGCTTAAAACTACGAGCGGCCCGTCTTTTCTCAGCACCGATTTCCAAGGCACTGCAACGTCGCGAATTGAAGGGAAATTTGGCGAAGGGCGTTCTGTACAGGGTGTCACGCTATATGTCTCAATCCCCTCAAATCAAATCGTTCGGGGCGGAATCTATAGCGGGCAGGTGATGGTCCGCCTGTTTCGGGCCGATAGCGGGATTCAGGATCTGGTAGCTGAAGCGCCGCTCGCGATTCTGGCTCCGGTCGCCTCGGTCGTGAAAATCCGGTCAGATGATTTTCCGCAAGGCATTCGGGAAACATCTATCGACCTGGGGGATCTGTCCCGGGCTGCTCGTGCCGCAATAGATTTCAATATCATGAGCAATGCGGAAGTGGCGGTCACGTTCCAATCTGCCAATCGCGGTCGGTTGGCACATGAAGCTGGAGCACCCGGCATAAAATATAATCTGGCATTCAAAGGCGAAAACATCGATCTCTCCGCAGCAGCGGCATCGAGCAGGATCAATTATATATCTAGCCCAACGGAGCGAGCGGTGCCGCTGGAGATCGTAGTCCCGGCACCCATTGGATTGCCCGCTGCGGGGCAATATAGCGATACGTTGACGGTAACGTTTACAGCAGAATGAGACGGCTGCTTTCAGTAATTTCTGTTGATCGTGCCCGCCCCGCTATCAGGTCTGTGCCCCGTCAACGACTGCAGCAGCGCCGGTCGCGCGAATAAAATGCTGGATGCGGCAAGGCCCGAGACGGCCCTGTGCCATTTCAAGACCTCTGCCGTCCCCCGGAAGGATTTTGGTGGCTGGACCTAAACAACCTGCAAAACTAGCTCTGCGTGACCACTCCGTCCAGGCCTATTGCGGCTTACCAGTTCTTCTGGCCGGAAGCTCCACTTGGTTTCGCTCCCTCTCCAAAAGCGGATCTTCTGCCTCCCATCCGGTTCTGGACGTCCAAGCATGTTGTAATAGCGCCCGAAACTGGTCGCTCGACACAATGATGCTGCGGTGGCATTCTGTCAGGATGATAAGATGCTTTTCATTCGTCGTTGCAATATTGCTGTTTGTGGCACCAGCCCATGCCGCTGATGTGCCCGTTTGCGGGTACGAAGTCGTGCACTCCTATCCCCACGATCAACAAGCCTTCACCCAGGGGCTTTTGTACCGCGATGGCTATCTTTTCGAAAGCACCGGCTTGCGGGGCAAATCGACAATCCGGAAAGTCAGGTTGCAAGATGGCGAAATACTGAACAAAGCAGAATTGCCCGCTACGGTCTTCGGAGAAGGCCTGACGGATTGGAAAAATCGCCTGATTAGCGTCACTTGGCGCAGCGGTAAGGGGTTCCAGTGGGACATCGGGACATTGCAGCAAACGGGTGCTTTTGAATATTCTGGCGAAGGCTGGGGCTTAACCAATGATGGGGCGCAGCTCATCTTGAGTGATGGCACCCCAATATTGCGGTTTCTCGACCCTGAAAATATGCTGGAAACCGGGACGATATCTGTAACCATAAACGACAGGCCGATTGCCAATCTAAACGAGCTTGAATGGGTCAATGGCGAGATATTTGCCAATGTGTGGCAAAGCAATTTCATCGTTCGCATCGATCCCGCCAACGGCAAGGTGAAAGCCGTTATAGATCTCACAGGCCTGCAAAAGGAGTTTACCGCGCAGGGGAATGAGGATGTGCTGAACGGGATCGCCTATGATAGTGCAAACGACCGTTTATTCGTCACCGGGAAAAATTGGCCGAAATTATTCGAAATCAATATAGTTGGATGCGAAGACTGAAACCCTGGTCCTCGGTCAGGAGGGCTATCCTCGTCCCGGAAATTCTATTTGCTCCCGCCACCAGTGACATCGCGACCCCCGCACCCCCCGATCAGTTCCGCTACCTCTCGCAACGGTCTGCGCAACCATGGATGGGCCGGCGCGTACCTATCATGTCGATGCTGTGATATGCTGGCGGGGTGGTTGCCGGGCAGGGGATTGTGGCCATGCGTTTTGCAAATCGCTCGCCCGTGAATAATCGAACCAGGAGGAACCGATGACGAAGGAAGACACAAAACCCGATTACACCGGCCTGAGCGCCGTATTCATCAACACCACGTTGAAGCCATCTCCCAAGCAAAGCCATACCGATAGCCTGATGGATGTCGTTCGCGACATCATGCGCGGCGCCGGCGTGTCGGTGCAATCCTTTCGGAGCGTCGACCATGACATCGCGCCCGGCGTCTATCCGGACATGACCGAGCACGGATTTGCTAGCGATGCCTGGCCGGAAATCGGCAAGGCGGTGCTGGACGCCGATATATTGGTACTGGGCACGCCCATCTGGCTCGGGGAAGTTTCTTCGGAATGTCGGAAGATTATCGAGCGGCTTTATGCGCACAGCGGCGAAATGAACGACAAGGGCCAGTATATTTTCTACGGCAAGACAGCCGGCGCGGTCATCACCGGCAACGAGGATGGCGTGAAACATTGTGCCATGGGCATGCTCTATTCGCTGGCCCATATCGGCTATATGATCCCGCCGCAGCCCGACGCCGGCTGGATCGGCGAAATTGGTCCCGGTCCTTCTTATGGTGATAAAATGGACGACGGCTCGCGCGTCGGATTCGACAGCGAATTTACCGCGCGCAATGCGACCTTTCTCGCGTGGAATTTGATGCACAGCGCGCAAATGCTCAAAAATGCAGGTGGTTTGCCGGCCTATGGCAACAGCCGCCGTGCCTGGGATAATGGCGAACGTTTCGATCATCCCAATCCGGAATATCGATAGGCGCGTTTCAACGCGGATAATCTGCCTGTTCGAGTGTGGTCGGCCAACGCCCGGGGGCGAATGACGACATTTGCTGTGGTCGATGGCCATCACGGATCGGATTGCCGGACGGAGGCAGTCGTCCGCTGAACCTTGTTTGTCTTAACGGTTCATAAACCATCACTGTGCAAATGACGGAGCCTATATCTTTGAGGTGGAGGAATATGGACGATCTGCTGGCAGAATTCATAGCGGAAACGCGCGAAATGCTGGAAGCCATGCAAGGCGAACTGGTGACCTGGGAGGCGGACCCTACCGACCGTGCCCGTCTGGATACCATTTTCCGCTTCGTCCATACTGTCAAAGGCAGCAGCGGCTTTTTTGACCTGCCGCGCATCGAGAAGCTGGGTCACGCCGCTGAAGGGGCGCTGGCTGAGGTTCGCGCTGGCAAGCGCGCTCCCGACGATCGGCTGATCAACGGTGTCTTGGCGACAATCGACCGGATCGTCGCGATGGTCGATGCCATCGACGCTGGCGAAGATTTTCCCGCCGGTGGTGATGAAGAGTTGATTCAGGCATTGGAGCCGGAACTGGAAGACAGCGACGGCCCGGATGCCGTGGTTGCGGCAGAGCAGCCCGACGACCACAAGAAAAATATAGTCCGGCCGGCACGGTCAATCCGTCTGCCGGTACCGCTGCTTGATCGGGTGATGTCGGGAATATCGGATATTGTTCTTGTTCGCAATGAACTGGCTCGCGCCATGCGCGAAAGTGATGTGGATCCTTTGGTCAGCGCTACTTTCGAACGGCTCTCGGCGATAGTCGATGATGCACGCGAGGATATTTCGCGCATGCGGATGCAGCGTCTGGAACAGCTCTTCGCTACCTTCCCGCGCCTCGTTCGTGATCTTTCTGCGGAGTTAGGCAAAAAGGTATTGATCGATATCGAGGGCGGGCAGGTGGAACTGGACCGCGAATTAATCGAACTGTTGCGCGACCCGTTGATGCATATTCTGCGTAATGCGATTGATCATGGGCTCGAAACACCCGCCGAGCGCCGGGCTGCCGGCAAAAGCGAACTGGGCCTGATCCATGTTACGGCACGGCAGACAGGCAACAGCATCCTGATGTCGATCACCGATGACGGTCTCGGGATCAATACGGAAAAATTGTGCGACCGTGCGGTTGCTGCCGGCATGTTGACAGCGGCAGAACGCGCCAGAATGTCGGATGCAGACCGTATTGCCCTGATCTTTCAACCTGGAGTGTCAACGGCAGAAAATGTGACGTCGATATCGGGCCGAGGCGTGGGAATGGATGTCGTGCGGGCCAATATCGAAAGCCTGGGTGGCAATATTCGCGTCACCAGCACGGCAGGAGAGGGCACGCGACTGGTAATAACATTGCCGGCGACGTTGAGCATCGTCCCGGCCCTGACGGTAAAGGTCGGCAATCAGAATTTCGGTATTCCGCGTTCTTATGTTGAAGAAATTGTCAGTGTCAAATCGCAGTCTCTGGAATTTGATCAGGCTGGCGATACCCTGCTGGTGACATTCCTGGGGCAACGTTTGCGATGCTGCTCGCTGGCCAGGATTCTGGATATTGAAACATCGGACGATCCGCAAAATTCCGTCTTGCTGATGATCAGACTTGCCGGTGGCGATCTTTTCGGAATGGCTGTGGACGAAGTGCTCGATCATCAGGAACTGGTCATAAAGCCGCTGCCGCCAGCGATAACCGCGACCAGGCTCTATACAGGCAGTTCCTTGCTGGATGACGGCAACCTGGTGTTGATGCTCTATATCGGCGCTATTGCCGATCGCGAAGGCCTGGTCAGCGATGTCAACAAGGCCAGCCGGAAATCGGCACTGGCGGAACGGCAGAATGTGATTGAGGCAGAAACTGTTTCAGCCCTTCTGCTCCGCGGTCTGGACGGCAAACGTCGTATCGTCCGGATGGATCCGGTCAGCCGCATCGAGACCGTCGACAGCACCGCCATTCGGATTTCGGATGGCAATGCCCAGGTCGTTATTGATGGGCAAATCTATCCACTGGCCGGAACGCAATTTGGGCCGATCGGCGAAGGCGAGATAAACCTGCTTATCTTCAGTGATGGCGCAGGCCAGATCGCCTACGCCGTACAGAATGTCGTCGATACAATTCACATTCCCAATGCGGTCGTGCCGGAAGTGAACAAAGGCGAGATCGAGGGCGTCACCTTATTTGAAGGGGAAGCGCTGGAAGTTCTCGATTGTCATTGGCTGTTCGCGCACCATGCTGGCGATAGTCACGAGAAAATATCGAAAACCTGTCAAATCAATGAAGACGATCCCTGGGTACGCTCGATCCTACGTCCGATGGTCGAGGCGGCAGGTTATAAAATCGTTGGCGCAGACAGTACCGAACCTGTCGACGTCGCCATAACCATGAGCAACCAACCGACAGCGCCCCGCCATGCCGGGCAGGTCATCACCCTTACCAGCGATCCCGAAGCCGCCGATCACAAGGGTGGTGTCATCTATCGCTATGATCGGGGCACCTTGTTGGCCTCTCTGTCAGAAACGCGAAGGAAAGCGTCATGAATATGTCGGTTCTGCTGGTCCAGCTTGCAGGGCAACGCATCGCTTTGCCCGCGCTTGAAGTGGATTCGGTGATCGAACTCGGCAAGATCACACCGGTCCCGGGTGCGCCTTCCCACATTATCGGCATCAGTTCGTTACGGAGCCGGGCATTGACCGTAATCGACTGCGCCAAGGTACTGGAGATTGCCGATTATGACATCGACGGAACCAAACAGGCAGCTGTTCTGAATTTTGAAGGACATGATTATGCGCTGCTGGTTGAAGAGGTGGAGGATGTCGTGGATGCCTTGACCGATCCTGTGCCGGTGCCAGGCGGAGCGGGAGAGATATGGTCGAAAATTTCCGATGGTTTGATCGAGACGCAAGTCGGTCCGGCAATGTTGATCAAGATCGATACCGTCATCAATAATTTACAATAAAGAATGCATTAAGGCTTTGGTCAGGCTTAACGGATATCCTGATTCGGCAAATGAGAGATTAGAAATGACTAAAACCTGCTTGATCGTAGATGACGCCAGCGTGATCCGGAAAGTCTCGCGACATATACTGGAGTCGCTCGGTTTCGAGGTGAGCGACGCCGAGAACGGCCTGATCGGTCTCGAAAAGTGCGCCGAGAATATCTATGATCTGATCCTGCTGGACTGGAACATGCCGGTCATGACGGGCATCGAATTCATCAAGGAACTGCGCGCCCGGCCAAATGGGCTTATTCCCAAGATTGTTTTCTGTACGACCGAAAGCGACGTCAACCACATTCGCGAAGCGATGAATGCCGGTGCCGATGAATATGTCATGAAACCCTTTGATCACGAGACATTGCAGATAAAGCTCCAAATTGTCGGGTTTGACTAAGGTCAAAACATGACAGGGGCCGATATAAATCAAGCTGGCCAAAGGCATGGTGATCGCAACAAGAGCGGAATGATCCGCGTCATGATTGTGGATGACTCGCTGATCGCTCGCACGGTGCTGCGAAAGATGATCGAACAAAACACCGATCTTGTCTTTTCGGCGATGGCAAATTGCGCCGAGGATGCAATTCAGAAACTGTCGCAAGTCGAGGTTGACGTTATTCTCCTTGATCTGGAAATGCCCGGCATGGGTGGCCTTGCTGCATTGCCGGAGATTCTGGCGTGCGCCAGAGGCGCGCAGGTCATCGTGATCTCGTCGCTTACAACAGCAGGTGCGGAAGCCACCGTGGCGGCTCTTTCGATGGGCGCGGCCGATACTATTCTCAAGCCGCGGCCAAGCGAGTTTACGTCCGATTATCGCAGTGAACTTGCCGCACGCATTCGTGCTATCGGTAGTGTGCCGACCGAAATCAACCGGACCTGTTCCAATCGCGGCGACAGGAGCCGGAAGAAAATTGACGAGATCTCCAAGCCGGCACGGGTGATCGCGATTGGCGCATCTACCGGCGGTATCCATTCAATGTGCCAGATGCTGAATGACCTGCCCAGATTTGTTGACCAGCCAATATTGATCTCCCAGCATCTGCCCAGCAGTTTCATGCCCGTATTCGCCCGTCAGCTGGAAATAGCCTCTTGCCGCAACGCGCGGATTGCAAAAGACGGCATGCCGGTGACGTCTGGCGAGATTCTGATCGCTCCCGGTGACGGGCATCTGATCGTGGAATTGAAGGACGGACATCCCGTCGCGCGTCTCGCCCGTCATAAAGTGCCCAATGGCTGCTGCCCGTCGGTCGATCCGATGCTGGAATCGCTGGCGGAATGTTTTGAGGGTGCCGTTCTCGGTATCATCTTGTCGGGCATGGGGCGGGACGGTGTGCTCGGCGCCCGTTGCGTTGTCGATGCGGGGGGCACGATTCTCGTGCAAGATCGCGACACGTCCCCTGTCTGGGGCATGCCGCGCGCCGTCGCCGAGGCAGGGCTGGCATCGGCCATACTCTCCCCGGAAGAGCTCGCGATAAGGATTTTATCTAGCAGGGTGGCTACCAAATGGGCATGAACGCAGGATCACAGAAAATCATTGCTGATTTGCTTTCAGCCCGGACCGGCCAACAGCTTACGGAAGACCGCAGCTGGCGAATTGGTACCGCATTGTCCGGTATTTTTCGGCAAATTGGCATATCCAATGTCGATCAGCTCGTTTGTCTGCTCGACCAGCCGGCCTATTCGACCCTGTCGCAACAGGTGGTGGAAGCATTGCTTAATAACGAAACCTATTTCTTTCGCGACCGCGCCATGTTCGACCAGCTATCCAAACAGGTGCTGCCGGAAATCGCGAAGCAGCGTAAAGAAGAGAAGACCCTGTCGATATTATGCGCGGGCTGCTCGACCGGGCAGGAGGTGCTGTCGCTGGGAATGATGTTGCTCGAACAGAAGGCGCGCTGGGCAGGCTGGAAACTGGACATCACCGGCACAGACATATCCCACGGAGCCATCGCTACCGCCCGGGCCAGCACCTATTCGCAATTCGAGATACAACGCGGCCTGCCGGTTTCGCAAATGCTGGCCCATTTCAATGAAACACCGATGGGCTGGGAAGCGAACGAAGAATTGCGGTCGCTCACGCGGTTCAGGGTCCATAATCTGCTTGATCCCATGCCTGCCATCGGATCGTTCGATCTGATCCTTTGTCGGAACGTGCTCTTGTATTTTGATTCAGATACCCGCCAGCGCGCCTTCGCACGCTTGATGGAGGTTTTGCATCCGAATGGCTGGGTCATGCTTGGTGCCGGCGAAACTATTGTCGGCCACACCGATCAGCTGGAATTGGTCAAAGGGGGGATCGGGCTCTACCGCCCCGTCGAGTCCGGTTTTGAGGTCCAGGATGCAGTTTGCGCGCGTTAGCAGGTCATCGGGTAAGTTGTAAATTGGCGTAAAAAAATGTTAATCAATCCTTAGGTATAAGGATGTAAAGCACTGCTAACTATCCCTTAATGAGGATAATGGAGTGAGGGAATACCTGAAGCAATTGGGTGGGGGCACCCAAAGTCTGGTCTTTACGCCACTGATCGTACTCACGTTGATCTTTGGTGCATTGGCTGTGCTGCTTGTGATAAATGACGCGATTTCAATACCGTTGACGTCGCCATTGATCCTGGGCGGCATTCTGGCGTTTGTTATTGCCGCGCTGGTTTTCGCGCGCCTTGGTGTTGTCCATATCGGCCATCTCGAGAGCCTCGGGATGACCGACAGCCTAAGTCTTCTACCGAATCGCCGTGCGTTGCACATCGATGTTCAGCGCAATGGCACAAAAGATTCAGAATTGGCCATTGCATTGATCGATCTGGACGGGTTCAAAATGGTCAATGATCAATATGGTCACAATGTTGGTGACCAGGTTATCAAAAATTGTGCGGCCATGCTCTCAGATTTGTGCGGGCAGGACGCACGCTGCTATCGTCTGGGCGGCGATGAATTTGCTATTTCCATGACAGGATCGCTTGCCGGTACGATTGTCGAGGGTATCTCCCGCAGCTTTATCGATCTTTTCAAAAAGCCGATCATCGTGGACGACCGTCGGATCGTGATCGGGGCAAGTATCGGCATCTCGTGCAGCAAAGGGGCAGACCGACAAAATTCCTCTGAACTCCTCCGCCGTTCGGATGTTGCAATGTATACGTCCAAGCGCAACGGCAAGATGAGATGCACCTGGTATCAACCTGAATTCGACCGCAACCGGGAAGCCGCTCAAAAAATTGACAACGATATGCGTCGAGCTCTGTCCAATGATGAGTTTTACGTACATTACCAGCCCCTGGTATGCGCCAAGACATCGAAAATTGTCGCGGTTGAATCCCTGTTGCGCTGGGCGCGTCCGGACGGTGAGCCAGTGGGGCCGGATGTCTTTATCCCGATCGCTGAAGAATCCGGTTTGATAAACCCGATAGGATTGAAAGTTCTGCGCCAGGCTTGCAAAGATGCACTGGCCTGGGACGATATCACGCTTTCGGTGAACATTTCACCTGCGCAGTTGCGTGATGTTGAATTTCCCATTCAGCTGGGACAGATCCTGGAGGAAACCGGATTTCCGGCCGATCGACTGGAACTGGAAATAACCGAAACCTGTCTTGTGCTGGATCCTATACTGGCCGAGCGTACCCTCGACGTGATCCGGGGTTTTGGCGTCAATATTGCGCTGGATGATTTCGGCACTGGCTATGCCTCTATTGGTTTTCTGCGGATGTTCCGCTTTGAAAAATTGAAGCTGGATCGTACGCTGGTGGTCGACGCGGGAGAAGATGAAGGTTCCCGCGCAATGATGATCTCCAGCATCAGCGTCGCGCGTGCGCTCAACATGTCTGTCACAGCCGAGGGCGTTGAAACCCAACAACAGGCGGATCTGGTGAGAACAGCCGGCTGTGATCATATTCAAGGCTGGCTCTATTTCAAGGCAATGCCGCCCGACGAGATTACCAATCACCTCAATCTGCAAAATTCGCAAAATCATCACACAAAGTTAATTGGATAGGATAGATATCATGACCGCAGCTTCGACCGCTTCGTCGGAAACTCCCGATCTTAGTACGGCTCATAATGAAGCCAAAGATATGTTGTTGTCGCTGTCAGGCCGGCGAGCCAATTCTCTTTGGAACAAATATCTCGATTGTTCCGTCGGGACCAAGCTCAATATCTATCACGGGGTGAATTCGCTTTTAGGTTTCGCACTGCTCGGCATCGGCTGGTTCTCGCTGAGCGCGATCCAGGCCAGCCTGGTGGAGGAGGGCATTAACGCGCCCACTATCTCGGCCATTGCCGACCGTGCGGAAACGATGTTCATCGCGATCATGGTCCTGGCCGTGGGTTGGGGCGCTGTGGCAATCGCTCGCGTTAGCAAGGATATTTCCGGCGGCATCAAAACGCTCGTGCCCATGTTGTGGGACGTTATCGAGGGCAAGATGGATATGGAAATTCCCTATGTCGAACGCAAAGACGAAATTGGAGAGATGGCGCGATCGATAGAGGTGTTCCGCAGGGCATCCATACAGCTGCAGAAAGTTCGCAGCGAGCGTGAGGCGGCCCATGAACGGGAAAAGGAAAACGAGGCAAATCAGGACCGTTTGCGGGATGAGCAAACCAAAAAAATCCGGATCATGGCCGACAAGTTTGAAAGTACGATCAGTGACGTTGTCAACAGCGTAGCGGCCGCTTCGGTCCAGTTGCAATCGACCGCGACGTCGATGGCGACTTCTGCCGAACAGTCTTCTACCCAGACCGGCAATGTTGCAAAGGCAATGGAAGACGCCTCCAAAGGTGTAACCGCCGCTGCCGCAGCCAGTGACGAATTTGCCATGTCGATCGGCGAGATAAGCCGTCAGGCTTCCAGTTCCGCAGAGCTTGCACGCAAAGCGGCGGATGCCGCCGGTGAAGCCGATACGACGATGACGGCTCTTTCGGTTTCCGCCGAACAGGTCGGCCAGATTGTCGAGCTGATCCAGAGCATTGCGCACCGCACCAATTTGCTGGCACTCAATGCCTCGATCGAAGCGGCTCGCGGCGGGGAAGCCGGCCGCGGATTTGCGGTTGTTGCCTCCGAGGTGAAAGAACTGGCCTCCCAGACAAGCAAGGCCACGCAGGATGTCGCTCGCCAGATTGGCGATATGCAGGAATCAACCAACGCAAGCGTGGATGCGCTCCGCTCCATCGGTTCGCAAATCCAGAAGCTCGAAACAACCGCTGTCTCGATCGCGACGGCTGTCGATCAACAGGCGGTGGCCGGACAGGATCTGGCGCGCAGCATCGATGCCACCGCGCGGGGAACCGAGGAAGTTTCCAACAATATTGCGCAGGTGAGAGAAACGTCGCGTGCAACCGGGGAATCGGCCACCCAGGTGCTGGGGTCTGCAACGGATCTGGAAAAACAGGCCGCCAAGCTCAACCAGCATGTTGATCAGTTCCTCGGTTACGTCCGCGAATGGGATTTCTTCTCGTCGTCAAAGGACAAAGCGGCCTGAAGCCGTCATTCCCGGACGGCGCTTAACGCCGCTCCGGCGGCAAAGGGGGTAATGGCGACGAGCAGCAGGGATATTGCCGCCAGAAATGCCAACGCGCTGCTGCCCTGCGCAGACAGGCTTCCGGCACCAAAGATGAGCAATGGAATGGCCAGCGGCACCAGCAATAGTCCGCCCAGCGCGCCCGCTCCTTTCATCCCCGCGGTCAGCGCCGCGATCATGACCGCCAGACCAGCAAGAGCCGGTGTCGCGATTGCCAGACTCGCCAGCAACGTTCCAAGAGCCGCGCCGTCCAGCCCCATCAGGCCGCTTGCCAGAACGGCTGCAAGCAGCAGCGGCGGACCGAAGGCAAGCCAGTGCGAGACCAGCCGCGCCGCCGCGATCATCTCGTCGGACAGGCCACGCACGATCATCTGGTCATAGACGCCGTTTTCCAGATCGGGCTGGATCAGCCGGTCCAGCGGTAACAAGGTTGCCAAAAGCGCAGCGATCCATAAAATCCCGCCACCGGTCTGCAACAGCAGCGCACGGTCAGGCCCCACGGCAAAGGGAAACAATGTCGCAGCAGAGAGGTAAAATATTACCGGTAACCACGTCCCGCCGCTGGCGTAGCTTTGCCGCACATCACGCCAGATGATCGTGGCGATGCTGTTCATCACAAACATGCTTCCAAATCTTCCAATGGCTCGAGCTTCAGGGTGAAATCAAAGGCAATCGGCAGAGGGATATGGCTCGCGGCGAGAATGATCCCGCCACCGTCAAGATGGCTTTGCAGGGCCACGCCCAGTTGATCGACCGAAGCCGTATCCAGGCCATTGGCCGGTTCGTCGAGCAGCCATAATCCAGCGCCCGTCAGATAGGTTCGCGCCAGCCGCGCTCTCTGTCTTTGCCCGGTCGAAAAATAGCGCACCGGCACTTCGGCGAGATGGCCGAGACCCGCGTGCGCCATTGCGGCAGCGACATCTGCCTGTCCCTTGCCGTCCAGCTTCGCCCAGAAGCGTAACGCCTGTTCGAACGGCAGATGCTCGTCCAGCGCCAGCCGGTCGTCGCACAGCGCTTTTTTCTCCGGCGCGATAAAAGATCCCGCTGACGGCTGGAGCAGCCCGGCCAGCAAGCGCAGCAGGCTGGATTTGCCGACACCATTGGGGCCGGTAAGCAATCCTGCCTCTCCCGGCTCAAGCAGAAAGTCCAGGCCGCGAAACAATAGCCGCTCGCCGCGCACGCAGCTTAGCGCCTCGGCCAATAGCCGATTGTCGCTTCCGGTTGACTGTCCCTTGCTCATCGCACAGACTTAAGACATGGATTGGCGCGAAAGCCAAGCAAGGAGCAAGAAAAATGGTGGCGCAACTGACTGGTGACGAACGCAAAGCGGCTCTCGCCAAGCTGACCGGCTGGGAATATGACGCAAAGCGCGACGCGATCAGCCGCTCGTTCAAATTTTCCGATTTCACCGAAGCCTTCGCCTTCATGACCCGCGTAGCGCTGCATGCGGAGAAAGCCGATCACCATCCCGAATGGTTCAACGTCTATAATCGCGTCGACATCGTGCTGACCACCCATGACGCAGGTGAGGATGGCGGATTGTCAGAGCGGGACGTGAATCTGGCGACAATAATCGAGAACTGCGCCTAGTTCTTATTTTTCTTCTCCGGCCAAGACTTCACCAAGATCACTGGTCAGGCTGACCGATTGCTTGCGCACGCGGCCGGGCATCCAGCGCGCGGCAAAGGCAAGCTGTTTGGCCATTTTGTTGACCGGCGTGTGCACCTTGTCGCCATGCACTGCGGCCCAGGCTGCCGGACCGATGATCGAGACCGGGCTGACCATGACGCCGGCTTCCTCGAGCCGTTCCTTGCCACTCTGGTTGGTGCCTTCGACGACATTGGAAATGATGTTGGTGTCGATGAAGCCCGGCATCAGCGAACGTGACTTGATGCCAAATTTGCGCAATTCGATATCATGCGATTCGGCGAGGCCGCGCACCGCAAATTTGGTCGCGCTATAGACGCTGAGGTCCGCGACTCCGTAAATACCCGCTGCCGATGCGGTGTAGAGAATACAGCTGTCCTGCGTGTTCTTGAGCATGTCGAAACAGGCGCGGGTGCCGCTGATCACGCCGGTCAGGTTGATCGCGATCATCCGGTCGATGGCGTCGTCTTCCATGTCCTGGATCGCTCCGCCTTCCCCAATGCCGGCATTGTTGAACAGGACATGCATCTTGCCGCCGGTAATCGATCCAAATTCTCCCACAGCCTGTTTCCATTGCGCGCGGTCGGTCACGTCGAGCCGGTGGATCGAACTATGGCCTTCGGGGAGAAGTGCTGCGGTTTCGGTCATGCCTTCCGCGTTGACATCGGCAATCCCGACGTACCAGCCTTTCTCGGCAAAATAGCGACCGACTTCGCGGCCCAGACCGGACGCGCCGCCAGTGATGAAAATTGTCTTCTGTCCAGTTTGATAGCCCATGAATCCACTCCCGCGTCGTTATTGACATTGATGTTCATTCCAGCGGTTTTTGACGCGAACGTCAAGTGAAGTTGGACATGGGCGGCAAAGCGCGTCACTATATATTCCCATGCCTGTCTCCGGTCCTTCCATTCGTCTGCAAAATGTCAGCCGCCATTATGCTGCGGTCAGGGCTGTTGACGGAGTATCGCTGGATATTGCGGCAGGTAGTCTGGTTGCCCTGGTCGGTTTGTCCGGCTCGGGCAAATCGACCCTGCTGAAGATGATCAACCGGCTGGTCGAACCGGACAGCGGAGAAATTTTCATCGGTGAAACGCCGGTCTGCTCGATCGATCCGCATGTCCTGCGCCGCCGGATCGGCTATGTCTTCCAGAATATCGGCCTGTTTCCGCATATGACGATCGCCCGCAATATCGCCATCGGGCTGGAGCTTGCTGGCGAGAAAGAGGGCAGCGCTGACCGTGTCGCCGAGCTGCTCGATCTGGTCGAATTGCCGCAGGACACGGCGTCCCGCATGCCTGACCAGCTGAGCGGCGGCCAGCAACAGAGGGTCGGCGTGGCCCGCGCGCTGGCGACGCGGCCCGGTCTGATGCTGATGGACGAACCATTTGGTGCGCTCGATCCGGTGACCCGCGACAATCTGACCGCTCAGTACAAGGCGCTGCACCAGCGGCTTGGCCTGACCACCGTTATCGTCACCCATGATATGGCCGAGGCGCTCTATCTCGCCGATCGCATTCTCGTGATGGAGGGAGGGAAGATCAAGGCGAACGCTACTCCCGCCGAGCTCCTGTCCGGCAATGCCGGCGAAGAAGCCGAAGCGCTTGTCGCCATTCCCCGCGCCCAGGCCGCGCATCTGATCGCATTGGGAAAAAAATCATGACCGAGGCATGGCAACAGGCTCTGGCCCGCGTGCCGGAGCTGCTCGCCGCTCATGTCCAGATCAGCGTGTCCGCTCTGCTTCTGGCGATGCTGATCTGTCTGCCGTTGGCGATCTGGGCCGCGCGCTCTCCCAGAGTGGCTGCAGTCGCGCTGACCGTCGCCAGCCTGATCCAGACGATCCCGGGACTGGCGCTGCTGGCGCTTTTCTATCCGCTGCTGCTCGGGCTGTCGGCCTTGATCGGCGGCGGCATATCCGCCTTCGGTTTTCTGCCGGCGCTGCTCGCGCTGACCCTCTACGCCCTGCTGCCGATACTGCGCAATGCAGTGACCGGATTGACCGGTGTCGATCCGGCAGCACAGGAGGCAGCGGACGGTCTCGGCATGACCGGCAACCAGAAATTATATTATGTCGAAGCACCACTGGCCGCGCCCACGATCATGGCCGGGATTCGCACCGCAGCCGTCTGGACCATTGGCGCGGCAACGCTTTCAACCACCGTTGGCCAGCCCAGTCTCGGCGATCTGATCTTTGCCGGACTGCAGACGCAGAACTGGACGCTGGTGCTGGCGGGATGCCTGTTTTCGGCGGCGCTGGCTATTTCGGTAGATCTTCTGCTCGGTCTGATCGAACGCGGGATTCGCGAGCGCCGCCGGATATTGGCTGGGGCCGGGATAGCGATAATCGCGGCAGGACTGCTGGTCGCGACACTGCCTTTGCTGATCACGCGCGACAATGTCGTGGTGGTCGGGGCCAAGAATTTTTCGGAACAATATATACTCGCGCGGCTGATCGGGTCGCGACTGGAAGCTGCCGGATATGACGTTCGTTATCGCGACGGCCTTGGTTCCGCGGTGGTCTATCGGGCCCTGTCCAGGGGCGATATCGATGTCTATGTCGACTATTCGGGAACGATCTGGACCAACCAGATGCAGCGCACGGATGCCCAGACGAAGGCGGCGATGCTCGACGAGATCGCGAAATGGACCAGCGCCAGTCACGGTGTCAAAATGCTCGGCGCGCTCGGTTTTGAAAATACTTATGCCTTTGCCGTGAGGGCGGACGACGCCCGGCAAAAGTCGCTCAAGACGCTCGATGATCTGGCGCGCGTGTCGAGCGATTTCAATTTTGGCACCGATGTCGAATTTCTCGAACGACCCGAATGGCAGATGGTGCAGGACGCTTATCCGATCCGGTTCAAGACCGCACGGTCGTTCAGCCCCACCTTCATGTATCCGGCATTGGCCAGTGGTGAAGTCGACGTGATTTCGGCTTTCTCTTCCGACGGCCGGATCGCGGCAAATGGCTTTGTCATACTCGACGACCCGAAAGGCGCGGTGCCATCCTATGAAGCGATCATGCTGCTCGCCCCGAAACGCGGGCGCGACGACAAATTTGTCGCGGCACTAAATCCCCTGGCCGGTGCGATCACGGTAGAAAATATGCGGGAAGCCAATTATACGGTCGATCGCGAAGGCGACAAGAAAACGCCACGACAGGCCGCACGCTGGCTGAATGACAATTTGAGGGAATGAACGTGAAATCTGGTTTTACATATCTATCGAGAATCGCCGGTCTGGTCGCGTTGCTGTTCCTCGCCTCCTTCTCGGTGGCGGCACGAGCGGACGTGAATGTCACATTCTATTCGCACGATTTCGGCAAGAATTTCCCGCACGCCTTCTTTGTCGCAAAGGGCGAACTGTCCGACGGCAAGAAGGTCGACACAGCGTTCGGATTTACCGCAATCAACGTGTCGCCGGGCATATTGTTCGGCTCGGTCAACGGCCATGTGAAGGCCCCGTCGGCCAGCTATATCGGCAGCAGCAACCCGCATTTTACCGTAAAGGTTGACGACGGGAAATATCGCAAGCTGATGGCCGTGGTGCAAAAATGGCAGGCTATCCCGCAGAAGAGCTACAGTCTCAACAAGCGCAATTGCGTGCATTTCATCAATGATGTGATCAAGGCGCTGGATCTCAAGACCAATTTGAAAACGGCCAACTGGAAAAAGCCGCGGTCCTTCATGGAAGAAGTCATGAAGCTCAATCCGTTTCTCAAATAGAAAAAAGGCGCGCGCTATGACGGACGTTTGCATGATAATCGGAGCAGGCGCCGGCATCGGCGGCCATGTCGGCAAGCGTTTTGCGCAGGACGGCTATCATGTCGCCTTGTGTCGACGCAGCGATCAGGAAGGTCTCGACCAGATGGTCGCCGAAATCGAGGCTGCCGGTGGCAAGGCTTCGGGCCATCTGCTCAACGCGGTGGACGAGGGAGCGATCGAGAAACTGATCGACGAGGTCGAAGCGGATATCGGAGCGATCAAGGTTCTGGTTTATAATCTCGGCGCGCAGATCGGCAACCGGGCGCTGGCCGACACCCCGCTCAAGACGTTCGAACTGGGCTGGCGGATGGGCACGCTCGGCGTCTTCAGGGTCGCGCAGAAACTGTTCCCGAAAATGGTCGAGCGGGGCGGCGGGGCGCTGCTGGTGACGTCGGCCACGTCCGCGATGCGCGGCAATGCCGGACAGCACAGCCATGCCGCAGCCATGGGTGGCCGGCGGATGCTCTGCCAGACGCTCAACGCGGAATTTGCGTCACAGAACATCCATGTCGCGCATATATTGATCGATAGCGCGGTCAATGCGCCGGATACGCTGGGCAAGCTTCTCGGACCGGAACGCTTCGCAAAATTGCGGGAAGCCAAAGCCAATGGCAAAGACGAGATCATGGAGCCGGCGGCGATTGCCGACACCTATTTCCATGTCGCGCACCAGCATCGCTCGGCCTGGACATTCGAACTGGATATGCGCGCCTTTACCGATACCGCCTGGTGGAACCACCCGCTCGATATCTAGAATCTACATCACCATCACGTGATAATGGTGCCAGGTGAATATTGCCACGGCCCCGCGGTGTGGCGACCAGGCTTCCGCTCGCTCGCGTATGTCTTTTTCGGAAGGACGTTCCGCCAGCCCGAGAAAATTACCGACGCCGACCTGAATCGCCAGGTCACCGGCCGGCCAGATATCGGGCCGGCCCTGCGCAAACAGCAAATAGATTTCTGCCGACCAGCGGCCGATCCCCTTGACCATGGTCAGTAGGTTGATTGCATCCTCGTCATCCTGCGGAAGATTGTCCAGATCGAGCCCGCCGGTGAGGATCAGTTCGGCGAGGCTTCGCGCATAGCCTTGTTTCTGGCGCGAAAGACCGCAGGCGCGCAGCTCGTCGAACTCGGTGGCGATCAGCGCTTCGGCCGGGCAACCATCGCCCAGCCGCGCTTCCAGCTTGTTCCAGACCGCCGCCGCCGAAGCGACGCTGACCTGCTGGCCGACGATGGTGCGGAGCAGTGTTTCATAGCCTTCCGGACGAATACGGGGTTCCGGATAACCGGACTGGGCAATGGCTGCAGCCAGCCTCGGCTCGATAGCACTGACATGGTCGAGTCCGGCTTTGATCGTTTCTTTTGATAGGCCCATTGAATATCGGTCCCCGTTTCGGCCCTTGATTCTTTCTGACGGTCCGGACATAGCGTGCGGGATTTTCAATGAACAGTCACTAAGGGGTAACTATGCCAACGATTCATGTAACCGGCCGCGATGGCGAAGAAAAAGCGGTTTCCGTCGACAGCGGAATTAGCGTCATGGAAGCGATTCGCGACAATGGCTTTGATGAATTGCTGGCCCTGTGCGGCGGCTGCTGCTCCTGTGCAACCTGCCATGTCCATATCGATGCCGACTGGAAAGCCAAATTGCCGGCCATGAGCGAAGACGAAGATGATCTGCTGGAAAGCAGCGACCATCGCGACGAATTTTCGCGGCTCAGCTGCCAGATCGAACTGTCTGACGAGCTTGATGGCCTGAAAGTGCGGATCGCCGAAGAAGACTGATCTCTTCCGGCAAGATATAAAAAAGGGAGCGCCATCTTGCCGCTCCCCTTTTTTTGTCCGCGAATTTTATCGCATCAGCTTAATGATCGCGCGCGGGCTGCCGTCCGGGCCGCTGGTGCCATCGACCTTCCAGCGCATGTTCTTCATCGAATCGCTGGCGGTCAGGCCATCCTGGGTGTTGTTGGTCAACACATCGCCGTCGGTCACGATGGTGAAGGTTCCGTCAATCGGCTCCATTTTTGATTTCTCTGACGAACCGCCCATCGGCAGTGGCCCCATCGCACCGGCGAGGCCGCCCGGTCCGGCCATGGCCGGTGTCAATATTTCCAGTTCACCGCCGCTGCGCCGGATGATCTGGACAAAGGGAAATTGCATGGTCGCGCCCGCTATGGTCGGGAACGCGAACATCTGGTCGAAATTGCCGCTGACCGCATATTCGACCTCGAACAGATTATTGCCCATATATTCGACCTTGTTCCAGCCGTCATATTTGGCGAGTTTCGCCGCAAATTCCTTCAGGCCCTCATCATCGCCGGGCACCGCTCCACCGAAAACCGAGCGCATCGCGGCATTTTTCTGATCTTCCTCGCTTCTCTCGCCATCCGTGGTTCCGGATTGCGAAGACGTCTGATTGTCATCCCCTTCAGCCAGTTGCATCTGTCCGTTATAGGTAAAACTATAGCTACCATCGTTCATCAGGCGCAATTGCGAATCAAATTTCCCGGGAATGAGCAGACAGCCGGCCAACAGCAGTAGCGCGACCAGTGCCAGCGCCGATTTCCAATATGTCTCCACGGCTATTCTCCCCTTTTTCTGGTATACTCCGCATATAAAGCGATGGCAGCCGCGTTGGATACGTTCAGGCTCTCCATCTTGCTGCTCATCGGCAACCTGGCCAATGTATCGCAATGGGCCGCGACATTCTGCCGCAGGCCTTCGCCTTCCGCGCCCATCACCAGCGCCATTTTGCCGGTGCCCATCGCGGTTTCGAGCTCATCGGCGGCATCGCCATCGAGCCCGATCCGCCAATAGCCGGCTTCGGCGATGTCATCGAGCGCCCGGGACAGGTTGACCACCCGGATCCACGGAACAATTTCCAGCGCACCCGAAGCCGATTTTGCCACGACACCCGATTCGGGCGGAGCATGACGGTCCTGGGTGATGATCGCGGCTGCATCAAAGGCAGCAGCAGAACGCAATATCGCGCCGACGTTATGCGGATCGGTAACTTGATCGAGCAACAGCAAAGGACGGTCGGACTGTTGGTCCAGTATTTCACCCAGCCAGATGTCGGGCAGGGGGTCGACATCGGCGACCATGCCCTGGTGCGGCGCATCGCGCGGGATGACCCGGCCGAGATCGGCGACATCGCAGATCACAACGGCGATATCATCAGGGATTTCCAGCGTTGCGAGTGCCTCGCGGGTGATCGATATCTTCTTGATCACCCGGTTGGGATTATCGAGCGCGGCTTCAATTGCGTGCCGACCCCAGAATTTGAGTCCGCCACCGGTTTTCTTTATAGATTTGTTTTTGCGTGCCATAATTTCTCTCTAGACGGTAAGCCTCCTGCGAACAGCCCTTTTTTTCTGCAAATTTGCAAGGGCAGGCATTGACAGTTTGCCCTGCCTTCGTCATTGAGCCGCTCTTGTCGCCGATGGCGGCCTTGGATACCCGGATGGACAGGTGGCCGAGTGGTTAAAGGCAGCAGACTGTAAATCTGCCCGTGTAAGCGTACATAGGTTCGAATCCTATCCTGTCCACCATTACTCCGGGAGCGCCCGGATTTCCCGCAGCTTCCATGAAGCAGGTGTCCATACACTCCAGAGTTTCGCTATAGATTTTGAGATGTTGGGGTACCGCCCGGCAAAACGGGGACTGTCTCCGGGATCGAGGTGCAATGGGCTGTTCCGGCAGGTCATGTGTCAGGGGAACGGATAAACCGGTCTCGCCTCTCTGGACTGAATGTTTATCCTCATTGCGCGCCCGGGGGGGGGAAGCAAGGTTGGAAAGAAAGCGGGTCGCATCCAACGTCCAACCTTGCCGAGCTTATGGCTAACGCAAAACAACGAAAAATTAATTAAGGCATTGTCCTTAAGTAAAGTTCTCCCGGCCAATATGCACGCGATGCGATGGTTTTGCATATTGCCAAGCATGAGCATCTGTTTAAGCTCGCATAGCTAATATGGTAGGAAAATTATCGATGCGACCATTTGTTCTGTGCGCCATTCTTTCGCTTGTGATGACCGGGTGCGCGCCAGCGCCAGCAAAGCCGACGGTCGGAAGCAGCCATGCTGCGGTCGATGGTCCCGGACTGCGCCCAGATGCAACTGCAGCAGTCGACGGGCTGGCATTCGCCCAGGCGCACTGCGCCGGTTGCCATAATGTGGCTGGTGGACAAGCCTCGCCGAATTCCGGCGCGCCGCGGTTCGAAGCAATTGCCAATACAAGAGGCCTGACCGACGACACCCTGAAAGCCTGGCTTCGCGATTCCCACAATTATCCCGGGCAGATGGATTTCGAAATTGACGCGAAACGGATAGACGAACTGGCGGCCTATATGCTGACCCTCAAAAGCCCCGATTACCGGCCTGCGATTCAATAATAGCGCTACTCGACCCCAGTCCGTTGCAGCGGAATCCCGTTTCCGCCCAAGTTACTGGCAGAGCAAAGCCCGCATGGGGCATATCAGGAGACGTAATATTGTCGGGCCCCGACTGTAACCGGATAGACAAACCAGCCGAACAACGGAAGGATCGAACCGATCACAACACGAAAGCTCTGATGGCGCAGCAGAAACTCCTTCATGACCGATAGTCTCGCAACGTCCGGCTTGGCGCTGTCTTTGCTATTGTTCGTCATTCTGGCGATTCTCGAGGCTGTGCTTCCCCGGAAGAGGCGGATGATGCCACGCGGCAAGCGCTGGCTGACCAATATCGCCATCATCATCGTCGACAGCGTGGCGCTCCGTCTGATGGGACCGGTCGCTGCCATCGCCGCTGCCGGTTATGCGGCTCAGCACAATTTCGGCTTGTTCAACTGGATTGATCTCCCTGTTTGGATGGAATTTTGTCTTGCCCTGATTTTGCTGGATCTGGCGATCTACGCGCAGCATGTGATCAGCCACAAGATTCCGCTGCTGTGGGCGCTGCACAAGGTTCATCACGCAGACCGGGATCTCGACGTGACGACGGCGGTGCGCTTTCATCCGGTCGAGATCATCCTGTCCATGCTGTATAAAAGCGCGCTGGTCTTGCTGCTCGGTCCGTCGGTGCTGGCGGTGTTCGTTTTCGCCTTGCTGCTCAACCTCTTCGCGATGTTCAACCACGCGAATTTGCGCCTGCCGCTGTCGGTCGACAGGGTCTTGCGGCTGTTTGTGGTGACGCCCGACATGCACCGCGTGCACCATTCGACCGTGAAGACGGAAACCGACAGCAATTTCGGGTTCAGCATCGCCTTGTGGGATCGGCTGTTCGGCACCTATACGGCACAGCCGGCCGCTGGTCATGACGATGTCCTCATCGGTCTTGACGAATATCAGTCCGATCATCCGAACGAGCTATGGTGGAGCCTCGCGCTTCCGTTCCATGATCGCTATCGTCCGAAAGCCGGCCATGGTTACAAAAGAAATTCTTCATGACCCTCTAAAATCGGCGGGTTCCCAAGCGGTTAGAAGCTCCATATAGGAAGAATTATAGATAGCTGCCATTGCACCTGAGCCCTGTCGGGCAGAAAGTTCCTGATGAAAAAAATATTGATCCTCATCCTTTTTGCCATGGCCGTGGCGAGCTTCTTCTATTTTGATCTCGGTTCGCAACTGACATTGGCCAATCTGAAGGAGCAGCAGGCGGCTTTTGACGAGCAATATAGGGCCGCGCCCTTTCTAATCATCGCGATCTTCTTTCTGGTCTATGTGGTGACGACCGCGGCCTCCTTACCCGGCGCGCTGATCCTGACTCTGGCAGCGGGTGCGCTGTTCGGCGTCGTTGTCGGCACAATCATTGTTTCCTTCGCTTCCTCTATTGGTGCAACCATCGCCTTTCTCTCGTCACGCTATCTTTTTCGCGACGCGGTCAAGTCGCGCTTCGGCGACCGGTTGAAGGCGATTGATCGCGGTGTCGAAAAAGATGGTCCCTTCTATCTGCTGACCCTCCGTCTGGTTCCCGTATTCCCCTTCTTCCTGATCAACCTGTTGATGGGACTGACCGCGATCAAGGCCCGCACCTTCTATATTGTCAGCCAGATCGGCATGTTGCTGGGCACACTGGTTTACGTCAACGCGGGTACCCAGCTCGCCAATATTGATGAGGTCAGCGATATCGGTTCGCCGGGTCTGCTGCTCTCCTTTGCCGCGCTTGGCATCACGCCGTGGATCGGCAAGTGGATAGTGTCCCGGATCAAGCGCCGGAAAGTCTATGCCGGCTATAGCAAGCCGAAGAAATATGACCGCAATCTGGTGGTGATCGGGGCCGGTGCCGCCGGGCTGGTTTCCTCCTATATTGCCGCGACCGTCAAAGCCAAGGTGACCCTCGTTGAAGCCGGCGAGATGGGCGGTGATTGCCTCAACTATGGCTGCGTGCCGAGCAAGGCGCTGATCAAGAGCGCCAAGGTTGCGCAGCAGATGCGCCAGGCCGATGCCTACGGGCTGCAGAAGACCGATCCAAAGTACAGCTTCAAGGCGGTGATGCAGCGCATCCACGACATTATCGCGGACATCGCGCCGCATGACAGCGTCGAGCGCTATACCGATCTGGGTGTCGATGTGGTCAAGGGTTATGCCAAAATCATCGATCCCTGGACGGTCGAGATAAAGCGCAACGATGGCGAGACCCAGCGACTCACCACCCGTTCGATCATTGTCGCCACCGGCGGCGCGCCCTTCGTTCCGCCGCTGCCCGGTCTCGATGCTGTCGGCTATGTCACCAGCGACACTTTATGGGAAGAATTCGTCCAGCTCGATGATATTCCGAAACGGATGATCATTCTCGGCGGCGGCCCGATTGGTTGCGAGCTCAGTCAGGCCTTCGCGCGTCTCGGCGCAGAAGTGACGCAGGTCGAGCGGGAAGACCGTTTGCTGGGCCGCGAGGACGAAGATGTCTCCGCTCTTGCACAGGCCGCTCAGGAAGGTTCCGGCGTCATTGTCCGCACCGGCCATGATGCGGTCCGCTGCGAATTGGTGGACGGCGAGAAACGTCTCATTGTCAGCGCCGATGGCAAGGAACAGGCGATAGCCTTTGACGCCCTGGTCGTCGCGGTCGGTCGCTCGGCGCGGCTCTCCGGCTTCGGACTGGAAGAGCTCGGCATCGAGACCGGGCGGACCATCGTCACCGATGATCTTCTCGCCACCTCCTATCCCAATATATTCGCCGCGGGCGATGTTGCCGGCCCCTATCAGTTCACCCATGTCGCGTCGCATCAGGCCTGGTATGCCTCGGTCAACGCCCTGTTCGGACAGTTCCGCACGTTCAAGGCCGACTATCGGGTCATTCCATGGACGACCTTCATCGATCCGGAAATTGCCCGCGTCGGTCTCAACGAACAGGAAGCCAAAGAACAGGATATCGCCCACGAGGTGACGATATACCAGATGCACGAACTGGACCGGGCGATAGCCGAAAGCGCGACGCAGGGCTTTGTCAAAGTGCTGACCCCGCCGGGCAAGGACAGGATTCTCGGCGTGACCATCGTCGGTGACCATGCCGGGGAATTGCTCGCCGAATATGTGCTGGCGATGAAATACAAGCTCGGCCTCAACAAGATATTGGGCACGATCCACACCTATCCGACGATGGCGGAAGGCAATAAATATGCTGCGGGCGAGTGGAAACGCGCCCACGCGCCGGAAGGCCTGCTGCGCTGGGTCGAGCGCTATCATAGCTGGATGCGCGGATGATCGATTTCCTGCAGCAGGGGCAGGGACTGATCGGCCTGACGCTGATCCTGCTGTTCGCCTGGGCCATCTCGGAAAATCGTCAGGACCGGCCAAGCTGGAAATGGATCGGCGGGGCATTGCTGCTACAACTGACCATCGCGCTGGTCATCGTCCGGGTGCCGTTCGTCTGGGAAATCATCGGCCTCGCCAACCAGGGCGTGATGGCGATTGAAAAAGCGACACTGGTCGGATCATCCTATATGTTCGGCTATGCCGGCGGGGGGGAATTGCCCTTCGTGTTGAAAGAGGGCGCGCAGCCGCCGCTGATCATTGCCTTCCAGATACTGCCTTTGGTGATCGTATTCTCGGCACTGTCAGCCCTGCTTTGGCACTGGGGCGTACTCGCGTGGATCGTCCGGGGCCTGTCCTGGGCGCTGCGCAAGTCCATGGGGGTGAGCGGCGTGGTCGGTCTCAGCGGCGGCGCCAATATCTTCCTCGGCGTGGTCGAATCGCCACTGGTGCTGCGCGCCTATTTCGAGAAAATGAGCCGGGGCGAATTGTTCATGGTGATGGTGCTGCCGATGGCAACCATATCGGGCGCGATATTGATCCTCTATGCCTCGACCCTGTCTCAGGCGGTTCCCAATGCGGTCGGGCACATGATCTCGGCATCGCTGATCTCGCTGCCGGCTGCCATATTGGTCGCCCGGCTGATGGTGCCGGGCAACGGCAAGACCGAGACCAGCGAGGAGCAGCCGGGACTCAAATATGACGGCAGCATCGACGCGCTCGTGCGCGGAACGATGGAAGGCGTGCAGGTTTTTCTGGCGGTGATCGGGATCATCCTGGTGGTCTTCGCGCTGGTTGCTCTGGCCGACCAGATATTGACCGTCCTGCCTTATGTCGATGGTCAGGCGGTGACGATCAAGCGCGCCTTCGGCTGGCTGTTCGCGCCGCTGATGTGGACGCTCGGCGTGCCCTGGGATCAGGCGCCTGCGGCCGGCGCGCTGATGGGAACCAAGACCATCCTCAACGAATATGTCGCCTATCTCGATCTGGCGGCGATACCCGCTGGGACCTTCGATCCGCGCAGCCAGTTGATCGTCGTTTACGCGCTCTGTGGCTTCGCCAATCTTGCCAGCGTCGGCTTGCTGGTCTCGACGATCGGCACGCTCGCGCCCTCGCGCCGGGCCGAGGTCGCGGGGCTGGGCGTGAAAAGCTGGATCGCCGGCAATTGTGCGACCGCGATGACCGGAGCGGTGATCGGTCTGGTCACCCTTGCCTGACGGTGCGCAATCGACGAGGATAGTTCATGCTTGATTCCCGTCTCCGTCCGATCATCGATCCCCCGCTCGACGCGGTGGGCGCCCGGCTGGCGCGGATCGGCCTGACCGCCAATCAGGTAACACTGGCCGGCGGCGCGGTCGGCATCGCAGCGGGCGTGGCGATCGGATATCAGCATTATCTGCTCGGTCTGGCTCTGCTCCTGTTCAGTCGCCTGTTCGACGGGCTCGACGGCGCGATCGCCCGGGCTACAAGGCAGACCGATTTCGGCGGCTATCTCGATATCGTCAGCGATTTTGTTTTCTATATTGCGGTGCCGATCGGCTTTGGCTTCGCCGCACCCGCCAATCTTCCGTTCGCGCTGATACTGGTCGGCAGCTTCACCCTGACCGGGATAAGCTTTCTCGCCTATGCGGTGATGGCGGCCAAACAGGGGCGCGAGACCGAGGCGCACGGCAAGAAGAGCTTCTTCTACGATACCGGCCTCGCGGAGGGCACGGAGACGATCATTGCGTTTGTCCTGATGTGCCTGATGCCCCAATATTTCACCATCATCGCTACCATCTACTCGGCGATGTGCGTGGTCACCGTGTTCCAGCGAACCCTCGCCGCCAAAGCGGATTTTTCCTGAACCCGGAGATGGCTGGCCTGTGATCCCTGAGGGCCATGGAAAGCGCAACCTGTCTGGTCATTGATCATCCTGTCTTGACGCGCCAGAGGCCGTGAGCCATGCGCTGCACATGCGATTTTTCTCTGATAATGCCGCGTCTGTGCACCCCAAGTTGCTGGAATCGCTGGTCGAAGCCAATGGACAGGACACGGCCTATGATGGCGATGGTCTGAGCGCGCGCCTCAACGGGGCTTTTTCCGATCTGTTCGAGACCGAGGTCGAGGCGATGTGGGTGGCGACCGGAACCGCGGCCAATTCACTGGGGCTCGCCGCAATGTGCCAGCCGCATCAGGGCGTGATCTGCCATCGCGAAGCCCATATCGAGCAGGACGAGGCGGGGGCGCCCGGTTTCTATACCGGCGGCGCGAAACTGATGCTGCTCGACGGCCAGGGCGCAAAATTGTCTCCTGAAAGCGTCGAGGCTTGTTGCGCGGCGATCCGCGACGATGTCCATCAGGTCCAGCCCGCCGCGGTGTCGATCACCAATGCCAGCGAATATGGCATGGTCTACCATCCGCACGAAGTCGCCGGACTTGCCGAAGTCTGCAAGGCGCGCGGGCTCGGCCTGCACATGGACGGCGCGCGCTTTGCCAATGCGGTGGCGACGCTCGGCTGCTCGCCCGCTGACCTGACCTGGCAAGCCGGTGTCGACGCGCTGAGTTTCGGCTTTGTCAAAAATGGCGGGATGAGCGCCGAGGCGCTGATATTCTTTGATCGTGAACTGGCCACCGACACCCGTTATCGCCGCAAGCGTGCAGGCCATTTGCAGTCCAAGGGCCGATTCCTCGCAGCGCAGATATTGGCGATGCTCGACGATGATCTGTGGCTCGACAATGCGCGCGCCGCCAATGCCGGCGCTCAGATCATCGCCAAAGCCGCTGGCGAACGGTTGATCTATCCGGTCGAAGCAAACGAAATCTTCATCAGACTCTCGGCAGACGAAGCGGCGCATCTGCGCGGCCTGGGATTTGATTTCTATGACTGGGGCGCCGGGCAGGCGCGGCTGGTGACCAGCTGGAACCAGAGCGTCGAGGATATCCGTCCGCTGGCCGAGGTGATCGTATCCTTATGAACGCCGGTGAAGAGAGCGAGCCAAGCCTCCTCAGCCCGCGCATCCTGATCCCGTTCCTGCTGGTCTCGCTGATCTGGGGGTCTACCTGGCTGGTGATCAAGGACCAGATTTCCACGGTGCCGCCCAGCTGGTCGGTGAGCTATCGTTTCATCATCGCCGCCGCCGCCATGTTCGTGCTGGTCGCCTATAAGCGCCTGTCCTTCCGGCTAGACCGTACCGGCTATCTGTTCGCGCTCATTCTCGGGCTTTTCCAATTCTCGTTCAATTTCAACTTTGTCTACAACGCCGAACTGTTCATCACCTCGGGTCTGGTCGCGGTCCTGTTCGCGCTGCTGATGGTCCCCAACGCGCTCATGGGCCGTATCTTTCTGGGCCACAAGATCTCCGGCGCCTTTCTCGGCGGCTCGGCGATTGCCGCTGTCGGCATCGCGCTTTTGTTCTGGCACGAATATCGCGCCTCTCCGGCCAGCCTCGAACAGGTACTGATCGGCGCGGCGCTGGCCTTCGGCGGGATCATGTCGGCCTCGATTGCCAATGTCATGCAGGCGGGCGAGCGGCTCAAATCCTATCCGATCATCACCGTCCTCGCCTGGGCAATGCTGTTCGGGGCGCTGATCAATATCGTGCTGTCCTGGGTCACCGTCGGTCCGCCGGTATACGAAATGCGTGCTGCCTATTGGGGCGGGATCGTCTATCTCGGCGTCATCGGTTCGGTCGTCACCTTCCCGCTCTATTTCTCGATGATCCGCGAAATCGGACCGGGCAAGGCGGCCTATTCCAGCGTATTGGTGCCGGTGGTGGCGATGATATTGTCGACGATTTTCGAGGATTATGTCTGGACCTGGTTGCCGGCTGGCGGCGCCGTTCTGGCGATGCTCGGACTGCTGGTGGCGCTGCGGGCGCGCAAGCCGAAGACACCGCGCATTTCTGCCTGAATAATCAGCCGAGCAGCGACTGCAGCCCTGCTTTATAATCCGGATATCGCGGCTCCCAGTCCAGCAGCCGCTTCGCCTTGCCATTGGCAACCCGGCGGTTTTCTTCGTAAAAGCCCAGCGCGGCTTTCGACAGATCGGCTTCTTCCAGCGACAGCAACGGCGGGACATCCATGCCCAAAAGCCGCGCCGCATGGGCCACTACCTCGTGCTGCGGCGCAGGGAGGTCATCGGAAATATTATAGACGCCCGCCGGGCCATCGAATGATACGATCACCGCCGAGACAATGTCATCGACATGAATACGGCTGAACACCTGTCCGGGCATGTCCACCCGCCTGGCCCTGCCGTCCCGGACCCGGGTGAGCGGGCTGCGGCCCGGGCCATATATGCCGGGCAGGCGAAAGACGTGGATATCTCTGCGCAATTTCTGCCAGCGCTGGTCGGCCTCGCTGCGCGCCTTGCGGCGACCCGAGCCGATTGGCGCGCTCTCGTCGACCCAGGCCCCATCGACATCGCCATAAACGCCGGTCGCGGAGAGATAGCCGCTCCATTGTAGCGATGCCGCGCGGATCGCTTCGCCGTAATGGTCAAGCACCGGTTCACTGTCGTCCTTCGCAGGCGGGACCGAGGAAAGGACATGCGTCGCCTCCGCCAGCGCCGCCAGAACCGAAGTCTCGTCATCAAAAGCAATGCAGCCATCTTGCGCTTCCCGGCGGGTACCGGTCACGGTCCAGCCCTCGCCGCGCAGCCGCTCGCCCAGCCGCGAGGCGGTATAGCCCATTCCGAAGATCAGCATGCGGCCGGTCACAGTCTATTCCTTCTCCAGCTTGCCTGGATTCTGTATCACCGGATTTTCGACATTGTCGGCCTTCCATTGCATCGCCATCCGGACTCTCGTGGCGCCGGAGGGGTGATCGAAGAACAGCATTTCCTCCACCGGTCCCGGTTCGATCTTGCGATATTCCGACAATCGCATCGATACTTTGGCAAAACCGTCCGGTTCTCTGGCCGTATCAAGCCCGAATTGGTCAGCTTCGCTTTCGGTGATTCGGACCAGGCTGTTAAGCGCTGGCGTCGCGGCGAAGAAATAGGCAGTCAGGATGAGGCTGAGCAACGGAATCGCGGCAGGATCCGATATGCTGCGCACGCCCCATTTCCCGCCGTGGCGCTCGATCATTCGCGGCGCGACGCGCGCCGTAACGAATAATCCGACGGCCATGATCAGCGACAGGATGAACACCGTCCGCCAGATATGGCCCAGAACATAATGGCCGAGTTCGTGGCCCATCACCGCCGCGACTTCGTCCGGATCGGTGCGCTCAAGCAGATTGTCATTCAGCGAAATCCTGATCGTCGGTCCGATGCCGGAGACATTGGCCGAAATCCGTTTGTGCTGTTTCGACTGGTCGAAAACATAGATATTCTCGGCCGGAATATCATATTCCGCTGCCATCGCGACAATCTTGTCGCGCATAGGTCCCTCTGCCATCTCGTTATATTCGTTGAACAGCGGCGAAATGAAGACCGGCCCGAGCATCATGCCGATGAACAGGAAGATGGCAATCACGCCGGTTCCCCAGATCCACCATGTTTTCGGCGCGCGCCGGATCACCGCGAAAATGGCCATGACCAGCAGCGGGAACATGATCAACGATATCACGAGACCAACCATCTGCTCGCCGAACCAGCTACCAAAATCCAGGCTCATCAGATCATATTGCTGTTCCCGGAAAAAATCGGTGTAAATGGTCCAGGGCAGAGCGATCAGAAATCCGACGATGATATAAGGCAGGGCATAGAGCGCAGGCTGCAGCCATTTGCGGCTGGTTACCCGTTCGGCCCAGTCCCGGAAGCGAGCGGACAGGCGCGACTGGAGGATCAGGAAGTCGACCAATATGCCGACGATGGCGCCCCACAGGATCAGCCAATAGCCGCCCTGAAAATAATTGTTGGATTTCTCAAGCTCTGCGCCCTGCAACGTATCGATATAGGCACGACTGGCCTGTTCGACGTCAAACGCCGCGCTGCCGGATTGCGCGAACAGCATTTCCGTTGGCAGACCGGCGATCAACATGGCGGCTATAAAGAACAGCAATAATCTCGACATGACCCACTCCCTTTTGCCCCAGCCATAAACGCAATTGCGCGGGGTGCAAATGGCTCTTATGGCAAGCCCATGTTAGATATTCAAAAAACACCGAATGACGAAATGGCCGATGCCGCGCCAGCCCCCAAGGATCCGGCCACCATCCGTCGCGAGGACTACCGGCCACCGGCCTGGTTCATTCCGGAGGTTGAACTGGATTTCCAGCTTGATCTTGAACGGACCGTAGTGCGCTCGAAACTCGACGTCCGGCGTTCGAAAAGCGCGAAGGCGGACGAGCCTCTCGTTCTGCAGGGCGACGACATCAGCCCGACATCGGTAAAGGTCGACGGCGAAGCCCGCACCGACTGGACGCTGGTAGAGGGCGATCTCGTCCTGCCGCTGAGCGGTGCATCGCATAGCGTCGAGATCGAGGTCGAGCTGGACCCGTCGACCAACACCCAGTTGATGGGGCTCTACGCTTCCAATGATATGCTGTGCACCCAGTGCGAGGCGGAGGGCTTTCGCCGGATCACCTTTGCGCCCGACCGCCCCGATGTGCTGAGCCGCTACCAGGTGCGGATGGAGGCCGACAAGGCAAAATTCCCGGTGCTGCTGTGCAATGGCGACAAGGTTGCGGAAGGCGACGGCGAGAATGGCCGCCACTGGGTGCAGTGGAATGATCCCTGGCCGAAGCCGAGCTATCTCTTTGCCCTGGTTGCCGGTGATCTCGTGGCCAATAACGACAGCTTCACCACCCGTTCGGGCAAGCCGGTCGAGCTCAACATCTGGGTCCGCGACGGTGATCTCGATCGCACCGGCCATGCGATGAAAGCGCTCAAGGACTCGATGCGCTGGGACGAGGAAAGCTATGGCCGCGAATATGATCTTGGCCTGTTCAATATCGTCGCGGTCAGTGATTTCAACATGGGCGCGATGGAGAACAAGGGACTGAATATCTTCAACTCCCGCTATATTCTCGCCGATCCCGAAGTCGCCACCGATGCCGATTTCGACGGTATCGAAGGCGTGGTCGCGCATGAATATTTCCACAATTGGTCCGGAAACAGAGTGACTTGCCGGGACTGGTTCCAGCTCAGCCTGAAGGAAGGCTTCACCGTCTACCGCGACCAGAGCTTCTCTGCCGACATGGGTTCGGCGGCGCTCAAGCGGATCGAGGATGTTCGGATTTTGCGGGCAGCACAATTTCCCGAGGATGCCGGCCCGCTGGCCCATCCGATCCGCCCGGAAAGTTATCAGGAAATCTCCAATTTCTACACCGCGACCATCTACAACAAGGGTGCGGAAGTCATCCGGATGATGAACACGCTGATGGGGCCGGAAAATTTCCGCAAGGGCACCGATCTCTATTTCGACCGGCACGACGGCGAGGCCGCTACTTGCGAGGATTTTGTCACCGCGATGGAAGATGGCGGCGACATCGATCTGAAGCAATTTCGCAAATGGTATGAAACGCCGGGCACGCCGCGGGTGACCGCCAATCTGTCCCACGACCCGCAAACCGGTGCCGTCACGATCCAGCTCAAGCAGAAAATTGCCCAGAAGGGCGAACGGCCAGAGGCATCGGAATTACTGATCCCTCTGCGGACGGCGCTGCTCGATCCGGAAACCGGCGCGCATCAGGGCGAACAGCTGCTCCTGCTCGACAAGGCAGAGCAAAGCTTCGTTCTTGAAGGCTATAAGGATCACCCGGTCCTGTCGATCAATCGCGGTTTTTCCGCGCCGATCATATTGGAAAGCAACCAGACCGCCGAAGAACTCGCCTTCCTGTCGGCCCATGACGACGATCCGTTTGCCCGTTTCGAGGCGGTGCAGCGGCTGATGACGGTCTATCTGACCGCCAGGATCCTCGGCACGCCCGTTGACCGTGACATCATTTTGCGGGCCGTGGCGAAAATTCTCGGCGACAAGGCCATTGATCCGGCCTTCCTCGCCGAACTGCTTCTGCTGCCCAGCGAAGCCTTTCTCGGCGACCAGATGGTCGAAGTCGATCCGCAGGCAATTCACGAGGAACGCGAAAAATTGCGCGGCAAGATTGCGGTGCAGTTCGAAAAACAGTTCCGCAAGCTTTACAAAAGCTGCTGGCCGGGAGAATTCTCGCTCGATGCCGAAGCACGGGCGAACCGCAAATTGCGCAATGTGACTTTGGGCTATCTGGCCGCATCCTATACCGAAGACGCCGCCGAGCTCGCGTTCGAACAATATCGCGAGGCGGACAATATGACCGCGATGCAGGGCGCGCTGGCGGTCCTGTCGCATCTCGAGGCCGAAGAACGCACGATTGCCTTTGACGATTTCTACGCGAAATTCAAAAGCAATCCGTTGGTTCTCGACAAATGGTTCAGCCTGCAGGCCATGTCGCTGCGTCCGGATACGGTGAAACGGATCGACAGCCTGTCGCGGCACCCTGACTTCACCCTGTCCAATCCCAACCGCGTTCGCGCACTTTACGGTGCATTTACCGGCAATCAGGTCCGGTTCCACGATCCGTCGGGCAAGGGCTACCAGATGATCGCCGATATGGTGATCGCGCTGGACAAGCAGAATCCGCAGACGGCGGCGCGCTTCATCCCGCAGCTCGGACGCTGGCGGCGTTTCGAGCGCGAACGGTCGGAACTGATGCGGCTGGCGCTTGAGAAGATTGCCGCGCAGCCGGAATTGTCGAAAGACGTTTCCGAACAGGTCCACAAAAGCCTTGCTTGATATCAGCACGTCTTCCCTGCTGGGTGGCGCGGCCCATGGCTTTCTCGGCCGGGCAGGGGGTGTTTCGGAAGGCATTTACGCCGGGCTGAACATCGGTCTCGGCAGCGATGATGACCGCGAGGCGATCATGGCCAACCGGCGGCTGGCAACGGAAGGCGTGCTCCCGGGTAGCGAACTGGTCACCGTGCACCAGATCCACAGCGCCGAGGTCGTGACCGTGACCGCACCGCTGCCGCTCGACCAGCGGCCGCAGGCCGATGCCATGGTTACCAACCGGCCCAATCTGCTGCTCGGCATATTGACCGCCGACTGCGTGCCGGTTCTGTTTCACGATTCAGGAGCCCGCGTCATCGGTGCGGCCCACGCCGGATGGAAAGGCGCGCTTGCCGGTGTCACCGACAATGTCATCGCTGCGATGGAAAAGCTCGGTGCGGATCGTGACAATATCGCCTGCGCCATTGGTCCGTGCATTGCACAGGTCAGCTATGAAGTCGATGCGGTCTTCCGCTCGCGTTTTGTCGATTCTGATTCAGCCAATGACCGCTTTTTCGCGGCAGGCAGGCCGGATCATTTCCAGTTTGATATTGAAGAATATGTCGCCGCCCGACTGGACCGGGAAGGCATCACCCGCATCGATAAACTCGGCCTGGACACCTATGCCAACGAAGACCGCTACTTCAGCTATCGCCGCTCCTGCCATCGCGGGGAAGCGGGCTATGGCAGGCAGATTTCGCTGATCGGCCTTGCGGAATAATATTGATTTCCGCCGTCACCCCAGCGAAGGCTGGGGCCCAAACCAATCTGGCCTCTAGGAAAGACCAGTCGGTTTGCACGCCAGCGGAGACTGGCAGAACGGGGGAACAGGAGAGGGCATGAACGCACAACGCATCGGTCTATGGGCAGGACTTGCCGGGTTTGTCACCATGCTGCTGGTTCCGGCTCCGGAAGCCATGTCGACCCCCGCCTGGCACGTTGCCGCGCTGACCCTGCTGATGGCGACCTGGTGGATGACCCAGGCGATCCCGCTGACCGCCACCGCGTTGCTGCCGTTTCTCGCGCTGCCGACAATGGATGTCATGTCGGTCAACGAAACCGCCAGCCAATATTATTCGCCGATCCTTTTCCTCATCCTCGGCGGCGCCTTTCTGGCGCTGGCGATCGAGCGGGTCGGCCTGCACAAGCGTCTGGCGCTGGCGATTATCGGCCTGTCGGGCAAGACCGCCTGGGGCATATTATTCGCCTTCATGATTGCGACCGCACTGCTCAGCATGCTGATTTCCAACACGTCCTCGACCCTGATCATGATCCCGATCGCGCTGGCGGTACTGGTCGCCGGCGGGGTCAGGGATGGCGAGACCGACGGTTTTGCCGGAGCGCTGATCATGGGCGTGGCCTTTGCCGCATCGATCGGCGGCCTGGGGACTCTTGTCGGCAGCCCGACCAACGCGATTGCCGCTGGCCTGATCAACAAGACCCTGGGCATGAACCTCAATTTTCTCAGCTGGCTGAAATTCGGCATCCCGATCGTGGTCATCGGTATCCCGGTTCTCGCTGCTATCCTGATTGCCGTGCAAAAAGTCGGGCAGCACAGTTTCGACGGGGTCAAGGCAAAGCGGGCCATCGGTTCGCCGGGGCCGTGGAGCGTGCCGGAAAAACGCCTCGTCCCGGTCGTCGCGATCGTCGTGCTCGGCTGGCTGTTCCTGCCGCAACTAAAAGCGATCTTTCCGGAAGGCGCGCTGCACGATGGCAGCATCGCCATTTTCGGCGGACTGCTGCTCTTCGCGCTGCCCGACGGCACCGGGCGCCGGCTGCTCAACTGGGACGAAGCCGACAAGGCGCCATGGGGCGTGATCATGCTGTTCGGCGGCGGCCTCGCACTGGCCGCAGGAATCATCGAATCCGGGCTGGCGGATTGGCTGGGCGGCGCGCTTGAGCCGCTGCGGTCGGTGCCGGTGTTGGTCATCGCCATCGCGCTGGTCGCGCTGGTCATCCTGGTCACCGAATTCGCCTCCAATGTCGCAACCGCCAGCGGGATCATGCCGGTGGTCGCCAGCCTGATCCTTGCCACCGGAGTCGATCCGGTGTTGCTCGCCGTCCCGGCCGCGATGGCGGCAAGCTGGGGCTTCATGCTGCCCAGCGGCACCGGACCCAATGCGATTGCCTGGTCGACCGGCCATATCGAACTGCCGAAAATGCTGAAATCGGGCCTGTTGCTCGATCTCGCGGGCGTCCCGATCATAATCGGCTGCGTGTGGTTGGTTTCCGTTGTAACCAGTTAGTTTTTGAGGCATGAGTCCACCCAAATTCATCGCTGTGGAGAGATAGAATATGGCAAAGCAAAATGATCCGACGGCGGCAGTGCCGGTTACGCGCCGGATGCCGAAGGCGCCGATCGAAAGAATTGGCGGACGCAAGCTGAAGCCGGCGACACTGATGATGGGGCACGGCTATGATCCGGAGCTGTCCGAAGGCGCGCTCAAGCCGCCGATCTTCCTGACCTCGACCTTTGCCTTTGAAAATGCCGCGGCCGGCAAGCGCTTTTTTGAAGGCATCACCGGCAAGCGCCCGGGCGGTTCGGACGGTCTCGTCTATTCGCGCTTCAACGGCCCCAATCAGGAGATTCTCGAAGACCGGCTGAGCATCTGGGACGAAGCCGAGGATGCTCTGGTATTTTCCAGCGGCATGTCGGCGATCACCACGGTGTTGCTGGCCAATGTCAACCAGGGCGATGTCGTTGTCCACAGCGGACCACTCTATGCCGCGACCGAAACGCTGATCAACAAAATCCTTGGCCGCTTCGGTGTGACCTTCCTCGACTTTCCTGCCGGTGCGACACCGGCAGAGATTGCCGTGATGCTCGAGCAGGCCAAGGCGCAGGCTGCTGCCAATGGCGGCAAAGTGGCGATCATCTATCTGGAGAGCCCGGCCAATCCGACCAACGCGCTGGTTGACATCGAAGGCGTTGCCCATGCTCGCGCGCAAGTCTTTGGCAAGGACGGCGCGCCACCAATCGCCATCGACAACACCTTCCTCGGCCCGCTCTGGCAGCAGCCGCTCAAACATGGCGCGGATATCGTCATCTACAGCCTGACCAAATATGTCGGCGGCCACAGCGATCTGGTCGCCGGCGGCGTGCTCGGCAGCAAGGCCCATATGGATCCGATCCGCGCTATCCGGAACACGATCGGCACGATCTGCGATCCCAATACCGCTTGGATGCTGATGCGCAGTCTCGAGACGCTGGAATTGCGCATGACCCGGGCCGGCGAAAATGCCGAGAAGGTCTGTGCCTTCCTGCGCGACCATCCCAAGGTCGACGGCCTCGGCTATCTCGGCTTCATCGAGGACGCGCGCCAGAAGGATATTTACGCCCGCCATTGCAGCGGCGCCGGTTCCACCTTCTCGGTCTTCATCAAGGGCGGCGAGGCGGAAGCCTTCCGTTTCCTCGACGCAATGAAAATCGCCAAGCTCGCGGTCAGCCTCGGCGGCACCGAAACGCTGGCCAGTCTACCCGCCGCAATGACCCATATCTCGGTCCCCGACGAACGCCGCGCCGCGCTGGGTATCACCGACAATCTGGTACGGATTTCCATCGGTGTCGAAGACCCGGACGATCTGATCGCCGATTTTGACCAGGCACTGGCGGCGGTTTGAGTGGAAGCCGCGACCGGTCGTAGAGCCGGACATCGCTCACATAAAAAGCCCCGCCGACCGGGGTGGTCGACGGGGCGTTGAAACGACGGGTCGCAAATATCGTTTCAAGCTTTTCAATAGCAAAACTAGTCCCGGTTGGATTGTATAAATCGGACTCTAATTGTTCGCCCTTGAAAGCCACATGCGCTCACCTGCCGATAGGCTGGCTTTTGGCCTTGGCGACCAATAGCTCGCTGGTTATTTCGGCAGGTCTGCCATTGCCTTTTGACAGGCCGGACGCGCGCACAGTCGACTGAAATATGTGCCCACGGTTTCGGTGAATTTTGTACCGGTACAAGCCTTTGCGAAGAACAATGTATAGCCGAGGGATATGTCCGCCGCGCTGAAACCGCTGCTCAATAGATAGTCCCTGCCTTCCAGCCGCGACTCGAGCATTTCCAAAGCCTTTGTTATCTGGAAACGGCAATAAGCGTCAAATTCATCGGTGACCTTGTAGGGGGCCTTGCCAAAGCTATGGCCAAAACTCACCGCGATGTAGCTGGCCATGCCGGCTTCCGCCATATGCAGCCATTGCAGATAGGCGGCATATTCCGGGTTGTCCGGCGCAATCGAGAGGGGTGTCGGACCGCAGCGTTGCATCAGATATTCCATGATCGCGGTCGATTCGACGATCAGCTCACCGTTGTCGTGAAGGGCCGGAACTTTGCCCATCGGATTGATCGCCCGAAAGTCATCGGATGCGAAATAGGCACCGTCATATTTGATGCTCTTCAATTCATAGGGCAGGCCCATTTCCTCGAGCAGCCATAAGGCGCGGATGGAGCGTGTGCCCGGCGAGTGAAAAAGTGTTAGCGACATGAACTGCTCCCAAAATGTGGATTGTGATAGGCGTATGAAAAATTTTCGGATTGCATAAGTCTTTTTGCCAATATGCCTGCTGGTTTTCCGATTTCTGCTGGCTTTGGCATATAATCGTCGCCTTGGCTTTCGGGATTGACGGCAGGTGCCGTGATTTAACCGGTCTTGTTCGAAATTACTTTGATCGACAGGATCTCAATCGCATCCTCCTTGCCAGCAAAATCACCATAGTCGCCGACCTTGAGTCCCATCAGCGCCCGGCTGATCGGCGCAGAAAAGGATACCAGCGCGCTGGCTGGATCGGCTTCGTCGTCCCCGACCAGCGAGAGTATTTTCTCTTTGTCGTTGAGCAGGAAGGTCACTCGGGTGCCAAATTCGACCTTTTCGCCAGTGGGCACCGGGGGTTGTTCGGCGGTCGATTGTCTTGTGTTCCAGTAGCGCAAGTCGCGTTTGGCGATCTTGAGGGCAACCTCGTCGGTCAGCGCCGCAACCTTTGCCTGCAATTCGGCGACGCGGTCCTTGATCATTTGCAATCCGCGCGCCGTAACCAGATTGGGGCCGACAGGAATCGGATGCTCGAACTTGGGTTCGAGATGCTCGTCATCACCTTCTCTGCGGAAAGCAACGCTCATTGCTCAGGCTTTGGCTGGCCTGGGGGTTACCCAGATAGAGACCGGCGCTACAAATTTGCCATGCGCCGGCGTGCCGACGTCGATCCGCTCGGCAGTGACCAGCTCGCCACTCTCGAGGCTGAAGGAGGCCCAGGGTTTGGGCATGCGGCCAAAGGTCATCTTCTGGATCGGCTGACCGGTGGCGCTGTTCATGATGGTTGCGATAATTGCCATGCCGCGCCACCTGCGATGGATGCGCCGGACTGTCAACTATATGGTGGCGTCCTGCAGCCCGGTCATCAACCTTTCGGTATCGTACCGGCCCGAATATAGGGAAACATGTGCGGAATATAATCGGCTTTGCCGAGTTCGACCCCTTCACTGCGCAAGATCGCATAGGCGGTCATGAGGTGGAAATAGAACTGGCCGAGCGCCCAGTCGCGGGCATATTGCTCCGCGGTGAGGTCAAGCACCATGCCGTTTGGCAGTTCGTGCGCGATCGCTTCGCCCGGATCTTTATCCAGCGCGTCGGGGCTTAGGGCCTCCAGCAGTGCAACGGTCTCCTCAATCCGCGCCTTTGCATCCGCGAGCGATCCGGGCTGTTCTCCCGCATTGCGTCCTTCATCGACAAGCTCGCCGAGCGAAGCGGGGAACGCCTCTCCCTTCAGCCGGAACACCGCCTCTTGTGCTTGTACGCAGACAAAGCGAATCTGGGTGGACAGGGGGAACATATCGGGCGCGAGGCGCGCAGACAGCAGCGCATTCGAATCAGCGTCAGGCAATTGTGCCTGCGCCTTCTCCAGCCAGCTGGCGAGCGCTTTCAGCATTTGTGTATAGGTGGGTACGAGCAGCTTCGTGAATGGCATGTCAGTTTATCTCAGCATGGGTCTGGTGGTCGGTAATCCGGTTCATTTGGTTCATCGTCGTCCGGCTGTCCACAGAAATTGGGTTGTCGGGCATGGCAAAATCAGTTTCTCATCTTCGCTCCAAGGCTTTCGGTCTCGGCCGGATCAGCGCCAGTCGACGATTTTCCAGCCGCGCTGCTCCGCCAGACGGCGCAATTTGGGGGTCGGGGTCGTGGCTATCGCCTCGTCGGCAAATTCCAGCATCGCCTGGTCGCTGACATGGTCGGAATAGGCTCGGACATGGGATTGGGAGCGCTGCCATCCCTGGCTGGCGAACAGCGCTTCGATCCGGCCGATCTTGGCGTCGTCATAGCAATTCTCGCCGATGATCTGCGGCAACACGCGTCCTTCGTTGTCGACCACCAGCTGCGTGCCGATCAGATGATCAAATCCCAGACGGCGGGCTATGGCTTCGGCGTAAAGTTCATAGGATGCGGTAACCAGCACCAGCTTGCGCCCGTCCGCGCGATCCACCTCGATCTGCTCGATTGCCTTTTTGTGACGGTTGGAGCGCAGGACCTTGTCGGCAAAACGCTCGATATGCGGTTGCAATGCCGACAGTTGCGGACCGCTGCCGAGCAGCATCTGCTGGTTGAAGGTTTTCAGTCGCCCGCGGCTGATCAGCTTGAGCCCGTAGGCGATGAAGCCGAACGGCAGGATCGGCAGAAACACCAGCCGCCACGGCGCTCTGGCAAAGGCCATATGAAACAGGAACGGCGTATAGGTCCCGCGCACCGTGATCGTGCGGTCCATGTCGTAAAGTGATATTTTCTGCATGCGGTCCCGAAATTCCTGTTCGCGCCGTCCTTAGCAGTCAGGCTGAGAAAGCACCAAATATTTGAGCAGTTTAATCTCTTGAGCTTTGTCGCAATTTCGGTCACCTATAGAGGCGATGTCGATACCCAGCGATTTTGTCGAAGAGACAGCCGAAAATGGTGCGGTTACGCTGCATTTTTCCGGCGACCTTTCGATTGCCAGCGTCGGCGACTTGCCCGAACGTCTGCGCGCCTATGCGGGCGCAGCGACGCGGCTGGACATTTCCGAGACGGGCTATGTTGATACGGTGGGCGCATGGCTGGTCCACAGGACAGCGCGGGATATGGAAGCCGAGATCGTCGGTGCAGATGACGATGCGCAGCGGCTGATAGCGGCCGTTGCCGGTGCCGATCAGGCGACCGATATTCGGCCGGAGCCGCTCAACCCGGTCATCCGCGTGATCAGCGAAGTCGGCGAGGCAACGGCCGTTACCTTTACGACGTTAAGCGGATTGGTCGGATTTTTCGGTGCGATCATCGTCGGTTTTTTCCGGCTGGTCCGTCATCCCGGCAGGGTAAGATGGAATGCCGTGATCCAGCGCTTTGATGTCGTCGGTGTCCGTGCACTCGGCATTGTCGGCTTGATGAGCTTTTTGATCGGTCTGGTGATCGCGCAGCAAGGTGCGGTGCAGCTGCGCCAATTCGGCGCTGAAGTGTTCACCGTCAATCTCGTCGGCCGTCTGACGCTCCGCGAGCTGGGCGTGCTGATGACCGCGATCATGGTCGCCGGGCGGTCCGGCTCGGCCTTTGCCGCGCAGATCGGCACAATGAAGCTGACCGAGGAAATCGACGCGATGCGCACCATCGGCGTGTCGCCGATCGAGGCGCTGGTGCTGCCGCGCTTCCTTGCTGCGGTGATCATGCTGCCCTTGCTCGGCTTCTACGCATCGGTGGTGGCGATCATCGGCGGCGGCCTGCTGAGCTGGGTTGAACTGGACATTCCGCCGGCTACATTTTTCTCCCGTATCCGGGAAGTGGTTCCGCTGACCGACGTCTATGTCGGTCTCGTCAAGGCTCCGGTATTCGGGGCCATCATCGCCGTGACCGGCTGTTATCAGGGCATGCAGGTCAAGGGCAATGCCGAGGACGTCGGCAAGCGGACAACCGCTGCCGTGGTTCAGGCCATTTTTCTGGTGATCGTACTCGACGCCTTTTTCGCGGTCTTCTTCAGCTGGATCGGGTGGAATTGATGAGCGCGTCGCAGACCATCGCCTATAATCCTGACTATGACGGCCCGATCATCAGCGTCCGCGGCCTGCGCAACAGCTTTGGCAAGCAGGTGGTGCACGATAATCTCGATCTGGACGTGCGGCGGGGCGAAATTATCGGTGTGGTCGGGGGGTCGGGTACCGGCAAATCCGTCCTGATGCGCTCGATCATCGGGCTGCAGAAACCGAATGAAGGCGAGGTCGAGGTTTTCGGCCAGCATATCCTCGGAAAATCCGACGCCGAGACAATCGAGATCCGCAAGCGCTGGGGCGTCCTGTTCCAGGGCGGCGCACTGTTTTCCACGCTGACTGTGGCAGAAAATGTGATGGTGCCGATCCGCGAATTCTATCCCGAGATGGATCGCGAGTTCCGGCGCGAAGTGGCGAAATATAAAGTCTGCCTTTCCGGACTGCCGCCCGATGCTGCGCCAAAATATCCGTCGCAGCTGTCGGGTGGGATGCGCAAGCGGGCAGGCATTGCGCGGGCGCTCGCGCTCGATCCCGAACTGTTGTTTCTTGATGAACCGACGGCAGGGCTGGACCCGATCGGGGCAGCTGCGTTCGACAGCCTGACCAAGGAATTGCAACAGACCCTGGGACTGACGGTGTTCCTGATCACCCATGATCTCGATACGCTGCACGCCATTTGTGACCGGGTCGCGGTGCTTGCCGACCAGCAGGTTATTGCCGTTGGTACAATCGATGAACTGCTCGCGCTCGACCATCCCTGGATACAGGAATATTTCAATGGTCCGCGGGGCCGGATGGCATCTGCCGGAAAGAAGGTGCGAGCATGAGAATGATCAACCGGTTCAGAGAATTCTTGCAGCTGGCGAGACCGCTTGTCATAGAGGTGAAATAGATGGAAACGCGCTCCAATCATATCCTTGTCGGTGCCGTCACCTTGGTGCTGTTGGCTCTTGTGGCCGCCTTTCTGGTGTGGATCGTCCGCTTCGGCGATGGTGCGACCAAAGAATATGATATTTTCTTCTCCCAGTCGGTCGGCGGACTGGCATCGGGAACCGGCGTGACTTTTGCCGGCGTACCCTCGGGGCAGGTAATCAAGGTCGAACTGTGGAAGAAGGACCCGAATTTCGTGCGCGTCCGGATTGCTGTCAGTGAGGACACACCGATACTGGAGGGAACAACCGCCACTATCCAGAGCGTGAGTTTTACCGCACCCCCAAACATTCAACTCGATGGTGCCAAAAAGGGGGCTCCGCCCATTACAGAGCGGGGACCCGAAGGGGTGCCGGTGATACCGACCAAACCGGGGGCGCTCGGCGAACTGCTGAACAGCGCTCCGCTGGTGGTGGAACGGCTGGCGACTCTCACCGACCGGCTGACCTTGCTGCTGTCGGATGAAAACCAGAAATCGATCAGCGGCATATTGGCCAATACCGACCGGCTGACCGGCAGCCTGGCGCAACAGGCACCGGGTCTGGAGGCGCTGATGGAAGAATCACGGATCGCCATCCGCAACGCTGGCCAGACGGCCGAGAAGCTGGGGCTCGTGGCCGATAACACCAATGCTTTCCTGACCAGCAACGGCGAGCCGGTGGCGAAAAATCTGGCTACCACACTGGATTCCGCCTCCAAGAGCCTGCTTGCTCTGGAAGGTGTATTGAAAAATGCACAGCCCGGTGCGGAGCGTTTCTCGAACAAGACTTTGCCGGAAATCGACCAGCTGGTCGAGGATATGCAGGCGCTGACCAAGTCGATGACCAATGTGACCGAGCGGCTGGATCAGGGCGGGGCAGGGTCCCTGTTGTCGGCACCGACGCTGCCGGACTACGAGCCAGGAAAATGAAGGGGCAGATATGATGAGCAAATTTTTGAAAGCCGTCGGTCTGCTGGCCGCAACCGGCGCGCTGGGCGCCTGCGTGAGCTTTGGCGGCGCTGAGCCGCCACCGTCGCTATTGGCGCTGTCGCCCGACCAGAAGCTCTCGGCCGGAGCCGTGCGAAGCGGACCGCAGACCGGTTCACTGGTCGTTGCATTGCCCGCCGCGCCGCAGAAGCTGAACACGATCCGGGTGCCGGTGCAGACCGCCGGGACGGGCATTGCCTATTTGAAAGATGCCGTGTGGGTAGACAAGCCGGCGCGCCTGTTTCAGGATCTGCTCGGCGAAACCATCGCTGCAAAGAACAACCGGCTGGTGCTGACGGCAACCGAAGCGGGCGGTAACGCGCAAACCTATATCACCGGCGAGCTGGTCGATTTCGGTCTCGACGGCCCCAGCCTGACCGTCACCGTGACCTATGATGCGGTGAAAATGGTCACCGACAAGCCGGTCGAGAAAAAGCGCTTCCAGGCCAGTGAAAAGGTCTTTGCGGCCGAACCCAATCCGGTCGGCGAAGGTCTGAACCGGGCCGCCAACAAAGTGGCTGCGGAAGTCGCCGAATGGGTGGGCTAGCAGCCTAGCAGCGCCCCTTATGCCTCGCCGTAGCTGAAGCCTTCGGGTTCCGGCCAGTCGATCGGGGTCGCCGCCATCACCCGGAACAGGCATCCCATCTCGTCAACATGGGTCAGCCGCTGGTGCGCGGCCCGGATATTGTCTGCCTGTTTCGGCGTCGCGTTGATCAATGCCTCTGCGCGCTGGTCAATCCCGAGCGACTTGAGCCACTGGCCCTGTTCTGCGGGGCCATGCACCGCCAGCAATCGCGTTCGCGCGATATTGGCCAAAGTATGAAAATCGACATGGGCGGTGAGATCCGATGCTCCCGGACTGTCAAACGGGCTGATCGGCATATGGTCCTTGACCGCCTGCAAAGTGCTGCCGGTTCCCGGACGCGCATAGCCATAATCGATGATCAGCAATGTGCCGCCCTGTTTGGCCAGACGATTGGCCAGATCGCCGGCCAGTTGGACGCTGACCGGAGAGCGTTCCAATATCGTGCCATCGGGAAAGCCGCTCATGCTGCCGCCAATCCGGTCCTCCGCCACTTCGGAACTCGGGATAGCGACAAATTTGCCGCGATCGCGCGCGACCATCTGTCGTCGCCAGCCGCCGGTTGTTGCGACAAATTGCTCGATCGGCAGGGCGTCGAAAAATTCATTGGCGACGATCAGCAACGGCCCGTCGTCCGGCAGGCTGCCTATATCGTCATGCCAGATTGCTCCGGGATGCAGCAGCGCCTGTTTGGCTTTCAGGACCGGACTGGTCTCGACGAAATGGATCGTCGGCGTGCAGCCGAACTTGGCGAGGGAACGCAGCGCATCACTGGCCAATGTGCCGCGGCCGGGTCCCAACTCGACATAATGGCAATGGTCCGGTGACCCCTTGCGCAGCCAAAGATCGGCAAGCCAGATACCGACGATCTCGCCGAACATCTGGCTGATCTCGGGCGCGGTGACGAAATCACCCTCTTCGCCGAGCGGGTCCTTGCTGGCATAATAATATTCATTGGCGATCGCCATATAGTCGCCGAGCGGGATCGGACCTTCGCGGTCGATCCGCTCGGCGATGATATGCGCTGCACTGGGAGGATCCGTTTTGAAGCCGTCAGGCAACGCTCTTGTCTCCGGCCACTGCCTCGATGCGCGTGCGCCGGGCTTTGGCGGTGAACACCAGCCAGGCGCCCAGCAATATCATCGGCACGGTCAGCCATTGGCCCATGCTGAATCCCGATTGTTCAACCAGCCACGTAAGCTGCGCATCCGGTTGACGGAAGAATTCGACGATGAACCGGCTGAAGCCATAGACCAATAGTCCGGTACCAAGCAGCTTGCCCGGCTGATAGCGGGCATCGGTCTTCCAGAATAGCAGCGATAGGATGACGAAATAGAGAATGCCTTCGAGGCCTGCTTCGTAGAGCTGGCTGGGATGGCGTGCGACTTCGCCGCCCATCGGGAAGATGACGGCCCATGCGACGTCCGTTTGCCGTCCCCACAGCTCGCCATTGACGAAATTGGCGAGCCGTCCGAAGAACAGGCCGAAGGGGATGACGCAGGCGATATAGTCGCACATCCGCAGGAAATCGAGTTTCTCGCGCCGTGCGCTCCACCAGAGGGCGAGCACGACGCCGATTGTGCCGCCGTGCAGCGACATGCCGCCTTTCCAGACCTCGAATATTCTGATCGGCTCTTGCAGGATTTCGGGAGCGTAGAAAAATACATAGCCCAGTCGGCCGCCGACGATGATCCCGAGCGTCGCCCAGAAGATCAGGTCATCGGCATGGCGACGGGCCATCGGCGTGCCCGGCTGGGCCACCAGTTTGCTCAGATACCAGTAGCCGATCAATATCCCGGCCAGATAGGCCAGAGAATACCATTTGAGCTGGAAAAAGCCGAGATCGAGCGCGTTGGGAGACAGGCCAAGCTCCTCGAAGCGCGTAAACTGTGCCGCATTGGCCAATATAATATCAATCAACTCTTTTCCCCGCGTGGTTTCCTGTCCATATAAAGGGAAATTCCCCTTTACCAAGAGGGAACAACGGGAGACTAGAAGAATGGCGACCTCTGAACTGGACTTGGCAATCGATAAAACGATGGCAGCATTGACCCAACCCGGTCAAATGCTGGAACTCGACACGATCAATAAATTCGGTGTCGAATTGCCGGTGTTCAAGAATGCGCCGCAGAATGTCGCGGATTATCTCGCCTATTTCTCCCATCAGAACGCCGACAAGGAATTTCTGGTCGATGGCGACATCCGCCTGACCTTCGGTGAAACCTATGCCGCCGCGCGTGTTCTGGCTGGCGGGCTGGTCGAAGGCTATGGCGTTCAGAAAGGCGACCGGATCGGTATCGCCGCGCGCAATTCGGCCAACTGGATCATTCTCGACATGGCGATCACCATCGCGGGCGGCGTCTCGACCAAGCTCAACGGCTGGTGGCAGGGTGATGAACTGGCGGACGGCATCGAGGATGTCGGATGTCGATATGTCTTTGCCGACTATCAGCGGGCCCAGCGTCTGGTCGAGTCGAAACGCAACCACGGTGCCGAGCTATTGGTCTTCGAACATGACAAATTGCCTCTGGAAGGGCTGAAAGTCATGCTGGAAAAAGGCGGTGGTGCGGAGACGCCAATGCCGCAAATCGGGCCCGAAGACAATGCGACGATATTATTTACCTCCGGGTCCACCGGTCGCTCGAAGGGGGCCTATGCCGAACATCGCTCGGTGGTCCAGGGCGCCATGAGCTATGTCGGTACGGTATTGGTGCTGGTACAAATGATGACTGCTGCCGGTACTATGCCGGAAGGGCAGCCGACCGCGATGGTTTGCGTGCCGTTGTTCCATGTCACTGCCTCGGTACCGCTGGTGCTGGTCAGCTATGCGATCGGCCGGAAACTGGTATTCCTCAACAAATGGGATGCCGAAGAAGCAATGCGCCTGATCGAAAAGGAACGGGTCACCTATTTTGTCGGCGTACCGCTGATGAGCATGGAAATCTATTCGCATCCCCATTTTGACAAATATGATCTCAGCAGCTGCGTTACCATGGCCGCCGGCGGTGCGCCGCGTCCGGTCGAGCATGTCCGGCGGATCAAGGAGAAAATGGGTGATGGTTTCCCGGTCATTGGCTATGGCCTGACCGAAACCAATGGCGTCGGCTGTTCCAACCAGAATGAAAATTATCTCGCCAAGCCGGACAGCACCGGTCGCGCGACGCCGCCGATTGTCGAAGTCGCGATTCTCGATGATGACGGGAACAAGATGCCGCAGGGCGAGCGCGGCGAAGTCTGCATCCGTACCGCTGCCAACTTCACCGGCTACTGGAACAATGAAGAGGCTACCCGCGATGCCTTCACCGACGACGGCTATTTCCGCACCGGCGATATCGGCTATCTTGATCCCGAATCCTATCTCTACATTGTCGACCGCAAGAAGGAGATCATCATCCGCGGCGGCGAGAATATCAGCTGTCAGGAAGTGGAGGCTGCGGTCTATGCGAATCCGGCGGTCGCCGAAGCCTGTATTTTCGGCGTTCCTGATGAACGGTTCGGGGAAGTGCCGGCACTGGTCTATCACACCAAGGAAGGCCATAGTCTGACCGACGAAGAGCTTCTGGAAACGCTCAAGCACCAGCTTGCGCCCTATAAAATGCCGGTACATGTCTGGCAATATGAGGAACCGTTGCCGAAACTCGGTACGGCAAAAATCGCCAAAATCGTGCTTGCGAAAAAGCATCGTGACGAGCTGGCAGCGACTGGATGAATATACGCACCGATATTCCAGCTGCGCCGGAGAATCCGGGGAAACGGATTGTCCGGCAGCGGGATATTATCAATCGCCGGGCGCTGGCTGAAAAGATCGAGGAGCTGATTGCCGAACATGGCATGCCCGACGCGCGGGCAAAGATCCTCCCGATCCTGCAGGACGCGCTGGCAGATGGACGGGCGGAGATCAGCAGGCGTCTGTTGAAAAGGCCGTCTGCCGGCCATGAAATGGCAGCAGCCCAGTCGTTCCTGGTCGATCAGCTGGTGCGGCTCATCCACGATATCGCGGTGCAACACCAATATCCGGTCGGTAACCCGTCCTCGGGCGAACGCATCGCGGTGATGGCGGTCGGCGGCTATGGCCGGGGTGAAATGGCACCGCACAGCGACGTCGATATCGCATTCCTGACCCCGCACAAGGCTACCAGCTGGACCGAGCAGGCGGTCGAGGCGATGCTCTACTGGCTCTGGGATCTCGGGTTGAAGGTCGGGCAAAGCAGTCGCTCGATCGACGAGATGGTGCGGATGGCCAAAAGCGATCTTTCGATCCGCACGGCGCTGCTCGAAGGCCGCTATATCTGGGGCGACACCGGCGTCTATGAAGACGCGAAACTGCGTTTTTTCAGCGAGGTTGTGGCAGGCACCGACAGCACCTTTGTCGCCGAGAAACTGGCCGAACGCGATGCCCGGCACATGAAAATGGGCGACAGCCGTTATGTCGTCGAGCCCAATGTCAAGGAAGGCAAGGGGGGGATGCGCGATCTGCAAACCCTCTACTGGATCGGCAAATATATCCACCGGGTGGCGTCGGCCGAGGATCTTGTCGAGGTCGGGCTGCTTACCGCCGACGAATTCAAACGCTTCCGCAAGGCGGCCAATTTTCTGTGGGCAGTCCGCTGTCATATGCATGACATCACCGGCCGCGCCGAAGACCGGCTGACGTTTGACCTGCAGCCCGAGGTGGCCCGACGGATGCACTTTGCCGACCGCCCCGGCAAATCCTCGGTCGAGCGGTTCATGCAATATTATTTCCTGAACGCAAAAGTCGTCGGCAACCTGACCGGCGTGTTCCTCGCGCATCTCGACGAAACCCATAATGCCGGGGTGCGCCGGTTCCTGCCGTCGCTGACCCGCAAACCGAAGAAGCTGAAGGGCTTCGTTCTTGATCGTGGCCGGCTTGCCTTGCCGAACGAAGAATTTTTCGAGGAAGACCCGGTACGGCTGGTCGAAATCTTCTGGCTCGCCGACAAGCACGAGCTGGAAATCCATCCGATGGCGATGCGGGCGGCGCGGCGCGATGCCAAGCTTATCGACAACAGGGTCCGCAAGGATGCGCGCGCCAACAAGCTGTTTCTCGATGTCCTCTGCTCTCCCCGCGACCCCGAACTGGTGCTGCGCTGGATGAACGAGGCTGCGATTTTCGGCCGTTTCATCCCCGATTTCGGCCGTGTTGTGGCACAGATGCAGTTTGACATGTATCATCATTACACCGTTGACGAGCATACGATCCGCGCGATCGGCCTGCTCGCAAGGATCGGCCGGGGTGATCTGGCGGGTGATCATCCGAACAGCACCGCCACCATGGAAAAACTGCAGAACCGGCGGGTGCTGTTTGTCGCCACTTTGCTGCACGACATTGCCAAGGGGCGTGGTGGCGACCACAGCGTCCTCGGCGCGGAAGTAGCGATGAAGCTCTGTCCGCGACTGGGCCTGAAACCCCATGAAACCGAACTGGTCGCGTGGCTTGTCCGCAACCATTTGCTGATGTCGGCGGTTGCCTTCAAACGCGACCTCTCCGATTTCAAGACCATCCAGGATTTTGCCAGCCAGATAAAAAGCGTCGAGCGTCTCCGCCAGCTCATGGTGCTGACGGTTGTCGATATTCGCGCGGTTGGCCCCGGCGTGTGGAACAGCTGGAAACGGCAGTTGCTGACCGACCTGTTTGAAGCGGCGGAGGAAATGCTGTTGCTCGGTCACAAACAGCGCGGCCGAAGGGAACGGATCGACGAGAAAAAGGCTGTGCTTGCCGAGGCGCTGAACCTGCCGGACGCCGACTTCAATAAACTGGCCAAACGGTTCCCCGATCCGTACTGGATCGCCGAACCCGATGATGTGATTGCGCAAAATGCGCAGCTCGTGCTCGATGCCGGTGATACCGATCTGGCGATTTTTGCAGATATCTATGCTGAACGTGGTGCCACGTTGATCACCGTTTATGCCGCCGATCATCCGGGATTATTCTATCGGATCGCGGGGGGCATCCATGTCTCTGGCGGCAATATTATCGATGCGCGGATCCACACCACCCGTGACGGCATGGCGCTGGACAATTTCCTTGTTCAGGATGCGCACGGAAAGCCTTTTTCAGAAAAGGCACAACTGGACCGGCTCAAGGAGGCTGTCGAGGATGCGCTGGCGAACCGGTCCAAGCTCTCGACCAAGCTCGACGCCCGTCCGCTTACCCATTCGCGGGCAGGGGCCTTTGCCATCACGCCCTTTGCGCTGGTCGACAATGATGCGTCCAACCGGTTTACCGTGGTGGAGGTCAACGCGCAGGACCGTCCGGCCTTGCTCAATGCGCTGGCTTATGCCCTGTTCGAATCGAAAGTGACCGTGCACAGCGCCCATATCGCCACCTATGGCGAACGCGCGGTCGACACATTCTACATTACCGATTTGCTGGGTGGCAAGATCACCAGCAAGCAACGGCTGAACGGGCTGCAAAAACGTCTGACCAACGCGGCGGCGGCCAAGGTCGACGAGAAGGCTGCCTAGCCGAGTTTGTCCTTCAACGCCGCCAGAGCGCCAAAGGGACCCGCTTCCGCTTCGGATTTCAGCCCTTTCTTGCGGGCAACTTCATCGGCATTTGGGCCGCGCGGAAAGGGATCAAGTGAAAGATAGAGCGTTTGCGCAATGGCTTCGCCCAGATCGACCTGCGCTTGCTCATATTCGACGATGTCGCATTCGTCTTCGGTCAGCTCGATCTCTTCCTCGAGCTGCTCGGGATCGGCCTTGGGTAGGAACAATATATCAAATGTATCGCGAACCTGTACCGGGATGTCTTCGCCGGTAATTGCGCAGCTCTGGAGCAAATCGGATTCGAGCTTTCCGGAAAAGGATATTCCGCGCTCTCCGCCCAGCAATTTGTAACTTGCCGTCAGACTGGAAATTTCCGGCAAATCGAATCTGAGCGCCAGAGCGCTTCGCTCTTCGGCGCTGGCCGTGAGCTTGCCGGTCTTGGGTTTCGAGCCAATTTCGGACAGTTTGACGATGCAGGAAAATTCAGGTGCGTCCATTATAGAGCTGCTCCGCTGTCCGGGATGTGGCCCGCGATAATCTCGTCGGTTTGGCAGCCTTGCAGCGCGGCATGATAAGCGGTGATTCTCTCCGCAACATAGGACAGCGCTCCGCCATCCGGCTTCTCGCCACGAAAAATATTGCGCAAGAGCGCGTCTTCCAGGTCAGCGCCATTTTCCAGCGCCTCGCGATAGGCACCGACCCGGCCGCCCAGAGCGCCCATCATCCGCCCGACATGCTTGCCGACGACCATCTCGCCGATGCCGATCTGGCGCAATTGCCCGTCCATGTCGGAAATAAAAATCTCGGTCAGCCATGCAATATCCTGGCCTCGTTCCTCGTCTTTCTCCAGCCGGATCATGACCAGAGCGAATATCGCGGCGATCATGTCGAACCGGCCATCGATGCTATCCGGGACCTGACCTTCCTCATACCAGGCGATCTGCCGTCCTTCGCGCACAATTGCCTCGTATAAGGGGCGCATGCCCGCGTTGGATTTCTCTTTGGAAAATATCTTGCTGAAAAATGACATTGCTGGTTCCGCTGGTTGGATCGCAAGTTTATGGACGATCGGGTCGTTTGTTAAGTCTGGATACAGGGCATATTGATATTTATCGCCCGAGATGCAATGGGCGATGACAAGTCAGGCAACCGATATGGTGCTGGCTTTATAGTGGAGAATGAGTTCGATGGTCGGCAATATCAAAAAACACAGCTTGTGGCTTGGGCTAATGGCTGGCGCCATGACGATGGCGGGATGCACCCAGGTGCGCGGTCATCAGGGATATATTGCCGATGAAGTGCTGATGTCGGCCGTCCAGGCAGGTATCGACAACCGGCAGTCGGTCGAGGCATCGCTCGGTCGTCCGACCTTTACCGGCCAGTTTGACGATAATACCTGGTATTATCTCTCCCGCGATACCCGCCAATATGGTTTTAACATCCCGCGTCCCCGCGACCAGCAGGTCATGCGCGTGCAATTTGATGCCGCTGGAAATGTGACCGCGGTTGACCGCACCGGTCTGGAACTGGTCGCGAGCATCAGTCCGGATGGCGACAAGACACCGACCTTGGGCCGCGACCGCTCGTTTTTCGAAGAATTATTCGGCAATATCGGCGCTGTTGGTGCAGCGGGCGCGGGCGGCGCAAGCAACGATCCGACTCGTCCCTAGCGCCTGACCCGGTTTTCGCCCCGGCGGTCGCCCTTATTTGGCGATACCGCTGGCGGCGAGTACTGCCAATGTGACCAGTTCCGACGCGGTTGACGCCATGGTTGCGATCTGCACGGATTTTTCCAGCCCGACCAGCATCGGTCCGATGACCGAATCGCCGCCCAGTTCGCGCAGCAGTTTCGCCGACAGATTGGCCGACTGCAGCCCAGGCATGACCAGCACGTTGGCGGGTTGTGACAGTCGGCTAAACGGATAGTTGGCCATCAGCTTGGGGTTGAGGGCAACGTCCGGCGCCATTTCACCTTCATATTCGAACGTGACGCGCCGCTGATCGAGGATTGCCACGGCTTCGCGAAGATTCTCGAGCCAGCGTCCTTCGGGATTGCCAAAGGTCGAATAGCTGAGGAAGGCAACGCGCGGCTCGTGGCCCATTTGCCGGGCAACCGCTGCCGTCTGCTCGGCGATATCCGCAAGTTCATGCGCGGTTGGCCGTTCGTTGACCGTGGTGTCGGCCATGAAGACGGTATGATGCTGGCCGACCATGACGTGAATGCCGAAAGCGGTGCGGCCTTTCTCGACATCGATCACTTTTGCGACATCGCGGAACGATTGCGAATAAGGGCGGGTAACGCCGGTGATCATCGCGTCGCCCTGATCCATGGCGAGCATGGCGGAACCGAATATGTTGCGGTCCTGATTGACCATGCGCTTGATGTCGCGCTCCATGTAGCCGCGACGGTGAAGCCGTTGGTACAACATGTTCACCATGTCGGGGACCAGCGGGCTGTTCCGGCTATTGTGTATTTCGAACCGGTCGGGATCGCTGACGCCCAGTTCCTTGAGCTTGTCGCGGACGCGATCGTCGCGCCCGACCAGAACCGGGGTGCCGTAGCCGCCGTCCTGGAACTGGATCGCCGCACGCAGCACGACATCTTCTTCGGCTTCGGCGAAAATGATCCGTTTCGGCGCTACACGACAGGCCTGATAGGCTTGTGTGAGAACCGATGTTGTCGGATTGAGACGCGCCTTCAAACTCTGCCGATAGGCGTCAAGATCCTCGATCGGTTTCTGTGCAACACCGCTATCCATGGCGGCCTTGGCGACTGCTGCCGAAACCACGTCCATCAGGCGCGGGTCAAAGGGAGCCGGGATGATATAATCGACGCCGAAACTCGGTGCCAGTCCGCCATAGGCGACGGCGACTTCTTCGGGAACCTGTTCGCGAGCCAGTTCGGCAATCGCGTGGGCGGCGGCAACTTTCATTTCCTCGTTGATACGGGTTGCCCGGACATCGAGGGCTCCGCGGAAGATGAAAGGGAAGCCCAGGACATTATTGACCTGGTTGGGATAGTCGGAGCGGCCGGTGGCGACAATCGCATCGGGGCGGGCTGCTTTCGCATCGGGCGGCGTGATTTCCGGATCGGGATTGGCCATCGCGAAAATGATCGGCTGCGGGGCCATGTCCTTGACCATTTCCGGCTTCAGGGCGCCGGCGGCAGACAGGCCGAGGAAAACATCGGCACCCGAAAGCGCATCGGTCAATGTGCGGGCATCGGTGTCGATCGCATGGGCGGATTTCCACTGGTCGACATCGTCGCGGCCACGATAGATTACGCCTGTGCGGTCACACATGGTCAGATTGTCATGCGGAACGCCAAGGCTCTTGATCAGCGAGGCGCAGGCGATGGCAGCGGCACCGGCGCCGTTGACCACAACCTTGATATCCTCGATCTTGCGATCAGTCAGCAGGCAGGCGTTGATGATCCCGGCAGCCGCGATAATCGCGGTGCCGTGCTGGTCATCGTGAAATACCGGAATATTCATCCGGTCGCGCAGGGTCTGCTCGATGATGAAGCAGTCGGGTGCGGCAATATCTTCCAGATTGATACCGCCAAAGCTGGGTTCCATGATCTGGACGGCATTGATGAAGGTTTCCGCGTCCTCGGTATCGAGTTCCAGGTCGATGGCATCGACATCGGCGAAGCGTTTGAACAATACCGCCTTGCCTTCCATTACCGGTTTGGAGGCAAGAGCGCCGAGATTGCCGAGGCCAAGAATGGCGGTGCCGTTCGAAATGACGGCGACCAGATTGCCCTTTGCGGTATAATCATAGGCTTTCGCGGGGTCTTCGGCGATCGCTCTGACGGGGACGGCGACGCCTGGCGAATAGGCCAGGCTGAGGTCGCGCTGGGTGGCCATCGGCTTCGATGCAATAATCTCGATTTTTCCGGGACGCCCGTGGGAGTGAAAAAGCAGGGCTTCCCGTTCGGAAAAGTCTAGATTGCTATCGTTCTTGTCGGCCAAATTATATCTCCGTTTATCGTCGATTGGCTTGAATACGCCGTTTGTATCTTCACGTCCCGGATCGCGATCTACTCGCTTTGTCGCCATGCCGCAATATTCAAGTAAATTTCAATATGATGGGCTTGCTACTCTTTTATGTATCGCTGCACTCGGCTATCGCGAGTGGATGGCAACACGGACTCAGGACAAAGTGGAAAACGCGGTCAAGGACCCTTCGCCGGCAGCGGCCAAGGTAACACCGATGATGGAGCAATATTTCGCGCTCAAGGAAAAGGCGAGTGACTGCCTGCTTTTCTATCGCATGGGGGACTTTTTCGAGCTGTTTTACGACGATGCCAAGCTCGCTTCGGCGGCGCTCGACATCGCCCTGACATCGCGCGGGAAAAATGCCGGGGATTCGATCCCGATGTGCGGGGTGCCGGTCCATGCCGCGGAAAATTATCTGGCAAAGCTGATCCGCGCCGGTTTCAAGGTAGCGATTGCCGAGCAGACAGAGACTCCCGCCGAAGCAAAGGCGCGCGGCGGGTACAAGGCGTTGGTCGCCCGGGACATCATCCGCTATGTCACCGCCGGGACGCTGACCGAGGATAATCTGCTCGATGCGCGGAGCGACAATATACTGGTCGCGCTGGCGCAGGTGCAGGGAGAGATCGGGCTGGCATCGGCGGACATCTCGACCGGCAGCTTCGAACTGGCGACGATAGCCGATGATGCTCTGGACGCAGAGCTGGCGCGGCTGGCTCCGTCGGAAATCATCTGCTCGCCGGGACTGATGCCACGGCTGCTGCGGGCAACGGAGTGGGGCAAGGAGCATTTCGACAGCGTCGGCGCGGAAAGGCGTCTGCAGGATCGTTTCGGTGTCGCGACGCTCGACGGCATGGGTGAATTTTCGCGGGCGGAACTGGCGACCGCCGGTGGCCTGCTGGCCTATGTCGAGCATGTCTCGCAGGGCAATATGCCCTATCTCCATCCGCCGGGCAGGCGCGAGACCCGCGAATTTCTCTCGATCGACGGTCCGACCCGGGCCAGTCTCGAGATTGACCGGACCCTGGCCGGAGCGCGCGAGGGCAGCCTGCTCCACGCCATCGACCGGACGGTCACGCCGGCTGGCGCGCGTTTACTGGCGCGGGACTTGTCGGCGCCCTTGTTCAATGAAAAGCAGATCAACCAGCGGCTCGGGCTGGTGCAATGGTTCCACGACGGCTCGGCGGTGCGCGATGATGTGCGGACCGAACTCAAGGCCTTGCCCGATATCGGCCGGGCGCTGGGCCGGGTCTCGGTCGGGCGCGGCAGCCCGCGCGACCTCGGCCAGATTCGCGATGGTCTGAGCGGCGCGCGGATCTTGCGCGAGCGGCTGACTATGGTGGCCGGTCTGCCGGAACTGCTCGACAATATCCTGCCCGCGCTCGACGGTCATGGCGCATTGGTCGATCTGCTCGACCGGGCGCTGGTCGATGCCCCGCCGACCGATATGACCAATGGCGGCTATATCGCGCAGGGTTTCGATCCGGCGCTTGACGAACTGCGCAGCGCCGGATCCGATGGCCGCAAGTCAATCGCGATACTCGAAGCGCGCTACCGCGAAACGACCGGGATCAACATGCTCAAGATCAAGCATAACGCCGTGCTCGGCTATTTCATCGAAGTGCCCGCCCGGCATGGCGATGGCCTGATGGCGGAGAATTCCGGCTTCACCCATCGCCAGACGCTCGCCGGGGTGGTGCGGTTCAATTCGACCGACCTGCACGAAGAAGCCGTGCGGGTATCGCAGGCCGGTGCCCATGCTCTGGCCGCCGAGGCCGCGCATTTTGAAGAGCTGGTCGAAAAGGTTCTGGCCCGCAAGCACGAGATTGGCGAAAGCGCTGATGCGCTCGCCAGGATCGATGTTTCCGCGGCGCTGGCCGAACGCGCCGCCGAAGGCCAGTGGAGCCGCCCCGAATTTGTCGACGGCAACGTTCTGGATATCCAGGCCGGACGTCATCCGGTAGTGGAAGCCGCGCTCTCGGCCAAGGGCGATCCGTTTGTCGCCAACGATTGCTGCCTCGCCCAGGACGAGCGGCTGTGGCTGGTTTCGGGCCCCAATATGGGCGGTAAATCGACCTTCTTGCGGCAGAATGCTTTGATCGTGATCCTGGCCCAGGCCGGCGGTTTCGTACCCGCCTCTTCCGCGCGGCTCAGCCTTGTCGACCGCCTGTTCAGCCGCGTCGGTGCTTCCGATAATCTGGCACAAGGGCGCTCGACCTTCATGGTCGAGATGGTCGAGACCGCCGCGATCCTGTCACAGGCGACCGAACAGAGTTTCGTCATCCTCGACGAAGTGGGCAGGGGGACCTCGACCTATGACGGTCTGGCGCTGGCATGGGCTGTTGTCGAGGCGGTGCACGAAACCAACCGCTGCCGCTGCCTGTTTGCCACCCATTATCACGAACTCACGCGACTGGCCGACCGGCTCGACGCGCTGTCGCTCCACCATGTCCGCGCCCGCGAGTGGAAGGGCGATCTGGTGCTGCTCCACGAACTGGCCAAGGGTCCGGCGGACCGGAGTTACGGCCTTGCTGTGGCGAAACTGGCCGGCATCCCGAAGCCGGTCCTAAACCGCGCCAAATCGGTGCTCGACAAGCTCGAGGCCGGAAAGGCCGAAACCGGCGGGCTCGCGGCCGGTCTCGGCGATCTGCCGCTTTTTGCGGCCAGCCTTGCGGATGTCGAGGAAAAATCGGATGGCCTGCGGGACGCTCTGGGTGCGATTGATGTCGACGCGCTGTCCCCGCGGGAAGCGCTGGATCAGCTCTATGCGCTGAAAGCGCAACTGGAACAGGAATGACAAGATGAAAAAATGGATCGTGATCCTGATGACAGCGGCCATCGCCGCGGGTGGTGCCTTTGTCTATCATGCCCGCAGCAACAACAGCGAACCGTTGGAAATCGGCACCACCGCCCCCGATTTCACCACCACCGGGGCGCTGGCCGGCAAGGAATTTCAATTTTCGCTGGCCGACAAGCTCAAGGACGGTCCGGTCGTGCTCTATTTCTTTCCCAAGGTGTTTACCGAAGGCTGCACGATCGAGGCCAATATGTTCGCCGATGCCACGGCGGAATTCAATGCCGCAGGCGCGACCGTGATCGGCATGTCGGGTGACGATATCGAGGGACTGAAGAAATTCTCGGTTTCCGAATGCCGCGATAAATTCGCGGTTGCCCGCGCCGATGACAAGATTATCGAAGCCTATCAGGTCCGCATGTCACCGGGCCTCGCGATGACCAACCGGACCAGCTATGTGATCGATCGCGAAGGCAGGATCGCCTTCGTCCACAGCGCCACAAAGCCGCAGGGCCATGTCACCGGCACGCTGGCAAAAGTGAAAACGCTCTCCAAAAGCTGATTAAATACTTGCATTTGCCGCGCGGCTAGACAGAAAGACGCTCATGACCGATCACGCACCAGATCCTGCCATGCTTGCCAAGGCGGAAACACTCACCGACGCATTGCCCTACATGCAGCGCTACGCCGGCAAGACCTTTGTCGTCAAATATGGCGGCCACGCGATGGGCGACGCCAGGCTGGCGCGCAATTTTGCCGAGGATATCGTTCTGCTCAAGGCAGTCGGGATCAATCCGGTCGTCGTGCACGGCGGCGGACCGCAAATCGGCGCAATGCTGGCGCGGGTCGGTGTCCAGAGCGAATTTGTCGACGGCCTGCGGGTCACCACCAAGGAAACCGCGGAAATCGCCGAAATGGTGCTGTCCGGCGCGATCAACAAGGAACTGGTCAGCTGGATCGGACAGGCCGGCGGCAGCGCGATCGGCATTTCCGGCAAGGATGGCGGTTTTGTCAAAGCGACCAAGCTCCGTCGCACCAATCGCGATCCGGACAGCAATATCGAACGGATCATCGATCTCGGCTATGTCGGCGAACCGAAACGGGTTGATCGCAGCGTCGTCGACCGGATTTCCGCGGCCGGGATGATCCCGGTCATCGCGCCCATCGGCGTGGGTGACGATGGTGCGACCTATAATATCAACGCGGACACCATGGCCGGAGCGGTCGCCTCGGCCCTGCGTGCGGCGCGCCTGTTCCTGCTGACCGATGTCCCCGGCGTGCTGGACAAGCAGGGCGTATTGCTGACCGATCTCGATCCGGCGAAAATCCAGGCCCTGGTCGACGAAGGCACGATTTCCGGCGGGATGATTCCGAAGCTGGAAACCTGCGTCAAGGCGGTCCAGGAAGGCGTCGATGCCGCCGTCGTCCTTGATGGCCGCATTCCCCATGCTATGCTGCTGGAAATCTTTACCAGCAAGGGCGCGGGTACGCTGGTCAAGGACGATATTCATCCGGTTGAATAATCGCCTGACTGTGTTATATTGTTGATACAGTAAATTACTGGCGTTGCCGGCGACAAATCTCTAGCCGCTATGCCAGATTATCGATAAAGGGTCCGTCCATGGCATTCGCAATTCTTCAAATCATCGCAATCCTGCTCAACGTGGCTATTACCGTCATCATCGTGCAGGCGATCATGAGCTGGCTGCTCGCGTTCAACGTCATTAACCTGCAAAATGATATCGTCAACGCGATCTGGACGACATTGGACGCGCTGACCGCGCCAATCTATCGGCCGATCCGCAAAATCATGCCGGATTTCGGAGCGATTGACCTGACCCCGATGGTTGTCATCATCGCCATCATCATCCTGCAGGACGCAATATTGCCACCTCTGGCGCAGGCGTTGCTCAATTGACAGCCGCACAAATCATTGACGGCAAGGCTTTTGCAGCCGGTCTTCGTGAACGGATCAGGGAAGCGGTTCCTGCTTTCGTAAAGCAGACCGGTCGCGCGCCCGGTCTCGCCGTGGTTCTGGTCGGCGAAGATCCGGCCAGCCAGGTCTATGTCGCGTCCAAGCACAAGGCGACCATCGCTGCGGGCATGGAAAGTTTCGAGCACCGGCTGCCCGCCGATGTGGCGCAGGCCGATCTGATCGCCCTGGTCGAGCAGCTGAACGCCGACGAGAGTGTGGACGGCATATTGGTTCAACTGCCGCTGCCCGAGGGACTGGACGAAAAAGCCGTGGTCATGGCAATCGATCCGGACAAGGATGTCGACGGTCTCCACGTGATCAACGCCGGACGTCTCGCCAATGGCGAAGAGGCGCTGACTCCCTGCACGCCGCTGGGCAGCCTGATGCTGCTGAAGGATACATTGAGCGACCTCACCGGCCTCGACGCCGTCGTCGTTGGCCGGTCAATCCTGGTCGGCAAACCGATGGCGCAGTTGCTGCTCGCTGAAAATTGCACCGTAACCATGGCGCACAGCCGGACCCGGGACCTTCCCGATGTCGTCCGCCGTGCCGATATTGTCGTGGCCGCGGTTGGCCGCGCCGAGATGGTCAAGGGCGACTGGCTGAAACCCGGTGCCGTGGTGATTGACGTCGGTATCAACCGGCTGGAAGCCGCGCCGGGCGAGAGCAAGGGGCGCCTGGTCGGCGATGTCGCCACCGCCGAAGCGCTCGACCATGTCCGCGCGATCACCCCGGTTCCGGGAGGGGTTGGCCCGATGACCATTGCGGTGCTATTGCGCAATACACTGGTCGCTGCATCTGCGCGGGCCGGGCTGGAGAAACCGGAGGGCTTGTAATGCGCCTAATTGCCGTAATCGGAATTGCACTGATACTTTCGGGCTGTGCCAGCGGTGGCGGGCTTGACGACCGCGAGCGCTATAATAGGGTGATCGGAAAGCCGGTCGCTAACCCCAGTGCCATCGTCAAAGCCGAACTGTCCTTTGCCCGTCTGGCGCAGGAAAAGGGGCAATGGACCGCATTTCGCGAAACCGCCGCCGATGAGGCGATCATGTTCACCCCCGAACTGGTCAACGCGCAGCTATGGCTGAAAGGCAAAGCCGATCCGGCGCAGGCGGTCGACTGGCAGCCGCATAAAATCTTCATGTCCTGCGACGGCAGTATCGGTGTCTCCACCGGCGCCTGGCAGAGCGCCGAAGGCGCCACCGGTCATTTCACCACGATCTGGCATCAGGATGATTTCGGCCAACGCAAGCCGGGCAAGGATGTCTCGTGGAAGTGGATATTCGATGATGGTGTGCCGCTTGCCACGCCGCTTGCCGAACCCGACTATGTCGAGACCGAAGTGGCCTCGTGCAAGGCTGATCATCGTGCCGCTAACGCGCCGGCCGGCCTGACGACGAAGGGCAAGTCCGGCACGTCGGTTGACGGCAGTCTGTTGTGGAGCGCAGCTTTCACCGCCGATGGTTCGCGCATTGTCTCTATCGATCTCGCTCAGGCCGATGGCAGCTACAAACGGGTGCATGAATATAAGGTCGCGGTGCCAATTTCATGATCGAGCTTTTCATCTCTTCCTTCATCACCTTTTTCGTGGTGATCGACCCGCCCGGCTGCGCGCCAATCTATGCCAGCCTGACCAGCGACGTACCCGAACGCGACCGCCGGATCATGGCCATCCGGGCCATTTTCGTCGCCGCAATCATTTTGCTGGTCTTTGCCCTGTTCGGCGAACAGATGCTCGGCGCGCTGGGTATCAGCCTCGACAGTTTCCGCATTGCCGGTGGTATCATGCTGTTCCTGATCGCGCTGGAAATGGTGTTCGAGAAACGCACCGAGCGGCGCGAGGACCGGGCGCAGGAGATTATCGAACAGCCCGAGATCGAGGATGTATCGATCTTTCCGATGGCGATGCCGATGATCGCCGGACCGGGGTCGATTGCCGCGGTCATGCTCTTGACGTCTCAGAATGACGGTATCGAAAATGCCATGGTCATTCTTGGCGCGCTGGGCGCGGTGCTGTTGCTCACGCTGGCCGGACTGATTGCCGCCGGACCGCTGATGCGGATATTGGGCAACAAGGTCGAAGCCGTCATTACCCGGGTTCTGGGTGTGCTTCTCGGAGCGTTGGCGGTCCAGTTCGTCGTCGACGGACTGAACGCGAGTTTCTGATTTACCGCTTCGCCGTCACCCGGTGATCACGCCTTTGCCGGACAGCAGCTTGTAGGCGCGATCTGCCAGTGACGGATTGACGATTAGCCGCCGGAGCAATTTTTGCGGGCTTTCGTCTCTTCCGCTGCCATAGGCTGCGACAAGTCGGTCCCATGATACACGCGACTCCGCTATCCGGTCGTTCTTGGCATAAACCATGGCCATGGCAACGTCATAATAGGGGCCAACGCCGGTGCTGGACGGAACGATTTTCTCGGCCAGTGTCAGGGCTTCCTTATCCTTGCCCTCTGCCAGCAAAGTCAGCACGAGACCCGTTTCAGCAACGATCGAGCCTCGCGGATCCAGGGCGATCGCCCGTCTCAGATATTGGCTTGCCTCGGGATCGTTGCAGCCAAAGAGATTGGCGCCGGTCTCTGCCTGAATCGATGCTTCATAAGGGTCCAGAGCAACGGCTATTTCGGCAAGTTCTTTCCCGCGAGCACAGCTGCCATTGAAGAAACTGGATCTGGCGAGAGCGAAGACTGCGGAAGAATCCTCTCTCCCGCGAACCATCGCCCGTCGAGCAAATTGCAATCCCGCCTCGGGATCCGGCTTCCTGCCGGTGGCCTCTTCTCGCAAAAAGGACATGAATGAAGCTGCGGCAAGAATTCGGCTATCCAGAGGGTCTACCTCCAGCGATTTTTTGATGCAGGATTCGACAACCGGCAACAGGTCCGGATCCCGATTGGCGCGGTAGTTTTCGAAACGAAGCAGACAAGCATAGCCTATCATTGCATCGTCCGGCAGGTTTTTACGCTGGTCGGTGGCAATAACACCGTAAATACCGGCTACGCGACCGACTATGGGGCCAAGTTTTTCGGGATAATCTGCCGATGAGTCAGGGACGGGAATTGTTGTCGACCAGATTGTTTCGCTGTCCGTCAACGAGATCAGGGTCAATACAACTTCGGTTCCGCTTGAGCCGGCTATCAATCGGCTTTCAAACCGATAGGCATTCTGCTCCTTTCCAGAGGCGATGTCGGATATTTCCCCTGCCGCCAGGCGAACCTGTGCAGAACTGGCAAAGGCATTTTCCAGAAACAGCTGGATTTCGGTGTCGCTGCCCAGTTCGTTGTCCGGAAATGCTTCCTGCGAGGACGAAAAATAGATTTTCGGCGGCAGCGTATAATCCTGCGCTGCGGCTGTTGTGCCGGACATTTCCCGGTCGAAGCTGTTCAGCGACCAGACCAGGCCGATTCCAATCACTAAAAGAAATACCGCCAGTCCGAGGGTTGTCTGCCGGTTGCTGAACCATCGGTCCATTTCAGCTTCGACCGGCGAGATAGCAGATATATCGTTGAAATCTGGCTCGGCGCTGTCCGGCTGATCTTCCAGCGCGGCATCGTCCATCTGAATTTCGACGGCATAATGGCCAACCGGTATCCTCAACCGCGCTTCTCTCCCCATTGCGGCATAATGGGCCGCCAACATCTTGCGCAGCCTTCCCACCTGAACGCGCGGGTAGCTGTCGGCCTGGACATCGAAATCTTCGGTGCGACCCAGCCCGTCGACCGCAATCTGATAGGCCTTTGGCGGGTTCTCCGGATTGGAAATCGCCTGATCAACCAGATAGCGGAGAAGTTGGGACATGACTGGAGAACGGACGAAATCCGACGATTGCAGCAGTGAATTGGCTTCCGCGCGGAGCAATCTGGTTCGTCGCTCACCTGCGGTCGACGAGTACATTATTCCGTTCTCCCCGGCATCGGGCCTTTTGCAAATTTTCCGGAATTCCGGTTCGGTAGAGCCATCATTTGAATTCCACCCAGTCTCGAAGACTGATCCAGCCTTCACAGCCTACAATGATGTGATCGTGAACGGTCAACCCGAGTTCCTTTCCGGCTTTCACCAGTCTGAGCGTGGCGTCGATATCGTTCTCGCTCGGTTTCGGATCACCGGAAGGATGATTATGCGCAAGGATTAGCGCAGTCGCGTTCAGAGTGAGCGACCGTTTCAGAATTTCGCGCGGGTAAATGGGCGCTTCGGAAATAGTGCCTCTGCTGACGACTTCATCGCTGATAAGCCGGTTTTTGCTGTCCAGAAACAATACCCGGACTTCTTCCACCGGCAAGCGCGCCATGGCGACGACAAGATATTCGATCACGTCAGCCGCTTTGGAAAGGGAAATACGGTCAATCATCTCGTCCTTGAACGAGACCAGCATGGCTTCGTGCACCAGCGACAGGATTGCCTGGGCGGGACTGGTCTCCGCTTTTCGGCTTTGGCCGTGCAATACGCCGCCAATGGAGCCGAACTCGGCGATAAGTCCGCTCGCAACAGCGGAGGCATTGTCTATTTTTGCGAGTATGAAAAGTCGCTCCAGGATCTGTCGGCCCCGAATTGCCGAAGTCGCTGCTGATGCCGATAGGTGCCGACGGTCAATACTATCAGCATCGGATAGACCCAAATCGCCGCTATGACGAAATAGGCTTGCGGGAGCAGCTCTGGGATTATCATTATCGGGATATGTGACAAAACTTGAATAACCTGCATCGAGCAAATCCATATCGTCCAATACCTTTCTGCATGCAGCGCCAGCATCACAAATGCCAATAATATTGCTATATCGACTAACAAAATGCCGATTTCGGGCTGGGCAAATCTGCCGTCCGAAGGCGAGGCCGCAATGATCGTCAGTGCAATTCCGACAATGAAGACCATCACGGCCCGTTTTTCGGGCTGCCCTCCCCAGACTGCCGAATAGATGCAAGCGACCGTCAGGAGAGAGAAGAAAAATTCGATACGAGACATTGGCTGACCGGACCAAATAAGAGAGCCGCAGTCAAGTCTCGCTCGTTTTGTTAGGCGCTTTCAACAACACGAAGCGGACTTGATTTTTCATCGGCAGCGGTTGCCTGATTCGGCGGACATTCAAAAACATCACCTAGAGCAACTGCCCGCAATCCAGCATCTTCGCGATCTTCGGCCAAATGGGCATGGGCTTCCACAACTTCCCGGTAGGAGCGCGCAGTTTGCGCGGCAGCGGCGATCAGTTTTTCGGATGCATCGATTCCCGCAGTCAGGGAAAAGCGCGTACCGGGCGCAAGACGTGCGGCAGCGATGCTGCTCATCAGTTCGCCCATCTGGATCATCGTCAGATTGAGGGATTTTTCGACTTCGTTAATTTTTTTGGCAATCGGACGGGCGGCTTCGATACGTTGATTCAACATGTGATTCTCCAGACGCCGGATGACCCCGACGTCGACTTGTGACCAAATTTACAGAGAATTAGCTTAGGCTGATCAACCGGCTCACAAGCATGGCTGCGAGACAGACAAAGGCGAATGCGAAGGCTAGTTTGACCGACAGGTCAGCGATAGCCCAGATCCGTGCTCCCTTGCTTAAATCATTACCCAATTCTCCCTGCTTGCGGAACGGCACAGACAGGGGTGGATTGGGGGATGTTGCATAAGACTGGTAAGTCGCCTGCATTTCCCTGACCCTATCCCGGTCCGGTGTCGCTGCCTGTTGTCCAGGCAAGGGATAAATTGCGTCGGATTTGGGCTTTGGGACAATGCCAATATTCTTGGGCACAAAAAATTTGGGTGCGATTCCCTCGTGGTCAGCCAGCATGCGGGCCGCCGCCTTGCTGCTTGTTACCTGCAGTTTTTGCCGGGCCGAACGCAAACGTTCGTTGATGATATTGGGAGTCACGTCGCAAACCTGAGCGGCGGTTTTGGCATCATGACCCTGCAAAAGGAGGTGGAGGGCCTCTTTTTCCTTTTCGTTCAGGTCATCACAAGGCGTACTGGTCATCCGCCATTCATAAATCAGGCAGGGCGATATTGCAAAAAAGATCGACAAGATAAATCATATCCGGCGTGTTGGCTTGGATCAGAACCGGTTTTTGCTTTGATTAAATGAGGTAAAATCAGATGTTACCGCTAAAAATAATTAACAAAAACCGGCAAATCTATGACCTGGTCGACGGGTTTTTGCCGGTTGTGCCGCGGCGGCGTTAACCTGTTACCCTATTTCCATCTGGTGAAACGGTTTGAAACTCGAGAAGATTATCCGATCGGCGCATAACCAATGGCGTTCGGTTGGAAGCTCTGGGCAATGGTCTGTTCGAAAGGCGGTGAGATGGTTCCGGTCCCCCTGGATTCAGGTCCGCCCTTCACCAAACGGCCATTGATGAAGCGAATGGAATATTCTGGTCAATATTCCCTCGCTACGATGGGCTCCCATCCGATCTGAACGAGGTGGTCGGTCCCGATGCGCTTCGTTTAGGTTATCTATCCGGGTCGGTCGACCTTCTCCCAAGCAATGATCGACCCGGACATGATAGCCCCGTCCCTCGCAAATTCGGCTGAATTTGCTTTGTCACTTCCGGGTTATTTCTTGGAACCGAAAACATTATTTGGAGGCCAGCAAAAAATTTGCGGTCGATCGAGATTGAATTGGAAAAAATGAAACGCCGTAGATTAAATCTGAACCGCAGGGAAAAGGAATTGTTCCTCGGACATGTCGTGGCCTGGGGTTCCATCGTCACGGCCTTGACTCTGGCAATTTCCTTGGCTCCCAGCATCGCTGCCGAAGAGGGGCAGCCTGGCGGATCCGTGTCTGACGCGATGTAATCCGACACCCGCGCCATTGCGTCAGATGTGGCGATGCCACTCTATAATCGACGCGCTTCTTCAACCAGCATAACCGGAATCCCGTTCCGTATGGGATAGGCCAGACCCGCCGTTTCGCTGATCAGTTCCTGCGCTTCGATATCATGGACAAGCGGTCCGCGGCTTATCGGGCAAACCAGTATTTCCAGCAGCTCCGGATCAATTGTCCGCTTTCCATCGGTTGCGGTCCCATCGGTCATTGCAACGTGACCCGATCATCATCGCCATCCTGGCGGCCGAAAAACTCCAGCAGCTGGATGATAAGCTCGGCACGATTGGCGAGGCCGTCGACCTCGAGCAGTGCCTGTTTCGAAGCAGCGTCGAAAGGCGCGATCTGGGCGATGCCGTTGACAAAGGCCATGTCGTCGAGTCGGCCAATACTGTCCCAGTCGACCTGATAGCCCTGCAGATCCGCAAATTTACGCGATTCAATCTCCAGTGCGGCGCGTTCCGCGCTGGCCAGCACTTCGTCCAGTTCCTGATCGTCTTCGATTTCGGCCCTTACCTGGCGAAACGCCGTCGACGCGTCGATTTCCTCGACAATGCGGAACCGGGCGACACCTTCCAGCACCACGTTGAAGCGGCCGTCATCCAGCGCCTCGATATCGATGATCTTGCCGAGGCAGCCAATGTCGAACAGGGCAGGGTGACTCCCCCCTTCCTTGGGCTGGATCATCCCGATCTGCCGGTCGCGCGCCATCGCATCGTTGATCAGCGCGCGGTAGCGTTCCTCGAATATGTGCAGCGGCAGATGCATGCCGGGAAACAGCAGCGCCCCGGCCAGCGGGAAAATCGATAGCCGTTTGGTTTCGCTCATCCGAACAGCACGGCGCTGAGTTTGCGGCGGGTGGCGGCAACCCATTCGTCTTCAAGGCCGACCATTTCGAACAGCGACAGCAATTTCAGGCGTGCCGCGCCATCGTTCCAGTCCTTGTCGGCAGCGATGATGGTCAGCAGATGCTCGGCGGCCCCATCATGGTCACCAGTTGCGATAAGCGCGCTGGCGAGGTCGAACCGGGCCTGATGGTCCTTGCCATCAGCAGCTACAGCCGCCTTCAAGGCTTCCAACGCACCGGCATCCGGTTTGTCCTTGGCCAGTTGCAGGGTTGTCTGCGCCCGTTCGATCGCGGGATCGCTGCGCAGATCGTCCGGCAAGCCGGCGAGCGCTGCTTCTGCTTGCTCTATATGGTCCGCCGCAACCAGCGCGCGAATCAGTCCGCCAACCGCCTCGACATTATCGGGCGCCAGGTCGGCAATCTGCGCGAAAATCCCGGCGGCACGCTCGGCATCGCCTTCACCCAGGACTTCTTCGCCCATCGCGAGCAAGGGCGCGACATCCTGTTCGGGTTCCGCCCCGCCGCCAACCGGAAGCTTTTCGAGCAGCTGGTCGAGCATCGAGGATAATTGGCTTTCGGTGCGGGCGCTGGTCAGGTCGGCCACCGGTTTGCCCTGAAAAATCGCATAGACGGTCGGGATCGACTGCACCTGGAATTGTGCGGCAATAAATTTATTCTCGTCGACATTGAGCTTGGCCAATATAACGCCGCGATCCGCATATTGCGCCGCAACTTTCTCGAGCACCGGCGTCAGTGCCTTGCACGGCCCGCACCATTCTGCCCAGAAATCGAGGATGACGAGCTTGTCCATGCTCGGTGTCACGACCTCCCGCTGGAAGACTTCTACCGCTTTCTGTTCTTCGACTGTCAGTCCTGCTGTTGCCACGTGATGCTCCTGTTATGGCGCGGGACCAATGCCCGGACTCGCGCCCAAATCGTTTAACTTGTGGGCTTTATGTGGGGTCCGGCGCGCCAATGCCAAGGATATTTTTGCATTTGTAGTCAACTAGAGGTTGATTGGGGCTTGCGGGGTATAAAAACCCATGCTAACCGCGCGCCTCAACTGCTGCTGACCAAGTGATTACCCAAGTGTCGCAGCAACGCCGAGCGGGCGTAGCTCAGGGGTAGAGCACAACCTTGCCAAGGTTGGGGTCGAGAGTTCGAATCTCTTCGCCCGCTCCAGTTTTTCTATTATTTTTGAGATACTTATAGTTTCTAACGGTAGGAACTATTCGCAGCCAGAATGGATGGCTACCACCGAGATACCACGCTATTGATTATGCAACGCCGCTATTCGGTTGGATCTCGATCACAAACCTATTTACCTCATCCAGCCATTCAGTGCATTCTTTTTCATCCTTGAACCCTAGGCATTTGGCAAATTGCGTGTTTATGACGCGGATTTCCCTCTCGTCTGAACTAATTTCGCAGATTTCGAAAATTTTCTTCGACAGAACACGGCCATTTTCAATTCGAGACATGGTGGAGGCCGAGACCGACGCAGCAGCGGCAAGTTCCTGAAGTGTCATTCGATCAGCGGATTTGTGAGATGTTCCAGATTTACTAGGTTGGCTAATTCGCCGCTGGAATATCATTTCTCCAATTAAACACTGCGCCTCGTAAGACTCATAGTCGATAGCTTTCGCATAGTGTGCAGGAAGACAATCGTTTGTGGTGCTTTTTATCAGCCAATCCACCTCATAACTCTCAAAAGTGTCTTTGATCACTGCGTATGTCTTTAAAGATGGGTGCTGCTTGCCAAGTTCAATGCGATTTAAAGTCATGCGATCAATATTCAACTTTCGAGATAATTCGCCAAGCGTTAGGCCGATGCGATAAGTGCCTCTAAAGCTGCGACGCAAGCGACGAAGCTCCGCTCCAAAGTCACCGCGCAAGCGCATCCCTGGCTCATAGATATGTTGTCGCGGTTTCATCACAAATTGCCCCAGAAATTTTTTTATCAATTATTGAGGCATATTTCCATAACTGCTGCAAGTCAATCCTATAACTTACTACAACAATATTGAAAGGTGAGCAGTGTTAGAAAAATATGCGTATTCAATTCACGAGGTAAGTCAAATTTCAAGCTTATCCCGAGTCAACATATATAAAGCCCTTAAAAAAGGCGATATTTGTGCCAAGACATATGGCAGAAGGACTTTGATACTTCGTAGTGAGTTATTAAGATTTTTAGATGAGCTAAATGACTACGTATCTTTAGAAAAACAGTGAGTATGGTTTAAAATATAATTTAAAATAGCTGTTTTGCAATTAGATATGGAGATTAGTATGAACAACGATAATGCCAACGACCCCAGTATACATAAAGAAGAACCTGCTTCTGGGTTTGGTAACACGCTTTCACAAGCTGTAAAAGTAGTCGCCAACAAAAGAATTAATAACGCTTCCAAAACAAAGGATAGTCTCGCAGCCTCAGTTGTTAATGACGTCAAAAACGTGATGCTAGAGAATCCATCTTTAGATATGAAAGATATTTTGCAGGCGCTGGAAGATCTCGTGCCCGGTGCAAGCGGTGACACATTCAAGCGTAAGCTTCGTGCAAAACTGCGTGAATTAAACAATCCTGAAATCAACAGGATACTGAAACCCCGGAATCGCAAGCGCAAGGTCAAGACTAAAGATTCCGGTCAAAGGATTAGCGCGCCAGTCAAAGATCCAGAGGCCATTGTGCTGGCGGAGCGTAGCCGCATTCCTGAAATGGACCCAACGCCGGTGGAAAATCCCAAAAACGATCACGAAGACGACATTTTGAACGGATTAATTCTCGGTCTGGGAAACGATAAGCCCGACAGCATATAATCCAGATTTCCAAGTAATTTTTGAAAACAGCGACAGCAGTAGCGGGCAGCGCTGTGTCTAGAAACTTGCCCGCAAAAGGAGACTAGTATGACAACTTTCACGAAACTGAACTGTATCGGAATTTCAAATTCCGAGAGCATTGTAACAAAAGGAGCCTCGAAATGACTTTAGAAAAATTGCGTAAAGATGAAACTCAACCCGGACTTATAATTAATGGTCCCGTGGGAGTATGTTCAACCAAAACCTTAGCTCTGATGGACGTTGCCTCAATCGCTATAATCGCTGGGCTGAAGATCGGACTAGTCGATGGTGGCCAGCCATCAAGAGACCTCACCGAAGCTTTGAAAAATTCAAAATATCCCGTCGAGAAATTTGGCAATGAATATGGTGACGGCACGAAAATTCTGGATAAATATCGAAGCGCTGACATAATTTTTCAGGACAACGGTGACACCGGCTTAGTTGACCGGGCGACAATGATACCCGCGGCCGAAATCATTAAATCGGTCGGAATCAGGAATTCGTGCTTATTGCTCAATCAAACTCCACTCAATCAGGGTGTCGCGAACGATATAGAAAAAGCATGTGAAACATATAATTGGGTTTCCAAGCGGGTATTGCGGATAGATACATACTCCGGCGTCAAGGATGATTTTCATCCGTTACCGGAATTGGCATCGCAAATTCCTGTTGTAAGCTTCCCATATTTGAACGCCTCCCAAGTGGATGTTTATGCTAGCCGCAAAATACTGCCGGCAGAATTGTTGCTAAATTCGCCTGCGGATTTTCAACTGGTATGCAAGCAGATAGCTCTACGATTGTTGGACATTGCTCAGTCAAATAACTTCGCGCAATTTCTCGGTGCTGAGGCAGCAATCCCCAAGTTGCAGGCTATGGCAGCAAGCGCACCGGAATATGCAATGGTTGACGGTTTTGTGTCCAGCGACGATTCATTGTTCGAATACAATGGATTCAAAAGATGCGGTCATAAGACAATGGTTGTCGGCGCCGGCCAACAATACCTCCAGTCCTGCGTCAAATGCGACGAACACCTACATAAGTTCCTCGAATTGAGGAAACCGCTTTGACTCCGAGCCTGTACCGCAATGCCTCCCCTTCAATCCCCGCAAGGATTGGAGGGGAGGCGTGCATTACCGGCAACGTTGTATCAAACAGAAGGGCTACAGAAGAAGTCCCGATCAAGATCGTATCAGAGGGAAAAAAGGTTTGCAGGATGGGCCTTGTCTTACAGGCCATATATGACATCGTTCCGCGCTGTGCTTGTCACAATGTCCATGCCGGAACCCGCGGGGTCCGGCCATGAGCAGTGTTTCAGATCAGACTTCGATAACGATCCGGATATCAAAAACGGATAAAGACTCGATACAAGAAGCCGCCGATCTGGCGTCTCTCGATTTGTCGGACTTTATTCGCACAATCCTGCTCAAGCGATTGAGAAAAGCGCGTCCGTTCGAGCGACTATTGTCCGAAGCAGTTTCGCTTTTTCATCGCCTGCAATCGGATCCGAGCAGAATTGACAACCATAAGCTTCAGCAGGTCCGCGACATCATAGGTCAACTTATCAATCTGGCAAGAAAGGAATAGCCAGCATGATCTGCAAATCAATCAGTCTAAACAATCGGCGAAAACAGAACCGCAAGTCAGGCGGACACCGCAGGTCTACGTCCAGGGTGAACAAGGATAGGATGCGCGCGCATGCCAGCGTGCTCACAATGTATTTGGTCGATACCGATCCTAAGAAACTCGCAATGCTGGAATTCTCAAATTCAATCATACACTCGGCGAATAACCGGACCGATTATGTTTCCGACCTATCAGAAGATCCGGACAGTGACGCTTTTGGCGAAAAGCTATATTGTGCGGGTGCATTCAATTTCGTCTCGGAGAAATTCAGCGATCGCCAGAAGGAGTTTGCCGCAACTGTAATTCGAGGTGCCAAACAGGTTGATCCGGTCGAGCATTTTGTGCTGTCATGGAAGACAGCCGAAAGCCCATCTCCAGAGCAAATTGAAGCGGCCGCGAAACGATTTCTGGAATTGATGGACCTAGAAGAAAATCAGGCCTTCTATGCAGCCCATTTCAATACTAGGAATATACATGTCCACATTGTTGGAAACCGGGTCAATCCAAAGGATTTTTCTTTGGTGCAAGCTGGCGGTAAGTGGCAGGTCGACAATATCCATCAAGCAGTCTCAATAATTGAATATGAGCAAGGATGGTCGCCCGAACCTGAAGCAAAATATATCGCCAATGATAAAGGCGTGTTTGATCAGGAGAGCGGACTGCAAGTGCGTGACGCGAATTTTCGGTCAATCCGAAACTCAAAGAAGAAATTTGCAGAGGCTCGCAAGCAGGCCAGAGAAAAAACAAAAGACCAGCCAGTAGAAGAAAGTCTCGGGGAAGCTGCCAAATCATTTGAGCGGCGCACCGGCCTCCAGTCTTTGGAAAGATTGATCAAAACTGTCGCCAAACCAATTCTGGCAACAGCCCAGTCCTGGCAGGATCTGCATGAGCAATTGGGTAAACACGGGATGGCATATCGGCCCCATGGAGAAAATGGCGCCAGAATACACCGAGGAAATCAGGCGCTGTCTGCGACTACGGCGCACCGAGATTTTTCTCGAACCGCTCTGAGCGACCCTGCCGCTTTTGGGCCTTATGTTGGTCCGCGCAGCCAGACAAAAATAGCGAAACCAGTTGCTGTTCCTCTTCCTGCAAGAGAACAGCAAAACCAATATGATTTGGCCAGAAAGCTTCATGAAGGTGTAATCGCCGAAATTCAGGACAGAGTGAGAAAGCAAAAGGCGCAGACCATAACCTGTATTAGGGCGCAGGATTTGCTGGAAAGCTTAGAACAATTCGAGGCGAACTGGGCCGATGCCGCAGATATTAAAAAGATCGGTGACACCGTTCGGAAAAGGGAAACCAAAAGAATAATTGAGGCTGTGAATTACGAATATGCGGCCGCTCATAAAAGGGCAGCGAGACTTGCAGTGTTTCCCCATTATGACCAATGGGCCGCCGACAAAGAAGTTCAGGAGTTTGACGTCGCGACGTTTGATTTTCCTAATATCTTGAGCGACGAAAGCGCTCGCAGAAAGACGGCGAAGGCCAAATGTGAACAATTTCATATCGTTCCGAAAGGCCGTGAATATCTCCATTATGACTCAAGCGGCCAATTGGCGTTCCGCGATATAGGCAGTGCAATTTTGCTGACGGAGCCAACGCAAGAGGTGAATGCGCGCGCTGCGTTGCTGGTCGCCAATGCGAAATGGGGAAAAATTGGCCTCGTTGCAGGGAACAAGAAGTTCAAAATCTTGTGTGCCGAAATCGCGCATGAAGAGGGGATTGTGATAACGGACCCCGGAATGCAGAAATATATAGCGGCCGCGAAGGCTAAGGCGGAGACTCGCCAAAGCAGGTCGGTGAAGGATTCTAAGGATTCCGCTCGGCCGGCGGTTGTCGTCGCAGAGCAAACTACGGAACAAAAGGAGCGCTCGTTGCCCAACCGTGACGCCGATGCGGCAACTGCTGTGCATGCTGAGGTCGTTACCAATCCGGCTACAAACGACGCTTCTGATACAAGCGAGAAGCTGCAACAATCGAAGGAACCTAAAGCCCCCCCAACCCAGCCCGTAGCATCTACGCAAGAACCCCGGCAGAAACTACCTAGTGGTATCGATACCGATACAATCAGCGCGCCGAGAGATGTTCCCGCAGAACAACGCGCAGGTTCACGGAACGTAAGCGATCCAATGTCGCAATTCCGTGGCGTTAATCCCTTGATCGACGAGTGGCTAACCAAATACGACTCAATGGTGTTGATCCGAAAGCAAAATGCTTCACGGTCAGACGGGGATCCTGCGAAACTTAGTCATTTAAAGGAGATGCCTAGCCTCAGATCATTAGCGCAGAAAATAATGCAGGATAGTGAAGCGAAGTCGATTCAGAGTGAGATGAAAGCGGAAGGTCTTGCGCTAGGCTCGGAAATTCAGACTCAATCCAATTATCTTTTTAATCTGCAAAGACAGCAAGGGCTGGGGGTGGGCTTATAAAAAAAGCCTGTTTGATGCGCCCGATTTTTGGTCCTTTTGACATTGGGCAATTTCATTTTTCGTGATCTTTTCTTTTGAAGAACGGGCTTTGCATGGCTGGCGTAACGGTCATTCTACAGATCGGATTCAGATGGAAGCGGCTGGGCCGTAAACCGCATGTCAGCATTCAGACTGTATGCTAATAAAGCAAACCTCGCAAAATCATCTGAGACGGTGAAATTTTTTGGCTAAGCACAACTTGGCTCAGTCAAAGCGCAACACCCTGTCACCGAAGTTCAAGATAGCTTGGGGTATCGGAGCGCACGAGAATTTGTTGGTATAATTGAATCGTCCGCGTCCTTGTAAAGATGCTGGCTACTGTTTCGAAATGAAGTGCAATCATGGTGTGTTTCATGAATGTAGGTTATCAGGGATGCTTAGGAGCTTACAAACAAATGATCACGATAGGGATTCGCGCGCAACCGTTAGGCGTTGTATTCGCAATATATGACAGCGAAAAGAGGATCACGGTCAATGTCGAGGAGATTAAAATCCCAGCGGCGTTCGGCGTGCCGGAAGGGTTGAAATATGTTCGCAGCAATCTGCTGGACGTCCTTCGCGAGTATAAAGTGAAACATGCCGGGGTTCGTGTTACAGAGCCGAGCGCGCGGGGCCTTAACATCCAACGCGTTCAAATCGAGGGTGTGGTGCAGGAAGCCTTCGCTAGTAGCACCGTGAGCTCGTTTTACGTGGGTCAGATATCGTCGATCTCGCGACGGCTTGAAATGGATCGAAAAAACTTCAAGGCTATGATTTCTGGCGAAAAGGATTCTGGAATCGAAGGCTGGGCTGAGCAGGGCGCGCTTCAGCGGGAGGCGATACTTTGTGCGATGGGAGCGGCACATGTTTAATCCGATCGACAGGGGCGAGGTCGAGTTCACCAAGATCGCCGAGATCGGTCAAGATGGTCAGAACTCTAAGACGTTCACCGCGCGCGATCACCAACTCGATGCCGACATCGTCATAAAGGAGATCGCTAAGGCTGATCTGGTGTCCCCGGCTGCATACTTCTCCGAATCGAAAGCGTTGTATGCGAGCGCTCACCCCAACGTGGTTCAGCTTCACTACGCTTGTCAGAATGCGGACAGCATATTCATTGCGATGCCGTATTATACGAATGGATCGGTGAAGCCGCTCATCTCGGGTGGTTCGCATCTGACTGTTAGACGCATCGTGACGCTTGCCTGTCAGACGCTCAGCGCGCTCCATAACATTCACTCGAAGGGCTTGATCCACTTTGACGTGAAGCCGGACAACATATTGCTTTCGGAAAGGGGTGACGCGCTTCTTTCGGACTTCGGGTTGGCAATGCAGATGGTGGGGGGGGTGGCGCGTCCCGGGCAGGCATATTCGAAGATGATCCCGCCGGAGGCTTTGCAGGGGCAGCCAGCATTTGATCTTCGCTGGGACATCTATCAGATGGGTTTGACACTCTATCGAATGACTGTCGGCAACGCCGAGTTCGACCGCCAATTTGATGCATATCCGGATGCTAATGCGTTTCGCGTGGATGTGTTAGCTGGTCGTTTCCCGGACAGGAAAAAATTCCCGCCGCATGCGCCGGCGCGCTTGCGATCGGTCGTAAAGAAATGCCTCGGAGTCGATCCGACGGATCGCTATCAAAGCGCGATTGAGGCGGCGAATGCCTTGGCCCTCGTCGACGGCACCACGCTCGACTGGCAATTGACAACGGTTGGCGGAACGCGCACATGGGAAAAGAACGAAGGCGGAACGAAGGTCGTTCTTGAGGTTAGTCCCGATGGGGATGCTAAATGTTCTAAGCAGAAGGGCGCGGGCAAGGCCCAGCGCGTAACGGCAATGTGCAAAAAGGTAACAGAATCTGAGGTTTCGAAATTCTTGGGCAAATCATGATGAGCAAGATCAAAAATGACGGACGTCAATACATCAGGCGCGCGGACCTTTCGCCAGGTGCCCCAGCGAAATTGTATGGCTTGCATATTAAGCCAAACGCGAACCGTGCGAAGCGAATTATTGAGAAACTCAATCCGCTGAGGCGAACTTACATCGACCTCTGAAACAAAGTGGTTCAGTTACCTGAAATGGACGATTACGCGGTGTCCTAAGTTGCTGTCTTCTCCGCGAGCAAGTGCCATCTCCTATGCGATTTCATGCAGCGGCTACCCGAGGAGACAGTTCTCAGGGTAGAGATCGGATTGACAGTCGCAATAGTTTTTCATTTATTTTCCTGAAACAGCTTTTATATCTGTTCGCTTTCTGTTCTCAAGGAGCGATGGGTTCCATTAAGAACAAACCGATTCTCCCGAAGGCCTTTTCAACAGCGGGAAATATGCGCCTCAATGGAATCCAGATCAAAGCTTGGTGCACGAAATGCCAAACGACATTCAAAGTCGATCTTGTGGCTCTCATCATGGTCAAAGGCCCGGACTACTCATTAATTGGCCAACATCCGCCCTGCCGAATTTATGATTGTGACGGCCGATGCAATTTTTTGGTATCGTCTGACAAAGGAACACCAATGATCACGCTTGACCGATGGACTGATTAATTTTGGCCTTCAGCTAGCATCCGCTGCTCATACGCTGGATCATAATAGTCGATCATCAGCTTGCCATAGACATCAATTGTGATGGAAACGGCACCGCATATTTATCCGCATCCTCACCTGACAGCCAATCGTCATAGTTCTCAGGATGCAAAATCACCGGCATGGCTTTTGGATGGATTGGCTTGATAAGCGGATTAGGTTCGCAGGTCAGAAACGCAAAAACATTGCCTTCATTGGAAGGTCGCCAGATCCCGGCAAAAGCTGAGACAGACGCTTCATCGACCTTGAACCAGCATTCTTCCTTCCCCGCATTGGGTTTGGGCTCCGCAAATTGGGTGAACGGCACAAGACAGCGATTTTCAGGCTTTGTCAGCATCGAGCGCCAGAACGAGCTGGAGAGATTGCGGACGTTGGTTATTCGCTTTGTAATTGTCGTGCCCGGGCGCTTCCCTTTCATGGTCAGCGGAACGCCCCATTGCATGGTGTCCAGTTTCTTCTGACCGTCATCAACGCGGGCAATTATGCCTTGATATTTCGGCCAGACATCAATCTTGATTTCAGAGAACGGGGTATCATCAGCCGCGCCAATATATTCTTTCCAAGTGGGAATAGCTTCCGGATGGTTTTGATAGTGGTTGCACATATTCTCAGCCGATCAGAAGTTTGGTGTGTGGTGATTGCTAATCGCTATACCACAGCGCGTCAAACCAGCGTGACCCCAAAGCCATAATTCTATGTTGGCCGAGCGAAAGTGTACAAATTTGAGATCGTTATCGGCGAAAATGGTGGAGGACTGACCGCCACCTCTATTGTTGCATCGCTGGTCGATAAACCGCTTTCCCGATTGCCTGAGCATGAATCCGCATTGGGAAAAGCGGCAGATCTATCTTCCGCGTCAAAAGTAGAATAGCATCCGGCTGAAGCCTCGATTTTGAGGTTGGAATTTGAATGGAAAATGTTTCCGTCGGCCAGCCTCCTACCAAGAGGTATATCATGAATATAAAGACCACCACTGGACATTCACCGACGGGTCACCCGCCTGGAACCGAAGACGATAAAGTTCGAGTTTTGCATCGTGTCACGCCATTCGCGGATTGGCCAGAAGTTGCAGATCCAGTCGAACCGCTGATGCGCGTTGCGATCCTTGATACTGAATCGACTGGTCTTGATCCCCAACGAGATGTCGTGATCGAAATTGCTGTGGCGTTTGTCATCGTCGATGCCGTGGGACAAATTGTCAGGATCAAAAGCGCCGGCAAGTCATTGCAAGATCCCGGAGTCCCTTTGTCGCCAAAGATCGTCCAGCTCACCGGATTGACTGACGAAATGTTGGCGGGCCGAAGCATCAATACCGCTCATATTGCCAAGCGCCTTAATGAGATGGATGCGATCTGCGCCCACAATAGCTTTCATGATCGGCGCTTTGTCGAGGCGCTGCTTCCTGAGCTTGATGCAAAACCATGGATCTGCTCCATGCGCGATTGCGATTGGGCTGGCTGGGGTTTTGATGGGGCCAAGGCCGATCATCTGTTGATGCAGGCAGGGATGTTTAATCCGGTCAAGCACCGCGCAATGGATGACGTGATCAGTCTCACCAATTTGCTGACCTTTGTCACGCCGTCTGGCAAAACTGCCTTGGGCGAAGCAATTGACAACGCCCGCCGCGACACATGGCTGTTTGAAGCGCGCGGACTGCCATATGATTATCGCCAGATCATAAAAGATCGAGGCTGGCGCTGGAATGGCAAGGTCTGGTGGACAGAGGTTCCGCATGATCAGCGCGAGGCAGAAGAGGCTTGGTATGCCCGGGCTTTAAAGCCGTTTTCGGGCATGCCGCATATCGAGCCAATCACATGGCTGGAGCGATACCGCTGAATCCTGAAGATTAAGAAACGGGCAGCTGAAGCGCTGCCCGGAGAACAATGAAATTGAAGGTGAATTTGAGCTTCCGAAGTGAATGGAAAAGCTCCGTCCAGAAAGGACGTCACTAAGAAAAGGAATAAAGAATGAAGAAGAATACAACTGGCGCGGGCTGTCCGCGCAAGGCGATGACGCATGCCTTGCGCTCTGAGTTGGGTTTGCAGGCAGAGCGGACTGGAACCTGCGCCATAACCTTTGGAGCTATCATCTTTCCATCCGAGGCAGTGTTCAACGCCGCTGCAGATGCTGCCATCGATAACAGGCATGACATGATAGTCAGCGTCTGGGCCGATAACAGCTGTGAAAAACCATCCGGCTATGCGCTGATCCTGCGTTCCATTGGCGGCGCTGAAGTTTTGGAAGTCGAGCCAGCGCAGCTCGATAAGCGCCGGCCATTGGTTATGGTCTCACTCGATCGAAAGCGGATGTTCTTTTTGAACGAGAGAGCCATTGTCGTGGAAGCGAAATGCGACCGTGGAGGAAAACTCGAACGAGCAATCCGCCGGGGCAAATCCATATTGGTGGCCTGCCCCATTAGGGTGGTCCACCGGCTAAGTTAGAGTTCCGGCGGTTAAGGTCGCCCTGCTGGGCGGCCCGGAGCGTAGCGTAGGGCAGACCAGCAGGGCGAGGCAAGATAGTTTCTGGAGCTGGCGGCTTGTAGCCCAGCGAGCTGTGCGGGCGGAGTGTGTTGTAATGCTGGCGCCAGCA